>NZ_VOIL01000001.1:0-1268812 GCF_007994735.1 Nesterenkonia populi | reverse complement strand
ACGAGGCCTTGCCGCTGGTGGTGGCTTGGGAGTAGGCGGCGGCCACCTCGACTGATTTGAAGAAGATCTTGGCCTTGCCGTCGGCCTCGGCTTTGGCGTGGGCGGAGTTGTAGACCTTCTCAAAGACCCGCGGCACGCCCAGGAGGAACGTGGGCTTCACGGCGCCGAGGTCGTCCACGAGGTGCTTGACGTTGGAGGTGTGGGCGACCCGTCCTCCCATGGCGACGAACAGGACGGAGACCCAGCGGGCAAAGACGTGCGCCAGGGGGAGGAACAGCACGGTGGAGGAGTCTTTGTTGAGGATCCCGTCCATGGCGGCGATGGTCTGGGCGCAGTGGACGGTGAAGTTTCCGTGGGTCAGCTCGCAGCCTTTGGGGTTTCCGGTGGTCCCGGAGGTATAGATCAGGGTGGCGAGATCCTCGGCGGCAGCGGCGGTGCGGCGCTCGCGCAGGGTGATGCCGTCCACGGCGACGCCGGCCTCGCGAAGGGTCTCGAGGTCTCCTCCTTCAAAGGTGAGGGTGCCGGTGAGGTTCAGGTTCTCCTGCTGCGCGGCAGCTTCCACGGCGCTCTTGAGCTCACTGTTCTCGACGAGGGCAAGCTTGGCTCCGGAATCTTTGAGTATCCAGGCGATCTGGGAGGCCGCGGAGGTCTCATAGACGGGCACGGAGACGGCCCCTGCGTACCAGACGGCGAAGTCGGCGAGCACCCATTCGTATCGCGTGGTGGACATGATGGCGATCCGATCGCCGGGCTCGACGCCGGAGGCGATGAGGCCTTTGGCGATGCGGACGACGTCAGTCCGGAACTCGGAGGCGGTGACGTCCCGCCAGGCGCCGGCCTCGTCGTTGACGGAGTAGAGGACGTTGTGCGGGTCACTCTCGGCCTGCTGCTCGAGGAGATCAGTGATGTTGAGGTCCGGGGCCACGTCTACGAGCACGGGGGTTGAGTTCTCCTGCAAGTCCTGCTCCTCCTCTGGTGGGTTCAATACGTTCTTGGGCGCTCTAGAGCTGGGCGCCGTCGCTGCCGCTTCTCCTCTTGGAGGGCATCTGCAGGAACAGGATGACGAGCCCCAGGATGACCACGGCGATCAGCCCGGGCACCACCGCGGGGGCGAGCAGGCTGGGCCAGTCGATGGGAAGGAAGGGCACAGAGACCAGCGCAATGATGCCGAGGATGACGAGGCTCCAGCCGATGACGATGCCGGGCCTGGCCCTGGCGATCGGGTTCTTGGGGTTCGGCGGGACGAAGTCGTCCTCGTCCTCGGCGGACGCGTAGTCGCGGGGGCCTTTGGGCCGGCCGCTGGCTCCAAGATTCTTGGGGACCGGGCGTCCGGCCATGGGCCGCCGCCCCGGACGGCTGGAGTCTGGTCGCTGAGTCATGCCCACCAGCCTAGCGCCACCGGCCTGGGAGCAGCGTCATGATTGCGTGAGGAGATGCTCCGCCTGGGCTGGAAGCTCTCTGGCTGGTCACCGGGGTATGAATCGGGTCGAGGGGCCTTCGGGCAGGAGCAGGGCGGAGGCTTCCGGGCGGAACTGGGTCATGGTCAGCATCCGCCGTGCGGTGAGCCGCCGGTGCTGGAGCACTCCCATGGTGACTCCCACCGTGGTGAGGAGAAGGATCAGGGTGCTCGCGGAGTAGATCGTGAAGGTCGGGACCATGCTGGCCAGCCATGTCTGGTCCGGGTCGAACTCATATTCGGGGTCGGGAACCTCGGCATGCGGGATCTCCTCAGCGGGGACCATGCTTTCCTCCTGGAAGGCGAGGGGCTGGCCCGGGGGAGGCTTGATGCCGGTGGGCCCGTCGGCCCCTGCCTGGGGCATTTGGTCAGAGCGGCAGTCCACCCCGAACCGGTGAGTGTGGTAAACCCGCACATAGTCGGTGCCGGAGGCCGTGGCGAACCGGTGCACCACGGTGCCGGAACCATGGAATCCGTAGTGGGGACGCAGCAGGTTCGCCCGGTGGCCCGGGGAGCCCATGTACCCGGCGAAGAGCTCCTGGGCGACCCGTTCCGCGTCCAGGACTTGGAAGGTGCTGCTTCCGGAGCGGGAGGTGTAGGAGACGTTCTCTCCGCCGGAGAGGCATCCGGCGTTCTGCATGCCGGCGCTGATGTGGGCGTCGTCGTGCCAAATATGTTGGACGTTCATGGTCATGTATGACCATTCGGCGGCACCTGACCTGGAGGAGGCGAGCGGGTCCCATGTCTGGAGGGGCTTCACTCCGCGCTGGGCGCGGGCCTGATTGACGAGCTCGAGGAACTCCCGGTCGACCTCGGACCAGTAGTGGGCAGGTTCGGCGTTGTCAGGCTCCGGTTCGGTGAGCCAGAGCCCCGCTGCGGTGAGGGTGGCCAGGACCAGGGCGATCAGGAGCACACGAATACCTCCCATGTGCAGTCCCCTCACGCCCTGCCCCTATCTTTCCTGGTGATGCGAGTGCGGGCGTCCAGCCTGCGCCCGGTGCTTCGAAGAATCATGCTGAGGGCCGGCCCATCCGTACCGTGGGCCGGACCTCAGCATGAGGTCTGGGAGAGGAGAGCTCAGCGCCGTCAGGGTGAGACGTCGAAGCTCTCTTCAGAGTCTTCTTCGGCTTCTGCTCCCTCGTCGGCGGGAGCGGTGCTGTCGAGCTGCTCCTCAGCCGGGGAGGCGCTGCTCTCGCCGTCGGTTTGGCGGAGGATCCAGATGTACCCCTCGATGCGGGCGGTGGTCTCCCCAAAGAGGACGTCTGGTCCGGAGTCGATGGTGGCGCCGGATTCGCTCCCGCCGCCGGTGTCCTCCTCATCCTCATCGTTGCCCTCGGGCTCCTCCTCGTCCTCCTGAGCCGGGGGGTCGTCGCCTTCGTCGGGCTGTGCCGGCTGGTCCTCGGGCTCGCTGGGCTCCTCGGGGGCGGGCTGGTCGGGCTGCTGGGTCATCGGGATAAGGCGGAGGGGCAGGGGGGTGACGCTGAAGCTTGCGGGCTCAGCGTTCCCGCCGTCTTCGTCGCCGATGGACGGGGCCTCCTCATCCTCCTCGCCGTAGGCCTCGAACTGCAGGGAAGTCAGGGTGGTGTATCGGTCTCCGGTCTGGACCAGACGGACGAAGTGGCGGATTCCGGTGGCGCCGCCGGCGACTTCGATTGTTATGGGGACTGCTACGAGCTCACGGCCGCTGAATGGGTCGCCGGGTCCGGGGCCTATGCCGTCCTCGGGCATGGCGGGGTCGCCCTCGCCCTCCGGCGCAGCGGGGACGTCAGCTCCGGTGCCGGGTTCGGCGTCGTCGGCGAGGTCCCCGAACTCTCCGCTGCCTTCGCCCTGCCAGGGAGACATCTCGAGGTCGAAGACGAGCTTCTCCCCGGTCTCCATGGCCCGGTAGTCGACGTTCTGCTCCTCGGCGATGGCGTCGAGGGCGTCGATGTAGCTGGCGTACTGGTTCTCCTCCGGGAAGGCCTGCAGCTGGCGGGCGAACTGCTCGCGCCGTTCGGTCAGGGCTTCGGAGTCTTCGGCGAGCTGCTCAAGCTGGGACTGCAGCAGCGCGTTCTGCGCCTCGGCGGCCTCTGTCTGGGCCTGCGCGGCGGCGGCGTTCTCCCGCTGCGGCATGACTCCGAAGAACAGGCCCATGCTGACGACCAGCACGGTGATCAGCGCGGTCACCAGGAGGGTGACTCGAATCCTGGGGCTCATTCTGCGACCTCCGGAACGGTGAAGAGGGACTCTTGGAGCTGGACCTGCATGAGGACCTCGTAGCCCTCATCGTCATCGCCTTCCATCTGCACCACCGTGGCTTCGGTGAAGCCGGGCACGTCATCGAGGCCGCGTGTCCAGACGGCGAGGTCCGGCAGGTCGGCGGTGAGGGCTGCGAATTCGATGTATCCGGCCCGAGAGCCTTCGTCGTAGGGGCCTTGCCGCTGAACGTAGGGCTCCAGGGGGCTGGCGGAGTCAATCTGGAGTCCTTCGATGCGCACCTCGGAGGGGATGCTGCGGCGAAGGTCGGCCATGATGTCGAACCAGCTGATGTGGGTGAAGGTCGCCGCGTCGGCGGCGGCACCGAGGGCTTCCACGGTGTCGGCGAGCTCGCGGGCTTCCTGGAACTGCGCCTGGGCGGCGGTCAGGTCAGTGGAGAGCTGCTCGGCGGCCTGCTGCTCGGCCTGCGCGGTGCGGGCGTCCTGCCAGGCGATCAGGGTCAGGCCGACCATGACCACGAAGACTATGAGCACGAAGAGGGCGGCGGCACTCTGGACGGCACGGGTGCGTTTGGCGTCCTGCAGCTCCAGGGGCAGCAGGTCGACCTCGGGCGGCCGGCCCATGGAGAGGCTTCTGCTGCGGCCGAAGGCTGTGGCCGCGCGTTTCGTGAGCACGGGCTTCTCCGCCCCGTTCTCCCGTCCGACGTCGGCTGCGGAGAGGCTGTTCATCTGCTCCGCTGTGGATTTGGGGCGGCCCTTAGACGCCTTGTGGGGGTTGGGGTCCGCCTGCGGCGGGTCCTGGACGGCGCTGAAGCTGGAGGTGGCCTGCCCGTCGCGGTTGAGCGGGGGCAGCTTCTCTGAGGCGCTGGACCGGCGCGCGCGGCCCTGTTCGGATGCTTGGGCGGCTTCTTGGGTTTTCGCCTTCTTGCGAGCCTTAGGCTTCTTCTCTTTCTTGGCGGCTTTGGCGGCGGCCTTCTTGGCCTGTTCGGCGGCTTTGGCGTCCTCCTTGGCCTTTTTGGCCTGTGCTTTGGCCCGCTTCTTGCGTTCTCTGGGGGTCAGCGGCTTCTCGTCCTCCTGGGGCGGCCGCAGCTTGTCGGCCATGCTTTTGCCGCGGAGGGACTGCGGCCTGGGGGCGGGGCGCTTGGGCGCATCTGCCTGGTCCTCTTCGCCGCCGTCGGTGGGCGGGGGCGGGAATCCGACCTGCTGGCGTTGGGCGGCGCGGGCGGCCCGCACTTCTTCCTGCTGCTGGCGAACGCGGGCGCGAGCCTGCTTGTGGTCGAAGGGCTCGAGCTCTTTGGCCGGGACGGTGTGGGCCGGCTCCGGCTCGGGCACGGTGTATTCCTGTTGGGGCTCTGGGGCAGGCTCGGGCACGCGGGGCGGGGTCGTGGGGCGTTCGCTGGCGCGCCGGGCTTCTTCATGGGACATGGCCATGGCTCGTTCCCAGAGGTCGGAGCCGATGCTGCCTTCTTCGGCGGCGAGCCGGAGGGCGTCGGTCAGGTCTTGCGTGTTGGTGGAGTTGTCGTAGTAGTAGTCCTGGGAGGGCGGGGCGAGCGGCTCGTAGTCAGCGCGCACTTCGCTGTGCCGCGCCTCTTCGCTGAGTGCTTGTGCGGCGGCCCAGAGGTCGCGGCCGCGCTCGTCGAGGGGCTCGCTGATCTCGAAGGTCTCTTCGGGCTGGTCGGTGCTGTGGCTCATAGCCAGCTGTCTCCTCCCGTGGCGAGGCCGATGGCGGCGGAGGGTGCGGCGATGCGCATCTCTTCTGCGTTGATGCTCTCGTGGAGGCTGAAGCCGCCGGTGGGGTGGGCGAGTTTGGTGTCGTTGTCGAACAGGGATGAGAACCGTTCGAACACGGCGGGCGAGTGCATGTTGCGCCCTGAGAGCAGGACGGTGTCGATGCTTTGGCCGGTGCTGTTGGCCCAGTAGGCCACGGTTCCGTGGGCGGCTTTGGCGATCTGTTCGCTGGCTTCGCCCATGGCTTGCTTGAAGTGGCCGGGGTCTTGGTTCCGGGTGCGGGAGGAGAACTCGGTGGAGAGTTCTTCGAGGTCCTTGCCGAGCACCTGCTGCATGTGGGTTGAGACGTCTTCGTCGCCTGCGGGGATGATGCGGACGAACCGGGGGACCCTGTTGGTGGCGATGAGCACGGTGGTGGAGGAGGGTGCCTGGTAGATGAGTGCGATGGTGCCGTTGGAGTATTCGCCCCAGAGGTGGACTCGGGAGAGGGCGAAGGGGATGAGGTCTACCCGGTGGGTGCGGAGTTTGGCGATGCGGATGGCGCGCACGGCTTCGTCGATGGCGTGTTTGGCGGCTGCGACGACGAGGCCGTTGACTCGGCCGATGTCGCTGGGGTGGGGCTCGATGGGGTAGAAGTCGATGAGGGCGTCTTCGGCTCGGAAGGGAAGGATTTCTTCGACGAGTGCGGGGAGTGCTTCGCGGACGCGTGCTGGGGGCTGGTCGTCGACGGTGAAGGGGCGGACGAGGACCCGCTGGTTTCCGACGCCGAGTGCTACTTTGTTGGTGCTGAATCTTCCTTTTTCCCAGAGGCGTTTGAGGGCGTCGCCGACGGTGTTGGGCTCCATCACTTCTCCGTCCTCCACTGCGCCGGTGGGCAGGGCGATGCGCGCGAATCGGCGTACTTGGGGCCCTTTTTTGGGGTGTGTGGTGACTTCGACGCCGCGCACCGAGCTGGTGCCGAAGTCGATGCCGACTACGCGTTCGGGTGCTTTGAGTGGGCTCATGGGGTAGCTCCCGGGATGGTGACGGGGATGGATGGTGCGAGTGCTGCGAGGTTGAACATGCTCAGGTACCAGGTGGTGATGGTGTCTCCGATGAGGATGCCGAGGGCTGCGCCGGTGAGCATGGAGGGCCCGAAGGGGATGCTGGTCTTGCGTCCTTTTCCGCTTGTGGCGGCCCGGATGGTGCCGATGATGCTTCCGATGGCGAATGCTGCAATGGCTCCGACGGCAAGGGCGCCCCAGCTGTGCCAGGCGAGGAAGAGTCCGAGGGCGGGGGCGAGTTTGACGTCGCCTGCACCCATTCCTTGGGGTGCGATGAGCCAGATGGTGAGGTATGCGGCGAAGAGGATGGCTGCCCCGAGCGCGGCCCGTCCGAGCGAGCCCCATCCTCCCAGCAGCAGGGCTGCGAGGGTGAAGCACCCGATGCCGGTGGCGAGCAGCCCGAGGGTGAGGGCGTTGGGGAGTTTGTTGGTGTCAAGGTCGATGAGGGCGAGCGCCATGCCGAGGCCGATGAGGGCCAGGTGGGCGAGGAGCACGATGGTGTGCCCGGCCGCGTTGGCTGCGTTGCCGCTGAGGTCTGCCTGGGCAAGAGGGATGGTGAGTTGCCAGGCGAAAAACCCAAACAGGAGGGCGGTGATGAGCTCGACGACGAAGTATCGGAAGGGGATGGGGTGGTAACAGTCATGGCACCGGCCCATGAGCAGCAGCCAGGAGAAGATGGGGATGTTGTGCCGTGCCCGAATCCTGTGCCCACATTGGGGGCAGGCCGAGCGGGGGGTCACAACGGATTCCCCGTTGGGCACACGGTGGGCGACCACGTTCACAAATGAACCGATCGCGGCGCCGAAGACTGAGGCTGCTCCTATAGCAAGCGACATCACATGTAGTCCTCAGCCGACTCGTTGGAATCACGGATGTCGAGAACCTCCCGCAGCCCATCAGCGGTGCCCCCGCCCCCAGAGCCGCCGCTGCCGCCGTCGTAGTCGGGAAGCCATTCGGGCAGGCTGGTTGAGGAGGCACGGACATATTCGTACGTCGCGCTGGCGTGGAATTGGATCGTTCCTGCCACCATCTGACCGCGCCAGTTGTCGTCGTTGCTCACCTGGAGCTGACAGGGGGTATAGATGAAGGCACTGGTTCCGGAACCGGCGTCAATGTCGACACCGTTGCTGAGGTGGGAGTTCCCTCCGCCGCAACTTGGACCTCCGCTGGACGAACCATCAGGGTGAATGAAGAGGATCTCATGGCTCCCGTTCACGGATTCCGCCCGCAGCCCTTCGAGGTTGAACCCGTTGGCCAGGAACACGACATTCGCCCCCAAGATGGCGCTGTGAGTGCCGGACCACGAAGTAGAAAAGTGCAGTCCAGAGCTGCCACAGGCTTCGAGGGCATCAAGGACCACAGGTTGACCGTCAGAACGGGTCTGCTCGAGCTGCTCCATCAGAAAACCGTGGTTGTCCGAGTTGTTGTCGATGTTGCATGACCCCTCCCATTGCTGCACCCGATGAGTGCTGGGGAAGTCGTCGGCGGCAACTTTGAGGCTCATCCAGCCGGACACCTGAGGGCCGGACACCGATTCGTCTTCGACGCGGTAGCCGCCAAGCAGCAGGCCATCTTCCTGCATCTGGCACGCATACTGCGCAGATGTCGGAGAGTTCCATCCGGCCTCACATCCGGGGTTTCCGTCGTAACGGATAGGACCGCGGGTTCTCAGGTCGCCGCCGATCTCGTTGGTAGCCCACGGGTGAATGAGAGTTGTTCCAGTGCCCTCGGAGATCACGTTGCCACCGACGTTGCCTGCAAGATCGATTACGCCGCCGGCAAAGAGGTCGCCGCCGATGTGGCATTGGGAGGTGGTGATGCTTCCTCCGGGTGCGTAGAGATTGCCTGCAATATCGGCATTCGAGCAGGTGACGTTTCCTTCGAGGATCTTGAAGTTTCCTTCGTCCTTGTGGTCGCCGGTGATCTCAACCCCGTTGAAAGTTCCGGCGTTTCCGAACAGACCCGCAGCTGGAGGCGCACCAGCTTCACCCGCCTCTTGCTCAGGGAGAGGATCGAGCTCGACCTCCACGTGGTGGGTCTTGCCGCTGCGATTCTCGTAGCCCTGCTGCGTGCCGTAGCCGGTGGAGACGACCAACGCGTGCTGGCTGTCGCTCGGACACCCTGGCTCGTAGCCGCTGTCAGGATCCCCGGCCATCACGACTGCGCGATAGAACGGGTCTTCTCCCGAGCTGAACTGGTTGTCGTCGCCCACGCAGGTTCCGTTGTCGACCGCGGCATGAGCCGCGGCGGCGCCAGCCTCGGCCGATGCGCTGGCACGCACTGACGACTGAGTGGTACCGGTCGCGGAGAAAGCAGACATGGTGGCACCGACCACCAGGAGGGTCAGTACGCTCACCATCATGACGATGCCGATAGTCGAGACAAGAGAGATGCCGGACTCCGCATTGAAGACTCGGGCAGCTCGGCGGCGTAATGTCAGCATGTTTCTTCCTCATCCTCATTCAGGTAGCGAGGAACAGCAGTGGTGTTGATGTCCGTGCGGTGGGTCGTAGCGGTTTCGATCTCCATACTGATCGAGACTCCGCTTGAGTCCCCGCCGAAGATGTCAGCTCCGCCGGGGTGGACGCCGCGGCCTATGAATATGCCCGTTCCGCCGGTGCTGACGGGCTGGTCATCGATGCGCCCGTAGACGATGTAGCCATCTCCGTCCGCCTCCGCCCAGAACCCGACGTACCGCTCGTCGCCCTCGTAGGAGCGCCGGGGAGCGTGATGCTTCATAGTCACAGAGTTGTGTCCCACGTTGACGCAGGACGCGTTGCGAATGTTGGAGGCAATGCTTCGGGCAATCACCTGGCCGTCAGTGGCCGCCTGGGCGCTCCCCTGGATCAGGGTGGTGCTGCGGGTGGAGTTGATCAGCATTGTGGTGCCTGCGACCATCACGAAACTGAGAACCAGCACGGCAACCACGAGTTCCACCAGAGACAGGCCCTGTTCGTCATGGAGTTTTCTCATAAGGGACCTGCTCGAACGACGGTGCTGGCTTCTGCGAGGGAACCGGTTCCGCTGCTGTTGAGGACCTGCACGGTCAGCTTGACCGGGATCACACCCTCACCGCAGGGCCCGTCCGGGTACTCGGCGCTCCAGCGCACGGTACGCTGCTGACCGCCTATTTCCTCGGACAGCTCACGACCACTTTCGGGCCAATCGTTCGCGATCGTGTCGCAGTCGTGAAGCTCACCGCCGGCAGTTGCAGTATCCATCTCCCGGTTCACTACCTGGGTAGCCACTGTGGCTTCTGTGTTGACCGTTGAGGCTCGGAGACCATGCAGCATCACGGGCAGCATGGCGACCGCGAGCAGAGCGATGAGCATCATAGAAATGATGACCTCGACCATGCCGAAGCCCTCATCATCCCGGTCCAGGCCGCGCAGTGCTGTCAGTCCCATCCTGCTCCTTGGCAGTCTCCGTGCCACGTCTGCCCTTCCACGGAGTCCACGGTCACCATGCAGAAGTGGCCCCACTGCTCGGCTTCAAACTGCGCCCCGGACCAACCAGCCCCGTCCTCACTTGAGAGACGGACGTCCACATCGTGACGGGCGCTGACTTCAAGGGCGATCTCATTGGCACGATTCACGTGCAGGTCCCACCCGTGGGCAGCAGCTTCCTCGAACATGAAGGCCACATAGGAGGACTGTGCGTCTTCTAAAGCTTGCTCGACAGTGGCGAGGCGCGACTGTGACACATGGCTGAGGTAGAAGGGAACGGCGACAGCGGCAAGCACTGCGATCATCAGCACCACCACTAGGATTTCCGTCAAGGAGAACCCGGAGTCGTCGTTCTTGCGCATCTCCGGCCGCCTCTCTGCTTCTCAGGGCCAACAGTCGAACAGGGTCAGTTTCGGGAGACGGAACTGTGCCGGTGTCCGGCGTCCGGCAAGGACGCGGACACCGGCACAAGTAAGCTCACGGAAGCGAGACTCAGATCAGAAGATCAGTTTTCGCTGCTGCTGCCGCCGGTGGTAACACCGGAGCAGGTAGCGAGCGTCTCGTCTCCGTCGAGAACGTCGAAGCCGGTGGAGTCATCCGAGCCCGTGGCCCTAACCTCCCAGTCGTCATCAAAGTCGGACTGTGCCTGAATAGCCTCAGCCACTGCGTCGGCAGAAGCACCTTCGTGACCACCATTCTCGAAGACCTCAGCGGTGTACATGGAAAGAGCGTTGGAGCAGGTCGCTTCAGCAGCCGCCTCCTCTGCGCTGTCCACGGAGGAGAGGTACAGCGGCACGGCGATCGCTGCGAGCACAGCGATAATGAGAACGACGACAAGGAGCTCGACAAGGGAGAAGCCCGCCTCGGACTCCTTCAGCTCTGCACGCTTCTTGTTCAGTGCGTTCAGAACGCGGTCAAGAGTAGACATAATTGTGCTTCCTTCTGATGATGATGGGAATCGGGATACACGGTGAGCGTAGAGATCCCCGCATACTGCGGGGATCCCCTCTCATGCCCTTCACGTGCGTCTCAGCCGCCCTACCACAGGTGCTGAGCTGTTTATAAAACTAGCACGAATATCCAGTTGAATTTCAGCTTCAGCAAGCATTCTGAACAAAACCCGTATTACACCCCGTATTTATTACGGGGAACACTGGTGTCACGAAGGAACATCTAGGAGACCATCGGGTCACCAGGTGATTCGGTCAATGCTGTCCAGCGCCTCGGTCCGCAGCTCCTCAGGCAGCGGGGAGGCACCAGCTGCGTTCGCGGCAGTTTCCTGGGCATCCTCAGACACCAGGTAGGTGGCGAAGGCCGCGGCCAGCTGCGCCTCCTTCTCAGAATCGTATTGGTTGCACCACACGGTGTAAGCGATCTGCACCAGCGGATACGTTCCGATCTCCTCCGTGTCACGGGAGAGAACAAAGCTCATGTCGTTCCCGGGGCCGCCCTCAAGACGGTCCGAGGCAGAGACTGCCTGGGAAGCAGCCTCTGCGGACAGCTCGGTGTACTCTCCGCCCACATACAGGGACGCCTTGACGAACTCCTCGGGAACCTGTCCCGCATCCGCGTAGGTGATACCGCCCTCCTGGTGCTCCAGCTCCTCCAGAACTCCTCTCGTGCCGGAGCCGAACTCAGCAGTGAGCTCCTCGGGCCAGTCACCCCCAGCGGAGTGCTCCCAGTTATAAGCCGCAGCCTCTAAGTACTCGGTCAGGTTTTCCGTAGTACCAGAGTTGTCCGAACGATGGATCACCGTGATGCCGGTGGAAGGCAGAGCCTCGTCATTGTGCTCGGCGATCCGCGGGTCGTCCCAATGGGTAATTTCGCCGGCAAGGATATCGGCCAGCGTCTCAGCGCTCAGATTCACCTCATCCACGCCATCCAGGTTCACCGCCACCGCAATGGGCGAGACATAGGTGGGCAGGTGGAAAGCGCCCTGCGGACCGCAGCGGTCCTGCGCCTCCTGCCTCTCCTCGGGATTCAGCACGGCATCGGAACCAGCAAAAGCGTACTCGCCTGTCACCAGACCGGCACGGCCGTCCCCAGATCCCACGGAGGTGTAGTTCACCGTGGCGCTCGAGATCTGCGCGAAGATCTCCACCCAGCGCTTCATTGCCGGCTCATGGGAAGAGGCTCCCCCGCCGTTCAGCGTGCCGGCAACCTCACCGAAGTCCAGGACGCCGCCTTCCCGCTCAAAGTTCCACCCCTCATGGGCGGAGGCCTCAGATGCCTGTGCGGACTGTGACTCGAGGGCCTCCCCCTCGTTTCCAGACGTCCCGCACGAGGTCAGCGCCAGCGCTGAGACAGTCAGGACGACGGCACAACGGTGGTGGGCAAACGACTTCATCGTGATTCCTTCGGTTTCATTATTGCGAGCCAATAACGCTGGGGCAGCTCTCTGTGCGGCCCTGATGCTAGAAATCCTCAGCACCGCTTCTTCAGCCATTGAGCAGCTTTCTGGTGAGCGGTGCGCTCATATTAGTCAACCCACACCCGGCGCCTTTCGAACGGCTCACATCATCTCTCCGAACACGGAGAACATCGGCAGGTACAGTGCCACAACCATGCCGCCGATAATCGCACCGACAAAGACGATCATCAGCGGCTCCACCATCGCGGTGAGCCGTTCGGCAGTCAGCTGAACTTCCCTGTCCATGAATATCGCCACCTGGTTGAGCATGCTGTCCAGGGCGCCGGTGTCCTCACCCACTGCGGCCAGCTGAGAGACCATAGGTGGGAACACCTCCTCCTTCTCCAACATCACAGCCATGGACCGGCCGTTGCCGACTCCCACCGCCACACGATCCACGGCAGCCTGCACCAGAGGCGAGCCCGCCGTCTGCTTCACAATGGTCAGTGACTGCATGATGGGAACGCCTGCCTTCAGCGTGGTAGCCAAGGTTTTGGTGAAACGAGCAATCGCCACTTGTCGGAAAAACTTCCCGAAGACCGGCAGCTTGTGCTTGAACTCGTCCACACGCAGCGCCACCCTTGGGTCCTGCCCGTACTTGCGCCAAAAGAACCAGCCAGCGCCTGCAATCAAAAGGACGATTGGCATGATCCACAACATGTTGTTCGAGATCGTCACCAACAACTGTGTGAAGGCGGGCAGCTCACCGCCCAATCCTTCAAACATCTCCTCGAAGATCGGGACGATAAAGATCAGCATGCCTATGACCGCCAGGACTGCAATACACATCACGATGACGGGGTAGGCCATCGCTGACTTCACGGTGTCCTTGATCTTCAACTCCGCATCAAAGGCGTCCGCAGCTGATTCCAGAGCCTCCGACAGGAACCCGCCGGTCTCACCGGACTCCACCAGGTGGACCAGCAGCGGCGGGAACATGCCTGTCTGCTTCTTCATCGCGACACTCAGGGAGCTGCCGCGCTCCAGGTCCCGCCGAACCGCGGTGAACACCTCGGAGAGTTTGGGGTTCTCCGTCTGCTCCTCGAGGATTCTCAGCGAACGCACCAGCGTCAGACCCGCATCCAACATCGTGGCGAGCTGACGAACTGCCATCGAGATGTCCCGCAGGCTTGGGGCCTGGAAGAACGAGAACTCAATGTCACGGGTCAGCAGTGAGCCGGAGGACTGCTTGACCTCCACCACGGTAAGTCCCTGATCCTGCAGACGACTGATCGCGTTGGAGCGCGAGCCCGCGTCCATCGTGCCACGGCGCTTCTTCCCCTGAGCGTCCCGGGCTGTGTAGGAAAAGGTCTGGATCTCGGCCATGGATCAGCCCTGCCCGTTCCAGCCCTTGTACTGGCCGTAGCCCTGCTCAACACCAGGCATACCCATCCCGGCGTCCTCTCGCCGGCCGCGGAAGACCGACTGGACCCGCTGACGGAACGACTCCTTGTCCGTCACCTTCTCCTCGGCGTCGCGCACCGTGATCTCCCCCGCCTCCACCAGTTTGATGAAGTGCTGGTCATAGGTGTGCATACCGTGGGCTGCGCCCGACTGGAGCACGCCCGGCAGCTGGTGCATCTGGCCCTCTCGGACCAGGTTCGCCACCGCGGTCGTCATCACCAGGATCTCCGTAGCGGCCACACGGCCGCCGCCTACGCGGGGCACCAGAGTCTGGCACACCACGCCCTTCAGCGTTGAGGCCAGCTGGGCACGGATCTGGTTCTGCTGGTGCGGCGGGAAGACGTCGATAATACGGTCGATGGTCTGGGGAGCCGACTGGGTGTGGAGCGTGCCGAACACCAGGTGGCCTGTCTCCGCAGCGGTCAGAGCAACCTGGATGGTCTCCAGGTCACGCATCTCTCCGATGAGTATCACGTCCGGGTCCTGACGCAGCACCTGACGCAGCGCCCGTTGGAAAGATTCCGTATCATCTCCCACCTGCCGCTGGTTCACGATCGACTTCTTGTGCGGGTGGAGATACTCAATCGGGTCCTCGACAGTCATGATGTGCTCCGCGCGCGTCCGGTTGATCTTGTCGATCAGTGCGGCCAGCGTGGTCGACTTGCCCGACCCGGTGGGCCCCGTGACCAGCACCAGGCCCTTGGAGAGCTTCGAGAACTCCCCCACTGCCGGCGGCATGTTGAGGTCATCCAGATTGCGAATGTTGGTGGTCACGTGGCGCATCACCGTGCCCACCGCGCCGCGCTGCCGGTACACGTTCATACGGAAACGGGCCTGCGGAGACAGCTCATAGGCGATGTCGAGCTCGCCCTCCTGCTTGAACTTCTCCAACTGTTCGTCCCGCAGCAGGCTGAGCACTTCACGCTCCACCATCTCCTGATCCCACACCGGGAAACCCGGGATCGGCTGCAGAGACCCATGCTGGCGCATCATCGGCGGCAGACCAGCAGTCACGTGGAGGTCAGAGCCCTCGGCGGCCACCATCATCGCCAACGCATCGCGCAGGGTGGTTGGTCCACGGCGGCTCGAAGCTGGCTGAGATGCCGCCTTCTGGGCCGCGAACTGGTCCGCCGTCGTCATCGGACGGGAAGGCTGAGCTCCCTGGGGGGCCTGGCCGGTACCCGCAGGAAGCTGGCGCGGAGGCTCTTTGCGTCCCGCCTGGCGTGCTGGGCGAGGCTGAGCAGCAGGAATGGCAGACTGTACTGCCGGATTCGGCTGGGCAGGAATCTGCTGGGTGGACTCCATGTGAGAGGGGCGCCCCTGCTGGGCCGGCAGATCCCGCTGCGTGTCCTCCAGATGCGAGGCGCGGGAGCCGGGCTGCGGCTGGGCCGGCACCGGATGGGAACGGCCCACCGGCTGAGTCTTTGTGAGTCGGGCAGCCTCCTCCAGCTCGCGCACCTCCCGACGGCTCAGCTGCTGGCCCGGACGGCCGTATGACGGACGACGCTCAGACGACAACGCGAAGCACCTCCTCCACAGTGGTCAGACCCTGCAGGACCTTGTCCATACCGTCCTGGCGCAGAGACCTCATCCCGTTCTTCCGGGCGACCTCCTCTATCTCCATGCTGGAGGCCTGCTGAACCGCCATACGAGAGATCTCCGGGGTCACATCCAGCACCTCGTGCACTGCTGCGCGGCCCCGGTAGCCGGTCTCCGCACAGGACGAGCAGCCCACCGCACGGAAGACCTGACCCTGCTCCGCCTGCTCACCGGGCAGTTCCAGTGACTCGAGCTCCTCGGCGGTCAGCTGGTGCGCCTCCTTGCACTGGCTGCACAGGCGGCGCACCAGACGCTGGGCCACCACCACATCCAGCGCAGTGCCCACCAGGAAGGGCTCCACCCCCATCTCGCCCAGACGAGTCACCGCCGAGGCGGAATCGTTGGTGTGCAGCGTGGAGAACACCATGTGGCCCGTGAGCGCGGCCTCGATGGCGATCATGGCGGTCTCAGCGTCACGGATCTCACCGATCAGGACGACGTCCGGGTCAGAACGCAGGATCGAGCGGAGCGCCTTCGCGAACGTCAGGCCCGCCTGGTTGTTCACCTGCACCTGGTTGATGCCCGCAAGCCTGTACTCGACCGGGTCCTCCACCGTAATGATGTTGACCCCAGGATCAGCCACATCCTGAATCGTGGAATACAGGGTGGTGGACTTGCCCGAACCGGTCGGCCCAGTGATCAGCGCCAGTCCGTACGGCTGGGTATACGCACGGTGGTATACCTCAAGGTTGCGCTCGGACATCCCCAGCGTCCTGATATCCAGTGCCGTGGAGGACTGGTCGAGAATACGCATCACGATCTTTTCGCCCCACACCGTGGGAAGCGTTGCCACGCGCAAGTCGATCTTGCGGCCCGATACGGACACCGCCATCCGGCCGTCCTGGGGGACGCGGCGCTCGGCGATATCGATGCTCGCCATGATCTTCAGACGGCTGATCAGGCCCGCCTGAATCTGCTTCGGCGCCGAGGGCATCTCCTGCAGGACACCATCGATGCGGTAGCGCACCCGCACCAGGTCCTCAGCGGGCTCGATGTGAATATCCGAGGCCCGGTCACGGATCGCCTGGCCCAGCACCAGGTTCACGAACCGGATGACCGGCGCGTCGTCAGACGCGTCGTCAGAGATCTTGATGGCCTCCTGCCCCCCGGCACCATCGCCGGAGTTCTCCGCGGCCATCGTGTCCGAGAGCGACGACAGCTCAGAGTCAGCGCGGTGGTGACGATCCACAAAGCTGTGCAGATCATCCGGGGAAGCCAGCACCGGGTAGACCGGCATGGAGAAGACCAGCGCGACGTCATCGAGCGCCACCACGTTCTCCGGGTCCACCATGGCGACCTTCACATGTGTGGTGCCGTAGTGGTCCACCAGCTCCAGCGCGGCGACCTCGTGCTCGTGCGACATGCGCACCGACAGCTTGTTGATCACCCGTGGGTCCGGGTCCTGCTCGCCCAGGCGGACGAATGGAACGCCGAGCTGCTGAGCACGGGCCTCGAAGACCGCATCCTCCGGCAGAGCCCCCTGCTTGGCCAGATCCTTAAGCCGAGCAAACTCGTCAGAAGAGCCGTTGAGCAGATGCTCTGCGTTCTCCTGGGTCCAGGCTCCCCGGTCGATAAGGATCTGGGAAAGCGTTTCCATAGCGCCTCTCTGATGCTGAGTGCAGAACTGCCGTACTGTCCGCCGAATGAGGAGAAGAAGCTCCGACGGACGTAAGTATTCACGGCTCAGCAGGCGTGGTAGGGCGCTGTGGCAAGAAGTCTAGCGCACAACAGCCGCAGTGCGCTCACCCATGAACAACCGCAGGAAAGCCCCGTGGCCAACCCCGTATAAACCCGTGGGGCGGCGCAGCTTCGGCAGGCCTAAAGTAAGGAAGAACCGTCCGATGCCTCTACTCGCACAAAGGTCCAGCACCACGATGACGACGACCGCCGAACCCAACATGGCCCTCGACAGCCCTCTTTCTTCGCACTACGACGCCGAGGCAGAAGCTGAAGCTGCCCGAGACGCTCGCTGGGCGCGCCGCGAGCAGGCGCGCTGCTCCTCGCGCAGCCAGCTGGCCGCCACCGGCCTCTACTGGCTCGGCGGAACCCCCGAACGGCTCCCCGGAGTCCCCGGGACCTGGTCCGTGGTCGGCACCGCTGCGCTCGTGCATCTCAGCCCCAGCGAGTACATCACCGTCAACGGCCAGCTCCTTCCTTCCCAGCACCTCTTCCCCGCCCTGGAGGAGGGCGAGAGCATCAGCATGGAGATTCCCCGCGGGCCCGGACAGCACCAGGTCATCACGTCGCTGGAGCTCATGCGCCGCGACGAGGAGTACATCCTCCGACCCCTCATGGCAGATCACCCCTTCCTGACCGAGTACGCCGGCACTGAGCTCTACCCGTACCACCCCGGCTGGAGGGTCTGGGCCGACTTCGAATGCTTCGCCGAGGACCGCCGCCGTCCCCTGACGTCCAAGGAAGCGGACCCTCAGCGCTACGGAGGCGTCGGCCTCGTCCGCTTCGAAGTCTTTGAGCACACGCAGAGTCTGCTCCTCTTCCCCACCGAGACCCCCGGCCTCCTGCGTGCCATCTTCACCGATCTTTCCAACGATCCCAACGACTGCCGGTCCGTGCGCGCCATGCACGTCGCAGAGCCCGGGCCCGAGGAGCCTGCGCTGCTCGACTTCAACGAGGCCCACAACCTCCCCTGCACCTACACCGAGCTCGCGAACTGCCCCCTGCCTCCTGAAGGCGGGCGTCTCACCGTGCCCATCGTGGCCGGGGAAACGCCCCCCGCTCAGCGAGTCCGGGCCCAGGTGGGACGTAACGGACTCACGTGGAATCCGAGGGCCAGCTACCATGTAGACGGCGTGTAGGGCCAGGAACGACCTTCACGCCTGCGGTCGCTGACCGCCTTCGCACTTTTTCAATTGGGGACGCTACATCGTGAACAACACTCTTTCTGCCTATCTGCCCAAGCGGACCCTCACGGCCGCCGGTGCAACTGTCGCAGCCCTCGCGCTGAGCTCCTGCGACCTCGTTCAGGCCACGCCTGCCGCTGAGGACGCCGCAGTCCCCGACACCGCCTCGGACGCTGAATACATCAGCCCGGACACCGCCGACGAGCTGCTGGCGACCATCCGCTCCGGCGGCCAGTCCGCCTCCCTCTCCTACGGCACTGCCTCCACCATGGGTGATCTGCGCCGCGCCAACCGTCTGCGCGTCGGCGTCAACTATGACCAGCCCCTCTTCGGCTACGTGGAGGATGGAGCCGAATCTCCCGAAGGCTTCGAGGTCGAACTGGCCAAGATCGTCGCCGAAGAGCTCGCCATCGAAGAGCAGCACATCGAATGGGTGGAGGTTACCGACCGCAACCGTCAGCAGATGCTGGAGAACGACGAGGTCGACATGGTCATGGCCGCCTACACCATCACGCACCAGCGCCGCGAGGCGCTCGGATTCGCCGGCCCCTACTTCACCGCCGGGCAGTCCATGCTCACCGGCTGGTACAACGAAAGCCTCATCCGCAACGAGTACGACCTCATCGACCAGCCCGTCTGCACCCTTGAGGGATCCGTCTCCGAGGAGGAGCTCATCTGGATGGGCGCCGATGTCACGTCCCAGAGCGAGATCGACGACTGCCTCGAGATGCTCGACGAGGATGAGGTCGTCGCATTCTCCGCCGACAACACACACCTCGCCGGCGTCGTGCAGGAGAACCCCGGCGAGTACAGGGTGATCGGCGAGCCCTTCACCTATGAGCCCTACGGCATCGCCATCGACATCGACGACGACAACTTCCGCATGTGGCTCAACGACCTCCTCGAGACCGCCTATGACGACGGCCGCTACGAGGAGGCTTGGATGAGCACCATCGGCGAGACCCTCGAGATGCCCGAAGACGGCCTTGAGATCGACCGCTACGTGCGCTGACGCATCACATCGCAGCAGACTCCAGATCCCTGCCGAAACCATCCGGCACCGGCCCTGTGCGTGCACTATGGTGATGCTGTGACATCGTCGTTCTACATCAACGCCAAGCGCTTCGCCGTCGAACCGCTGGTCAAAGCAGTGTGGCGACCCTGGGTCAAAGGTCTCGACAACATTCCAGAAGAGGGTGGGGCCATCCTCGCGGCCAACCATCTCAGCTTCTTCGACTCCGTACTGGTACCCGTGGTTGTGCCCCGCCCTGTGAGCTACCTGGCCAAGAAGGACTACTGGGAGATGGACGGCTCCGTGGGGAAGTTCAACAGGTGGTTCTTCACCGCCACCGGACAGATCCCCATGGACCGCTCCGGCGGTGCCGCCAGTGCCGACTCCCTCCGCTACGGCGAAGAAGCACTGAAGCAGGGCAGCCTGCTCGGCATCTACCCCGAAGGCACCCGCTCCCCTGACGGCAAGCTCTACCGGGGCAAGCTCGGCGTGGCCAAGCTCGCCCTGCGCGCCCAAGTGCCCGTCATTCCCATCGCCCTGATCGGCACCGACAAGGTTCAGCCCATTGAGGACAGCATCCCCAAAGTGCGACGGGTGGGGATGATCATCGGCGAACCCATGAGCTTCGAGTCCTACTACCCCATGGCCCTGGACCGGTTCGCGCAGCGTTCAGTGACCGACAAGATCATGTACCAGATCATGCGGCTCTCCGGGCAGGAGTACGTCGACGTCTACGGCTCCGAGGTCAAAGCTCGCCTCGAAGCCCAGGAGAAGAAGTGATCATCCGGCCAGCTGGCTGACGTCATTCTGGTTCTGATCCGCTGCCAGCGGATCGTGCCTCAAATCCGAAAGATGACGCGGATCTGAGGCACGATCACGATGGAGTTCACGACACTGACGAAGATCAGACGTCGTAGTCCTCCAGAAGGCCGCGGCACTCATCGAAGGTGCCCTCGCCCTCCCAGAACTCCTCACCCTCGGCCTCGACCACCAGGGTTCGCTGCAGGACGCAGTACTGAGGCTTGCGCTCCCACTCCCCGTCCTCCCCGAGGCGGTAGAGGGCGGCGTCGCCCTCACCCTCGAAGGTGCCAGGGATCCAGCTGTGCTCATCCAGGGTGCCCCAGATAGTGAAGGAGCTGCAGGATTCCAGATCCAGGCAGGCCTGCAGCACATGCTCGTACCGCTGCAGGGCGCCCTCGGTGTCCTCGTGGGACATGGTGCCGTCATCTTCGACCATGCCGCGGACGTCGATCTCGGTTACCGCGGTCTCCAGGCCGAGGTCCTCGAACCGCTGCAGGTTCTCCTGGTAGGAATCATCGAATCCGTACTCCATGGACAGATGAGTCTGGGCGCCGAAGCCATGGACCGGCACATCGCGCTCCAGCTGCTCCTGGATCAGCTCGTAGTAGGCGTCAGACTTCGCGTTCTCACCATCGACCGAGTAGTCGTTGTAGAACAGAAGGGCGTCCGGGTCCTCCTCATGCGCCCATTGAAAGACATCGTCCAGGATCTCCGGGCCGAGCTCGCGGATCCACAGGTTGCCGGAGTCCTCGTAGGAGCCGTCACGCAGCTGAGGCTCCTCTTCGTCGTCGAAGATCTCATTGGCCACGTCCCACTGCTGGATGCAACCGGCATAGCGGTCGACGACGGTGCGCACATGCTCCTCGAGGAGATCCCGCAGCTCGTCCTCGGCATACTCGCCGTTCTCCACGCCCTCCTCGAGCCATTCCGGGTTCTGGGAATGCCAGAACAAGGCATGGCCACGCACATCCATACCGTGCTCCTGCGCGAATTCGACGACCGCGTCAGCCTCCTCAAAGTGGAACTCGTCCCGCTCCTCCGGGTGGATGAACTCCCCCTTCAGGTAGTTCTCATGGGTGATGGAAGTGAACTCGGCAGCTAGCCGGTCCCGGTAGTCCGGGTCGTCCGGGAACGGGTCCGGATAGTCCTCATCCTCGTGGTGCCCACCACCAGCTGCCACGTTGCCGATCTGCAAGTCGGCATGCTGGGCCCAGTAGCCCAAGGAGTCCTCATCGTAGACATGCTCCGTCTGCTCCTCGGGAGCGAACTGGCACTGGGAAGCTTCAGCCTCGTCGTCCCCGGCCTGGCCATCCCCCGCGCCGGCGGCCTCCGCCGTCTCTGCCGGCTCAGCCTCCACGTCGTCGGGCTCACCGTTCTCGGCTTCGCCGCAAGCGGTGAGCAGCAGGGCGGTGACGCCCAGGGCTGCGGTCAGTCGGGTGCTCAGAGATGACATAAGGAACCTCCTCGTTCGACGGGTCATCTGAAGCGGACGCAGACGGCCCACGCCGACCGCACCAGCAGGTTCATGACTCAGACCACTTTGTCCTCCCGAAATACTATTTGCGACCCAAATGTGTGTCAAGGATCACATTTTCCGCAGGGCAAAGAAAAAGCCCCAGATCAGCCGGGGCCGAACTGGGGCTTTCTGCTGCTTCAGCGCTGTGCGCGAGGGGGGACTTGAACCCCCACGCCCGTGAAGGCACTGGCACCTGAAGCCAGCGCGTCTACCTATTCCGCCACTCGCGCGCTGTTCCCGAAGGAACTGCAAATCGCTGAAAACAGCGAGATCAAGCTTAACCCAGAACCTTTGCAACTGCCTAATCGGGAAGCGTCGCCACCCGTCCGATACCCTTTTGGAGCCATGGCTACGGACAGACGCGCGCGGGAGAGCTACCAGCTCAAGCAGCTCAACTACCCCGAGCACCTGCCCGTCACCGGCGAGCGCGACCACATCCTCTCTGCCCTGCAGGAGCATCAGGTGGTCATCGTCGCCGGAGAGACCGGCTCCGGCAAGACCACCCAGCTGCCCAAGATGCTGCTGGAGCTGGGCCTGCACCGGCAGGGGCTGATCGGGCACACCCAGCCGCGTCGTATCGCCGCTCGGTCGGTGGCTGAGCGCCTGGCCGAGGAGCTGGGCACCAGCATCGGCGAGAGCGTGGGCTACCAGGTCCGCTTCACATCTGAGGTCTCCGAGGGCACCGACGTGAAGCTGATGACCGACGGCATCCTCCTCGCCGAGATCCAGCGTGACCCGCAGCTGCGGAAATACTCCGCCATCATCATCGATGAGGCCCACGAACGTTCGCTGAACATCGACGTCATTCTCGGATACCTGCGCCGCATCCTCCCGGAGCGACCGGACCTGAAGGTGATCGTCACCTCGGCGACCATCGACCCGGAGCGCTTCGCCGAGCACTTCGGGAGCACCGACGACGCCGGAGAGCTCACCCCTGCGCCCATCATTGAAGTCTCCGGGCGCACCTACCCCGTGGAGATCCGCTACCGGCCGCTGAACGATCTCGACGCCGACGCTGAGAACGGCGGCTCCGCCTCAGCCTCCCGGGACCAGGACCGGGACCCCCTCGAGGCGCTGAGCGCCGCTGTCGTCGAACTCTCCGAGGAGGAGCACGGCGACATCCTGGTGTTCCTGCCCGGCGAGCGCGAGATCCGCGACGCCGCTGATGCGCTGGAATCCACAGTGAGCAGCCATCGGCGGCTCAGCGAGACCGAAGTCCTGCCGCTGTTCGGCCGCCTCTCCCTGGCCGAGCAGCGGCGGGTGTTCAACCCAGGCGGCAGGCGCCGCATTGTGCTCGCCACCAACGTCGCCGAGACCTCGCTGACCGTGCCCGGGATCAAATACGTGATCGACACCGGCACCGCCCGCATCTCCCGGTACTCCACCCGCTCCAAGGTGCAGCGGCTGCCGATTGAGCCGATCAGCCAGGCCAGTGCCAACCAGCGGGCCGGACGTGCCGGGCGCACCAGCCCCGGCATCTGCATCCGTCTCTACTCAGAGGAGGACTTCGAGTCCCGGCCGGAGTTCACCGACCCGGAGATCCTTCGGACCTCCCTGGCCTCAGTGCTGCTGCAGATGTCTTCCATGGGCATCACGCGCACCCCTGATGATCTGCTGGACTTCCCCTTCGTCGAGAAGCCCGATTCCAAGGCTGTCACCGACGCTGTCCGGCTCCTCACCGAACTGGGTGCGCTGGAGGCCCGCGCCCAGGGCAGCCGCAGCCAGGTCACCCGCGTCGGCCGGCAATTGGCGCAGCTGCCGGTGGATCCGCGGCTGGGACGGATGATGGTGGAGGCCTCTGGCCGCGGCTGCCTCACCGAGGTCACCGTGCTGGTGGCGGGGCTGTCCATCCAGGACGTGCGTGAGCGACCCGAGGCGGAGCGCGACCGGGCGGATGAGCTGCACCGCCGGTTCGCCGACGACAAGTCCGACTTCTCCGCGCTGCTGAACCTCTGGCGCTACATCCGCGAGCAGCAGCAGGAGCTCTCCTCCTCCGCGTTCCGACGGCTCTGCAGGCGCGAGCATCTGAACTGGCTGCGCATCCGCGAATGGCAGGACCTCGTCACCCAGCTGGGCGAGATCGCACAGCAGGCCAGACTCTCCAAGCAGCGAGTCCGAATCCGCGACGAGATCGACCACGTCTCCGCGCACGACGGCGTGCACCAGTCGCTGCTGGCCGGGCTGCTCTCCAACATCGGGCTCTACGCCCCGCGGACCCGCGACTACCAAGGCGCCCGGGGCACCCGGTTCGCCGTCTTCCCAGGGTCAGGGCTCTTTAAGAAGAACCACGACCTGATCATGGCCGCCGAGCTCGTGGAGACTTCCCGGCTCTGGGCGCGCACCGCCGCGAAGATCGATCCCGCCTGGGCGGAGGAGCTCGGCGCGCACCTGGTGAAACGCTCCTACTCGGACCCGGTGTGGTCCTCCAAGCGCGGCGCCGTCGTCGCCGCCGAACGGGCCACCCTCTTCGGGGTGCCGATCATCGCTGACCGCACCGTGCTGTACGCGAAGGTGGACCCGGAGCACGCCCGCGAGGAGTTCATCCGCAAGGCGCTCATCGACGGCGACTGGAATACCCGGCACCCCTTCGACAAGCGCAACCGGGCACGCTTCCAGGAGGTCGCAGAGCTTGAGGACCGCACCGGCCGGCGGGACCTGCGCGCCGCCGATCACGAGCTCCTCACCTTCTTCGACTCCCGCCTGCCGCGCTCCGTGACCGGGCAGCGCGCCTTCGACGCCTGGTGGAAGAAGGCGCGGCACGAGATCCCCGAGCTGCTCGACCTGCCGGAGACCGTGCTCTACAAGCCGGAGGCCGAGCAGGTCGACCTCGACGCCTTCCCCACCCACTTCGACCATGACGGCCTCGCCCTGGAGCTCATCTACGCCTACGAAGCCGGGATCACGGTGAAGGTGCCGGTGCTGTTCCTCAACCAGCTGGAGCCGCACCGGTTCCACTGGTTCATTCCCGGCCGACGCACCGAGATGATCACCGCGCTGATCCGTTCCATGCCCAAGCAGCTGCGGAGGAACTTCGTCCCCGCCCCCGACGTCGCCCGGCAGGCCCGCGAGCGCCTGGAGGCCGAGCACTCCGTCGCCGCCGATCCTTTTGCTCCCGCCCTGGCGCGGGTCCTGCGGCAGCTCAAGGGCGTCGTCGTCGACCCTGGAGACCTTGAGCTGGGCGCCCTGCCGGAGGAGCTGCGGTTCACCTTCGCCGTCGTCTCGGGCAAGGGCCGCACCCTGGACAGCTCCGCCGACCTGGAGGAGCTGCAGATCCGGTTCAGCGCAGAGAACCGCGAAGCGATCGGCGCCTCGGTGACCGGCAGCTCGGAGGCAGGTGAGCCTTCACCCGGCCGGCTGAGCAGGAAGCTGCCACCACAGTCAGGACTCAAAACCCCCGGAGACGCGACGAAGGACGCCCAGGCAGCGTCTGGCGGGGTCGACACCAAGGCGCGGAACCAGAAGTCCTGGACGTTCGGAACCATCCCCCGGACCGTCACCTCCACGGTCAACGGGCACCAGATCACCGGCTATCCGGCCCTGTCACGCGATGAGGACGGCGTGCGGCTGACCGTGCAGGACTCTGAGGCTGCGCAGGCGCGGACCCACCGGGCAGGGATCGTCGCCCTGCTGCGGCACGTGCTCCCCTCCCCGCAGCGCTACGTGGTGGATCATCTGTCCAACCGGGAGCGGCTGGCTTTCGGACAGTTCGGCGAGATAGAGGATCTGGTCGCCGAGTGCACCGCAGCGGTTCTGGGCCACCTGGTGCCCGGCTCCGGCGACGCAGCCGATGAGCTGCCGTTCACTGCTGAGGAGTTCGAGAGGATCTCCCGCCACGCCCGCGCTGAGCTGATCGAGGCGGTGCTGAAGCTGACCGACGTCGTCGCCCAGGCGCTCACCCTCAACACCGAGATCCGGGCACGGCTGGGTTCGGTGAAGTCAAAGGCGCTGAAGCCGCAGGTCAGCGATATGCGCGCCCAGATCGACAACCTGGTGCACCGAGGATTCATCACGTCCACCGGCTATGCGCAGATGCAGCACATGCCCCGGTACCTCAAGGGCATTCAGGTCCGCCTGGACCGGCTTGAGCAGGGAGCCTCCGTGGCCAAGGACACCACGGACATGCAGGCGGTCCAGGAGCTCGAGGACGAGCACGACGACGCCGTGGAGGCGGTCCCAGCACAGCTTCCGGTCCCGGCGGGGCTGGCCGCAGTGAAATGGATGATCGAGGAGCTGCGGGTGAACCTCTTCGCCCAGCAGCTCGGCACCGCTCAGACCGTCAGCGCCAAACGCATCCGCAAAGCCATCAAGCAGAACCGCCGGTAGGCCGCGGCCGGATCAGTCCGGGACGCTCTCCCCGTGGCCTCGCTCGCGCAGGGCGGCGCGGAGAGTCTCAGCGGCCTCGTCCATCTTGGCCTCGTCAGGACTGTCGATGGCGTTGGCGAAGCTGTGGTCCGCCATGGAGTTCGAGGGCCACACGTGCAGGTGCAGGTGCGGAATCTCGAAGCCGACCACCGCCAGTCCCGCCCGCTCTGAGCCGAACGCCTCCACCTGGGCCGCGCCGATCCGGTGCGCCGTTCTGGTCAGGTGCGCGACCAGCTCCTCCTCGGCGTCGGTCCACCGGTCCACCTCCTGGCGGGGCACCACCAAGGTGTGCCCGTAGGCCAGCGGGCTGATGGACAGGAAGCCCACGCAGGTCTCGTCGGACCAGATGAACCGGCCCGGGATCTCACCGTCGATGATTCTGCTGAAAACAGTCGCCATGCCACCACCCTAATCGGGCGTCGTCGCAGGACGGCCAGCTGATGAGCACTGTTACTCTTTTGGCACCATGAGTGAGACCCCGCCTCCCCCCACCAAGGGCCGTTCCACCCGCCAGAAGCGGGCGGTCTGGGCTGCGCTGAACTCCCTGGAGGACTTCGTCTCCGCCCAGGACCTGCACCGCATCCTGACCGACCGGGGCGAGAAGGTCTCCCTTGCCACGGTCTACCGGGTCCTGCAGGCCCACCAGGACGAGGGGACCGTGGACGTGCTGCGGCCAGACGACGGCGAGGCGATCTTTCGTCTCTGCGAGCGGGAGGACCACCATCACCACCTGGTGTGCCGCCGCTGCGGCGTCACCGTGGAGTTCGAGGCCCCCGACGTCGAGTCCTGGGCCACTGAGCTCGCCGCCGAGCACGGCTTCAGCGACCTGCAGCACACTCTGGAGATTTTCGGCCTCTGCCAGAAGTGCTCAGGCAAGGAGCAGACCCCGAAGATGAAGCCGGAAGAGGCTTAGCAGGGGCCTACGGCCGTTCAGCCTTCTGACGGCGACCGATGAGCAGGCACACCACGTAGATCAGGAAGCTGATGGTGGTGATGTAGGGGCTGACCGGGATGGTTCCGGTGATCGCGATCATGATCCCGGCGACGGCGCTGACGACGCCGAACGTCATGGACAGCAGCACGACGGTGAGCGGGCGGCGGCTGACCTTCAGCGCGGCGGCAGCGGGAACCACCAGCAGGGAGAGCACCAGCAGCGCGCCGACCACCTGGACGCTCATCGCGACGGCGAGGCCCAGCAGCACCATGAAGACGATGGACATCGCTGAGATCCGCACCCCGCGCGCCGCGGCCAGCTCCGGGTCCACGGAGGCGAAGAGCAGCGGCCGCCAGATGAGGACCAGCGCGCAGGAGATCAGCACCGCACCGGTGACCAGGGTGCGGGTCTGGATGTCGTCGACGCCGACGATCTGTCCGGTCAGCAGGCCGAACTGGTTGGCGCTGCGCCCCTGGTAGAGGTGCAGGAAGAGGATCCCCAGACCCATGCCGAAAGGCATGATCACCGCGGTGACGGCACTGACGTCCCGCTCTTTGATGCTGAGGATGCCGATGAGCGTGGCTGCGGCCACCGCGCCCATCGCAGAGCCGGCGACGACGTCGATCCCGATCAGCAGGGCCAGAGCAGCACCTGCGAAGCTGATCTCTGCGATGCCGTGGACGACCAGTCCGGCACGCCGCAGAGAGATGAACAGGCCGATGATGCCGCCCATCAGGCCCAGCACCGCCGCGGTGATCACAGAGTTCTGAACCAGCTGGAGGAGCTCCCAGTAGCCCTCGAGGCTGTAGGCGCCCCGGAACCCGTCAATCAGCGCCAGGTGCGCCTGCGGTGCGGTCGTCGCGCTCATCGGACGGATCCTTCTGCTGAGGAGTTCTCTGCGCTGGGGCGGCAGTGGTGGCCTTCGAGATGCTCAGCCATGACCACCAGACGGCCCTTGTGCTCGATGACGTCCACGGGGGCGTCGTAGAGATCGGAGAGCACCTCGGAACGCATGACGTCCTCCACGGCGCCGATGCGGTGCTGCCCGCGAGCGAAGTACAGCACCCGGTCCACGTGCTCGATGACCGGGTTGATCTCGTGGGTCACGAAGACCACGGATGAGCCGCGGTCCACGGCCTGCTGGCGGATCAGCTCGGTGATGGCCTGCTGATGGTGCAGGTCCAGGGAGGCAAGAGGCTCATCGCAGAGCAGCGCAGCCGGGGACCCGGCAAGCGCCTGGGCGGCCCGCAGGCGCTGCTGCTCGCCGCCGGAGAGCAGCCCCACCGGCTGGTCCGCGTAGGCGTCGGCGCCCACCTGCATGATGAGGGAGTCGACGATGTCGCGGGTGCGGCGCCCCCGGAAGGGCAGCCCCCAGCGATGACCGTCGATGCCGAGCGCGACCAGGTCTCGGGCTCGCAGCGGGGTGTCCGGGGGCAGCGCCTGCTGCTGGGGAATGTAGCCGACCCGGGAGGAGCCGCGCCGGGCCGGGCTGCCGTGGATCTCGGCTGTGCCGGCGGTGAGCCGCTGAAGGCCCAGGAGGACTCTGAGGAACGTGGATTTTCCGGAGCCGTTGGGGCCCAGCACCGCGAGGAACTCACCGGGCCGGATCTCCAGGTTCAGCTCCTGCCACAGGGGCCGGGAGCCGAAGGTCACTCCTGCGTTCTGCAGGCGCACTACGGGGGTCTGCTCAGTCATCCATCTCCGCCAGTGCCTCTTCGATGGTGTCGATATTGGCGCTCATCCACTCCTGGAAGCTCGCAGCATCCTCAGGAAGGGTCTCGGTGAACTCGCGGGTCACCGCCCCGCTCTCCTCCGCCGTGCTTCGGATGCGGGTGGACTGCTGGGTCTCTGTCTGCGGGTTGTAGCTGAGAAGGCTGATCTCCTCGGTGAGCTCGAGGGCGTCCTGGTACAGCCGAGGCGAGACGTCCTCGCCGTGCTCGACAGCGGCGAGGAACTCCTCCGGGGTGCGGTTCTCGAACCCGGCGTCGTCGAGCAGGCGGCCGGAGACCGCCTCGGTCGCCAGGTAGCTGCGGCCCTCAGCGTCCAGGGCCTGGTTCCGCTCGTGGAGCTCGCCGATCTCTCCCGCGAGCGCCTCCGCGTTCTCAGCGTAGGCTTCGGCGTTCTCCGGGGCCGCCTCGCCGAGGTGCTCGGCGACGTCGAGGACGAACTCCTCCATGCGCTCCAGGTCATACCAGATGTGCTCGTTGAAATGCTCGCCGTCGTGCTCGTGGGAGTGATCGTGTGAGTGCTCGCTCTCGTCGTCGATGAGCTGGTAGACGGCGTCCTCCTTCTCGGCGGAGGAGGCGAGCAGGGTGATGAAGGAGTCGTACCCGCCGCTGTTGGCGACGATGACGTCAGCGTTCTCCACGGCGAGTCGGTCCTGCGGGGCGGCCTCATAGGAATGGGGGTCCACGGCGACGGAATCGACCACCGCCTGGGAGTCCACGCTGCCGCCGGCGACCTGGTCGATCAGGTCGGCGTAGACGTCGATGCTGGAGAGCACGGTCAGACCGGTCTCCTGCATGCCGGCGTCATGGGGGAGCTCCTCCTGCTCCGGCACGTCATCAGCGCAGGCCGTCAGCGTCAGCACCGCAATGCTCAGCACGGCAGCGGCGGGGACTGTGCGCATAGGAGGACCTCCTGCAGTTGAGAACCAGTATCGGCAATTCGGAGAGCCTACGCCTAGTGCAATTCGTTCTCAACTCTGTTCAGACGCGGTGCTGGCGGCGGGAGTCCCTGGCCTGAGTGGCATCGTTGATCTCGCCGACCAGGGTCTCCAAGATGTCCTCCAGGAAGAGGATGCCGATGGTCTCCCCCGCCTCATCCAGCACACGGCCCAGGTGGGAGCCGGACCGCTGCATGGAGGCCAGGCAGTCGCCCAGCTCGTCCGCAGCGTCGAAGTTCACCAGGGAGCGCACAGCCGTCACCGGAATCGGGCTCCGCAGGGCCGAGGCCGGCAGGGACATGACGTCCTTGAGGTGCACGTAGCCGGCGTGCGCGCCGTCGTCGTTGACCACCACAAACCGCGAGAACCCGGTGCGGCCCACCGCCTTCTCCACCTGCTGCGGGGTGACCTCCACCGGGACCGTGATGACCTCCTCGACCGGCACCATCACCGCAGCGGCCTGGTGGCCGCCGAAGTCCAGGGCACCGGCGATGATCCCGGCGTCGTCGGTGACCGTGCCGCCGCGCTTGGACTCGTTGAGGATCGACTCCATCTCCTCCAGGGTGAAGGTGGAGACCACCTCATCCCGGGGAGTCACCCTCATCGCCCGCAGGGACAGGTTCGCGAAGGTGTTCAGCAGCCAGATCACCGGCATCGTCAGCCGGTAGAGAAGCACCAGCGGCGGAGCCAGCATCAGCACCGCCCGGTCCGCCACGGAGACCGCGAAGTTCTTCGGCACCATCTCGCCGAAGGTCACGTGCAGGAAGCTGACCACCAGCAGCGCCACCACCAGCGACACCACGTAGGAGGCCTCATCCGGCAGCCCGGCCGCCTCGAACGGGACTGCCAGCATGTGGTGGATCGCCGGCTCTGCGACGATCAGCAGCAGCAGGGAGCAGACGGTGATGCCCAGCTGGGCCACCGCCAGCATCTGGGAGACGTGCTGCATCGCGTAGAGAGCAGTGCGCGCCCGGGCGGAGCCGGCCTCAGCCTTGGGCTCGATCTGGCTGCGGCGGGCCGAGAGCACAGCGAACTCGCCGGCGACGAAGAACGCATTGCCGGCGAGCAGCACCACCAGCCACACCAGGCCCATCAGATCCCCGGTCACCGCATCTCACCCGCCTTCTCACGCTCGCGCTCGGCGCGCTCCTGCGCCAGACGGGCTGCACGCTGCGCGGCTGCCTCCTGGGCGGCACGGCGAGCCTCCGGGTCCGGAACAAAGCGCAGCCGGTCGATCCGCCGGCCCTCCATCCCGGTGACGGTCAGGGTGCCGCCGACGACGTCGGCCTCGTCCCCCACCGCCGCCACCCGGCCGAGCTGGAACAGCACACAGCCCGCGACGGTCTCATAGGCAGGGTCCTCGGGAATCTCCAGCTCGAGGATCTGCTTGTTGATCTCGTCCGGTCGCAGCAGCCCGGGGAAGAACCAGTCGCCGTTGGCGGCCTGCAGCACGCCCGGGGCCAGGCGGTCATGTTCGTCGGCGACCTCGCCGACGATCTCCTCGACCACGTCCTCAAGGGTGACGAAGCCGGAGGTGCCTCCGTACTCGTCCTCCACGATGGCTGCCTGAAGCGGGGCGTCGCGCAGCTCAGCCAGCAGGGCATCCAGGTGCAGAGTCTCCGGCACCCGAGCCGTCTTCTCGGTCATCACTGTGGCCGCCACCAGGCCCTCACGCTTGCTGCGGGGCACCGCCACCGCCTTCTTGACATGAGCGAGGCCGCGGACCTCGTCCGCCCCGCCCTCGCCGAGGACGGGGAAGCGGGAATAGCCGGTGCGGCGAGCCGTCTCGATGAGCTGCTCGAGGGGGGCCTCCGCATCGACCGTCACCATCCGCGGACGCGGAGTCATCGCATCGGCGGCGGTCTGCTCAGAGAAGTGCAGGGTCCGGTCCAGGAAGGTCGCCGTGTCCTCGTCCAGGGTTCCGAGCGAGGCGGAGCGGCGGACCATGGAGGACAGCTCCTCCGGGGTGCGGGCGCCGGAGAGCTCCTCCTTGACCTCCAGGCCGAACCGGTGGAGCACCTTGTTGGAGAAGCCGTTGAGCACAATGATCAGCGGCTTGAAGACGGCGGTGAACATCATCTGCGGCCGAGCCAGGAGACGCCCCACCCGGAAAGCCTCAGCGACGGCGAGGTTCTTGGGGATCAGCTCACCGATCAGCATGGTGATCAGGGTCGCGATCAGCATCGCCACGCCCAGCGAGACCGCGCCCGCGGCGGCGTCGGGCACACCCAGCGCCTCCATCGGGCCGGCCAGCAGGCTGCCCAGCGCGGGCTCGAACACATAGCCGATCAGCAGGGTGTTCAGGGTGATGCCCAGCTGGCAGGAGCTCAGCTGGGTGGACAGGGACCGCAGGCACTTCATGAGCGGCACGGCGCGCTTGTCGCCGCTGTCGATGGCGTGCTGGACCGTGGGCTGGTCGAGGGCGACCAGCGAGAATTCGACGGCCACGAAGAAGCCGTTGCCCAGAATCAGCAGAAGGCCGATGCCAAGGAGTATCCACTCCACTTAGCGGACGCACCCCCGGCTGCGTTGTCGATACTCCATAGGATCTCGGATTCTACCGCAGGGATCGGGCGGGAGGCTGGGCGCGCTCACCAGCTGCTGGGGACGGGCTTGCCCTCGTGGAAGCCCGCGGCGGACTGCACGCCAACGGTGGCGCGCTCACGGAACTCGGCCTGGGTCTTCGCCCCGGCGTAGGTGAACGCGGAGCGGACGCCCGCGGTGATCTGGTCGACCAGGTCCTCCACGCTGGGGCGGGCGGGGTCGATGTACATGCGGGAGTCGGAGATGCCCTCCTCGAACAGCCCCTTCCGCGCCCGGGTGAAGGCATCATCGTCTGCGGTGCGGGCCTGCACCGCCCGGGCCGAGGCCATTCCGAAGTTCACCTTGTACTGGCGGCCCTGCTCATCGGTGCGCAGCTCGCCGGGGGCCTCATAGGTGCCGGCGAACCACGAGCCGACCATGATCGCCGAGGCGCCGGCGGCCAGGGCCAGGGCGATGTCGCGCGGGTGCCGGACGCCGCCGTCGGCCCAGATCCGGGCACCGGCGGTGTGGGCGGCCTCGGCGCACTCCATCACAGCGGTCAGCTGGGGGCGTCCGACGGCGGTCATCATCCGGGTGGTGCACATCGCGCCCGGGCCCACGCCGACCTTGATGATGTCCGCGCCGGCCTCGACGAGGTCCGCAGCTCCTTCCCCGGTCACCACGTTGCCGGCGACGATCGGCACGCCCGGGTACGCGCCGATGACGGAGCGGACCGCGGCGATCGCCTCCAGCGTCTTCGCCTGATGGCCGTGGGCGGTGTCGACGACGAGCACGTCCGCGCCCGCGGCCAGCAGCGTCTCGGCCCGGGCGGCGACATCGCCGTTGATCCCGACCGCCGCGGCAGCCCTCAGCCGGCCCTCGGCGTCGAGGTTCGGGGTGTAGATCGTGGAGCGCAGGGCGCCCGAGGCGGTGAGGACCCCCTGCTGGGCGCCGCCCTCCCCGAGCATGACGCGGGCGCCGTCCGCCCCGGCGTCGTGCATCTGCTCGAAGGCGCGCCGAAGCCCAGCCTCGTCAGAAATGTCTGCCTCAGTCAGCGTGACGGAGGCGCCGGCCTCGCCGATCCTCTCCGGGTTCTCAAGGACGGGGTGCTGGGACTTCACCCAGCGGATCGCGTCGGCGGCGTCCGCCGCCGGGACGTCCTGCGGCAGGACCGCGAGCCCCCCGCGGCGGGCCATCGCCTCCATCATCCGAGGGCCTGTCACAGCCGTCATATTCGAAGCCACCAGCGGCGTCGCGCAGCCGGTGCCGTCGTCGGCAGTGAGGTCCACCTCGAAGCGCGACCCTGCGCGCGAGAAGGAGGGGACGAGGAACGCGTCGGAGTAGGTGAGCTCGTGAGTCGGGGTATTCAGCAGTCGCATCGGCTCACACGATACCGGCGCCGGTGGAATCCGGGTGGCGAAACTCACTATGCTGTACCACGCACCTCAGACGGGTGGGAAGAGCCTGCCCGCGTATATAAAGCACAGCGACGTGCCGGGAGCACCCCGAGCCGATAGGGAAGAGGCGTATCCACGTGCCAGAACTGACCTCCAGCCGACTTGCCGAAGAGTTTCCCGGAAACGAGTGGCTGGTCGCCGACATCTATGAGAAGTACCGGGAGAATCCCGAGTCGGTCGACCGCAAATGGGCCACCATCTTCGAACGGCTGGAGAACGAGGATCGCTCCGCCTCCGAGGCAGGGAGCAAGCAGGCCGGCGGAAGCAGCGCCGGCGAGGCCAAGAGCGGTGAGGGCGAGACCAAGGCCCAGGAGAAGGTCACCGAGTCCAAGTCCTCCTCAGCCGACACCAAGCCCGACGCCGGAAACCAGCGCTCATCCCAGGCCGAGACCACCCCGGACACCGCCAAGCCTGCAGAGCCGGAGTCCTCCCAGCGCTCCTCCAAGGAGTCCCAGCAGACCTCCAACCAGGCCAAGCCGACCGCCCCCACCCCCACCACACGGAAGGCTGAGACGGGCACTCAGATCCCCTCCGAGCCGGTCAAGCAGGGCGCGCCCGAGGACAGGACCAGCGACGCTGAGGACAAGAAGACCCCGCTGAAGGGCATCTCCAAGGCCATCGCCGCGAACATGGACGCCTCCCTCGAGGTGCCCACCGCCACCACCGTGCGCGCGGTGCCCGCCAAGCTGCTGATCGACAACCGCACCGTCATCAACAACCACCTCAAGCGCACCCGCGGCGGCAAGGTCTCCTTCACCCACCTCATCGGCTACGCGATGATCCGGGCCCTGCGGAAGCACCCCGAGATGAACGTCACCTATGACGTCCTCGACGGCAAGCCGACCATGATCACCCCCGCCCATGTGAACTTCGGGCTGGCCATCGACATGCCCCGCCCTGACGGCACCCGAGCGCTGGTGGTCCCCAACATCAAGAGCGCCGAGCAGATGAGCTTCGCCGAGTGGTGGGGAGCCTACGACGAGGTCGTCAAGCGCGCTCGTGACAACAAGCTGACCCCCGGCGACTACGCCGGCACCACCGTCTCCCTGACCAACCCCGGCGGCATCGGCACCGTCCACTCGGTGCCGCGGCTGTCCAAGGGACAGGCCGTGATCGTCGGCGTGGGCGCCCTGGAGTACCCGGCAGAGTTCCAGGGCGCCTCTGAGAAGACCCTGAACAGGCTCGCCGTCTCCAAGATCATCACTCTGACCTCCACCTATGACCACCGCGTCATCCAGGGTGCGGGCTCCGGCGAGTTCCTCAAGACCATCCACGAGCTGCTGCTCGGCCAGGACGGGTTCTACGAGGAGGTCTTCGAGGCCCTGCGCATCCCCTACAAGCCCATCCAGTGGTCCGCCGACGTCCAGGTCAACCCCGAGGACGAAGTCAACAAGGTCGCCCGGATCCAGCAGCTGATCCACGCCTACCGCGTCCGCGGCCACCTGATGGCCTCGGTGGACCCGCTCGAGTACAAGATGCGCACCCACCCGGACCTGGAGATCGAGACCCACGGCCTGACCCTCTGGGACCTCGACCGCGAGTGGCCCACCGGCGGATTCGGCGGCAAGGACTCTCTGCCGCTGCGCCGCATCCTCGGCGTGCTGCGGGACACCTACTGCCGCAACACCGGCATCGAGTACATGCACCTGCAGTCGCCTGAGGAGCGCGGGTGGTTCCAGGAGGAGATCGAGCACTCCTACTCCAAGCCCACGCGTGACGAGCAGTTCCGCATCCTGGGCCGGCTCAACGCCGCTGAGGCCTTCGAGACCTTCCTGCAGACCAAGTTCGTCGGCCAGAAGCGCTTCTCCCTGGAGGGCGGCGAGTCCCTCATCCCGCTGCTGGACACAGTCCTCTCCGAGGCCGCTGACGAGGGACTGGACGAGGTCGCCATCGGGATGGCCCACCGCGGCCGCCTCAACGTGCTGACCAACATCGCCGGCAAGACCTACGCCCAGGTCTTCCGCGAGTTCGAAGGCCGCGAGGCCGGCACCGGCTCCGGCGACGTGAAGTACCACCTCGGCACCCGCGGCGAGTTCACCTCCGACCGCGGCAACTCCACCCGTGTCTACCTCGCCGGCAATCCATCCCACCTCGAGGCCGTCAACCCGGTCCTCGAGGGCGTGGTGCGCGCCCAGCAGGACCGCCTGGACCAGGGCAGCGACAGCCTGAGCAGCTTCAGCGTGATGCCGCTGCTGATCCACGGCGACGCAGCGTTCGCCGGCCAGGGCGTGGTCGCTGAGACCCTGAACATGTCCCAGCTGCGGGGCTACCGCACCGGCGGCACCGTGCACGTGGTGGTCAACAACCAGATCGGCTTCACCACCGCCCCCTCGGCAGCCCGGTCCATGACCTACTCCACCGACATGGCCAAGTCCATCCAGGCGCCGGTGTTCCACGTCAACGCTGATGACCCTGAGTCCGTCGCCCGTGTCTCCCAGCTGGCCTTCCGTTACCGCCAACGGTTCAACAAGGATGTTGTCATCGACCTCATCTGCTACCGCCGCCGCGGCCACAACGAGGGTGACGACCCCTCGATGACCCAGCCGAAGATGTACAACCTCGTGGAGGCCAAGCGCACCACTCGCCGCCTCTACACCGAGGCGCTGGTGGGACGCGGCGACATCACCCAGGAGGAGGCCGACCAGGCGCTGCAGGACTACCGCCAGCGTCTGGAGCGGGTCTTCACCGAGACCCACGCCGCCCAGACCCAGCCGGTAGCCACCGTCGAAGCCGGCGGCGGGCCCTCCAGCACCGACCTCGCCCCCACCGCCTCCCAGGACGAGACGGAGACCCCGGAGCGCAGCCCCGAGGACACCGCGATCTCGGAGGACCAGCTGGCTCACATCGGGGAGGTGCACACCAACATCCCCGAAGGCTTCACCGCACACCAGAAGCTCAAAGCCCTGCTGGAGCGCCGGGCCAAGATGGCCCGCGAAGGCGGCATCGACTGGGGCTTCGCCGAGATCGCAGCCTTCGGATCCCTCCTCATGGAGGGCACCGAGGTCCGCATGTCCGGCCAGGACTCCCGCCGCGGCACCTTCGTGCAGCGCCACGCGGTCTTCCACGACCGTCATACCGGCGACGAGTGGTATCCCCTGAAGAACCTGACCGAGGACCAGGCCCGGTTCTTCATCTACGACTCGCTCCTCTCCGAGTACGCCGCCATCGGCTTCGAGTACGGCTACTCCGTGGAGAACCCCAACGCCCTGGTGCTGTGGGAGGCGCAGTTCGGCGACTTCGTCAACGGCGGCCAGATCATCATCGACGAGTTCATCTCCTCCGCGGAGCAGAAGTGGGGCCAGCGCTCATCCCTGGTGATGCTGCTCCCGCACGGCTACGAGGGGCAGGGTCCGGACCACTCCTCAGGACGTCCGGAGCGGTTCCTGCAGCTCTGCGCTGAGGACAACATGAACGTGGTCATGCCCTCCTCCGGCGCGAACTACTTCCACCTGCTGCGCCGCCAGGCCGCAGCCCGCCCGCGTCGTCCGCTGATCGTGTTCTCCCCCAAGCAGCTGCTGCGCCTGAAGGCGGCAGCCAACTCCGTGGAGGACTTCACCAGCGGCACCTTCCTCGAAGTCATCGGCGACAGCGCCGTGGAGGCTTCCAAGGTCAAGCGTGTGCTGATCGTCTCCGGCCGTCTGTACTACGACCTGCTGGCCACCCGCTCCAAGCGCGACGACGGCACCACCGCTATCGTCCGCCTGGAGCAGCTCTACCCGATGCCTGTGGAGAAGCTGCAGGAGGAGCTGGACAAGTACCCGGCTGACGCCGAGTTCATCTATGCCCAGGACGAGCCGGCCAACCAGGGACCGTGGCCGTTCTTCGGGATGAACTTCTCGCCCCAGCTCGATCAGGAGATCGGCCTCGTCTCCCGCCCCGCGGGTGCTGCCACCTCCGTGGGCCAGGCCAAACGCCACGCCAAGGAGCTCGAAGACCTCCTCGCCGAGGCCTTCAGCCACCTCGGCTGAGCCGGTTCCGCAGGCGGGACGGCCCGCCTGCGTTCCCGATGTGCGCTGGCCCTCGGGCATGAGGGCCAGCGCACATCGGGCTTCAATGTTCACTGCACAGTCCTCGTGCCCGTCGGGGCGGGAGGACTGTAGTGTTTCTGCCTATGGAGGATGTACAAGAGACCCGGCAGATCCGTCTGGTCGCCGTCGGCGATGAGCTGCTGACCGGCCCCGGGGACCCGCGGGGCCTCGGCTGGTTCGGACGCGTCATCTCAAAGACCCCGCTGACCGGCGTCAGCCTGCAGCACTTCGCCCTCGCCGTCCCGGGCGAAGGGGCCGAGGCCCTGTCGGCGCGCTGGCAGGAGGAAGCCGACCGACGGTTCGGCCAGGGCACCGAGAATCACCTGCTGATCGCCCTGAACGCCCGTGACCTGCAGTCCGCGACGACGTCAGCCCGCTCCCGCCTGAACCTGGCGAACGTCCTCGACCGGGCGTCCCAGGAGGGCATCCGCTGCCTGGTGCTGGGCCCTGTCCCCACTCTCGACGATGAGCTGAACCAGCAGATCAGCGAGCTCAACCGGGCCTGGCAGGACGTGGCCACCCGCCGCTCCCACACCTATGTGGACGCCTTCACGCCGCTCGTCAGCCACGGCCAGTGGCGCGAGGACCTGGCCGCAAACGAGGGCGAACCCGGACAGGCCGCCTACGGGCTCATGGCGTGGCTGGTGCTGCACCGCGGCTGGTACCGGTGGCTCGGCATCCGAGAGCCCGTCTGAGCCGGCCAGGCCAAACCTCATGGGGAAGGTCTGTGGATGTTTTGGGTGTAGGCCCGGAATGGCGGAGCCTCTCGTCGCTCCCCAAGGGGCGGACTTAGCTATTCGTCATCCTTCTCCCTCCCAAGCCGCACGTGCAGTCCCGCGATCAATGTGTCGAGGGCAGTGCCGAAGGCCCGGTCCGCAGCGGCCCGAGAGCTCCGGGGGCGAGCGGAGGCGAGCCGCGTGAATGTCGGAGCGATATCCGTCCTGTTACCCGGGTCGAAGATGTCAGTCGGAGTCGAGGCGTCATAGGCCGCTCCGAAGACAAGGGCCTCGACTCCGACGATAATGTCGACCACATCGGCGTCACCGACGCCTGCCTCGTGGAGTCCTTGGGCCACCTGCTCATACATTCTCAGCGTCTCAGGGGAGTCCGCAACCGGCAGAACCGCGACCGTGGGGATCAGCGCGGTGTGGCGGATGAAGCAGTCACGATAAGAGTGCGCCCAGGTTCGCAGGGCCCTGTCCCAAGGATGGATTCCGAACCCGGTGCAGTCGATCTGCGCATTCAGCCGTTCTTGAATCAGGATCAGCACTTCCCGCTTTGAAGAGACGTGGTTGTAAAGCGCCGACGTGGAGACCCCCAGCTCCTCTGCGAGGGCGGACATCGTCAGGTGCCGGTAATCGTGCCTGCTGACCAGGGCGATCGCTGAGTCGGTGATTCGATCACGGGTGAGGAGGGCGGAGGTTGGCCTTCCTCGGCCTCGAGAGCCACGGGCGGGGCTGGCCACGGAGAGCTCCTTCCTCATTCTGGCCTGCTTGACAACAGACTGTGATCGCGGTGATGCTACCTAGTGTTTAATGAATTTTATTCATTTTCAAGGGGAGAGCGATGACAGACACGCAGCACCGTTTCGATGCTGAGACGCTCGAGCGGGACGTCGTGGTGGTAGGCGCGGGGCCCGCCGGCCTTCGTGCTGCCCGGTCCTTGGAGGCCGCTGGACGGACAGTCGCCGTGCTGGAGGCTCGTGATCGTGTCGGGGGACGCACATGGTCCAAAGAGGTCGACGGAGCCTTCTTGGAGATCGGCGGGCAGTGGGTCTCCCCGGACCAGAAAGAGCTGCTGGGCCTTCTTGAGGAGCTCGGCAAGAAGACTTATCCCCGTCATCGTAAAGGGGAGGACATCTACATCGCCCCAGACGGCACAGCACGCCGGTACTCCGGGGAGATGTTCCCGGCCGGGGCTCATACTGAGGCCGAGATGACGCGCATCATTGCTCAGCTGGACGAGCTGGTGAAGGCCATCGGCGTCGAGGAGCCTTGGGCGCATCCGCTCGCCCGTGAGCTGGACACCGTCACCTTCGAGGCTTGGCTCCGCCGGCAGAGCGACGACGCTGCCGCGCGCGAGAACATCCAGATATTCATGGCCGGCGGCATGCTCACAAAACCTTCTCACGCCTTCTCCGCCCTGCAGGCCGTGCTGATGGCCGCCTCGGCCGGCTCCTTCGCGAACCTGGTCGATGAGAACTACATCCTGGACCGACGCGTGGTGGGCGGTATGCAGTCCGTCTCCGAGGCGATGGCCGACGAGCTGGTCGCAGGCACGGTCCTCCTGAGCACGCCGGTGCGCATCGTTCGCTGGGCCCCACAGACCGAGCCAGAGCGCGGTGTCACTGTGATTTCGGACCGCCTCACGGTTCACGCCGAGAGGGTGATCGTGGCAGTCCCGCCGAACCTGTACTCCCGAATCTCGTTCGAGCCGGCCCTGCCCTGGCTCCAGCAGCAGATGCATCAGCACCAGTCGATGGGACTGGTGATCAAGGTTCATGCGGTCTACGAAAGGCCTTTCTGGCGGGAGAAGGGCCTCTCCGGCACCGGCTTCGGCGCCGCCGAGCTATGCCAGGAGGTTTACGACAACACCAACTATGGCGACCCTCGCGGCACTCTTGTTGCCTTCGTCTCGGATGAATCGGCGGATCGCATGCTCAGACTGGAGCCTGACCAGCGACGCCAGCAGATCTTGGAATCGATCTCCCACTACGTCGGTGCCGAGGCCCTGAGCCCGAACGTCTACTACGAGTCTGACTTTGCCGCCGAGGAATGGACACGCGGAGCCTACGCCACCAGCTATGACCTGGGAGGCCTCCATCGCTATGGCCCCGACCAGCTCACCCCAGTCGGACCGATCCACTGGGCCTGCTCGGATCTGGCCGCCGAGGGATACCAGCACGTCGACGGCGCGCTTCGGCAGGGACGCAGGGTCGCCGAGGAGGTCACGGACCTTCTCAGCCTCGAGACCCACGGCTGAGCACTCCACTGACTTCGGCCCCAAGAGGGCAGTCGGCCCCGAAGCGCACGATTGACACTAGGACAGCCATGAAGCACCAGCAGCACCTCTCTCACAGCAGGGCACCCGCATCAGCCGCCGTACGGATGCCCCCTGAATGGGCACCGCACGAGCGCACATGGATGGCGTTCCCACCGGCCAACGGCACGTTCGGTCCGCCCGGGAGCGAGTCGCTGGACCGTGCACGCCGCTCCTGGGCTGTGGTGGCCCGTACCGTCGCCGCCCACGAGCCGGTGCTTATGGCAGTTTCCCCAGAGGACCTCGATGAGGCGCGTGCGCTGCTCGGCGATGCCGTTTCCTTGCTGCCCATGGAGCTTGATGACGCCTGGATCAGGGACTCGGGTCTGACATTCGTGCACGACGGCGAGGGTCAGGTCCACGGTGTCGACTGGACCTTCAACGGCTGGGGCGCTCAGGAATGGGCGGCGTGGGACGCAGACCGCCAGGTGGGGCGGCGGATGGCTGAGCACCTGGCACTGCCCCGTCGGGAGAGCCGGCTGGTCAATGAAGGCGGTGGTTTCCACATCGACGCCTCAGGCACGGTGCTGCTGACCGAGACTGTTCAGCTCGACGAGGGACGCAACCCGGGGACGGCGAAGGATGAGGTGGAGTCCGAGATCCACCTCCAGCTGGGCACCAGGGATGCGATCTGGCTGCCTTATGGCCTCACGCGGGACTACGAGGAGTTCGGCACTCGAGGCCATGTAGACATCGTGGCCAGCTTCACCGAGTCCGGCGCGTTGCTGCTGCACCGGCAGGACAACCCCGAGCATCCGGACTACATCGTGACCCGCAGGCTCCGTGAGGTTCTGGAGAGCACTTTCGATGCCGCGGGCGAAGCGCTGAGAATCATTGACGTTCCAGCTCCGCAGTCGATCCGCGATGAGAACAACGAGCTCAACGACTGGTCCTATATCAATCACTACATCGTCAACGGTGCCGTGATCCTCTGCGCCTTCGATGACCCTCACGATGACATCGCCTCAGAGATCCTTGCGGAGGCGTATCCGGGGCGCCGCATCGAACAGGTCGACGCACGGGATATTTTCAGCTTCGGCGGCGGCATCCACTGCATTACGCAGCAGCAGCCGCGAGCCGTCAGCAGCGGGCTACCTCCCTATAGGGATCCTCATGACGCACTCTCCGGGGCCGAAGGATGAACGGTCCCTTCAACGTCGTCGAGGCGACGATTCCGCAGCTGCGCCGTGCTCTTGAGACAGGGGCCGCCACAAGCGAGGAACTGGTGCTCAGCTACCTGGACCGCATCGATGCCTACGATCGGTCCGGCCCTATGCTCAATTCGGTGATCGTGATGAATCCGCATGCTGTGGATGAGGCCCGTGCGTCTGACGAGCGTCGCGCCTGCGGCGCCGCCCTGGGCCCGCTGGACGGGATACCGTACACGGCCAAGGACAGCTACCTGGCAAGGGGACTGACAGTCGCTGCGGGCTCGCCAGCATTCAAGCATCTTGTGGCCCAGCGCGACTCCTTCACCGTCGGGCGCCTGCGGGAGAGCGGCGCGGTGCTGCTCGGCCTCACAAACATGCCCCCTATGGCTGACGGAGGCATGCAGCGCGGCGTCTATGGTCGATCAGAGAGCCCGTACAGCGGTGACTACCTGACTTCGGCCTTCGGCTCCGGCTCCTCCAACGGTTCCGGAACCGCGACGGCGGCCAGTTTCGCCGCCTTTGGGCTGGCAGAGGAGACCTGGTCCTCGGGCAGGGCTCCGGCTTCGAACAATGCTCTGTGCGCCTATACGCCTTCCTGGGGATTGCTCTCCATCCGAGGTAACTGGCCGCTGGTGCCCACGATGGACGTGGTCGTGCCTCACACGCGCAGCATGATTGACATGCTTGAGCTGCTCGAAATCATCATGGTCGAGGACCCTGAGGCTCGGGGTGATTTTTGGCGCAGTCAGCCGTGGGTTGAGCTGCCCTCCATCAGCGAGGTTCGGCCGGAGTCGTTCCTCCGCCTTGAGGCAGGAACAGCGGAGGAGACCCGTCGGCGGCTCGGGGGCCTGAGGATCGGGGCACCAGCGATGTATCTCGGTGAGGATCCGGAGTCAGGTTCGGGTGAGGATCGGGGCATCGGGGGCTCGACGGGACAGCCGATCAGGCCACGCCCCAGCATTTTGGAACTCTGGGAGCGGGCACGCGAGTCCCTGGAATCCTATGGTGCTCATGTGCAGGTCACAGACCTGCCGGCGGTCACCAATTATGAGGGTGACCGCCCGAACGCCCCGACCGTGTTCACCCGCGGGCTGGTGAGTGCTGAATTCCTGGAGTATGAGGCGCGTGAGCTCAGCGCCTGGGCCTGGGACGACTTCCTCCGGGCAAACGCTGATCCTCAGCTGGATCGGCTGGAGGCGGTGGACGGCGCACTGATATTCCCCCACGAGACGGGAACACTGCCTGACCGCGCCGAGGGGTTCTCCGACATCTCCGCCTATCCGGAGGTCATGAGGGGCGCGAAGTTCACCTCTTTCACGGAGATTCCATGCATGGAAGAGGGACTCCGGGGGCTTGAGGCCACACGGAGGACGGACTTCGAGGACTGGTTGGACAGCTTGGAACTGGATGTCGTTGCCTTCCCCGCAGTGGCTGACGTGGCGCCCGCCGATGCAGATGTGAACGTGGAATCTGCGGATATCGCGTGGCAGAACGGCGTCTGGGTGGCCAACGGAAACCTGGTGTGGCGCCATCTGGGAGTTCCCACGGTGACAGTACCTATGGGCACTATGCCGGACACGGGGATGCCCGTAGGCCTTACCCTTGCAGGAAGGGCCTACGACGATGTGCGGCTGCTGGAGATCGCGGCAGCATTCGAAGCGACAGGACGACGTCGTCAGGCGCCTCCACGCACGCCGCCGCTATGGAGCTCCTCGCCGAGCACATAGGTGCTCCGCACCTGCGTCTCCAGCAGTTCCTGCGGTTCGGCTGTGAGGGGGTCGATGTCAAGCACGATGAAGTTGGCGTGCATTCCACTCCGGATGGCACCGCTGGTGCCCTCCATCTCGCCGGCATAAGCTCCGCCTGAGGTCAGCGCTGCCAGAGCTTCGGCGGGGCTGAAAGCACGTTCCGGGTGGTATGGGGGCAGAGACGGGACGAGGGAGGAACCTCCCGTCAGGGCGATATAGAGATTCGGAAGCGGCTCGTGAGGAGCCGTCGGCGCATCGCTGCCCAGGGTGATGGGTATCCCGGCTTCCCGGATCCTCCTCCAGGGAAAACCCTGCTCCTGACGTTCGTCGCCGAGCACCGATACCCAGTTGTCCAAGATCGCGGGATCGCAGTGAACCGGCTGCATCGAGGCCGTCGCACCGACCGCGGCAATGCGGCTGATGGTTTCGTCGGTGACTGATTCGAGGTGTTCTATCCGGTGGCGCCGAGGCCGTGGGGCGTTCACGCGGAGACAGTGCTCAAGTATCTCCAGAGCGATTTCACTGGTGCGATCGCCGATGGCATGCATGGCGATCTGCAAACCTGCTGCGTCGGCGGATTCGGCGACGGGTCGGATCCGGTCGGCGCTCCAGATCGGAGCGCAGTTCGTACCGTTGGCATAGGGGGCTCGCATCGTCGCCGTGCAGGCGTCGATCACCCCATCCATGATGAACTTGACCCCGGCGATGCGAAACCATCTGGAGCCCGATCCGGCGGCGGTGCGTTGACGAAGGTCGACGATGCTGTCAATCCCGGCCAGGTCGTCCTGGACGCTGTTTGTGGGTTCAAGCAGCATATGCCCAGTGATGGGGAAAGGCAGGCGTCCATCGCGGGCGATGAGCGTCTGAACAGCTGTCACATCGGCCTCAGTCAGCGCCATGTCCGTGGCACCGGTGACACCGGACTCAAGGTACGCCTGAAAAGCTCGCTCCAGAAAACGAACATGATCTTCCGGGGCAGCGGAATTCTCCAGAAAAGTGCGTGCGTACTGTCTTCCCGCCGTCTCGTAGAGCATGCCTGTGGCCTGGCCCTTGGCATCACGAGCGATCTTTCCTCCGAGCGGGTCCGGAGAATGCTCGTCGATGCCCATCTCGGCGAGCGCAGCAGAATTCACCCATACGGAATGCAGGTCGTTTGCGTCGAGGTAGACCGGAACGTCAGGCAGAACCGCATCAATCATGGAAGCCGTAGGATGCTGCTCACCTACAGCATCGAAGAGCCAGCCTGCGCCGAGGATTCGGGGAGCATCTGGGTTCTTCCGGCGGGCGTCCGCCAACCGCCGCAGAATCTCGTCCAGGTCACCGCAGTCACGCAATTGGACCTTGCCCAGCGCCTCACCAAAGGTGGTCAGATGAGTGTGGGAGTCGATGAACCCCGGTGATACGAATCGTCCGCCGAGATCGACCTCGATGGCTTCCGCTCCAGCGTGGGACCGGACTTCTTCGTACGGTCCGACAGCACCGAAGACGCCGTCGGTCACTGCGAATGCCTCAGCGGTACGTCTCTCAGGGTCAGCAGTGAAGACTTTGGCATGGTGGTAGATCGTTGTGGACATCGAGACGGCATCTCCTGCGGGAGTTCGTGATGATGAGTATGGGCGAATGCCTGAGCGAACGGTCATCGCGGCTGACGGACCGGCGCAGGGCGAGAGAGAAGGACATAGGTTCCTGAGGCGACGACCAATCCGGCCGGTATCGACAGGTCCAGGCCGGTGAGGTCTGAGACGGGGCCTATGTAGACCTCGGTGTTGATGCACACGGCCGATGCGGCTTCAGGGCTTGGAGAGGTGCATCAGCCGTTTGTTGGTGAACTCGTCAATGCCGAGCGGCCCGAGTTCACGGCCGTACCCGGAACGTTTGATGCCGCCGAAAGGCATGTCAGCGGCTTCTGGGGGCTGTGCATTCGCACCTACCATTCCCGCTTGGAGCTTCTCCGCAAACTGTGCTGCACGGCCTGGTTCGGTGGCGTACACCGCGGCACCGAGGCCATAGACAGTGTCGTTGGCCACCTGCAGCGCTTCTTCCTCGGACGAGACTCGGTAGACCACCGCGGCCGGGCCGAAGAGCTCCTCTCGGTATGCACGGGCGTCCTGTGTGACCCCAGTCAGCACAGCAGGTGAGACATAGAACCCTGAGGTATCCAGGCGGACACCGCCGGTGTGCAGCGTGGCGCCCGCGGCGACTGCGTCCTCAATCTGGGAGACGATCTTTTGGGCAGCAGCCTCCGATGAGAGCGGCCCATAGGTGCCGTCTTTCCCTTCTGCCGGGTCGCCGGGTGTCAGGGCCTCAGCCTGCTTGACGAGTTCTGCGACGAACTCGTCAAAAATGTCGTCCATGACGACCATCCGCTTATTGGAGTTGCAGGCCTGGCCCGTGTTCTCCAGACGGATATCCAGAGCCTGCTTCGCCTGGGCGGCGACATCGGATGCGGATAGGACCACGTAGGGATCCGAGCCGCCGAGTTCGAGCACGACTTTCTTCAGGTGGCGCCCGGCCTGCTCGGCGATGATTCCGCCGGCCCGTTCGGAGCCGGTCAGTGAGACGCCCTGGATGAAGGGGCTGGCGATCATGGTCGACACGTGCTCGTGGGTGGCGAAGATGGTCTGGAAGACCCCAGGCGGAACGCCGGCTTCGTCCATCAACGATTGGATCGCCAGTGCTGCCTCCGGGCAGATCTCGGCGTGCTTGAGAAGGACCGTGTTGCCGGCCACCAAGTTGGGGGCGGCAAAACGGGCCACCTGATAGTAGGGGTAGTTCCACGGCATGATTCCCAGGAGCGGGCCTATGGGGCGTCGCTGGAGCGTGGAGAGGGCTTCGTCGTCCTCGGAAAGTATCTGATCAGCCAGCTGCTCTGGTCCTGCAGAGGCGTAGTACCCAAAAATATCGCCGCAGAAATCAGCTTCTTCACGCATCTCGCCGATCGGCTTGCCCATTTCACGAGTGGCGATCTCGGCGAGCTCTGCTGCCTTGACGGTGAAGAGCTCGGAGACGCGCTGAACTATTCCCGCACGCTCCCCCACTGACCGTGCGCTCCATTCGGCGAATGCCTGCTGGGAGCGCTGCAGAACGTCCTCTGTCTCGGCATCGGTGGCGACCGGGTACTCGTTCATAAGTTCGCCTGTGGCGGGGTTCGTAGTGCGAAATGGCATATGCGTCATCTTGGAATCTCCTCTGCTCTGTGCCCGGCAGCCCAGCCGCTTCGCCTGGCCTGGTGGCAGATCATGCGAGCGTCGCCCCGGACAATGACGGGCGCAGCTGGAACGTGTGTGAGAGCGGGGTTCATCGCGTCCCCCAGTCGTATTCCTGTTTCCTCAGAGACAGATAGGTCAGCGTCTCGGTTTCTCGGACGCCTTCGGTCTGCCGGATCTTGGTCAGCACCTTCAGCAGATGGTCATCGTCCTCGCAGACCAGTTCGACGATGACGTCCCACCAGCCAGAGGTGACCACGCAGTAGTCCACCTCAGGAATCTCCGCCAGCCGGTCTGCTGTTCCGACGAGGTCGCTGCCGGTCCTGACATGCACCATGGCTTGGCGGGGAAAACCCACTTGCAAAGGATTCGTGACCGCGACAATTTGGACCACCTGGTCCTGGAGCAGGCGCGACATACGCTGCCGGACCGCAGCCTCGGAAAGACCGACCGCCCGTGCGATGGCCGAATAGGACCGGCGCCCATCCTGCTGCAGCTGCTCGATGATCCGCTTTGACTTCTCGTCCAACGAAGGAGTGGAGCCGAGGGCAGCTGGTGCGGTCTGCCCGGCCTCCGTCTCGCGCTGCGCCGGGGAATGATCGCCCATTCTTCTCCTCCGCCCTTCCAAGGTTCACGATGACTTCAGTCACATGATTGCGACATGGGTCACAAAAGACCCGATGCGGATACTGTGCGTGAGCATCTCGTGTCTGTCAAGATACAATAAGACGATTTCAGTCTTGTTAACGACTTATATATACGAATTAAGGTACCAAATTGGAAATTTTGTGCTGATTTCGCGATTTCCCCACGGCGCCTCGAATGAGGGGTTTTGGAGGTGCATGGATCCGCATCCGGCACTCGTCAGTCCTGAGCCGGCCAGGAGACGCCGCACCTCGGCATGAGAAGAGCCCCGCAGGAATGATTCCTGCGGGGCTCTCTCTTTGGCTTATCGCTCAGGTGTTCGGCCGCTTGCCGTTGTTGGCGTTCTTCTTGCGGCGGTCCCGGCGCTTACGTCCGCGCTTGCTCATAGCAGACCTCCTTCAGTAGACAACCGCACCATAGTATCTCAGTGGCCGCTGTCAGTCCTGATCGTGCTGATGCGCTCCAGGATAGTGACCTTCAGGGTCTCTGGGGCCTGTTCGGTGCAGCAGCGGCGCACAGTGTCCCGGATGACGCACTCGAGGTCGTAGTTGGAGGCGCACTGCGGGCAGTCCTCCAGGTGGGCGCGGACCTCGCGGATGTCATCGTAGGAGAGGGCGCCGTCGAGGTACTCGTAAATGCGCTGGAGTCGCTGCTGGGCCTCGTCGTCGTCGCAGTTGAGGCAGTCGGTGATGGCCTCCGCGGCGCGGGCTGCCTGCTCAGGGCTGATCTTCTCACTCATCACTTTCCCTCCCCACGGTTGAATCCGCGCTCACGGGCGTAGTCGGCCAGCAGGCTCCGCAGCAGCTTGCGCCCGCGGTGCAGCCGGGACATGACCGTGCCGATGGGGATATCCATGATCTGGGCAATCTCTTTGTAGGCGAAGCCCTCCACATCAGAGAAGTAGACCGCCAGACGGAACTCCTCGGGGATCTGCTGGAGGGCCTCCTTCACATCACTGTCCGGAAGATGGTCGAGGGCCTCGGCCTCGGCGGAGCGCAGCCCGGAGCTGGTGTGCTCGGCGGCCTGCGCCATCTGCCAGTCCTCGACAGTGTCCGTGTTGGCCTGGTGGGGCTGGCGCTGCCTCTTCCGGTAGATGTTGATGTACGTATTGGTCAGGATCCGGTACAGCCAGGCCTTCAGGTTGGTGCCGGGCTTGTACTGGTGGAACGCCGAATAGGCCTTGGTGTAGGCCTCCTGGACAAGATCCTCGGCGTCCTGGGGGTTGCGGGTCATCCGCATGGCCGCCGAGTAGAGCTGGTCCACGTACTGCATGGCGTCACGCTCGAACCTGGCCTGGCGTGCGAGGGCGGTCTCGGCGGATACGTCGAGCTCCGCCTCAGCGGGCGGCTCGGCGTCCGCGGGCGCGGTCCGGGTGTCGGCGGCGTCGGCGTTCGGCTCACTCATCATCAGCGAGTCTACTGGCCCCGGCACACCGCCAGGCTTCTCCAAGGTGGCCACTGTCATATGGAGGACAACGACACCGCCTCACATGTCATTCCTGTGCGGTTATGGGTAGATTGGGGGCGGAGTCGGACAGATCACATACTGTCGCCGCCGAATTCGAGGAGGATCCCGATGTCCCTGGTCCGCAAAGCTGCCCGCCCTCTGCTGGGCGCGGTCTTCATCGCCAACGGCGTCGACCGTCTGCGCAACGCGGAGGAGGCGGCCGAGCAGCTGCAGCCCACCGCTGACGAGATCGCCTCGATGGTCCCGCAGACTGGGGCTGTTGCGCAGAACCCGAAGCTGACCAATTACGTGCTCGCCGGTGTGGAGGTCACGGCCGGCGCTGCCCTGTCGATCGGCAAGCTGCCGCGGCTGTCCGCCCTGGTGCTGGCGGGTGTGCACACCCTGGAGTCCTGCGTCGAGTACCGGACCGCGCCTCTGGAGACTCCTGAGGATGTCACCGCGCAGCGGAAGTCCCTGCTGAAGAACCTGGGCATCCTGGGCGGCCTGGGCCTGGCCGCTGCGGACTTGGCCGGCAAGCCCTCCCTGACCTGGCGTGCTGAGCACATCGCCAAGACCGCCAAGAAGAAGGGGGCGAACTTCGGCGAGAGGACCATCCAGCGGGCCGAGGATCTGGGCGACGACGCCGCCAAGCAGCTGAAGTCCCTTGAGAAGGACGCCAAGAAGCAGTTCAAGGCTGCCGAGAAGAAGGCCTCCAAGACCGCCCAGTCGGTTGCCAAGGAGGCCGAGAAGGCGAAGAACAGGACCAAGAAGAAGGTCTCCTGAATTTGAGCTCACCCGTTTCTGCACCGGTGCCCTGGTCCGCCCCACGGACCGGGGCACCGGTGTGTGGGCAGGTCTCTGTCCCGGCGTCGAAGTCGCTGACCAACCGGTTTCTGCTGCTCGCCGGCCTGGGCACTGGACCGGCCACTGTGGTGAACCCGCTGCGCTCACGGGATTCGGAGCTGATGCTCTCGGCGCTGCAGGCACTGGGCGCCGAGGTCGAATGGCTACCGGATGCTGAGGGCGAGGAGGCCGTTCAGGTCTCTCCCATCATGGTGGGGGCAGACGACGCCGGGGCTCCGCTTGAGGTGCACTGCGGCCTGGCGGGCACGGTGATGCGTTTCGTTCCGGCCGCAGCGGCGCTGACGGGCCGATCAGTGCGGTTCGACGGGGATCCGGAGGCTCTCGTCCGCCCGATGGGCGCAGTGCTCGACGGCCTGCGCGCCCTCGGCGCGGAGATCGAGGAGCACGGTGAGCCGGGGTTCCTGCCGTTCACCGTGCGCTCCCCCGCTGGTGAGATCACCGGAGGGGAGGTGACGATTGACGCCTCTTCCTCCAGCCAGTTCGTCTCCGGCCTGCTGCTGGCGGCCCCTCGCTTCCGCGAGGGCCTGACTCTGCACCATTCCGGCACCCAGGTTCCCTCCCTGGAGCACGTGGAGATGACGCTGAAGGCTCTCGAGGAGCTGGGGGTCGTCGTATCCTCTCCCTCCCCATACGCCTGGCGGGTGGAGCCGGGGGCGATCCCGCCGTTCACCGCCCGGATGGAGCCGGACCTCTCGAACGCTGGCCCGTTCCTCTGCGCGGCGGCGGTGTCCGGCGGCGAGGTCTCGATGCCGGGCTGGCCGCTGGAGTCCACCCAGATCGGTCGCCGCTGGCCGCAGCTGCTGCGAGACTTCGGCTGCCGTGCCGAACTGACCCCCACCTCGGAGACAACCGGCACGCTGACCGTCCGCGGCCCTGAGACGCTGGTCTCCCCCGGCGTCGTCGACGGCACCGCGGAGCTGACTCCCACGGTGGCGGCGCTGGCAGCCGCCGCGGAGGGCGAGACGAAGTTCACCTCCGTCCAGCACCTTCGCGGCCATGAGACGGACCGGATCGCCGCTCTGGTCGCTGAGATCCGTCGGCTGGGCGGCGCGGCCCAGGAGACGGCCGACGGGTTCCGGGTCACCTCCCCGGTGCGGCATGGGGGCCTGGTGCACGCCTACGCAGACCACCGGATGGCGACCTTCGGAGCGGTGCTCGGCCTGGTGGTGGACGGCGTGCAGGTCGACGACATCGCCGCGACCTCCAAGACAATGCCTGACTTCCCCGACCGCTGGACCGCGCTGATCTCCTGAGTATGGGCAAATGGGACAGCTGGGACGAGTCGCGGGCGCGGGTCCGACCCAACAAGAAGGGGTCGCGGCCTCGCACCAAGGACGCCCCCGACCATAAGGACGCGGAGCCGGGCCGAGTGGTCCAGGTGGACCGCGGCCGGTACACCGTCTCCATGCTCGACGACGGCCGTCCGGTCACGGCGATGCGGGCCAAGGCGATGCGCCGCTCGCCCGATGGTCGCACGCCGGTGGTGGCCGGAGACGTCGTCGGGCTGGTGGGCGACACCTCCGGCGACGAGGGGACCCTGGCACGCCTGGTGCGGATCGAGGAGCGGTCCTCGCTGCTGCTCCGTTCCGCCGACGACACCGACGACGCTGAGCGGGTCATCGTCGCCAACGCCGACCAGCTGCTGATCGTGGTGGCCGCCGCGAACCCGCAGCCGCGCACGGGGTTCATCGACCGGGCACTGGTGGCGGCCTTCGACGCGGAGATCAGGCCGATCCTGCTCATCACCAAGGCGGATCTGGCCGAGGACGCAGAGGATCCCGCCCGGCTGGTGAGCCACTACGCCGAGCTGAATCTTGAGATCGTCATCTCCGCAAGGGCCGGGGGCGAGGACGGCGCCGCGGGGCTGGAGCCTGCCGCCGTCGCACGCCTGCGGGACCTGCTCACCGGACACCTGACCGCACTGATCGGCCACTCCGGGGTGGGCAAGTCCACGATGGTCAACGAGCTGACGGGGGCTGACCGCGCCACCGGCGGAGTGAACGCGGTGACCGGCCGCGGACGGCACACGTCCTCCTCGGCCGTGGCCCTGACCATGGAGCCCGCGGGCCTGGTCATCGACACTCCGGGGGTGCGCAGCTTCGGGCTGGCGCATGTGGACCCGGATGACGTGCTCGCCGCCTTCGAGGACCTCGTGGAGGGCTCGGCCGACTGCGAGCCCGGCTGCGCCCACGAATCCCCCTCCGGCGGCTGCGCCCTCGACGCCTACGTCGAGGCCGGGCATGCCGGAGAGCACGGTCTCGCCCGCCTCGACAGCCTCCGCAGTCTGCTCGCCTCGCTGGCCGGCGCCGAGGACGGGCCGGACGAGAAGCGCCTGGGCGCCTGACCGCCTGCCCTTTTCTCTCCTTTCGGCGGCCGTTGGTGCGCTCTGCGCCGCGAATCGCCTGCCGGAATCGCCAAATCTGACCACTCAACGGTGTGTGGACGTAGCCTGAACGCATGAGCATCGCCTCCAGCCCGTACACCGAGGATCTGCACCTGGCGCACCTGATCGCCGATTCCGTGGACTCCCAGAACATGTCTTACTTCAAATCCTTGGACTTCGAGGTGGAGACCAAGCCGGACCTCACCCCTGTCACGGTGGCCGACCGGCAGGCTGAGGAGCTGATCCGCGGGCAGCTCAGCCGGGTGCGCGGGCGTGACGCGATCTATGGGGAGGAGTACGGCGAATCCGGCTCCGGGCCCCGGCGCTGGATCCTCGACCCGATCGACGGCACCAAGAACTTCATCCGCGGGGTGCCCGTCTGGGCGACCCTGATCGCTCTGGTGGAGCACGGCGAGCCGGTCGTCGGCGTCGTCTCCGCCCCGGCCCTGGGCCGCCGCTGGTGGGCTGCCAAGGACGGGGGCGCCTACACCGGCAAGTCGCTGACCCAGGCCAAGCGGCTCAGCGTCTCCAAAGTCTCCGACGTCCAGGACGCCTCGTTCTCCTACTCGTCCTTGGACGGGTGGCGCGATCTGGGCCGTTCGCGGAACTTCCTGGAGTTCACCGAGACGGTGTGGCGGACCCGCGCCTATGGGGACTTCTGGTCCTACTGCCTCGTGGCTGAGGGGGCGGTGGACATCGCCGCTGAGCCCGAGCTGGAGCTCTACGACATGGCTGCCCTGGTGCCGATCGTCACCGAAGCCGGGGGACGCTTCACCTCCCTGGACGGCGAGCCGGGCTGCAGCGGCGCGAACGCCCTGGCCACCAACGGCCTGCTCCACGATGCCGCGCTCTCAGCCTTGGCCTCGGACGCCGCGAGTCCCATCGCCTGAGCGCTCGACTTTTAGGGGCACCTAAACTAAAGTTTTCGGCATGCCTAATACTCCCTGGTCAATGCGGGCTGCCTCTGCCGCTCTGATCGCGCCTGCCCTGACGCTCACCGCCTGCGCCGATGCCGACGATGACGCCGCCGATTCCGACATCCCGCTGGTGCTCACCACCTTCAGCGTGCTTCAGGACCTCACCGCCCAGGTCGGCGGAGATGCGGTGCAGGTCGACACCATCGCGCCGGTGGGCGCGGAGGTCCACGAGTACGACCCCACCCCGGCGGATGTCGCCGCCGCCACCGACGCGGAGCTGGTCATCGAGAACGGACTCGGGCTGGAGGAATGGTTCGAGCAGTTCATCGCCCAGGGCGACGCAGCCGTGGTCACCGCCTCTGAGGGCGTAGAGGCCCGCCCCATCACCCGGGTCCCCGGCCACCCGGATGACCAGGGCGACGCCGCGGAGATGCCCACCGATCCGCACGCCTGGCTCTCCCCGGAGAAGGCGCTGACCTACGTGGACAACATCGAGGCGGGGCTGGCGGAGCTCTCCCCGGAGGACGCGGAGCTGTTCGCCGAGAACGCGGACGCGCTGCGCGAGCAGCTTGAGCAGCTCTCCGCGGAGGGGCAGGAGCGGGCCGCCGCCGTGGACGGCGAGGTGTACGTGGTCTCGTGCGAGGGCGCCTTCAGCTACCTGGCCGCGGACCTGGGCCTCACTGAGCACTACCTCTGGCCGCTCAACGCAGAGGATGAGGGCTCCCCGCATCAGGTGGAGGCGCAGATCGAATTCGTCGAGGAGCATGAGGTCGAGACGATCTTCTGCGAGTCCACGGTCAACGAGGGCCCGCAGCAGCAGGTCGCGGAGGTCACCGGCGCGCAGCTCGGCGATACCCTCTACGTCGACTCCCTCTCCGAGCAGGACGGCCCGGTTCCTTCCTACGCAGACCTGCTGGAGCACAACATCGACACCCTTCTGGAGGCCGCTGAATGACGCACCCCCCTGCCGCGGAGCCGATGCCCGCCGCCGTGGATTCGCTGACGGCCGGGTACCCGGGCGTCACCGCGCTGGAGGAGGTCTCCTTCGAGCTCCTGCCAGGGCGGATCACCGCACTGCTGGGCGCGAACGGCTCCGGGAAGTCGACCCTCTTCGGAAGCCTGCTGGGGCTGGTGACGCCGAGCGACGGCGAGGTGCTCCTCTTCGGCGAGCGCCCGACGTCGGCCCGGAAGCACAACCGGGTCAGCTACGTGCCGCAGCAGGAAGCCATCGACACCACCTTTCCGATCACCGTGGAGGAGGTCGTGATGCAGGGGCGCTACAGCAGGCAGGGCGTGACCAGGCGGCCCTCGGCGGAGGACCGCGAAGCTGTGGCCCGCGCCCTGGAGGACGTGCAGCTGACTGACTTTCGGCAGCGCGGCGTGGGACAGCTCTCCGGGGGGCAGCGCAAGCGCGCTTTCGTCGCCCGGGCGTTGGCGCAGGCGGCTCCGCTGATGCTGCTGGACGAGCCCTTCGCGGGGGTGGATCGCAGCTCCGAAGAGCTGATCACCGCGGTGCTGCACGGCCTGCGCGACTCCGGATCCGCGGTGCTGATCTCCACCCATCACTTGGAGGGCGTCCACCAGCTCGCAGATGAGGTGCTGCTGCTGCACCGTCGCCTGCTTGCCTCCGGAACTCCCGCGCAGGTGCTCACCGAGGCGAACCTGGCCCGGGCCTTCGGCGCCGCGCTGGGCGGCAGCACGGAGAACGGCGACGACGCTGAGGAGGCAGCCGAATGATCGATGCTGTGCTCACACCATTGCAGTACCCGTTCATGCAGAACGCGCTGATGGTCGCGATCATCGCCTGCGCGGTGTGCGGGATGCTCTCGGCCTGGCTGGTGCTGATGGGCTGGTCACTGATGGGCGAGGCGGTGGCGAACTCGCTCCTGCCCGGGGTGGTGGTCGCGTTCATCCTCGGCATCCCTCTGGGCGTGGGGGCGTTCGTGTTCGGGCTGCTGGCGGTGGCGCTGATCGGCGGGCTGGGGCGCACCACCCGGCTGAAGCGGGACACCACCATCGGAGTCGTCTTCACCTCCCTGTTCGCCACGGGGCTGGTGCTGATCTCGACGGTGACGACGTCGACCCACCTGCAGCACATCCTGTTCGGCAACGTGCTGGGCACCTCCCGCGCAGACCTTTACCAGGTGGCGGCATTGGGCGCACTGTCTGCGCTGGTGCTGCTGGTCAAGCGCCGGGACTTCACCCTGGTGGCCTTCGACCCCACCTACGCCCGCACCATCGGCCTGCCGGTGAGCGTGCTGACCGGGACCCTGCTGGTGCTGCTGGCGCTCACGACGGTCACCGCACTGCAGACCCTGGGCGTGATCCTGGTGGTCGCGGTCCTGGTGATTCCGGGAGCCACCGGCTTCCTGGTGGCCAAGCGCTTCACCAGCATGCTGATGATCTCCACCGCGGTGGGCGCGATCGCCGCGGTGATTGGCGTCTACGTCAGCTACTGGCTCGATGTCTCCACTGGGGGGTCCATCGTGCTGGCCGCCAGTGCTCAGTTCGTGCTGGCCCTGGCGGTCAGCAGAGGACGTTCGCCTCTCGGCCGGCTGCTGAGCCGCCGGCCTGCACGCCTGGGGCACCCGCCGCAGGCTCAGGGCTCCGAGTAGAATCCCACACATGCCGCGCACCTCCGCCCAGGGCCAGTCCACGCACGCCCCCGCCGCCACCACCAGTGTGGAGGACTACGCGAAGACTATCTATGGGATCGCCGAGTGGGAGGGCGCGGATGTCACCGCGAGCGCGCTTGCGAAGAAGCTCGGGGTCTCGAACCCGTCGGTGACCCTGATGATCAAGAAGATGGCGGAGCTGGGCCTGGTGGACCATCAGCCCTACGCACCCATTCGTCTCACCCCTGAAGGGCGCCGGCTGGCGCTGGCGATGGTCCGCCGGCACCGGCTGATCGAGACGTGGCTGGTCAACGAGCTCGGCTACGGCTGGGACGAGGTGCACGATGAGGCTGAGCGTCTGGAGCACGCCGTCTCTGAGGTCTTTGTGGACCGGTTGGACAGGCGGCTGGGGCGCCCCGCCTCAGACCCGCACGGCGACCCGATCCCTGCCAAGGACCTGACCATGCACTACCCGGAGACCACCCGGCTCTGCCAGCTCCCCGGCCCTGCGGAGGCGGTGGTGGAGCAGGTCGACGATGCGGTCCCGGAGGCGCTGCGGGTCCTCGCCGAGCAGCAGGTCACCATCGGCTCCTCCGTGCGGGTGCTGGAGGCTCGCGACGGCGACGTCGTGCTTGCCGGCGCTGGGCGTGAGGATTTCGCGGTCCCCCACGATGTGGCGCATGCGGTGCGGGTGAGCACCGCCTCATGATGCGCGGGGCGGGACTGGTTGCTGCCGTGGCTGCGGCGGGGGCGGCGGGCGCCCTGCTGCGGCTGGCGGCCGGGCAGATCCTCGACGAGGAGAGCATGCGCTTCCCCTGGACTACTTTCGCGATCAACATTGCTGGCTCGGGCCTGCTCGGAATACTGGTGGGCACGGTGCGTGCGCGCCGGGCCGCTGACTGGGTGATGCCGGTGCTGGGCACGGGCCTGCTGGGCTCCTTCACCACACTGTCCGCGGTGATGCTGGCGGCGGCGCCGTCGCTGCTGGGCGACCCGTCCCTGGGAGCTGGACAGATCTCTCCCCCGGGCGCCCCGGAGATGCTCGCCTATCTTCTGATTTCGATCCTGTTCGGCACCGCCGCGGCTGGCTTCGGCATCACTTTGGGCGGGGCCGTCTTCGGCTGTACGGCGATGGACTGCGAGGATCAGCCAGAGGCTGCTGCGAGTGACCCCGCCTGGCCGGAGGCGCTGGACACCGGCTCCCTGCCGGAGGTGAAGGGATGAGCGGCGTCGTCGTGCTCGGGGTGGCTGCCGGCGGAGCTGTCGGCGCGGTGTCACGCTACCTGCTGGACCGGTTTCTGCCCGGCGGTCTGCTGGCAGCCAACGTGCTGGGCTGCTTCGGGCTGGGGCTGCTGTACGGACTGCTGGTCTCAGCGGCAGGACCTGGGCAGCCGACGACGACGATCCTCGCCGCGGGCCTGCTGGGTGCTCTGACCACGTTCGCGACGGTGTCGCTGCGCTCAGCCCAGCTCTGGTTGGACGGGAGCCGCTGGGCCGCCGCCGGCCTCTGGCTGGCCCACGCAGGAGCAGGGTTCGCAGCAGCAGCCGCCGGTTTGCTGCTCACCGCATAGCCAGCGTTGCCGGGGCCGGGAATGTTGCGGCACGGCAGGTGGTTGTTCTATGGTGATGGACCCCGCAGATGCGGGGACTGAGTTTGATAACTCCATAAGGGGACGATCGGTTTCGACGATCTGAGTTGAGCATGGGGAAGCGTGTCGTGGATGCCAGGTGACCACGTTAAAACCGCTTGTGCACCCCAATAAGTGCCGAATCTAAGCGCACTGACTTCGCCCTCGCTGCCTGATAGCAGCGACCGCGAGTCTGTCAGCCTGAGTTTGCTGTCGACTCAGTGTCTGGCATCAGCTAGATAGCCACTGGGATGAGGACCTGGCCGCAGGGTCCGATTCCGACAATTCATGCGGCTGGACCTGCTCAGGCGCTCGTCAGTGTGACGCCTGAGGTCGAGATGCGATGAGCTGACTACACACGTAGAAGCCCATGCAAATCCAGATCGGACGCGGGTTCGATTCCCGCCGTCTCCACCCCAAAGCCTCCAGGGCGCCGGAAAGGCCGAGCAGCTTATGATGCTGCTCGGCCTTTCTGCGTCTGCAGGTCACAAAAATGTGAGTGCCTGCCCCGACGTCGCAGCGGCGGAGCCTGCAGCCGAGAATCTAGGGCACGATCACCGCACGTCCGCGCAGTTCGCCGTCGTGCAGCTTGCGGTAGGCCTCGGGGCCCTCGTCGAGGCTGAACTGCTCAGTGTCCACGGTGAGCTGCCCGCTCCGGGCCAGTTCGATCACTTCCATCAGCTCCGGCCGGGACCCCCAGTAGGGGGCACGCACGGTGGAGCCGAAAGGCTGTCCGAGCAGGCCTACCGGCCGGGACACCGCGCCAGCGCCCACCAGCACTATGTCCGTGCGAGGACCGCTCATCGCATCGATGATCTTCATGACAGCATCGTTGGTCACAAAATCGAACACGGCCGTCACCGGCTCGGAGCTGGCCTCCCGGCGCAGCGCGTCAGCGGCGCCGACGTCGGACAGGTAGGCGTAGTGCGCACCCACCTCGCGAGCAAACTCCAGCTTGCTCTCACTGATGTCCAGCGCCACCACAGTGGCAGAGGTCAGGCGGCGCAGCAGCTGCACGGCGATGTGCCCTAGGCCGCCCACCCCGATGACCACCGCGACGCTTCCCGGAACCAGCAGGTCCAATGAGCCTTTGATGGCGTGATAAGGAGTGAGCCCAGCATCGGTCAGCGCCACGCTCTGGACGGGGTCCAGGTCCCCCAGCGGCAGCAGCAGCCGGGTGTCGGAGACAATCATGTACTCCGCCATCGCACCGTCGGCGCCCAGGCCCGGGGGCACAATGCCCATCTCCGCGGCATGCGGGCAGTAGTTCTCGAGGCCCTGGGAGCAGGAATGGCAGCGGCCGCAGCCATGCGGCCCATATACCGCCACGGCCTCACCGATCTCCACGCCGGTGGTGCCCTCGCCCAGAGCATCCACCACGCCCACTCCCTCATGGCCCAGAGTCATCGGCAGCGGGTACCCGAATGTCTCGTACTCCTTCTCGGAGAGGCTCATCACGAAGCTGTCCGAATGGCAGGCCCCGGCGGCAGTGACCCGCAGGCGCACCTCTCCGGGACCCGGCTCAGGCGTGGGCACCTCCCGGATTTCCGGGGCTCGGCCGACAGTGACGTACTGGAGTGCTTTCATGAACGTGTCTCCTCGAGCTAATGGCCTGCTGCGCCCATCACAGGCAGCACGCAGGCACGTCCGCATCAGAACTCTGTGCCTATTCCATTCTGCCACCGTCCCTCTTGAGGCCGAAGAGCTGGGACGGAAGACCCGGATCGCCGAGCTGGTCTCCTCTCATTCCTTCGTGATCTCAGCCAGACTCCCCGCACCCTCCGGCGCCCCTGTTCGGCGCTGGCCCCTCCTGCGCGTCAGCATCAGCGAGGCGACCACCGTCACCGCCAGGACGCCGAGGATCACCAGCAGCGACGTCGTCGTGCTCACCTGCGGCACGGGGACCGGCTGGCCTGCATTGATGAAGGGCAGGCTGTTCTCCCCCAAAGCGTGGAGAATCAGCTTCGCGCCGATGAAGCCCAGAATGACGGTCAGCCCGTAGGAGAGGAAGACCAGGCGCCGGACCAGGCCATCGATGAGGAAGTACAGCTGGCGCAGCCCCATCAGTGAGAACGCAGTGGCAGCGAAGACGATGAAGGGCTCCTGGGTCAGCCCGTAGATGGCGGGAATGGAGTCCAGGGCAAAGAGAAGGTCCGTTCCGCCGATGGCCAGCATGACGAGCAGCATCGGGGTCGCCACGCGCCTGCCGTTCGTCCACGTCGTCAGACGATGATCGTCATAGTGCTCCACCATGGGCACCAGGCGCCGCAGGACTCGCACCACCCCGCTCTCGCCCTGATCACCGCCCCGTGGCGCTCCGGCCAGCTCCCGGCGCAGCATATTGGCTGCCGTGAGCACCAAGAGGGCGCCGAAGACATAGAAGGCCCCGCTGAAAGCCTCGATCAGGCCTGCGCCCAGCAGGATGAACACAGTCCGGACCACCATGGCCAGCGCAATGCCGAAGAGCAGCACCCGCTGCTGGAGCCGCCGGGGAACGCCGAAGCTCGAAATGATCACCAAGAACACGAACAGGTTGTCCACGGACAAGGCCTTCTCCGTGATGTAGCCCGCATAGTAGGTGACGGTCGCCTCGGGTCCGAGAAAAGGGAGCAGAACCGCTCCGAAGGCGACTCCCAGACCGATGTACCCGCCGCTCCACAGCGCAGCCTCCCGCAGACTCGGCTCATGATCGTGACGAACATGGGCGAAGAAGTCGAAAAGCAGCAGCGCAGCAACTGCAGCGAAGGTGAGAAGCCATACCCATACGGGGATGTCCATGGCGGGGAGTCCTTTCGAGCTCACGACGAAACGATGATCGTCGCGAGTCTCTCCGCCGAGCAGGCCGCAGCCGTACCGGCCGCTGCGTCCGGCGGATGAATGGCATCCGCGTGCTGGCGTCCGCAGCGCTTCAGGGATACTCCCTCGCTGGCCTGAGTATACTCCCTCCCCCCGCCGAGACTTCTGTGACCGACGCTGGAGCTTCTTCCCAGGGTCCGGGTGTGGAGTGGTGGACTGACAGCGAAGGCACCGATGCGCACCAGGAGGAGCACATGACCGCCCTCGAACCCTTCTACCGCCCTCTCTCCCCCACGTGCGGGCTGCGTGTCAGCCCACTTGCCCTGGGCACCCTGACATTCGGCCGCGGCGAAGAGCTCACCCACATGGGCGACCTCGACGCCGACGGGGCAGCCCGGCAGCTGAACCGGGCCCGCGACGCCGGAATCAACCTCATCGACACGGCCAACCTCTACGGCGCCGGGGTGGCCGAGGAGGTGGTCGGAGGCGCCCTGCAGAAGCTGGAGAGCCCGGAGGACTTCCTCCTCACCACTAAGGGCCGCATGGTGATCGGCGACGAGCCCAACGGCGGAGGCGCCTCCCGCTGGCATCTCCGCCGCGAAGTCCAGCGATCCCTGCGGCGCCTGGGGCGGGACCACATCGACCTCTACTACCTGCACCACTGGGACGGTGAGACTCCGCTCGAAGAGACCCTCGAAACAATGGACGCCCTGGTCCGAGAAGGCACCATCCGGTACTACGGGGTCTCCAACTACACCGGCTGGCAGCTGCAGAAGGCCCTGCGGGTCTGCGAGGCCAACGGGTTCGTGAAGCCCGTCTCCCAGCAGATCCACTACTCCCCCTACGCCCGGGAGGCCGAGTACGAGATGATTCCCTCCGGGCTCGACTCCGGGATCTCCTCCCAGCCCTGGTCGCCGCTGGGCATGGGTCTGCTCACCGGCAAGTACCGCCGTGGTCAGCAGCCCGAGTCCCCTGCCCGCATGAAGGACGGGCCCGGCGTGGAGATGCGGATCAGCGACTGGGAGAGGCTCTACGACGTCGTGGACGTGCTCGACGCCGTCGCCCAGCGCCGCGGCGCCACGATCCCGCAGGTGATCCTCGCGTGGCTGCTCGGGCGGCCCGGTGTGCACAACGTGGCCGTCGCTGCCCGGAATACGGATCAGCTGGAGGACCTCCTCGGCTGCTCCGAGGTGGAGCTCACGGAGGAGGACGCCCGCGAGATCGACGACGCCGGGCGCCCAGGCCTGGCCTACCCGTTCTGGCACCAGGCCGACATGGCTTCCGAGCGGCTGGACACCGCGTCGGCCTCCATTGTGGAGACCCAGCAGCGCACCATCGACGAACTGTTCGGCCAGCCACGGTGAGATTCACACCCCGCGTGGAGGATCTGTCGACCTGACCTGGAGTTTCCTGCACTTACCCTGGGGCCACGCGAACTATGACGAAGAGGTGAGCCGAGCAATGAGCACGAACCCTCAGAACACGCCTGAGCACCAGCAGGGCACGGACCCCGCAGCCCCCGGCGGCCCCATCCCCGCGGACACGCAGGACGACGGCGGCCGCCGCACCGAGAACCCCGCACCTGCCCCGCAGGAGACCGCCGCTGAGGCTGGCCGGAGCGGCCCCAGCGGGGAGCGCTACGGCCGGAACGACACTGCCCGCAACCCCAACGCTGACCCGGATCCGGCCGCTGAGCCTGTCACGGAGACCAGCCCGGCTCCCGGCGAGACGCCCCCGGAGTCGAACTCCGCCACCGCAACTCCCCCGAACCAGGCGCCGTCTCAGCCGCCCAAGTCCAATACCGTCCTGGTCGGCGCGATCGTCGCGATCGTCGTGCTGGTGCTGTTCTTCTTCATCGCCTACATCGTCGGCCTGATCGGCTGACCGAGAGGCACGAGGCCCCGCGCCCCAAGACAGCAGAAGAGGGAGCACTCCATTGTGGGAGTGCTCCCTCTTCTTCGCTGAGAGGCGGCCTATGCCGCTGTGCGGTTCCGGATGCGCATCTCGCGCTGAGCCTCGCGGGCGTCCTGCTTCTCACGCAGCGTCTGGCGCTTGTCGAACTCGCGCTTGCCCCGGGCGACGCCGATCTCGACCTTCGCCCGGCCGTCCTTGAAGTACAGGCTCAGCGGAACGATCGTCAGACCGGGCGATTCGATCTGCCGGGAGATTTTGATGAGTTCCTTGCCGTGCAGCAGCAGCTTCCGCTTGCGGCGGGAGGAATGATTGGTCCACGTCCCGTTGAGGTACTCGGGGATGTGCACCTGCTCCAGCCACAGCTCGTTGCTGCGGTCGAAGGCCGCGAATCCGTCTGCCAGGGAGGCCTGCCCCTCACGGAGAGACTTCACCTCGGTGCCGGTCAGCACCAGGCCGGCCTCGTACTTGTCGAGAATCTCGTAGTCGTGCCGGGCTTTCCGGTTCTGGGCGACCATGTGGTTGTTGGGGTCGCGCTCATTGCGTTTCTTCTTCTTCACTGAGCTGCTGGATTTGCCCACAGGTCACCTCCTAGGACGCTCGGGCGCGGCAAAAGGACAGGAGACCACTATACCGACGTCGTCAATGCTCACACCCGCAGGTAGCGCCGGACTGTGATCCAGGATGAGAGGCCGGCGAGGCTCGCAGCTGCCAGCACCAGGCCGGGCATGATCACGAAGGAGTCCATCCCGGTGATGAAGAGGATCCCGGTGACCTGGGTGGGAAGCCATTGGCCGAGGAGGAACTCGGCGATCACCCAGGTCGCGGCGCAGGCCAGCAGGGAGCCGAAGACGGCGGCGATGATCCCTTCGAAGAGAAAGGGGGTGCGGATCATCGATTTGGAGGCCCCGACCATCCGCATGATGGAGGTCTCGCGGCGCCGGCTGAAGGCAGAGAGCCGGATGGTGGTGGAGACGAGCAGCACGGTGCACAGGATCATCACCGCGGCGATGATCACGACGACCAGGGTGAGGCCGTTGAGAATGCCGAAGATCTGGTCGAGGACCTCCTGCTGGTCAGCGACGTTCTCCACCCCGGGGACCCCGGCGAAGAGCTCGCTGAGGATCGGATGCTCCTCGGCGTCGACGAGGGTGATCCGGTAGGACTCGGGCATGTCCTCAGGGGTCAGGGAGGCGGCGCGCACGCTCTCCTCCCGCCCCTCGACGAAGTTCTCGAGCGCCTCCTCCTGGGATTCGTAGCGCCAGGACTCCACGTACTGGCTGGCGGCGCCGTCGTCGAGCATCTCTTCGATGGTCTCCTGCTGCTCGCCGGTGACCGCCCCGGTGGGACAGTTCGCCTCCGTGGAGGCGTCTGTGCAGAGGAAGACGCTGACCTCCAGCCGGTCATGGAAGTCTTCGGTCATCTGGTTGACCTGCAGCTGCATCAGCGCGGCGGCGCCGACGAAGCTCAGAGAGATGAAGGTGACCAGGACGACGGAGGCCACCATGGCGACGTTCTTTCGCAGGGAGCCGGCGGTCTCCCGGAGCATGTACGGGAGCTGGCTCATCGCTTTCCTCCCTTGTCGCTCTTGTCGCTGTCGTGCCGGAAGCTGAAGCGCTCACGGAGGTCCTGCTCGGCGGCCGCGCCGCCGAACTGTGATTCGCCGCTGCCCTCAGCGCCCTGGCTGAGCCAGCCGAGGCGGGGCGCGTGCGCGGGCTTGGGCTCCTGCGAGCCGGCCGCCGGGCTCCTCTCGGCGCGCTGCGTCTCAGCGGGGATCTGCGGGTTGGGCTGAGTGTCGGGCTCGCCCTCGTCCTGAGGCAGGACGCGCTCCTGGAAGCGGTCCTCCTCATGGACGGTGTCATCCCCTGGCCAGGTGACCCGGTAGATAGCTTCCGAGGAGTCCTCCTGTCCGTCGGCGGATTCCTGCTCGGCGGACCCCCCTTCGGCTGCTTTCCGCACATGGGCGGGATCATCCTTCTGCAGGGTGGGGATCGCTTCGGTGCGCATGGGGATGGGGTCCTGGGCGCGCAGCCCGGAGCCGGCTTCCTCGGCGACGAGCGCCTCCCAGGCGGGGGATCCTTCGGGCGGGTCGTAGGAGCCGGGCGCCTGGTCTCGGACAAGCTCGCCCCGGTGCAGCTGGACGACCCTGCGCGACATGCTGTCGACGATGGCCCGGTCGTGGGTCGCCATGATGACCGTGGTGCCGGAGTCGTTGATGCGTCGCAGGATGTTCATCACCTCGTCGGAGGCGCGCGGGTCCAGGTTTCCGGTGGGTTCGTCGGCCAGCAGGATGGAGGGCTTGTTGACGACGGCGCGGGCGATGGCGGCACGCTGCTGCTCTCCGCCGGAGATTTCATGAGGGTAGCGGCGCGCCAGGTGCTCCAGGCCGACCCGCTGCAGGGTCTTGGTGACGCGGGGCCGGATGTGGCTTCGCTTGGCGCCGGTGACTCGCATGGCGAAGGCGACGTTCTCGAAGACGGTCTTGTCGGGGAGCAGGCGGAAGTCCTGGAAGACCATGCCGATGGATCGCCGGTACTGGGGCACGCGGCGTTCGAGCATCATCGCGAGGTTCTGCCCGGCGACGGTGACTCGTCCGTTGCTGGGCAGTCCTTCGCGCAGGATCATGCGCAGGAGGGTGGATTTTCCGGAGCCGGAGGCTCCGATGAGGAACACGAAGTCCCCGCGCAGGAACTCCACGGAGATGTCCTGCAGCGCAGGCTTCTCCCCGGAGCCGTAGGTGCGGGTGACCTGGTCGAACCGGATCACCTGACTAGGAGTCCTCTCCGCCCTGTCCGCGCCAGCGGATGCCTGATTCGATGAAGCCTTCCAGCTCGCCGTTGAGGACCTTGTCGGCGTTGCCGGTCTCGTGGCCGGTGCGCAGGTCCTTGACCATCTGGTAGGGGTGCAGCACGTAGGAGCGGATCTGGTCGCCCCAGGAGGCCTTGATGTCGCCGGCGAGCTCCTTCTTCTCGGCGGCCTCCTCCTGCTTCTTCAGCAGCAGCAGCCTGGCCTCGAGCACCCGCATGGCAGCGGCACGGTTCTGGATCTGCGACTTCTCGTTCTGCATGGACACCACGGTGCCGGTGGGCAGGTGGGTGATGCGCACGGCGGAGTCGGTGGTGTTGACCGACTGGCCGCCGGGCCCGGAGGAGCGGTAGACGTCGATCTTCAGGTCGTTCTCGTCGATGTCGACGGATTCGGTGCCTTCGAGCAGGGGGATGACTTCAACGGCGGCGAAGCTGGTCTGTCGGCGGCCCTGGTTGTCGAAGGGGCTGATGCGCACGAGCCGGTGGGTGCCGGCTTCCACGGAGAGGGTCCCGAAGGCGTACGGGGCTTTGATCTCGAAGGTGGCGGACTTCAGTCCGGCCTCTTCGGCGTAGGAGGTGTCGAGGACTTTGACGGCCCACTCGCGGGTCTCGGCCCACCGGGTGTACATGCGCAGCAGCATCTCTGCGAAGTCTGCGGCGTCAACGCCTCCTGCACCGGCGCGGATGGTCACGACGGCGTCGCGCTCGTCGTACTCGCCGGACATCAGTGTGACGATCTCGAGGGACTCGAGGGCTTTGCGGATGCTTCTGAGCTCGTTGACGGCTTCAGCCCGGGTGTCTTCGTCGGATTCCTCGGCGGCCATCTCGGCCATGATCTCGACGTCTTCGAGGCGGCCTTCGAGCTTGTCGACCCGGTCAAGCTGGGCCTGCTTGTGGCTCAGCTGGGAGTTGACCCGCTGAGCGTTCTCCTGGTGGTCCCACAGGTTGGGATCTGCGGCCTGCTGCTCGAGGTCTGCGACTTCGGCGCGCAGCGCGTCAAGGTCTATGACCTCGGTGATGCGGCGCAGGGTGTCGCGCAGCTCGGCCAATTCGGCGGGAAAGTCTGTCTCTGCCATAACGTCACCACACTACCGGGCTGGCGGGGATTCCGAGGTGAGCCAGGCCGGGGCCAGTCATCGGTCCACCTCAAGACGGGTGTGGGACTCCTGGACGAGCTCCACCCGTGCCGGCAGGATGCGGTGCGCCAGCGGAAGCTCCGCGGTCGCGCCGAGCCGCAGGTGGGCGGTCTGTCCGTCTGCGCCCGTCCAGGCTGCCACCACCGTGAGATTGTCGTGCCGGCTGTGCGCCCCGGAGAGCTCTAGGTGCTCCTGGGCCCGATGCCTGATCTGAGCATCCGAGAGCTGCGGCGCCCGGCCCGGCGCCACGCTCTGATGCTCGACGGCGGCGGAGACCGCCCCGTCGGCCTCGGCCAGCAGCTGGCGCGCCTGCAGGTTCACCGCGGTCGCTCCGAGCACGACGGCGCACAGAAGGAGCAGCAGGGCGAAGAACCCGAGGGTGAGGATGCTGATCTGCCCGCTCTCCTCGTGCGGAAGTCGTCTCATTCCGGCTCCTTCCGCACGTGGGCGGCCGAGGAGGAGACCGTCAGAAGCTGGGGCTGAAAGCCGAGGAATTCGGGGACGGCGGGCATGGAGACGCCCACGTGGACGGTGTAGGTGACTACCGTGCCCGGCTCGTCGCAGGGACCTGCACAGGCACGGGTGACCTCTGCGGCCTCACGCCCGATGCCGAAGTCCGCCAGTGTGGTGGCCACTGAGCTCTCTGCCTGGACGGGGTCTCCGGCGGCGGCGTAGACCTTGGCGGCCTGGTCCGCCGCGCCGGTGGCGGCGTAGGCGGCTGACTGCACCGCCGCGGCGGCGGTGATGAGCCAGAGCACCGGAAGGATGAGCAGCAGGGTCAGCGCCAGGAATTCGATGATGGCTGAGCCCTCCTCCGGGCTCTCCGGGGCTCGATCAGCCCCTCTGGGGCTCGCTGATACGGGCATGGCCGGTCACCTCCCACTCGTCGAAGCCGGCCGCCCAGCTGATCACTGGGATCTCGACGGCCACCCGGACCTGCAGCATCTGTCCCTGGGGGGTGCTGACCTGCTGATGGCTGACCTCTCCGGCGAAGTGGGAGGCCACCGACGAGCTGATCAGCTCCCTCGTGCGTCGGCTCCCGTCCTCCGGCGTCCTGTCAGCGAGCGCCCCGAAGCGTGCACCGGTGCTGGCAGCGTCGATCATGGTGTTGCGCACATGCAGGGCCAGCCCCAGCTGCATGACAGCGAGGATGACGATGACGACCAGGCAGGCCACCATGGTGAACTCCACGGGGGCGGATCCCTCCTCATTCTGCACGGCGGCTGCCCGGACCATGGCGGCGTCAGGGCCGGACTTGGCTGATGGCGCTTTCGAAGAGCTCGCCCAGCAGGGGCTGTGCGAGGGCGAGCAGGCCGGCGACAAGCATCGCTGACATGGCTGCGATCATGACCCAGCCCGGGATGTCCCCCTGTTCATCCTGGTGGGCGCGGGCGGCGTGCTCTCTGAGCTTGGCGGTGATGCTCATCGGTGTTCTCCGTTCGGTGTGAGTGAGTGGTTCTTGGAAGATGCGGCACGAACGAGGCGGTCACGTGCCGGAGGACAGCAGGGCGGCCCCTGGGAAGACAGCAAAAAGAACGGTCAATGGCATGATCCCGAAGACCAGGGGTACGAGCATGCCGATCTCTTTGCGGCCGGCGGCTTCCATCAGCTCTCTCTTGGAGAGCTCTTGGACGTCGGCAGCCTGGGCGCGCATCACCTCCGCGAGCGGGGTGCCCCGTTCGACGGCGACGAGGACCCCGTCGAGGAACCGTCCGAGCGGCGGGAGGTCAAGCCGGCGGCTGAGCTCCCGGCAGGCCTCTGGGAAGCTGGCCCCGGAGCGGATGTGGTGCAGCATGCGGGTGAATTCGGCCGCGAGCTCGCCGCGGCTGAGCCGACCGATGCGTTCGAATGCGGCCGGAGCAGATTCGCCGGCGCCCACGGCGAGCGCCATCATCTCAGCGACTGCGGGGAACTCTTCGAGCATGCGTCGGCGACGCCGGCGGGTGCGGGCGTTGAGCAGGCAGTCTCGGGCGGCGATGCCGATCACGGCTGCGCCGCCCAGAAGAACGACGGCGAGCGGCGCGTTGAACCGCCCTGAGACCGCGGCGAAGGCGTTGACGAGCACTGTCAGCCCGACTGCGCCGGCGGCGGCCGCCAGCTGTTGGAGACGGTACTGGGCCACGGTCAACTGCAGGTCCGCCTGGTCCAGGCGGCGGGTCAGCTGGGCGGCGTCGATGCTGAAGCGGTCGAGCTGGGCGGCTGCGGACTCGATGAAGGGCTTGAATATGCCCGCCGCACCGGTCAGCACTGTGGGGACGTTCCCGTCCGACGCTCCCGGGGCGCTGCTGCGCACGTAGGGGGCGATGCGCTCCGCAAGCTGCGGCTGGTTCATGGCGGGCGCTCCTGCGGCTATGAGCAGCAGGCCGAGGCCCACGCCGAGGCCTGCCGCCCCTGCCCAGATGATTTCTGCTGTCATGCCAGCACCCGTCTCTCCTGGGGGAGGGCTCCGATGCGCAGCATCAGCCGGTAGCAGACGAGGGAGATCACCAGGCCGGCCCCGAGCACGAAAGTTCCCGTGGCCCCGGCGTAGGCCTGGGCGGCCGCCGGCTGGGTGGCAAGAAGAAGCACCACCGCCCAGGGAGCGGCGACGGCGAGCCGGGCCCCGTTCACGGTCCATGACTTTCTGGCTTCGAGCTCGCTGCGGGTCCTCGCCTGCTCCCGGAGGAACGCACTGAGAGTGCTCAGCAGCCGGCCCAGGTCCGTGCCGCCGACCTCCCGGGTGATCTGCAGCGCGGCGACGATCCGGTCTCCGACCGGGTCGGCGAGGCGGTCCTTGAGCCGAGTGAGCGCGGTTTGCAGAGTCTGACCCGACCGCCAGTCCCGGCCGAACTCATCGAAGGGCTCGCGCAGCGGCTCGGGGCCCTCCGACGCGAGCCGAATCAGCGACTCCGGCAGGCTGAGCCCGGAGCGGACCCCTGCCCTGAGGTGGTCGACGGCGTCGGGCCAGACGTCGAGCAGCTGAGTGCGCCGCCGTCGAGCCTGCCAGCGCAGCGTCGCCCAGGGCGCTGCTGCGGCGAAGAGGGCGAAGCACCCGGCGATCGGGGCCGCTGCAGTGAGCGCGAAGAGGGCCAGAAAGACGAGGAGGGCGCAGCCGGCCGCGGCCAGTGCCGGAGCAGCTGCGGGTGTCCCCGGGTGCCCGGCCTCATCCAGCAGGCGGCGAAGCAGCCCGGCGGGGCGGCTGGACCGCCGCGCGGTGGGCTGGCGGGGCCAGAAGGAGCAGAGAATCAGGACCAGCCCGCCGGCCAGGCAGAGTCCGAGCAGCACCGCGGCGGTCACCGCTGCGCTCCCTGCAGCAGCTGGCGGGCCGCCGCGGGCAGGCGCGGGTCGTCGAAGACCGCGGTTCCGCTGGGCCGCAGGGTCTCACCGTCGTGCCGGAAGAGGCTGGATGTCTCGATGGTCTCGCCCTCGACCCTCCCTGAGACCCCGAGGATCTCCTCGACATGCCGGTGCCCGGAGACGGTGCGCACGCAGTGGACCACCAAGTCGATGCAGGAGGCGACCGTCGGCACGATGAACCCGGCGGAGATGTTCTCCCCGGCGAGCATCGGCAGTGTGCAGATCTTGGTCAGGGCATCCTGGGCGGAGTTCGCGTGGACGCTGGCCGCTCCGGGCAGGCCGCTGTTGAGCGCGATGAGCATGTCGAGGCTCTCCGCCTCCCGCACCTCGCCGACGATGAGCCGGTCCGGCCGCATTCGCAGCGCCTCCTTGACCAGGCGGCGCAGGGGGATCTCCCCGGTGCCCTCGAGGCTGGGCTGGCGGCACTGCAGGCCCACCACGTCGCGCAGCGGGATCTGCAGCTCGAAGATCTCCTCCACGCTGACGATGCGTTCCCGCGGCCCCGACGCGGCCGAGACGCAGTTGAGCATCGTCGTCTTCCCCGCCTGGGTGGCACCCGATACGAGGATGTTCATGCCGGCGCCCACCGCCAGACTCAGGAATTCGGCGGCTTCCCAGGTCAGCGAGCCCCGGCGGACAAGGTCGTCCATGCTCGCGGCGCGGGAGATGAATTTGCGGATGTTCACCGCCCAGTGCCGACGTGTGATGTCCGGGATGGCCACGTGCAGACGGGAGCCGTCCGGCAGGGCCGCGTCCACAAACGGTGATGAGACGTCCAGACGGCGGCCGCTGCTCTTCAGCATCCGCTCCACCAGATCCCGCACCCGGGAGTCGGAGAGTGTGATCGAGGTCAGCTCGGAACGGCCGCCCCGGCTGCAGAAGACCTCACTGGGCCCGTTGATCCAGATCTCCTCCACATCCGGGTCGTCCAGCAGCGGCTGAAGCTCCCCGAAGCCTGCCACGCTGTCGTAGATCTCCGCGGCGGTCTCCTCGCCGGAGCGCAGAACCGGCAGGGCAGAGACCAGCGACCTCCGCTCGTACTCAGCGACAGTGGTCTCCACCAGCCGGCGAACCTCGGCCGGATTCTCTCCCGGGTCGATGCCGCGGGCTCGAATGAGCTCACGCACCTCATCCTCAACAATGCCGGCAGCGTCCATGCCTAGCTCCCTCACAGGGCACACCTCTGCCAAGGCAGGATGGTGCCCAGAATTCCGTTCCGTCCATTCCGTTCGGCACCGGGCCGCCCGTCACAGGGCCCAGTGCTTCTCACACATTAGCCCATTCGGCGCACCACCACGCCACCGGTGTGGAAAACATGACGAGCATGGTGCGGGGACCTACGAGATATCCACAAGCTCCGGGCACGGCCCAGCGCGGAGGGCGGCGACGCACCTAGCCTTCCTGCTCATGAGCTTCTCCCTGACCCTGGTCCACGCACCAGGAAGCCTGGGCCCCCAGCAGTGGGACTCCCTGCAGAGCTGGGCGCCCGGTCCCGAACCCCATGAGGCGCAGCTGCGTGTGGATGTCGGCGGCAGTCACGTCGAGGCCTCCGGCGCCCAGCTGGCTGAGGCGCTGCGGAGCCTGCCTGAGCTGGACGGCGCTGCGCTCATCTGCGCAGGGCGCCACCTGGAGCGGCTGGAGGCCGGCAGCGTCCACATCCACCCCGGCATGGTGGTGGTCGCCGGGGACGCTCCAGGTTCGGCACCGGGGGCGCACGGGCAGCTGGCCGTCAGCGTGGAGACCGGGCCCGACGCCGGGCAGCTGCGCCCGCTCACCCGCGGTGAGCACACGATCGGCCGCGGACACGCTGACCTGCGCATCGCAGACCTCGCCGTCTCACGCGAGGAGGGCACCCTGGATGTGGGCCGGACCGCGGTGCGCTTCGTGCACGACGGCGGCGAGCGCCGCCTCACCACCCAGGACACCTTGGAGCTGGGATCCAGCACCCTGCGTCTGGTGCGCAGCGCCCCGGACCAGCCCTCTGCCCTCGCCTGGCCGCCGGCGCCGGCGGTGATCGAGGAGAAGCCGCCGGAGGCCAAGCACCGGATGATGCTGGCGATGGCGTGCATTCCCCTGGTGATCGGCCTGGTGATGGTGGCGGTGACCGGCATGTGGTTCTTCCTGCTGTTCTCCGCGGCCAGCGCGCTGGTGGCCGCTGCCGTGGTGCTCGACGCCGGCAGGCGGGGCCGCCGGTACCGCCGTGCAGTGCGCGACGCTGCCGCGGAGTGGGCAGCCCGCACTGAGTCTCTGCCCTCGCCGGGGATTCTGGCTCAGCTGCTCGGTGAGGATCCGGCGCTGCAGCTGGTGCATGCAGGCGGGACGCACGTGCCTGGAGCGACCGCCGCTGACCAGGTGCCGCCCCTCTGCCCAGCGGTCCGGCTCGGCGTCGCGGTCACCCGAGCCTGTGCGGAGACGGCGTCGGTGAGCACCGACCTGCCCGCTGAGCTGCTGGAGACTCCCGCCGTCGCCGCCCTGCCCCTGCGCGCCGGTGAGGTCACGGTGCTGCGGGGTCCGGAGCGCGATGTCGAGCGTTGTCTGCGGTGGCTGCTGCTGCAGCTGCTGCTCGGCTCATCCCGAGTGCCCGTAGTCGTGACGGCGGAGGCGTTTCTGGCAGGCCTGCCCGCCTGTGCGGAGGACGCCGCTGGGCTGAAGATTCTGCGCCGCGCAGAGAGCTTAGGCGATGGGCTGGAGGGCGGGCCGGGAATTCTCCTCGCGGAGCGGCTGGACTCCGCCCAGGTGCGGGCGGTCCGCGAGTGCGGTTGGCATGTGGTGCTGCGCCACGCATCGCAGCTGGCCGGGCCAGTGGGGGAAGCCGATCTGGAGGCCGGGACGATCACCCGGCGCGAGGGGTCCCGCGGCGCAGCAGAGTTCTGGGGCCTGCGGTTCGACGGGCTCTCCGCTGAGACGTTCGAGGCCCTGCTGCGCCGTGGACTGCCGCACTCATGGGCGGGCAGCACCGCACAGGGTCACGTGCCGCCCCGGTGCGTGACCCGTCTGCCGCAGCCGCCGTTCCCTGACCGGGCCGCTGAGAGCCTCATCGCGGATCTGGGACGAGGGCGGGACGGCCCAGTGCTGCTGGACCTGGTGGCCGACGGGCCTCATCTGCTTCTCGGAGGAACCACCGGGTCCGGCAAGTCGGAGCTGCTCAAGACACTGACGCTGTCCCTAGCCGGCCGGTACGGGCCGGAGGAGCTGAACTTTGTCCTCTTCGACTTCAAGGGCGGGGCGACCTTCCACCAGCTCAACCAGCTGGAGCACTCCCTGGGACTGATCACTGACCTCTCCCAGGCGCAGGCAGAACGGACCCTGGAGTCCATCCGCAGCGAGCTGGTCCGTCGGGAGAAGCTGTTCCTGGAGGCCGACGCGGGCGACTACGGCGAATACAGACGCGCCCGCCCGGACAGTCCGCTGGCTCGGATACTGGTGGTGATCGACGAGTTCCGGATCTTCTCCCACGAGCTGCCGGGAACGATGGATGAGCTGATGCGCATCGCTACCCTGGGTCGGTCGCTGGGACTGCACCTGGTGCTGTCGACCCAGCGGCCCCAGGGCGTCGTGACCGCAGACATCCGGGCGAATATCGGTGCGACGATCGCCCTTCGGGTCCGCACCGAGGAGGAATCCACAGAGCTGATCGGCTCGCCGGAGGCAGGCAGCATCACCTCCTCGCTGCCGGGCCGGGCGCTGCTGCGCCGCGGAGGCGCACCGGCCGAAGAGTTCCAGACCGCCCAGACCAGCGGCCCGGAGCAGAAGCTCAGCGCAGTCCCGGCTGCCGCGCCCGCGGCGCATGCCCCTGCAGGAACACCGGTGCGCAGCATCGTGGCCCGCCTCAATGCTCAGCTCACCGCCGCCGGACGGCACCGCCGGCACACGCCGCTGACGCCGCCGCTGCCGGAGTCCCTGTCTGCGGAGTATGAGGAGGCAGCCGCCCAACTCGGACTGATCGACCTGCCCCTGGAGCAGCACCAGCGGCCCCTGAGCCTGAACCCGGCCCGGCCGCAGACGGCAGGGATCGCCGGGGAACCCGATGCCGGCGGCAGCCGGGCTCTCGCCGCAGCGGCCCGACAGCTTGCCGGTCACCGCAGCGGACCCGAGCTGCATCTGCTCGACGGGGACAATTCGCTGAACGGCCTCTCCGGCCACCCCGCAGTCGCCTCCCTGCTGACGCCGGAGACGCTTCCAGAGGCGGAGCGGCTCATCAGTGAGCTGCGCACGGAGATGAACGCCCGCCGTCTCCTCGGCAAGGAGGATGCCGCACCCGTGGTGCTCATCCTGACCGGCTACAGCCAGTGGCATGCCGCCCTGCAGTCGAGCCCAGCGGAGCACGATCTCCTCACCCTCGCCGGGGAGGGTCCCGCCGCGGGACTCTCCGTGCTGGTCTCCGGGGGCCGTGAGCTGGCGATGGGCAAGCTGGGCGGCCGGCTCTCCACTGCGATCTACCTGCCCTTCGGGGCCAGCGAGGACATTCGCTACGTCTGGCCCAAGCTGCGCCGCGTCGACTCCCTGCCGGGCCGCGGCGTCGTCATCGACCCGGCGACCCCCTCCCCCGGCTTGGAGGTCCAGCTGGTGCACGACGTCGGCGCGATCCCCGCACCAGCGCCGCGCACCCGCCCACCTGCCGTCAGAGTGCGGCCGCTGCCGGAGCGCCTCAGCTCAAGCGACCTGAAGGATCCTGAGGCCGACGACGACGTGCTGACCGTCGGAGTCGAGCAGTTCAGCCTGGCCCCTGCCCAGCTTCGTCTGGGCCCGGTGAATCTTGTGGTCGGCTCCCCCAGCACCGGCAAGACCTCAGCGCTGCGGCTCCTGGAGAACAGAATTCGTGGGTCCGTTCTGCTCAGCGGCGGGACGGACTGGCAGCTGCCCGCGCAGCCTGGGGCGCTGCTGGTCGACGACGCCCACCGGTGCACCCCCGAGCAGCACGCCGCTCTGCAGCGCGCCTCTGCGGCCGGGACCGTGATCGTGGCCTCCGCTCTGCCGAGCCCCGCTGTGTTCAGCCACCTGCCGTGGTCCCATCCGGCCCGCACCCAGGGCGCGAACCTCCTGCTCAGCCCAGTGCATCGCTCTGAGGCGGACGCGTTCGCGATGATGGTCCCGGTCCTTCCGCGGCCGATTCCCGGGCGGGCGGTGCACCTGCGCCCTGAGGGACCGCGGATCATCCAGGTGGCCCACCGCGAAGACCTTCTGAGCGGATGAGGCCATACGACGCTCCTCATCCAAGCTGATGTTCAGCGGCTCCTAGGTGCTTTTGCAGACTCCGGGCGTACCAATGGGGGCATGGAGATCAAGAGCACCACTTTCGGAATCCTGTCCGTCGCTGCCGCCACCACCCTGGCCCTGGCCGCCTGCGCGCCTGACGAGGAGAACGGCGCCGGCACCGCGGACGACCAGAACGGTGCCCAGGAGGACACCGCTGACAACGGAGAGGCCGAGTTCGAGGAGGACGGCGCCGACGACGCCGAGACCGCGCCCACCGACGAGGCGACCGACACGGACGGCGCGGCGAACGAAGCCAACGGGGACGGCGCCGACGACCAGGCCGGCGGAGAGGGAGCGGCCTACGAGGCCGCCGAGGCGATCGCTGAGGAGTACCCCGACGCCGTGGTCAGCCAGTTCGAGGTGGAGTCCGACGAGATCGAGGTGGACCTCTACGACCTCGAGGCTGACGCCGAGCTCGAGCTGGAGCTGGACCCGGAGACCTACGAAGTCATCGACGAGGAGCAGGACGACCTCGACTCTGACGACCGTCAGAAGGCTGAGGCCGTGGAGATCGACTTCGTCGAAGCCCTGCAGGCCGCTGAGGACGAGGGCGGCGCTGAGCCGGAGGATGCCGACCTCGACGACGAGAACGGAACCGTGGTCTGGGAGATCGAGCTCGTGGACGGCACCGAGGTCTACATCGACGTGTCCACAGGCGACGTCGTCGAGAGCGGCTCCTGACCCCTCCCTGCCCCTTCCCCGCAGAGGGCCCGCACTCGGCCGCGGCTGGTGCGGGCCCTCTGCAGTCCCACGCTGTTCCACGCTGTCAGGGAGCCGATATAATGACGCTTCCATATGACGAGCACGCCTGAGGAGAGCCCTGTGACCGCCGAGCCCCGTTCAGCCGAGGAGCACGGCCGCAGCCTCACCGGCCACTCCCCCAAGGCGAAGGCCTGGCGGTCCTTCTTGGAGGCTTCGGCGCTGATCACCCAGCAGATGGAGAAGCGGCTGCACGCGGCCACCGGGCTGAAGCTGGCTGACTACAACCTTCTGCTCACCCTCGCGGAAGCTCCCCAGCAGGCGCTGCGCATGGGCGAGCTGGCCGAGCACATGATCTTCTCGCCTTCCCGCATCTCCTACCAGGTGAAGGTGCTCAGCGAGCGGGGACTGGTGGAGCGTTTCCACTGCTCCCAGGACAAGCGCGGGATGACGGCCCGCCTCACCCCAGCCGGCCAGGAGGCATTCGCCGCGGCGTCCAAGGTTCACGCTCAGCACATCAGGGAGCTGTTCCACCCCGCGCTGGACGATGCTGAGGCCGAGCAGCTCCGCGTGATCTCCGAGAACATGCAGCGGCACCTCGGCTCTGTCTGAGCCGATGAGCCGGACGGTGCCGAACTAGACGGCCTCGGCCGGCACAACCTCCGCCGAATCGGCCCGGCGCCGCAGCAGCGGCACCTCCTCAAGCCCGCTGGAAACAGCCGCGAGGGCGAGCCGACGGGCGACGTCGTCAGTCCCCTCATCCATCACCACGCCGATCCGCAGCTCCGGGCCCGTGCCGCCGCCGAGAACCGTCCGTCCTGACGGGGTGCGGGTGATGGTGCCGGGGCCGGGCTGAATGACCAGCTGGGCGACGCCTGGGGCCGTCTCAACCAGCTCGTGCAGCGCAGCGGCGAGCTCCTGGTCCTGATAGGCGGGGGTCCATGCGGTTCCCTGCGCGAGAGCCTCCACGGCGGGGCGGCGGACCACGAAAGTCAGTTCGGGCGCACTGTCAGCCTCGGGTCCTGCGGCCCCTGGGTCCAGGACCACCAGTTCGGCCCCCTCGGCCAGGGCTGCGAGGAAGACCCGTTCGGTCTCCGCGGCTACGGGACGGGCCTGTGGATGCCAGGCGGTGAGCGCCTCCACGGAGGTGAAGATCGGCATCGCCGAGCGTCCGTCCGAAGCGGTGAGGGTCACCAGGGAGATGTCTGCCTCTTTGTCGCCGTGCTCGGCGTCCCCGTGCCCGGCGGCGATCACCGGGGCGAAGAGGCGCTGCCCGGCCAGGGCGTTGACGAATTCTGCCTCGTCCGCCACGCCGTCGATCAGTGCTGAGCGCGCCTGCGCCACCGCGGGCGCGGCGAGGCCGTCGTCGCCGTCGAAGGTGTGAAGCGGGTTCCCCTCGCCGGAGAGGTCCCGGTGCTGCCACGGGATGCCCGCGGAGTCCGCCGGCCTCCCGTCGGCGCTCCGATGCTGCCTGCCCAGCAGGTTGGCGATGTGGGCGGGGAGCTCCTTGGCGCTGTCGTTCTCAGCCACGGACTGGGGTCGGCTCAGGCACTCTGGCGGGCGGCTTCGAGCGCCTGGGGAAGGGTGAACTTGCCCGCGTAGAGGGCTTTGCCCATGATGGCGCCCTCCACGCCGGTGGAGACCAGCTGGGCGAGGGCCTCAATGTCCTCGATGGACGAGATCCCGCCGGATGCGATGACGGGCTTCTCCGTCTTCCGGCAGACCTCGGCGAGGAGCTCAGTGTTGGGGCCGCGCAGGGTCCCGTCCTTGGTCACGTCAGTGACCACGTACCGGGGGCAGCCGGCATCCTCGAGGCGCTGCAGCACCTCCCAGAGGTTGCCGCCCTCCTTGGTCCAGCCGCGTGCTGCGAGGGTCTCACCGCGCACATCGAGGCCGACGGCGATGGCGTCGCCGTGCCTGCCGATGACCTTGGCGGTCCAGTCGGGGTCCTCCAGGGCGGCGGTGCCGAGGTTGACCCGGGCGGCGCCGAACTCGAGAGCCCGCTCGAGGGACTCGTCGTCGCGAATGCCCCCGGAGAGCTCAATCTTCACGTCGATCTGCTCGACCACGCGCTTGAGGACCTCGCGGTTGTGCCCGCGCCCGAAGGCAGCGTCGAGGTCCACCAGGTGGATCCACTCAGCTCCCTCCTGCTGCCACTTCATCGCCGCATCGAGGGGGTCGCCGTAGCCGGTGGCGGAGCCGGCCTCACCCTGGACCAGGCGGACCGCCTGCCCGCCTTCGACGTCGACGGCGGGCAGGAGTTCAAGGGCTGCAGTCATGGGGACTCGCTTTCGTTCTCTTCAGCTCGGTGGAGATGGCCGCCTCACGCGGCCTGTGCGTCAGCTCTTCAGGGAATCGATCCAGTTGCGGAGCAGCTTCTGGCCGGCCTCGCCGGACTTCTCCGGGTGGAACTGCGTGGCGGACAGGGGGCCGTTCTCCACTGCGGCGACAAAATCTGCCCCATGGTGGGCCCAGGTGACCCGGGGGGCGGCCATCTGCGGAATGGAACGGTCGAACTCCCACTTCTGCACCGCGTAGGAGTGGACGAAGTAGAACCGCTCGTCCTCAATCCCGTCGAAGAGCACGCTGCCCTCCGGAGCGTTCACGGTGTTCCATCCCATGTGGGGCACGACGACGTCCTGAGGCAGGGCCGTGACTTCGCCGGGCCACTCCCCCAGGCCCTCAGCGACGATGCCGTGCTCGACTCCGCGCTCGAAGAAGACCTGGTGGCCGACGCAGATGCCGAGCACGGGGCGGCCTCCGGCGATGCGCTGACCGATCCAGCGGGGGGCCTCGGTGGAGGTCAGAGCTTCCATGACGGCGGCGAAGGCGCCGACGCCGGGGACGACGAGCCCGTCGGCGTTCAGCAGCCTCTGGCGGTCCTGGGTGAGCTCCACTTCGGCGCCGGCCTGCTCGAGGGCACGCACCGCGGAGTGGACATTGCCGGACCCGTAGTCGAGGACAGCGACGGTGGGCAGGGTGCTCACAGTGCTCCCTTGGTGGAGGGAATCTCGTCAGTGCGGGGGTCAGATTCCACAGCCGCGCGCAGGGCTCGGGCGAACGCCTTGAACTGCGCCTCGACGATGTGATGCGGGTCGCGGCCGCCGAGGACCTGCATGTGGAGGCAGATTCCGGAGTGGTGGGTGATGGCTTCGAAGACGTGCCGCGTCATGGAGCCGGTGAAGTGCCCGCCGATGAGGTGGTACTGCTGGCCGTCGGGCTCCCCCGAGTGCACCAGGTAGGGCCGGCCGGAGACGTCGACGACCGCCTGGGCGAGAGCCTCGTCCAGCGGGACCATGGCGCTGCCGAACCGGCGGATGCCGCGCTTGTCGCCCAGTGCGGCGCGCAGGACCTCGCCGAGGACGATGGCCGTGTCCTCCACTGTGTGGTGGACATCGATGTGGGTGTCGCCCTGAGCCTGGACATCCAGGTCGATGAGGGAGTGCCGGCTGAGCGCAGTCAGCATGTGGTCGTAGAAGGGCACGCTGGTGGAGATGTTCGAGGTGCCGGTGCCGTCCAAGTCCATGCGCACGCTCACCTGCGACTCGCTGGTGGTGCGCTCCATCCGGGCGACGCGGCCCTCAATCAGTTCAGCTCCCATAGGTCCTCCAGTCTAACGGCCCAGTGAGCGGCGCAGTGAGTCGAGGAAAAGGGTGGTCTCCTCCTCGGTGCCGGCAGTGACCCGGAGATGGCCGGCGATGCCGACGTCACGGACCAGCACTCCGTCGTCAAGCAGGTGCCGCCAGACTGCCTTCTCATCCTCGAGGCCTCCGAAGAACACGAAGTTGGCGTCCGAGGGGCTGGGTGCCAGACCCATGGCGGTGAGCTCCTCGACGATCCGGTCCCGCTGAACCTTGATCTTCTCCACATTGGCCATGAGGCTCTCGGCGTGATCGAGCGCGGCGCAGGCTGCCGCCTGGGTGTAGATCGACAGGTGGTAGGGAAGACGCACCAGTCGCAGTGCGTCGGTGATCTCCGGCGCTGCGGCGAGATATCCGAGCCGGCCCCCAGCCATGGCGAAGGCCTTGGACATGGTGCGGGTGACGACGAGCCGGGGGCGGCCCTCCAGAAGCTCCAGAGCTGAGGCCACGCCGGGCTGGCGGAACTCACCGTAGGCCTCATCCACGATCACGATGGTCGCGGACTCGGCCGCGGCCTCATAGGCGGCCCGCACCACATCAAGGTCCAGAGCGGTGCCGGTGGGGTTGTTGGGCGAGGTGAGGATGACGACGTTCGGCCGGTGCTCGCGGATCTGCGCAGCGACATCCTCGGCGGACTGCGTGTAGTCCTCGTTGCGGGTGCCGGGAATGTAGTCGCTGTAGGTGCCCCGGGCATACAGCGGGTACATCGAATAGGTGGGAGGGAAGGCCATGACGGACCGGCCCGGGCCGGCGAAGGCCTGGAGCAGGTGCTGCATGATCTCGTTGGAACCGTTGGCCGCCCAGATGTGCTCCGCGGTAAAGTGAGCCTGCGGCAGGTCCCTGCTGAGGAAGTCTGCGAGCTTCTCCCGCAGAACGGTGAACTCGCGGTCCGGATACCGGTTCATCTGCGCGGCGGCCACGCGCACCTCTTTGGTGATGGCGTCCACCACGTCGGCGGGCACCTCATGCGTGGTCTCGTTGACGTTGAGCATCGCCCGCACGGTCAGCTGAGGAGCGCCATAGGGCTGCTGCCCCTTCAGCTCCTCACGGATGGGCAGTGCGGCCAGGCGGTCAGCGCGTGCATTCGAACTCTGAGCGTCAGTCACCGCTCCATCCTATGGCCGAGCGGTCAGGCAGGGTGTCCGTTACTGAGCAGCAGGCAGGTACAGGGTCTGTCCCGCCTCCACCTGGGAGGAATCCAAGTCATTGATCTCCGCGATGCGGGTGATGGTCTCCTGCACCGGAGCCTGCGACTCAGCCCGCTGGGCCAGTTCCCACAGAGTCTCCCCCGGTGCGACGGTGACCTCCACAGCCTCCACCCCAGAGACCTCCTGCGAAGAGGCCTGGGCCTGGTTCGTCAGGCCCGACAGGCCGAAGAGGAGAAGGGCCGCCAAGGCCGCAGCAGCAAGCATGGAGGGCAGGCCCAAGAGCACGAGCCGCCCCCTGCGGGTCAGCTGGATGCCCGAAGTCTGCGATGCGGTGCTGGTCATGGTGTCCTCCTGTAGTGAGCTCGAACGTCGATTCGAACATCTGTTCTATTTTTAGCACACATCTTCGATAGCTTCTACCTCGAATCGAACACAATGATGGAAACTGTGTCCGAACTCCCGTAGGCTTCGAACCAGCATTCGAGAGCGCTCGAAGACACAGACCATCCAACTGCGGGGGTATGACATGGAAAATGACGCGGCATCGCTGACGGAGCGGCAGCGGAGGATCGTCGACATCATCCAGGAGGCGCTGGCCGAGCGGAGCTATCCGCCGTCCATGCGAGAGATCGGCGACGCCTGCGGCCTGGCCTCCCTCTCCTCCGTCACCCATCAGCTGGGCAGGCTCCAGCAGCTCGGCTACATCCGCCGCGATCCTGGGCGGCCTCGGGCGATGGAGGTGCTCCGCGACTCCTCCGGCCGCCCCCTCGCCGAGCCGGTGAGCGCAGACGGCCCCGCCGGTTCAGCCGCAGACGCCCCCGAGGTGCGCGAGGACCCCTCCGGCGTCGTCGACCTCGACGCTTACCGGCAGCAGGTCGACTCGCGCGTCTCCCAGGTGCCTCTGGTGGGACAGATCGCCGCCGGCGGGCCCATCCTCGCCGAGCAGAACGTGGAGGACGTGATGGCCCTGCCGCGGCAGCTCACCGGAGAGGGCGAGCTGTTCATGCTGCAGGTCCGCGGCGACTCGATGATCGAGGCCGGAATCTTCGAGGACGATTGGGTGGTGGTGCGCCGCCAGGCCGATGCCGACAACGGGGACATCGTCGCGGCGCTTCTGGACGAGGAGGCCACCGTGAAGACCCTCAAGCGGCGGGACGGCCACCAGTGGCTGCTCCCGCAGAACCGGCAGTACGAACCGATCCTCGGCGACGAGGCCGCCATCATGGGCAAGGTCGTCACCGTCCTGCGCAGCCTCTAGGGGCGATGCACTCGGCTCCGCAGCCCGAACGGAGGCTAGCCTGAGCCGGACAGCCGACGGAGGGCGCCCTGCGCCACACTGCTGTCGGTGGTGGCCCAGAAGTCAGGCATGGACTGCTTGAGGTAGCTGCCGTACTGCTTGGTGGCCAGCCGGGAATCGAGCACCGCCAGCACTCCCCGGTCCTCCTGCGTGCGGATCAGCCGCCCCGCGCCCTGCGCCAGGCGCACCGCGGCGTGCGCCGCGGAGACCGCCATGAACCCGTTGCCGCCGGACCGTGCGACCTCCTGGCTCCGAGCGTTCATCAGCGGGTCGTCCGGGCGCGGGAACGGGATCCGGTCGATCGCCACCAGGCGGCAGGACTCCCCCGGAACGTCCACCCCCTGCCAGAGAGACATCGTCCCGAACAGGCATGTCTCCTGGTCCTCTGCGAACTCTCGCACCAGGGCAGACATCGTCGCATCGCCCTGGCAGAGGATCGGCACGTCCAGCTGCTCCCGGAGCTGCGCCGCGGCCTCCTCCGCGGCTCGGCGGGAGGAGAAGAGGGCCAGCGTCGCACCCTTGGACGCTTCGATGAGCCGGCCCAGCTCCTCCCTCTGGGCGTGCTGAGTATTCAGCGAGGGGGCCGGCAGATGCTTGGCCACGTACAGCATTCCCTGCTTGGGGTAGTCGAACGGGCTGCCGACATCCGCCGCATCCCAGCCCGGAGCCTTCGGGCCGGAGAGCCCCAGCTGCCCGGCCACAGGGTCGAAGCTGCCTCCCACCGCCAGCGTCGCGGAGGTCAGCACCACCGTGCGCGTGCCGAAGAGCCCCTCCCGCAGACGTTCGGCCACCGTGGTGGGCGCCACGTAGATCAGCGGCGGCTCGGTCGGGTCCGCCGGGGTGTAGCCCTGGCCGGGGGTGAAGGTTCCGGGCCGGGTGAGCCAGACGACGTCGGGCGTCTCGTCGGCCTGGAGGATGCGGTTGGCGACGTCGTAGACCGCCTGAAGCCGGGCACGTGCGGCAGTCCTTCCGGCCTCAGCCTCGCCGGCGGTGCTGTCCCCCGCGGGCTTGGAGTCGGAGAGGGCGGTCTTGGCGGCGTCACGGGCGGCCTGGACCGCGGAGAGCTGCCGCTCGCGGAGCCCCGTCGGCTTGCCGGGCGTCTTGTTCAGCAGTCCGTCCTCGATCCCGTCGAAGGCGGCGCCCACCGCAGCCGCGGCGTCCTGCAGCGGCTCCACCCGGATCGCCGTGTGCCGGCGGGCCGAGGAGGCCGCGGCCTGGATCATGGCCGCCGAGAGGTGCACCGTCACTGCAGAAGTCACCCGCTCAGCGAGCTCGTGCCCCTCATCGATGATCACGGCGTCATGCTCCGGCAGGACTTCCAGGCCCTCGAAGGCGTCGATGGCCAGCATCGCATGGTTGGTGACCACAATGTCGGAGTCAGCGGCCTGGGCCCTGGCCTGCTCCGTGAAGCACTCCTCCACCATCGGGCACTTCCGGCCCAGGCAGTCCACCGCGTTGACGGAAACCTGCCGCCATGCCTGGTCGGTGACCCCTTCGGGCAGGTCGTCGCGGTCGCCGGTCTCCGTCTTCTCCGCCCATTCGCGCAGCATCACCACCTGCTTGCCCAGCTTGGAGGTGGGCTCATAGGTCGTCACGCCCCCGCTGGGCTCAGCCGCGACGGAGAACAGCGCCTCAGCGTCGTCGTCCCCCTCGGGGAAGCCTCCGGCGAGCTTCTGCTTGCACAGGTAGTTCGCGCGACCCTTCACCAGGGCCACCTCCACCGGGCGCTCCAGCTCTGGTTCGAGGCTCTCCAGCAGGCGCGGGAGGTCCCGACCCATGATCTGCGCCTGCAGGGCGAGGGTCGCCGTGGAGACGATCACCGGCTTCTCCGCCTGCACAGCATGGGCGACGGCGGGCACCAAGTAGGCCAGCGACTTGCCGGTGCCGGTGCCGGCCTGCACCAGCAGGTGCTTGCCCCGGTCCAGGGCCCCGGCCACCCGGCGGGCCATCTCCTCCTGACCCTCGCGGCGGGTGCCCCCGAACGCCTCCACGGCGGTGCTCAGCAGCTGCTGCGCCTCCCTGCCCGCCGCGGGGGCATCCGCCGCCGTCCGGCTCATGCGGCGTCGTCCTGCACCCGGTACTGCTGCAGCTCGGCAGCCAGCGGGCCGCGCACCCTGACCTGCAGGCGGGTGCCGCCCTCCTGGTAATCGGTGTGCAGGATCTCCGCGTCCGCGGCGTGCAGTCGGGCGACCACGTCCCCCTCGGAATAGGGCACCAGCAGGTGCATCTCAATGTTCGGGCGCGGGATCGAGTCGGCGATCCGCCGCTTGAGATCCTCGATGCCCATTCCGGTGTGCGCGGAGACTACCGCCACATGCGGCTCACGGCGTCTGATCCGGTCGATGACGTGGTCCTCGGCGGTGTCGGCCTTGTTCAGGACGATGATCTCGTCGACCTCGTGGGCGTCCACCTCGGCAAGGACCGCGCGGACCGCGGCGATCTGACCCTCCGGCTCGGGGTGGGAGGCGTCCACCACGTGCAGGATCAGGTCGGCCTCGGCGACCTCCTCCAGCGTTGAGCGGAACGCCTCCACCAGCTGGGTGGGCAGCTGCCGGACGAACCCGACCGTGTCGGAGAGCGTGTAGCCGATCCCGTCCGGGGTGACCGCCTTGCGGGTGGTGGGGTCCAAGGTGGCGAACAGCGCATTCTCCACCAGCACACCGGCGTCGGTGAGGCGGTTGAGCAGGCTGGACTTCCCGGCATTGGTGTACCCGGCGATCGCGACCGACGGCACAGCGTTGCGCTTTCGGTTGGCGCGCTTGGCCTCCCGGGCCGGCTTCATGCTCCTGATCTCTCGGCGCAGCTTCGCCATCCGCTGGTTGATGCGACGCCGGTCCAGCTCGATCTTGGTCTCGCCGGGGCCGCGGGAGCCCATTCCGGCCCCGCCGGCGCCGGCCTGACCGCCGGCCTGCCGGGACATCGATTCGCCCCAGCCGCGCAGACGCGGCAGCAGGTACTCCAGCTGGGCCAGCTCCACCTGCGCCTTGCCCTCCCGGGACTTGGCGTGCTGGGCGAAGATGTCCAGGATCAGGCCGGTGCGGTCGATCACCTTGACCTTGACGATGTCCTCCAGGCCGCGCCGCTGGGACGGGGCCAGCTCGGAGTCGACGACGACGGTGTCCGCGCCCAGCTCAGCGACCGCGGCACGCATCTCCTCCGCCTTGCCGGAGCCGAAGAAGGTTCCCGGGTCCGGGGTCGCGCGCCGCTGCAGGAAGCCGTCCAGCACCGTGGAGCCGGCAGTCTCCGCGAGGGCGGCCAGCTCCCGCAGGGAGTGCTCTGCCTCCGCGGTGCTGCTGCCGGAGTAGAGGCCCGCCAGGACCACGCGCTCCAGGCGCAGCTGGCGATACTCGACCTCGGTGATGTCCTCCAGCTCGGTGGACAGCCCCTCGACTCGGCGCAGGCTCCGGCGCTCGACCAGGTCGAACTGGTCGCCGTCGTGCTCAGTGTGCTCGCTGATGTCGGCGAGCTCCCGGGCGCGGCCGTCCAGCACTGAACGGCGCAGGGAGTCACGGTTGGCCTGGGCGGTCTCGGCGTCCGACTCAGCCTGGTTGAAGGTAGCGGCTTCGGTCTCTCGGGAGGCGTCATCGGCCGCCAGGATGCGGGCGATGGTCTCATCGATGGACGCGTCAGTGGGGTGATTGTTCTGTTCAGTCATGAAAGTCCTTGGGAAGTTCTCTGGGCGTGACGCTCAACCGCAGCCGACGGCGCCGGGCGGGAGCAGGGTGCTGAAAAGCGCAGTTCAGCCGCGAAGGCGGATGAAAGCAGTACGAGCCCAGATCTTCATACGTACTACTCTAGCAACCCGTGAGCACCGCGCACTATTTCTCGTCCTCCCCCGAAGGCCCCTTCGAGCGTCAGCAGGTCAGCATCGTGCTCAACGGGCGGGAGGTCACTGTCTCCACCGCGGGCGGGATCTTCTCCCCCGGCGGACTGGACAAGGGCACCGCGGTGCTGCTCAAGCACGTCCCGGATCCGCCCCCCGCCGGGGATCTGCTGGACATAGGGTGCGGATGGGGGCCCATCGCTCTGACCCTGGCGATGCGCTCCCCCGAGGCGCGGGTGTGGGCGGTCGACGTCAACGACCGCTCCCGGCAGCTCTGCGCGGAGAACGCCGCGGCTCTGGGCCTGGACAATGTGACGGTCGCCGCACCGGAGGATGTGCCGCCGGAGACCAGGTTCAGCACCATCTGGTCCAACCCGCCCATCCGGGTGGGCAAGGCTGTGCTCCACGAGATTCTGCTGACCTGGCTGCCGCGCCTCGCCGACGGCGGGGAGAGCTGGCTCGTCGTCCAGAAGAACCTCGGAGCCGATTCGCTGCAGAAGTGGCTGGCATCGACCCTCGGCGAGCGGTACGACGTCGACCGGCCCGAGACGGACAAGGGCTTCCGTCTGCTGCGAGTGCGGCGATGAGGCCCCTGGCCGCGCTTGAGGCGCTGCCCTTCCCTGACCTGGAGGAAGCGGTGGTGTTCGCCGAGTGGGGACGGCTGCGGGCCGTCTCCTCCCGGTCGCTGGGGCGGACCCGGCAGCTGATGCGCGTGCTGCGGTATGACCCCGGCCTGGTGCAGCACCCGGTCATCGGAGTCGTCGGGTCCAAGGGCAAAGGCACCGCGAGCGCATACGCCTCCGCCGCGCTGGCCGGACTGGGCCACCACGTGGGAACAGTGATGAGCCCGGGAATCCTCAGCAACGCTGACCGCATCCGGATCGACGGGCGCGTGGTGGAGGAGAGCACCCGGCGTCGGGCGCTGCTGCGCCTTGAGGAGGCCCGCCGGAAGCTGCCCGAAGCGACCGCCGAGTCCGGGTACCTCGCACCCACGGGCCTCTTCCTGCTGATGGGAATGCTGATCTTCGAGGAGGCCGGGACGGAGGCGGCCGTGGTGGAGGCTGGGATCGGCGGGGCCTCGGACGATCTCTCCCACTGGCCGCTGGACGGCGTCGTGCTCACCCGGGTCTTCGGTGAGCACCTCGATCTCCTGGGGCCGACGGTGGCAGACGTCGCCCGGGACAAGACCGGGGTGATCAGCGAGCGGACCCGGTTCTGCGTCAGCCTGGCGCAGTCGGATGATGCGGAAGAAGCGGTGCGGCAGGCTGGAGCCGCGACGACGCTGCTCCGAGTCAGCAGCGAGGCCCGCTCCCTGGTCTGTCACCTGCCCTCCGGGTTCCAGCGCGAGAACGCCGCTGCGGGCGTCACTGCCGCCCTGCAGCTTTCGAGGGGCATCCTGGGCCATGAGGATGCTTCTTCTCCTCCAATGATGCGTGAGGGCGGGAAAGACGAGCCCGAAAGCACCATTCGAGGAGAGGCTCTGCCTGCTCTGCTGCGGTCGGTCAGCTATCCCGGGCGGCTCTCTGTTCACGACGTCCCGGGCGGGCGCTGCGTGATCGACTCGGCGGTCTCCGGGGAGGGTCTGGCCTCGGGGCTGGACTTTGCGCGGGGCGAGCTCGGCGACGTCGACCAGGTGCTGGTCTGCTTGCCACCGGGCAAGGACCTGGAGGGCTTCACCAGGACGCTGGGCCCCTTCGGCGGCGAGCGCAGGTTTGTGGAGCTGCCCGGGGCCTACACCGGCACCCCGGACCGGGAGGCCTGGCGGTGGGAGTGGGTCCGGCTGGAGGACCTCGGGGAGGCGGTGCATGAAGCCCCCGGCTCAGCCCAGCTCCAGGAGATCCTGAGGGGGCGCCGCACTCTGCTCGCCGGGACCGTCCTCTTCACCTCACTGGCGCTGCGGACCCTCGGCGCCGACGTCGGCCGGCTCTTCCCCTCTCCCCGATAGCCGGGCACGACGCGTCTCTTCGCGCAGGCCGTGTCAGGCCGCACAGGGCGCGCGGGCCAACGGCCCGGGGGATCAGGAGGTGGAGCGTTGGAAGATCCGGATGACGGAGCGCAGGGCCAGGACGCTGCCGCCGAAGGCGAAGCCGATCCCGAGGATCTCATAGAGGCTGAGGGCTCCGACCAGCTCGGGACCGCCCTCCCGGGTGATCAGCAGGGCGGCGACCAGCAGGCCGGCGACGGCGATGACCGCGCCGATTGCGTCATCCACCAGGCCCCGGACCCAGGTGCGGTCGTCACTGCTGGCGAAGGGCCGGGCGTCCACTGTGAGCCGCCCCTCGGCGAGCGCGGAGCTGACTTCCTCGACCCGCATCGGCATGCGTCGGGCGACCGCGGTGGAGACCGCCGAGCTGCCGATCGCCTGGGAGGCGAGCCGGCCGGGCGAGTTCAGGCGCCGCATGATGGTGCCCAGGCGGGTCCGGGCGGCCTCCAGCAGGGACATCCGGGGGTTGAGCAGCAGCAGGGAGGATTCGACGGCGGCGAGGCTGCGGAACGCGGCTGTCACCCCGCCGGGGATCCCGACTCCGTGGGTGCGGGCGAGCTCGAAGAGCCGGGCGAAGAGGCCGGCGTCGAGGTCGTGGGTGCCCTGCACCAGGGCGATCTCTCGGCCGATGTCGCGCTGCAGCTGGGTGTGGTCGAGCTCCTCCGGCACGTCGAAGCCGAGCACGAAGGCGTTGGTGGCGGTCACGGCGTCGTCGTGGACGATTCCGTATATGAGGGTGGCGAGCACCTGCCGAGCCTCGGAGTCCAGCACCCCGATGGACCCGAAGTCCAGCAGTCCCAGCTCCTGGCTGTCGAGCAGCATGATGTTGCCGGGGTGCAGGTCCGCGTGAAAGATCCCTTTGATGAAGATGCCCTCGATCAGGGCGGCGACCAAGTCGTCGGCGAGCTGGTCACGCAGGTCCTCATCCAGGGTGACGATCCTCTCCCGCGCCTCGCTGAGGGGGAGGCCGGCCAGTCGGGTGGCCACCAGGACCTTCGAGGTGGTGAGCTCCGCGATGGGCTCGGGGGTGCCGATCTGGTCAATGTCCTTCAGCGCGTGCTCCAGCGCCCGGGTGTTGGTCAGCTCCTGCCGGTAGTCCAGCTCTTGGCGGATGGTGTCCATCAGCTCGTGGACGAGGCTGGTCAGGTGCATGCTGCGGGCCCATTCGAACCGCTGCTCGGCGATCTCCGCGGCGTGCTGCAGCACCGCGATGTCGTCCCGGACCTGGGCCCTGGCAGCCGGCCGCTGAACTTTGACCGCCACCTCGCGGCCGTCATGGGTGCGGGCGGCGTGGATCTGGGCGACCGAGGCGGCGGCCATCGGCTCGGGCGTGAAGCTGGCGAAGATCTCCTCCGGCTCTGCCCCCAGCTCGTCGCGGATGACTTTGCGGACCTGCTCGAGCGGGACCGGGGAGGCGTGGGACTGCAGGGATGAGAGTGCGTCGGTGACGCTGTCCGGGAGCAGGTCCTGCCTGGTGGCGAGCAGCTGGCCGAGTTTGACGAATGTCACCCCGGACCGGTTGATCGCCGTGACCAGCGCGTCGGCGAAGCCTTGGTGGGCGGGGCCGGTGCGCAGGACCCTGGTCAGCCCGGAGGAGGAGGCGATCTTGGCCAGCTGGGCGATCCGGCGGGCCCGCCGGGCGCGCGCGTAGGTGCTGCGGATCAGATGGGGAAGCGAGGGCACCGAGGCGGTCGGAGCCAATGCTTCCAGGGTCACCAGAATCAGGACGGAGGCCACCTGGATCCATAGCAGCGCCAGCAGCACTGCGGCCAGCAGGGAGGGACCGCCGGCGTCCCACGCGCCGTCCGCGTCCACCAGCCCCAGGGGGCGGGCGAAGAGCAGGCCCAGCGGCCAGAGGCTCGCCACAGCCAGCACCGAGGAGACGATGGTGCGGCCCAGTCCGGTCTTGGTGCCGAGCGCGCGCCGCGCAGAGCCCACCAGGCCTGCGGTGAGCAGCAGTGCGGCAAGGATCAGGGCGGGGATCTCCATAGGCTCTAGGGGACCAGCTCTCCGGTGAAGACAATGGTGGCCGGGCCGGCGAGAGTGACCTCCTCGGCGCCGTCCTCCCGGGCGGCGAAGCTCACCGTGACCTCTCCGCCGGGGACGGCGACCTTCCAGGTGTCCACTGCGTCGTCAGCGACCCACACCCGCGTGGCAGCCGCAGCTGCGCAGGCACCGGTGCCGCAGGACAGGGTCTCCCCCGACCCGCGCTCATGCACACGCATCCGCACCTGGCCGACGCCGTGCTGCACCAGCGGGCTGCCGGGCACTACGAACTCCACGTTGGTGCCGTGCGGCGGCAGCGGCTCCACCGTGGGCGCTTCGGTCAGGTTCAGCTGCTCAAGGGAGGCTTCGTCCGGCAGCGCGACGACGGTGTGCGGGTTGCCCATGGAGATGCTTAGGGCGGGGCGCGGCTCATGCTGGCTGGAGGCTTTCACCAGTGAGTCGCTGGCCTGCTCTGCGGCCATCTGCGGGTCGATGAAGGACCAGACCCCCATGCCCACGGCGTAGCCCTCCGGGACCCGGCGGACCGCGCGCAGCCCGGCGCGTGTCATGATCGGCAGCTCCTCCCCCTCAGCGAGCTCCGCGAGGCCCTCCGCGGCGAGGAAGTGGACGAAGGCGCGGACCCCGTTGCCGCACATCTCAGCGACCGAGCCGTCCCCGTTGTAGTAGTCCATGAACCAGACCGGCGCCTCGTCGGTGCTGACGAGCTCGTGCTCGGCCAGCAGCCGGCGGCCCTTGGCCATCCAGTGGGAGGGCACCGCCCGGATCAGACCGTCGGCGCCGACGCCGAGGTGCCGGTCGCAGGATGCGGCGATGAAGCCGGCGTCCAGGTCCATCTGCCCGGCGGGGTCGGCCAGGAGGACGAAGTCGTTGCCGGTGGCGTGGGCCTTGGTGAACTGCATGCGTCTACCTAACCATGGGCGGCGGCGATGACTTCCATTGCCTGATCTGCGGCATCGCGCTCCAGGGCGGGGATCCAGGTGATGCGCCGGTCGGCGCGGAACCAGGTGTCCTGGCGGCGAGCGAGCTTCCGGGTGGCGTTGATGGTCTGCTCCACGGCCTCCTCGTGGGTGTGCCGGCCGTCCAGGACGCTGAGGAACTGCTGGTAGCCGATGGCGCGTGAGGCGGTCTTTCCTTCCCGGAGCCCCTGGGCCTCGAGGGCACGGACCTCCTCGAGCAGGCCGTGCTCGACCATCTGATGGACCCGCTGCTCGATCCGTTCCCGCAGCACAGGCCTTTCGACATGCGTGCCGATCTGTACCACCGGCTCCACGGAGGGCTCGCAGCGGTGCTCCGGCATGAAGGCGGTGAAGGTGCCGCCGGTGATCCTCACGACCTCAAGGGCCCGGATGAGGCGGCGGTCGTCCCGGATGACCGCCTCAGAGTCGGGGTCCTTGGTGCGCAGCTCCTGACGAAGCGTTTCGCTCCCCTGCTCTGCGAGCTCGCGTTCCAGCTGGGCACGGACCTGGGCGTCGGCGGGCGGGAAGTCGATGATGTCGATGGCGGCGCGCACGTAGAGCCCGGACCCGCCCACGAGGATGGGGGTCTTCCCTCGCGCTCGAATCTCTGCGATCTTCTGCCGGGCCTGCGGCTGGTACTCGGAGGCGGCGGCCTCTTCGGTGATGCTGAGGATGTCGAAGAGGTGGTGGGGCACCCCTCGCGTCTCTTCGGCGGTGACTTTTGCGGTGCCGATGTCCATGCCGCGGTAGAACTGCATGGAGTCGGCGTTGATCACCTCGCCGGGGGCACCCTCGGCCGTGAGCTGTTCGGCGAGCTCTACGGCGAGACCGGACTTCCCTGAGGCGGTGGGGCCCACGACGGTGATCAGAGGCGCGGTCACAGGCTGCTTCAGACCTGGATGCTGCCGGCCGGGCGCATGCTGGGCATCCCGAGGGAGACGGCGGCGGGCGTGTCCCCGGTGACCTGAGTGGTGCCGACGCCGCAGGAGTCAGCCTGCCGACGGTCCCAGGCGTCCCCGGCCCGGGAGCGGCGCAGGCTGTACTGGTGGGGCTCAGGGTCTGCGATGAGGTGGGTTTTGCCGGCTCGGGTGATCGGGACGGTGACGAAGTCTCCCGGCCGGGGCTGCTCGGCGCCGTCGGGGAGGCTGAAGTGGACGAGCCGGTGGTCGGGTGCCCGTCCGGAGAGTCGGCCGGTCTGCTCGAACTTGCTGCCGGAGTCGGCGGTGACCAGAAGCTCCTGGTCTGTGCCCAGGAGCTTCTGGTTCTCCTCGGCGCAGATGCGGTCCTGCAGGGCGAGGAGGCGTTCGAACCGTTCCTGGACGATCTCCTTGGGCAGCTGGTCCTCGAACTCGGCGGCGGGAGTTCCGGGGCGAGGCGAATACTGGAAGGTGAAGGCGCTGGCGAACCGGGACTCCTCGACGACCCGCATGGTCTCCTCGAAGTCCTCCTCGGTCTCCCCGGGGAAGCCGACGATGATGTCGGTGGTGACTGCCGCGCGCGGCATCCGCTCCCTGACCTTGTCGAGGATGCTGAGGAACCGGGATGAGCGGTAGGACCGGCGCATGGATTTCAGGATCCGGTCCGAGCCTGACTGCAGGGGCATGTGCAGCTGCGGCATCACGTTGGGGGTCTCGGCCATGGCATCGATGACGTCGTCGGTGAAGGACGCCGGGTGGGGGCTGGTGAACCGGACCCGTTCGAGCCCTTCGATCTCGCCGCAGGCGCGCAGCAGTTTGGCGAAGGCGCCTCGGTCCCGGAACTCGACGCCGTAGGTGTTGACGTTCTGGCCGAGCAGGGTGACCTCGACGGCGCCGTCGTCGACGAGCGCCTGGACCTCGGCGAGGATCTCGCCGGGCCGGCGGTCCTTCTCCTTGCCGCGCAGGGAGGGGACGATGCAGAAGGTGCAGGTGTTGTTGCAGCCCACAGAGATCGACACCCAGCCGGAGTGCACGGTCTCCCGCTTGGTCGGCAGGGTGGAGGGGAAGGTTTCGAGGGACTCGAGGATCTCCAGCTCAGCCTCAGCGTTGTGCCGGGAGCGTTCCAGCAGGGTGGGCAGGGAGCCGATGTTGTGGGTCCCGAAGACGACGTCGACCCAGGGCGCCTTCTCCAGGACGGTGTTCTGGTCCTTCTGGGCGAGGCAGCCGCCGACGGCGATCTGCATGCCTTCCCGGGCCGCTTTGATGCTCTTGAGCTGGCCGAGGTTGCCGTAGAGCCGGTTGTCGGCGTTCTCCCGGACCGCGCAGGTGTTGAAGACGACGAGGTCCGGGGTCTGGCCGTCCTCCGCTGGGCTGTAGCCGGAGCCTTCGAGAAGCCCGGAGATCCGTTCGGAGTCGTGGACGTTCATCTGGCATCCGAAGGTGCGCACCTCATAGGTGCGGGAGGGTCCGGTGCGCTGTGCGGGGCGGTCCAGGAGGGTGTCTGTCATCGGCTCTGCTCTGCGGTGCGTGGTACGCGGGTGCGTGAAGGGTGCGGGGTGTCCTGCGGATTCTACGCGGCGCGGGTGTCCAGGGCATCCCGGACGATGCTGAAAGCGGTTCCCGGGCTGTGCCCCCTGCGGGCGAGCATGTTGACCAGCCTGCGGGTGAGCTTGTCCCGCTCGCTGCGGTCCTCAGGTCCCATGCCGACGGGCACGACGACGCCGCGCAGCTTGTTCTCGACCAGTTCCCGGGCTGCCGCGTCCTGGTCCTCGACGGTCAGCTGATCCAGAGCAGCTTCGATGTCCTCGGGGCTGATCCCCTTCTCCTGCAGCTCCCGGCGGAGCGCGGAGGCCCCGAGGCCTTTGAGCTCGTGGCGGGTGCGCACCCAGGTATGCGCGAAGGCGGCGTCATCGATCAGCTGCACCTCCTCCATCCGGTCCAGCACCTGCCCGACGATCTCCTCGGAGTGTTCCTTCTCCCGGAGCGCTTCAGCGAGCTGGTGCCGGGACTTCGGCGATCCGGTCAGCTTTCGCAGGACCGCAGCCCGAGCTTTGGAGTATTCCGAGCCGGAGCCCTCAGCTGCTGCAGGCTCCTGCCGACTCCCCTTCCCGGAACCGGCAGGAGCCTCCGCGGCCTCCCCGTGGAAGAGGTCGGAGCGAATCTCTCCGGACTCCAGCTTCTCCACAGTCTGTCGGAGCTCTTCAATCTTGTCGTTCATCTGCCTCCCGTCTGATCTGGCCTGCGATGTGCTGGGCCGAGGAGTGCCCATTCAGTGCCCGCAGGCGTGTCAGACGGCCTTGAGCTCAGGCGCCTCTTCCTCACCTTCAGGCTTGATGATGCCGAGCTTCTCCTTGATGCGGCGTTCAACCTCATCGGCAAGGTCCGGGTTGTCCTTCAGGAACTGGCGGGCCTTCTCCTTGCCCTGGCCGAGCTGGTCGCCCTCATAGGTGAACCAGGCACCGGACTTCTTCACCAGGCCGTTCTCCACCCCTACGTCGATCAGGCCGCCCTCCCTGGAGATGCCTTCCCCGTAGAGGATGTCGAACTCGGCCTGCTTGAACGGCGGGGCCATCTTGTTCTTCACGATCTTGGCGCGGGTCCGGTTGCCGACCGCGTTGGTCCCCTCCTTGAGGGTCTCGATGCGGCGAACATCCACACGCACGGAGGCGTAGAACTTCAGGGCCTTGCCGCCGGAGGTGGTCTCAGGGGAGCCGAAGAAGACACCGACCTTCTCACGCAGCTGGTTGATGAAGATCGCGGTGGTCTTGGTCTGGGCCAGACGGCCGGCGATCTTACGCAGCGCCTGAGACATCAGGCGGGCCTGCAGGCCCACGTGGGAGTCACCCATCTCGCCCTCGATCTCCGCGCGGGGCACCAGTGCGGCCACCGAGTCGATGACGACGATGTCCAGAGAGCCGGACGAGACCAGCATGTCCATGATCTCCAGAGCCTGCTCACCAGTGTCGGGCTGGGACACCAGCAGAGCGTCGGTGTCCACACCCAGCTTCGCGGCGTAGCTGGGGTCCAGAGCGTGCTCCGCATCGATGAACGCGGCGATGCCCCCGTTCTTCTGAGCGTTGGCCACAGCGTGCAGCGCCACTGTGGTCTTGCCGCTGGACTCCGGGCCGTAGATCTCCGCCACACGGCCCCGGGGGAATCCTCCGATGCCCAGTGCGGCGTCCATAGCGATGGAGGAGGTCGGGATCGCCTCGATGGGGGCCCGGGTCTCATCGCCCAGGCGCATCACTGAGCCCTTGCCGTACTGCTTGTCGATCTGGGCCAGGGCCGCTTCCAGGGCCTTCTCGCGGTCAGGACTTGCTGCCATGGTTCACCTCACGGGTTGTGGTCTGTCGGTACGCAGTCGACACTATGACCGGCCTCTGACATGCCTTCTGACACTGCCTGGACTGCGGGCCGTTCGGCGTGGCGCCGACTGCGACTACCCTCAGTGCAAGACTCTAGCCCCACATCGAATATATGTTCGAACCAACACGCCGTGCATGCCCGGACCTTCAGCCCCTCTTGGGCGTGATGTCCCGTCCCAGCCAACGCTCTTCGGGGACATCCTGCTGAAGGCACAGCGAGGCCCATACCTGTCGCGGCTGCACACCGGCCTCCAGCGCCTGCCTGGCGGTCAGCTGGTACTCGCTGATGACCAGCTCTCCGGCGAGCACGTGGGCGTAGCCCTCGCCGAACTCACCCTCCATGAGTGACCAGAACCGGGACTCACGCACCGATGAGCTCGTCGGTGCTGAACTCCTGCTGGAACTCTGCGGGGACAGTGTCGGGGATGGTCACACCCTCAGCGACGGCGATGCGCTCGGCGACCTGGAAGAGCATGACGGCCAGCGGGACGTTCAGAGCTGCGCAGATGGAGGCGAGCAGCTCGGAGGACGCTTCCTTCTGGCCGCGCTCCACCTCCGAGAGATATCCGAGGGAGACCCGGGCGCCGTGGGAGACGTCGCGGAGGGTCCGGCCCTCCTCCTGGCGAATGCTGCGGAGCACGTCACCGATCTCCTGGCGCATGGTCACGCCCTTGGCCTCCGGCGCTTCGACGTGGGGGAGCTGCTCCTCGGTGTCCTTCCACCGGGTGACTCCGTTGACGGTGACTGGCTGTCGCACCATGTGCTGACTCCTTGCTGAGCGGCTGCGGCTGAGACTCGGATCGTTTTCGAACTGACCTGGAACAACGGGATAGGGGGCTGACTTGTTCCCACACTAGCCCGAAACCCTCTCCAGCGGGAGGCCCTACCCCTCCTGGCTTCCCGTCATGCCGGCCGGCTCGGTGAGGAGCAGGTCGTAGAGGACCTTCAGAGCCCCCTCTACGGAGGCGGACCGGATGTGGGCGCGCATGTCGTCGACGTCTTCGGCGTCGGGGGCAAGGTCAAGCAGGATCGAGCCGGTGACCCAGTCAGCGTCGATCTGATGGGGCGCGGAGTCCGGGGGCAGGGTGATGCCGAGCCGGGCGACGGCGTCTTTGGTGACCGCCGCACCCAGATAGACAGTGCCGACGTCTTTGCCGTCGTGCGAGGCGGGGCCTGCGACTCCGGTAGTGGCGATGCCGATGTCGGTCCGGCAGCGGCGGGCTGCGCCTCGTGCCATGCAGGCGGCCACCTCGCCGTCGACGGCTCCCCTCTCCTCCAGCAGGCTGCCGGGAACTTCGAGGACTTCCTCCTTGACGCCGACGGAGTAGGAGACCACACCGCCGAGCAGCACGGCGGAGGCCCCGGGGACGTCGGCGATCCGGGCGGCCAGCGAGCCTGCTGTCAGCGACTCCGCAGTGGCAATGGTGAGCCCGCGGTGGGCGCACCGCTGCACCAGCTCCACCGGGTCTTGGCGGCGGCTTGCCTCCTCGGCGACCTCTCCGGCTCCTCCCCGGACGGTCATGGAGTCTCCTTGGGGCCTGCGGCGGCCCGGCGTATCCGCAGCGCCTGGACCACGTAGTCGATGCCGGTGATGACGGTGACGACGGCGGCAATGATCATGATCCACAGGGCGAGAGTGTCGAGCCACCCGGCGATGACGGACAGGGGCAGCAGCATCAGCTGAAGGCCGATCGCCTGCAGGAGGGTCTTCAGCTTGCCGCCGCGGGAGGCGGGCATCACCTGGGTGCGGATCATCCACATGCGCAGCAGGGTGATCCCCAGCTCACGCACGAGGATGACGATGGTGACCCACCACGGCAGCTCGCCCAGCAGGGAGAGCATGATCAGGGCGGCGCCGACGAGCAGCTTGTCGGCGATGGGGTCGGCGATCTTGCCGAAGTCGGTGACCAGGTTCTTAGCCCGGGCGAGGTCCCCGTCGATCTTGTCGGTGATCATCGCGGCCGCGAAGATGGCCGCTGCAGCCCACCTCCAGGCGCCCTCGTGCGGCTCGAGCCCGTCGGCGTCGAGCAGCAGGGCGATCACGAACACCGGCACCAGCGCAATGCGAAGCATCGTGAGCGCATTGGCGATGTTCCACAGCGGGACTGGTGGCTGAGTGCCGGAATTCGGTGCGGTCATGGACTTGAGGGTACTAGCGTCTGCCGGTGAGGTCCCAGGCGTCCTCGTCGCCCTCGGAGTCGTGCCCGTCGTAGTACTCGGTGACCTCGGGGAGCTTCTGGGTGCGCTCAGCGAGGTCCGCAGCGATGAGGTCCTGGACCTCGCCGGTCTGGACGGCCCCCGTGGTTCCGCCCTGCGGGGGCTCCTGGGCGGGCGCGCCCTGCGGCTCGGCCAGGGGGACGGACTCTGCGGTCTCCACGCCGACGGCGTCTCCGTTGTAGGGCTCCTCGTCCTGCGGGGCGTCCTGGCCCTTGATGGTGGCGAGCACCTCGGCGAGATCGTCCGGCTGGACCAGCACGTCACGAGCCTTGGACCCCTCGGAGGCGCCGACGACGCCGCGGGACTCCATCAGGTCCATGAGCCGGCCGGCCTTGGCGAAGCCGACGCGGAGCTTGCGCTGCAGCATCGAGGTGGAGCCGAACTGGGTGGTGACCACCAGCTCGGTGGCCGCCACCAGCAGCTCGAGGTCGTCGCCGATGTCCTCGTCGATCTCCTTCTTCTTGGGCTCCAGCGCCTTCACGGCGTCGTCCACGTACTGAGCCTTCAGCTGGGACTTCACGTGCTCGACGACGGCGTGGACCTCGGACTCGTTGACCCATGCGCCCTGGACACGCATCGACTTGGAGGCCCCCATCGGCAGGAAGAGCGCGTCGCCCTGGCCGAGCAGCTTCTCCGCGCCCACGGAGTCCAGCACCACGCGGGAGTCGGTGGCCGAGGATGTGGCGAACGCCATCCTGGAGGGCACGTTGGCCTTGATGAGACCAGTCACCACATTCACCGAGGGTCGCTGGGTGGCCAGCACCAAGTGGATGCCGGCGGCACGGGCCAGCTGGGTGATGCGGACGATGCTGTCCTCGACGTCGCGCGGGGCAACCATCATGAGGTCAGCGAGCTCGTCCACGATCACCAGCAGGTACGGGTATGGCCGCAGGACCCGCTTGGAGTCCGGGGGCAGCTGGATCTTCCCCGCCCGGACGGCCTTGTTGAAGTCGTCCACGTGCTTGTATCCGAAGTGGGCGAGATCGTCGTACCTGTTGTCCATCTCCTTCACGACCCATTCCAGGGCCTCCGCGGCCTTCTTGGGGTCGGTGATGATGGGGGTGATCAGGTGGGGGATGCCCTCGTAGCCGGTGAGCTCCACCCGCTTGGGATCCACCATGACCATCCGGACCTCGTCCGGGGTGGCGCGCATCAGCACCGAGGTGATCATCGAGTTGATGAACGCGGACTTGCCGGCACCGGTGGCACCGGCCACCAGCATGTGCGGCATCTTCGCAAGGTTGGCGACCACATAGCCGCCCTCGACGTCCTTGCCCACGCCCATCACCATGGGGTGGTCGGTCTTGCGGGCGGCGTTGGAGCGCATGACGTCGCCCAGTGCGACGACTTCCTTGTCCCGGTTGGGAATCTCGATGCCGATCGCGGACTTGCCGGGGATCGGGCTGAGGATGCGGACCTCGTTGGAGGCCACTGCCAGGGAGATGTTCTTCTCCAGGCTGGTGACCTTCTCCACCTTGGTGCCGGGGGTCAGCTCCACCTCGTAGCGGGTGACCGTCGGGCCCCGGGAGAACCCGGTGACCTGGGCTTCCACCTTGAACTGGGCGAAGGTGCGGTTCAGCGCCTCGACGATCTCGTCGTTCGCGGCGGTGTGCTCCTTGGGCGCGGGACCGGCCGGCAGCAGCTTCTGGTCCGGCAGCGTGTAGGTGACGTCCCCGGCCAGTTCGAGCTGCTCGGAGCGCACGGGGAAGTCCGTGACAGGGGCCGGCTTCTCCGGCTCGCTGGTCATCGGGATCGATGCGGCGGAGGACGAGGCCTCGGACTGAGTCCCGGCAGGCTTCTTCTGCCCGACCATCTCCTCGTAGTCGTACAGCCCGGCGGCCTCCTTGGCGGCCTGGATCTCCCGCTGCTGCTTGGTGGGCCGCTTGGCGCCGGGCTTGGGCGCCGGCTCGGCCGCCGGATCCACATCCACCGGTGAGTCGTACGCTCCCTCAGCGGCGGCCTCCTCGCCGAGGATCTCAGTGGCCTGGGTGTGCGCGGCCTCAGTGCCGGAGGCGTCCTCGTCGCTGATCTTCGCAAAGAAGCCCGGTCGCTTCGACTTCGACTTCGTCTTGGACTTCGGCGCGGTCGGGGTGCCCCCGGTGTACTCAGCAGTCTTCTGCTGGGAGCCTCCGCCCGAGGGCAGGTCCTCGTGCTCCTCCTCGGGGGCCGGCCGCGGCGCCGACTCTCCGATCAGGTAGTGGCGTGCGACGTCGATCCGCTCCGGGATGCGGCGCAGCGGGGTGTCGGTGAGCACCAGCACGCCGGCGAGCAGCACCACGCTGAGGATCACCCACACCGGGTATGCAGTCACTAGGGATGCCATCGGCACGGCGACGAGGTAGCCGATCACGCCCCCGGAGGTCAGCATCTGTTCGAAGCCGCCCGACTCTCCCCGCTCGAACGTCTCGTTGATGCTCGGCAGACCCGCGGCGAGATGCGCCAGGCCTGCGCCCGCAGCGAGGATGATCGCCAGGCCGAGCGCGACCCGGCCGTTGGCGTCATGGGCCTGCGGGGTGCGGAACAGCCGGACTGAGGTGATCAGCAGGGCCAGCGGCAGGATGACGCTCGCCCACCCCAGGGATCCGGCCGTGAGCCGGTGCACCAGCTCCGGGGCCCAGTGGTCCCAGTGGCGTGCGCCCCACCAGTCGACGACGGCGGTCGCCGCGGCCAGCAGCAGGAACACCAGGCCGGCGGCGTCGCGCCGGTCGTCGGGGTGGATCTTCGCCTGCCGCCCGATTCCGCGCACGCTCGTGCCGACCGGGGTGGCGATTGCCATCCAGAGGGCGCTGAGTATGCGCAGAGGAAGCGGCATCTGCTCTTCAGCGGGCTGCTGCTTCTTGTTCTTCGACGTCGTCGCGCGGGACTTTCCGGACGTGGAGGAGCTCTTCTGTCCGGACGACCGCGAGGGGGAAGTACGTGTCGCCATACTCCCAACCTAGCCGGGAGCGGGCGACTTGACGTGTATATACGCGGCTTAGGTCTCCACCACCACGGGCACGATCATCGGCTTGCGGCGCAGCTTGCGGCTGACCCAGGAGCCGATGGTGCGGCGCACCACCTGCTGCAGCTGGTGGGTGGTGTGCTCCTTGTTGGACTGGATCGCTTCGGTGAGGGCCTTTTCGATCTTCGGCTTGATGCCCTTGAAGACGGTGTCCTCCTCGGCCACGCCCCGGGCGTGGATGTCCGGGCCGGAGATGATCTTGCCGGTCTGGCGGTTCACCACGGTGATGACCGAGATGAAGCCTTCCTCGCCGAGGGTGCGGCGATCCTTCAGGTCGGTGTCGGTGATCTCGCCGATGCTGGACCCGTCCACGTAGACGTAGCCGCATTCGATCTGGCCGGTGATCCGGGCCTTCCCGTCGCGCAGGTCGACGACGGAGCCGTCCTCGCAGAGCAGCACGCTGTCCGGCAGCACCCCGGTCTCCTCGGCGAGCTTGCCGTTGGCGATGAGGTGCCGCGTCTCGCCGTGGACGGGCATCGCGTTCTTGGGCCTGAGGATGTTGTAGCAGTAGAGCAGCTCGCCGGCGGAGGCGTGCCCGGAGACGTGCACGTTGGCGTTGTCCTTGTGCACGACGTCGGCACCGGTCCTCATCAGGCCGTTGATGACCCGGTAGACGCTGGTCTCGTTGCCGGGGATCAGGGAGGAGGCGAGGATGATGGTGTCGCCCTCGCCGACCTGGATCTGGTGGTCGCCGTTGGCCATGCGCGACAGGGCGGCCATCGGCTCCCCCTGGGAGCCGGTGGACATGAGCACGAGCTTATGGTCGGGCAGGTCGTCGACCTTCTTGATGTCGACCAGCAGGCCCTCCGGCACATCCAGGTAGCCGAGCTTCGCGGCGATCCCCATGTTCCGGACCATCGAACGCCCCACGAAGGCGACTTTCCGGCCGTGCTTGTGGGCGGCGTCGAGCACCTGCTGCACCCGGTGGATGTGGGAGGCGAAGGAGGCGACGATGATCCGGCGCTCGGAATCCCGGAAGTAGGATTCGATGACCGGCCCGATGTCCTTCTCCGGGGCGGTGAAGCCGGGCACGTGGGCGTTGGTGGAGTCGGAGAGGAAGAGGTCCACGCCCTCCTCCCCCAGCCGTGCGAAGTGACGCAGGTCGGTGATGCGGCCGTCCAGCGGCAGCTGGTCCATCTTGAAGTCTCCGGTGTGGAGCACGCTGCCGGCCTCGGAGCGGATGAACACGGCGAGGGAGTCCGGGATGGAGTGGTTGACGGCGACGAACTCGCACTCGAACGGGCCGAAGCTCTCGACGTCGCCCTCCTCCACGGTGAGCGTGTAGGGCTTGATCCGGTGCTCGGCGAGCTTCGCCTCGATCAGCGCCAGGGTCAGCTTGGAACCGATGATCGGGATCTGGTCGTTCTTGCGCAGCAGGTAGGGCACCGCGCCGATGTGGTCCTCGTGGCCGTGGGTGAGCACCAGGCCGACGACGTCGTCGAGACGGTCCTCGATGTAGCTGAAGTCCGGCAGGATCAGGTCAACCCCGGGCTGCTCCTCCTCCGGGAAGAGCACTCCGCAGTCCACCAGCAGGATCTTGCCGTGGAGCTCGAAGACCGTCATGTTCCGGCCGACCTCGCCGAGCCCGCCGAGCGGGACGATGCGCATGGTGCCGTTCTTCAGCTTGGGCGGGGTGAGAAGTGTTTCGGGCGTCACGGGCGACTCCTTGGGGTCTGTAGGAACGAGGGCCTGAGGGCAGCTCAGAGCTGCCAGCCGGCCTCACGCAGATCGTGGAGGATGAGCTTCTGCTCAGCCTCATTGGCCTGCACCAGGGGCAGGCGAACGTCAGTGCGGATGGGGAAGCCCATCCAGTTCAGGGTCAGCTTGGAGGAGACCGCGCCCTGCACGCGGGTCATCAGCGCACGGATGACCGGGCCCAGCTCGCCGTGGGCGATGCGGGCGTCCTTCAGCTGGTAGTTCAGCAGCGCGTCGATCATCCGGCGGAAAGTCGGAGACGCCACGTGGCTGGTCACCGAGACGACGCCGGCAGCACCCATGGCCATCCAGGCCAGGACGTTCTGGTCGTCTCCGGAGTAGATCTCCAGCTCGGTCTTGGTGAGCACCTCGGTGGTGGCGGTGATGTCGTTCTTGGCGTCCTTCAGGGACATGATCCGCGGGTGCTCGGCGAGCTTCAGGATGGTCTCGGTGGCGATCGGGATGCCGGTGCGGCCGGGGATGTCATAGATCATCAGCGGCAGGTCTGCGGCATCGGCGACGGCCCTGTAGTGGGCCAGCACACCGTCCTGGGAGGGCTTGTTGTAGTAGGGGGTGACCACCAGCTGGCCGTCCGCTCCGGCACGCTCGGCCTTCGCCGCCATCTCGAGGTCATGGCTGGTGTGGTTGGTGGAGGTGCCGGCGATGATCTTGGCCCTGTCCCCCACCGCGGACTTCGCCGCGCGGACCAGGTCCGCCTTCTCGTAGTCCTCCAGGGTGGAGGTCTCCCCGGTGGTCCCGGAGACGACGAGGGAGTCGTTGCCCTCTTCGACGAGCTTGTGCGCGAGCGCCTCAAAGGCCTCGAAGTCGATGCGGTCATCCGCGGTGAACGGGGTGACCATCGCTGTGAGCAGGTGCCCGAAGTGCGGATCCGTCTGGTCGGGGTGCTTGACCTGCCCCTCGGCCAGATACGGGTCGAACTCGCGGGTGGTCTCCTGGTCAGCGGTCATACAAAGTACTGTAACCCGTGTGATGTCTCGCACCGGCACCAACCCCCGGAAAGCCTCCGGACGCCTCTGGGGCGTCGATGCCGCCCGCGGGGTCGCGCTGATCGGGATGATGAGCGTCCACGTGATCAGCACCCAGAACCCGGACGGCTCCGCGTCCACCGCCGGGCTGGTCTTCTCCGGGCGCTCGGCCGCCCTCTTCGCCGTTCTCGCCGGGGTCGGACTGGCTCTGCTGAGCTCAAGCACCACTGACCGGCTGAGGCTGTCCTGGACCCGGCGGAGCGTCGTCGTGCGAGCCGTGCTGATCATCCTCATCGGCTGCGTGCTGGCGCTGATGAGCCACGGGGTGGCGGTGATCCTCGTCAACTATGGGCTGATGTTCCTGCTCGCGCTGCCGTTCCTGCGACTGGGGGCCAAGGCGCTGGCCGGGATCGCCGCCGGGTTCGCGCTGCTGGGGCCGGCGGCCCTCTACTTCTGGCAGAACGCGCTGCGCGAGACCCCCGTCAGCCACCCGGAGCGGCTGTGGCACTCGCCGACGTTCCTGGACCTCTCCGACAGTCCCGAGACCTTTGCGGACCCCGGCACCCTCGTCCTGGACCTGGTGGTCACCGGGTACTACCCGCTGCTGGTGTGGCCGGCCTACTTCTTCGCGGGCATGGCGATCGGACGGCTGAATCTGCGCAGGCTCTCCACCGCCCTCGCTCTCGCCGGGGCTGGGCTCGCCGGTGCCGCGGCGACCTGGCTGGTCGGATGGGCGACGGTGCAGAATTCGGGAATCTTCGCCCACCTGCAGCAGGCCTCCGGGTATGACCCGGTCGAAGTGCAGGGCGCCCTGGACACCAACGACCACCTGCTGCCGTTCATCACCCACCCTGCCTGGTTCGGGCTCGTCACCCCGCACCAGGGCTCACCGACTGATCTGGTGCACACCCTGAGCACCTCGATGCTGGTGCTCGGCGTCTGCCTGCTCCTCGCTAAGGCGCTGCCCTGGCTGATGGCGCCGCTGGCCGGAGCCGGGGCCATGCCGCTGACCCTCTACGTGGGCCACCTGCTGGTGCTGCATGTCTGGTCCCCCGACGAGGGCCTCCAGCAGACCATCACACCACCGATCCTCTGGGCCGGGTTCATCATCACGTTCCTCGTCCTCGGCCTGGCGAAGATCCTCCTGGACCGGCGCGGTCCCCTCGAGGCCGCCACAGCCGGCGTCGCTGCGGCCGTGGCGGGGCCGAAGCCCTAGACGGCCGGAGAAAGGCGGCTGAGTCCCGGATCAGCTCAGCGCTGACGTGTGCGCTCGGCACGCTCCATGTCGATGGCTCTGCGCATCGATTGGCGAGCACGGGAGCGGTCCCCGGCGGTGTCGTAGGCCATGGAGAGGCGGAACCAGGAGCGCCAGTCGTCCGGCTTGGCCTCCGCCTGGGCCTTGTACTTCTCGAACTGCTTGTCGGCCTGGGCGCGATCTGCCCGCCCGCCGGGGGATCGCTCCACGGTGTCCTCCGGAAGGCCGCCCTCCTGGTAGAGCTGGCTGCCGAGGCGTTCGATGCCGCGGCCGAAGCTGATCTCTCGGAACAGCACCCAGGAGCCGATGAGGGTCAGGGCGATGGTGCCGGCACCGATGAGCTGCGCGGTCACGTCACCGGTCCGCAGGAACCGGATGCCGATGAGCCAGGAGGCCACCAGGAATATCCCCAGCAGCCCCACCATCAGGAAGGTCCAGAACTTCGATTTCATCGTGCGCCTTCCTTCACAGGCCGAGGTTGAGGTAGCCGTCGAGCCCGTGGGTCAGGCCGGGGTGCTCCGCGGCTTTGCGCAGCCCGAGGAGCACCCCGGGCATGAAGCTGGCACGGTCGAAGCTGTCGTGCCGTATGCTCAGCTGCTCGCCGGCAGAGCCGAGCAGCACCTCCTGGTGGGCCACCAGTCCGCGCAGACGGACCGCGTGGACGTGGACATCCTCGACGACGGCCCCGCGAGCCCCGCCCGGGTCGGACTCGGTGGCGTCCGGGGAGGGACCCACTCCGGCGTCGCGCCTGGCCTGCCCCATCAGGGAGGCGGTGCGGGCAGCGGTGCCGGAGGGGGCGTCCACCTTATAGGGGTGATGCAGCTCGACGATCTCCGCGGATTCGAAGTACTGGGCAGCCTTGGCGGCGAACGCAGTGGCAAGCACCGAGCCGAGCGCGAAGTTCGGGGCGATGAGAACCCCCACGTCCGGGTGCTCAGCGAGCTTGGATTGGAGGGCCGCGACCCGCTCGTCGGTCCAGCCGGTGGTGCCGACGACGGCGTGCAGCCCGTTCTCCACGGCAAAGTGGACGTTCGCCTCAGTGGAGTCGGGGACGGTGAGGTCGACGATGTGGGTGGCGCCGGCGTCGAGGACCTCCTGCAGCGAGTCCCCCCGGCCGAGGGCGGCGACCAGCTCCATGTCCTCGGCGGCGCCCACGGCCTTCACCGCCTCGGAGCCCATCCTTCCGGAGGCCCCGAGCACAGCGACCTTGATCTGCGTAGTCATGCGAGCCACCTTATCGCTCACTGCCGCGGCGTCGGGTTTAATGGCAGGAATGAAGCTCTTAGTTACCGGCGGGGCCGGATACATCGGATCGGTGGTGGCCTACCAGCTGCTGGCGGCCGGGCACACTGTGGAGGTGCTGGACAACCTGAGCACCGGGCACGACGACGGCGTTCCAGCTGGGGCACGGCTGCACCGGCTGGCGATCAGCGAGGCCGGGCAGGTGCTTGACCACAGCTTCGACGGGGTTCTGCACTTTGCTGCGAAGTCCCTGGTCGGGGAGTCCGTGGCGCACCCGGAGCGGTACTGGCACGGAAATATCGTGGAGACCCTGCACCTGCTGGATGCGATGCGTCAGGCCGGTGTGGACCGGATAGTGTTCTCCTCCACCGCAGCGACCTACGGGGAGGCGAAGGTGCAGAACATCACCGAGGAGGAGCCTGCCCAGCCCACCAACCCGTACGGGGCCTCCAAGCTGGCCATCGATCACATGCTTGCTGCCGAGGCGGCCGCGCACAGCCTGGCCGCGGTCAGCCTGCGCTACTTCAACGTGGCGGGCGCGGCGTTCCCCGATAACGGTCAAGTCCTGGCGGAGCGGCACGACCCCGAGACCCACCTCATTCCGAACCTGCTGAAAGTCGCCGGCGGCGAGCGCGAGGCCGCGGCGATCTTCGGCACCGACTATCCGACCCCGGACGGGACCTGCATCCGGGATTACATCCACGTCTTGGACCTCGCGGACGCGCATGTGAGGGCGCTGGAAGCGGCGCAGCCGGGGAGCCACGAGGTGTTCAACCTGGGCACGGGGACCGGCACCAGTGTGCGTGAGGTCATTGAGGCGGTGCGGGTCGTGACCGGACACCCGGTGCCGGCGGTGGAGCACCCTCGCCGGGCGGGGGACCCGGCGGTGCTGGTCGCCTCTGGGGAGAAGGCGGCGCAGCGGCTCGGATGGCACCCCCGGCGCTCCATCAAAGAGATGGTCGAAGACGCACGGAGGGCTCTTCGCTGAGGCTTACAGCCCCCGTCCGCCCCGCGGCGCACCCAGAAAACCGCTGCCGCGGCTTCCCGGGGCCCGGTCGCAGAATCCCCGCTATAGGCCGACCCATTCTGAAGCTCCCGACTCAAACTGCTGCTTCTTCCAGATCGGCACCTCAGCTTTGATGGTCTCCACCAGTTCGGAGCAGGCGGCGAAGGCTTCCTGGCGGTGGGCGGAGGCGACAGCGGCCACGAGGGCGTGGTCGCCCACGGTGAGCGGGCCGACCCGGTGGGAGGCCCAGATGCGCACTGCGGGGAACTTCGCGGCTATATCGGCGGCCGCCTCGGCGAGCACCTGCTCAGCACTGGGGTGGGAGGAGTAGTCGAGCCGCTGGACGGACTGCCCCCCGTCGTGGTTGCGGACCACGCCGGAGAAGACGACCACAGCACCGGCCCGCTCATCCAGGGCGGCGGCCTCGGCCTCGGCGGGGCTGAGGGTCTCCTCGGTGATGGAGGTGTGCACCACCCGCTTCTCGGCGGGCTCCTCCCCCTGCCCGGGGCGAAGACCTTCTCGGCTCAGCTCAGCGGATGCGGCGTCGTGCTGCTCACTCATGGCTGGGCGCTTCTCCTTCGGGCACCTCGGAGGTGGGGGTTCTGCTGCCCCAGTCGTCGTGGGCGCGGATGTCGGCCACCTGGTCGCACAGGTGCGGCAGCAGCGGGACGAGCACCTCCATGCCTTCTCGGACCGCTTTGGGCGAGCCGGGCAGGTTGACGACCACGGTGCGGCCGGCCACCCCTGCGACCCCCCGGGAGAGGGAGGCCAGCGGGTTCTGGGCCCGGCCGTGGGCGCGCACAGCCTCCATGATGCCGGGGATCTCCTTGTCCAGCAGCGGGACCGTGTACTCAGGCGTGAGGTCATCAGGGGTGAGGCCGGTGCCGCCGGAGGTGACGATGACCTGCGGCTCGGTCTGCACCAGCAGCTCGGAGAGCGCGGCCAGGACCCCTTCGCCGTCGGGGATGATCACCGGGGGTCGGCAGACGAACCCGATCTCTGAGGCGAGCTCGGCGATGACCGGTGCGGACTCGTCCTTGCGTTGGCCGGTGGCGGCGCGGGTGGAGACGATCACCGGGGCGATCACCCGGGCGCCGGCGTCGTGATCTTCATAGAACATGTCAGGACCTCTCCCAGTCGCCGGATTTGCCGCCGGACTTGGCCAGGACCTTCTGGTCGGTGATGACGGCGGCCTTGTCCACGGCTTTGATCATGTCGTACAGGGTCAGGGCGGCCACCGCGGCGGCAGTGAGCGCCTCCATCTCCACGCCGGTCTGGCCTGTGGTCTTCACCCGGGAGGTGATGGTGACGGCGTTGGAGGCTGGCGCACCGACTTCCAAGTCTACGGTCACGTTGGTCACCGGCAGAGGGTGGCAGAGCGGGATGAGCTCGGGGGTCTTCTTGGCGGCCATGATTCCGCCGATGCGGGCGGTGGCGAGCGCGTCGCCCTTGGGCAGCCCGCCGCTGCTGAGGAGGGCGGTGACCTCGTCGGTGGTCTCGACCACGGCTTGGGCTTGGGCAGTGCGGGAGGTGGCGGCTTTCTCGGAGACGTCGACCATGTGGGCGCTGCCGTCCTCGCGGACGTGGGAGAGCTGCGGTTCAGTCACTCTGCCAGCCTAGCCCCGTCGACGCCCGTCCGCCCAGGTCATGGTGCGCTGCGTCCGGGAAGCAGCAGGGCTGTGCGGGGGGCGCCGGCGGGAACGTCGGTGTCCTGGGGGGTCAGTTCGAGGAGGGCGTCGGCGCGGGCGAGGTGGCCGAGCAGGTGCGAGCTGGGCCCGCCCACGGGCGTGGCGGAGGGCTCGCCGCCGTTGCCCGGGCGGAGCGTGACCCTGCGGTATTGGGCGACGCCGAGCTTGGAGGTCAGCGGTTCGGCGAGGCGGACCTCGATGCGGCGCTGCGGCGGGGTCTCTGGGGCCGCGTCGGTGAGGGCGGGCCTGACGAGGGTTTCCAGCGACACGGCCGCTGAGACGGGGTTGCCGGGCAGGCAGATCACCCCTGTCTGGTGCTGGCCGGTGTGAAGGGTGCCCCAGCCTTGGGGTCCCCCGGGCTGCTGGGCGACGGAGCCGAAGCTCACTCCGCGCTGGCCGAACGTCTGGCGGACGACTTCGTAGGCGCCGGCGCTGACGCCTCCAACGGTGACGAGCAGGTGCGGCCGGTGCTCGGCGAGGAGCGCGTCGAGCTGCTCGCCGAAGCTTTCGGGCTGGTCGGTGGCCAGCTGCGCGGAGCGGACCTGGTGCCCGAGCTCTTCCAGCACCCCGGTGAGCAGGGCGCCGTTGGCGTCGTACAGCTCCCCTGGGCTGAGGGTCTCACCGGGGGCGCGTATCTCTTCTCCGGTGGAGACCAGCAGGGTGCGGATCTGCTCGAGGACGGGGACTTGGGCGACGCCGCAGCCGGCGAGCGCGCCGAGCACCGCTGGGGTCAGCCGCTGCCCGGCCTCCGCGAGCACGTCCCCGGCGGCGATGTCTGAGCCGGCGCGACGGATGAAGGTGCCGGCCACGAGGTCCTCGGCGGCCAGCCCGTGGAATCGGACGGTTCCGCCTCTCTGCGCGTCCTTGAACCCGTCCTGGGTCTTCTCGACGGGGATGACGAGGTCCGCGCCGTCGGGGATGGGGGCGCCTGTCATCACCGCGATCGCGGTTCGTTCGGGGAGCTGCTGGGGCGCGGAGCCGGCGGGGGCGATGCCTGCTGCCGGCAGCTCGGCCTCGGGGAGGGCGAGGTCGGCGGAACGGAGGGCGAACCCGTCCATCTGGGAATTGTCGAACCCGGGCAGGCCCATGGGTGCGGTGATGCGCTGGGCGCTGACACGTCCGGCGAGCCTGTTGGCGCCGATGGGGAGGGTCTCGGTTCGCCGTGCTCGGAGGGCGGTGCTGAGCACTTCGGCGAGGCGGCGGATGTGCTCTTCGACACTGGCGCGGTGTGGTGCGTTGTTGTGATGACCTGCGGCATTCCCGTGTTCACCCGGCGCGATGAGCGGCTCTGCCCCCTGTTCAGCAGAGCTGGGACCCGTAGAATTGCCTGTCATGAAGACCAGCGTATCCATCATGCCGAAGGTGCCGGGGGCTGAGCCGCCGCCTGCGTCTCCGAATCCGCTTGAGGCGGGGCTGGTGGATCAGTTCGGCCGCCGGGCCACAGATCTGCGGATCTCTCTGATCGATAAGTGCAATCTGCGGTGCACGTACTGCATGCCGGAGAATGGGCTGCCGTGGCTGAAGAAGGATCAGCTGATGACCTTGGATGAGGTGGTTCGGCTGGTGCGCATCGGCGTGGACACCTTCGGGGTGCGGGAGCTGCGGCTGACTGGTGGTGAGCCGCTGGTTCGGCACGATTTGGTGGATGTGATCGCGGGGATCCGCGCGGAGCACCCGGACCTGCCGATCGCGATGACGACGAATGCGATCGGTCTGGAGAAGAAGGCGCAGGCTTTGGCGGATGCCGGCTTGGATCGGGTGAATATTTCTCTGGACTCCATCCATAAGGAGACGTTTGCGCAGCTGACTCGCCGTGATCAGCTGGAGAAGGTGCTGGTGGGTGTGCACGCTGCGGCTGAGGCGGGGCTGACTCCGTTGAAGGTGAACGCGGTGCTGATGCGCGGGATCAATGATGCCGAGGCTGCGGATCTGCTGGCATGGTGCTTGGAGAACGGCTTTGAGCTGCGGTTCATTGAGCACATGCCTTTGGACGCGGATCAGAATTGGAAGCGTGAGGGGACTGTTTCTGCGGCGGAGACGCGGGCGCTGCTGTCTCAGCGGTATGACCTCTCCCCCACTCAGGAGAACCGGGACGGCGCTCCGGCTGAGCGCTTCGATGTGCAGGATCAGGGCTCTGGTGAGCTGCTGGGGCGTGTGGGTGTGATTGCGAGCGTGACGGAGCCGTTCTGCTCCGCGTGCACTCGGACCCGGGTGACTGCGGAAGGCCGGGTGATGAGCTGCTTGTTCTCCGCGGAGGAGTATGACCTCATGCATCTGCTGCGTGATGACACCAAGTCTGATGATGATGTTGCGCAGCGGTGGGCGGGTGCGATGTGGGCGAAGCCTGCGGCGCATGGTTCGTCTCGTCCTGGTTTTGAGCGGGAGGGCTTTTCTCGTCCGGAGCGTTCGATGAGCGCGATCGGCGGCTGAGTGAGGAGACCGTGATGATGACTGAGTCGTTTGCGCATACGGATACGGTGCTGGCTCGCGGCACGTCGGTGGTGGTCCGTTTTTATGCGGGTGCGGCTGAGGCTGCGGGGGCTGAGGAGCTGACTCTGCCGCTGCCGCGCACTGCGATGCCGTTGGGTGATTTTGTGGACCAGCTGCCGGGGATGCTCCCTGCCGGGGATGGTTCGGCGCCGTCGATGGAGCGGGTGTGTGCGCGGTCGAGTTTCCTGGTCAATGGGACTCGCGCGAAGCGGGAGTCTGGTGTGATCAACGACGGCGACCGGTTGGACATCCTTCCGCCCTTCGCGGGCGGCTGAGGTTCGCTCAGCAGCGGCCGGTCTCTTCGCACCAGCCGTTTTCGACGAAGATCTGCGGCGTTTCGCCGTCGAAGGCTTCTCCGCATCCCCATTGGGATGAGTGTTCGCAGTCCCCTGAGACGGGGGCGCTTCTGATCCGCCAGATGTCTGATTCGCCCGGGTCCGCTTCTGCGGTGACTGTGCCGGGGATGGGGATCCAGGGTCCTCCCTCCACTTGGTATTCGCCGGTGTATGTGGTGGTTACGTTGACTTCGAAGGTCCCGGTCTCGTCGTAGACGTGGCTGGTGGGGGTTTCGATGTACTCGTCAGTGGGCTGGCCGGTGAGCTCTGCGTAGTCGACCCGGTCCATACCCGGGGTGTTCAGGAGCCGGTCGCCGGAGCCGTCGCCGTAGTTGAACCGGAACTGGGAGGGGATCGCCCGGATGGTGACATCGAAGCCGAACATCTCCTCCGTGAAGGTCTCCACGTCTCCGTCGACGAAGACGTTCAACGGCTGGTTCCGGTATCCGAAGCCCAGTCCGTCGGCGTCATACTGCACCCCACCGACGTCGAGGGTCAGCTGCGCGAACTCTTCGGCCACTTCGGAGTGAATGAGGACCGCCGGGTCGACGGGCTCATCGGCATCAGGAAGCTCTGGATCTCCAGCGGAGGGCGCATCGGGTGCTGCGCACCCCGAGACCATAGGACGCTCTAATCCAAGCTGGTTGAAGGTGTCTTCTTCGCCCGCTTCCCCATCATTCTCAGAAGACGGCCCACAGGCAGCATTGGATGCCTGCATGCAGTCATGATCAATAGTGGTGGCGTCAATGAGGCAAGGGTTCGACGACAACAACTCCAACTCGTCGGGATGCATCGGGGCCGGGGAGTCCCCGCCACCTCCCACACGCGGTAGGGCGGGAACGCTCACGCTGCTCTCCGAATTGTCGATGCTCCCAGGCCTTTCCGTTTGCTCCGTGTTCCGCTGCTGGCCGCGAACACTGAAGTTGCGGTTTCCTTCGAAACCGCGGAAGTCAGTCTCCGAGGAGTTCGATACTTCCCCCGATGCCAGTGCAGGTGGCTCGGCAATGAAGAACACCCCTGATGCAACAAAGAGCACAAGTACTCCAGCATCTAGGACTCGGAGCTTTTGATTCCGGCGCCTCCGTCTCATCCGCTTTCCTCCTGCTCCCCAACCTGCTCTGGGTCGACGATTTGGAGCTCGCTCGTCACCCAGTGCTCACCGTTGAACTCACCCCAGCCCGTCCAACCGACATCTGTGTGTGGATCGTCCGCCGTATAATCGTGCTCTCCGTCGATATAGAGCTCAAAAGGCTTGGAGTCGAGGGTGAAGATGTAAAACGACTCCCCATCGTCTTCCAGGCGGGAGTATGTGTTGTTGATGGCCGGAGCCTCATTTACCCACCACCCGTTCTCCTCGTCGTAAAGCTCTCGGGTGAGGTCGACCTCGTGTTGGCAGTAGATGCACTCACCGCTTGAGAACTGTTCAAGCAGGTCTGTGTCTCCCGTGTTCCGGGCGTAGTTCAGCACTTCCCACCAGTAATAAAGGAGGGCCTCCGCTCCCCCTTCGGTCTCCTCGTAGATTTCCTCAGGGATCTCTGGCTCGGGCCAGTTTTGGGCGGGGCCGTCTGAGGAGGCTGGGATGGGCGCGCTGTCCTCGTCCTCTTCCTCCGCTCCGCTGTCCCTTTGCGGTGCTTCTGAGGTATCGGCGTCGGGCTCTGCTGAGGAGGCCGCCTCGCTCGTTTCTGCCTCACCGCCGCAGGCGGTGAGGAGCAGGAATGTCAGGGCTGAGGTGCTGGCAGTGAGCACAGCTGTGCTGAGGGTGCGTGGAAGCACAGGAAAGTCCGTTCCGTCCAAAAGTTCCGTTCGTGCCGCCCGGGAGCAGAAACCCCTCCGTTCCCCGGCGTTCGCATGAGACTAGCCCGACCCGCACGCCTCGCGCTACTCCGCACGGGGAAACTGTGGAGAACAGTCAGAGGCCAAGCTCTGTCAGTCCGGGATGATCAGCCGGCCTCGGACCGGAGGGCCAGCGGAAGAGCCGGTCCTTCTCACGGATGGCCTGATCATTGATCGAAGCGACCCGACGCTGCATCAGCCCGTTGCCCGCCAACTCCCAGTTCTCGTTGCCATGCGAGCGGAACCAGCTCCCTGCGGCGTCGTGCCACTCATACACGAATCGGACGGCCAGCCGGCTCTCCCCATAGGTCCACAGCTCCTTGATCAGCTAGCACTGCGAGCGCCTCAGGCGGCGCCCCCTGTTGGAGGGACTTCTTCGGCGATGAGCGATCTCACCTCGTCCAAGTGACGCCGCATAGCTTCCGCTGCTACACCCGCATCATGCGCTTCCACTGCAGCCAGGATCTCCTCATGTCCTCTCAGCGAGGACGAACGTCCCTCTTGGGTTGTGTGCGAATGTGTCCGCAGCTCGATGGTCCATTCCGTGGTCATGCTGTGCAACGTAGTAATCAAGGGGTTGAAGGTTGCGTGCGCCAGGAGCAGATGAAATTCGCGATCGCACTCTAGGGAATGCGCGGCGGTACGTACATGCCGGCTTCGATCAATCACATCCCGCAACTGCACCAAGTTCGACTCGGTTGCCCGCTGGGCGGCGAGAGCGGCCACAGATGGTTCGACCAACCTCCGAAGCTCCGCGGCGCTGTCTTGCCCGTATCGGCTGGAGGAGAGATCCTGCAATGCCTGAACATGGCTTCCCTGCTCAACCACATGAGTACCCCGTCCGGGACGACGCTCCACCAGATTCTTGGCTTCGAGGTCGTAAAGCGCCTCTCTGAGAGAAGCTCTCGATACGGAAAGAGTCTTAGCCAGCTCGCGTTCCGCTGGCAATTTTGCACCTGGGGCCAGGATTCCAGTGGCGATCAGCTTCTCAAGGTGGGCCGCCAGCATGACTGCCACGTTCTGGCTTCGAAACGCCAATGGCGGGATATGTGCCTCAGCCACGCGGGGACTCCTCACTCTGATGTGATTCCACTTACACCGCAAAAGTACCAAAGGTTCGCTTGGGCTGACCAATGGACCAATATTCGTTTCGAGCTCGTTAAATCTTAGTTTCAGGATCGAAAAGTCACCTATATCACCATTTTGCAGTGCTAGCTTCTTCACAACTTGGTCTGACCAAGTGAACTAAAAGCTCGCACCTACGCCTAGGAGAACACGATGCGCTACAAGACTCTGGTTTCTGCCAGTGCAACCTTCGCTGCAACTGTCCTGACCCTTGCCGCCTGTGGAGGGGACGCTGAATCTGCCGCCGACTATGAAGGCCCATACGAAGATCTGGTGAGCAGCGACGAGTGTGAACAGTTGCGCGAAGACAACCCCGACCTGGTGGGGGAAACAAGGACCAACGCCCTAAACCCCCACGTCCCCGGGTACGCGACTGTTTCCGATGACAACCCCAACGAATACGAAGGCTTCGACATCGACCTCGGGGAAGCTGTCGGCGCTTGTTTGGGGTTTGAGGTGGATTACCTCTCAGTCGGCTTCTCCGAACTTATCCCGACGGTGGACAGTGGCCAGGCGGATTGGATCCTCTCCAACCTCTACGCCACTGAGGAGCGAGCTGAGGGCGGCGTTGATTTCATCAGCTACTCCCACGTCTATGACGGCATCCTGGTAGGAGACGGAAACCCTGAGGACATCACCGGTATCGACACATCCCTCTGTGGGACGACAGTCGCTCTGAACCGAGGATATGTAGAAGTCCCCCTGGTGGAGGCCGTGGGCCCAGACTGTGAGGAAATCGGCGAACCGGCGCCTGAACTCCTCCTTTTCGACGCGGCGGCAGACTGTGTTCAAGCCGTGCGTTCGGGACAGGCCGATTCGTACATGAACGACGTCAACACGGTGAACCGTTTCATTGCCGAACATCCTGACGAGCTCGACTCCGCCGAGACCGTCATGCTCGACTACGAAATTGCCATTGGTGTCCCGCAGGGCGAGCACGACTTCCGCGACGCTGTCCAGGAAGCCTTGATGGTTATTCAGGAGAACGGCCTTCAGGAGGAACTAGCTGAACGCTGGGAGCTTGACGCTAATCATGTCGCTGAGCCGAATATCCTCTCCGTGGGCTGACCATGACTGACTTCCTCCACTACCTCACTTTTGAGTACCTCTGGGGCGGGCTCTGGTTCACCCTGCAGCTAACAGTGGGCGCATCAATCGGCGGTGCCGCGATCGGCTTCGTCCTCGCGGCAATGCTGCTCTCGCCGTGGCGGGCAGTGGCGATGATCGCCCGGGCCTACACCACTCTCTATCGCGGCACCCCGCTGATCTTGCAACTGGTATTCGTCTTTACGGCGCTGCCCCAAGCAGGCATCACTTTCAGCCCCCTGCAAGCGGGCGTGATTGCCCTCGCTTTGAACGAGGCTTCCTTTTTCGCCGACATTTTCCGCTCCGGAGTGCTCGGAGTAGGCAAGGGACAAAAAGACGCCGGACGGGCACTGGGCATGAAGCCGCCCACTTTGATGCGGCGCATTATTGCCCCGCAGGGGTTCCGTCAGGCGATCCCCGCCCTTGGCAATGAAGTCGTCGCGACCATGAAAAACTCCGCCCTAGCCTCAGTCATCGCGGTCCCCGAACTGACTCTCCGCACCCAACAACTAGCTTCCTCCACCTTTGATTATTTCTCCATCTACTTCGCCGCAGCGGTGATGTACCTGCTCCTCACTGCAGCCATCACAGTGCTCCAGCTGGGGGTGGAGGCCGCCGTGACCCGACGTCGTCCTCCATTGCGCCTGCCGTGGAGCCGCTCAACAATGAGCGTGCCTCCACAGACGAAGGACAAGGAAACCACAGATGAGAGCGACATCATGGTCCCGGAGGATTTGCCGGAGGTCTCCGACCTCGCGCTTCGCAGCCAGGATGGGCCATCCACGATGATCAGCATCGAGAATGTCACCAAGTCCTACTCAAAGGACTTGCAGGTGCTCAAGGGCATCGACCTGGCCGTCCAGCAGGGCGAGGTAGTCGCACTGCTGGGGCCCAGCGGATCCGGGAAGTCGACATTGCTTCGCACCATTAACCACCTTGAGACGATTGACGACGGACAGATCCGCGTCAACGAGGTCACTGTGGGCTACCACCAGGGACAGCGAATTTCGGCAGGACGTGCAGCCGAACAGCGCGTCGAGGCCGGCGTCGGCATGGTGTTTCAGAACTTCGAGCTGTTCGAGCATCTCAGCGTCCGGGAGAACATCGCTGGCCCACTGCGCTGGGTTTACGGGTACAGCAACGAGGAAGCCTCCCAGCGCGCCGAGGGACTTCTCGGCCAGGTGGGTATGTCCGATCGAATTGACCACTACCCGGATCAGCTCTCCGGCGGGCAAAAACAACGCGTAGGCATAGCCAGGGCGCTTGCCCCCCGCCCGAAAGCCCTGCTGCTAGATGAACCGACGAGCGCCCTGGACCCGGAACGTGTGGCCGAAGTTCTCAAGGTGATTACAGATCTTGCCCGTAACACAGGACTGACCATGATTATCGCCACCCATCAGCTGCGGTTCGCCCGCAACGTAGCCGACAAGATCGTCCTAATGGCCGACGGTGTGATCATTGAAGAGGGAAGCCCCCAACAGGTCCTAGACAATCCCAGGGATCCTCGCACGCAACGGTTCGTGCGTGCCATGGACGCCGCGGAGGTCTGAGGTTGCCTACCCGCCTGGATTATAAGAATTTCACATCAAGAACGGGCGCGGCCACAGACTGCCCCCTTCCACAAGATGTTCAGCGGGAAGACCAGTTGCACGTCGCTGGTCCGACGCCCACCCATCACCCAATCCGTGAACTCATCTCAGCTGGCGTGACTAGTCGTGCTCATGGTTGGACTTATGTGGCTGACTCCGACGATTACCGGCCGTTCAATGCGAGTACCAGCGATGGTTCGCCGAGCCTCTCATCGCCTGAATCTGCATCGGTGCCACTGGGTTCGCCCTTGGGTCATTTGTCGAAATCGGCCTGACCGTCCATCTCCCCATCGCCAGCCCCCTAACAACCAGCCCCTAAAGAGGAGCCATGACACCATCACTTACCGACTCCCTGATCCTCCAGCCCGGCACCGGGCACATTCCTGGTGACGTCTACCTAGCTACGACCCCTGGAAGTGCCCTATGGGGATGGTTGCCGAATGCCGCATCATCCTCAGTAGCTGAGCTGAGCTCCGGCCGAACCATCACCATCGACACCCTCTCTCACGAGGGTCTACTCGAGGATCAGGGCCGCAATCCAGAGGGATACTTCCGTCAGTTCGACGTAGCGGACGTACTCCAGGACGCGGTGGACATGGCTGCCAGCGATAAGACCAACAGTCCGGAGGACGGACCACATGTGGTGACCGGCCCGATTCATGTCTCTGGCGCCAAGCCAGGCGACGTCCTGAAGATAGATATTCTGCAACTGGCCCGCCGTGTGCCCTACGGAATCATCTCCAACCGGCACGGGTTCGGAGCTCTGGCCGGGGAATACCCCGAAGACATGAACTCCACTCCGAGCCGGCACATCGATTCGATGGTTCGTGACGGCACCGTTTCCCATTTCTCCTGGGTGGAGGAGCACAAGGGGTTCGAGGTGGGATTGATCGACGCGGGACAAGGACGCCGAGCGAGGTTCCCCATCGAACCATTCCTAGGACTAATGGGAACGGCCCCGGCTACGAGCACACCGGTGCCGTCTTCGCCACCTGCCGAATACGGAGGAAATATTGACATCAAGCACGCAGTGGAGGGCAGCACCCTCTATCTTCCAGTTCTCACTGAGGGCGCGGGATTCTATGCGGGCGATCCGCACTTCGCTCAGGGCAACGGGGAAGTAGCGCTCACTGCCCTGGAGGCCTCATTGCGAGCGACACTGCGACTGACCGTGCTACCCGGAAGCGACAAAGGTGAGACCCTAGGTGGCGCACACGGGCCCGTGGTGGAGACCGCTGCCCATTGGATCCCCACCGGGCTAGACCCGGACCTCAACATAGCTGTGCAGAACGCAACCCGAAATGCGATCGCGTTCCTCCACGACCGCTTCGGTGTGCCTCGATCTGTTGCCCTGGCCTACCTGTCAGCCGGAGCGGACTTTGAGGTCAGCCAGGTGGTGGACGGGGTCAAGGGGATCCACTGCATGATCCGCAAGGCCGACTGGACCGCCTGGGTCTGAGCTATGCCTGCGCTGACGGGCCCACGAGGGTCGTCGCGCGGGGAGATTCGGCGAGACGGCGGGCCACCCGGGCGATGTCTTCGGCGGTGACCGCCTCGATCTCAGCCAGGGAGTCGGAGATGTCGACGAATTCGCCGCGGACCAGCTCCGCCCTGCCCAGCCGGTTCATGCGGGAGGCGGTGTCCTCCATGCCGAGGACCGTGCCGCCGCGCAGCTGCCCCTTTGCCCGGGCCAGCTCCTCCGCCGTCACCGGCTCCGAGGCGATCCGCTCCAGCTCCGCGACCATCACCTCCGTCACGATGTCCACCTTCTCGGGCAGGCAGCCCGCGTACAGGCCGAAGTACCCGGCGTCGGTGAACCCCGCGGAGAAGCTGTAGGTGGCGTAGGCCAGGCCGCGGCGCTCCCGGACCTCCTGGAACAGGCGGGAGGACATTCCCCCGCCCAGGATCGCGTGCATCAGGGAGAGCGCGAACCGGTCCTGGTCCCCCGCGGCGAGCCCACGTCCGCCGATGATCACCTGGGACTGCTCGATGCCCTTGCGGTGATGCGCGACGCCCTCGCGGACCGGGATGGTCTGCACATCGCCCACCCTCCTGGGTGCGGGCTCGCCGCGACCGCTGACGTCCCAGTCGCTGCCCTCCAGGGCCTCGGCGACGAGCCCGACGAGCTGATCATGGTCCACTCCCCCGGCCGCGGTGATCACCAGCTCCTCGGGCCGATACCAGCGCCGGTAGTGGTCCACCACATCCTCACGCGCCGCCGCCCGGATCGCTGCCGTCGTTCCCCCGATGGGCCGGCCCAGAGGGTGGTCGGAGAGGACCTGCTCGCTGAAGCGCTCATGCACGACGTCGGTGGGGTCGTCCTCGGCCATGGCGAGCTCCTCGAGGATCACCCCGCGCTCGGTCTCCATCTCCTGCGCGTCGATCACCGCGGAGGTCACCAGGTCGGTGAGGACCTCGGCGGCGATGGGCAGGTCAGTGTCGAGGACCCGGGCGTAGTAGCAGGTGGACTCCTTGCCGGTCATGGCGTTGGACTCACCTCCGGCGGCGTCGAACTCGGCGGCGATGTCCATGGCGGAGCGGGTGCGGGTGCCTTTGAACAGCAGGTGCTCCAGGAAGTGCGTGGAGCCGTACTGGTGCTCGGCCTCGTCCCGGGAGCCGACGGCGATCCAGTAGCCGATGGTCACGCTGCGGACCCCCGGCATAGCCTCGGTGAGGACCCTGACCCCGGAGGGCAGCACACTGCGGCGGACGGTGGACCCGGCGTCGTCGTTGAGCACGCCTTCAGTGGTGGGGTGAATGGTGGTGCGCATAGGCCCTCCACGCTACCCGGATGTCATGTGGGGTGCGTTAGGGTATCCGTGATAATCATCCGTGCATGTCCGCAGTCCGCCGAGGGAGGATAGAGCTATTCGCCGAATCCTTCCGCATGCCCTGGGAATCATGGTGCTGGGGGCGCGTGCCGTCTACGCGCTGCTGAAGCTTCTCCCGACCCGGCGCAAAGTGGTGCTGATGACCAGGGACCTGCGGCAGATCCGGGTGGACTTCGCACTGCTGAAGGACTCGATCCGCCGGAACCACCCGGACTACGAGATCAAGGTGATCCGGCACAGGAAGCTCTCCGCCGGGTACCTCCTCGCCGCACTCCGGGAGATGTACCACCTGGCGACCTGCCGGGCGATCCTCGTGGACGGCTACATCATTCCCGTCAGCGTGCTGAACCACCGCAAGGGCCTGCCCGTGGGGCAGATCTGGCACGCGCTGGGAGGGTTCAAGAACTTCGCCTACCTGGTGGCGGGCACCCCGGAGGGCCCGGACCCGGCGGTGGCGAAGGTGATGCGGATGCACGCCAACTACACCTTCATGTGCGCGGCCGGCACCGTGCCCGCCGAGGTGTTCGCCAAGGCGTTCCAGATTGAGCCGGACTCCATCCGTCCGCTGGGGATGGCACGGGTGGACTACCTGCTGGACGAGACGGGGAATGCGAAGCGCCGGGAGCGGATCCTGAAGCGCTACCCGCAGCTGGCCGAGGGCCGCACGGTGCTCTACACGCCGACGTCGCGGCTGAACAGAAGCCTGCCCTACCAGCAGCTCGCGGATCAGTTCCGGCACACGGACGCGAACCTGGTGATCATCCCCCACCCGGTGGACAAGACCCCTCTGCCTGACGACGGCGAGACCCTCATCGGCTCCGAGTTCGGAATCATGGACTGGCTGTCCGTGGCGGACGTGATCATCTCGGACTATTCGGCGGTGGTCTACGAGGCCGCGCTGCGCGATATTCCAACGATCTTCTGGGCCTATGACCTTGAGGAGTTCGGGCAGACCCGCGGCTTCCCCCTGGACTACGAGGCGGAGTCCCCGGGGCCGATCGTCTCCACCGCGGAGGAAGCGGTCGCGACGGCGCTCAGCCTGGGCTCGCTGGACTACACCGCGTGGCGGGCCCGGCATCTCGACTATGTGACCGGGCCCTCCGGCGAGCTCCCGACGGAGCCGGGACGGTGCTCGGACCGGATCGTCGAGGCCCTGAAGCTCAGCTGAGCCGCCCTGTCACCCGTAGGTGTAGTGGCCGGTCTCTGAGATCTCGAATCCGATGGAGGGGTTCAGGGCGCTGTAGCAGCTGACCCGGTCCTCCAGGGAGGCGCACTCGATGAACCCGTCGGTGCCGATCTCGTCGTACGGCATGGACTCGCGGCCCTCGTCGGGCTCCACGAGGTTGTCGCAGTCCATCTCGGCGCCGGTCACGGTCATGGAGTAGGTGGTGCCTTCGCCGCCGGGGCAGCCGTCGTTGTAGTTGTGCTCGTAGACGGTGCAGGTGACCCCGTCGGAGAAGTCGCATTCGATGTTGCCGTCGGGGGTGGCGAACCCGCTGACGGTCTGGGCGCCGCGGTCGCCGACGCCGCGGTCCACCCAGTCATAGCTGATCTCGTTGAGCGCGCCGGCGTCTGCGGCGTCTCGGGCTTCGCCGACGGTCTGGCCGGCGTGCTCGGCGTCGCAGGAGTCCTGCAGCCCGGAGAGGGCCTCCTGCAGGGTGCTGGTGTGCTCGTCCTCGGGGAAGCCGTCCTCGTCAGCGCCTGCGCTGAGCAGTGCGGCGAGGACGCCAGAGTCGTCGCCGGGCTCGCAGCTGGTCTCCTCAGGCAGGGATGCGAGCGCGGCCTGGGCTTCGCCCAGCTCATCGGCCTCCGGCTCGTCCTGGGCCTCGTCCTCAGCGGGCGGCTGCTCGCCCTCCTCCTCCGGAGTATCCTCCTCCTCGGGTTCGGCGGGCTCTTCGGCCCCGGGCTCGGCGACAGGGTCCTCCTCGTCCCCGACGAAGAGGAGGACCATCACCGCGACGACCATGCCCAGCGCCAGGACACCGCCGACAGCGGCGGCGATGGGCAGGACGAGGCTGCGGCGCTCCTTCTGCTCGGAGCCGGTATAGCCGCCGTTCATCTGGTGCGGTGCGGGCGGAATGGTCCGAGCGCCCTGAGACGCGGCGGGGGCGAGGGCATAGTCGGCTGCGGCCTCGTCCTCCTCCACGGGGGCGGGGCCGGCGGGCTCGGCAGTCTCTGCGGAGCCGTTGCGGGGCTGCATCTCGGATGCCCAGGAGACGGGCGCCGGCTCCTCGGCGGGCTGGGGCTCCTGGGTCGGAGCCTCTTCGGCCGCGGGGTCCTCCGGCTCCTCGGTGAAGGGGCCGGCGGGGAGGTCCCCGGTGTCCTGCTCCTCGGCGGCACCCGGGTAGGGGGTGTACTGGGAGTAGGCGGCGTAGTGGTCGTCGGTGTAGGCGGGGAGGCTCGTGGTGGTTTCGAACATCCCGGCGAGCGGGTCGGTGGATGCTCGCTGGGAGTTCACCCCGCGGCGGCCTCGCATGGCGATGGCGGAGTCGATCTCAGGGTCGCCGAGGGAGGCCAGGGCGTCGATGAGCTCCTGATAGGTGCCGGGGTTCGCGGCGACGGCTGGCCGCAGTTCGGGGTAGTTCTCGGCGATCCAGTGCAGAACCTCCCAGTCAGTGTCCGGGTGGTTCGCGAGCGCCTCAAGCTCTGCGGCGTCGTCCTGAGGGGTGGTCATGATGGTCCAGCTTACGGCGCGGCGGCCTGGCTGAACCAATCATGTCGCCTGTCAGAAGGTCAGTGCTGGGCGGCGTATTCGTCGAATGTGCCCTCGCGCATGGCTTCTCCGGCTTCGGTGAAGGCGTTGTAGTCGGCGATCACGATGGATTCGGAGCCGGCGGTGCCGATGCCGCCGTTGGGGAGGGTGAAGCTGGTGACGTCGCCGGAGCGGATGCTGCGCATGTTCCATCCGAGGTCGGCGATGTATCCGGAGTCGGCGAGCTGGGAGTCCACGGTCATGTGGGGGGTGAATCCGCTGACCATCTCGTGGACCCGGGCGGGGTTGGAGAGGGTCTGGGGGTTGAGGACGTCGCTGAGGACGCCCTGCATGAAGGCCTGCTGGTTGGCCACCCGGGTGTAGTCGCCGTCGGCGAAGGCCTGGCGCTCCCGGACGAAGCTGAGCGATTCGGAGGGGCTCATGTGCTGGGGGCCGGAGCTGAAGTGGTAGCCGTCGCGGGAGGTGAAGCTCTGCGGGGAGTTGACGTTGACGCCGTCCATGGCGCCGACCAGGCTCTGGAAGCCTTCCATGTCGACTGCGGCGACGTGGTCGATGGGCACTCCGACGAGGTCCTCGACGGTGGCGACGGCGGTGGCGGGGCCGTCGTAGCTGAGCGAGGAGTTGATCTTGGCTTCGCCCTGGCCGGCGATGGGCACCCAAGTGTCCCGCATGATGGACATCATCTGCACGGAGTCGCGCTCGTGGGGGATGTGGACCCAGATGATGCTGTCGGCGCGGGCGGCGTTGGGCAGCCACGGGACGTTCTCGTCCTCGCCGGAGCCTCCGCCGGCGTCGGAGCCGATGAGCAGGATGTTGATCTGCTCGGAGTCGGTCTCTTCGCCGTCCTCGTCCTCCGCGGTGGGTGCGTCGGGGCGGTCCTCGTCCTCGGGGAAGGTCTCGTCCTCGGGGATGACGTTGACGGATTCCTCGTAGCTGGAGCTGAGCGAGCTCAGGTAGAGGGCGGCCACGGCCACGCCGCCGACCACGATGAGCCCGGCGATCGAGAAGGTGATGAGGGCGATGCGCTTGCCCAACGACGCCTTCTTCCGCGGCTGCTCTTCAGGGGAGGGGGTGCTGTCGAGAAGCTGATCCGTCACAGAATCCAGAGTACGGCAGGCCTAGGACAATCACAGAATTATAACGAGGCCGCCTGTGTTGACGGTCGGCGCAGACTGAGTGTCAGCTGGCTTCGGTGCGTCCGGGTGAGAGGGCCGCCAGCGGGCCGTGCTCGAGCCGTTCGAGGTAGTCGGGCTCGGTCAGGGCGAGGACCTCAGCGGTGGTGCCGTGCGGGGTGATGAGGCCTGCTCGGGCAAGTCGCCGGGTGAGCCGGAATTCGTAGCCGAGGTCATGCATGAGGACCAGGTCGTTGAGCGCCGAGCGCGGCCCGAAGGTCTCTTCGTTGTGCCGGTATCCGGCGGTGAATGTTCCGAGGCCGGCATAGAAGTCGGTGTGGAAGAGCCCGATCTCGGCGGGGGCGAACTGCAGCAGGTCGTAGACGACCCGTTGGATGCCCAGGGGTGCCCCGCGGAAGTGGAGGCCGTATTCGAAGCGGGCGAACCGAAGCCATTCGGGGGCCTCTTCACCGTCGCGGGTGAAGAGCGTGTGCATCAGCGGCCGCGCCACGGCGAGCTTCAGCGGACTGCCCGGGATGGTCTGGAGAAGGTGGTCCCACTCGGCGGTGAGGTCTTTGGTCTGGAAGTAGGCGATGTCGGTCCGCTCCCCCGCCTGGGCCTCCCGGCCGGCGAGCGCCTCGGGCTTGTACTGGGTGCGGACGACGACGTCGTGGGCGTCGATGAGCTCGCCGAGCTGGTCCTGGGTGGCGGAGGGGCCGACGACGGCGACCCGTGCGCCGCGGACCAGTTCCAGCATCCGCCCCTCGCCGGGCAGCGGCAGCTCTTTGCGTCGGCGCTCGGCGTGGGCGGCCAGGGGTTCGGCGTCGCCGGTGTAGAGGGCAGCGTCGGCGGCGAGCTTCTCGGCGGCGATTCCGGCTTCGGCGGGGGCAGTGTCGAGCAGGGGTCGGCGGGCGGTGCGGGCAAGGCGCTTGTCGTCGTCGAGGTGGGCGTAGGCCCCGAGGAGGTGTTTGAGCCAGAGGGGGGATTCCAGCGGGATGCCGCGGAGTTCGCGGACCCGGTTCTCGGCCATGGCGGCGCGGAGGTCCTGGCCCAGGCGGAATTGGCCGAGGAACTGGAGGCGTGCGGCGATGGCGTCGAGGAGCAGCTGGTGCAGCCGGGTGACTTGGGGCCGGTACTGCTCGAGGAGGGGCTTTGCCCGGCGGATGGCTTCGGCGGGGGGCTGGGGCTGGAAGAGCTGGTCGATGGGGTCCCAGAAGAGGGAGTCTTCGCCGAGGAGGCCGCGGCGGGGCTTGAGGGTGGAGGCTGCGTCCCATACTCGTTCCCAGTCCCAGTCGGTGCGGCCGGTGGTGCTGAGGATGCCTTCGACGGCGCGCAGGTCGTGGGGGTTCTTCGCGAAGGCGGCCTCGTAGTGCTCGCGGGCCGCGTCGAGCTGGTTGACGTAGGGCCGGCGGGCTTCGGCTGCGGCGGCGAGCAGGTTGCCGGGGCTCGGGTCGGCTTCGGCGCGGGCTGCCAGGTCCTCGTAGGTGGGAAGCTCTGCGGGTGTCCCGGGGATGAGTCCTGCGACGGCGTCGAACACCGCTCCCTGGCCTTCTGCGGGGTCGGCGGGCAGCGCCTCGCGGAGCATTCCGGCGATGAGTCCCCGGTAGGTGCCGGTGGGCTCTGCTTCTCCGGCGGCGACGTCTTGGGGTTCGACGACGTCGGCGACTGTCCCGATCGCCTTGGCGACGGGCGAGGCTTTTCCGGCGCGGCGGACGACGGTTTTGACGACGGCGGCCGCGGCGATCTTGCCGCGCAGCCCGTGCAGTGAGACGGCCATAGTTTTTCCTATCGCAGGGCGCTTCCGGTTTCGAGGGCGTGGACGTATTCGTCAGGGGTGAGCGCGAGGACTTCTGCGGTGCGGCCGTGGGCGGTGAGCAGCCCGGCGTCCTGCATGCGCTGCAGGAAGGTGAAGTCGAAGCGGAGGTCGTGGTTGACGATGAGGTCGTTCATCGCCGAGCCCGGCCCGAAGACGGTGTCTTTGGTGTCCCGGTAGCCGGCGGCGAAAGCGTCAGTGCCGGTGTAGAGGTCGGTGTTGAGCACGGCGATCTCAGCGGGCTCGAACTGGGCGAGGTCGTAGACCATACGAGGGATGCCCAGCAGGGCACCGTGGTGAGAGAGCGCGAATTCCTGCCGGGAGAACCTCAGCCAAGGTTCGCCAATGTCACGGTGACGGCTGAGGCTGGGAGGGCGGGCGACGGCGAGCTGCAGCTCCCCCGCGCTGACGGCCTCACGCATGAGAGGCACGGCGGCGTGGATGTCGTGGTCGTTGAGGTAGACGATGTCGGTGCGGCTGCCCTGTGCGGCCTGGTCCTGCTCCACGAACTCGGGGGCGAACCGCGGCCGGACGATGACGTCGTAGCTGTCGATGAGCGCTCCGAGCCGGTCACCGGTGTCTACGGGGCCGACGATGACGACCCGCTTGCCGGCGACGACCTGTTCGGTGAGCGTCTCGGCGGGCATGGGGTCTTCCGCTCGGGCGGTCCGGGAGTATTCGAGGTAGGGCTCGGTGCTGCCGCGGAGCAGGTGGGTGTCTGCGGCGAGCTTCTGCAGCTGCTGCTCGGCGAGCCGGTTCTGCGGCTGCCAGGGCATGGGGTCGATGAGCTTGAGCGCCTCGTCGAGCCTGTCGAGGTAGACGAGGGCGGCGAGCAGCTTTCGTCGGTGGCCGACGTGCCCGCCGGAGACGGTGCCGAGCCATGCGCGGGTGCGTGCGGCGAGCTGTCTGCGCAGCCGGTAGCCGGCGCCGACGTGTCCGGCGAACTGGAGCCGGTAGGCGATGAGGGCTGTGGTCTGCCAGGAGAGCCGTCCGCGGCTGCTGCCTGTTTCTTCCAGGCGGACGACGGCGGCCTGAGCGCGAGCTTCGCTGATCGGCTCCCCCGTGAAGAGGTCCGCAAATTCCTGCACAAGGAGGCTCCGACGCCGGTGTCCTCCGCCGGGCAGCTTCCAGCCCCGAGAGGTTTCGTACCGTTCGGCACTGTCCCAATGGCGGGGCCAATTGTGGCCCGCCCGGCAGCCCAGAACGATCACGGAGCGGAAAACCTGACCATCGGTCGGATTGAGCTTCAAGGCTTTTTCGTACGCCGCGAGCGCGTCGTCGAGCCGACCGATGTGGGGTTTGCGGTAGCGCTGACCGATATCTTTGTACCAGGCAGCGCTGGGGCGAACGGTCACGGCTTGCTCCAGGAGGGCGAGGCCTTGGTCGGGGTCTCCGTGAGTGAATTCAAGGTGCCCCTGCTCGTGCAGGACTGCGGGATGGCTGGGGGCCAGCTGTTCTGCTTTGCGGAGCGATTCCCGGGCGGCATTCACCTGGGGATGCCCGCCGTCGCGGAGCCCGAGAACGGGGTCAGGGGTGGGCCCGCTCCTGGTGGCCCGCTGCAGAGCGCGGGCTAGGGCGAGGTGGCGCTGGGGGTCTTCGGGCTCGAGGGCGACGGCCCGGCGGCGCATGGCGAGGGCGGCTTCGAATTCGCCGAGCTTCATGTAGCGCACGGCCATGCGTTCGAGCTGGTCGGCGTTCTGGGCGGTCTCGAGGTCCAGGTCTTCGAGGACTTGTTGGGCGCCGCGGGGGTTTGCTTCGAAGAGGACTGTGGCCGCCTGGGCGTGGAGCCTGCGCAGTTTGGGGTCGTGACCGTTGAATTCTGCTTGAACGGGGGTGGGGACCGTGCGGGCGGAGGCGATGATGGCGCGTGCGAGTACCGGCTCCGCCCCTGGGATTCGCCCGAGGATCCGTATCGCTCGTCGTCCCGCTTCTGCGCCCAGCACCTGTGGTTTCAGCATCGTCGCTGAGTCTAGTGGGCGAGTACGGGTCGGGTTCAGAAGCCGCAGCGTGTGCTTGGCCTGGCAGGATAGTGCTCGATGAGTGTGATCCTGAACCAACGATCTCTGCGTCGTTTGCGTCGCCGCGCGCACAGCCGTTCCTCGAAGGTGCGAAGGTCCTTCTTGGCCTACCCGCGGAAGCGACCCTTGGTGACCGTGGGTGTCACCAGCCATAACGAAGGCGACAGGATCGCCCGTTGTCTGGAGAGTGTGGTGGAGCAGTCGTTGGGGGCTGAGCGGGTTGAGGTGATCGTGGTCGACGATGGTTCGACGGACTCGACGGTGGAGATCGCCTCGTCTTATGCGCAGAGGGCGGCGTGGGCTGGTTTTGAGGTCCATGCTCAGGGGAATACGGGCAGCCCGTCGCGTGGCCGGAATCTGGTGATTGAACGGGCGCGCGGGGAGTTCGTGTTCTTGATGGACGGTGATGATTACCTGGGTCCGGAGGCGCTGGCGGCGCTGACACGGGAGGCGGAGCGGCACCGGGCGGATGTGGTGACGGGCCGGTATGTGGGGGTGAATCGTCCGGCACCGAATATTCGGGACGCTGAGGGTTCCCGAGCCGGCAAGTATCACTCGGGGTGGTTGAACAGTCTGCATGTGCAGAAGCTGTTCCGGAGTGAGTTTCTGCGAGCGTTGCCGTACCGGTTCAATGAGGAGCTGATCTACTGCAATGACCACCCGTTCATGGTGGCGGCGTTCTTGTATGCGCGGCGGACGGCCCGGGTGAATGATGTGGACTGCTACTTCATCACGTTGGAGCCGGATGAGCCTTCGGAGGTGGAGGGCAGTGCGCGCCGCGGGCATATTTCTCGGGCGGAGATCACGGCGGTTCAGCAGCTGCGGTTCCTGCATGACGTGTTCGGGAACCTGGCCCTGGCGCGTGGCCGGGCCGGTGAGGTGGGCAAGCTGGCGGGCCGGATGCGTGTGCATTATTGGAACCGTTTCCTGAAGAACCAGTTGCCGGCACTGATGCTGCGCAAGCAGGACCCGGCGAAGGTGGTGGAGCTTGCGCAGCATGCCCAGTACATGAGCGTCCTCTACGGGGTGGAGGCCTCGGCGTCGGGACTGACGGAGGAGGCCCACCTCATGCTGGACGCGTTGCATAGCGATGACGCCCAGCAGATTCAGGCCACCGCCCTGGAGGTGCGTGAGCTGGCCCGCGCGAAGGCGGTCGGCACCGCAGGGTGATGCACGCGGCGTTAGGCGAGTCCGAGTTCGTGAAGCCGGGCAATAACCAGGGGGACATCGCCTGGGCGGTCTACGGGCATGGAGTCGTCTGACATTTCGAGGACTTCGACGGGCAGACCGAGTTCGAGGAACCGCATCACTTCGTTGTCTTCGATCTCCTCCAGGGGGGTCTTCTTGCCGGGGGCCGCGAACGCTTGGAGGACTTCGAGCGGGTAGGCGTAGACGCAGACTTGCCGGTAGCCGACCTGGAATTCGCCGGTGTGACCGTGGGGCACGGGGGCGCGGCCGATGTAGAGCAGCTGCTTGTTCTGGCCGAAGAGCAGCTTGATGTATTTGGAGTCTTTCCACTGCTCCTCGTCCATGTCGCAGTAGCCGATGTAAGTCTTGGTTCGGTCGGCTCGTGCGGCGTCGACGATGATGCGGAGGTCTTCGGGGTTGAAGACGGGCTCATCACCTTGAACGTTGATGTAGGTCTTCGCTGGGATCCGCGCGGCGACTTCTGCGACCCGATCGCCGCCGGTGAGGTGGTCGAGGCTGGTCATTTCGTACCCTACGCCGTGCTCGTGGCAAGCTTCAGCGATCCGTTCGTCATCGGTGGCGACGACGACGTGTTCCCGGTCCGTGACTTCGAAGCACCGCTCGGCGGTCCGGATGATCATCGGCTTGCCCACGAGGTCCACCAGGGGCTTGCCGGGCAGGCGAGATGACCGATAGCGGGCAGGGATGATGACGAGTTCGTCGAGCATGGTGAGTTGTCCCTCAGTCTGAGTGCGCTCCAGTAATTCAGGCGCCAGTATGCCAGAGCTCCTACGAGAGCAGCTGACTGCGGCCTTGTCCGCATCCAGCTGCTCCGCACGCAGGGTGATCCCAAGATCAGCAGTTCTTAGAGGCGACGCCGGCCGTCCCCAACGCCTGACTGACCCGCGTTACCGGACGGCCCGGTCTTGGCGGCGATTCGCGGTGGAGGAAGGCGATCATCAGTGCCGCTGCGCCGACCACCGGACGGAACCCGATATCCAAGCCTGTGGACCCGGTAGGGAAAATGCTGAAGAGCATCGCATCAGCGAATGGGAGGGGCGAGGAGCACGAGCCTGGCGCTCACTGACTGGAATCCCACGGAGGTATTTTGTAGGCGGGGTTAACCCTTTAGAATCAAAGATGAGTTCGATGACGAGCTTTGAAGGCTCGCGGCTGGTGCAGGGATAGGGTGACAGAGAGTACGGCAGGTCACCCGCATCATCGGCCGCAGCGTAGTTACTGCAGCCTCTGGCGACCGCTTCCCAGAACCGCTGCTGCCGCCACACTCCCGGATGTTCCGGGGACCGGGCGCCCGGTGTAGAAGGTCCTGTATCCCTTCGGCCGTCCCATAACAACACCTCTCTGAGTAGATGTTGCGATGACCAGTTGGATCCGATAACTACATCTCGATGACCTACTCCGACGCGCTGATCATCGCCGGAGTCCAAGCCTCGGTCGGATCAGTCGGGGACAGCTACGACAACTCCCTGGCCGAGACGGCCAACGGTCTCTACAAAGCCGAGCTCATTCACCGACGCCGCACCTGGCCCTCGGCCACCGTGGTCGAGATCGCCACCTTGGACTGGGTCAACTGGTGGAACACAAAACGGCTCCATGAAGCTCTCGACTGCCGCACCCCAGCCGAAGTAAAAGCGGCCTATACTTCCCCCCAAGATGACCACGCCCGCGCCCGCCTAACCACGGAACGAAACCCAGGGCGCCTCAGCGGCTCACCCGATCAAACCACTGCGCACGCGTGTTCACGGGAACCATCCCTGTAGTTCCGTTTATCGTAAGAACCACCGAGATGCTCCTCCGGAAGGATCCACATGAAGAAGTCGCTTCCCGCCGTTGCTCTGGCCAGCTTTGTCGCCCTTACCGGATGCAGTGTCTCGAACGCCGGTACGGCGGAGGATGCTCTCACTGGAGAGCGCGGCGATATTCGTGACCAGATGCGTGAGCAGTGGGGCGACGTGGTGCAGTACCGTTTACCCGACTCAGCTGATTGCGAAGAGACTGACGACGACGATTTCGACTATTCGTGCCAGGTGGTCGTTGCTACAAGTTGGAGAGCTGAGGAGACTGTGATGGTTACCGTCGAAGAAACCGGCGACAGCTACACCGTGAGGGCTTATCCCACGGAGGATGACTTCGAAGTGGTGGACGGAGACTCCGAAGAATCCGGTTCCACCCGCATGTTCGGCGGCGACCACTCAGAATCTCTCACCATCACGGTTGAGAAGTAGCAGGCTCACCTTTTAGCCAGGTCAAGCATGTGGTCAAGGATTGCAAGACTGCACCGGCGGTACTGGCCATAGGCGGGATAACGAAATTCGGTAGTATCGGCGTCCGGCACCACTCCAAGCACCTGCGCGTTCTCTCTACTCCGAATATCTGGCAGCAGGATATCAACACCGGCAGCGGCCAAGCCTGGGAAGGCCCACATCGCGTCCACTGCCAGGTTCCTCACGTCTACGTCCAGTAGCCCCAGGACGTCTGCTGCGACGGCTCCGCCTTTGATCGAAATTTCCCCTGACAACAACTGGGCTTGCCCGTGGGGCAGCACGGTACTTTCAGTGAGAGCATCAGCAGTCACCCTGGTCTCGTCCACTTCCGGCGTCACTGAGCGAAGGTATCCGCACTTGCTGCGGCGTTCGGCTTCGGCCTCTGCTAGCTGCACAAGCGCCTGCTTCCCGTCCCCAACGACGAAGAACGGAAGCTTAACGACGGCTGCGACGACCTGCTCTGCAACGACATAGAAACGCACCAACAGCTTGTCGCCAGCCCGAGCTGCTGAATCATCGTCAGCAAGCTCCTTAATGCCTGCAGCTTGCAGGTATCCTCGGTGGACTTCAGGACTGGCGACTGCCTGTCGTGCCTGGGCGCTCCCGAGGGTTGTGTAGAAGCCGTCTATCCCTCCTATCTGTTTGCCGCCGCTATGAAAAACGTAGCTGGTGACGACCTTTGTGGGCGTGATGCGACGTCGTTTCCTCGCGTCCGTGACGAGTGCACGTCTATGGTCGACCACATCTTCCGGATCCCAGATGTTGGGTTCGACATTGCCCGGCAGGAGAACCTGCTCAACATAACGATGGACGGCATTCGAACGCGCATCGGTATGAAGTCCGGTGTCCGGGGATGGGTTTCGACCCTCATTGTGCATGGCGCCAGCTTAAGCGCCGCACGCTGTTATCTGGGTAAACTGGCGGGCGCTTCACTCGAACAGAATGATGTTCCTCTGTACCGGATTTAAGGACACTGTGCTGAACCGTATTCGGAACGCGCGACTCGCACTCCAACGCTCACGCACTTCTTCAAACAGGGCCGCGCAGACTCATGTCGCCTACATTCCTGCTTCTTCTGGAGAGATCTTTCCGGCTACTGTGGCGCTCAGAAGCCTCCAGCATCACCATCCAGGATGCTTCCGCGCAGTCATTGCCGCTGACCCTTCAGCCATCTCCCATCAAGAGCTTGAGCTCATCAGAAGCAGCGATTCCATCGAACTTTATGACCTGACTCAGCTGCAGGAATATCAGGACCCTGAAACTCGCGACCTCGCACCGTGGCTGCTCCCCCCACTTTTTGCTGAGCAGGGACACCGCTATTCATTGAAGCTCAGCCACGATGTCCTTGTTCTCTCCGCCCTTCATTCCTTCGACGAGGCAGTTGATCAGAACACTGCTATTGCGTTCGGCCGCACAAAAAACGGCTACAAGGTCACTTCTGCAGAAGCCAAGATGCTGAGCCAGCTTGCGGGCCATGCCCTCCCACTGCAAGACAAGATCGACCTTTCCGTCGCCTTCTTCGATAACGAGCAGCTTCGTGCCACTGACTTCCCGAAGGAATTAGTAGCCACACTGAGCGTGGTGAGAGAGGCAGCCCCCAAAGCGCGAGGGAGAGACCGGATATCTCTTGCTGCGGTGTCGAACTCCTTCGGAGAAGCTCATCGCACGCTTCCCCGCTCCATGGGGTTCCGCGCTGAGAAGCATCAGCGGCATTTTCAGCCGAAGCAGGATGTCGAGATCCTTCAGCTCGGAAGCAGCCCGAAACCATGGGAGCCGGTCAAGTTCTCACATCTTCGTAAAGCGATCAGTTCGAACCAACCTCTGGCACCCTTCCTAAGAGATATCTGGCTGGAGTTCGCCCAGTCGTTGCCAGGCTTTGCCGACTTCACGGAGGAACGTCCGCAGGGGCCGCTCGAACGGCTGAAGCTTGCTAACCAGTTGGAGGGTGCCCGACAGCTCAAGGCTGAAGAGGACGAGGAGGCAGCGCGGAAGAAGCCGAAGCTGGATGTCCCTCATCTGGTATGGCCTGGTAAGGACGAATTTGAGCCGGCCTCCCCGGCTAAGTACTCGGTCCGCATAGCAGGCGCCCAGCACGATTTCCTCTTCGTTCCCAAGGAGGGAGCTTCCCGCCTGTTCGTACTGTTCTCTGGGTATGCAGATCGTAACCATGTAACTCCCCCGCTGTTCCAGCGCTGGAGCTGGGCTGACCGCTTCCCGGGTCATTGCCTGTTCTTCTCAGACCCGGGTCTTCACAAAGACGCGACGCTTCCTATCGGCTACTACGCGGGCGATAGTGAGCGTGACTATCTTGAGGTCATCAGTGAGTTCGCTTCGCAGTTTGCCGAGCGTCTGGACATTGAACCACAGCATATTGTCACGTACGGTTCCAGCGCCGGCGGGTTCGCGTCATTGCGCAGTGCACAGTTCTTTACTGGTGCCACACATATCGCAATCAATCCGCAGACCCACCTTCCCAACCATCAGGGGTGGAAGATCAACAGGGTCGCCAAAACTCTGTATGGACAGGACTCGTTCTCGGAGCTCTCTCCGTCGGAGTCTGGAAGGTTCAGCGTGCATCGTCCTGAGGTGCTGAAGAATGCTGGTCGTCTGATGGTTCTGCAGAACCTTGCGGACGAGCACCATTATCAGAAGCACTATCTGCCGTTCATCGACTTCGTCTCTGGACAGTCTGCCGAGGACAAGCTGACGACTTACGAATTCACGCATGGTGGCGGTCATCGTGCCGGGGAGACTCGTGAAGTGTTTGAGACGATTCTTAGTTTTGTGACCTCCCCTAATAGAAATTCCAGCGCCGAAATGACCTAATCGGCGGCGGGACTCAGTGCTGGGTAAACCGTGACTTGGTTGACCTTCACTGCTTCTTCGTCCGTCTTGGTGAAGAGGTCGAAGCCCGCCAGCTCTACACCTTCGGGGCAACGAACGATGAGGTGTTTCACGGGGCCATCTTCGTTGTGGGAGACAGCTTGGTGGAAACCGTAGTTGTTGTGCTTGATCCGCTGCGAGGCGAAGAAATCTTTGATCTCGTCCTTGTCGACGCGGGAGCCATCCTGGTTGTGGAGCTTATACCGTACAGAGAACTGCTCACGAGTGACTTCACCGTCCAGATCAAGAGCGATGACGCTGCCTTCCCGGTAGGGGGTGTGGAAGCCTACCGTGGCAGACCCGACTTTGATGGGCTCCCGAAGAAGTTCGATGCCCTGTTCGGCCTTGCTCAGTGATTCGTTCAGCCTTCCTGCCATTGCGGGGAACCGGCTGAGCACTTCTTCGGCCGAGGCCTCCGGCCAGTCACGAATCTGTGCGACAGCAGTTGCGAGGAAGTCTTTGCCCTGCCATTTGTCGATGATGTTGTCCTGCCCCACGTGCCGGGTGCGGAAGAAGCCGGGGATGGTGGAGTCGAGGATAACCGGGTTTCCTGTGTCGCTGAGGTGGTGCGGCCTGCTGACCAGACCTTGCAGTTCGCCTTGTTCGTCGAGATCCACGATTGACATCAGCCCCACACTGGCCATTGCTTGGTGGTCGAGACGGGGGAAATAGTATTCTCCCTCGGAGCGCAACGCAGTGTAGCCGAGGCCGAGTGAGATCTTCCATCCTGGTTCTGCCCGGCGCGCGTAAGAGGCCATCCGGTCAAAGTAGTCCGTTGCGACGAGGTCATCATCGTCAAGACGGTAGATCCCGATTCTCTGCCGGCTGTCAGCTTTCCACCCTGTTGCTTCTCGTAGTGCCCCAAGCGGCGGGGCAAAGCCTCCGACCTGCTCCGATGTCTCATGGAGTCGAAGAAAAGGATAGGTCTCGGCAGCCTTGCGGAGCTCATCTTTGTAGATCTCCGGCAGGCCTGGCGAGTAGCAGACGACGTGCACCACGTTGTGATGTCCGCCTGCCGCCTGCGCGATTTGGGGCAACGACTCTTCGATGAAGATCTTGGCCCTCGGGCGGAGCCGGTCGTCAGCGTAGAGCCAGTTCCGATAAGCATCTTCGTCTGCTTCTTGACGTGTAGCGGCGAATCCGGCGGACTCGAACGAGTACACGCTGAAGCGGGTGTGTCCTACAAATAGCATCCATTCTCCTCGTCAGGTTTCGTGCCTATGGTGCACGTGACTTGTGCCCGGGCATTGAACCAAATGTGCCCTGAAACGACGTTCAGGAGACTGCCGGAACGCCCATGAGGGGGCGAACATCTGCTCCGGAGGCAGTGGCGTGCCAATGCCAGAGGCTGCTTGTTGGGCGCGGAACGTCGCTCAGCCGCCGGTGCCATGGTTTGGGCTTGCCGGCGTAGTGGATGACGGAGATCTTCTCCATGAGTTCCTTCATGGCCTCCCAATCACGCAGGGCCCCGATGTACTCATCCTGATGGTTGAAGGCGTAGGAGATCATCTTGAGACGCTCCGGGTGCTTCTTGAAGTACGCCGTGAAGTGGCTCTGCTCATTGGTGCGGCGGCTTTGCGAGGCGAATGCCGTGATTTCGTCGAAGAAGGCGCGGGAAAGCATCGGCTCGCGGATCACCATGAGTCCGCTGTTCACGTTGGTTGCTAGACGACCGCTGTAGTCCGCTGCGAGGGCGGCGTTCATCACTTCCCATTTCCGGGAGAGCGGCAGGTGTTCGCCTGCCTCATCCTTCAGGAGCCGGTACATGAATTGAGGCGCGGCGTTGAAGTCTGCGGTGGCAGCTTGAAGCAGCTTTTCGTCGAAGCTGCGGAGGAAGATCATGTCAACGTCGAGGAAAACCGCTGTCGGGTTGTTCTGCTCTTCGAACATCATCCATTTGAGGAAGGTCCCCTTGTTCCACTGCGCACGGTCCTCTCGATGAATGCTATTCTCAGCCAATCCGTAGAGACGCTCCCGTCGTTCACCCTCGAGCATGCTGATCCGGTCCGCAGTGATCTTCACCATCGGGTCGTCTGCGACCACTGGGTCATCTGTGTAGATGACAACCTCGGAGTCCAGGAAGTTCTTGGACTGTGCGAGGCTGTAGGCGGCGACTTGGAACAGGGGAAGGTATCCCGCATCGAAGGCGAATGCGATCGTCACGTCTTCGGAGCGGATCTTAGGATCCACTTCGACCCCGTAGTGGTCAGCGTAGTTGCGCAGCGTCATATCTTCCTGAACCTCTTCAGTAGGGGTCGGTGCCGGGCTTAGCGGTTGTCTTGGAGATGGGTATGAAGTTGGCTGATCTCGTCCTCGAGGTCGAAACGATGGGCTTCCACGCTGGCGAGGACGCGGCGCTCCGAGGCTTCGAGGCGCGCCTGTGTAGCTTCGAGAGTTTTGAAGCGCTCAGCGGTCCGGTTATCAAGCCGCCGCACGCCAGCTGCGATCTCTCGGACACGAGGGTCGATGTTTCGAACACGGGTGCGGATGAGCTGCATAGACCGGGTCAGCGCAGCCAACGTGAACACGACAAGCGCGGCAAAGATCCCGAAGCTGACGACTGCACCCAAAGCTGCGAACTGCCATGCTTCAAGGACGATAGTGATCAGAGTCGCCAAGAGCGCGAAGCCGAGTCCTCCCATCAGCGTCCGTTGTGGTCTAGAGAGATATTTCACCGGGCCATTGCCTCCTCGGGTGTGGGCTCTTTGGCTGTGAGCAAGTCATCCATCAGTTCTCGATAACCGCTCTTCTGGTATTGAGTGGCGAATTCGACACCGCGCTGAGACTGGGCGAGGTACCGTTCCGTCTCATTCCAGTACTGATTGATGGCCTCTTGCACCTGCGGCGGGTCAGCGTAGATGGCCGCGTCACCGTAAACGTCTTTCATCCAGGGAGGAAGGACGGGGATACACCCGGCGCCGAGCGCTTCCAGTACTGGCAGTTCCGGTTTCTCAATCGTGTGGCGCTGAGGATAGTGCACAAAAAAATCGAGTGAACGGTAATAGGTTTTTCGTGTGATCTCCTGCTCGCCGAAGCTGATCCATGCAGGAGGAAGACGTTTCTGGCCGAGCGCCTGCAGGACCGCGGTGGGGGCTCCGTAGAACCTGACATCAACCTCCCCGTGGGTAGGCCAGATGGCTTCGATCTCTTCTGGGCTGTTTGGCCAGAGTGCGGTGCTCTCACCTGCCCACCTGCCAAGAATTGGCTGACGGCCACGTGGGCGAATGCGTCTTGTCCTCCATCTTTCAGCGTCGAAAGCGACCACATATGGAGCGTCGTTGAGCTCATCCCCGGGAACCATGTCGTGCAGCTGGGCCTTGACTGCATCGGTCTGCGCCAACCACAGGGGGCGGGCCCCGAAGAAGTTCGCAGCATTGTGCGCGCAGTCGCTTGGCAGGTAGTTGACGTGGAAGCTTGCAGCCTCCCACGGCAGTTTTTCTGCCACGACTGCAGTTTTTCCTGCGTTGAAACCAACAGTTCCGTGCGGCATGAACTGGAGAAGCTCGGGACTTCGGACCAACGTCAGTTTGACCTTGTAGAAGGTTTCGTCCTGGATGACGTGGGTAACTTCCCCGTTGGAGATCAGTTCTTGCACAGGGTGGCTATATGTACGCGCGTATTCTGATAGATGCACGGCGTTCTCGAGGTGCATGATGCCGATGCTGTACCCGGCACGCCTGAGCACTCTGATCTCTTCCAAGGCGGCTGCTTGGGTTTTCCCGTATTCGCACCAATCTGCGACGAAGAGCACATCGAGCTCGAGCTCCTCCTCCGGAGGACTGGTGAAGCGCGGAGGGATGTAGATGGGGTATTCCTGTGTGGGAGAGAGTTGCAGCTCCTGGCGGCTGGCTCGCTCATGCCATCTCCTGTAGCTGCTCCATAGTGCTCGCCGGGCCGGGTGCTGCCACCCCGGGCGGAAGTCGCTGCGGGAGAGCGAATTGGGGAGGATCCGCATGAAGATGAGCGGTTCGCTGATCTGATAGACGCTTGCTCCGGCGTATGCGCCTAATCTGTGCCGCATTTCGTTGTCTGTGGCTTTGCGGGCAGGGATGTAGCCGCCCAGCTCCAGCATGATTGAGGTCCTCACCATAAGGGTCGGGGCCGAGGGGATGAAAGGCGAGTAACCGCGTCGGATGCGTACGAGGTCTTCAGTCATATTGACGGTGTAAACCTGGTTGCCTGGCCGGTGGGAGTTGCGGAGCAGGTGGTTGACTTGGGTCTGGATCCGTTGGGGGTGGGACCAGTCGTCCGCGTCTTGACCCGTGATGAATTCGCCTCGTGCGTGCGCAACTCCCACGTTCCGTGCCGCGTAGGTGCCGCCGTTCGTCTCCAGGCGGAACACGCGGATGCGTGGGTCCATCTCTTCAAGCTCGTCCAGAACGGGCTGATAATCAGCTGGCGACGCGTCATCGATCACCAGGAGCTCGAGGTTCTTCCAACTCTGCTCCATGATGGAGCGGGCTGATTGAAGGAGATCGGCCCGCTCCGGTTTGAAGCTGGTCATGATGACTGTGACCAGTGGGCCTTCAGGCTGAGGACCTTCGATACGAAGTGTTGTCAACCGGTTGAAGGGTGCTGCTTCCCCTTCGGTGAGATAGACAGGGATGAGGTCATTACGAATGAATTGACGGTTGAACCCGTCCAGCCAGTTCTCGTAGGCGTGGGCTTCGGAACTGTTCAACAGGAAAGGACTGCGTGAATCGACCGTGAGGTACGAGTAGTAGTGACTTTTGATGCTGGGGTGCGCCTCGACTAAGGCGTCGAACTTCCCCAGTTCGCGATTCTCCGCGTAGATGTCCGCGAGGAGCTTGCTGAACCGTTGCGTTCCCTTCTGCCTCCCCATCCGCGGGAGGGCCAGCTCAAGAGCGGCAACCGCGAACTCAAGATCTTTGTCCTCTGCCTCATGCAGGGCGCTGACATAGGCCAGACGGCCTAGTGCTCGCGGCTCGAGCGAGTAGCCCGACACTGTCTCCGCGAGAACTCGACCTTTCAGCTCCGTGAAGTTCAGAGTGCCGTGGGTAGCGGCATGTGCCAGGAGATCCCGCATGTGAAGGGACTCAGCGCGGAGGGCGGTCCGCTCCAGGGCGATACCGCTTGCTCCGTCCATCTTCAAATACACCTGGAACAGGCGAGACCGAAAAGTTATCTGATTATGCCCCTCCAGAACGCTATCCATCCCTTCCACTCTCAAATGACGACAGCACGTTGACCGTCCTAGTATGCCACCTGATGTGAAGCGCGACCTCAACCAAGTTGCGCAAGCAAACCGCACTAGCATCGGGTCTGCTGACGTGCCCTACAGTTTGGTGTGATGTCTCAGGAGAGCGGTAACACTTCTGTCTCAGGACATCGGTGGCAGTTGATGTCTCAGGACATCGGTGACACTCACGGTCTCAGGGGGCGGGGCCCGGTTTGCGTTGGCCTCGGTTACTGATGTGGCCGGTGGTCTTCGGTGGCCAGGGGTGTTCGATGAGGATCTCGCCGTTGGTGTCGACGAAGATGATGGTCTCCTGGTCCCAGAGCACATGGACGTGCTGGCGGGCCAGAGCCATGCTGATCTGGTAGCGGACCCCTTTTACATGAACCTGTCCGACCTGGTTGACCTTCCTGATCTCATCACCTGCCCATCCGCTGTCCGGCTCCAGGGGCAGAGACTCCGGCCTATCAGCCACCTCAGCGGCAGTATCCGGTGTCTGGGGCTCCACCGGTGCCGGTGCTGGCCGCGGCGGGTGAGCCACAGCGGTGCCGGCCCAGGCCGCCGCGGGGGTGATCCTGCCCGGTAGGCCTTGGTGGGGCCGCTGGGTGTTATAGATCAGATCGAAGGCATCGACCGGGCCTGCAGCTGCGTGATCGTCTCTGCCAGCGGCTGTGCATGCAAGTAGCGGAACAAGGTTTGATGGAACCGCTCATTCTTGCCCTGGGTGGTGGGCTTACCCGGCTTGCCAGTGATCGGGGTGATCCCGAAGCTGCTCACATAGGTGAACAGCTGCCCGGTCACCCCACGGCGTGAAGGGTTCAGCGCAGCACCGTTATCGGTGAGCAGCTTCTGCGGCACCCCATAGGCAGCGATGCCCTTCTTCACCACCCTGATCGCAGCATCGGAGGTCTCACCTGTGGCGACCACCGAGGCAATCGCCAGCCGGGAGTGATCATCCTGGAGGTGGAAGATCACCGCCTTACGCCCACCGGTGAGCACATACTCCGCGGCATCGAGCTGCCAGCAGCAGTTCGGCGCCGGATAGACAAACCGTCGGTAAGCAGCCCGGGGCCGCTTCCGCGGCTCCTCTTTGGCCACCCCTGCTTGCCGGAAGATCCTGGCCAATGAGGCCACCGCCGGTGGGGTGATACCCATGGAGCGCATCTTCTCGAACACGCTGATCGGCCCATGATCCAGCCCTGAGGAGGCCAGGGCTTCCCGGACCTGCAGCGCTTGGCTCTTGAGCTGCTCATCCAGCCTGGAGGGACTGGACTTCGGACGCCGGGAACGCGGTTCCAGCGCCGCAGCTGCCCCGCGATCCCGGGCCTGGTTCAGGATCTTGTAAACGACTTCCGCGAGATCCCATGCTCGGCACAGAACTGGAGACCGATCCCCGCGGTACATCATCAGGCCACTGTGAGATCGCTAAGCGGATACGAGGATCAACAGGATCATTGAACTTCGACACCCCCTATCAGAGCCTGAGAAGTGTCACCACCAAGACCCCGCACAGTGTCACCGATCTCCTGATACAGAACTGTCACTGATGTCTTGAGACTTCACAGGCGTCATCTGGAGGCTAAGCCTTATGGCTGGCAACCTAGGAATGGGCATCTGAGGATCTATGAACGCGAGCAGATTGTGGTCAGTCTCCGGTTGGGCCGTTCTCTGACTGCTATCGCTGGGAAGCTCGGGCGCGCAGTTTCGACGATCGGCCGCGAGGTCGTTCGAGGCGGCGGGCGAGAGAATTATTCAGCCTGGTCTTGTCATGAAGATGCCCGGGTGCAGTCCCGGCGGCCTAAGCCGCTGAAACTGGACTCAGAGCGGCTGGCATTTGAGGTGACTGAGCGACTGTTGAAGCTGTGGTCTCCTCAGCAGATCGCATCCCGGTTACGGTTGGAGTACCCCACCGATCCTGAGATGCATGTGAGCTACGAGACGATCTATCAGAGCTTGTTTGTCCAGGGCCGAGGCGCTCTGCGCCGAGAGCTGGCGCGCTGTCTACGTTCAGGCAAGACCACCCGCAAGTGCCGCAGCGGTGTGGCTGAACGACGAGGCCGGCTACCAGGGATGGTGATGTTCAGCGAGCGTGCTGCCGAGGCGGAAGATCGCGCAGTTCCTGGCCAACGGGAGGGCGACCTGATCCTCGGAGAGGGTAGCCGCAGCGCCGTAGGCACGCTGGTGGAGCGTCACACCAGATTCACCCTGCTGCTGCATCTTCCAACGGGTAAGAGCGCCCCGCAGGTAGAAGAAGCGATGCGTGGGGCCATCGCCACGCTTCCTCAGGAGCTGGCACAGAGCATCACGTGGGATCAGGGAGCAGAGATGGCTCAGCACGCCCAGTTCACCACTGCTACAGGCATCCCGATCTACTTCTGCGATCCACACGCGCCGTGGCAACGAGGCAGCAACGAGAACACCAATGGACTGCTGCGTCAGTACTTGCCTAAAGGCACTGACCTCAGCCGTCATACCCGCTCAGAACTGGACGAAATTCAGTTGAGCCTGAACACCCGCCCGAGGAAAACTCTGGGCTATAGGACCCCGCTCGGAGAAGTTCACAGAGCTCCTTGCGCTCACCTCTTGAATTCGCCATCCCGCCAGGGCCTCCTTTAGCTCACACTAAAGACCATAGTATTCCTCGTACCAATTAACTAGCGCCCGAACTCCTGTCCGCACAGAAGTATTTGGCCTGTATCCGAATTCAGATTGCAAGACACTTACATCTGCATATGTCGCGCGCATATCACCAGGCTGCATTGGCAGAAGGTTCTTCTCCATGGTGACACCGGACGCCTCCTCAACCGCCGAGATAAATTCCATGAGGTCAACAGGGTTTGAATTACCAATATTCAGAACGCGCCAAGGTGCTGCGCTGCTTGCTGGATCAGGGGCATGCCCATCCCACTCAGCTTGACCCTGTGCCGACTTTTCCATTACGAGACGAACGCCTTCAACTACATCATCAATGTAAGTGAAGTCGCGCTGATGATCACCAAAGTTGTAGACGTCTATAGCGCGTCCCTCGAGCGCTGATTTAACGAACTTATATGGCGCCATATCAGGCCGACCCCAGGGGCCATATACAGTGAAAAAACGGAGTCCAGTCGTGGGCATATTGAATAAGTGACTATAAGAATGCGCTAGGAGCTCATTTGATTTTTTTGTAGCCGCATAAAGATTAAGTGGGTGATCGACATTATCTTTAGTGGAGAAAGGGAGGGACTTGTTCGCTCCATACACACTTGAACTGCTCGCATACACAAAATGCTCAACCTGAACCGATCTGCTTGCTTCGAGAATATTAACGAAACCAACAATATTGCTGTTTGCGTAGGCTCTGGGCTCTTTCAGTGAGTAACGCACCCCCGCCTGAGCGGCCAAATGGACAACAATGCCTGGCTGAGACGAACGAACAATCTCGTCCAATGCCGAATGATCACATAGATCGACTCGATAGTGGCTATATCGAGGATATGTCGCCAGGCGACGCACACGGGCTTCCTTGAGCGAGGGATCATAGTAGTGACTATGGTTGTCTAGCCCCACAACAGAAAAACCGTCCCTCAAGAGAGAATCCGCCACAGCGGCACCAATAAATCCAGCGGACCCAGTAACCAATACAGACAAAATCTATTCCTTAATTATAATACACTTATTATCCTGTGTTTCCTATTTTGCTGCTTCTCTAGTAGCTCGTGGCTTAGACTGGATAGATCTAGGTGGAAGCTTTACAGTAGGCAGGGTGGTACTGGACGAAAGCTCCTGATACCGGCGATCTAACTTGGGGTCTTCGGGCCAGACTCTGACAAGCGCCTTATAGATCTCCAGCGCACTTGCTTTTTCCCCCAGCCCAACGTAAGCCTCAGCCATACCAACTTTAGCCAGTTTTGACCAAGAACGTATTTGAGCGGCTACTTGGAAAAGCTCAGAAGCAGCCTGGTAATGCGCCTCGCGGAGTTTCCCAACCGCCTCCTCGTAAACTTCACGGAAGACGGGTCCAGGGGGGAGCTCTGCTTGTTGGAGCCCAGCCTTCGCGATCTTGCTAGTCGAATTGGCCTCGATCTGGTTCCGGGCTCCATATTCACCCATCGCAACAAGTCCCTCTGTCCCGGCTGCCTCTCGATACCAAGCCAAAGCTGCTTGCTCGTCAGTCCACATTTCTTGAATTCGCGTATCTAGTTCGGTACTTGTCCGAGCAGCCCATGTCTCGAACGCCGATTTTAGGGAGTGGCTGTGATAGTTGGCAGCCTCCAGGTCAATGAGACCCCTCTGAACTAGATCAGCCCCAATCAAGGCCAGAGCATGCCGGCGATCCTTTCTCTTGTCGTATTGCCGACGTACCCTCAAGAGAACCCGCCACTGCTCTCGAATTCCATAAGTCCGCTTTTCACTTACGGCTCGATTTGGCTGGGTAATTTTAAGGCACCGATGGGCACCGAAATGGAAGGCCTGGAGAAGGCTTGGATCCGGCGAATGATAGAACCAAGCTCGCTTAGGCGCGTCCATCACCTTACTCCGACCGGGAAAATCAGGGTTCGGATCGACGAAAAGGTCCTCGTCGCCTAGAGGCCAACTAACTCGAGGAGAGAAGGCGTGAACGCCGATGATGTCCTCTCCTGTCATAAAATCGCGGCACGGAACTACGAGGTGGTCTAGGGCACGGTCGGACCTGAACTTCGAAAGTACATCCTCTAGCGCAAACGTGTTCCCAAACAAAGTGTCGGCATCAAGTTTGACAAAGAGGTCAAACTCCCTCGCTCGTTCCATGATGGTCTCGTATAGCTTTGAATGCGCCTCCGCGCTCTCCAGCCCTTCGATCACCAGGTGCTCCCAGTTTGTGTGGACCTGGGCACCCAGCGATGCTTTGCTACGCGAGAACTCGTTCTCTCCGGAATGCAACGTGAGAACCAGCACTCTCGGGTTTTCTGGCAACGGCTCTCTAAATGGAGTGGCGCTCTCGATGGCTGGCGTCACGCTTTGTTCCGGTTCGTACCTGAGCAACGTTTCGTGTTTGAGCAATGCGGACTTCTTCTCATCGAAAGTCATCGCTCGAAAACGGTCGTCTAGCGCCAAATACGCCTCGCGCAGCAACAGCAAATGACGTAGATACTCGTTTGACTCTTTCGTTCCGGCACGGTGGCTGCGGACAATATTCTCCGTATGATAAGAAAAGCCTCGAAAAACTCGCTCCCTGAACTCTGAAGAAAACCCTTCATAAGTCCCCTGCTGAACGAAGAAGTCCTTCAGTACGTCCTGCACCCTAATTTGATCGAAGAGGTGCTTGTCACTCACGGATTGAGTGACGCTTCCCTCCCGAATTAGGTACTTATAAGGCACACCTCCGACAAAGTTGATATTTTTCATAGTGGAGTAAATGCGGGGTGTAGTGGCCCTATCTTGATAGTATAGGTGGTGAGGGAACCAGATATCATTATCTGCGTACAGGGAGCGGCGCCACAACTTATTCCAGAAGGAAGGGTTAGTGATTTTGAATGGATTGCTTCCCTCGGGCAAGGGGTCAAGTTTCTTCTTCGAAGCCATGTGACGACTACGCGGCACGCCGTCCTCATTTATCTCTTCATAACCACACACGACAACGTCAAAGTGCCCTCCCTCAGTACCGTTCCAAAGAATCTCAAGGAAGTCTGATGCGACATAGTCGTCGCTATCTACACTCGCAATCCACTCAGATTTTGCCTGTTCCAGCCCAGTATTTCGGGCGCCACCCAGACCAAGGTTCTTCTCATGACGTATTAGGCGGATCCTGGCGTCCTCCGCCGCCAGCCGCTCGATGATATCGACACTATTGTCCGGAGAGACGTCATCTACACAAAGAATCTCAAAGTTTCTAAATGTCTGCGTCATCAATGAACGCAGGCACCTTTCCAGGTATTGCTCGGTATTATAAATGGGAACAATCACTGATATTTTTGGCATTTCTATCTTTGCACGTCTCCTAAAATCGACCCTGCTGGGTAGCAACGAGGCATCCGTCCTATTGCCTCCTCAATAAGGCTAGGGCAACTTCCGTTGCCCTCAAGACAAGCACCGGACCTAATCCTAATATTAGTCGTCCTGTTACTGGGCATGGGCATCCTTCGCTACTTAACAAGCATCCGACTTCAGTAGTACTTGTGGTGCTCTGAGGCGGTGATGCGCTTCTCCGTGGAGCCCACATGGAGCTGCGCCTTGCGCACCTGGTCCACGTACTCGCGGAAATCATCCGTCATCAGGTCCACCGCCACGGCGTCGAAATGTGCCCACTCCGTGTTCCCCAGCTTCACATGCTTCTCCACCATGCCCGCACCCGCGGCCACGGCGAGCGCTGAGGCCATCCACCCGAAGTCGTGGCTGGAATAGCCCGGCACAATCCGTGGGCCCGGCTTGTCTGCCTGGCGCTCCGCCAACTCCGCGTAGTGACGAACCACGCCAATATTGGTGTGCTCATCCGGAGTCGGGTACGCCGAATTGCAGTGGAGCAGATACAAGGTGTCCTGCTGAGTGAATGTGGAGAGCAGCCAGTCCTCGTACGACTGATCCGTCATTCCCGTCGAAATCACCAGGGACCCCGTGTAGTTCTCCGCGACGAAGCTCAGATAGTCTCGCTTCTCCGAGATCGTCGACGGCAGCTTGATCAGCGGGACCTCGAGCTCCATCATGAACTCGAAGCTCGGCTGATCAAGCACACTCGCGAACCATCCGATGCCCAAGTCCCTGCACAGCCCATCGAGGAACCGGAACCCGGTCTTATCCAGCTCCAGCTGGCGTCGGTAATCACCAAACGTGGTGCCGAACGGCGACTTATACGCCCGGGCCAGCTGCTCCGGAGCGTAGAAGGACTCCACCTCACGCTTCTGGACCTTCACCCAGTCAGCGCCCGCCGAATGCGCCGCCCGCACCAGCCGCTCCAGCCGGTCCAAGTCACCGAAGTGGTTCGTGGTGATCTCCGCGGTGACCTCCACCTGCGGGATCTCAGGCTCCGGCTCCTCCCGCACCACCGGGATCTGGCCCGTGGGCTCAGAGATGAGCATCCGGAACTTCTCGTTCAGATCCTCAATGGTCAGACTCGAGAACTCATGAGTGCCCACATGGTGCACCGACAGGTTCGAATCCTCCAGGGCGTACAGCGCGTTGCGCAGAATGTACTGCTGCAGGTGAATGCCCGCGCCGCGGCCAGACGTCAGATGCGGCGCGTACTGGGTGGTGGCCGCCCGGGCCATCCCCGCACCCGGCGTGAAGTCGAAGCCCACCATGTATACCGTCTGAGGCCGGCCCTTATGGTCCGCGATCGCTCGGGAGATCTCCAGAGCGGTCAGGAACATCGCCTCCTCAATGGCGACCTCCTCCCGGCTCTGGAACCGGGACAGCATGATGTCTTCCTCATCATTTGCCAAAGGCTTGAACGGCAGCCGCACCACCGTCTTGCCCGGCACATCAAAATCCGTGGCCGTCACATACGCACGCGAGCGCAGCCCCTCATCCAAGATCGACTCCGCCACCCACGATTCATGGAAAATCGTGACATCCGTGGGCTGGATGCGCTCAGCATCGTTCACACCAATCACCGTGTTGTGCCGGAAGGCCCGCCCCGTCGCCTGATCCGCCGACGGCCCCTTCCCCAAAATGATGATGGTGTCACTGGAAGACCGCTCCGCCGCCTCAGCCACCAAATGCTGCAAGCCGCCCGGAGCCGCCTCAGACGACGGAACCCCCGGCAAGGTCTGACCAGTACTGATTCGCTCGCTCATCGCCCCCGAGTCTAGCCCGTGGGCAAGCACCAGAATGCGGCGGGACGAAACCTGCCGTTAATCCCAGAACCTGCCCCAGCTCGCTTCCCAAGGCCACTACATGCGGAGCGCCAAGGGTGTCTGCCAATCTGCGACTTCCCAGTGCGCCCATTTCAGAACAGAAAACGTGCTAAACCAAGAGCAGAGAGTGTGCTAAATTCAGTCTAAAGGCTGTGCTAGATTCAGACTATAGGCGGGATAGGCGATGGAACCGTATGTCACACGGTATGTAGATACCTACCTCGACGAGCTCATCGGAGAGCTTCCCGCTTTCATGCTCACTGGACCCCGCGCCTGCGGAAAAACCACTACTGCTCGACGCCGAGCAACGTCCACGCTGCAACTGGACACACCGCGCGACGCACTCCTCATGCGCGAAGAGCCCGACCAGCAGCTCCGCGGCCTTGTACCCCCTATTCTGATCGACGAGTGGCAGGATGTCCCAGAATCCCTCAGCGCCGTCAAACGCGCCGTGGACGAGGACTCCCAGCCCGGACGCTTCCTCATCACCGGAAGCGTACGAGCGCGTACCCTCACCGGCACCTGGCCCGGCACAGGACGCATAACGCCCATCCAAATGCACCCCCTGACTCAAGATGAACTCGCCAATAAGGGGAAGAACCTCGATTTCATCGATCGCCTCTTCCAGCAGGACATCTCAGACACCATCCCCTCAGAAGCTCCGGCTCTCAGGGACTACGTAGAGCTCGCCGCTGCGGGAGGCTTTCCACAAGCGCAAAAAGGAAGCCCGCGGTTCCGGGACCAATGGTTCGAAGGCTACATATCCCAAGCTGTAGGACGGGACGTAGAACCGCTTGGCGAAGTCCGCGAACCGCTTGCGATGGAGAGGCTCCTCCGAGCAGCCGCTCTCAACACTGCCGGGATCCCCACTCACGAAACCCTCGTACGAGCCGCCTCAACCAGCCGCGAAACGACCGACCGTTACCTGGACCTCCTCGAGGAACTAGGCTTGCTGGAGCGGATTCCGGCATGGGGACACAACCGCCTCAAGCGGATGATCAAATCTCCTAAACTCCACGTCACAGATACCGGACTTGCCCTATGGCTAGCGGGAGTGAGTGCTGACGCTGTCCTCGACGACTCGAACCTTCTTGGCCGGATCATCGAGTCCTACGTGGGCATGCAACTCCGACCAATGCTCAGCGCCGGACCGCGACGAGGACGAATGACACACCTCCGCGACACCAACGGACGACGTGAAGTCGACTTCATCATCGAGGACCGGCGAGGCGACGTCGTCGTAGCGGAAGTCAAAGCCTCAGCAAACATCGACCGTCGCATGGGTCGTCACATGGAATGGCTCCGCGACGAAATTGGTGAGCCATTCAAAGCAGGCGTCCTCTTCCACACCGGTCGCACAATTCATGAAGTGTCCGACCGCATCTGGGCCATGCCCATCAGTGCTATGTGGAGCTAAACCCCCAGCCAGGGTTCATGCCACTCCGTCCGACCATCAGTACCGGTAGTGGTCCGGCTTGTAGGGGCCGGCGACGTCGACGCCGAGGTACTCGGCCTGGTTCTTGGACAGCTCCGTGAGCTTCACGCCCAGCGCGTCCAGGTGCAGGCGGGCAACCTTCTCATCCAGCAGCTTCGGCAGCACATACACCTGGTTCGCGTAGGCGTCCTCGCCGTCGTAGTCAGCCTTGTGGGACTTCGCGAACAGCTCGATCTGCGCCATCACCTGGTTGGTGAAGCTTGCGCTCATCACGAAGCTCGGGTGCCCGGTCGCGTTCCCCAGGTTCAGCAGCCGACCCTCAGACAGCACAATGATGCTGCGGGTGCCCGCCTCATTCTGGTCCGCCTCAGGCCACACGAACTCATGCACCTGCGGCTTGATCTCCACCCTGCGCACACCCTCAAGACGCTCCAGGCCCGCCATGTCGATCTCATTGTCGAAGTGGCCCACGTTGCCCACAATCGCCTTGTCCTTCATCCGGCGCATGTGATCCAGCGTGATGATGTCCTTGCCCCCCGTGGTGGTGACGAACACGTCACCACCAGAGACGACATCATCGAGCGTCGCCACCTGGAAGCCGTCCATCGCCGCCTGCAGCGCATTGATCGGGTCAACCTCCGTGATCACCACACGGGAACCCTGCCCGCGCAGCGCCTCCGCGGCCCCCTTGCCCACATCGCCGTAGCCGCACACCACCGCGGTCTTGCCCGCCAGCAGCACATCGGTGGCCCGCATGATCCCGTCCGGCAGGCTGTGGCGGATCCCATACTTATTGTCGAACTTCGACTTGGTCACCGCATCATTGACGTTGATCGCCGGGAAAAGCAGCTTGCTCTCCCGTGCCAGCTGATACAGCCGGTTCACACCCGTGGTGGTCTCCTCCGTGACACCCAACAGCTGCTGCGACACGTTCGTCCACCGCTGAGGGTTCTCCGCCAGGGACCTCCGCAGAGTCTCCAGAATGATCCGGTACTCATCCGGGTCATCCTCCTGCGCCGAGGGCACACCGCCGGCCGCCTCAAACTCAGCACCCTTGTGCACCAGCAGAGTCGCGTCCCCGCCGTCGTCAAGAATCATGTTCGCACCCTTGGACGGATCAGCCTCAGCACCCGGCCAGCTGAAGATCTGGCTGGCCGTCCACCAGTACTCCTCCAGGGTCTCGTTCTTCCACGCGAACACCGGCACACCCTGCGGGCTCTCCGGTGTGCCATTCGGGCCCACCACGACGGCGGCCGCCGCCTCATCCTGGGTGGAGAAAATATTGCAGGACGCCCACCGGACCTCCGCGCCGAGCGCCGCCAGCGTCTCAATGAGCACCGCCGTCTGCACCGTCATGTGCAGGGACCCGGCAATCCGGGCACCGGCCAGCGGCTGAGACTCCCCGTACTCCTCACGCAGCGCCATCAGACCCGGCATCTCATGCTCAGCCAGCCGGATCTGGTGGCGGCCAGCCTCATGCAGCGAGATGTCAGCGATCCTGTAGTCAAAAGTCGTCATGGAGCCAGCCTATCCGCCCCGCACACGAGTACCCTGATCTGGTGACTCCAAACGCCCTCCGCCTGTTCAGCTCCGAATCGGTCACCATCGGCCACCCGGACAAAATCTGCGACCAGGTCTCCGACGCCCTCCTCGACGCCCTCCTCGCCGTCGACCCCGACTCCCGGGTCGCCGTGGAGGCGCTGACCACCACCGGGCTGGTCCACGTCGCCGGCGAAGTCACCACCTCCGGGTACGTCGAGATCCCCAAGATCGTCCGCGAAACCCTCACCGGCATCGGGTACGACTCCTCCGCCAACGGGTTCGACGGCGAACGCGTCGGCGTCTCCATCAGCATCGGCCAGCAGTCACCCGACATCGCAGGCGGAGTCTTCAACTCCCTGGAGGCGCGCGGCGGCGCAGACGACCCCCGCGACGCCCAGGGCGCAGGCGACCAAGGCATCATGTTCGGCTACGCCACCAACGAGACCGACACCTACATGCCCGCCCCCATCGCCCTGGCCCACCGCCTCTCCGCCCGGCTCACCGAGGTCCGCCAGTCCGGGCAGCTGCCCCACCTGCGCCCCGACGGCAAGACCCAGGTCACCATCGGCTACGACGGCGACAAGCCCGTCTCCCTCGACACGGTGCTGGTCTCCACCCAGCACACCGCAGAAACCGCCCAGGAGACGCTGCAGGCCGAAATCAGCGAACACGTCATCGCCCCCGTCATCGAGGGCGCCCAGCTGGACCTCTCCGGGGTGGACCAGATCATCAACCCCTCCGGGCCCTTCGTCATCGGCGGGCCCGTCGGCGACGCCGGGCTCACCGGCCGCAAAATCATCGTAGACACCTACGGCGGATTCGCCCGCCACGGCGGCGGCGCCTTCTCGGGCAAAGACCCCTCCAAAGTGGACCGCTCCGCCGCGTACGCCATGCGCTGGGTGGCCAAGAACGTGGTCGCCGCCGGCCTGGCCGACCGGGTCGAGGTGCAGATCGCCTACGCCATCGGCCGCGCCCACCCCGTCGGCGTGTACGTGGAGACCTTCGGCACCGAGAAGGTCGACCCGGTCCAGATCGCCTCAGCCATCCGTGAGGTATTCGACCTGCGACCCCTGGGCATCATCGAAGACCTCGACCTCAAGCGCCCCATCTACGCAGAGACCGCAAGGAACGGGCACTTCGGCCAAGAGGCCTTCCCCTGGGAGCAGACCAACCGGGTCGAGGCCCTCCGCAGCATCTTCAACGCCTGATTCCCCCTACCGAGAACCCGGAGCCCCGGATGAGCAGCCTCGGCTACAAGGCCTCCTTCACCGACATCTACTCCGCGCCCGACCCGCGAAGCTACCTGCGCGAACTCTCTCAGTACGACTACCAGGTCCCGCAGAACGCGCTCCCCTGGATCCTGCCGCAGATCCCAGCCGGCCCGCCGTCGGACACCAACGTGCTGGACCTGTGCTGCTCCTACGGGTTCAACGCCATGCTCCTGAACCACTCCGTGTCCCTCTGGCAGCTGCGCGCCCGGTACCAGGACCCCGCGCTCGACGAGATCACCCCGGAGACGCTCATCAACCAGGACCGGGAGTTCTACCGCTCCGTGCGAGCCCCGCAGGCAGAGATCCGCGGGCTGGACATCTCCCAGTCAGCCATCGACTACGCCGCCGGCGCCGGCCTGCTGGAGGCCGGCTGGGCAGAGAACCTCGAGGAGAGCGCGCCCTCCGAGAGCCTCGCTGAGGGGATACGGGGCACCCAGCTGATCACCTGCACCGGCGGCATCAGCTACATCACCGACAAGACCATCACCCGGGTGCTCGAATGCCTCGAGAACCCCGGGGAGGTGCGCGCGGCGCTGTTCGCCCTGCGGCAGTTCGACATGGGCCCCATCCAAGAGGCGTTCGCCCGGTTCGGCGTGAGGCTGGAGCGCCAGCCCGGAGCCCACCTGCGCCAACGCACATTCGTGAACGAGGACGAGCAGGCCCAAGCAATGGAGGAGACCGAGCGGCGCGGCCTGGACCCCACCGGCCTGGAAGCCGAAGGCTGGTACTACGCCGACGTGTTCCTCACCCAGTCCTGAGCGAAGCCCAAGCAGCTGACCCGCGAGCATTCAGCTGACGATCAGGACCGGACACCAGGATGAGAAAGGTGGCTGAGACCGACCTCGACCGAAGGATCTCCTGATGCGCTCGCTGTGGCTCGACACCCACCCCGTCAGCACCCCCGCCCAGACGCTCCCCGACGGCGCGCACTACGACAGCGTCGTCGCCGGAGCCGGGATCACCGGGCTGACCACCGCCGTGCTGCTGGCCCGCGCCGGACACCAGGTCGCAGTCCTCGAAGCCCGGAGCGTAGGCGCCGCCGCCACCGGCAACACCACCGCCAAAGTCTCCCTGCTGCAGGGCACCAACCTCGCCAGCATCCGCAGCCACCATTCCGACGAGGTCCTGCAGGCCTACACGGACGCCAACCATGAAGGCCAAGCCTGGCTGCTGCGCTACCTGGAGGACCACGGCGTCGAATACCAGCGCCGCACCTCCCTCATCTACGCCAACACTGACGAGGGGGTTCCCTCCCTGGAGCGGGAGTTCGACGCTGCCCGCACCGTCGGCCTCGATGCCTACTGGACCGCGGACACAGAGCTCCCCCACCCGGTCTCCGGCGCCGTCGCCCTGGACGACCAGGCACAGATCCACCCCACCGAAGTGCTCGACGCCCTGGCCGCAGAGCTGCGCAGACGCGGCGGCACCATCGTCGAAGGGGTCCGGGTCACCGACGCCAGCTCCGAGACCCCCGTGCAGATCGAGACCACCGACGGCAGCCTCAGCGCCGACCACCTGGTGCTGGCCACCGGAGCGCCCGTGCTGGACCGCGGCGGCTACTTCGCCAAGATGAAGGGCCATCGCTCCTACTCGCTGGCATACCGCCTCCCTGAGGGCGCACACACCCCCCAGGGCATGCACCTGTCCGTGGACTCCCCCAGCCGCAGCACCCGCACCTCCACCATCGACGGCCAAGAGCTGCTGCTGGTCGGCGGCAACGGACACATCGTAGGCCGGGCGGAATCCCACCAGGAGGCGGTCGAGGAGATCGACGCCTGGACCAAGCACCATTTCCCCGGCGCCGAGCGCACCCACGCATGGTCCGCCCAGGACTACCGGCCCGCCGACTACGTCCCGTTCTTCGGCAGGCTCCCCCTCGGCGGAGACAGCATCTACCTGGCCACCGGCTACAACAAATGGGGCATGACCAACGGAGTCGCCGCCGCACTGGCCATCTCCTCAGAGATCCTCGAAGGACAGACACCCTGGGCCTATGTGCTCGCCGACCGGTCCGTCACCGCCCAAGGCCTGGCGACCGGAATGAAGGACAACCTCGAGATCGGCGCCCGAATGGGCAAAGACTGGGTCGCCTCCGAGCTCAGCTCCCTGCCCCAGCAGGCGCCCGCGGAAGGCCAGGGCACGGTCGGCCGTGAGAACGGCAAGCCGGTAGGCGTCTCCACCGTGGACGGCACCACCCGGAAAGTCTCTGCCGTCTGCCCGCATATGGGCGGAATCCTGAGCTGGAACGACGCCGAATGCACCTGGGACTGCCCGCTGCACGCCTCACGCTTCGACACCGAGGGAAACATCCTCGAGGGCCCCGCCCTCCAAGGCCTCAGGACCCCGAACAGCTGAGCACCCACCACCTAGGAGAACCATGAGCCACCTCACCGCATCCGACCTCATCGACCGCATGAATGACATCGGAACCTGCATGCTCACCACCGTGGACGCCGCCCAGCGCCTGGTCTCCCGCCCCATGGCCGTCTCCACCATCGATGAGGACCACCGCATCTGGTTCTTCACCCCAGTGGACTCCGAGAAGGTCGACGACGTGCTCGGAGAAGGCCAGGTCAACCTCGCCTTCAGCCAGGACAAGACCTGGGTCTCCGTGACCGGGACCGCGGAAGTCGTCCGGGACGAGGAGAAGCGGGAGCAGCTGAAGGACATCGGCGCAGAGGCCTACTTCAGCGACGCCGCTGAGGACCCCCAGGCCGCCCTGCTGTGCGTCACCCCCGAGACCGCCCACTACTGGGAGGGGCCGGGCAAGGCCGTGGCCCTGGTGAAGCTCGCTGCCGCAGCCGTGCGCAGCCGCAGCCCCGAGATGGGCGACCAGGGCGAAGTCTCCCTCTGAGCCGCGCAGGGCGGCCGCCAGAATCAGCCGCGGGTCAGTCGGACCGCCCGCCCGGCAGCGTGCCGTGGGCGGCCAGCGGCACAGTCCAGCCGCGCCTCAGCGCCACCAGCCGGAAGAGGAACACCGCGGCGGCCACACCGACCGCGGCGAAGCTGTTGAAGACCCCGAGCTCCAAGGCGATGACCGCGGCGGCTGAGCCCACCATGGCCGGCACCGCGTAGACGCCCTTCGGGTTGAAGATCTCCGGCACCTCATTGGCCACCACGTCACGCAGAGTGCCCCCGCCCACCGCAGTGGTTAGGCCCAGCAGGGCCGCGGCGACCGGATTCAGGCCCGCCGCATGCGCGATCGATGTGCCCATCACGCAGAACACCGAGAGCCCGACGGCGTCGAACACCAGCAGCGTGCGCCGCAGGCGGTCCTCCCGGATCGCCCGGACGTAGACCGCCGTCACCGCGACCACCACAGGAATCAGGTAGTAGGGGTGCGCGAACGCCGTCGGCACCGCATCGCTGAGCACCAGGTCACGGATGACGCCGCCGCCCAGGCCGGCAAGGCTGGCCAGCAGCAGCGAGCCGACGATGTCGACCCCCTTCTTCGCCGCCAGCAGCGCCCCGGACACCGCAAAGGCGAAGGTGCCGATGAGCTCCAGCACCAGCAGAACCTCAGCCAAAGGCATGAGCGAGACCTTTCATCCCATGGAAAGGCCGGGACCCCTGACGGGATCCCGGCCTCATCCGAACTATGAGCCTGAGACTACTCGGCAGGCTCTTCGTTGACCTGGTTGACCGACTCCTTCTCCCGGGAGTCAGCATCCTCATCGACCACGGGGGCCAGGGAGAGCTTGCCGCGGTCATCGATCTTAGCCAGCTCGACCTGGATCTTCTGGCCCACGCCGAGAATGTCCTCGACGTCCTCGACGCGCTTGCCGCCGTTGAGCTTCTTCAGCTCGCTGATGTGCAGCAGGCCGTCCTTGCCGGGGGTCAGGGAGATGAACGCGCCGAAGGTGGTCAGCTTCACCACGGTGCCCAGGTACCGCTCGCCCACCTCAGGGACGGTCGGGTTGGCGATCGCGTTGATCGCCGAACGGGCAGCAGCAGCGGACTCACCGTCGGTGGCGCCGATCAGCACGGTGCCGTCATCCTCGATGGAGATGTCGGCGCCGGTGTCCTCCTGGATCTGGTTGATCATCTTGCCCTTGGGGCCGATGACCTCGCCGATCTTGTCCACCGGGACGTTCACGGAGATGATCCGGGGCGCGGTCGGCGCCATCTCGTCCGGGGCGTCGATCGCAGCGTTCAGCACGCTCAGGATGTGCAGCCGGGCCTCACGGGCCTGCTTCAGCGCGGCGGACAGCACGGAGGCGGGGATGCCGTCGAGCTTGGTGTCCAGCTGGATCGCGGTGACGAACTCGGAGGTGCCTGCCACCTTGAAGTCCATGTCGCCGAACGCGTCCTCAGCGCCCAGGATGTCAGTCAGGGCGGCGTAGCGGGTCTCCCCGTCCACCTCGTCCGAGACCAGGCCCATCGCGATGCCGGCCACCGGCGCCTTCAGCGGCACACCGGCGTTCAGCAGCGACAGGGTGGAGGCGCAGACAGAGCCCATCGAGGTGGAGCCGTTGGAGCCCAGCGCCTCGGAGACCTGACGGATCGCGTAGGGGAACTCCTCGCGGGACGGCAGCACGGGCACCAGGGCCCGCTCGGCCAGGGCGCCGTGGCCGATCTCACGGCGCTTCGGGGAGCCCACACGACCGGTCTCACCGGTGGAGTAGGGCGGGAAGTTGTAGTTGTGCATGTAGCGCTTCTTGGTCTCCGGCGACAGGCTGTCGATGGACTGCTCCATCTTCAGCATGTTCAGCGTGGTGACACCCATGATCTGGGTCTCCCCGCGCTCGAAGATCGCCGAACCGTGCACCCGCGGCAGCACCTCAACCTCAGCGGTCAGCTGACGGATGTCAGTCAGGCCGCGGCCGTCGATGCGGAACTGGTCACGCAGGATCCGCTGGCGGATGACCTGCTTGGTGACAGCACCCAGAGCCTTGGCGACCTCGCCGCCGCGACCCTCGAACTGCTTGCCCTCACCCGCGAGCTCCTCGGTCAGCTCAGCCTTCAGCTCACCATCGGCGGACTCACGCTGCTGCTTGTCAGCGATCTGGTAGATCTCAGTGAGCTTGGCCTCAGCCTCAGCCTTCACTGCCTCGAGGACGTCCTCCTCGTAATCCTTGAAGATCGGGACGTCGATGGCGTCCTTGCCGGCACGCTCGGCCAGGGAAGCCTGAGCCTCGCACAGAACCTTGATGAACGGCTTGGCAGCCTCCAGGCCCTCAGCGACGATCTCCTCAGTGGGAGCCTGCTTGCCCTGGTTCTTCACCATGTCCCAGGAGTCATCGGTGGCCTCAGCCTCAACCATCATGACGGCGACGTCGTCGCCCACCACGCGGCCGGCCACGACCATGTCGAAGATCGCGGTCTTCAGCTGGGAGTGCTTGGGGAAGGCCACCCACTGGGCGCCGCTGCCGTCGTCGATGAGCGCGATGCGCACACCGCCGATGGGGCCGGAGAACGGCAGGCCCGACAGCTGGGTGGACATGGACGCGGCGTTGATCGCCACGACGTCGTACAGGTCATCCGGGTTGATGGACAGGATGGTCTCCACCACCTGAACCTCATTGCGGATGCCCTTCTTGAACGCGGGGCGCAGCGGACGGTCGATCAGGCGGCAGGCCAGGATCGCGTCCGTGGTGGGGCGGCCCTCACGGCGGAAGAAGCTGCCGGGGATACGGCCCGCGGCGTACATGCGCTCCTCAACGTCCACCGTCAGGGGGAAGAAGTCGAAGCCCTCACGGGGGTGCTTGCCCACTGTGGTGGCGGACAGCAGAGTGGTCTCCTCATCGAAGGTGACCAGTACAGAGCCGGCGGCCTGCTTGGCCATGCGGCCGGTCTCAAAGTGAATAGTGGACTTGCCGTGGCGGCCGTTGTCGATCACGGCCTCGGCAGTGTGAACCTCAGGGGCTGCAACCTGTGCAGTCATAGGGTTTCCTCTCATGTTCGATTGCATTGCAACGCACACGAGAGCGGTTCTGCTTTTTGGATGTATGACGGTCTTCGATCGAAGTTCAAGGACTCAGATTCCTTGAACCACTACCGAGGACCAGACATACGGCATCGTTGCTCTCGGTGTGCGCCTTCAGTCTGACACACAAAGTGGGCGACCCCTAAGAGGAGCCGCCCACTTTGCACTTGGTTTTGGTGATTCGCTCAGCGGCGAATGCCGAGGCGCTTGATCAGCGCACGGTAGCGCTCGATGTCCTTGCGCTCCAGGTAGTTCAGCAGGCGACGACGGCGACCCACCAGCAGCATCAGGCCGCGACGGGTGTGGTGGTCGTGCTTGTGCTCCTTGAGGTGCTCGGTCAGGTCAGAGATGCGCTTGGTCAGCACAGCGACCTGAACCTCGGGGGAGCCGGTGTCACCCTCGTGGGTGGCGTACTCCTTGATGATCTCCTGCTTCACAGCGGAATCCAGAGCCATAGGTGTCTCCTCAGACGTTGTACCGCGATCATAGAGCGGCCCCACAGGGCCGGCTGCCAGCCACCGCGGACTGCAGCAGGCAACTTTTCAACTGTACTGGACCGGTCTGCCCTGAGCAACGTGGAGGCCCGTGATCATCGGGATCTCCACGGCATCCTCATCGGTGAGCCCCAGCTCCCCGCCGAGATAGTCGCAGAGATTCCGCCGGCGCCGCGCACGCTCCCCCTCCTCCGCGCTCAGCCAGGAGCTCAGCGTGGTCGCATAGCCGAAGACCTGGCTGACGGTCAGGCTGCGGGACCAGCGCCACTCCGTGGTCGCCGGCGGGCCGAACCGGCCGGGGTCGAGGGCCGGCCTCCACCCCGGACGGAAGACATCGCCGGCCCGCATGATCCGGGTGAGCCGGTGCGCGACATCGTCCGAGGTGTCGATGTAGTTCCAGATCAGCGCCAGCCGGCCGCCCGGCTTCAGCAGCCGCTGAGCCTCCGCCTGCGCGCGCTGCGGATCGAACCAGTGCCAGGCCTGAGCCGCCGTCACCACGTCATACTCCCCCGACGGCAGCCCCGTCTCCTCCGCGGGAGCATTCACGACGGTCACGGGGGCGGCGCTCTCCGCCAGGACCGAGGTCATCGAGGCGCTGGGCTCCACCGCGGTGACGCTGGCGCCGGCCGCGAGCATCTGACGAGCAAGGATGCCGGTGCCCGCCCCCAGGTCAGCCGCCAGCGGTCGCCGCGCTCCCCGGAGGATCTCGGCGACCGCGGCCTCCGGATAGCGGGGACGCAGCGCATCGTAGGCCTCAGCCTCGGATCTGCCCTGGACGGAGAAGGAGCCCCCCAGCGCACGACGCCGCTGCTCACTGGTGATCTGCGGGTCAGCGTCGGTGCGTCGCTTGGGCCGCCGGGGCGCCGCCCTCCCGGGACCGCTCACACCCGGCACTGGGCCAGGACACGGCGGGTCTGGTCCACGTCCTCAGCCATCTGGGCGCACAGCTTCTCGATCCCCTCAAAGGCGACCATCCCGCGCAGACGCTCCACGAACTCCACGCGCGCCTGCTGGCCGTAGAGGTCAAAATCCTCGATGCTCGCATCCGTCCGGTCGATGACATGGGCCTCGACCACGCGCTCCACGCCCTGGAACGTCGGGTTGGAGCCCACGCTGATCGCCGCCGGCCAGCGCATATGATTCTCATCGAAGAGCCAGCCCGCGTAGATGCCGTCCGCAGGGATCAGCCCCTCGGCATCCTGCGCAAGGTTCGCCGTCGGGAAGCCCAGCTCACGGCCGCGGGCCTGCCCATGGACCACCTCGCCGGTCATCGAATGCGGCTGGCCCAGCATCCGGGCGGCCGAGGCGACGTCGCCGTCGGCCAGTGCGGTGCGGATCGCCGTGGAGGAGCAGCGGGCGTGCAGCTGCTGGCCGTCAGGGCCCATGATCTCCAGGTCATCCACACCCACCACGTCGAACCCGAAGCGTCCTCCCAGGTCCACCATCGTGGTGAAGTCGCCGTCCCTCGCGCGGCCGAAATGGATGTCATGGCCCACCACCACTACGGCGGCGTTCAGCGCATCCACGAAGTATCGGGAGACGAACTCCTCCGCGCTCAGCATGTAGAGCTCCTCGTTGTACGGCAGCACCAGGACCGTGTGCGCACCAGCAGCCTCGATCCGGGCCAGCTTCTCCCCCAGGCCCGTCAGCAGCTGCGGCGTGGACTCCGGGCGGTGGACGAACGCAGGATGCGGGTCAAAGGTGACCGCCACCGAGCGCGCCTGATACCGCGCCGCCTGCTCCGCGAGGGTGCCGAGGACCCTCTGATGCCCCAGATGCACGCCGTCGAAATTGCCGATCGTGATGGCGGAGGGGGCCGGCTGAGCAGGAAGCTCCTCCAGGCCGCGGTAAATCTGCACGGGCCTACCCTACGCGCTCCGCGGCCGGTGCTTCAGAAGCCACAGCAGGCCGATGAACGGCAGAATCAGCGGGATGTAGCCGTAGCCGGCCCCGAAGTGGCTCCACACCGTGCTGCGGTTGAACAGCTCCGGGTCCAGCACCGTCCACAGCCCGACGCCGACCACGCCGATCAGCTCGATCAGCACAGCCGCCAGCGCCACCGTCCACCAGCGGACGCTCGTATGAGCCAGAGCATAGGTGGCCAGAATGTATACGGCGGCGGCGAACGCGCTGAGCAGGTACGCCACCGGCGAGGTGCCGAAGTCCGTGGAGATCTGATAGAGCGCCCGGGCGAAGCTTGAGACGGCGAACACCCCGTAGGCGGCAATGATCAGCATCCCGACGCCGCGGTTGCGGGGCACCTGGCCCTCGAACCCGGGGTCCACGGCCGGGGCGCCGTCATGCGCCGGCTCCTCGCTCAGAACGCGGTGCCGAACCATATCTCCTCCAAGCGGTAGATCATCACGAAGACCACCAGGCCCACAAAGCTCATCACCAGGTTGGACCAGCGGGTCCGGTCCAGCACCGCCCACACGAGCACGCCCACCGGCAGCAGCAGCGCAGTCAGCACATAGCCCCAGAACTCCCACGCCTCCCCGGCGATCTCAGGGCCGGCGGTGAGCTGACGGACCCCGGCGTAGATCCCGTAGACGATCAGGTAGAGCTCGATCACGGCCACAGAGACGATGCTGCTGTCCGCGGGCCCGGTGCGCAGAGCGGTCATTGCCCAGCAGGTCAGGGAAGAGAGGGCACAGATCACCGTGCCGATGACGAACATCGCCGTGGGACCCACAGGCCGGCCTCCTTCCGCTGAACCGCCAGAATTCTACCCCTCCGTCAGCAGTGCCGAAGGCCTAGGCGAACACCAGCTCCGGCTTGGCGTGCATGGCGTGCGGACTGCTGGTGGCGGCCTGGGCGGCGTCCGGCGACGACGATGCTCCCGGCTTGGCGGGGATGTCCTTCAGCAGCGCGACGAGCTCCCCGTCGGGGCTGTACGCCGCAGTCAGCTCCTCGCCGCCGGAGGCGGTGATCCGACGGCCGTGGCCCAGGTGCTCGGCCTCCTCCGCTGTCAGCTCGCGGCGGGGGAAGATCTGCCCGGCGGCCTCGGCGAGCCCGATGTAGCCGAAGTCCTCGGAGAGCTGCTCAACCGTCAGGCACTGGTCCTCGTCATAGGGGCCCACGGCGGTGCGCCGCAGCGCCGTCAGGTGCCCGCCGGTCTCCAGGATCTCCCCCAGGTCCCTCGCCAGGGCGCGCACGTAGGTGCCGGAGGAGACGCGGACCTCCACGTCCAGGTCGATGAACCGGCCGCCGTCGACGTGGCGCAGCTCCGAGACGTCGAACCGGCGGACAGTGACCGGCCGGGCATCCAGCTCCACGTCCTCACCGGCACGGGCGCGGTCATAGGCACGCCGGCCAGCCACCTTGATCGCCGAGACCGTGGAGGGCACCTGCATGATGTCCCCGGTGAGGCGCGCGACGGCGGCGCTCACCTGATCAGCGGTGACCCCGTTGGCGTAGGGAGTCTCAAGGGACTCCCCCTCGGCGTCGTCCGTGGTGGTGGAGTGCCCCAGGCGCACGGTGGCCGCATAGGTCTTGTCCACCCCGACGATGTGGGTGAGCAGGCGGGTCGCCTTGTTGATCCCGACCACCAGCACCCCGGTGGCCATCGGGTCCAGCGTCCCGGCGTGGCCGACCTTGCGGGTGCCGGCGAGCTTACGGATCTTTCCGACGACGTCGTGGCTGGTCCAGCCCGCGGGCTTGTCCACCAGGACCAGCCCGGAGCCGACCTCCAGCTCCTCAGGACGCTGCTTCTTGCCCAATCAGCGGTCCTCGGGGGAAGGACGGTCGCCTTCGGCGTTCGCTTCCCCTGCGTCCGCGTCGGAGCGGTACGGGGACTCCGAGGAGGCCGGCTCAGCGTTCTCACGCAGGGCGCGGACCTTCTCGTCCTGCTCGCGGGCCTTCGCCAGCAGGTCCTCCAGATGAGCAGCCGACTCGGGGATCTCATCGGCGACGAAGTCCAAGGTGGGGGTCAGCCGAATGCTCAGCTGCCGGCCCATCTCGCTGCGCAGCACCCCTTGGTTCGCCCGCAGCAGCTCCTCCGCGGCCTGCTTCTCATGCTCATCGGCGGTCATGACGGTGTAGTAGACCGTGGCGCTCTGCAGGTCATTGGTGACCCGTGTGTCAGTGACGGTGATCAGCTCAGCGCGGTCATCCTTGACGCGGGACCGCAGAGCCTCAGCGATGATCACCTTGATGCGGGACGCCAGCCGGGATGCGCGTGCGGGATCTGCCATGGTGTGTCTCCTCTCAGAGGGTTTGTAGCCAGCCTAGAACACGTTCGGGGGACCGCTTATCGCGATCCCCCGAACGTGCCGAGGCGTGAAGGCCGCGGCAGCGCGGCCGCGCGCGGAGGGGAGCCTGTGCCCGCCCGCGGAGCCGACTCAGGTGCGCGGGATCTCGCGCATCTCCCAGGTCTCGATGGTGTCGCCTTCCTGGATGTTGTTGAAGGAGCCCAGGCCGATGCCGCACTCGAATCCGTCGCGGACCTCGGTGGCATCGTCCTTGAACCGCTTCAGCGAATCGATGGTGAGGTTATCGCCCACCACGCTGCCGTCGCGGACCAGGCGGGCCTTGGCGTTGCGGCGGATCACGCCGGAGCGGACGATCGAACCGGCGATGTTGCCGAACTTGGAGGAGCGGAAGACCTCACGGACCTCGGCGGAGCCCAGCGACACCTCCTCGTACTCCGGCTTCAGCATGCCCTTCAGCGCAGCCTCGATGTCATCGATGGCCGCGTAGATGACCGAGTAGAAGCGCATGTCAACGCCCTCCTCCTCGGCCAGCTGGGTGACGCGCTCAGCCGGGCGGACGTTGAACCCGACGATCACCGCGTTGTCCACGGTGGCCAGGTTGACGTCGTTCTGGGTGATGGCGCCCACGCCGCGGTGGATGACCCGCAGCTGGACCTCGTCGCCCACATCGATCTGCAGCAGGGCGTCCTCCAGGGCCTCCACGGCACCAGAGACATCGCCCTTGAGGATGAGGTTGAGCGTGTCGATCTTGCCCTCTGCGACCACCTGGTCGAAGTTCTCCAGGGAGACGCGCTTGCGACGCTTGGCCAGCAGCGCGTTGCGCTCGGCCGCCTCACGCTTCTCAGCGATCTGACGGGCGGTGCGGTCATCATGGGTGACCAGGAAGCTGTCACCGGCGCGCGGCACCGTGGACAGGCCCAGCACCTGGACGGGACGGGACGGGCCAGCCTCCACCACGGCCTCGCCGTGCTCGTCGAACATGGCGCGCACACGGCCGAAGCCGTTGCCGGCCACCATGTTGTCGCCGACCTTCAGCGTGCCGGACTGCACCAGCACCGTGGCGACCGGGCCGCGACCGCGGTCCAGGTGAGCCTCGATGGCCACACCGCGGGCCTCCTTCTCCGGGTTGGCCCGCAGCTCCAGGGCCGCGTCGGAGGTCAGCAGGACTGCTTCGAGCAGCTCCTCGATGTTCTGGTTGTTCCGCGCGGAGACGTCCACGAACATCGTGTCGCCGCCGTACTCCTCGGGCACCAGCTCGTACTCGGTGAGCTGGCCGCGGATCTTGTCCGGCTGGGCGCCGTCCTTGTCGATCTTGTTGACCGCGACCACCACCGGCACACCGGCGGCCTTCGCGTGGTTCAGGGCCTCCACCGTCTGCGGCATGACGCCGTCGTCTGCGGCGACCACCAGCACGGCGATGTCGGTGACCTTGGCACCACGGGCACGCATCGCGGTGAACGCCTCGTGGCCCGGGGTGTCGATGAAGGTCAGCTGACGCTCCTCACCCTCGTGCGGCACCGGCACCTGGTAGGCGCCGATGTGCTGGGTGATGCCGCCGGCCTCGCCCTCCGTGACCTTGGAGGAGCGGATGGCGTCCAGCAGGCGGGTCTTGCCGTGGTCGACGTGACCCATCACGGTCACCACCGGGCCACGGGCCTGCAGGTCCTCCTGGGCCTCGTTGGCGGCCTCGTCCTCCAGGTTGATGTCGAAGGACTCGAGCAGCTCACGGTCCTCGTCCTCCGGGGAGACGATCTGGACCTGGTAGCCCAGCTCCTCGCCGAGCAGCTGGAAGGTCTCCTCGTCCAGGGACTGGTTGGCGGTCGCCATCTCGCCCAGCCTCATCAGCACCGTGATCAGGGCTGCCGGCTCGGCGCCGATCTTCTCCGCGAAGTCCGCCAGGGATGAGCCGCGGCGCAGACGCAGCACGGTGCTGCCGTCGCCCTTGGGGACACGCACACCGCCGATCTCGCGAGTCTGCTTCTCCTCCAGCTCCTGACGCTTGGCCCGCTTCGACTTGCGTGCCTTGGACTTGCCGCCGCCGCGGCCGAAAGCACCCGCGGCACCGCCGCGACGAGGGCCGCCGCCGCGGCCGCGGGGAGGTCCGCCGCCCGGACGGCCCGGAGGGCCACCAGGACCGCCGCGGCCCGGGCCCGAGGGAGCCGGGGCCTGGCCGGGCATCATGGACGGCTTGGGAGCGCCCGGCTTCGGAGCGGGACGACCGGGTGCCGCCGGGGCGCCGGGACGCTGGCCGGGACGCGGTGCGCCGCCGGTGCCGCCCTGGCCGCCGCGCGGACGCGGGCCGCCGGTGCCGCGCATCCCCTGCTGGGAGGCGAACGGGTTGTTGCCCGGACGGGGCGTGCCCCCGCGAGGACGGGGAGCCGGCTGGCCGCCGGAGACCCCGAACGGGTTGTTGCCGCCGGAGCGCGGGGCCGGCTTGGGGCCGCCCGGCTTCGGAGCAGGCTTGCCCTGACCCGGCTTGGGAGCGTCAGCAGCCGGGGCCTCAGACGGGGATCCGCCCTGGGCCTTCGGCTCGGGCTTGGACTCCGCACCGGACTCGTCCTTCTGCGCGGCGGGCTGGGCGGCCTCACCGGCAGCCGGCTGAGCAGGCTTCTCAGCAGCCTTGGCCGGGGCAGGCTTGGGCGCGCCGGGCTTCGGCGCAGCCGAACCGGGCTTAGGGGCGGGCTTGGCAGCGGCGGGCGCTGCAGGCTTGGACTCGGACTTCTCCGAGGCGCCGTCAGCCTCCGGCTTGGGGAACGCGCTGCGGAGCTTCTTAGCTACCGGCGGCTCAACCGTGGAGGACGGCGACTTCACAAACTCGCCCAGCTCTTCGAGCTTGGCGAGCGCTTCCTTCGATGTGACACCGAGTTCTTTGGCGATCTCGTGTACGCGGGCCTTGGCCACATTTCTCCTTGTCTGGCCCGCGCGATGCCCCGCTGGAAGTCACAGCGGGGCTGTGGCTCTCAGCGGCTCACCGACCTGGGCCGTTGAACGTTCTTGAGCTTCCCTGGCAGGAAAGGTGTGGGCGTCATCGGGCGCTCATCCTGCCGCTTTCATCGGGTGTTCATTCCTTCAAACCCGTTCTCTTGTCGGTGGACACATGTACTGCGACGTCGTCGTACTCCAGCCCCTCGGTGCTGACAGCCGTGCGGAAAGCCCGGTTGAAGGCTCTCCGCTTCAGCGCTGCCTCGAAGCACTTACGGTCAGGGTGAAGCCACGCCCCGCGGCCGGGCATCCGGCGTGCGGGATCAGGTCTCACCTGACCGCCCTGAAGGGCGAATCGGACGACATCATCCTGCTCAGACCGCCGGCGGCAGCCGATGCAGGTCCGAACTGGGACCAAACTAGTCTACACCCCGCCCTTTTCTCAGTTCGCGGAGGAGTCAGAGACGATGTCGATCCGCCAGCCTGTGAGCTTCGCGGCCAGGCGGGCGTTCTGCCCCTCCTTGCCGATCGCCAGGGACAGCTGGTACTCCGGGACGACGGCACGGGCCGAGCGCTGCGCCTCGTCCAGGACGGTGACCGAGCTCACCTTGGACGGCGAGAGCGCGTTCGCGATGAACGTGGCCGGGTCCTCGTCGTAGTCGATGATGTCGATCTTCTCGTCGTTGAGCTCCGTCATCACCGCACGCACGCGGGAGCCCATCGCGCCGATGCAGGCGCCCTTCGCGTTGATGCCGGGCTGGGTGGGGCGCACCGAGATCTTGGTGCGGTGGCCCGCCTCGCGGGCGATCGAGGTGATCTCCACCGTGCCGTCGGCGATCTCCGGCACCTCGTGGGCGAACAGCTTCTTGACCAGTCCCGGGTGGGAGCGCGACAGGGTGATCGAGGGACCCTTGAACCCGCGGCGGGCCTCCACCACATAGGCGCGCAGCCGGGCACCGTGCGAATAGGCCTCCCCCGGTGCCTGCTCCTGGGGGGGCAGCACCGCCTCGGTTCCGCCGATGTCCACCTGCACCATCTCCGGGTGCCGGCCCTGCTGGACGATCCCGGAGATCAGCTCGCCCTCACGGCCCTTGAACTCACCCAGGACCTGATCGTCCTCAGCATCGCGGATGCGCTGCATGATGACCTGTCGGGCCGTGGAGGCCGCCACCCGGCCGAAGTTCTTTGGAGTGTCGTCGAACTCCCCGACGGCGCTGCCGTCCTCATCGAGCTCCTTGGCCCAGATAGTGACGTGGCCGCTCTTCTCATCGATCTCCGCCCGCGCCTGCTGGAGCGCCCCCGGGGACTTCTGGTACGCCAGCAGCAGCGCCTGCTCGATGGCCGGCATCAGCCGCTCCAGAGGAATGTCACGCTCGGCGACGAGCATGCGCAGCGCGCTCATATCGATATCCACTTATTGCCTCCCAGCTTGCCGCTGATCCGATCCGCGGCACGCCCGACGTCGTTACTCCTGGTGGGAAAACTCTACCTGTACGCGGACACGGGCGATCGACGCGAACGGCACGCGTGTTTCCGGGCCCGCCTTCGGCCGCATTCCCTTCTTGGGCGGCTCCTTGATCTCCTGGACGGTGACCGCCTCGTCATCCACGTCCTTCAGACGCCCGACGACGGGGGCCTCGCCCTGCCGCTCGACCTCCACGGTCCGCCCCAGGCTGCGGCGGTAGTGCCGCGGCTCCGTCAGCGGACGGGTCGCGCCCGGGGTGGTGACCTCCAGCTCATAGGCGTCCAGCTCCCCCAGCGGACCAGACTCCGCGTGCTTGTCCAGCACCACATCCAGCGCCTGGGAGAGCCCCGCCAGGGTGTCCAGGTCCACGCTGTCCGTGCCCGAGAAGTAGTCCACCACCACCTGAAGATGCGCGGTGGCGCCCGGCTTCAGACGCAGCTCCTCCAGGTAGAGGCCATGAGCCTCCACCGTCGGCTCGATGAGCTCAGCGATCCGCCGGGTGCGGTCATCCGGGAAGCGGCGGTCAGATCCAGCGCGCGGTGCTACAGCCATAGGCCCAGTTTATCTGGGACTCACCCGCCCCAGACCCATCTGGAGCTGCGCCTGCACGTGTGCCGCGACGCTGGCCGCGGCGGCTTCGGCGTCCAGCTCGGTGACCTCGCCGGTGCGGCGGTCCTTCAGCTCCACGGTGCCGTCCTTCAGGCCCCGCCCGACGATCACGATGTTCGGCACGCCCAGCAGCTCCGCGTCCCCGAACTTCACGCCCGGGGAGACCTTGGGCCGGTCGTCGTAGATGACCTCGATGCCGGCAGCCTCCAGCTGGCCGGCCAGCTGGTCCGCGTACTCGAAGATCTCCTCGCCCTTGCCGGTCGCCACCAGATGCACGTGCGCGGGAGCCACGGCGAGCGGCCAGATCAGGCCCTTGTCGTCGTGTGAGGACTCCGCCAGGGCCGCCAGCGCGCGGGTCACGCCGAAGCCGTAGGAGCCCATGGTGACAGTCTGCAGCCTGCCCTCGGCGTTGAGCAGCTGCAGGCCCAGCGCCTCCGCGTACCGCTTGCCGAGCATGAAGATGTGCCCCATCTCAATGCCCCGGCGGGCCGACAGCGGGCCGGAGCCGTCCGGGGCGGGATCCCCATCGCGCACGACGACGGACTCGATGGTCCCGTCCCAGGAGAAGTCTCGGCCGGCGACCAGCCCGAAGACGTGCTTGTCCTGCTCGTTGGCCCCGGTGATCCAGCGGGTGCCGGCAACGATGCGGGGGTCCACCAGGTATGGGATGCCGGTGACCGACTCGGCATCGAGGCCCGCGCCCAGCTGCGGGGCGTCCAGCGTCAGGCCCGGGCCGATGTAGCCCCGCACCAGCGCCGGGTTCGCCCTCAGGTCAGCCTCGTCCGCGGCCTCCAGCTGCACTTCGCCGTCGATCCCCAGCTTGGGCCCGATCGTCGCCTCGGCGCGCTTCAGGTCCACCTCACGGTCGCCCGGCACCGCGATGACAGCGATACGCCGCTCGCCCTCCGGGGTGATGATCGCGACGACGACATTCTTCAGGGTGTCCGCCGCGGTCCATGCGCGGTCCTCGCGGGGATGGTCGGCATTCGCCGCCGCCACGAGGGTCTCAATCGTGTCCGTGCCCGGGGTCAGATGCACCTCCGCCGCCGGGGCATCGGCGGAGTCGACCGGCTGCGGCGCGGGCGTGGTGACGGCCTCGACGTTCGCGCGGTACCCGCCCGGGGACTCCACGAATGTGTCCTCCCCCACCGGGTTCGGATGCAGAAACTCCTCCGAGGCCGAGCCGCCCATTGCGCCCGACTGCGCGCTCACCGGCACCGCCGGCAGACCGAGCCGCTCAAAGATCCGCACATAGGCCGCCCGGTGCGCGTCATACGCCGCCTGCTGGTCCTCCTCAGTGAGGCAGAAGCTGTAGGAGTCCTTCATGATGAACTCACGGCCCCGCAGCAGCCCCGCCCGCGGACGCGCCTCATCCCGGTACTTCGTCTGGATCTGGTAGAGGTTCAGCGGCAGGTCCTTGTAGCTGCCCGCGACGTCCTTCACCAGCTGCGTGAAGACCTCTTCGTGCGTCGGCGCCAGCAGATGATTCGGAACGCGAACGTGCTGCGCCTCACCGTTCTCATCCGTGTACTCGATCTGCTCCGCCTTACGGTCCGGCACACGGAAAATACCGTCCCCATACTCCTCCCATCGGCCTGTGGCCTCATACGGCTCCTTGGGCAGCAGCGCCGGAAAGTGCACCTCCTGGGCGCCGATCGCGTGCATCTCCTCCCGGATGATCCCCTCGATCTTCCGCAGCACGCTCAGGCCCAGCGGCAGCCACGTGTAGATTCCCGCACCCGCACGGCGGATGTACCCCGCCCGGACCAGCAGGCGGTGGCTGGCCACCTCAGCCTCGGCGGGAGCCTCACGCAGGGTGCGCAGGAACAGATGGGACAGGCGAACGGTCACGGGCAGCCTCTTCAGACGGTGCGGTCAGGAAATCTGAGGGGAGTCTACCGGTGGTGCGCCCGGCGGACTCGCAGATCCCTGTCCTCTCGTCCTCAGCGGCTGCCCGTGACCGCAGCGGGCCGGGAGGGGCTCAGGCGGCGGGACGGAGGGTCTGGAGCGTCGCACCGTTCTCTGGGCGGTAGGGACGCTCCTCCACTCCTTCTGCCTCATGAGCGGCGGTGTCGAGGGAGATGACTCCGTAGGTCCATCCGCGGCGGCGGTAGACCGCCGAGGGCTGGCCCGTCTCCGCGTCCGCGTAGAGGTAGAAGTCGTGGCCGAGCAGCTCCATCGCGTCCACAGCCGCGTCCACGCTCATCGGCTCAGCGGCGAAGATCTTCCGCCGAATCCGGATCGGCTCCTCGGGTGCGTCCTCCTCCGGCGGGGCGTCATCGGCCTGCTCGGCGTCCGTGACCTGCTCATAGATCGGCCTGTCCGGGTCCACCGGGGTGAGGCCGGCGAGCGCCGCGCCCAGCCCGGGCGGGGTGTGGCTGCCGCCGTTGGCGCGGCCGCTGCCGTTGCCGTGAGCCTTGGACTTCTTCTTGTCGCGGGCCCTGCGGAGCCGTTCGCAGAGTTTGTCCCAGGCGGTCTCGAAGGCGGCGAACTTCTCGGCGGCCTGCGCTTCGGAACGGATGATGGGGCCACGGCCGACGACGGTGAGCTCCACCACCATGGTGGTCTCTGCGGTGCGGTGGCCGGTCTGGGAGGAGAGCTTGACCTCCAGCCGCTGTCCCTTGTCCGCCAGGGACTCGGCCTTGTCGCTCTTGGCCTCCACGTGGTCTTTGAATGCCTGGGGGATGCTGATGCCGCGTCCGGTGTAGGTCACCTGCAGGGTCATATCTGGTCCTCCTCGCTCTCGCGCGTTTCGCGCACCGGCGGGGGTCCCTTTACAGGTTCCGAGGCCACCGCCGGTGCGATGGGCCTCGTCTAGTCGATACCCATACTTGAGCCTATGCCGGGCAGGCGCCCGGTGTGAAGGGGGTGACGGCGATCTGCCGCTGACCAGGGGCGAGCGGCTCTCAGCGGGGCGCGGCGGCGAGGACGATGCCGCCGCGGACCTCCGCGCCCGCCTCGGTGACCGTCTCGTAGAGGTGTTTGAGGGTGGAGCCGGTGGTGAGCACGTCATCGACCAGCAGCACCTGCGCTCCGGGCAGCATCCGCCGGCCGGCGGGGGCGAGGGACAGCTGCGCGGCCTCGGTGCGGCGGCTCCTGGCGCTGCGGGCCTTCTGCGCGGAGCCCGGCTTCAAGGAGGCGGCCTGGGCGCGGGCCGGCCTGCCGACGACGCCGAACGCCGGCTCGACCCTCTCCGGCAGGTCCGCCGCGCTGAGCAGCTCGCGCAGCGGGACGCGCCCCCTGCGCAGCCTGGCCGAGAGCGAGTCCGGCGGGCACACCAGAAGGCACCTCTCCTCCGGCGCCAGCAGGGCGGCCGCGGCCTGGTGCACGGCGCGGCCGAGAGCGGGCCCCAGGGCCGAGGCGAGCTTCACCCGTTCGTGGTCCTTGAACGCGACCATCGCCTCCGCGACCAGCCCGTCATACCGCGCAGCGCTGAGCACCGGAAGCACCTCGATCCCGTCGCCGTGTGCGCCGGCCGTTCCGATGACCGGCAGGGCCTCAGCAGCGTGGTGGGCCCAGAAGGGCCGCCGGCAGAGAACCCGCAGGTCCTCCGCGCAGTCCCGGCAGAGGGCGGCGGCCGGGGCGGCGCAGCCCACGCACTGCTGCGGCAGGACCAGGTCGACGGCCTGCTGCCATGCCTCTTCCAGGGCCCGTCTCATCAGCCGGGGTAGGCGAAGTCCCGGACCTCGACCTCATCGTTGGGCTCCCACTCGTCGCCGAGCTCGTTGAGGAACGGGTTGACGCTGCCCTCCACGTAGACCCTCTGGCCCCCGCTGGGGCCCTCGCCCGAGGCGACGTTCTGCAGGCCGGCCACACCGGAGGGCAGCACCTCCTGGTCGCCGCTGAGCCAGATCCGTTCGATCTCACCGACGGTGGTGGGCGGGTCGTCCGACTCCGGGTCGCCGTCCACCGGGTCCCAGGCGAGCAGGCTGTCGTTGGTGGCCCAGCGGACCTCACTGATGTCCAGATCGGTCTCGAGCATCTGCCCGGACCCGAGGCTGCGCGGAGTGCCGGCGGAGTTGCGGCCGACGGCGGCCACGTACAGGGTGTGCACCCCGCCGTCCTCGACCACCAGCGCTGCCCGGGTGCCGTCCTGGGCCAGGCGCAGCGAGGTCACTGTGCGGCCCTCCAGCCAGTCCGCGGAGACCGGCTGGGGCGCGGACCCGGGCTCGCCGTTGTATGCGGCGACCTGCACGGAGGCCTCCTCGTCCTCGTTGTCGACCGTCCACGACCACCCGTAGTTGTCCATCGACGGGCGGGTCAGGTCCTCGCCCTCCGCCGCGACGGCGGGCTCATCCTCCCCGGGGCGGATGTGGTACATAGTCTCGGCATCCCCGTCGAGGAACGCGAAGACCTCAGCCTCCTCGTCCCGCGGGTGGGCCGGGCCCTGCGGCTCATAGGCGGAGAGGTCCGGCAGGCCGCTGACCTCCAGGCTGGTGGTGCCCTCCTGCAGCGCGATCTGATCATCCAGGATCCCCACCATGGTGGAGGTGGTGTACGGCATCTCCTCGATATCGGGCCGCTGGTCCGCCGGGACGCTGGTCTCGTCCGGGATCTCCACCTCAGCCGCACCGGTGCTGATCTCCACGCTGGAGACCGTGTTGAGCTGGGTCAGCGCCATCTCAAGCTGGGTCTGCATCAGCAGCAGCTCGAACGGGCTCGCCCCGCCCACCAGGGACGGGTCGAGGCCCACAGTGGCCACCTGGCTGTCCCTGTCCAGCGAGACAGTCGGCGCGGAGGCGTCATCGGTGCCGTCCAGCGCGGAGACCACCGCGCCGCTGAGCCACTCGGCCGGACCGTCCTGGATGCGCCCGGCGATCTGGGCAGGCATCCCGGCCCGGTTGAGGAACCAGCGGGTGTCCGGGATCGCGAAGCGATGCTGCGGGTCGAAGAAGTAGATCGTCACGTCGGTGAAGATCGCCTGGAACTGGCCCTCCTCCAGAATCGTGAGATCCGGCGGGGTCGCAATGCGCCACTCGCCCTCGACCTGCTCCATCTCCAGGGGGAAGGACTCCGCGCTGCGCGGGTGGCTCATGGTGCCCGCCGAGTCCAGGGCGGAGTCCACCGGCACCTGCAGGCTGTAGGCGGAGTCGCCGTCGGGGATCAGCTCATAGTCCTCCGAGTACACCCGGGTGCCCTGCTCCGGGGACCACTCCTGGGCGGCCTCCGGCGTGAGGTACTCACGGGCGACGGCGTAGTCGTCCTGGGGGCCCGCGCCCGCCTGCAGGAACCCGGCGACGATGTCGTCGGGCTCCGCTCCCTCAGCCGGCGGCTCCGGGTCGATGTTCAGCGTGTAGTCGGGCTCCGGGGCGATGTCGGAGGTGTTCACCGGCCCCTCGGTGGGGACCGTGGGAGTGCAGGCGGTCGCAGCGAGCAGCGCGGCAGCAGCAGCGGCGGCCAGACGTGTGCGTGCCGTCATCGTGCTCCCTCCTCGTCCTCAGGCTGCGCAGCGTCATCGTCGGCCTCCTGCACCAGCTCAGCGCCGGCCTGCTCGTTCAGCGCCTGCTCATGCACCCGATCGTAGGAGCCCGAGGCCGCGCTGATCAGGTCACGGTCCTCGACGTTCTGCCGGGCGGAGGTATCGTAGCTGGGCGGCAGGGCCAGCGGGGCGGCCCGGTAGGGCTCGGACTGCCGGCGCGGCAGCACCAGGCGGAAGCAGGAACCCTGCCCCTCCTGTCCCCAGGCGTCCAGGGACCCGGAGTGCAGACGGGTGTCCTCGGTGGCGATCGCCAGGCCCAGCCCGGAGCCGCCGGTGGTCCGCGCCCGGGCAGGGTCCGCGCGCCAGAACCGGTCGAAGACCCGGCTGACCTCCTCCGGTGTCATTCCCACCCCGTAGTCGCGCACCGCGATGCCCACCGCGGTGGGCGAGGAGGCCGCCACGATGTCCACCGGCCGGCCCTCCGAGTGCTCGATCGCGTTGTTGATGAGATTCCGCAGGATCCGGTCGATCCGCCGGTGGTCCGCCTCCGCGTGGAAGTCCTCTCCCCGGACCACCAGATGCACCGGGGTGCCGGACTGATCCGCCAGCGGCTTGGCGGTCAGCAGAACCTCCTTGGTCAGCCCCAGCAGGTCCACATCGTTGACCGCCAGCTCGGCCGCACCAGCATCGAACCTGGACATCTCCAGCAGGTCCGCCAGCAGCGCCTCGAACCGCTCCACCTGGTGATGCAGCAGCTCCGAGGTGCGCTGAGTCATCGGGTCGAAGTCCTCCCGGGACTCATGCAGCATGCTCGCCGCCATGCCGATGGTGGTCAGCGGGGTGCGCAGCTCGTGCGAGACGTCCGAGACGAAGCGCTGCTGCATCTTCGACAGGTTCGCCAGCTGGGTGATCTGATCCTGCAGGTTCGAGGCCATCCGGTTGAAGGACTGCCCCAGACGGGCAATCTCATCCTCGCCCACCACCGCCAGACGCTGGTCCAGCTGACCGTCGGCGATCCGCTCCGAGACCTCCGCGGCCTGCGAGACCGGCCGGACCACCGTGCGGGAGAGCCACAGGGCGATCGCGATGTTCATCACCAGCAGGACCAGCACCGCAATCATGAAGATCCCGAAGACGTAGTCCACGTTCTCCTGCACGGAGGAGAAGTCATAGACGAAGAAGATCCCGTACGGGGGGCCCGGCGGCAGAGACGTGATCCGCACCCCGATGATCACGCCCGGGACGGTCTCCCCGTCGTCGTTGGTGTAGCTGATCGACTGCCAGTACTGCTGGTCCCCGGCCAGGACCGCCTCTCGCATCTCCGGGCTGATGACGTCCTCAGGCTCCAGTCCGCCGGTGGTGCGCTGCTGGACGTAGAGGTTCTCCGCGTCCTCCAGCGGCACCAGCAGAGTCTCCCGGTAGAGGTTCGCCGCGCCGGAGACATTCGCCAGAGTGGTGTCCACATGCTCGTTGACCGCCGCCTGCTCGGTCGAGGGCAGGCTGTCCAGGGAGGTGCGGACCTGCCCCAGCCCGTTGGTGGCCTCCGCCTCCACCTGGTCCAGGCGCTCCTGGAAGAACCCGTCCGTGACCTGAGCGATCAGGAAATAGGCGACGACCCCGGTCCCCAGCAGAGTGAAGAGACCGGTCAGCAGCACTGCGCGCAGACGCAGCGAGCGGGCCCACAGACGGTGGAGGTTCAGCACCCGCTAGGACGCCTTGGCCTTGTACCCGACTCCCCGGACCGTCTGGATGATCTCGGGGCTCTCCGGGTCGCGCTCGATCTTGGAGCGCAGCCGCTGCACGTGCACGTTGACCAGGCGGGTATCAGCCTGGTGCCGGTAGCCCCAGACCTCTTCCAGCAGCTGCTCACGAGCCCAGACTTGGGCGGGCCGCTTGGCCATGGTGGTCAGCAGGTCGAACTCCAGCGGCGTCAGCGGAATGCGCTCGTCACCGCGGCGGACCTCGTGACCGGCGACGTCGATGGTCAGGTCCCCGACGGTCAGAGTGTCCGCATCCGGCTTGGGGGCGATGTCCGAGGGGCGCAGCCGGGCACGGACCCGGGCCACCAGCTCGGCAGGCTTGAACGGCTTGGGCACGTAGTCGTCGGCGCCGGCCTCCAGGCCGCGGACGACATCGGCGGTGTCCGACTTGGCAGTGAGCATGATGACCGGGGTGTCCGCCTCGTCCCGGATCTCCCGGCAGACCTCAATGCCGTCCTTGCCCGGCAGCATCAGGTCCAGCAGCACCAGGTCAGGGTCGCTGGCGCGGAATGCCTCCAGGGCGCCGCCGCCGTTGTCGCAGAAGGTGGGCTCGAACCCGTCGTTGCGCAGAACGATGCCGATCATCTCGGCCAGTGCCTCGTCGTCATCGACCACTAGAATATTGGCTTTCATGCCGCCTTATGCGTCCTTCCTCAGGTCCCTTGAACGCCCAGGATATATGGTGGGGGCATGGTGGGCACGCACACGAGGGACAGCCGTGCCCCCACCCGCGCACCTGTCAGCGAGGAAGCCCCCCAGCCCGGCAGCGTGTACCCGCTGCGGCCCCTGGGGCTCAACGAAACGTTCTCCGCGGCCATGGCAGTCATCCGGCACTCGCCGAAGGCCGCGCTCGGAGTTCCCTTCGCCGCCGGGGCGGCCACCCTGCTGATCACTCTGCTGACCTCGCTGGTCCTGCCCTCCCCGATGAACCGGCTGCTGGCCGACCCCGCCGCATACGACGACCAGGAGCTCGCCCTGGCCGTCATGGCAGACGGCGCGTTCCTGGCGGTCTCGATGATCATCGGGTTCTTCGCCAGCCTGCTGTGGCTGGCGGCCGCCGCCCTGCTGATCACCCCCGCCCTGCGCTCCGGACTGGGGCTGAGGACAAGCTTCGGCCAGACCCTGCGGCAGCCGCCCGCGGTCTGGGGACGCCTCGCCCTGCACCTGGGGCTGCTGACCATCCTCCTCTTCCTGGTCGCGCTCATAGGGACGTTCGTGGCCGTCCTCATCATCGCCATCACCATGTTCATCGGGGCGCTGTTCGTGGTCCCCGCCGCACTGCTGGGCACGGCCTGGGGCATCACAGCGCTGATCCACGCGCCTCTGGTGATCATCTCCGAGCGGCGCGGCGCCTTCTCCGCCATCAGCCGCTCCCTCCAGCTGAACCGGGGCCTGTGGTGGCGGAACATGGGGGCCGTCTCCCTGCTGATGTTCATGGTGCTCGTGATCGTCACCGCCGCCGCGTTCCCCGTGGGCCTCCTCACCGGGTTCGCCGGCGCCGAGCCTGGGGCGGAGGGCCCGGACGAAGGGATCGCCCCCTGGATGATGATCGGGATGCACGTGGTGGAGAACGCGGTCAGCGCCGTCGGAATGGCCCTGGCCGGAGCCGGGGCGGCGATGATCCACATCAGCAGCCGCATCCGCCAGGAAGCCCTCGACGTCCGGCTCAGCCGCGCAGCCGCCCGCACTCACCACGGCGAAGCCGCACCCAGCCCCGCAGAGCTCGCCCACGCATGGAGGGCCCCATGACCGTGCCGAGCTCCTACACACCCGATGAGGCCAGGCAGCTGCTTGAGAGCGAGCTCTCCGACCCCCAGTACCAGCGGCAGCTCACCGGGCCGGTGCGTGAGGCGATCGACGGCTTCCTCCGCTGGCTGGACGCCCGGTTCAGCGAGGCCACCGGGCTGAACATCCCCTTCGGAGCCGTGGTGGTCCTGCTGCTGGTGGCCGCCGCCGTCATTGCGGTGATCCTGCTGGTCCGGCCTCGGCTGCAGCGCGCCCCCTCCACTGGGGCCGAGGTGAGGATCAGGGCTGGGATGAGCGCCGAGCAGCTGCGCGCCCAAGCCGCCGAGCATGATGCCCGGGGAAGCCACGCCGAAGCGTTCCGAGACACCTACCGGGCCATGGCCCGGTCCGCCGAGGAGCGGCAGCTGCTCGACGCCCAGACCGGCCGCACCGCCACCGAGATCGCCCTGGCGCTCGGAGACCTCTTCGGAGACCAGGAGAGCCGCCTGAGGGAGGCCGCCGAGAACTTCAGCCGCTCCGTCTACGGCCGCGGAGAGCTCACCCGCGGCGATTATGAGCAGCTGCAGCAGCTCGACCAGCAGCTCACCGCAGCCGCCCCCACCGGGAGCAGCGCGGAGCGGAGGCCGGTGGCGCCCCAATGACCGCTGCCGCATCCGCCGCCACCGCAGCAGGACTGGGCACCGCAGCCCGCGGCCTCATCGCCCGCTGGCAGTTCTGGATCATCCTGCTGCTCATCGGCGCCGCCGTCGCCGCAGCCGTGCAGCTCCTCGCCGAGGACGAGGCGGCTCCCTACGGGCTCTCCAGCACCGAGCTCAACGGCTACGGCGCGCTCGCCGCTGTCCTGGAGGATGAGGGCATCACCCTCCAGCAGGCCCGCTCGGGCCAGGAAGCACGGGAGCTGATGGACCAGACGGGCGACGCCGGCGTCGTCGTCATGCTCCCGCCCAACAGCGCGCGCAGCCCCGAAGACCAGCTCGCCGATCAGCTCATGGACCAAGCCGCCGCCGGCGAGCGCGAGGCGCTGTGGATCGTCGGGGACGCGTGGACGGTCCAGCAGCTGCCCTCCGGGCTCCCCCAGGACGTCCTGGACCTGGAGACCGGCCCGGCCGGCACCGCCCCCGAGATTCCCGCCGGGGAGCAGTGCGGACTCGGCCCCGCCCAGGCCGCAGAGACCATCCAGGCCCCCGGGGTGGGGCTCCTCACCGACGACGGCTGCTTCCCCCTGGACCCGGAGGGGCACCTGCTGGCCGAGACTGAGCGCGGCATGGTGCTCGGAGTCCCCGAGGCGCTCACCAACCAGCACATCACCGCAGCCGGCAACGCCGCCCTCGCACTGGGCCTCGCTGAGACGCTCGCCTCGGAGGACGGGGACCTGATCTGGTACACGCCCTCGGCGGAGGACGCCGCCGGGCAGCAGGAGCAGCTGACCCCCGGCGAGGTGCTCGATGACTGGATGCTGCCGGTGCTGGCCTGGCTGATCGTCGCCGGGCTGATCGGCGCCGTCGCGGCCGGACGCAGGGACGGGCCCGTCGTCGTCGAGCCCCTGCCCGCCGAAGTGCACGCCGGAGAGCTCGCAGAAGGCCGGGCACGCCTCTACCAGCGCGCCGACGCCCGCGCCGAGGCAGCCGAAGCGCTGCGGACCGGAACCCTGCGCCGGCTGGGCCGGACCCTGCGGCTGGGCGCCCGCCCCGCCCCGGAGAACGTCGTCACCGCGGCCGCCCGCCGCACCGGACGCGACCAGCATGAACTGGCGGCCCTGCTGCAGCACCCCCGTGCGGGGAGCAGCCCCGAGCTGGTGGCCTATGCTCAGGCCCTGCACCAGCTCGAGCAGCAGACTGCCGTCGTCGAGACCGCAACGGAGGAGAACAGATGAGTGATGAGGCCCGCCAGAAGCTGGTCGCAGTCCGCGACGAGGTGGCCAAGGCGGTGGTCGGCCAGGATGCGGCGGTCACCTCGGTGACCATTGCCCTGCTGGTGCGCGGCCACGTGCTGCTCCAAGGGGTGCCGGGCGTGGCGAAGACCCTGCTGGTGCGAGCGGTCTCCGCGGCGCTGAGCCTGGACTCCAAGCGGATGCAGTTCACCCCGGACCTCATGCCCTCCGACATCACCGGGTCCCTGGTGTTCGACGCCGAGGGCGGTGACTTCTCCTTCCGCGAGGGCCCCCTGTTCACCAACCTGCTGCTGGCCGACGAGGTCAACCGGACCCCGCCGAAGACCCAGGCCGCCCTGCTGGAGGCCATGGAGGAGCGGCAGGTCTCTGTGGACGGCGTCAGCCGGCCGCTGCCGGAGCCGTTCCTGGTGGCCGCCACGCAGAACCCCCTGGAGTACGAGGGAACCTATCCGCTGCCGGAGGCGCAGCTGGACCGGTTCCTGCTGAAGGTGAATCTGCAGATGCCCGCCCGCGACGAGGAGATCGAGGTGATCCGCCGGCACGCCGACGGCTTCAGCCCCTCCGACCTCGACGCCGCCGGCGTCCGGCCCGTAGCCGGCGTGGAGGATGTGCTGGCTGCCCGCCGGGCCGTGGCCCAGGTGACCACCTCCCCGGAGGCGGCCGCCTACATCGTGGACATCGCCCGGGCCACCCGGGACGCCCCGAGCTTCCATCTGGGCGCCTCCCCGCGCGGCGCCGCTGCCCTGCTCAACGCCTCGAAGGCCTGGGCCTGGCTCTCCGGCCGGGACTTTCTGACCCCCGACGACGTCAAGGCCCTGGCTCTTCCGGCCCTGCGCCACCGGGTGATGCTCTCGGCTGAGGCCCAGATGGACGGCGTCGACGCTGACGACGTGCTCCACGGGGTGCTCGCCTCCGTGCCGGTGCCGGGCATGCAGCAGCCTGCCCAGCACCCCGGCCAGCAGGGCCACCCGCAGGTATGAGGCTCAGCATCCGATGGTCCTGACCTGGCGCGCACTGTGGGCGGCCCTGGCCCTGTGCCTGGGCGTCGTCCTGCTTCCGACCGCTTTCTGGTGGTGGCTGGGGCTGCTGGCCGCCCTGCTGCTTGCGGACATTCTCGCCTGCGCCTCCCCGCGGCGCGTGACCGTGGAGCGGGAGCCTGTCCTCCCGGCCCGCCTCGGCGAACAGGTGCAGGCGGCCACCGTGCTGCACAGCCGAGGACGACGGCGGCTGCGCGGTTCCGTCCGAGACGGCTGGCAGCCCAGCGCCCAGGCCGAGCAGGCCCTGCACCCGGTGGACATGGCGCCCGCGGGCACGGCCCGACTGCAGACCCGGCTCTCCCCCGCCCGGCGAGGCGAGCTGCGCAGCGAGCATGTGACGGTCCGCAGCCTCGGCCCCCTGGGCCTGGCCGGCAGGCAGGTCACCCATCGTGTCCCGCAGACGGTGCGGATCATGCCCCCGTTCCGCTCCCGGAAGCACCTGCCGTCCAAGCTGCAGCGCGTCCGGGAGCTGGACGGATCCTCCGCGGCCCGCAGCCTGGGGGCCGGCACCGAGTTCGACTCGCTGCGGGACTACGTCCGCGGCGATGATGTGCGCTCCATCGACTGGCGGGCCACGGCCCGGCGCCGTGCCGGTGGGGCCGACCGGGGTGAGCACCTGGTGGTGCGGACCTGGCGCCCGGAGCGCGACCGGCGAGTGATCCTCTGCCTGGACGCCTCCCGCACTTCCGCGGTGCGGCTGGGCGATGAGCCACGGATCGAGACCTCCATGGAGGCGGCCCTGCTGCTGGGCACCCTGGCCGTCTCAGCAGGCGACCGGACCGACCTTCTGGCCTTCCACCGGGAACCGGTCGCCCGGGCGTCCTCGTCCGCGTCCGGCAGCTTCACGAACCTGATGGCCGAACAGCTGGCATCCGTGGAGCCGACGCTGGTGGAGGCGGACTTCTCGCGTCTTCCCGGGCAGGTCGCGCAGGTCAGCGGCCGGCACGCACTCGTCGTCGTGCTCACCGCCCTGGATGCCGGAGCGGTGCTGGAGGGCCTCCTGCCGGTGCTCCCGGCGCTGACGGAGAAGCACACAGTAGTGATCGCCTCCCCGCAGGACCCGGAGCTCACCGCACGGCTGCGCGCCCAGGAGACGGTCTCGGACGTCTACTCGGCCGCCGCAGCCGAGCGGCACCTCGCTGAGACCGCCGCGGTCCGCGACGAGCTCACCGCCCTCGGCGCCGAGGTGGTGGAGGCCGGGCCCCACGAGCTCCCGGCAGCGCTCGCCGACATCTACATCCGCCTCAAAGCCGAAGGCCGCCTGTAGCTTCGGAATATCCGGGCGAGGGCCTACGCTGGATACCGCGATGAAGGTTCTAGCAGCAATGTCCGGCGGGGTGGACTCCGCCGTCGCCGCAGCCCGCGCCGTCGACGCCGGCCACGAGGTGGTCGGCGTGCACCTGGCGCTCTCCCGCATGCCCGGAACCCTGCGCACCGGCTCCCGCGGCTGCTGCACCATCGAGGACTCCTCCGATGCCTGGCGAGCCTGCGAGAGGCTCGGCATCCCCTTCTACGTGTGGGACTTCTCCGAACGGTTCAAAGCCGACGTCGTCGACGACTTCATCGCCGAGTACGCGGCCGGCCGCACCCCCAACCCGTGCATGCGATGCAACGAGAAGATCAAGTTCGAGGCCCTGCTGGACAAGGCCATCGCCCTGGGATTCGACGCCGTGGCCACCGGCCACTACGCCCACATCATCGAGCAGGAGGACGGCGCCCGGCAGCTGCACCGGGCCGCGACCTGGACCAAGGACCAGTCCTACGTGCTCGGCGTCCTCAACGAGCAGCAGCTCGCGCACTGCTACTTCCCGCTCGGCGACACCCCCTCCAAGGACCTCGTCCGGGCCGAGGCCGAGGAGCGGGGGCTCTCCGTGGCGAAGAAGCCGGACTCGCACGACATCTGCTTCATCCCCGACGGCGACACCCGGGGCTGGCTGGCCGAGCAGATCGAGATGGAGCAGGGCCCCATCGTGGACCCCGAGGGTGAGCAGCTCGGCGAGCACGACGGCGCCCAGTCCTTCACCGTGGGCCAGCGCCGCGGCATGAAGCTGGGCCGCCCCGCCCCGGACGGCAAGCCCCGGTTCGTCCTTGAGGTCCGCCCCAAGGAGAACACCGTGGTGGCAGGCCCCAAGGAGCTGCTGGAGGTGGACTTCATCACCGGCATCCGGCTCTCCTGGGCCGGGCGCCCCGTCGCCGAGGCCGCCACCGGTGAGCAGTTCGACATCGAGCTGCAGATCCGCGCCCACGCCGACCCGGTCCCGGCCCGGGCCAGGGTCGAGGACGACGAGGACGGAACCTCCCGGCTGCACGTGGAGCTGGTGGAGTCCCTCAAGGGCGTGGCTCCCGGCCAGACCGCCGTCATGTACCAGGGCACCCGTGTGCTGGGGCAGGCGACCATCGACACCGCCCGCAGCCGGCACTACCAGCCCGCCTGAGGCCTCTTCGCTAGGGTATGTTCATGAGCACCCAGCAGCCCTCCTATGACCGGGCCGGCGAAGCCGGGAAGTACGTGGACCCTGAGATCATGCAGGAGCTGCTGTCGATGCGCTCCTCGATCGACAACATCGACGCCGCGCTCATCCACCTGCTCGCGGAGCGGTTCAAGGCGACCCAGCGGGTGGGGATGCTCAAGGCCCGGCACAGGCTGCCGCCGTCGGACCCTCAGCGGGAGAAGAACCAGATCGCCCGGCTCAAGCAGCTGGCTGCGAACGCGGAGCTGGACCCGGACTTCGCCGAGAAGTTCCTGAACTTCATCATCGAAGAGGTCATCCGACACCACCAGGCGATCTCCGCCTCCGAGGACGGCACCCCGGCCCCCCGCGAGACGACCGCCCAGCAGGACCCCCACGCCCCCTTCGACTGGGCCGCCGACAGCTGACCGCCCTACTTACTACCCTATTGGCGCCGCGAAGCGGCGAGGCCGGCCTGTTTGGCCTGGTCGATGATGCCGGGGAGAGCCGCGGCGAGCGCCTCGACATCCTCCTCGGCGGTGGTCCAGCCGAGGGTGAGGCGCTGGGCGCCGCGAGCCTCCTCCTCAGACAGCCCCATGGCCAGCAGGACATGCGAAGGGCGCGGCACCCCCGCCGTACAGGCAGAACCCGTTGCGGTGTCGAACCCGGCCATGTCCAGCATGAACAGCATCGAATCGCCCTCCGCGCCGTCCACCGTGAAGTGCAGGTTGTTCGGCAGCCGCTTCTCCGGGCGCGCCCTCGGGTCCGGGCCGCGCAGGGTCGCCCCCTCCAAAGGTCCGACGACGTCAGCCAGCCGGTTCCGCAGTCTGCTCAGCCGGGCAGCCTCACCGCTCAGCGAATCCACCGCCTCCTCCGCGACGGCGGCGAACGCGGCCAGCCCCGCGACGTCGAGCGTCCCGGACCGGATGTCGCGCTCCTGGCCTCCCCCGTGCTGCACAGGGGTCAGCTTCACGTCTCGCCGCACCAGCAGGGCCCCGATCCCCACCGGAGCGCCGATCTTGTGCCCGCTGATGGCCATGGCGGAGGCGCCTGACTCGGCGAAGCTCACCGGCACCGAGCCGAATGCCTGCACAGCATCCGTGTGGAGCGGCACCCCCGCCTCTGCGCACATCCGGCCGATCTCCTCCACCGGCTGAATCGCTCCCGTCTCATTGTTCGCCCACATCACTGCCACCAGGGCGATGGCCTCCGGATCCTCGGCGAGCAGACCGGCGAGCGCCTCGAGCTCCACCACTCCGTCACGGTCCACGGGGATCATGACAAGCTCAGCCTCCTCGTGGGTTTCGAGCCACTCGGCGGTGTCGAGGACCGCATGATGCTCGATGCCGGGCAGGAGGATGCGGCGGCGTCGGGCATCCTCGCCGCGACGCTGCCAGTAGAGCCCTTTGACCGCTAGATTGTCCGCCTCGGTGCCTCCGGATGTGATGATCACCTCACTGGGGTCCGCCCCCGCGGCCGCTGCCAGACGGGCTCGGGCGGAGTCGGCCGCCAGCCTGGCGCGACGGCCTGAGCCGTGCAGCGAGGAGGGGTTCGCCAGGCCGCTGTGCCCAGTGATGGCCTGCCCTGCAGAGGGTTTCAGCGGGGTGGTCGCGGCGTGGTCGAAGTAGGGCGGCATCACCGCGATTCTACGTGGGGCAGCCCGCCCGGAGACCGAAAGTCACACGAGCCGAAGCGGCATCTCCGGACAGCTATGCTGACTCTCTGATGAACGAGCCTGATCACTACGCCGTGCTGGGGGCTGAGCCCGGCGCCGATTTCAAGACCCTGCGCGCCGCGTACCACCGCCGCCTGCGTCAGACGCACCCGGATGCCGGAGGAACGGCCGACGCGTTCCACGAGGTGCAGATGGCCTGGGAGGTTCTGGGCAATGAGGAGGCCCGCGCCGACTACGACGCCTATATGCTCTCTGCGCCGCAGGAGCCCGAACCCGCCTACGAGCAGTCCCGCGGCAGCCACCAGCCCCCGCCGCCGCCGGACCAGGGCCTCTATACCCCCCAGTCCTTCGCAGCCCGCGGGTCCGCCGGCAAGCAGGACCCGCCGCCCCGGGATGAGCCCGCGCGCCGCGGCGGCGCCGACATCGCCGATCAGCCGGTGGAATACTACCCGCCCCTGGAGGAGTCCCAGCCGCTGCCGCTGCAGCACACCAGCCAGCGCATGCACGGCACCTTCAAGCGCGCCACGCTGTTCGGCGGCGGCGCGGCCAAGCGCGGCAACCGGCTGGCAGCACTGCTGGAGACCCACATCTTCCCGCAGGTCCCCGCCGCCCGGCTGTTCAACGACGTCTACGAGGCTGCCGTGCAGGTCGACCGCAGAGGCCGGGCCAAGCCCACCAGCAGCGACCGGATCCCCCACGTGCTGATCTGCGGGCACCGGCTGGTGGTGGTCGAGGCCCTGGAGGTCCGCGCGGACACCGCCGCGTGGGACGGCCACCGGGTCCACGCCGACGGCCGCAAACACGAGCTGCCCAACCTGCAGGCTGAGGCTCGCCGGCTGCGCGGCGCGGTGCAGGAGGCCATGCGCGCCACCGCCCCGCGGGTCCCCGCCCTCAGGGTGGACTACCAGGTGATCCTGCTCTCAGCCAGCGATGACCTGTTCACACCGGTGGTGCAGACCATAGGGGGCGCCTCCGGCCTGGACGCACCGCTGCCCGCCGGACGGGCGTTCAGCCAGATCACCCACCTTCTGACCGACCAGGAGCAGCCGAGCCTGGTGGACCGTCACCTGATGGCCGCCCTGCGCAGGCAGCTGGTCCACCCGACCGAAGCCTGAGCCGGCTCCGTGCGCCTGAACGTCATCCTGGACCAGCCCGAGATCCCGGGGAACACCGGCAGCCTGATCCGCCTGGCCGCCGTGGTCGGATTCGACCTGCACATCGCCGGGCCCACCCTGTTCGAGTTCACCGACGCCCGGCTCAGACGCGCCGGGCTGGACTATCACGACCTCGCGGCCATGACAGAGCACCAGGACCTCGACGCCGCCTATGCCGCCCTCCTCCCGCAGCGGGTGTTCGCGTTCACCGGCGAAGGCACGGTCCCGCACACTGAGGTGGAGTACCGGGAAGGGGACACGCTGCTGTTCGGCCGGGAGTCCACAGGCCTGGACGCCCGCGTCAAAGCCGACCCGCGGGTCACCGACCTGGTGCGGATCCCCATGCGTCCCGGAGTGCGCAGCCTGAACCTCGCGAACTCGGTGAGCATCGCCGTCTACGAGGCCTGGCGGCAGCACGGGTTCGACGGCGCGGCGTGAGGACCAGGGCCTGAGCCATCACATCTGCGGCCCTGCGGGGCGTCGCACATGGTCTGTTCGGCCCGTCTCATTAGACTCGCACCATGAGCACTCCGAACGGAACGGACGAGCCCGACCAGGACCCGCAGCACGACGTCGCGCCTGAGGGGGCCTACGAGGACGCTGCCGCACCCGGGCGCAGCGAGAAGGGCATCGAGCCGGACGCCGCTGATCCCGAGGAGAGCGCCCCCGCCCTCTCGGAGAACCCCACCCTGGCTGAGCTGCTGACCGGCACCGCCCGCGGCGACCAGGCCGCGTTCTCCATGTTCTACGAGTCCACCTCGGACGTGGTGTACGGCCTGGCTCTGCTGATGCACGCCGACACGGACAGCGCCGCCGCCTCCGCCCAGGCGGTCTACCAGCACCTCTGGGACCAGGCCGAGCCGCGCGCCCAGGATCTCCGCCTGCAGACGCAGGCCTCACAGACCCTCACCGACGAGTACGCGGGGTTCGAGCCGGAGGCGGACGCCGACCCCGCCGCGGGCGATGCCGCCTGGCGGCCCAACGAGTACGAGCTGGTGCTGGAGTGGCTGGTGCCGCTGGCCCACCGGATCTTCGCTGAACGGTTCCGGGAAGGTCTGGCTGAGCCGCTGCCGCTGGCCCCGGTTCCCCAGTCCGAGGGCGGCGGGGTCGCAGGCCTGCCCGAGGAGGTCCTCGAGGATCTGCTGCCCCTCTCCGACTCGCAGGTGCAGTCCCTGGCCCTGACCTACCTGGCCGGCCGCAGCCACCAGCAGGTCGCCCAGGAGGTGGGCGCCGCCGTCCCGTCGGTGAAGTCGCGCCTGCGGGATGCGATGACACGGCTGCACAGCGCCCGGCTGGAGGATGAGAGCCGGGACCGACCGGGCGAGGGCGATCCGATCCTGCGGGCCGCAGTCACCGCTGACGACATCGCCCGCGGCACCGCGGTCAACCGCAACTTCAGCAGCGAGATCGCCGCAGACCTCGACAAGGGGCTGCTCACCGAGCTGGCGGAGCCCTACGCGCTGGATGCCGTCGACGACGCCGAGCGGGCGCTCCTGGACGAGGCCGCGCTGACCGCTGAGGCCTCCATCGCCCAGCAGTGGGACACCCGCGTGCTCGCCGCCCGCCGCACCCTCGCTGAGATCTTCGCATCCCACCCGGTGGCCCCGCCGTCGGGCCTGCTGGATGCGGTGCTCGGCTCTGTGGGGCACAAGGAAGTCGGCATGGGCATGGTGGAGACCGCCGGGTTCGACTCCGAGGAGACCGAGCGGCAGGTGCCCAAGGCCAAACGGTGGATGCTGGTGGCCGGGTTCCTGGGCGTGGTGCTCGTCGGGATCCTCGTATGGCTGATCATCATCGCCGCCGGCGACACCCGCAGCGCCGTGGAAGCCGACGAGGACGCCTACACGGTGGAGCAGGAGATGAACGAGGAGGGGCAGCTCCGGGCCGTGCTCTCCGAGCAGGAGGACGTCGGCTTCCTCGAGTTTGAGGACGTCCCGGAGCTGGAGGGCGACGCCACCTATCAGATGTGGCTGCTTCCGGTGGACGAGAGCCCCATCTCTTCCATGGGCAACTACACCGCCGATGAGCTCGAGGACGACGGGATCGACATCAGCGGCCTGGCCCAATACCAGATGCTGCAGATCACAGTGGAGCAGGTCCGCAACGAAGAGACCCCGCAGGGCGACACTGTCGCCGAGGTGTCGCTGCAGGTGCCTGAGGAGGGCTAGAACCCCGAAATAGTGTCAGGGGCGTTGACCACCACGTGGTGGAACTCCTCGGCGTACCCGTCTCCGCCGTGGATGCGGAGCATCTGGTCCGTGACGAACCCGACCATGCGTTCGGCGTCGCGGTGCTGGGTGAAGTGGCGGCTGAGCGCCTCGATCTTGCGGTCCTGGAAGCCGGTGACGTCCACCCGCAGGTTCACGCGCTCTGCGGGGGCTCCCATGAGCAGCAGGTGCTTGATCCTGAATGCCTCCAGCCCCTGCTCGGCCAGCTCCGGATAGGCGAAGGGGTTCTCCACAGCCGGGTAGGCGGCCCGGACGACTGCCTCCCCGCAGGCGAGGTGGTCAGGGTGCGCGGCCTGCATCCGGTCCCAGTTCCGCTCCGGGTGGAAGGAGAGGACAGCATCGGGCCGATGGGTCCGCATCAGGCGGACCACTTCGCCGATGAGCTCGTAGGAGGGCTCCACGAACCCGTCCCGCTCCCCCAGCAGAATGACCTCTCTGATGCCGAGGACCTCGGCGGCGGCCTGCTGCTCGGCGAGACGGATGCGGGCGGTCTCCTCGGCGCTGCGGCCGGTGTCGAAACCGCCGGCGTCACCCGCCGTGAGCAGCACCAGGGTGACCTCCGTCCCCTCCTCAGCCAGGGCGGCGAGCGTGGCGGAGGCCCCGAAGTCCACGTCGTCGGGGTGCGCGCCGAAGGCCAGAGCCCTCCTGGCGCCGAGCTGCTGCCCCAGCTGGGCCGGGGTCAGGATCTCTGCGGCGGAGGTCATTCCATCTCAGCCAGGGTGGCTTCCGCCTCGTGCTCCTCGCCGTCGCGGAGGACGGTGAGGCTGATGGTCTCCCCTCCCCGGAACTCGCGGATGGTGGCGGAGAGCGCGAGCTGCCCGTCGATGCGGCGATCCTCGACCTCTGTGATCACGTCGCCGGCCTGCAGGCCGGCCTCATCGGCCGGCAAGCCGTCCATCACCTCTGTGACCAGGGCGCCCGCTGTGAATGCGCCGCCGCCCATGATCGGCTCGCTGCCGTCAGCCTCGAGGATCTGCTGGTTGATCTCCGGGTCGTGCGAGGCGTCGGTGCCCATCAGGCCGATCTGCCCGTGGGAGGCGCTGCCGTGCTCGATAAGGTCCTCAGCGACCCGCTGCGCATAGTCGATCGGAATGGCGAACCCGACGCCGATGTTGCCGCCGGTCTCGCCGAACATGGCGCCGGAGGATGCGATCGCGACGTTGACGCCGATGACCCGGCCCTCCGAGTCCACCAGGGCGCCCCCGGAGTTGCCCTGGTTGATGGCGGCGTCGGTCTGAATGACGTTGAGGAAGATGGAGCCGCCGGTGCTGGGCGGAGCCTGCTCGCCCTCCTCGTCGCCCTCGCCGTCCGGGAAGAAGAACTCGAAGCCTTCGCCGTCCTCTCCCTCCTCGGCGGGAGCGTCGGCTCCTGGGTCCTCCGCCTCGGCGGAGGCGACGGTGATGGTGCGGTCCAGCGTGGAGACGATGCCGTCGGTGACCGTGCCGGAGAGGCCCAGGGGCGCACCGATGGCGATAGCCCGGTCGCCCACGTTGAGCTCCCCGGAGCTGCCGAGCTCCGCGGGAGTCAGGTCAAGATTCTCAGCCCCCTCCAGCTGAACCACGGCAAGGTCGGAGACGGGGTCGGTGCCGACGATCTCGGCATCCACGGAGGTGCCGTCGTAGAGCTGCACCTGGATGTTGGGATCCGCGCTGGCGCCGCCGAGGGTCACCACGTGGGTGTTGGTGAGCACGTGGCCCTCCTCGTCGAGGACGATCCCGGAGCCGGAGCCGGCGCCGCCCTCCTCAGCCACTGCGAGAGTCACCACGGACGGGGACGCCTCGGAGGCGGCCGCGGTCACGATGGTGGCGTCCTCAGGGTCGTTGACCTCGATGGCGGACTCGTCGTCCGTCTGCTCCCCGACAGCCTCATCGCCGTCCGCGGCCTCGTCGCCTGCGTCACGATCCGCGAACGCCAGCAGGCCGGCGACCAGGCCGCCTCCGATCAGGGCTGCGACCAGGGTGCAGGCCAGCAGCGCGAACAGCCCGACGCCGCGCCTCTCCTTCGCGGGCGTCTGGGCCGGGACGGGATGCTGGGCCGGGGCCGGCTGCTCAAGCGGGGGCGCTGCAGACTGCTGGTCGTGCTCCTGGTGGGCGGCATTCGCGTAGCCGCCGCTGGGCGTGCCCCAGCCCGGGGTGGGGCGGGCAGGCTCCATGTGGCCGTAGTGGTAGTCACCGTCGTCGTCCCGCTGGTCGCCGCGCTGGCCGTTGGGGTCCTCGGTCATGAGGGTGTCCTCGCTCCTGTGGATGGACAGTCGGTGTGTCCTGTTCGTTCTATAGACTCTGGGACATGGTGCCAGAAGCTTCTGCATATTTCCCGGTCGTCCCCCCGATGCCGCTGGGAACGCTGGTGGGCCCGCTGCTGATCGGAGCAGCGGTCCTGGCGCTCATCGGGCTCGGAGCAGTGTGGGTCTCCGGCTCCGGCCGATCCTCCGGGCGGCTGGCCGCGGGGGACCGCGCCCAGCAGCTGCCGGCGGGTGAGCAGGACCCGCTGGATGAGCATCCCACGGATGAGCTGCGCAAGCAGGCCGGCTCCCTGCTGGTCAGCGCGGACAACGCGGTGCAGGAGTCGGAGCAGGAGCTGCTGTTCGCCTCCGCCGCCTACGGGCAGGAGAAGGTCGAGCCCTTCCAGGAGGATATCGACCAGGCCAAGGAGCACCTGCGGGAGTCCTTCCACCTGCAGCACCAGGTGGACTCTGCTCGCGCCGGTCGTGAGGAGCTGGACGAGCAGACCGTCAGGGAGCGGCTCAAGCAGATCATCCGGCACTGCGAGCAGATCAGCGAGACGCTGGACTCCCACCAGGACCAGTTCAATGAGCTGCGCAGCCTCGAGCGCAACCCGGACCCGGCCATCGAGAAGCTGGCCGAGAGGATCTCCGAGCTGGCTCCCCGCCGGGAGGCCTCCGAGCGCGCGCTGGAGGAGCTGGCCCGGGCCTACGACGACGAGGCCCTGCGCCAGTACCGTGACAACCTCGCACAGTCCGCCGAGGCGCTGAAGGCCGCCGAGGACGCCCGAGCGGAGGCAGCCTCGGCCGTCGAGCGCGGCGAGACCTCCGAAGCGGTCCTCACCCTGCACTCCGGGGAGCAGGCCGCCGCCGACGCCGGGGAGCTGGTGGACTCCCTGGAGCACACCGAGGAGCGGCTGCGCACCGCCCGGAAGAACCTCGAGATCGGCATCGCCCAGACCGAGACGGACATCGCCCAGGCCAAAGCCGTCTACGAGGCGGGGCAGGGCCATGATCTCGCCGGTCCGGTCGCCGCCGCGGAGACCGCCGTCCGCCGCGCCAAGGATGCCCTGGCCTCCGGGGGGCGCATCGACCCGCTGGAGCTGCTGGAGGCCCTGGAGATCGCCCACCGGGAGCTTGACGAGCCGCTCAACGCCGTCCGGGACCAGCAGGCCAAGGACCGCAGGGCCCGCGAGGTGCTCGACCACGAGCTGCTCACCGCCCGCAACCAGGTGCAGTCCTCCGTGGACTACCTGCGCTCGCGCAGGTATGGGATCTCCGCGACCAGCCGCACCCGCATGGCTGAGGCCGAGCGGCGCCTCGCCGAGGCGGAGAGCCGCGGCGCCGGTGAGCCGGCCCGGGCGGTGGAGGCCGCGCAGCAGGCCAAGCAGCTGGCAGTCCAGGCCGCGCAGATCGCCCAGCGGGAGCAGGCCGAGGCCAACCTCGGAGGCTCTGGGAACTTCGGCCCCGGCTACCAGACCCCCGGAGCCGGGATGGGCCGCCCCCGCTACGGCACCGGGGGAGGGTTCGGCGGCGGGTTCGGCATGGGCATGGGCTACGGCCGCCGCTCCCCCATGGGCAGTGCGATGCGCACCGCACGGATGGCGAACCGCATGTCCGGCGGCCGGCGGCGGCGCGGGCTCTTCTGAGGAAGCCCGCGGAGCTCCGCAATCTCATCCCAGAGGCTGACGCTGTGTCCGCCCCTGCTACTAGGATCGAAGGTGTGATCGTGCCACCGCGATGCAGCCCGATAAGGAGAAGGTGATCACCGTGAGCAAGCAGTCCATTTTCGGCCGGATGTCCCAGCTGATGCGAGCCAACGTCAACGCGATGCTCGACCGGGCGGAGGACCCGGAGAAGATGCTGGACCAGATGGTCCGGGACTTCACCAACAACATCAGGGAGGCCGAGGAGGCCGTCGCCCAGACCATCGGCAACCTGCGGATGATGGAGGACGACTACAAGGAGGACCTCGACACCGCCCGCGAATGGGGCCAGAAGGCCCTGGCCGCCTCACGCAAGTCTGATGACTTCGGCAAGGACGGCGATGAGCAGTCGGCGGCGAAGTTCGACAACCTCGCCAAGGTCGCCATCCAGCGCCAGATCGACTCGGAGAACTCCGCGAAGGCCGTGGAGCCCACCATCCAGTCCCAGCGCGAGACGGTCGAGCAGCTGCGCAGCGGCCTGGAGCAGATGAAGACCAAGCGCCAGCAGCTGATCAGCAAGCGAGACGAGCTGGTCGCCCGCTCCAAGGCCGCCCAGGCCCAGTCGCAGGTGCACGACGCCGTGAAGTCCATCGACATCATGGACCCCACCTCCGAGCTCGGCCGCTTCGAGGAGAAGATCCGCCGCGACGAGGCCATGGTCCGCGGCCAGAACGAGCTGGCCGCCTCCTCCCTGGACTCCCAGTTCGAGCAGCTTGAGGACCTCGGCGAGCAGGCCGAGGTGGAGGCCCGCCTGGCGGCCCTGCGCTCCGGCGGCTCCTCGGAGCCCCGCTCCCTGGAGGCCGGCGGCGACGAGTCCGCCGTGGACGAGTCGGACTTCGCTGCCCTGGAGGCTGAGAAGGACAAGGCCTGACCCGGCTGAGGGCGGGCATAAACCTGCCGTGTTTGGTGTAATGGAGGGTGGACTCTTTGCAGTGCACCCTCCATTCACCTTCTCTAGGAGATTTTTGTGACCGTCAACGGCTCTGACAACGGTGCGGCTTCCAGCACCGGCACCGTGAACAAGGGACTGGCCCAGATGCTCAAGGGCGGTGTGATCATGGACGTGGTCACCCCCGAGCAGGCCCGGATCGCTGAGGAGGCGGGCGCGGTGGCCGTCATGGCCCTGGAGCGCGTCCCCGCCGACATCCGCGCCGAGGGCGGCCTGGCCCGGATGAGCGACCCGGAGCTGATCAGCTCCATCGTCGACGCCGTGTCCATCCCGGTGATGGCCAAGGCGCGCATCGGGCATTTCGTGGAGGCTCAGGTGCTCGAGCACCTGAAGGTGGACTACATCGACGAGTCCGAGGTCCTCTCCCCCGCCGACGAGGCCCACCACATCGACAAGACCCAGTTCAACGTGCCGTTCGTCTGCGGCGCGACGAACCTGGGCGAGGCGCTGCGCCGCATCGCCGAGGGCGCCTCCATGATCCGCTCCAAAGGAGAGGCCGGGACCGGCGACGTCATCGAAGCCGTCCGCCACCTGCGCACCATCAGGGGTGAGATCGCCCGCCTCTCCGCCCTGGACGAGGTGGAGCTGTTCGCCGCGGCGAAGGAGCTCGCAGCCCCCTACCCGCTGGTCAAGCAGGTCGCCGCCGAGGGCAGGCTGCCCGTGGTGCTGTTCGTCGCCGGCGGTGTGGCCACCCCGGCAGACGCCGCCATGATGATGCAGCTGGGCGCCGAGGGCGTGTTCGTGGGCTCCGGCATCTTCAAGTCCGGCAACCCTGCCGCCCGCGCTCAGGCGATTGTGAAGGCCACCACCTACTACGACGACCCGTCTGTGGTCACTGAGGTCTCCAAGGGCCTGGGCGAGGCGATGGTCGGCATCAGCGCCGGCAACATCCCCGAGCACCACCGTCTGGCCGAGCGCGGCTGGTGAGCAGGACCCCCACCATTGGTGTCCTGTCCCTGCAGGGCGCCGTCGCTGAGCATGAGCGCGCCCTGCAGGCGGCCGGCGCCCGCACGGTGAAGGTCCGCCGCCCCGCCGAGCTGGCCGGCCTGGACGGCCTGGTGGTTCCCGGCGGCGAGTCCACCGCGATGGCCCGTCTCGCGGCGCCGGCGGGGCTGATGCCGGCGGTCCGCGCCCGGCATGACGAGGGCATGGCCCTGTTCGGCACCTGCGCCGGCCTGATCCTCATGGCGGACCAGGTGCTGGACGCGGAGGCGCTGAAGGGCTTCGACCGGATCCGTGGACTGGACGTGGTGGTGCGCCGCAACGCCTACGGCAGCCAGCTGGACTCCTTCGAGACGGAGCTGGACACCCAGCAGATCCCGGAGTCTCAGCGCCGCCTGCCGGCGGTCTTCATCCGCGCACCCATCATTGAGGACGTCTCCGGCAAGGACGTGGAGGTCCTCGCCGAGACGGGGATCGGCGACGGCGAGACCCGCCCCGTGGCGGTCCGCCAGGGCAACCGGCTGGCGGCGAGCTTCCATCCGGAGCTGACCCCGGACCACCGCCTCCACGAGCTCTTCGTCGCCGTCGCCCAGGCGTAGAAGGACCGTTTCCACCTACACGTCCGGAGCCGGAACGGAGCACTGGCGCGCAGGCTGCTAGATGAAGGGCACCACGACGGCCACCGTCAGCCCCACCATGCCGATGGCGGCGTACCGGTACCGCTTGTACCAGGGCTTTTCGGCCTGCTCGGCGGTCTCCCGGTCCCAGACCTCGCGGCTGAACGTCACCTCACGGATCTTCTCCGGGTCCGGGGCCTCCTGCGCCAGAGTGATGACGGTGAACATCACTGCCGAAAGTACGAACATGATGCCTGTGGCGTACAGGAACTGCACCCCGTGCAGGTCCAGCAGCTCACCAGTGATGAAGCCGACCAGGCCCAGCGGCGCGATGATGATCAGCGTCCAGAAGGCGGCTCCCGCCGTCGCCCGCTTGAAGAAGATGCCGCCCAGCAGCACCACCACGAACGGCATGGTCACGTAGCCCAAGAAGCTCTGGAAGTACTCGACGATCGTGTCGAAGGTGAGGATGACCGGTGCCCACAGCACGGCGATCACCATGAAGACGCCCACCAGGATCCGGGAGAGCCGCAGCAGCTGCTTCTCCGTGTACTGCTTCTTGCGGGTCTTCACGAAGTCGTTGACCACCAGGGAGGAGGCGCCGTTGAGGACCGAGTCCAGGGTGGACATCAGGGCTGCGATCAGCGCCGCGACGACCAGGCCCCGCAGGCCCTCCGGGAGGTACTCGAAGACGAGGGAGGGCCAGGCCATGTCCGCGTCCTCCAGATCGGGGAAGACATCCCGGGCGAGGATGCCGGGGAAGATCAGCAGCACAAGCAGCGGCAGCTGCATCAGGCCGGCGAACAGCACGCCCCAGCGGCCGTGGTCCAGGTTCTTCGCCGCCAGCACGCGCTGAACCACGATGTGGTTGGAGACCCACACGTAGAAGCCCAGCCAGATCGCGCCGGTGAAGATGCCCGGCCAGGGCAGGAAGTCGTCGTCGGCAGGGCGCGCGATCGAGAAGTCCTCGTCCCCGGCGATCTCCGGGAATGCCATCCAATCCCAGTCGAAGTCCTGGAACAGGAACACGAAGATCACGCCTGCGGCGACGAACAGCAGCACCCCCTGGATCGTGTCGGTGATCATGACTGCGCGCAGACCGCCCAGGATCACGTAGACGCCGCCGAGGATCGCGATCGTGATGATGTGCACCATCAGCGGCACATCCGGGAAGAGGAGGCTGAGCACGAGAGCGCCGGCGAACATGCCGCCGGCCGAGTCGATGAGCATGCCTGTGACCACGGTGAACCCGGAGAACGCGTGCCGGGAACGTCTGTCGTAGCGCTTCTCGAGGAACTCGGGGACGGTGGTGATCTTCGACTGCAGGTAGATCGGCAGGATGAACATCGCGAAGACGACCAGGACGAGGGTGGCCATCCACTCGTAGTTCCAGACTGCGATGCCCGTCTCATAGCCGGCGCCCGCCAGACCCAGGAACTGGGTGCCGGAGAAGTTCGTGACGATCAGCGAGAAGCCGACCAGCGGCCACACCATCCCGCGCCCGGCGAGGAAGAAGTCGTCCGAGTCCTTGGTCTTCCGGCCGGACCACCAGCCGATGAAGATCGTTCCGACGATGAAGAGCGCGATGACGGCGAGGTCCAGGGCGCCGAGGTCGAAGTCAGGCATAGTGCCCCACGGTGACAGCCATCACTTGCTGATCCCTGGCCGATTCCTGGGAGCCCGGTGGACGCAAGGTGTGTGCCGCCGTCGCGCCCTGTTGTCCGCAAGAGTTCAGCCGACCCTCTCTGCGCGGCGCTCCCCTGGCCGCCGCGAACTCGGGAGGCGGCCGCGTCGAGGACTGGCAATTCGCGGATGACGAGCCCACCGGTGAGGACGGGGGTCCCTGAATCGCGATAGGTTGCTCAGCAGACCTCTCCACCGACAAGGAGCAAGCACGACATGACGGACGGACCCCAGGACGCCGCGTCGCAGGCCGCAGACCCCAGCACCTCCGCCCAGGAGCTCTACGAGCTGGCCGCCGCCCGCCCGGAGCTGCGCGCCCAGATCGCCGAGCACCCCAACGCCTATCAAGGGCTGCTCGACTGGCTGGGCACCCTCGGAGACCCTGACGTCGACGCGGCACTGGCGCGGCGCGTCCGCGAAGCAGACCCCCAGGCCACCCAAGTGCTGCCTGACAGCGGCCGGCAGGACCCGCAGCAGACGCAGGAGTTCGGGGCCGTCCACCACGAGCAGCCGGCTCAGCACGGTGTCCCTCCCTGGGAGGACCAGACCGCCGCCTACCCGCAGCAGCAGGCGTGGGGGCAGCATCAGCAGCAGGGCTATTACCCTGCTGCCCCCGCCAGCGGCCACCCAGGCCCGTATCCGCCCCAGGGCGGCTACGGGCAGTGGCAGCAGCCGGAGGCCCAGGAGGAGGAGCGCCGCAGCCCGGCCGGCATGTGCGCGCTGCTCGCCCTGCTGGTCCTCATGCTCGTCGGTGCGCTCGTCGCCGTCTGGGCGCTGTTCCTCTCCGGCGACGATGACGACGAGCCGGTCCAGGAGCCTCCTGCCGAGGAGCAGCAGGAGCCTGATGACCAGAACGGCGACGACGAGGCCGAGGAGGAGCAGGCCCAGCCGGTCACGCCGCAGTCCCCGGAGTTCGACGAGGAGGACGGCGTCCTCACCATCCCTGACATCGAGGGGGTTCAGTACTCGGTCGAGGGCAGCGCCGCCAGCGGCGAGGTCGGCCTGGAGCCCGGGGAGAGCGTCACCGTGACCGCCGAGCCTGAGGACGGATACGAGTTCCTCGACGACGCCACCGCCGAATGGGGCTTCACCGCTGAGGACGACGGCGAGGAGCGGCCAGCACCGGGGAACGCAGCCACCGGGGACGCATTCTCAGCGCCCAGCGGAAACATCCACTGCGAGCTGGGCAGCGACGACGTCACCTGCACGATCGACGAGCACGACTTCAGCGCCCCCTCCGGGTGCGAGGACGGCACCACCGTCAGCGTGGGCACCACCGGCAGCTCAGAGCCCGACTGCGGCACCAGCGTGAGCTCACAGCCCGCGAGCCTCGACTACGGCCTCTCCATGACCAACGGTGACTTCGCGTGCACCTCCGATGAGTCCGGCGTCGAGTGCTGGTCCGTCGAGACCGGCAACGGCTTCACCCTCGCCCGGGAGACCCTGGACCTCTACGACTGGTGAGGCGGAAGCCTGCCTACTGGAGCAGGCTGATGTCCCCGGCCTCATCGTCCACCAGCAGCAGACGATCGCCGACCTGATGGATGGACTCGGAGTCGGTGCGGTAGTCGTACCACCACTCGCTGCGCCCGTCCTCCCAGCCGTAGGCGGCCAGCTCCCCGTAGACGTCGACGTAGAGGAACTCCTCGCCGACCCACACACCGTGGGGGCTTCCCTCCAGGCGCTCGCTGAAGATGACCTCGCCGTCGGAGTCCAACAGGGTCACCTCGTCGGTGGATGAGTTCAGGCCGATGATCCGGTCATCCTCGGAGGCGGCGTGGATATGGGTGACCTCGGCCCGGGCGGGCTGGTCCCACTGCTCCTCACCGGTAGAGGCGTCGAGCAGCATCACGTCGGTGTGCTGGTCGTCCGAGCGGGAGCCTCCGGCCACCAGCAGACGGTCGCTGGCCTGCAGGACAGCAGCGACCTCGACCGGACGGTCCCAGGCGGGCCTCAGGTCCTCGTCCAGTCCTTGGATCTCGTAGCCGTCGCCGCGCGCACGAATCTCGAGCAGCTCGCCGTCAGCCACCACGTAGCGCTCCCGGTCGCCGCGGTTGGCGAGGCCTTCGATGCCGGAGCCGTCCCTCAGACTGATGAAGTGGCCCTCGGCCCCATCACCCTCACGCTCAGTGCCGTTGACCACTGCGTAGGGGCCCAAGCGGCCGCCGTCGGGCTCGATGGTGAGGGCAGCGGCGTTCGGGCTCGTTCTGCTCAGGCGCAGGTCGGACTCCCACTGGACCTCATCAATGCTGCCGAGGCTGCGGTGCTCCATGGCGGAGAGGGACTCCGTGCCGTCGGCGGCCTGGGCGAGCAGGATGCCGTCCTCGAAGGCGTGGACGCTGCGGTGTCCGTCCAGGCTGGTCTGCTCCTGTAGTGCGCCGTCGGAGCCGTCCACCACGGCCAGGTGGGTGACAAGCCCGGCGTCGTCCTCATCGGCCCCCTCCTCCTGCCAAGAGAGGACAGCCGAGCCGCCGACGGTCCGCACATGCAGGAAGGGGAAGGGATAGTAGGAGTGCGGGTCAGCGGAGACCTCGAAGTCCGCCAGGACCTCGGTGAGGTCGATCTCCCACTTGGGCTCGCCGGAGTCGATGTCCAGCGCCATCACCGGAAAGCCCGCGTCCGGAGCGCTGGGCTCACTCGGCAGCGAGGAGCCGAAGCCGGCGCCGTTGTGATGGTCGTCCCAGCCCAGCTCAAAGCCCTGATCGCTGCTCACTGCGTCCTGGCTGTACCACTGGTACTCGGAGGGGATCGTGCCCCAGGTGCTGGGCCGGCCGTCGTCGTCCCATTCCTCCCAGGTCTCCCACCCAGCCTCGTAGTCGCCCTCGACGCCCTCGTACCAGTCGCCGGACTCCAGCTCCTCGGAGAGCTCACCCCAGCTGGAGGGAATCTGGTGGACCAGGACGGTGCTGTCGTCCAGAGCGCTGACCTGCGGGCTCGACCAGTCGAGCCGGCTGTCGCCGAGATCATAGGGGGCCCGCCAAGCGGTTCCTGGACGCTCATCGATGTCTGCGATGCGGAAGGGGCTCTCTCCGCCCCCGCCCCCGCCGCCGATCAGGCGCGGCACCAGCAGCGCCCCGGTCACCACGAGCGTGATGACCAGCACGGCGGCGACGCCGATCACCGCCAAAGTCAGCGCGTTCAGCCGGCCGAATATCCCCGGCGTGCTGCGCGGAGGCTTCCGGCCCGCCCCCGGCGGCGGCTTGGGAGGCTGGGGCGGGGCAGGCGGCTGAGGGGCTCCGCTCGGCGGCGTCGGCGGGACGGGCGGGCTGCCGGAGTCTCTCATCATGTTCCCCTCATGAGACGGACCGCGGGCGGCCTCGTGCCCCCGCTGACACGACACTCAGCTTAGCCGGACGGTGACGCGCGTCGCTTAGCATGACGAATCTCACGCAACACTCGCCGCGTGTGAGCCCCGACCCCATAGGCTGTGAGAAGGCAACGATCAGGTTCTTGACGAGGGGTTCGCGTGAGTGACAATCAGCCGCAGGGCGCGGTCGACGGCAATGGCCAGTGGCAGCCCGGCTTCCATGACCCCCAGGGGACCTGGTACGGCGGCTTCTACGACGCCCATGGCCAGTGGCAGCCCGGCTTCTACGACCAGCAGGGCACCTGGCACGCCGGCTTCCACGACCAGCAGGGCACCTGGCACCCAGGCTTCCGCGCTCCCGACGGCACCTGGACAGACATCAGCCGGGCCGCACAGACTTCCCCTCAGCAGGAGGATCCGGAGGAGCAGGCTGACGACGCCGCCCCCGCTGAGCAGCAGGCGACCCACGCCGCCGACGCACCGGAGCAGGCCGAGCCCGCCGACGAGCAGCCCACCGAGGTGCTGCCGGCGGAGTCCCCCTCCGAGGCCGGGGGTGACGTCCCCGGAGACTCCTCCGAGCAGCTGCAGGCGACCACGGCCCTGCCCCCGCTGAGCGCCAGCACCCCCGCGGACCCCGCCGCGGCCGCTCATGAGCAGGCGCCGGCTCAGCACCAGGAGCAGCAGCCCTACCAGCAGCCGGCGGCTCACCAGAATGAGCCCGAGAAGAAGGGCAGCGGCAGCCGAGGGATGTGCCTCGTCCTGGCGATCCTCAGCCTCGTCACCGCAGCCATTCTGGCGGCGGCCGCCTGGCTGCTGCTCATCAACGAGGACACCCGCCAATGGGATCTCTTCGGCGACGATGGGGAGAACGCTGAGGAGCGGGATGAGGAGCGCCTCGACGAGCATGGTGACGAGGAGCAGGAGGCGGATGACGAGGCCAGCGTCGTCGAGCCCGGGTTCTTCCTCCAGGAGCCGGACGAGGCCGGTTTCGAGCGCGGCGAGGACTTCGCCGAGCTGCCGACCCTCTCCTCCCCGGTGGGCAGCGTGGCCTTCGACGAGTTCGCCGAGGTGGAGAGCGTGGAGGTGGACGGCGAGCCCGCCGTCGCCCCCGAGGGTGAGGAGCTGCGCTACGTCGCCTGGAGCTACGTCCCTGCTGAGGAGGAATGGCCCGAGGACGGCGAGCTGACTGTGCGCATCGGCGGCGAGGACCAGTCCGGCCCCCTCTCAGACGAAGACGTCAGCGGAAGCTTCATCGCCTCCGTCGCAGACGAGGACGCCCTCGTGCTCACCGCCCACGGCGTCGAGCAGGAGGTCAGCCTCAGCCAGGGGGACCTCGACGACGCCGACGCAGCGCTCTTCCGTCTGCCGGAGGTCCCTCACACCGATGAGATCGGCGCGACCTTCAGCTTCCCGGAGCAGTCACTCAGCGACGGCGATGACTCCGCCGAGCACGAGACCGAGCTCACCATCAGCCGAGCCATGCTCACCTACGAGCACGAAGAGCTCGAGTGGGACCTCGATGAGTACAACGACGGCTACAACGAGGGCACCAGCGACAACTGGATGCTCTACGGCCTCGAAGGCACCGGGCCGGCTGAGGCCGGCAGCATCTGGCTGATCCTGGACATGCGCATCGAGATGCAGGGGCCCGACGGCACCCTCGACTTCGACGGCGGCACCTGGACCATCACCGCCACCGATGAGGACGGGCAGAGCACCCAGCACGAGTACACCTCCCAGGCCTCCGGCATCAATCAGTGGCCCTACGGCGACTACGGCGCGGCCCTGCAGATCCCCATCAGCGCGAGCGCCGTGGAGCTGACCGCCGAGCTGGACATCGACTACGGCGGGGGCAGCGACACCATCGAGACCGACGAGCCGGTCATTCTCGAATTTCCCGTCGAGGACTGACCCTTCCGGCCCGGGCCGGTGCTGCTCAGCTGAGAGTGGTGCTGGCCGCTCCGAGGGCAACGACGGACGCGGCGCACGCCAGACCGGCCCACCCGCGGCGGGCGGGCCGCTCCCGCAGAATGGCCACCGCCAGAAGGATGGGCACCGCCGGGTAGACGGCAACGATCGCCGAGGTGGTCGCCAGCCCCACCCCGGAGGCGCTGAGGTGGAACAGCAGCATGCCCGTGGCGCTGAGCCCGCCGGCCACCAGCACCAGAGCCCCGCCGCGCCCGCGGGGCATCAGCTGACCTTTGCGGCGGGCAAGAACCAGCACCAGCATCACCACGAATGAGGCCGCCGCCCACGCGAGCAGGCCCTGGGTGAAGGTCTCGCCCGGGATCTGCGCCACACCCACCAGCTCCACCGCGTAGCCCAGCCCCGCGCAGAGAGCCAGGGGCGCGGAGCCGCGACGGGACTGCGTCCTCGGCTCCGGCAGGCTGCCGTGGGCGGCGACGGTGGGGATGGAGGAGGTGACCACCGGCAGCGGGGAGGTCACGACCGCGGCCGTCCCGTCTCCGCGCTTCTGTGAGACGAGCAGCCAGACGGTCAGCATCGCCATCCCGATCAGCACCAGCCTCACCGGCGTGATGGCCTCGCCGAGGAAGCTCATGGCCACCAGGCCGGGGGTCACAGTGGCGGTCACCGTGGAGGCGCCCACCGCCAGGGTGAAGGTGGCCCGGGAGAGGGCGGCGTACAGGCACAGTGAGCCGGCCACCCCGCCCAACGCGGCGACGACGCCCCACACGAGCGCGGGGATGCTCCATGTCTGCGGCAGCGGCTGCTGCAGCAGCAGAGCCGCGGCCACAAGCACCACGCCGTACTGAGTCCAATAGGCCACGGCCAGCGGTCCCGACCGACGGCTCACCGTCCCGCTCAGGTAATGGCCGGCGCCGAACATCACGGCCGCGCAGACGGCGTAGCAGATCTCCATGACGACTACTGTCCGGCGTGATGACCTTGTACGTCCACGGCACAGTGATCGGCATTTCCATTGCTCACACAGCAATGGTTGACTGGTGGGATGGGTGTTCGGCTGATTGATGAGGCGCTGCCGCTGCTGGAGGCGGTGGCGCAGTACGGCGGGGTCAACGCCGCCGCTGACGTTTTGGGCCGCAACGCGTCGGGCATATCCCGGCAGATCCAACGGCTCTCAGCCGAGCTGGGCACCCCGCTGCTGGAGCGTCAGGGCCGCACCGTCGAGCTGACCGCGGCCGCTGAGGCTCTGGTGCGGGCGGCCCCGCAGCTGCACGCCGCGGATGAGGCCGCACGGATGGCAGTCTCCGACGCGGCGGATCCGAGCGTGGGCGAGCTGCGGATCGCCTCGCACGTCTTTGCGATCTCCTCGATCGTCCTGCCGGCCCTCCACCGTTGGGGGACAGTGTGGGAGCACAGCGTCTGGCGCGTGCGGGAGGCCGAGCCGGCGCTGGGGCAGCGTCTGCTCACAGCGCGGGAGGCCGACATCGTGATCATGCCTGCGGGCCCGCATGCCCCGGCTGATGACCACCCTCGCTTTGCGGTGCGGCGACTGGTCACAGAGCCCGCGGACCTGATTGTGCCGCGCGGGCACCCGCTCGCGGTCCGGGAGGATGAGGTGAAGCTGGCTGAGGCCTCCCAGGAGCCGTGGATCCTGGGATCTGCCGGGCAGGGGTCTCGGCAGGAGATTCTGGAGCAGTGCTCAAAGGCAGGCTTCACCCCGCCGGAGGACCACCATGCCCAGGACTGGACGGCCGTCTCCACCCTGGTCGCCTCCGGGCTGGGAGTCTCCCTGATGCCGCGGATGGCACCCACCCATCCCGGGGTGGTTCGCGTCAGCCTCTCCGGGCCCACCGCCCCGGTCCGCACGATACTGACAGCGGTGCGCCGCGGCTCCGAGCAGCGCCGGCTGATCTCGGCGGCCCTCGACATCCTCACGACGACGGCGGCGGACGCGGTCGCCAGCCAGCAGCCGCTGCTCGGCCTCGGCTGAGCGCCTCGCCTCGGGTCCGCTGACGCGCGCGGGCTGCCCCATGAACCTCGCCGAAGGAATATTGCCTCTTCACCCGACGAGGACTTTCCACTATCGTACGAACTATGGAACGGCTCACGCCTCTAGAATGGCCCGTCATTCGCCAGCTGCGCTCCCGGGACTCCACCGGCCGCGGCGCCGCGGTGACGTCCAAGCAGACGCGTGAGACCACCCCCCGCACTGACGACGCTGACACCGTGGTGCAGAGCATCTGCCCCTACTGCGCGGTCGGATGCGGCCAGAAGGTCTATGCCAAAGACGACCGCGTGATCCACATTGAGGGAGACCCCGACTCCCCCATCTCCCGCGGACGGCTCTGCCCCAAAGGCGCAGCCAGCGAGCAGCTCGTCAACTCTGCGGGACGCCAGACCAAGATCCTCTACCGCGCTCCGCGCTCGCACGAGTGGGAGGCGCTGGACCAGGACCGGGCGATGGACATGATCGCCGACCGGTTCATCGACGCTCGCCGCCGCCACTGGGAGGACCACGACCAGCACGGCAATCCGGTCAACCGCACCCTAGGCGTCGCCAGCCTCGGCGGGGCGACCATCGATAACGAAGAGAACTACCTGATCAAGAAGCTCTTCTCCGCCGCCGGTGCGGTGCAGATCGAGAACCAAGCGCGCATTTGACACTCCTCCACGGTTCCCGGTCTGGGAACCTCGTTCGGGCGAGGCGGCGCCACACAGCCCCAGCAGGATCTGGCCAACGCTGACTGCATCGTCATTCAGGGATCCAATATGGCCGAGTGCCACCCTGTCGGATTCCAGTGGGTGACTGAGGCGAAGAAGCGCGGGGCACGCATCATTCACGTCGACCCTCGATTCACGCGCACCAGCGCAGTGGCCGACAAGCACATCGCTCTGCGCGCCGGCAGCGACATCGTGCTCCTCGGCGCGCTGATCAACTATGTGCTGAGCAACGACCTGCACTTCGAGGAGTACGTCCGCCACTACACCAATGCGGCCACCATCGTCTCTGAGGACTACCAGGGCGCCGAAGACCTGGACGGCCTCTTCTCCGGCTACAGCCAGGAGAAGGGCACCTACGACGAGACCTCCTGGTCCTACCAAACTTCTGGTCGTGACGAGAAGGTTGAGCAGCCCGGCCCTCAAGAGGATGGCGATGAGGCGGAGCCGCAGGAGTACGGAGAGGGCGGTCCGCCCCTGAGCCACGCCGACCTGGCTCACGACGACACCCTGCAGGATCCGCGCTGCGTCTTCCAAGTGCTGAAGCGTCACTACCTCCGGTACACCCCAGAGATGGTGGAAGAGGCCTGCGGCATCTCCGCCGAGGACTTCCGGTACCTGGCCGAGTCGGTGGCCAAGAACTCGGGCCGCGACCGCACCACAGCCTTCTGCTATGCGGTGGGCTGGACCCAGCACGCCCAGGGCGCACAGTTCATCCGCACAGCAGCTGTGCTGCAGCTTCTCTTGGGGAACATGGGACGGCCCGGCGGCGGCATCATCGCCCTGCGCGGCCACGCCACCATCCAGGGCTCCACCGACATCCCCACACTGTTCAACCTCCTGCCCGGCTACCTGCCGATGCCCGAGGCCGGACAGCACAACACCTTGGATGAGTTCACCGAAGCGATCGGCTCAAAGCATCAGAAGGGCTTCTGGGCCAACGCCGACATCTACACCGTCAACCTGCTCAAGGCCTGGTGGGGCGATGCCGCGCACCAGGACAACGACTATGCCTACGAGTACCTGCCGCGGCTGACCGGAGCCCACGGAACCTACCAGACAGTGGAGCGTATGCTCCGCGACGAGCTCGACGGCTACTTCCTGGTGGGACAGAACCCCGCTGTGGGCTCCGCCAACGGCAAGATGCAGAGAATGGGCATGTCCCATCTGAAGTGGCTGGTGGTCCGCGACTTCAACCTCATCGAATCCGCCACCTGGTGGAAGGACGGCCCCGAGATCGAAAGCGGCGAGCTGCGCACTGAGGACATCGACACCGAGGTCTTCTTCATGCCGGCGGCCAATCACACAGAGAAGGCCGGGTCCTTCACACAGACCCAGCGACTCGTCCAATGGCGTCACCAAGCCGTGCATCCGCCCGGGGACGCCCAGAGCGAGCTGCAGTTCTTCTACGAGCTGGGCAGGCGCCTCCGGGAACGCCTTGCGGACTCCGATGACCCGCGGGACAAGCCGCTGCTGGACCTGACCTGGGACTATCCCACTGACCAGCACGGAGAGCCCGATGCCGAGGCCATCCTGAAGGAGATCAACGGCTATCATGTCTCGGGAACCGAGGCAGGAAAGCCGCTTTCGGCCTTCACCGAGATGCGCGGCGACGGTTCCACCGCCGGAGGCTGCTGGATCTACACCGGGATCTACGCCGACGGGGTCAACCAGGCGGCGCGCCGCAGACCCGGCCAGGAGCAGGACGAGACCGCCGCCGAGTGGGCCTGGGCCTGGCCGGCCAACCGCCGTGTGCTGTACAACCGGGCTTCGGCCGACCCCCAAGGGCGTCCGTGGAGCGAGCGCAAGAAGTACATCTGGTGGGACGCCGACCACGAGCATTGGACAGGCAAAGACGTCCCGGACTTCCCCAAAGGCCTGCCGCCGGGAGCGAAGTCAGATCCGGAGGCGGGCGGCCCCGAGGCGCTCGCCGGCGACGACCCCTTCATCATGCAGGCCGACGGCAAGGGGTGGCTGTTTGCGCCCAGCGGCATGGCGGACGGACCGATGCCCACCCACTATGAGCCCCCGGAGTCGCCGATCTCGAACCCTCTCTACGGGCAGCAGAGCAACCCTGCGCGCATCGTCTTCCCCCGCAGTGACAACCTGCTCGCGCCCTCGGCGGTGGATCCGGGATCCGAGGTCTACCCCCACGTCTTCACCACCTATCGCCTGACCGAGCACCACACGGCCGGAGGCATGAGCCGGTTCCTGCCGTACCTCGCCGAGCTGCAGCCGGAGATGTTCTGCGAGGTCTCCCCGGAGTTCGCAGAGCTGATCGGCCTGGAGAACTATGGGTGGGCGACCATCATTTCGCCGCGCTCGGCCATCGAGGCCAAGGTGCTCGTCACCGATCGGGTCCGCCCCCTGACCGCCGGCGGCCGACGCATCCACCAGGTGGGGCTTCCTTACCACTGGGGAACCGGCACAGACGCAGTGGTGGAGGGCGATGCGGCCAACGACCTGCTGGGAATCACGCTGGACCCCAACGTCCATATCCAGGGGTCCAAAGCCGCCCAGTGCGCCGTTCAGCCGGGCCGGCGCCCGCGCGGCCGGGAGCTGCTCGACCTGGTCGAGGATCACCGGCGGCGGGCAGGCGTCACCGCGCAGACAGGCAACGAACGGCTCACCGTGCCCTACGGCGAGTCGGACGACACCACCAGTGAGGAGGAATGATGGGTTCGCTCACCGAAGATCTCCATCGCAGCGCCGAAGCCCACGGGGACCGCGCCGAGGCCCGCAAGTCGTTCTTCACTGACACCTCGATCTGCATCGGGTGCAAAGCTTGTGAGGTCGCCTGCAAGGAGTGGAACCGCAATCCGCAGGACGGTGACCTGGAGCTGCTGGAGTCCTCCTATGACAACACCGGCGGGCTGGGCGCGAATACCTGGCGCCACGTCGCCTTCGTGGAGCAGGACAAGGACCGTATCGAGACCGCGCGAGAGTCCGGCAGGCAGCTGGTCGAGCTGGGAATGCCGAGCGTGGGGCCGCCCCCGTCGTCCGGTTCGGCCTCCGCGGCAGGATCCGACACCGCTCCCCCGGACACCGACGAGTTCCGTTGGCTGATGTCATCGGACGTGTGCAAGCACTGCACCCACGCCGGCTGCCTGGACGTGTGCCCCACCGGGGCACTGTTCCGCACCGAATTCGGCACGGTCAAAGTCCAGGAAGACATCTGCAACGGCTGCGGCACCTGCGTGGGCGGATGCCCGTTCGGGGTGATCGAGCGCCGTGATGAGGGGATCATTCGGGCCAAGGTGGAGCGGAACCAGTCCAAATTTGCCCAGGAGGTGCCCAATGAGGGCACTGCCAATAAGTGCACGTTCTGCCACGACAGGCTCGTGGACGGCCAGACTCCGGCCTGCGCCCAGACCTGCCCCACCACCTCGATCAAATTCGGCGAGCACACCGATATGGTCGCCCAGGCCCGCGAGCGCGTCGCCGAGCTGCACAGCCAGGGCATGACTGAGGCCCGCCTCTATGGGGCCAACCCCAATGACGGCGTCGGAGGAACCGGCTCCGTGTTCCTCCTTCTGGATGAGCCGGAGGTCTACGGCCTTCCGCCCGACCCCCGTGTTCCCACGAAGGATCTGCCGCGGATGTACAAGCACACCGCGATGGCCGCGGCCGGCATGCTCGCCGCAGTAGGGGCTTCCTTCGTCTGGGGAGGCCGCCGGTGACGACGTCGCAGCACGACGCCTACCGACACCCGGAGCCTCGTGCGGAGGGCAGAAAGCGGAAGGCCGACGAAGGCGCGCGCGAAGTGCCGGTGGTCGAGAAGCCGAACTTCTCCTCCTACTACGGCCGGCCGGTCGTCAAAGCCCCGCCCTGGGGCGACGAGATCGCAGGCTACCTCTTCCTCGGCGGGCTGGCCGGCGGCTCCTCTCTGCTCTCCGCCGGGGCCCAGCTGACCGGCAAACCGATCCTGCAGCGCAATGCACGGATCATCTCCCTGGGCGCGGCCGGGCTGGGCACTGCGGCGCTCATCCATGACCTGGGCCGGCCCGAACGGTTCCTATACATGCTGCGCACGTTCAAGCCCACCTCGCCGATGAGCATGGGCAGCTGGCTGCTGAGCTCCTTCAGCACCGCGGCAGGTGTCACCGCCGCCGTGGAGGTGGACCGTCTGTCCCGATACCGGCTGCCCCTGGGCCCAGGCCGCCGTCTGCTGCACGGGATGGAAGGGCCTGCCGAGGCGGGGACGGCCCTGCTGGCTGCTCCCCTGGCCAGCTACACCGGCGCCCTTCTGGCCGACACCGCGGTGCCCACTTGGAACGCAGGCCGCGACGAGCTCCCGTTCCTGTTCGCCTCCTCTGCGTCCCTGGCGGCTTCCGGCGCGGCGCTGGTCTCAACGCCGACGGCCCAGACGCAGCCGGCCAGGGCGCTCTCGGCGGTCGCGGGCGTGGGCGAGGTGATCTCGATGAAGGTGATGAAGAAGCGGATGCACCCTGCCGAGGCTGAGCCGCTGGAGAAGGGCGCTGCCGGCACCATGCTGAAGTGGGCTGAACGGCTCACCGTCGCCGGCGCGGTCGGATCTGTGCTCCTGGGCGGTCGGCGCGCGCCGGCGGCGGCCAGCGGGCTGCTGATGCTCGGAGGATCCGCCCTCACCCGACTGGGGATCCTGCGCGCAGGCATCGCCTCAGCTGAAGATCCCCGGCACACGGTGGAGCCGCAGAAGGCCCGGCTGCAGGCAAGGCAGGCCGATGGGGTGGTGGACGACTCCATCACCACCCTCGCCTGAGCGGCGATGATGACGCTCAGGCTCAGCGGATCTCGAGGACCGGGCCCCCGGTCTCCGGAGCCGGCGTGGTGTGCCCGATGACCGGGTAGCCGGGCACTTCCCCGACCACCAGCAGACCGCCGGATGTCTGAGCGTCTGCCAGCGTCAGCAGCTCTTCCTCACCGATGCCGCCGCCGGCGCTGAGATGCTCACGCACCCAGTCGAGGTTCCGCCGGGTGCCCCCGGAGACATACCCCTCACGCAGCGCCTCGGCTGCTCCATCGATCAGCGGGACCGCTGCGGCTTCGAGACGGGCGCCGACGCCGGATCCTCGGCACATTTTGTACAGGTGGCCCAGCAGCCCGAAGCCCGTCACGTCGGTGGCCGCTCGCGCGCCCGCTGCGACAGCAGCCTGAGCGGCGTCGCGGTTCAGCGTGACCATTGTCTCAACTGCTTCGGCGAAGACCTCGCCGGTGGTCTTGTGGCGGTTGTTGAGCAGCCCCAGGCCGATCGGCTTGGTCAGCGTCAGGGGCAGACCCGGCTCGGCTGCGTCGTTGCGCAGCAGATCCTGGATCGGCGCGGTGCCTGTCACAGACAAGCCGTACTTCGGCTCCGGATCGTCCACCGTGTGGCCGCCGATCAGGGGGCACCCTGCCTGTTCGGCGACCGCCAGACCGCCGCGCAGCACCTCAGCCAGCAGCTCCATCGGCAGAGTCTCCCGGGGCCATCCGACCAGGTTGATGGCCACCATCGGCGTGCCGCCCATCGCGTAGATGTCGGAGAGCGCGTTGGCCGCGGCGATCCGGCCCCAGTCATAGGCGTCATCGACCACCGGGGTGAAGAAGTCAGCGGTGGAGAGAACGGCGGTGCGGCCGTCGAGGCGAACCGCTGCGGCGTCGTCGCCGTTGTTCAGGCCCACGAGGACCTCGTCGTGCTGCGGAGACGGCAGGCCGCCCAGCACCTCCTCCAGCTCGCCCGGCGGGATCTTGCACGCACATCCTCCGCCGTGAGCGTAGGTCGTCAGTCGCGGTGCAGCAGCATGAGCGGGCATGGGGCCGAGTATAGGAGCGCAGGAGGAGAAGGTCACCCTCAGGCTGCATCTCCCCTTCTCAGGGGCCTGCGGCCGGGAGCCTCCGTGGTACTTTGAGGGAGGAGGCGTATGAGTCCTGGTGGGCTCCGCGGTCTTCAAAACCGTTGAGACCGAGCATCTCGGTCTGGCGGGTTCGATTCCCGTCCGCCTCCGCCACACGCGCACAGGCGCCGCCTTGCCGAGAACGCTCCGCGGCGACGCCACCACCGGTCGGAGGGAGACCAGACGTGGTCGAAGACGATCCTCGCCGCCTCATTCCGGGGACTGACACCCTGCTGTCCCACCCTCGCGTGCGCAGGGCCTCGAACACCCTCAGCCGCCATGTGATCGAACAGCTGATCCACCAGGCTCAGGAGCGCGCCCGCCACGGTGAGCTGCCCCCGGACCGTGTAGAGGGGGAAGTGCTCGCCCAGCTGGATGCCTACCGACCATCGTCCATGCGGCCTGTCATCAACGCCACCGGCGTGGTCGTCCACACGAATCTCGGTCGCGCGCCCCTCTCCCCCGCGGCCCGCAGCGCCGTCGCCGACGCGGCCGGATACGTCGATGTGGAGATGAATCTTGAGACGGGCCGCCGCTCCCGGCGCGGGGCATCAGCCCGCCGCGCCCTGCTCGCCGCCTGCCCACCGGCCGAGGATGCGCTGGTCGTCAACAACGGTGCCGCCGCACTGGCTCTTGCGGCCGCCGCGCTTGTGGGCACCGGCACGATCGTCATCAGCCGCGGAGAGCTGGTCGAGATTGGTGCCGGCTTCCGCTTGCCGGAACTCATCGAATCCACAGGCGCCCAGCTGCTCGAAGTCGGCACCACCAACCGCACCCACCGCTCCGACTATGCCGCCGCCCTGGCTCAGATACCCGAAGGCACCCCGGCCTGCGTGCTGAAAGTCCACCCCAGCAACTACCGCATCAGCGGGTTCACGTCCTCCGCGACAGTCGCAGAGCTGGCCGCCTTGAGCCGGCAGCACCAGCTGCCCCTGGTGGCAGACATCGGCAGCGGTCTCCTCGCGCCGGAGGCGGCGCTGCCTGATGAGCCTGATCTCGCCACCACCCTGAGCGATGGGGCGGACTTGGTCATCGCCAGTGGGGACAAGCTGCTGGGAGGGCCCCAGGCAGGCTTGCTGCTGGGCACCTCGGCTGTCATCTCACAGCTCTCCGCACACCCGCTGGCCCGAGCGATGCGCACCGACAAGCTCACCCTTGCCGGACTGGAGGCGACGCTGAACGGCGGCGAGACCCCGGTGAGCACGGCACTGAGCCCGGACGGCGAGAAGCTGCGCCAGCGCACCCAGCGCATGGCTGACTCGCTGGGAGCCGAGGTGGTTCCTCATGACGGTCGTGCAGGCGGCGGAGGGGGACCTGGAGTGCCGCTGCCCGGCTCGGCGGTCCAGCTTCCCGAGCCGGCCGCCGCGCTCCTCAGAAGCGGCGAGCCGCCTGTTGTCACCCGCACCCACGGCGCATGGTGTCTGCTGGATCTGCGCTGCGTGCCGGAGAGCGAGGACGAGACCGTCCTGCAGGCCGTCCGCACGGCCCTGGAAGACCTCCCTCCCCCCACCCGAGGGGTCGGCTGACGATGTTTGTCATGGCCACCGCCGGTCATGTCGATCATGGCAAGTCCACACTGGTCCGAGCACTGACCGGCACCGAGCCGGACCGTTGGGATGAAGAGCATCGCCGCGGACTGACGATCGACCTGGGCTTCGCCGCCACCGCACTGCCCTCGGGGCGGGTCGTCTCCTTCGTGGACGTCCCTGGGCATGAGCGCTTCCTGGGGAACATGCTCTCCGGCCTCGGCCCAGCGCCCATGGTCTGCTTCGTCGTCGCCGCCGATGAAGGATGGCAGCCCCAGTCCAGCGACCACAGGGACGCGATTGCTGCCCTGGGCATCGAGACGGGGCTGATCGTCATCACCCGCACGGATCGTGCCAGCGACCAGGTTCCCGAGGTCCTGGAGCAGGCGCGTCACGAGCTTTCCCGCACCGGCCTGGGCGCCGCACCTGCTGCAGCGGTCTCCGCCGCCACGGGCGCCGGCATGGATCAGCTGCGCAGGACCCTCGACTCGGTGCTCGCCGCAGCTCCACGACCCCAGGTCGATGCTCCGGTACGGACGTGGGTCGACCGGGCGTTCAGTCTCCGCGGTGCCGGCACCGTGGTCACCGGCACGCTCGCTGCGGGGCGGCTCCACCGTGAACAGCGGCTGCACCTGTTCGGCGAGCAGGTCGACGAGACGGTGGTGATCCGAGGACTTCAGGCACAGGGTGCTGACGTGGAGATCCTGGAGGCCGCCCACCGGGCCGCAATCAACCTGCGCGGGACAGTCGCCGAGCAGATCGGGCGCGGCGATGTTCTGCTCAGTCCCGGGGACTGGCACCTCACCCGCACGATCGACGTTCGGCACACCACGGGAGAGGACTTCTCCAACGCGCCGCAGAGCGTCACCGTCCATATAGGCACCGCCGCCGTGGCCGCCAGATGCCGCCGGTTCGACGACCACCACGCCCGTCTCACGCTCACCCGGCCGGTTCCGGCGCAGATCGGAGACCGTCTGCTTCTGCGGACCTCCGGCAGCCGCACAGTCCTGGCGGGTGCACAGGTGCTCGACGTCGTCCCGCCTTCGCTGAGCCGCCGCGGGGACGGTCGACGGCGCGCCACAAGGCTGGCAAGCATGCCCGCCGCAGGAGACCTCCGGGACGAGGTTCTCCGGCGGACAGCCGTCACCGCCGACTCGCTGCGCCGCATGGGCATCCAGGTGCCCGATGCGCTGCCCCCTCAGGTGCGGCGGATCGACGACTGGCTCCTGGACGCAGAGCAGGTCACCCGGTGGGGGCAGCAGCTGCGGGACGCTGTGGAGAATCACACCCAGCGGGACGCTCTGTCCGCGGGGCTCTCCAAAGGTGCTGCGGTCGATCTTCTCGCACTGCCGGACAGCGCATTGCTGACACCGCTGATCCTTGAGGCCGGGCTCCACCAGGCGGCAGGCCGCATCACGACCGGGTCTGGGCGGCGCACCCTGGGCCCGGCGGAGAAGTCGACGGCTCTCCTGGAGCGCGAACTGAACGAGTACCCGTTCCGCGCGCCGGAGGCGCAGAGGCTGTCTGAGCTGGGGCTGGGCGAACGGGAGCTGGCCGCGGCCGAACGTCACGCACGACTGCTGCGGCTCGCTGACGGCGTGGTCCTGCTGCCCAGCTCACCGGCCCGAGCGATGCGAGAGCTGGCCGCACTGGAGCAGCCCTTCACCATGAGTGCCGCACGGCAGGCGCTGGGCACCACCCGGCGAGTGGCTGTTCCTCTGCTGGAGCATCTTGACTCCTTGGGGTGGACTCGCCGCCTTGACGCCTCGCTGCGCGAAGTAGTGCGCTGAGCCCGTCAGGACGCAGGAAAAGGGGCTCTTCGGATTTCAGGTGGGGATGTGCCCGTCGAGGCCTCCGCCGATCAGCAGCATACGTAGCCGGTAGTTGTGTCTGTTGCGGAAGCCTCGGGCGATGCGGCGGGCCAGTTCGATGAGCCCGTTGATGGCCTCAGTCCCGCCGTTGTTGGCCCGTCCGGTGGTGAAGTAGCCCAGGAACTCGGTCCGCCACCGCCTGAGGGTCCGCCTGAGCCTGGCGATCTCCGGGACCGGGCAGGACCGGAAAGACTCCAGCACCTTGACCGCGATCCGCCGTCCGGCGCGTAGGTCCTTGTGCTGGTAGGCAACCCGGAGTTCTTGGGCGCATTGGAAGGCCAGGAAGAATTCCTCATGCCGGGGGTCAGCGGTGATCACCTCCTCGATCTTCCGGCACTGGGCCTCGGTGAGGTTCTCGATGCCTGTCTGCAGCAGCCGCCGGATCCGGTAGAGCGGGTCACCCTTACGTCCCCGGTGGCCCAGGGTCTCTTGCTGAACCCTACGGCGGACCTCATCCACGGCCTGGGTGCCGAGTTTGACCACGTGGAAGGCATCCAACACGGCGGTGGCCTCATCGAGCTTGGAATCGATGGCGTTCTTGTACCCGGCGAAAGGGTCCAGCGGGGCGACCTGGATACCGTCGCGGAAGTCCTTGCCGCGTTGGTTGAGCCAGTCAGCGTAGACAGTGCCGGTGCGCCCAGGCACCAGATCCAGCAACCGGGCGGTGAACCGCCCTGGGTTTCTTGGAGACTCCATCGTTTGGAAAGGATGATGGAGACATGCCAAGAGAGGTCAACCCGGGCAATGCGACCACGCGCCGATACTCCGAGCAGGAGAAGGCCGCGGCGGTGCGGATGGTCCGCCAGCTGCGCAAGGAGCTGGGCACCGACCGCGGCACCGTGAAGAGGGTTGCGACCCAGCTGGGCTACGGCCCCGAGTCAGTCCGGTCCTGGGTCCGCCGAGCTGACATCGATGAGGGCCGCGCTCCGGGCCAGAGCACCGAGCAGTCCGCGCGGGAGAAAGCCCTGGAACAAGAGAACCGAGAACTGCGGCGCGCCAACGAGATTCTGAAACGGGCCGCGACTTTCTTCGGGGCGGAACTCGACCGCCAGTCACCGAGATAGTCGCCTTCATCGAAGCTAACAAGGACGACGTTGTTGAAGGCCGTCGACTCGGAGTCGAGCCCATCTGCACGATGCTGCAGGTGGCTCCGAGCACCTACTACGCCGCGAAACACCGCGCCCCCTCAGCTCGGAGCGTGAGAGATTCTGAGCTGATCCCGCAGCTGGTGAAACTCCATGCCCAGAACTACGGAGTCTATGGAGCCAGGAAACTCTGGAAAACCGCGAACCGGGCCGGCCTGCAGATCGGTAGAGATCAGACGGCGCGACTGATGCGCCACACTGGCCTCGAAGGTGTTCTTCGGCGCAAGAAGATCCGCACCACCACACCTGACCCTGAAGCCCCACGGCATCCGGATCTGGTCAACCGCGAGTTCACCGCGATCGCGCCGAATCGGCTCTGGGTCACCGATCTGACCTACGTGCCGACCTGGGCCGGTGTGGCCTATGTCTGCTTCATCATCGATGCCTTCCCAGAACCGCACTCGATCTTCTCGCCATGCCACAGTCGGTCGCCCTGGTGAAACGATCTGACCCCGATACTCACGAACGCGTTTCTGCTTCGCCCCGATCCCCATCGAACACCTCTTTCAAGTAGGTGTTGCGAGGATCAGTTGAATACGGCCAATTCACATCCATTCGCTACGGCGAGAGACTGGCCGAAATCGGGGCCACTGCTTCGATCGGCACTGTTGGGGATAGCTACGACTGTCAGTCTGTTTCTACCGGGTTCCGCAAGAATCGGGTAGTCCCGACCGGAGTGCTCTGACCCTTGCTTATGACTGGACCCTGATGGTGCCTTGGCGTTGTACTGTCGAGCTTCCGGCCGGGCAGGCAAGAACACGCTGCCGCCGACCAGGAGTGACCTAATAGGAGCCTGGAGCCAAGCAAGTCAACGAAGCGTCCTCGTGACAGTCCTGTCCACCTGGCCGACGACAGTGTGCAACGTTCACACTACGCCGGCAAGGAGCGCAGGGACTATGGCCACAGCGCCAGAGATCAGATCGGGATACGTCGTTATCGGCGTCGATACCCACAAACACATCCACGTCGCCGCGGTCATGGATTCCGTCGCCGGAATCCTGGCCACGTTGACGATCAGCACCGACACCGGCGGTTTCAAGCAGCTGTTGACCTGGGCAGAATCCTTCGGGAAGGTCCTGGTCTTCGGCATCGAAGGCACCGGCTCTTACGGGGCCACCCTGACTTCATTCCTGCGCCGGAACGGGCACAAGGTGATCGAAGCCGGAAGGCCAGATCGGCGGATGCGCCGGATGAACGGCAAATCCGACACCCTCGACGCTGAGAATGCCGCACGAGCGGCACTCTCAGGGCTGGCCACAGCGACCCCGAAGACCGCTGATGGCGCCGTGGAGATAATCCGGCAACTGAAGGTCGTCCACGACACCGCGGTGCGTGACCGCTCAGCAGCTATGGTGATCCTCAAAGGCATGCTCGTCCACGGCGACGACGAACTGCGGGCCACCACCAACCGGATGACACGGATCAAACTTGCCCGACACCTGGCTGCACTGCGTCCCCGGAGCCTATCCACCCCGGAAGATGCTCTGCGGCACTGCCTGCGCACCCTGGCCAAGCGGTGGCTGGTAATGGACTCCGAGGTTAAAGAAGTCGCAGAGATGATCGCCCAGCTGGTCACGGCTCAGTGCCCAGAGCTGCTGGAGCGTTTCGGTATCGGCATCGACACCGCCGCCGAGATCCTCATCGTCGCTGGAGACAACCCGGAACGAATCCGTTCCGAGGCTGCCTTCGCGAAACTGGCTGGTATCAGCCCAGTGCCCACCGGATCAGGGATGACCAGCGGTAAGCACAGGATCAATCACGGAGGCCACCGACAGCTGAACTCCGCGATCTATCGGACCGTGATCGTCCGGATGCAGCACCACGAGCCCACCAAGGCCTATGTGGCCCGCCGCATCGCTGAAGGCAAGTCCAAACGCGACATCATCCGTTGCCTGAAACGCTACGTCATCCGTGAGGTCTACCACCTCATCAAGGCCCGCCCCGGGACCGCAGAGGTAGCCCAAGTAGCTATTTGACAGATATAGGAGCGTCAATGCTCTGGCTGAGACCGTCAACGGCTACTACAAGGCTGAGCTCATCCGAGGGCCGGTGCGCGCGCAGCGCGGTCCATGGAAGACGGTCGAGGATGTGGAGCTGGCGACTCTGGGGTGGGTCCACTGGCACAACACTGAGCGGCTCCATGGGTACCTCGGTGACAGGCCGCCAGCTGAGTTCGAGGCCCTGTTCTACGATGACAACACCAGAGCCAACGAGCTGGTGGAATCCCTATAGCCGGAGTCTCCATCAAACCCAGGGCGGTTCAAAATCGGCTCTCGGTTTCGTTCGTCTGGCACGGGACATACGACACGAGGAGCCCCGAAGGCCGCGAAAAGCTGCGGAAACTCGCCAAGATCGCGGAGGAATTCTCTACAGAAGATGTGCGCATGAGGGACCGCGAAGAGTTGATTCATGGTTCCTCTCTAGAGCGAGCCCTAGAAAGGTCCAGGAACGGCAAAGGGTCCTTTGACGACGTGGTCCGTGAGATTAGAAACATCAGCAAAGCTGGTTTTTATGGGTAGCACTTGAACTCCTCGCCCATCTTCCGGACAGACAGAAAAACGCGAACAGTCAAACCTGCAATTGAGTCCCGCCCACCACGGCCTTGTCTTCCACGACAGCCACGCTTGGACTTCGGCCGCGCGGGCCCGGCTCGTTTCGTGCCCGCGCATGGAAATGGGCCCAAGACGTCAGCTCCCTCTAGAGCACCACCACCAGTTTCCCACCCATAAGTGCCTGCCCAGCTTCGGGCATCAGGACGAGGATCAAGGTTGGGCTGCGGACCTCCGGAGTAGAACACGAGCGGTACAAGAAACTGGGACCCCTCTCACTGTCCGATAGCCCCGCACCCTGGACGGCAGGCCCCACCACCAAATCACAACCGCGTCGGCGGACCGAGGCTAAAGCTGGACAGCAGTCATTCCTGCCTATAACATCGATTATCGATATATTGATATTCGATAAGGGGTCGGTATGAGTCAGGAAACAGAGATCAGAACCACGGGGGCGCGACGGATGGGAGCCTGGGTCATCCGTGCCGCTATCGTTCTGGCGGCGCTTTTCGGAATAGCAGGGAATATCAGTCGGGGTGTGGCTCTCTCGCTGGGTCGGCCTCCGATAAATCTGGGCACTGAACCGCTGCCTGGCTTGCCCTTGGACCGTCTGCCCATTCTCTTACAGGCTGAGCTGCGTGAAGGCGCAACGGGCACCGTGGAAGATTCTGACTTGGTCCTCAGGCTCTTGAACATCGTTCCGCTTTTCCTTGAGGCGCTCACCGTGGTGGTCGCGGCATGGTTACTGTTGCGGGTGCTGAGCAGGGTGGCGGCGCGGGAGGCGTTTAGCACGCAGGTGGTCAGCAGGTGGCGTGCGCTGACCGGAGTGCTCCTCGCTGGTGGGTTGCTCACCGGACTGATCAATTCAGCAGCGTTCCTCTACCTGAACTGGAATCTGGGCTTACTGGGGATGGACCGCGGGCTAGACCCTGAGGAACGCGATGCTTTCCTCGGTGGAGACTATATGGCAGTCGGAATCGATGTGCCGCACTGGCCTATACCGGTGATCATCGCTGGTCTGGTTGCACTGGCCCTCACCGCCGCGTTCCGCGCCGGAGCCCAATTGGAACGAGATGTCGATGGCGTCATCTGAGTCCAGCGACGCTGTCCCCCCGCATCGCATTGTCTTCCGCCTCGATGAAGCACTTATCCAGCGAGGTATGACCCTCACTGAACTCTCAAAGCGCACGGGCATCACGATGGCAAACCTCTCGACGCTCAAGAACAACCGGGCAAAAGCCATCCGCTTCACCACCTTGACGGTGATCTGTGAAGCCTTGCAGATCGAACCGGCGCAGCTGTTTGCGATAGCGGAGTAGAAAGCCTCAACTGCCGGATACCCTCGGCACACTGTCCCTGGAGAAGTTCCCTGTGAAAAGGAGTATGTATGGATACAAAGTCTTCAAAGATTGTCATCATGGTGTTTCCCCTGATGCCGGTTCTGTTAGTAGCGACCTCCTGTGGTGAAGATACTGCTGATACAACGTTCGACGGTGTCGATGACCTCATGTCTTCTATGGAATCTGAAGGTCTCGAATGTAGCGTCATGGAAGGTACGACGCTACAGAGTGGCACGGATGAAGTGGGTGACCAGGTCATGTGCGCAGAGGGTCACTCACTCATGGTGTGGGATGCGGACTCTGATGCCGACACCGAAACCAGCGAAAATGACCCATTGGTGAGCGGGTTGGAAGAACAGGGAGCGATCGAGCATCTTCGCGGAGAAAACTGGCATGTGATGTCTATAGATGGCGAGCTGCTGGACGGCCTGCAGGAGAGCTTCGGCGGTCAGCGCAACGAGGAGGGCTTCCCAAACTTCGCGGTGGATTAACCATCACCACAGCGCATCAGTGAGCAGCGACCTTGGAGGACTGAAGCCCGTCCTAAATATTATGCGCGCAAGAGCAGCTACGACTCTGTCACGGCACGATCAATCCGCACGGCCCTCGCCAATGAAAGTAATACATGTGTCAAGGACCTCACAAGCTTCCTCGACCGCGCCGACCGGGAGCAGGATCGGTGATGTGGTCAGGCTGGATCAATGCCAGGTGATTCCCCACCCGAAGGTGCGGTCAGCGGCGAAGACCAGGGAAAGCAGCCCCCATAGGTGGCGCGAAGATGGCGGGAAGCATCAGAAACGAGCCGTCCGGAGGAGCGCCGGGGGATCTTCGTACATGGGGGGTGAGTTCCGGATCAGAATCACCGCATTATCCCGGTATTTCCAAAGCAACGGACCCGCTACAAGCGCCCCTAACCCTGCTACCCACAGAATCCATATCGGTTCACCCATGCATGGACCTTACCGCGCCGGCCAAAGAGAACGTGCGCACACGGCTTCCTACACGTCCATCCAACCGAACCCCATGGCGATGATCACCAGACTACAAACCAGCGCTATCCCAGCCCCGCCCAAAGCGTTATATATACCTGTCGGATCATGATCCGACCGACGCGGCCAACGAGAATCGCCCAACATGCTCTCGTGCCGGAGATTTATCTTCCTCAGCTTCTTGCGGTTCAAGGCCACCCATAAGCCGATAGCGACGAACGCGGCTGGGACTAGCATCCAGATCGAGAATCGGTGTCAGCTTACCTAGACGCCGTTGTCGACGCCGCCGGTGATAGGTCCTCTCGATCTAGTAGACGATCTCCCTGCGGAGCTCGTCCCTTAAGGACCAGCAGCGCTTGTTGAGCACGTTCTTCTGCGCCACCACCGCGGAATCACAGAGCATCACGCCCGAACCGCTGTGGATTGCTGCTCAACAGTCTCACAGAGCACCCACACGATCCCTGGGTCCGAGCAGCACTAACAGCAGCAGGCCGCTGAATCCTCGACCAGAAAAGCACAGAAGAAGAACCCCTCGGACCTGAAAACCTAGAACCCTGGTCTGAGCAAGGTTCAGGGACAATGGGCAAAGGGAAAGGGCCGCTGATCTAAGAAAACTCCTAGTCAGCGGCCCTTTACAGTTGCGGGGGCAAGATTTGAACTTGCGACCTCCGGGTTATGAGCCCGGCGAGCTACCGAACTGCTCCACCCCGCGTTGGGCTTCCCGTTTCCGGGACTTTTCTATCTTACACGGGGGTGAACTGGAGTCAAAATCCGGGTGCTCAGCCCTCCTGCTCCTGGAGCTCGAGCAGCTGCTCGATGAGCTGCTCGAGCTCGGCCTGGGCTTCGCCGTAGGCGGCCCAGTCGCCGTCTGCCATAGCCTCCTGCGACTCGTTCATGAGCTGGCCGGCCTCCTCGAGGAGCTCTGCAGTGTCGCCGTCGATCGCCTCGGGCTCCGCAGTCTCCTCGTCCTCAGCCGGCTCCTCGTCGTCGTCCTCATCAGGAACGGTGGCTTCCTCATCCTCAACGGCGTCCGGGTCCACACCCTCGAGGTCGTCATCGACGGCCTCGGCGTCAACACCGGCGCCCTCGGCTGCCTCCACGCCGGCGTCGCCGTCGAAGATCATGTCCAGGGCCTCCTGGAGGGTGTCGCCGTAGCCGACCTCCTCGCCGAAGGCCACCAGGACCATGCGCAGCGCAGGGTAGGCAGCACCGGTTCCCGTCGCCTGCACGTAGACGGGCTGCACGTTGAGGATTCCGTCGCCGGCAGGCATGGAGATCATGTTGCCTCGCAGAACCTCAGAGCCGCCCAGCTCCAGCACGTTCAGCTGGGAGGCGACCGTGGAGTGCGAGTCGAAGTTCGCCTGCGTCTGCCCAGGGCCCGGGATCGCGGTGTCACGCGGGAGCTCCAGGAGCCTCATCTGCCCGTAGTCCTCATTCTTGACCCCGTCCTCGCCGGTGCCGGCGTCGCCGGAGGCGGCCAGGAAGCCGTAGAGGACGTTGCGCTGCTGGCCGTCCGCCTCAGTGGCGGGGATGAACGTGGAGGTCAGCTGGAAGCTGGGGTCCTCCTGCTCCGGCATCTGCAGGGTCATGTAGTACGGGGGCTGGGACACTGCGTCGTCGCCCGAGGTCGGGTCCGAGGGGATGGACCAGGCGTCGTTGCCCTCGTAGAAGGTGCCCGGGCTGTCCACGTGGTACTCGGTGAGCAGCTGGCGCTGCACCCGGAACATGTCCTCCGGGTAGCGGACGTGGTCCAGCAGGTCCGCGGACATCTCCTCGTAGGACTGCAGGCTGGAGGGGAACACGTTCTGCCAGGCCTCCAGGATCGGGTCCTCGTCATCCCAGGCGTAGAGCTCCACCGATCCGTCATAGGCGTCCACGGTGGCCTTCACCGAGTTGCGGATGTAGTTGACCTGCCCGGTCAGCGCCGGCCCCTCCGTCATGGCGTCCTGGGTGGCGGACTCCAGCTGCTGCTGGGCGGAGTACGGGAAGCTGTCGGAGGTGGTGTACCCCTCGATGATCCACTTCACCCCGCCGTCGACGATGGCCGGGTAGATGTTCTGGTCCACCTCCAGGTAAGGGGCGACCTCCTGCACGCGCTCACGCGGATGCCGGTTGTAGAGGATCTGGGACTCCTCGTTCATGTCGCCGGAGAGGAAGATCTCCGGGGACCCGAACTCCAGGGCGTACACCAGGCGGGAGAAGTAGTTGCCCACTGAGGGGCCGCCGTCGCCGCTGAAGGTGTACTGGGTGTCCTGGCCGTCGTCGCCCTCACCCTCGACAGCCTCGCCGTCCTCGTCCTCCACGATCTGCGCGGCCGGACGGTCCAGCTCCATCGGGGCCGCATCCTCCGGGGCGCCCACGACCGAGTACTCCGGGGAGTTCTCGCCGAAGTAGATGCGGGGCTCGTAGTCATCGTCCGAGGCCAGCTCGCCGGTGGTGGGAATGCCCTGCAGAGTGAACTCGGGACGACCCTCATCGGTGACGGTGTTGGCGCTGGCGGCGACCAGGCCGTAGCCGTGGGTATAGATGAGGTGCTGATTGACCCAGGAGCCCTCCGTGGGGGCATTGACCTCACGGGCGGCGACCACGGTGTCGTGCGTCTCGCCGTCGATGTCATAGCGGTCGAAGCTCAGTGTGTCCGGGAACTGGTAGTACGGACGGAACTGCTGGAACTGCCGGTATGCGGCCGAGACCAGGTTCGGGTCCAGCAGACGAATGTTCTCGATGTTGGCCTCGTCACCGGCAAGCGCGCCCTGCTCGGCCTCCGGGGTGGCCTGGTAGTCCTGCTGCTCCATATCATCCAGCCCGTAGGCGTAGCGGGTCAGCTCCATGTTCCGCTCGATGTACTCGGACTCCAGGGTCTGCTCAGTCGGGCCGACCTGGTACTCCTGGACCAGGAACGGGTAGACCCCGGTGCCGACGATCGCGGTGATCACCAGCATCGCCGCACCCACCAAGGAGAGGCGCCAGCGGGCAGTGATGGCGGTGACGATGAAGATCAGCGCCACCAGCACCGCGGCCACCGCGAGGATGGTCTGGGCGGGGATGACAGCGTTGACATCGGTGTACATCGCGCCGGCCCAGTTGCCGCTCTGGTCCTGCAGGGTGGCGTAGCGGCCCAGGAACCAGTTGGCGCCCTGGAGCAGCAGGAACAGTGCGGCGATGGCCGCCACGTGCCAGCGGGCAGCCTTCTCCACGATGAACTTGCCGGACTGCTCGATGCGGATGGATCCGAACAGGTAATGGCAGAGGATGCCGGCGATGCCGGCGACCAGCAGTGCAGAGATCAGGAACCCGACGATGAAGTTCAGGAACGGCAGGGTGAAGACGTAGAAGCCATAGTCCAGGCCGAACTGCGGGTCCGTCTCGCCGAACGGCTCCTGGTTGAAGAACAGCAGCACCCCGTCCCAGTTCGCCTGGGCGGCGGTGCCGGCGAACACACCCATCAGAGCGGGCAGGCCGAACATCAGCAGGCGGCGCATCGAGGTCAGCGACCGCTGGTACTGGGCCACCGAATCATTGCCCTGGCGAACGCCCTCGGGCCGGAACTTGAACGCCAGGAACAGGGAGAGCCACACCATCAGGCCCATCACCAGGAACGCGGCGGCGAACACCGCCACCCGGGCGATCCGCTCAGTCCAGAACACCTCCTGGTAGCCGAGCTGGCTGAACCACATCACATCGGCGTAGACGCCCGCGAGGAACACGAACGCAGCCAGCAGGGCCACGATGATGATGATGGTCAGAATCAGGGCGGATGGCCGGCGGAACCCGCCGGACTCCCCGGAGGAGGCGCGGCCGCCGCCGTTGGAGCCGCCCTCGTCGTCATTGCCGCGGCCGGAGCCGCCGAAGCCGGAGTTGCCGAAGATGCCCCCGCCGAAGGGGTTCTGGGAACCGAATCCCGGGTTGGAGCTCACGCGTGTCTCGTCCTCTGTCTCTTCTGCTGTGTCAAGGGGAGTGATCTGCGCACGCCGACGACGTCGTCTAGCGTCCGCAAGGTTCTGATTGTCTCAAAAAGTCCTGGTCGTCGTCACGGACTGCTTCAAGCACCTCTACAGCCTCATCCACAGTCTCGACGCCGTAGACGTCGAGGCCGCTGACGAGCCTGCCGTTCAGCTCATCACAGTTCTCGCGTGGGGCCAAAAAGTGCTCAGCACCCGCATCCCGGGCCCCCACGATCTTCTGCGGAATTCCTCCGATGGGGCCCACCGTGCCGTCCGGGTCCACGGTCCCGGTGCCGGCCCAGCTCTCCCCGCCGGTCAGGGAGTCCTCGCTCATGGTGTCGATGATTCCCAGCGCGAACATCAGCCCCGCTGAGGGCCCGCCCACGTTCTCCGAGAGCCGAAGCTCCCCCTCCACCGGGAAGTCGAAGTCAGTGCCCATCAGGGTTCCCATGTAATAGTCGCCGTCGGCCTCCTGGTAGGTGGGGACATCGATGCCGATCTCCTCGTCCCCGCGGAGCACGGTCAGCCGCACGGGCTCCCCGGCAGCTTCATTGACGGCGCTCCGCAGCCCCTCGATTCCGGTGATCTGCTCGCCGTCAGCGGCGAGGACCCGGTCCCCGGGCTGCAGCTGCTCCCCCACCCCGGCCTCCTCAGCCTCAGGGGTGAACCCCTCTACGAAAAGCTCCACGCCGAACTCGATGCCCTGCTGGTCCAGCGCTGCGGCGAACGCGAGATCCTGGGATGAGGTCATCGCAGCAGTGTTGCGCTCCCGCACCTCCTCCGCCGTGGTGCCGGAGGGGTAGACGAGCTCGTGCGGGGTCAGGTCCACGGTGGGGCTGAACCAGCCGCGCACCGCATCAGGCACGAACAGGGTGGAGGTCGGCGCACCGTTGACGTAGACCGTGGTCAGCGCGAGCGTGCCCTCGGTCGGGTAGGTCTCCGCCCCGTCGACCTCGATGATCGGCTCGGTCTCCTCGCCGTTCTCATCATGCTGCACGTCAGCGGTGGTGTTGAAGATGGGTCCGGGGGACTCGCTGATGTACGGGGCCGGAAGGGCCAGAGCGACCACGCCGCCCACCAGGGCTACCGATCCGCCAGCGAACTGAACGGTCCGCCGAAGCCCCAACTAGCGCTTCTCCCCATCGTCGTCGTCCCCGAACTCGCCGTCGAGGAGCTTCTTCAGCTCGTCGTCCATGCTGGCGCTGGCCTGCTCGCGCTCTGCACGGCGGGCGTGGAAGCCGGCAGGATCATCCAGGTCAGCCTCCTCCGGCTGCACGTCCGGATGGGACCAGACCTCATCACGCGCCTCGATCCCGCCGGTCTCCCGCAGGTGCGCCCACAGCGCTGCCGCGTCCCGCAGACGACGAGGCCGCAGCTCCAGGCCCACCAAAGCGGCGAAGGCCTCCTCCGCGGGACCGCCGGTGGCGCGGCGCCGGTTCATCGTCTCCCGCAGCCGCTCCGCAGAGGGCAGGTGGGCGCCGGCCTGGGCGACGACGTCGTCCACCCAGCCCTCCACGAGGGCGACCGTCGTCTCGATCCGACGCAGGGCCGCCTTCTGCATGTCGGTGTGCTCGGCGAAGAGATCCACGCCGAGATCGATCTCCATCGTCTCGGGGTTCTGCGGGTCGATCCCCTGGGCGATCTCCTCCAGGCGGGACATGTCCACCCGCAGGTCCGCGGCAAACTGCACCACCGCGTTGAAGAGGTCATCCGTCAGCCACGGGGAATGAGCGAACAGGCGAATCCGGGCGGCCTCACGCAGCGCCAGGTAGAGCATGATCTCCTCATCCTCCACATCCAGACCCTTGCTGAACTCCCGGACGTTCGCCGGGAGCAGCACCGCGCTGGTGCCGGCCAGGGGCAGCCCCACATCCGAGCCGGAGAGCACCTCTGCGGACAGCTTGCCGATCGCCTGGCCCATCTGCCCGGCGACCGACATGCCGGTCATACGCTCCATCATGCCCATCATCTGCCCCATCGCCTCGGGCGGAATCATGCCCTTCAGCTCCTCCGGCAGCTGAGGGCCGCCGTTCTCCTCGAGCTGCTCGCGCATCACGCTGCTCAGCGCCTCCACCGTGGACTCGGCCACCGGCTGGCTCAGCCGCTGCCACGACTCCGAGGTCTGCTCGATCCACTGCCGACGGGTCCAGCCCTGGCCGATCTGGCCCAGCGCCTCAAAAGTGGTGGCCTCGTTCAGCCACATGTCTGCCAAGCGCAGCGCCGAGTCGATCTGGTGCTGATCGGCAGGAGTGACCGAGGGATCATCCTCAGCAGCGGCGGAGAGCGCCGCGGACTCGGCAACCTCCCAGTTCACCGGCCCGGCAGAATCATCATTCTGCATCGCGGAAAACATGGCCTGGACCTGCCCCATGAGCTGCTGCATCATCGGGTTGTTCGGATCCATGCCGAACGGACTGCCGCCGCCCAGCCCCCCCAGCTTCGAGGGGTCGAAGCCGGCGAACGGGTTCTGCTGGCCGCCCTGGCTCCCGGACTGGCCCGCGCCGGGGGTTCCGGTGAAGCCCATGCTGGGGCCGCGGTCGTCCTTCTTCTCCTCGGAGCCGGCGTCATCGTCCTCGCTCTGCTCCCCCTTCTCCCCCTCGGGGAAGGCCTCCCCGAAGAGGCGCCGGAGCATCTCCTCAGGATCCTGGTTGTCACCCTGGCCCGGGTTCTGGCTGTTGTCGCTCACGCGTCACGCTCCTTGAGGCATCGATATGGGCGCGCTGACATCTGTCCCCAGCGTAGCCCCCGCACCTGGGGATACGCCGCCCAGTTCGCCCAAGGGATAAGTGATGGCGATTTCCGGCTCACACGCGGGCGAAGAGGCAGTCGCACCCCTCGACGACGCTGACCGGGGCGGTGGCCAGCTCACCCGAGGCCAGACTCCCGGACAGAATCCGCCCCTCAGCGGCAGCGGGGTGCTCCCCGTCGATGAGCGTAAGGACCTGCTGGGCTGCCAAGGCCCCCACCAGCGACGCAGCCGCCGGAGCCCTCCAAGCGGCTCGCACCGGGTGAGCGTCGTGCTCAGCCTCCCGGCACGACGGGAAGCCCCCGACCGACGGTGCGGGAAGAAGGCACTCAGGGCAGGCCCCCGCGTCCGGCCCCAGCAGCGGACCGACGCTCCAAGCCTCCGCACCCCACTGCACCGGCAGGCTCGGGTGCTCCAGCCCCGCCGCGCCCAGACGAGACATCACCGCCCCAGGCTTCCCCACACTGACCTGCAGGTCCACCCCCGCCGTGCCGAACTCCTCCGGGGCCGCCATGACCTCCGCACCCGCGCACTGGGCCCCCAGCCTCCCCGCAGCCGCGTCCTCCCGGCTCCGCCCCACCTCGTGCGCCCGAAACCCCGAGCACCCCAGCCCCTCGTCCGCCTCCTCCGCAGAGACCAGCGCGGCGTCGCGCACCAGCACCGTGCCGACCCCCTGGCGCGCCAGATGCTCAGACACACCGAGCCCGACAGGGCACAGCCCGTCGATCAGCACCGTGGCAAGCTGGCGGCGGGCGAAGGTCTGCGGGGCTGCGTATCGGCTCATTCCGCCATTCTTGCCGCAGCCCCATGACCCCTGCTCCCGCTATCCACAGGCCTTAGAGTGGGCCCCTATGGCTGGGCGGCAGAGGCAGAATGAGACGCAGCGCGAGGAGCGGATCACCGTGGACGGCCACGAAGTGATCGTCATCCGCTCCGCCCGCCGCACCCGCACCGTCTCCGGAGACCAGGTCGGCGGCCTCCTGCGGCTGCGTGTGCCCGCCCGGACCAGCCGCCGCGAGCTCGACAAGCACGCCCGCGCCTTCCGCAGACGCATGGCCTCCAAAGGCTCAGCGGCCGCCGCCGGGGACGGCGCCCTCGCCGAACGCGCCAGCGCTCTCTCCGCGAAGTATCTCGACGGGATTCCGCAGCCGACCTCGGTCACCTGGTCCTCCCAGCAGCTGCGCCGATGGGGCTCCACCACCTCCACCACCGGCACTGTCCGCCTCTCGGCCCGGCTGAAGCACATGCCCGGCTGGGTAGTGGACGCCGTCCTCGTCCACGAGCTCGCCCACCTGCTCGAGCCCGACCACGGGGCCGCCTTCAAAAAGCTGGTGGACAGATACCCGCGCACCGCCGAGGCCGATGCGTTCCTCGCCGGAGTCAGCTGGGCTGAGGAGAACCTGAGGACCTGAGCACGGCCTTCAGCCCGTCGCCGTGGGCCTCCAGCTTCTTGGGGCCGACGCCGGGGAGCTTCAGCAGCTCATCGTCCTCCGGGGCGGGCCTGTGCTCGGCGATGATCTCCAGCTCGGCGTCGGCGAAGATCATGAACGCGGGCTTTCCGATCTCCGCGGCGGTCTCCCGCCGCCATTCGCGCAGCGCCTCGAACAGCTCCGGCTCATACCGGGGCGGGCAGTCCTCGCAGCGACGACGACGCACCTGGGTGGCAACCGTCAGCGCGATCCCGCAGGTGGCGCAGGTGGCGGTCCTCTTCTGCGACGCCGCGTTCGGGCTCGGCTTCCCGGAGCCGGGGGCGATCTTCCGGACGGTCGGCTCCAGGCCCAGCTCGGCACGCAGCGGCTCAAGGAACCGGGACGGCTTCCGGCGGCCGCGGCCGCCCGAGTGCCGGGCCGACGCCGAGCTCAGCGAAAGATGCTTCCGGGCACGGGTGATCCCCACATAGAGCAGGCGCCGCTCCTCATCCACCTCCGCCTGCGACTGGGCGAAGCTGATCGGCATCAGGCCCTCGCACAGCCCCGCCAGAAACACCGCGTCCCACTCCAGGCCCTTCGCCGAGTGCAGCGAGGCCAGCGTCACCCCCTCAACCGTGGGGGCGTGCTGGGCCGCGGAGCGCTCCTCCAGCTCAGCGAGGAGCTCACGCATCGTGCATCCATCCCGCTCGGCGGCGAGGCTGTCGGCGAGCGCGACGAGCGCGGCCAGGGACTCCCAGCGCTCCCGCACCGCGCCCGTCGAGGCGGGAGCCTTCTCCGACCAGCCGAGGGAGGAGAGGACCGCGCGGACCGCCTCGGGGACCGTCTCGTCCGAATCCACCAGGGAGCTGGTCCGCAGAGCGGCGAGGGCCTCACGTACCTCGCGGCGGGAGAAGAACCGTTCGGAGCCGCGGAGCTGATAGGAGATCCCGGCGGCGGCGAGCGCCTGCTCGAAGGTCTGGGACTGGCCGTTGGTGCGGTAGAGGACGGCGATCTCGCTGAGCGGAGTGCCGTCCTCGGAGATCCGACGGATCTCTGAGGCGATCCAGGCGGCCTCGGCGTCGTCGTCGGCGTGCTGGGTGAGCTGCGGGGCGGGCCCGCTGTCCCGCTGGGAGATCAGCTGCAGCGGCTCGGGCCAGTCCGGGGGATCCTCGGCCTGCTCCCCCGCCGAGCGCTTCCAGTCAGCGCGGCGCTGCAGCCGGGGCTGCTCAGCGCTGCGGTCGGCCAGCAGGGTGTTGGCGAGCATCACCACCTGGGGCGTGGAGCGGTAGTCCCTGACCAGCCTGACCACCTCGGCCTGGGGGTGGCGGCGCCGGAACTCCAGCAGGTACCGGGGGCTGGCACCGGTGAAGGAGTAGATGGTCTGGGCGGCATCTCCCACCACGCAGATCTCCTCGCGTCCGCCGAGCCAGAGGTCCAGCAGCCGCTGCTGCAGCGGGGAGACGTCCTGGAACTCGTCGACCACGAAGTGGCGGTACTGCTGGCGGACCTGGGCTGCCACCCGCTCGTCCTCGGTGAGCATCCCGGCGGTCAGCAGCAGCACGTCCTCGAAGTCGATGACGTGCTGGTCGTCCTTCAGCTCCTCGTAGGCGGCGTAGAGCCTCGCGAAGCTGGCGTGGTCCAGGCCGGCCGGCTGGTCCCTGCCCGCGGCGGCCGCCGCATAGTCCTCCGGGGTGATCGTGGAGACCTTCGCCCATTCGATCTCCGAGGCGAAGTCCCTCAGGGAGGCGCGGTCGCTGGTGAGCCGGAGGCGCTTGGCTGCCTCCGCGATCAGCCGGACCTTGTGGCTCAGCAGCTGGGGCATCTGCCCGCCCACCGACATCGGCCAGAAGTACTGCAGCTGGCGCAGCGCGGCCGCGTGGAACGTCCGCGCCTGGACCCCGGGGGCGCCCAGGCTGGCCAGCCTCGAGCGCATCTCCGCGGCGGCTCGGGCGGTGAACGTCACGGCGAGCACCCGGTGCGGGTCATACACCCCGGCACGCACCCCGTAGGCGATCCGGTGTGTGATGGCGCGCGTCTTGCCCGTGCCGGCTCCGGCGAGGATGCACAGCGGCCCGGTGAGCGTGGAGGCGGCGGCGCGCTGCTCGTCGTCGAGCCCGTGGAGCACCGCCTCTGGGCCCGCAGCGGCTGAGGATTCCATGGGCTCTACGGTATCCGCCCGCCCAGACGCCCGCTGAAACTGTCCACAGGCGTCTGATCAGAGCGTTCACCCGTGCCGCACCCGGCGTTTCAGCAGTGCACGACGACGCCGCGCTCCTAGGCTTGCACCGTGCAATGGACATCGATGGAACTGGCGGCGCTGGCCACACGCGCAGTGCCGGGGCTCTCCCCCACCGGGGTCGCCGCGGCCGCTGACGACGCGCGCGACTTCGCCTCCGCCGTCGTCGTCGACACCGCCGAGAACCGGTGGCGGGTCCGTGCGCCCCAGCACCCCCAGGCCGCCATGCGCCTGGAGACCGAGGTTCAGGTGCTGCGCGGCTTCTCCACCTCGATCCGCGCGGAGCTTCCCTTCCGCGTGCCGAGCGTGGCCGGAGCCGCACGGGTGGACGAGATGCGCGTGTTCGTCTACAACCACCTGCCCGGCAGTGCCCAGCCGCTCGATGAGCTGGTCGACGCCCCGGAGGGGCTGATCGATGACGTAGGCCGCACGGTCGCCGCCGTGCACAGCCTCACCGAGGCGGTGGTGGACCACGCGGAGCTGCCCCGCTACTCCGCGGAGCGGCTGCGGCAGCGCCGGCTCAACGAGCTGGACAACGCCGCGGCCACCGGGGAGGTGCCGGCCCAGCTGCTGCGCCGCTGGGAGCACGCCATGGAGGACAAGGGGCTCTGGGAGTTCACCCCCACCGTGGTGCACGGTGACCTGCACGAGGACAATCTGCTCGTCGAGGGTGAGCGGGTGGTGGCGGTCACGGGATGGACCGACCTGCACCTGGGAGACCCGGCGGGGGATCTCGCCTGGCTGATCTCATCGCCTCGGCAGAGCTTCGCCGACTCTGTCACGCAGGCCTACCGCAAGCACCGCGCCGAGGCGGACGCGGAGGCCGACGAGCACATCCTGCAGCGCGCCGCCCTCGCCGCCGAGTTCTCCCTGGCCCAGTGGCTGGTCCGCGGCAAGGCCGAGGAGAACGAGGACATGGTCGCCGAGGCCCGCGAGCTCCTGGAGAAGCTGGCCTCCGACATCGAGGCCTACGGCGGCCGGGAGATCTCCGCCACTCCGATGGAGGGTGAGGAGCCCGCGGCCGCTGACCGGCAGGACTCCCAGCCGGTGGTCCGGGCCGGGTCCGCAGCGACCGTCGCCGGCTTCGGCGAGCCCGACGACGACGGCGAGCCCGCGGTCATCACCGACGCCGACACCTCTGCCGCATCCGCAGCCTCCCCGGAGGACGAGGACCACCCCACCGACAAGGTCGCGCCGGTCCAGCCGCGGCACGGCCGTCCGGCCGACGAGGACCCTCCGACCGAGGAGATCCCGGCCTACCTGGACGACTCCGAGTTCGACACCGGCGAGGCCCCCGCCGTCGACGAGTCTCCCAGCACCGGTCCGCTTCCGATACGGGCCGACGCAGCCAGCGAGAAGCGTGCCAAGCAGAAGAACTTCTTCCCCAGCTCCGCCTCCTCCGCTTCCTCCGCCGGCTCTGCCCGGTCAGCAGAATCTGCCCGATCAGCCGGCTCTGCCCGGTCTGCGGGATCGGCCCGATCGGCTCAGAGCCCCGCGGAGACGGATGAGCACGACGAGGCCGCGACATCGGCCTCAATCTCGATCTATGATCGTCACCCGGGCCTGCGCCCGCCCGGCGCCTGAACAGCGAGTCAGGCCCTCCGGAAATTTTCCGGCGCATTTCGCGTTGGAGCTATTCGTGTCGATGGCGACACCCCTTGCCGATTGAAGCCGTTTTGAAGGGTCGAGCCAGACATGACCAAGACCAGCAAGCCGAACCAGACCGTCCAGGAGCCTGAGACCTCCGCGATCGGGCCGATGACCAGCCCGATCTCCATCCTCACCGGGTCCATGCCCGCGGTGACCGGGTCCATGCAGGCTGTCAGCGGTCGCGGCGGCCCCCAGTACTCCCCCAAGCAGATCGTCGTCGCCATCATCGCCCTGGCGATGGGCGGCTTCGCCATCGGCGTCACCGAATTCGCGATCATGGGTCTGCAGCGCGACGCGCGTGCTGATCTCGGCATCAGCGAGTTCGAGGGCGGCCTGCTGATCTCCTTCTACGCATTCGGAGTGGTGCTGGGCTCCCCCGTGCTGGCGCTGATGGGCGCCCGCCGGGAGCGGAAGTCCTACGGGCTGTTCCTGCTCGGATTCTTCGCCGTGGCCCACCTCCTGAGCTTCATCGCCCCGAACTTCGAGATGATGCTGGTCTCGCGATTCCTCTCCGGGATGCCGCACGGCGCCTACTTCGCCACCGCCGCGCTGATCGCCGCGCATATGGCGGGCCCCACCAGGCGCGCCCAGGCGATCGCCGTCGTCCTCTCCGGACTGACCATTGCGAATATGGCCGGTGTGCCGCTGGTGGTCTGGCTGGGCCAGCTCTGGGGCTGGCGGGCCATGTTCCTGGTGGCCGCGCTGGTGGCGGTCGGCACCATGATCGCCGTGGCGTTCGCCGCCCCGCGTCAGCCCGCAGCCGCCGGAGCCTCCATCTCCGCGGAGCTGAAGGGCCTGAAGAACCAGCGGCTCTGGGTGGGCGTCTTCCTTGCCGTGTTCGGGTTCCTCGGGATGTTCGCCGTCTACTCCTTCATCGCTGACATTGCAGTGGACCTGGCCGGGTTCGGCGAATCGAGCCTGCCGTTCATCACCTTCGTCTTCGGCACCGGCATGGTGATCGGAACGTTCGTGGGCGGCTGGCTGACCGACAAGTCCGTGCTGTACACGGTGCTGGGCATGGCGATCGCAGTGGCGATCTCGATGACGCTGTTCGGCCTCCTTGCGGACATCGGCTGGATCATGGTCGGCCTGCTGCTGCTGCTCGGCTCCGCCTCCGCCGGCCTCGGTCCGGCAATGCAGACCCACCTGATCGACACCGCCCCGAAGGCGCCGCAGCTGGCGGCGACCTTCCAGCACTCGGCGTTCAATGCCTCCAACGGCCTCGGCGCCCTGTTGGGCGGCCTCGTCATCGACATGGGCCTGGGCCTGCGCGCCCCTGCCTTCGCCGGTGCGATCTTCGCGGTGCTGGGCGTCGTCGTTACCCTGTATGCGATCCACCTGACCAAACGAGAAGGACTGAAGGTCTGAACACTCCCCAGGAGCCCGAGGGCTCACATCAGCCCCGCTCTGAGAGCACAGCCTCGCCGCACCCCGCCACAGGCGGGGCTCCCCTCATCACAGGCTCCGTGCCGGTGGTCACTGGGGAGGTCCCCGTCAGCGGTGAGGGGCCGGAGTACTCGCCGAAGCAAGTGGTGGTCGCGATCATCGCCCTGGCCCTGGGCGGCTTCGCCATCGGAGTCACCGAGTTCGCGATCATGGGGCTGCAGCGCGAGGCTGTGGCTGATCTGGGAATCTCGATCTCCCAGGGCGGGATGCTGGTGACCTTCTACGCCCTGGGGGTGGTGTTGGGCTCGCCGGTGCTGGCACTGCTGGGCGCGAAGCGGGAACGGCGCTCCTTCCTGCTGATGCTGCTGGTGCTGTTCATCGTTGCGCACATCATCAGCTTCTTCACCGCGAGCTTCGAGCTGATGCTGGCGGCCCGGTTCCTCTCCGGGCTCCCGCACGGCGCCTACTTCGCGGTGGCTGCGCTCATGGCCGCCCAGATGGCGGGCCCGGCCAAGCGTGCCAAGGCGATCGCGACGGTGCTGTCCGGGCTGGCTATCTGCAACGTGGTCGGTGTGCCTGCTGTGACCTGGCTGGGGCAGATGACGCACTGGCGTGCGATGTTCCTGGTGACCGCTGTGCTCGCGGTGGTCACGATGCTGGCGATCGTGTTCTTCGCCCCGAAGCAGCAGCCTCCGGAGGGCGCGTCGCTCTCCGGGGAGATCCGCGGACTTGCGAACGCCCGGCTCTGGGTCGGCATCGCGATGGGCGTGGTCGGGTTCTCGGGAATGTTCGCCATCTACGCGTACATCTCCCACATCGCTGTGGACGTGACCGGGATCGCCGAGTCGGCCCTTCCGGTGGTGGTGCTGCTGTTCGGCGTCGGCGGCCTGATCGGCAACTTTGTGGGCGGCTGGATGTCGGACAGATCGGTGCTGTGGACCGCGCTGATCGCGATGGTGCTGGTAGCGGTGTTCATGACCGCTTTCGGACTCTTCGCGCACATCCCGTGGCTGATGGTGACGCTGCTGGTGCTGGTGGGCATCTCCGCCTCGAGCCTGGGCCCCACGCTGCAGACCCACCTGATCGACGTCGCTCCGAAGGCTCCCCAGCTGGCTGCGACCTTCCACCATTCGGCGTTCAACGCTGCGAACGCGATGGGCGCGTTCGTGGGCGGCATGGTGATCGACCTGCAGATCGGCGCCGAGCCGCTGCGCTCCCCCGCCTATGCGGGCGCGATCTCAGCCACGGTGGGCGTGCTGATCACCTGCGTGGCGATCCGGATGGCCCGCCGCGGCGGGCACCCCGTCTGACTGGTCGGCCTCAGCCCTTCAGCTGCTGCTGCATCTGGGTCATCAGGACGAACAGCTGCGGCAGGAGCCGTTCGAGGCGCTCCTGGGCGGGCACATCCCCGGGTTCCCCTGCGACGCAGATCAGGTCGAAATAGACCTGTCCCTGATGGTCGAGGACGGCGCGGCCGCGGGCCCGGATGGTCATGTCGTCGAACTGCTGCTTGACCGTGACGCCCTCCAGCTGCGCGGCCTCGGCGGTGACCGGCTCGGCCGGGCGCCCGACGAGGTGGATGCGCTGGGGCACCACACTCGCTGTGTTCCGGATGACGTACTCGGTGTCCTCCACCTTGACGGCAATGTCGTTGAAGGGGCCTACGGTGTGGCTGAGGCCCTTGGCCTCCAGCGCGGCGGTGAAGCGTGTGATCCAGGCAGCGTTCGTCGTGATGGCAGACATGCCCAGCACCCTAGCTGAACTGTGTCATGAGCCGAACGCAGCGCGCGCCTGGATGATCAGGCGCTCCAGCTCGTCCTCTGACTGCAGTGCCTCGGGCGTGATGGTCCTTCCCTGGTCGAGGTAGACGAAGTGGGCGCTGATCTGCTGCGCCGGGATGCCGTAGAGCCTGCTGAACGCGAGCCGGTAGACGGCCAGCTGCAGCTGCTTCTGCTGCAGGTCCTTGCCGGTCGGGACGCTGCCGGTCTTCCAGTCGACGAGGTCCCAGGTGCATTCGGCCATCCTGGCGTTGCGCTCAGCTTTGGGGAGCCGCTCCCAGCGGTCGTAGTCGGCGGTGCCGAGCTGCTGACCGTCGGGTCCGGTCCCGAACACGGCATCGAGCCGGCCCCGGAGGGTGACCCCGGCCAGTGAGGCCTCCACAGCGATCTCCATGGCGTAGACCTGCCGCTGGGCCCAGGGCGTGGCCCGGAAGTTCTCCTTGACCGTCTCCAGGTCGAAGATCACTTCGAGGTCCTTGTCGGCGCTGACGGCGTCGTCGATCTCGGGGAAGGGCGCGGTGGCCTCGAACTGCTGCTCCACCCAGGCGTGCACCACGGTGCCGCGGCGGGCCGCGCGGGACGGGCGCCGAGGCACCGGCCGACGGACCTGCTCGGCGACCTCCGCCGGGTCCTGGGCGAGGGCGATGAGCCTGGAGGCGCTCAGGTGCTCGGGCAGGGCGGGACGCCGGGCGCTGCGCCGGGCGAGCTCGGCCCGTCGGATCACGTGCTGGACGCGATCTGCCCAAGGACTGTCGGTCCGTGGGATGTTCTCGGAGGGCGCGGTCCCGCCGCCCATCTCGGCCTGGGCCTGCCGGACCAGCTCTGCGGCCTGCTCCAGGGCGGGGCGGCGGGTCTTCGGCAATGGTCGGCGGGTCTCGAGCTCGACGTACTGGTCGATGGAGGTGGGGTCCTGAGGGTCAGCCTCCACGTGCTTCACGCGGCGCACGGGGACCTCGGCGAGGGGATCATAGGGCCATTCGGCGACCTCGAGCTGCCCGGCGTCGGGGTTCTCGGGCTTGTCCTCAGCGTCGTACTCGTACCAGTTCAGCCGTGTGAAGCCTTCTCCGTCAGCGTCGGCATCTGCCCGGCGGATGTCTTCGAGGAACTCGGAGGGCTCTCTGCCTCCGGCGGACCCGTAGAAGCTCGCGCCGGTGCACAGCAGCAGACGGCGGGCGCGGGTGAAGGCGACGTAGGCGAGGCGGCGCTGCTCCTCGCGGGCGAAGGAGGCGCAGTCCTCCTTGAACACGCCGCCCTCGTACTTCTTGGAGCTCGCGGCACCGGCGGAGCAGGCCCAGAGCTGGGCGGTCTCCTGGTCGGAGTCCCACTGGGGAATGGACTCCCGGTCGCCGCGCAGCGGCCAGGGCAGGTTGGCCTGGCTGTTGAGCCAGTTCTGGGCGGCCGCCCTGCGCTGCGGGAACTTCTCCTCCCGCAGTCCGGCCACCGCGACCACGTCCCATTCGAGGCCTTTGGAGGCGTGGACGGTCAGCAGCTGGACGGCGCCGGGGACGGGGTCCTTGGGGGCCTGCTCCAGGCCGCGCTCCTGGGCTGCTGCGGCGTCGAGCCATGTGAGAAATCCGCGCAGGTCGGTGGGGTCTGCCCCCGAGGCATAGGCCTGGGCCTGCTCGATGAACGCGTCGATCTGCCGGGTGGCGTGGTGCTGGGCCTCCCAGGGGCGGGAGGCGACTTCCACGTCGAGGCCGATGTGCGCGACGAGACGCTGGATGAGTGTGCCGAGGTCGAGGCCGACGAGGCTGCGCAGAGCCCGGAAGTCGTCCTGGGCCCGCAGGAGGCGGGCTGCGCCGGTCTCGCTGAACCCGTACTGGTCGGTGAGCCGGGCGGTGTCGGCGGGCAGCGAGTCGATGGCTTCGATGAGGCTGGAGAGCTCGTCGACCTCCAGCTCGGAGGTCGGCAGACGCTCGGCATCATGGGGCTCGTCCTCGCCTTCGGGGACGGGCCGGCGGCGCCGCCGGTTCTGCAGCCCGGAGGCGTACCGGCCGAGGGTGCGGAGGTCTCTGGGGCCGAGCCGGTACCGGGCTCCGGCAAGGATGCGGATCATGGCATCGGAGCGCCCCGGGTCTGCGAGCACACGGAGGTGAGCGATGGTCTCAGCCACCTCGGGGACATGGATGAGGCCGCGCAGGCCGAGCAGCTCATACTCGAGTCCGGCCCGGCGCAGCCGCTCGGCAATGTCGGCGAGCTGGCTGTGGGTGGGGGCGAGCACTGCGCAGGACGGCGGCTTCTGCCCATGCTTCCGGGCGTTCTCCATCTCTTGGGTGAGGTGGGCGGCGATGGTCTGCGCCTCGTCCGCGTCGGTGGTGAAGAACCCGTACCGGACTTCGCCGGTCCGCACTCTGTCCTGTGGGAGTATCCCGGCGGCGTCGGGGGTGCGCAGGGGGCTGAGCCTGCGCCTGAGGTGAGCGGTGGAGCGGTGCCAGCGCTGCTGGGGGTTGTGCGCGTCCTGGGTGAAGCGTTCCACCGCGGTGTTGGCGACCCGAAGGATGGCCCGTCCGTTGCGCCACGCGACGGTGAGCTGCCGCAGCCCCGCGGGTGCCCGCTCACCGGTGACCGGGTCCACGGTGGGGAACCGGTGGGAGAAGTCGAAGAGCTGGCCGGCGGAGGCGCCGCGGAACCCGTAGATCGACTGGTTGGGGTCGCCCACGGCGGTGACCGCGGTGCCGGACCCTTCGCCGTAGAGCTTCGCGAAGAGTTCCAGCTGAGCGTAGGAGGTGTCCTGGAACTCGTCGAGCAGGACGAGCTTGTACTTGCTGCGCTCGGCAGCCGCGGCGGCGGGCACGGTCTGGGCGATGCTCACCGCATGGCGCAGCAGGTCGCCGAAGTCCATCAGCCCTTCGGCCTCTTTGGCCTGGTGATATCGGCGGACCAGCTCGGGCAGCTCCCCGCGGGTGCGCAGCAGGTCCAGCAGGCCCTGCTCCCCGCTGGTCAGGGGCTTTGCCTTCTGCTCGGAGAGACGCTCACCGCGGGCGAGCTCCCCCTGGAGGTATTCGGCGACCTGCTCGGGCGCGACGAGGTGCTCGGCGCAGTCTCCGGCGAGCGTGAGCACCTGGTTGGGGAGGGTGGAGGCAGCGGTCCCAGCGTCGACGAAGGCGTCGCCGCGCTCGTAGCGCCGGACCAGCGGGGTGATGAGCTGCCAGGCGGCGGCGTCACCGATGAGCTCGACCTCCGGCTCCAGGCCTATGTGCATCCCGTACTCGGTGACCAGGGACTGGGCGTAGGAGTGGTAGGTGGAGATGACGGGGGAGACGAGCCCCTGGGCGTCGAGCACGACATCATCCTCGAGGGTCCCCTCCGGGATGAGGGTGCTGCGGTCGAGCAGCCCGGCCTGGACGAGCTGGGTGAGCTTGGCGACGACTCGTTCGCGCAGCTCCCCGGCGGCTTTGCGGGTGAAGGTGACGCCCAGGACCTGATCAGGCCGGAGGATGCCGTTGGCGACGAGGTAGACGACCCTGTCTGCCATGGTGGCGGTCTTGCCGGAGCCTGCTCCGGCGATGACCAGCGCCGGCTCCAGGGGCGCCTCGATGACGTCCTTCTGCTCAGGCGTGGGCGGGTCGGCTCCGAGCCGCTCGGCGATCTCCGCGGAGGTGTACTGGGGTGAGGGGCGGGGGGTGTGGAGGCTCATGGCTGGGTGACCTGCTTGTTCTGCTCAGCGAGGGGGCTGAGCGGGCCGGGGCTCTGGCCGGGCCCAGTCCAGCCTCCCCCGGGGCTGCGGCGGGCGGCGAAGCTGGCTCCGGTCATCGCTTCCGCGGCGGCATGGAGCATCCGGTGCGGCCAGGCGTGGGGGTTCTCCAGGGGCGCTGCGTCCTGCTCACGGGTGGTGGGGTTCTTGTTCACCCCGACGTAGAGCAGCGCGGCCTTTTCCAGGGGCGCCCGCAGGTTCTCAGGAAGGTCTGCGTGGGCGAGGAGCAGCTGGTAGGTGCCGAGCTGGGCGTGCCGGGCGGTGGCCTTGGCGCTGGCCGCGCTGCGTCCAGTCTTCAGGTCGATGACCCAGAGAGTGCCTTCGAGGGTCCTTTCGATGCGGTCGATCATGCCGCTGATGACGACCTCACGCTCTCCGCCGGACAGCTGCAGCGTGGTGGCCGCAGCGGCTTTGAGCTCGACATGAGCCAGCTCGCGGGCGGCCCCGGCCTCCCGGTGGTAGTCGGCGAGCTGCCGGAGCATGTCTTGGGCCCGGGCCCATTCGGCCTCGGCCTGCCACCCGGGCTCGAGCCTGAGCTGGTCCCACCGGGCGGCGAGCGCCTCGCTGAGCCTCTGCGGGTCAGTCTCTTCGGGGTGGGCCTCGGCGACTTCGTGGATGAGAGTGCCGAGCATTCGGCTGAAGTCGGTGGGTTCGGTGCCGCCGGCTTCGGCGGTGAACCAGCCGAGGGGGTCCTCGACGGCGCTGCCGACGCTGGAGGGAGATACGCGCACCTCTTCCTCGGGGTCCAGGATGGGCCCCTCGGTGCTGAGCGGCTGGAGGCCCCACCAGTGGCTGGGGTCGGCTCCGCTGATGCGGTGCTCAGCGAGGGCGGCGAGCGCCTGGGCGGCGTCGTGGTCCTCGCCGTGGGTTTCGAGATGGCGGCGGAGCTGGGCCACGAGCCGGGGGCCGGTGAGGGGGTCCGGGGCGAGGCTGGCCGCTGGGGCGCGCTGGTGGGCGGGGGCGATGAGGTCGAGGAGCATGCTGGGCCGCTCCTCCTCGGACTCCACCGCGATGGCGAAGATGCGGGCGCGCGCCCGGGATGCGGAGGCCGCGAAGAGCCGGTATTCGTCCTGGAGGGTGCGTACGCGCCTGACCAGGTGACTGCTGTCTTCGGGCGCCGTGCCGTGTTCTACGGCGTCGACGAGGTCGGTGCTGGCGAGCAGCTGGCCGCGGGGTCTGAGGTTGGGCCAGACGCCTTCCTGCACCCCGGTGAGAATGACAGTGTCGAATTCGCGTCCTGCGGCGGTGGCGGGGGTGAGGATGCGCACGGCATCTTCGGGGGCCGAGCCTTCGGCGAGGGTGTCCATGGGCAGTTCGAGCCGGTTCATGTGGTCGGCGAAGCTGGCGGCGAGTGCCCGGGGGTTCTGGTCAGCGAATCGTTCGGCGGCGTGGAAGAGGGCGAGGACGGCGTCGAGGTCCTGATCGGCGCGTCCGGCTTCCCACCCGGTGCCGCGGGTGGTCTCCGCCCAGCGTTCGGAGACGGCGGCAGCTTCCCAGGCGGCCCAGAGGACTTCTTCCGGCCCGGCGGCTTGGGGAGCTGCCTCGACCACGTCGCGGGCGGCGCGGACCATCCGGGCGATGCGGCTGATCCCGTAGGCGATGCCGGGGAACTCGTCGGCGACGGCGCGCAGCACCGGTGACTCGGGGCTGCTGCCGGCTTCGAGGAGGAGCGCGTCGGATTCTCGGGGCGATTCGCCGGTCTGCTGGGCGCGGCGCCGTTCGGCCTGGCGCAGCAGCTGTCGCAGCCTGCGCTGTTTGAGCGGGTCAGTGTCGCCGTACCGGCTGCTGAGAAGCTCGATGAGGTCTTCGAGCGGCACCTGCAGGCCGGTGCTCTGCTCGGGATCCGCGAACGGGACGGTATGGGCGGTGACGAGCTCGAGGATCCGCAGCAGGGGGGCGACGGCGGGCTCCTGCTTGAGCACTCGTTCGCTCATCGGCTGGAGCACGGGGATGCTGTGGGCGCGGAGGACCTGGCCGAGATGGTGGGCGGCGGCCCCGTTGCGGGCGATGACGGCGATCTCTCCGAAGGGAACATGGGCGTCGTCGTAGCGGTCGAGGATCTCGGCGATGACAGCCTGCTCGGCAACATGCCCGCTGGCTGCGGTGACGGCCTCGGCTGCCTGGGCGGCGCTGCCCCTCTCGGCGGAGCTCACCTGCTCGTAGGGCCTCCGCAGCTCGGCGGGGCCGACCGCGCCGATGCGTTGGACGGTGCGGGTGTAGATCTCGCTGAGGCCGGGGCTGAGCCGGTGGCTGGTGCGCAGCGTAAGGGTGCTGGCCTCGCTGCCGGGCAGGCCGGCAGCGGCGTCGGGCTGCATGGAGCCGGCCTGTCCGAAGGCTGTCCACGGGCGGAGCCTGTCGGGCCGGGCACCTCGGAACCCTTGGACGGCGGCGTCCGGATTCGCGAAGGCGATGACCGCGCGGCCGGCGCCGATGAGCCGCAGGAGCCGGAAGGTGCTGGCGCCCGCCTCCTGGAGATCGTCGACGAGGATGAGCTGGAGGCGCTCACGTTCGGCCCTGAGCAGCTCGGGGCTGTCCCGGAGGAGCTCCACGGCGGCGTTGATGAGCCCCGCGGGGTCGAAGGCATCGGCGTAGGCGGGACTGTCGAGTGCTTCCCGGTACCGGCGATACACCTCGGCTCCGGCTTCCCATTCGGGCTTGCCGTGCTGCTGGCCGAGCGCGGTGAGCTGTTCGGGGGTGATGCCGTGCTCGGCGGTGCGGTCGATGAGCTCGCGGATCTCCTTGCGGAACCCGTCGGCGGAGGCGGCTTCGGTGAGTGAGCCGGGCCAGTGCTCAGCCTCCGCGGTGTCCATCTCGGCGAGGATGTCGCGGATGATGCGGTCCTGCTCGGCCCCGGAGAGCAGCCGGGGCGCGCGGGCGGCGAAGCTGAGGATGCGGCGCCGTCGTGCTTCCCCGAGGAGCCAGAACGCGTAGGAGGCGAACGAGCGGGAGGGCTGGTCGCTGAGCGCGGCGTCAGGTGCCTCTGCCGCCCAGCGACTCTCGATGCGCTCCCGCAGCCCTGCCGCAGACGCGCGGGTGGGTGAGAGCACCAGCAGCCGCCGGGCGTCGTGGCCCTGCGCGAGGAACCGCAGGGCGAGCTCCTCCGTGAGGCTCGTCTTCCCGGTGCCGGGCCCGCCCCAGGCCAGCAGAGGGCCGTGCCCGGTGCCCAGCAGCTGCAGGACCTGCTCCTGGTCGGCGTCCCGCACAAGCCTGTCAGTCATCTCGCCCCTCCTGGATTCTGCCGCCTCTCTCATCGACCACCACCGTAGCGGGAGCCTCTGACATCGACCGCGGCAGCCCCGCTCCGGGGCCGGACGCCCCTACAGGTGGTGGGTGACGAGGAACTCGGCGGCGGCGTCGAGCTCCTTGCGGTACCGCGGCTCCAGCCGACCCCGGATCATGTCCAGGGCGGCACGGTTCCGCGGATGCTGCAGGCCGATGACGGCACCGCCCACCGCCGCGATCGAATCCGAGTCTCCCCGGGTCATCACCAACCGTCTGATCGCCGGAATGACGGTCTCCTCGGCGTAGAGCGAGGCGACGCCGAGCACGTTGAACAGGGTCTCGTCCGCGGTCCAGCCCTCGCCGAAGACCGTGTTCACATCCGCCTGCTGCTCGCCGGACGGGTCCAGGGTCCTCTCCACGGCGTACCAGCGGGCAGCGAAGCCCAGCAGATCCCGCTCCAGGGCATCGAGGTCCTCGCCCATGGCCTCCGCCAGCGGCGAGTCCATGTCACGGATCTCGTCGATGACCCTCACCGCGTGGAACAGCAGCTCCGGATGGGCGGGCGCGGAGACCCGGCCGTTGAGCAGGTCGCTCACCAGCAGGGTCAGAACCGCCGAGGCGGCCCATCCCTTCGGGTGGCCGTGGGTGGTCTGCGACTGCAGCACCGCCAGGCTCATCAGGGTGGACCGGGTGTAGGGCAGGAGCCCCAGCCAGGGAGTGCGCATGATGGTGCCGCTGCCCAGGCTGCTGTTGTCCGCGCCCTCGTCCCCGGTGATCTTGTCCATGGCGGCCTCATAGCCGGCCAGCGCGGTCATCACCGTCTCGCCGGGAGCACGGTCGTTGTCGGGGTCGTGGGCGAACTCCAGGTAGGCGTCGGCGAACGCCCGGCGCACCGTGTTCTGCAGCCCCGCGTCCGTGGAGAGGACCTCCAGGGTGATGCCGCGGCGGCGCAGGGTCCTGATGGCCTCGAGCGTGCAGAGGCCCATCTGCGTGTCATCGGTGACCTTCAGCTCCTGCGGCACCGGGGGCGGGCTGGCGAGAAGCTGCTCGTAGTCGCTGGTGAACTCGGTGGTCCGCCCCCAGGCGTCGCCGAGGGCGAACAGCAGCACACAGCTGCGGATCCTGCTGCTCCGGCGGGCCGCCAGCTCCGCCTCAACGGCCTCGGCCTTCTTCGCGGCCTCCGCCATCGCCTCCGGATCAGCGGCGGCGGGCAGCGGCGCCCGGGCCTTCTGAAAGGTGCGGCGCACCCAAGCCAGGTCGGTTCGCCCGGCGACGTACTCCGCCCAGGCGCTGGGGTTCTCCTCGCGCACCCACTCGGCGGCGTCGAGGGCCTCCAGGATGCTGGTCTCCGGGTCACGCGGCGCCTCGCCGTACCCCCGGGGCCCCAGTGCGGCCTCGATGTCACGGGCCACGCCGTCGTCGGCCGCCTCCAGGCGGACGTCCAGCTCCGGACCCTGCGCACCGGCTGCGGCGGCCGCGGCCTCGGCGTCGTTCCAGACCCTCTCCCGGTAGGCCAGCAGATGGGTGACCTTCTCCGCGGAGGCCCGCTGCTCCGTCTCCTGCGCGAGGGCTGCGGCCACCAGCTCAGGGACGCCGCGCAGGCGCCCCGGCATCTCCGAGGTCACTCGCCCTCCCCGCCCTCGAGCACCTCGGAGCGGAACCAGGCCCACTGGTCCGAGGTGATGAAGAACTGGTGGGCAGTGCCGTGGTCGATGACGACCATGATGTTCGCCAGCGACTGCACGACGCCGGCGCCCGGCACCTCCGCGACCGTCTCGACCTGCTCACGCAGCTCGGAGGGGATCTCCTGGTCAGAGGTGTAGATCGGCAGAACCGAGCCGCCGTCCAGGCCCTTCATCAGCAGAGGCGCGAAGCCGTCGTCGTCTGCTGCGCTGACGCTGGGGATGTGCACGACCACCTGCAGGAAGGAGGTGAAGATCGCGCTGATGTCATCATCGAGGTACTGCTTATCGTTGGCGTCGGCGTTGGCCGCAGCAGCAACCAGGATGCTCTTGAGGTCGGAGAGGTCGTACTCGGTCTCAGGGGTCTGGTCCGTCATGCGCCCAAATCTACCGTGGGGCGGCGGGCACGTGGCCCACCGCCCCACGGTGAACAGGTCATCTGAGAGCCTACTCCGCGGCCTCGCCGCCGGCGGCCTGGCTGACCTGCTCGCGGATCGCGGCCAGCTGCTCCTGGCTCAGCGGGAACTGGTGCTCGGTGCCCGGGTCGATCACGATGCCGGCGTTGTCCACCGACTGCAGGATCGCCACACCGGAGACCACCGCAGTGTGCGGGGCGCGCTCAGCGTACTCGGCGGGGATGGTGTCCTCGGAGCTGAACAGGGGCATCACCGCGTTCTCTTCGGTGTCCTGCAGCATCAGCGGGTTGATGGTGCCGTCCTCGGAGGCCTGCTCCACTGTGGGCAGGTACACCTGGGCCTGCAGGAAGGAGTTGACGACGTCGACCAGCTCTTCGGTCTTGGTCTCGCCCTCTGCTGCGGTCAGCAGGGCCTGCTTCAGGTCAGGCTGAGGAGCTGCGGTTTCCTGGGACATCTGAATTACCTCATCACTCGTTCGGGTCAGCACGCACTCATCGTCTTATGCACGGCCGTGTCCGCCCCACGCTACGCGAGCGCCACACCTGTGTGAAGCGGCATCAAGCGCCTACGCCGCCCGCGAATTCCCAGCTCGGCCGGCCTGGGACCCGGTCCGCTCGATGGTGCGCACCGCCCGGGCACGGACGGGACTGCAGGGCCGCTCAGCGCAGTGATGAGCGGCGCGCGCGTCAGGCGCAGATCCGCCCGGTGACGTGCCTGCGGATGTTTGCCGACGAGTGCGTCCGGGGTGCGCTGTAGGGTTTCGAGGCATGAGCGACGCCCTGTTTGAGATCACGCCCTCGGCCGAGTCCTGGCACAGCGGGCGGGTGGTCGGCTTCGATGTGGAGACCACATCCCGCCACCCTGCCCAGGCCCGGATCGTCTCAGCCGCCCTGGTGGAGCTGGAGCCCGGAGCGGAGGGCATGCGGGTGCGCGAGTGGCTGGTGGATCCCGGTGTGGAGATCCCACCGGAGACCACCGAGATCCACGGGATCAGCACCGAGTACGCCCAGGCGGAGGGCATGCCCGCCGCGGAGGCTGTCCGGCAGCTGGTGGTCGAGCTCACCAAGGAGTTCGAGGCCGGGGCCGCCGTGGTCGCCATGAACGCCCCGTATGACTTCACGGTCCTGAAGCACGAGGCAGCCCGGCACGGCGTCGGCTTCCCCTCCCCCACCCCGGTCATCGACCCCCTGGTGATGGATAAGCAGGTGGACAAGTACCGGCGCGGCAAACGCACTCTCGGTGACCTCTGCGGGGTGTACCAGGTGATGCTTGAGGCCGCTCATTCGGCCGCCGCGGACGCGAAGGCGGCCGTGGAGGTGGCGCTGTGCCTGGCCAAGCAGTACCCGCAGCTGCAGGTGCCGGCCGCACAGCTGCACGAGCTTCAGGCGGGCTGGAAGGCTGAGCAGGCCGCAGACTTCCAGCAGTGGCTGCGCCGGGCCAAGCCCGACGCCGTCGTGGACCCGTCCTGGCCCGTTCAGCAGTAGAGTCTCTGACGATGAGCCACTACCCGCACCTCAACGATGACGACGAGCGTCCCGAGGGCGACAACGGCAAGGGGCTGCCCGTCGGGATCATCCTGCTCGCCATCGTCGCCTTCATCGGCCTGTACTTCCTGGTCAGCGGCTGGATCGGCGACCGCGTCGACTACAGCCTCCTGAACACCCTGCTCTTCTAGCCGGCCTGGGCGGCCGCCTCCGCGGCTGCCGGCAGCGCCCCCAGGATCTGCTCCACCGCGGCGTCGTCATGGGCTGCGGAGAGGAACCAGGCCTCGAACACGCTCGGCGGCAGGTACACACCGGCGTCCAGCATCGCGTGGAAGAACGGGCCGTACCGGAAAGCCTCCTGGGCGCCAGCCTCCGCATAGTTGTGCACACCCGTGCTGCTGGTGCCGAACGCCACGGAGAACAGGTTCCCGACCTTCTGCAGCGTGTGATCCACTCCCGCCTCGGCCAGGGCCGCGGTCAGCGCGTCGGCCACCGTCTGAGCCTTCTCATCAATATGCGAGTACACCGCGGCGTCCGCGTTCTCCAGCGTTGCGGCGCCGGCGGCCATCGCCACCGGGTTACCGGAGAGGGTGCCCGCGTGGTAGACCGGGCCGGACGGCGCCAGGTGCTCCATGACTTCAGCACCGCCGGCCAGCGCGGCGGTGGGCAGCCCGCCGCCGATCACCTTCCCGAAGGTGAACAGGTCCGGGGCCCAGCCCTCAGCCCGGCCGGAAGCGCCCCAGTATCCCGCCTCAGTGATGCGGAAACCCGTCATCACCTCGTCGAAGATCATCAGAGCGCCATACTTCTGGGTGATCTCCCGGATGAACGCGTTGAAACCCTCCCCCGGGGGGACGACCCCCATGTTGGCCGGGGTCGCCTCAGTGATCACGGCGGCGACCTTCTCACCGTGCTCGGCGAACACCTGCTCCAGGGCGGCACGGTCGTTGTACTCGATGACGACCGTCTCGGAGGCCTGCGCCTCGGTCACGCCCGCGGACCCGGGGAGGCCCATCGTGGCGACACCGGAGCCGGCGGCGGCCAGCAGGCCGTCCGAGTGGCCGTGGTAGCAGCCGGCGAACTTCACCACGATGCTCTTCCCAGTGGCGCCGCGGGCCAGACGGATCGCGGTCATCGTGGCCTCGGTTCCTGTGGAGACGAACCGGATCCGCTCCGCCCCGGGCACCCGGCCGCGGACCAGCTCGGCCAGCTTGGCCTCGTTGGGGTGGGAGGTGCCGAAGCCGAGCCCGGCATCGACCGCCTGGTGCACGGCGTCGATCACCGCGGGATGCCTATGCCCGAGGAGGGCCGGACCCCAGGAGCCCACCAGGTCCACGTACTTCCTGCCCTCAGCGTCGGTCAGCCAGGCTCCCTCCCCGGCCACCATGGAGACCGGGGTGCCGCCGACCGAGCCGTGCGCACGCACCGGGGAGCTCACCCCGCCGGGCATCAGCGTCTGGGCAGTCTCAAACAGCTCAGCGTTAGTGGTCATGCAGTCTCCTTGATCCATCGGGCCGCCTCGGCAGCGTAGTAGGTCAGCACGTTCGCGGCACCCGCGCGGCGGATGGAGGTCAGGGCCTCCAGGACCACCTGCCGTCGGTCGATCCACCCGTTGGCGGCGGCGGCCTCGATCATCGCGTACTCACCGGAGACCTGGTACGCGGCCACCGGAACGTCCGAGGTCTCGGCGACGTCGGCGAGGATGTCCAGGTAGGCGGTGGCAGGCTTCACCATCACCATGTCGGCGCCCTCAGCGAGGTCCAGTTCGACCTCTTTGAGGGCTTCGCGCCGGTTGGGAGCGTCCATCTGGTACTGGCGACGGTCGCCTTTGAGCTGGGAGTCCACTGCCTCGCGGAAGGGCCCGTAGAACCCGGACGCATATTTGGCGGCGTAGGCGAGGATCGGCACATGGTGGTGACCGGCGTCGTCGAGCGCCTCACGGATCACCGCCACCTGGCCGTCCATCATGCCGGAGGGGGCGACGATGTCCGCACCTGCCCTGGCCTGCTCCACGCCCATGAGCGCGTAGATCTCCAGGGTGGCGTCGTTGTCCACGTACCCGGCCTCATCCACGATGCCGCAGTGCCCGTGGTCGGTGAACTCGTCCAGGCAGAGGTCGCTCATGACGGGCAGGTCTTCCCCCACAGCGTCCTTCACCGCGCGGATGGAACGGTTCAGGATGCCGTCGGGGTCGGTGCCGGCGCTGCCCTGCGGGTCACGCTCGGCGGGGATGCCGAAGAGCATGATGCCGCCGAGCCCCAGGTCCCGGGCCTCGCGGGCGGCGCCGAGGAGTGTGTGCTCGGTGTGCTGGCGGACGCCGGGCATGGAGCTGATCGGCGCAGGCTCAGTGAGCCCCTCTCTGACGAAGACAGGGAGGATCAGGTCAGCCGGGTGCAGGCGGGTCTCGGCGACCAGGCGCCGCAGGGCGGGGGTGCGGCGCAGACGACGCGGACGATCAGCGGGGAAAGGCATGGTCCGCAGTCTAGTTCCGGGGATTCAGGGCTGCCAGGACGCCGGCTGCGGTCGGCTCCGGGAGAACCGCGTCGGCGGGGGCGCGCAGATCACGAAGGGTGCGGGCTGTGGGCTCACCGATGGCGAGGACGGTGCCGGCGGTAAGGCCCCGACGGTGCCATTCCTTCGCCGCGGAGGAAGCGGTCAGGAGCACGACGTCATCAGGCCCGGGGGTCCAAGGGAGGTCGCCGTCGACGGGGACGGTGTCGTAGGCGGCTGCCTGGGTGACGTCCCATCCTCTGCTGCGCAGACCTTCGGCCAGCTGGGGTTGAGCCCGGGCGGCCTGGGGGAGGAAGAGCGCGGCAGCCTCGGGGGTCTGTGCGAACTCGGTGAGGATCCCGTCGGCGCTGTGGTCCTGCGGCATCCAGCGCTCAGTGATCCCGGTGAGTTCGGCGAGCGTGTGTGCAGTGCCCGGACCGACGACGCCGATGCGCGTCCCCGCCGGAACCGTCCCGCCCCATCCGGCGTCCAGCAGGAACCGGACCGTATTGCCTGAGGTGAGCAGCAGCCACTGAAACTCCCCCGCGCCGAGCCGCAGCAGCGCCGTCGTGAGCGGACCGGTCTCCTCAGGCAGGACCTGCTCGGTCAGCGGAAGATGCGCGACGTCGAACCCGGCCTCAGCCAGCCCGGCCTCGAGCCGGCCGGACCGCGTGGAAGAACGGGTGAGAACTATCCGCACTCGGACCACCAGCCAACCCCTCGTTCTGTGCGTTCGGGGCGGGAAAAGGCCGTCGCACGCAAGAACGGAGGAGAAACGGTGAAGAGAAGCGCGAAGTCGCCCATCGGTTTTCCCTCAGGTGTCGATGACGTGCTTGAGGAGGCCTCTGTCCTCGGCGAGGAGGGTCTCGGCGACCTGAGTGCCCAAGCGCTCGGCAGACTCGACGCCGGCCTCACGGGTCACCCCGGCCTCCAGGGTGATCTCCTGGCCGGCGCGCTGCACCTCGGAGCCGTCCGGAGCGCACACCACAGTGTCCAGGCGCAGGTTCACCCCGCCGTCGGGCTCATCCGTGCAGCGGGCCAAACCTCCGATCGGCGCCGAGCAGCCGGCATTAAGCCGGGCCAGCAGCGCCCGCTCCGCCGTGACCTCCAGACGGGTCGGAATGTCCTCCAGCTGAGCCAGCGCGATCCCGAAGTCAGAGATCCCGGCGGCATCCTGCTCGCGGACCTCCACCGCCAACGCGCCCTGCCCGGGGGCCGGGGTCATCACCTCGGGGTCGATCAGCTCGGAGATGTAATCCTCCAGACCCAGACGGCCCAGGCCAGCCCCGGCCAGCACCACAGCGTCCAGATCCCCGCGGGCAGCCCCCGGCGCCTGGGAGGAGGACTCCGCGGCGTCCTCGAAGCCGCGGACCCGCGCCAGGCGCGTGCCCACATTGCCGCGGATGTCCACAACCTCCAGGTCAGGCCTGGCTGCCAGCAGCTGAGCGGCACGGCGCGGCGAGCCGGTGCCGACCTTCGCGCCCTCCGGCAGCTCCTCCAAGGTCATGCCCTCAGCCGCGCACAGGGCGTCCCGCACCTCCTCGCGGACCGGAGCCGCGGCGATCGACAGGCCCTCCAGGTCCTTCGCCGGCAGGTCCTTCATCGAATGCACCGCCACATCGACGGTCTCGTCGAACAGTGCCTGCCGCAGCGCCGTCGCGAAGACCCCGGTGCCGCCCAGCTGGGACAGCGGGCCGGTGAGGACATCGCCCTCCGACCTGATGGTGACCAGCTCATGAGCCCGGCCCGCCAGGTCAGAGAGCGCCACCGCCGTCGTCGTGGTCTGCTTCAGGGCCAGCTTGGAGCCGCGGGTGCCGACCCGGATGGTCCCCGCCTGCGGGCTCATTCGGAGACCCACGGGCACCAGCCGCCGGGGCCGGTCAGGTCGGACCAGTCGCCGGGGACGATCTGCTCGCCGGCTGACAGCGGCCTGCCCTTCTCGTCGGTGATGTACTCCCCCATGATGTCCACCAGGCCAGAGACGAAAGCCCGGTGAGTGCCCGGCGTGGGGGCGCGGTAGAAGACCATGTCCAGCTCCTCGGCGGTCTCCTTCGCCTCAGTGTCGAGGTCCCAGATGACCTCCATGTGGTCAGAGACGAAGCCGATCGGCATCACGACCACACCAGGCACGCCGTTCTTGGCGTCCTCCTCGATGGCGTCATTGATGTCCGGCTCCAGCCACGGGGTCTCCGGGCTGCCCGAGCGGGACTGGAAGACCAACGAATGCTCCAGCCCGGTGGCCTCCGGCAGAGAGCCCATCAGGTGCTTCGCGACCGCCTCGTGCTGAGCGGTGTAGACATCCGTGCCGTACTCGTCCCTAATCCGCTGCGGGCCCTGCGCCTCAGCCACCGCAGTGGGGATCGAGTGGGTGACGAAGATGACCTTCGGCTTCGCCTCCGGCCTGCCGGCACGGTTCAGCCGCTCCCGGACATCACGGATTCCGTCGGCCAAGGCGTCGTCGAACGGCTTGGCGAACGCCTTGTCGCAGAAGTAGGGACGGACCTTCACCAGCTCCAGCTCATTCTCCAGTCCGGTGGCCCTCAGCTCACGGTCGAAGTCCTCCAGGTACTGGTCATTGGAGGAGTGGCCTGCGTAGGCGGAGGTCACCAGCACCAGCACCCTGCGATGCCCCGCGGCGTGCATCTCCTTGAGGACGTCAGCGAAGTACGGGTCCCAGTTGCGGTTGCCCCAGTAGAGCGGCAGCTCAATGTCCCGGTGCTCCAGCTCCTTCTCCAGGGCGGCCTTCAGGTCCCGGTTCTGCTGCTGGATGGGGCTCACGCCGCCGTGGGCCCGGTAATGGGCGGCGACCTCCTCGAGCCGCTCGTCGGGGATGCCCTTGCCGCGCGTGACATTGCGCAGGAACGGGATCACATCGTCCTGGCCCTCCGGGCCGCCGAAGCTGGCCAGCAGGATCGCGTCACAGTTGGCGCGCTCGCTGTCCAGGGAGTCCTGCGGGACGCCGGTGGGTGCTGTGGGAGCGTCAGTCATCAGGCTAGAACCTCGAAGATCTCGGCAGTGCTGGAGAGACGGCGTCCGGTGTAGAACGGCGTCTCATCCCGAACGTGGTAGCGGGTCTCGGACTCGCGCAGCTTGCGCATCATGTCCACCAGGGCGGTCAGCTGCGGGGCCTCCAGGGCCAGCAGCCACTCCCAGTCGTTGAGGGCGAAGGCGCTGGTGGTGTTCGCCAGCACCGTGGGGAACTCCTGGCCCAGCTGGCCGTGCTCGCGCAGCATCGCGCCACGCTTGGCCGGGTCCATCAGGTACCAGTCATAGGAGCGGTTGAACGGGTAGACGACCAGCCAGTCCTCAGCCTCCACCCCGCGGGAGAAGGCCGGCACGTGGCCGCGGGCGAACTCGGCGGTGCGGTGCACGCCCATCGCAGAGAAGGCGATCTCGGTCTGGTTCAGCAGAGCAGTCCGGTGCAGCTGCCGCAGTGCGGCCTGAATGTTCTCCGCCCTGTGGCCGGTCAGCCAGACCATGACGTCAGCTTCGGCGCGCATGCCGGAGACGTCGTAGACGCCTCGCAGCTCCACTGCTTCGTCGTCCTTGCCGAGCCCCTTTCCTGCGAAGGACGAGGCGACGGCGTCAAACTCCTTGACGTGCTTCCTCTTCGGCTGGGTGGACGGCTTGCGGCGCGCTTCGCCGCCGGCGGCTCCGCGCCCGGAGGCGCGTTTGAACACTGCGTAGAGGGTGTACCAGTCCTTGCCGGAGGAGTTGACCTCCTCCGGTGTCCGCTGGGGGTTGCGGCCGTAACTCATGGGACGCCTCCTTCAGGCACTGGCTTTTCTGAGCTATTCGCAATAGGCAGTCTAGCGACTTTTCTACGTCACGTAGAAGAGCGGCGCCCGATCTCCGCAGCCACTCTACGCGCGTGCGGAATGACCCGCGCCAGCCCCGTCCCCGCAAACCACGTCCCCGCCAGGTGGAGCCTCGGCTGCCGGGACCGCCCAGCCCGCCGGTTGTGCAGGGCGACGGCGGCCCGCACCTGCTGCAGGCTGCGCGCCTGGGCGGGGCTCGTCCCGGGCAGCGCCCGACGCCAGCGGACCACCTGGGCCTCAAGGATCTGATCCTCAGCAACCGGCCCGCCGGGCAGGTCCTCACCGAACAGGGCGACGACGTCCCGCCTCGCCTGAGCCTCCAGCTCCGCGTCGGAGGAGCCCCAGCCGAAGCCGTCCGAGCCGTCCGTGCGGCCGTAGGAGAGCCGCACCGCATGATGACTCTCCCCCAGCTCAGCGGCGAGCGCCTCTCGCGCCCAGTCCCACTTCGCCGAGACGTGCGTCATCGCCTTCGCCCCGATCCCGGTGACGTGCGGGGAGACGAGCATGCCCGTGCCGCGGGGGCGGGCATCAAGCTGCGGAGCGTTGAGCAGCAGGGTGACCAGCGCGACGCCGCGGGTCGCATCCTCGACGCGCCACCGGGCCAGGCCGCTGGCGCTCGAGCCAGGGACGGCGGTGCCCATCCCGCCGAACGCGGAGGGCAGCGGCGCCGGGTTCAGGACCCCCGCGACCAGACGGCCGGCGGAGGGGGCGTCAAGGGCGAGCACCACGTCGTCGTACCCAGCGAGCTCGTTGAGATCCAAGATCGGACGGTTCCGCTCGACGCGGACTCCGGCCTCGAGGAGCTTCTGCTCCAGGGCCGCGACGAGCGTGTGGATGCCGCCGGTGAGCGACTGCACAGCCGAGCCGGCTTTGGGCTGCGCGGCGTCATCTCCCGGCCGCGGGGAGGCCGCGCCGGCCGCCCCGCCTGAAGCCTGCTTCGCCTTCTGCGCGGCCACCGCGCGGGCGAGCGAGCCTTCTGCGATCATCGCCTCGAACAGACCGGGCGCGACGGTGCGCAGGTCCAGCTGGTCGGGGCCGGCCGAATAGACCCCCGCCGTGATCGGCGCGACCAGGGTGTCGGCGAGCGCGTCGCCCATCCGGTCCCGCACCACCGCGCCCACGGACGGCCGGTCCTCCGAGGACCAGGCCATCGGCGCGGTGAGGTCCTCTGCAGCGCGGGCCGCGGCGGCTTCGCCGATGAGCGCACGGACGTCTTCGGCCTGCGGGTCCGCGGGAACACCGAGGATCCCCGTGGCCGGCAGCGGCCCGACGGTGTGCGAAAGCTGCAGCCAAGCCCCAGCAGGGTGAGGATCCGCCAGATCATCTGCGAGCCCCAGCTCCTCGACGAACTCCCGCACCGCGGGGCTTCGGGTCGCGAAGGCCTCCGCCCCGGCATCGATGCTGACCCCTGCCCCGCGCGCAGGCCGCGGCGCCTTCGCGCCTGAGGCCAGACCCTCACCCAGCACCAGGGGAGCCAGGGCGCCGCCGAGCCTGTCCGAGGACTCGAACAGCACGACGTCGTGCCCGGCACGCGCCAGCTCCCACGCTGCGGTCATCCCGGCGATTCCCCCGCCCACCACGGCAGACTGCGTCATTCGGCACCCCTTCTCGGGTTGTCCCATCATTGTTGGCTTAATCCGCTCTCTATCAACGGCAGATACGCCAACAAGGCAGGGGTGATTGGTCAATCGATGGAATGGATGAGCTCGACGACGCGGGTGAGGACCTCCGGATCAGTCTCCGGCGGGACGCCGTGGCCCAGATTCATCACATGCCCGGCCGCCCCGGAGCCGGCCTCGACGATCCCGCGGACGTGGGCCTCCAGCACCTCCCACGGGGCGGTGAGCAGGGCCGGGTCGATGTTGCCCTGCAGCGGGGTCTCCGCGCCCACGCGACGGGACGCCTCCGCCAGGCCCAGCCGGTAGTCCACCCCGACGACGCTCGCGCCGGCGTCCTTCATCAGGTCCAGGATCTCCCCGGTGCCGGTGCCGAAGTGCACCACCGGGACCCCCAGGTCCTTCACCTGGGAGAGAGCGGAGGCCGAATGCGGCATCACGTGCTCGGCGTAGTCGGCCCGGCCCAGCGAGCCGGCCCATGAGTCGAACAGCTGCGCGGCCGAGGCGCCGGCCGTCACCTGGGCGCGCATGAAGGCGCCGGAGGCCTCAGCGGCCCACTCGGCCAGCGCCCGCCATGTGTCCGGGTCCGCGTGCATCATGGTCCGCGGCCCCAGGTGGTCTCGGGACGGACGGCCTTCCACCATGTAGGCGGCCAGGGTGAACGGAGCACCCGCGAACCCGATCAGAGGCGTGGAGCCCAGCTGCGCCGTCGTCCGCTGAACCGCCTCAACGATCGGAGCGAAGGCATCCTCGTCCAGATCCGGGAGCTTCGCGACGTCTGCCGCGGTGCGCACCGGCGAGCCCAGCACCGGACCGACCCCGGGCTGGATCTCCACATCGATCCCCGCCAGGCGCAGCGGAACCACAATGTCGGAGAAGAAGATCGCGGCGTCGACGTCGTGCCGGCGAACCGGCTGCATCGTGATCTCAGCGGCCATCTCCGGGTCCAGGCAGGCATCCAGCATGGTGGTGCTCTCGCGCAGCCTCCGGTACTCCGGCAGCGAACGCCCGGCCTGGCGCATGAACCAGACAGGACGGCGGGACGGAGCGGACGGCTCGCCCACGGCGTCATGACCCCCGCGGTACTGGTTGAGCAGCGGAGCGTCAGCGGTCACGCCGGCGGCGAACGGGTGGGTCTCAGGGAGGCTGGTCAAAGTCACGCGCCCCATTCTGCCAGGGCTGGGTCCCCCAGGCGCGCGGGCCTCCCCGGCCTCTCGGCCGCGCTGCCGCGGCCTTCGCGCCTGAAGTCCGCCCATTCTGCCCACGCGGGCCCGAAGGGCTAGAATGCAGGACGCCGTGGTTCTGTTCTCGCTAGTCGCAACCCACTCCGACCTGGACCTCGAGACGGTCGGAACCCTCTCCTCAGGAGCGGCCGACGTCGCCGCTTCTGTGTCTCTGCCTGCCATCACCCTGGCCACCTGCAACAGGCTTGAGATCTACGCCGAATCCGCCTCCGGAAGGCCCGAGGACGTCCGCGCCTCCCGCCAGGCGCTCATCGAAGCCGTCGCCGGCTCCTCCGGGCTCGACAGAGACACCGTCGCCCGCAGCTTCAAGGTGCTGGTGGAGGACGACGCCGTCAACCACCTCTTCGAAGTCGGGGCCGGGCTGGACTCCGCCGTCGTCGGCGAGCGCGAGATCGCCGGCCAGGTGCGACGCTCCCTGATCGAAGCGCAGGCGGCCGGCACCGTCTCCGGGAACCTCACCAAACTCTTCGAGACCGCCACCCGCACCGCCAAAGACGTCGGCGCCAGGACCGCCTTGGGCGTCCGCGGCCGGTCCATCGTCTCCGTGGCCCTGGACATCGCCGGGGACATGCGCGGCGGCTCAGACACCTTCTACCCCGCCGCCGGCGCCCTGCTGATCGGCACCGGCGCCTACGCCGGCACCGCACTGGCCCAGCTGGCCGAGCGCGGCGTCCCCAATATCTCAGTGTTCTCCGGATCCGGGCGGGCCGAGGAGTTCCTCGCTGATCGGGCCGCGCAGCTCGCCGAGCGCGGAGGGGATGCCCGGCCGCTGCAGATGCACGAGCTCGCCCCCGCCCTGGCCGGCGCCGACGTCGTCATCGGCGCCTCCGGCGGAAACCGTCAGATCACCGCCGGTGAGATCCGCAGCCTCGCGCAGCTGGAGCGCCGCCAGGACGAGGGCCAGCCTCCCCTGATCGTCATCGACCTGGCTCTCTCCCACGACTTCGCCCCTGACGTCGCCGAGCTGCCCGGCGTTGAGCTCATCACCCTGGAGTCCGTGAAGCTCGCCGCCCCCGAGGAGACCTCCGCCTCCGTGGAGCAGGCACGCGCCGTCGTCGCCGACTCCGTGCAGCAGTACCTCACCGAACGCCGGGAGCGCACCGCCGACGACGCGATCGTCGCCCTGCGCAAGCACACCCAGTCCGTCTTCGACGAGGAGATGGAGAAGGTGCGCAGGCAGCACGGCTGCACCGCCGCCGCCGAGGAGGTCGAGTTCGCCGCCCGGCGGATCGTCCGGAAGCTGCTGCACACCCCCACAGTCCGTGCCCGCGAGCTCGCCGCCGAGGGCCGCACCGACGAGTACATCGCCGCCCTCAACGCACTGCTCGGGCTCGAGGTGGAGCCGCGCGAGGACTCCCGGCGCTCCGCCCCCGCCAAACGTCGTCGGGCCGAGGAGTTCTCCCCCGCCGAGCTCGCCCAGATGGCCGCCTACCTGCAGCAGGTCCCCGAAGGCGGCTTCTGCCGCTTCCACCGGCCCGGCGAGTTCTCCGTGGACCGCCTCCCCGAGCTCAGCGTCCTCCGCAGAACGGCCTGAGCGGGGCCAAGTGCACCACCAGCAACTGTCCAGGGTCCTTTGACCCTGCGCTGACCTGCGGCTCCTAGCGTTCACACCAGATCAGATACGCAAGCAAGAAAGGTGAAACGCATGCAGCTCTCAGACGTTCGCAGCATCTTCGAGGCGGAGGGTCCCTTCGCCACGGTGTACCTGCAGGCCCAACCCGCCTCCCCCAATGCTGAGCAGGAGGTCCGCCTGCGCTGGGACTCGCTGCGCGGCGAGCTCGCCGACGCCGGCGCCCACGACGAGGCCCTCTCCGCCCTGGACAGCGCGATACTGACGGAGAACATCACCGCCGTGCAGACCGAGGGCCGGGTGCTGATCGCCAATAAGGACGGCCTCCTGCTGGAGCGGGACTTCGACTCCACCCGCGACGGCGGTGACCGGGCCGTGCTCGGCGAGCCTGCATCCCTGGGCGACTACGTCCGCCAGCGGGCCCGGTCCGTGCGGGCCCTGGTGGCCATCACCGACCAGGAGAAGGCCGTGCTGCGCCGCGAAGTCTTCACCTCCGAGGAGATCCTGGCGACCGCGCCGGAGACTCGCGTGGAGGGCTCCGCCACCGAGACTGTCAACAAGCCGCGCGAGGGCGCCGAGCACCACCGCCGGATGCAGCAGCGTGCGGACGAGGCCGCTGCCCTGAACATCCGCGACATCACGGAGCGGGTGGCGAAGGCCGCCTCCGCGTGGAACCCCGACATCGTCGTGGTCGCCGGCGAGGTGCAGGGGCGCAAGCGCCTGCTGGACGAGCTCCCCGCCGATCTGAAGGAGATCGCCCGTGAGATCGGCTCCGGCGGCGGCATCCCCGCAGACTCTGCCGATGAGGGGGCTGAGCAGTCCCTGCACGAGGACCTGGCCGCCCTGGCCCGAGAGATCACCCTGGAGCGCACCAAGGAGGTGACTGACCGGTTCAACGAGAACAAGGGCAACGGTCAGGCCGTGGAGGGCGCCGAGGATATCCTCAAGGCCGTTCGCCTGGGCGCCGTCGACACCCTGCTGCTGCGCTATGACGCCGAGGCCCCGGGCGAGGACAAGCTGCTCGCCGAGGCTGCCAGCGTGGACGCCTCCGTGGCCCTGGTGGGCACGGGCGTGAAGGAGAACGCAGCAGCGATACTCCGCTATGAGGCCCCCACCGACCAGCTCAGCTAGAGCTGGTCGGTCCCCTCGACATGGCCGGTGAGAATGTGACGGAGCTTCAGGCGAGCCGCCCTGTCTCCGCTCACGTCCCACCGGCCATTCGTCCTGTCCCTACGACTGACTAGACTGGTCCGAGTGACCGAAGAGCACAGCGACGCCGGACAGCCCCCTGCTGAGGACCTCCGTGAGGAGTACGCGCAGCTGGCCGAGCAGGTCCGAACCCACCAGGTCGCGTATCACGTGGAGGACGCCCCGCAGATCTCCGACGCCGACTACGACGAGCTCATCCACCGGCTGCGGCAGATCGAGGCGGAGCATCCCGAGCTGGTCGCCGCGGACTCCCCCACTCAGCAGATCGGCGGCGAGCCCTCCTCTGCGTTCGCGCCGGTCCAGCATCTGCAGCGGATGTACTCCCTGGAGGACCTGTTCTCCCAGGATGAGCTGCGGGTCTGGTACGACCGCACCGTCGAATCCCTGCAGAGCCTGCGGCCCGGGGAGGCGCCCCGCTGGCTCACCGAGGTGAAGATCGACGGCCTGGCCATCAGCCTCCTCTACCGCAGCGGAGAGCTCGTCCGGGCAGCCACCCGCGGCGACGGCACCACCGGCGAGGACGTCACCCACAATGTGCTCACCATCAAAGACATCCCGCAGAGGCTCCAGGGGGAGAACCACCCGGAGGAGATCGAGGTCCGCGGAGAGATCTTCATGCCGACCGCGGAGTTCAATGCGCTCAACGAGCGGCTGCGCGAGGCCCGCGAGAAGGAGTTCGCCAACCCCCGCAACGCCGCCGCGGGCTCCCTTCGGCAGAAGGACCCCGCCAAGACTGCCGAGCGGCCGCTGTCCATGTTCGTGCACGGGATCGGGGCCCGGTCGGGCCTGGAGCTGAGCAGCCAGCACGAGGCCTACGAGCAGCTGGCCCTCTGGGGCCTGCCGGTGTCCCCGTACACGCGGATCCTGGAGACCTTCGAGGAGATCGAGGCGTACCTGGACGAGCACCGGGCCAACCGGCACAGCCTGGTCCACGAGATCGACGGCGTGGTCATCAAGGTCGATGGGTTCGAGGCCCAGCGGGCCCTGGGGCACACCTCCCGCGTGCCCCGGTGGGCGGCCGCGTACAAGTACCCGCCGGAGGAGGCCTCCACCGAGCTGCTGGACATCCGCGTGCAGGTGGGCCGCACCGGCAGGGTCACGCCCTTCGCGATGCTCGAGCCGGTGAAGGTCGCCGGGTCCACTGTGGAGAAGGCCACCCTGCACAACCAGGATGTGGTGAAGCTCAAAGACGTGAAGATCGGAGACCGGGTCACTGTCCGCAAGGCCGGCGACGTCATCCCCGAGGTCCTCGGGCCGGTCCCGGCCGAGCGGGAGCGGCGGGAGGCCGAGGGGCTGCTGCGCGAGTTCGTCTTCCCGGCGTCGTGCCCGGCCTGCGGCGCCGCCCTGGCACCGGCCAAGGAGGGCGACGTCGACTATCGCTGCCCCAACGCTGAGACCTGCCCGGCCCAATTGGCCGAGCGGGTCATCCACGTGGGCTCCCGCGGCGCCCTGGACATTGAGGCCCTCGGCGAGGAGGCCGGGCTGGCGCTCACGAACCCAGACCCGGAGGAGGTCCGTCCGCCCGCCGAGCTCATCGACGCTGGAAGGACCCGCGAATCCGGCGCCCCGGTGGACTTCGACGACGACGGCGAGCCGCGCCCCCAGAGCCCGGTGCTGCGCAACGAGGCCGGCCTCTTCGGCCTTGCCCCGGAGGACCTGCGCGGGGTCTACCGGTGGCGGGAGGTGCTGGAGAAGCGCGCGGAGACCGGAAAGTTCGAGCCCACCGGCCGGTACGCGCCGGTCCTGTACTTCTGGACCAAGCCGCAGTACGGCCCCGACGGCCAGCTCAAAGAGCCGTCCAAGCCGCGGGAGAACACCAACACACTCTTCAAGGAGCTCGAGAAGTCCAAGGAGCAGCCGCTCTGGCGGGTCCTTGTGGCTCTGTCCATCCGGCATGTGGGGCCCACCGCCTCCCGCGCCCTGGCCAGCGCCTACGGGTCCATGGACAAGATCCGAGCTGCCAGCGAGGAGGAGCTCGCCGGGATCGACGGGGTGGGCCCAGTCATCGCCGCCTCGATCCGTGAGTGGTTCAGCGCGGACTGGCACTGCCGCATCCTCGACGCGTGGGCCGCCGCCGGAGTGCGGACGGAGGATGAGGTCGACGAGTCTGCGCCGCGCACCCTGGAGGGCCTCACCGTGGTGGTCACCGGCTCACTGGACCGGTTCTCCCGGGACGAGTCCAAGGAGGCGATCATCGCCCGCGGCGGCCGCGCCTCCGGCTCCGTCTCCGCAAAGACCCACTATGTGGTGGCCGGCGGCTCCGCCGGTTCCAAACTGGCCAAGGCCGAGCAGCTGGGGGTGCCGGTGCTGGACGAGGACCAATTCGAGATTCTGCTGAAGCAAGGCCCCGAAGGACTGGAGGAGAGCGCATGAGCACCGACCCGAGCACACTGGATGAGCTGCTGAGAATCGCCAAGGAGGCCGCCCGGGCCGGAGCCGATGTGCTCGCCGGACGGACTGAGACCGCACCCGCCGGCATCCCGCTGACCGTGGAGAACTCAGGGCTGCAGACCAAGACCTCCGCAGCGGACTTCGTCACCGACTTCGACAAACAGGCTGAGGACGCCGTCCGGGACGTCATCACCTCCTACCGCCCCCACGACGTCATCTCCGGGGAGGAGTACGGCACCACTGAGGTCTCCGACCCCTCGGGCTACCGCTGGTCCATCGACCCGCTGGACGGCACCACCAATTTTGTGCGAGGCATCGTCTACTACGGCACCTCAGTGGGACTGCAGTCCCCTGAGGGCGAATGGATCCTCGGTGTCGTCGACGCCCCCGCCCTGCGCAAGCTCTGGTGGGCGTCCGCCGGTCAGGGCGCCTGGACTGCGTCCTACAGCTCTGACCCGGTGCAGCTCACCGGACCCACCGGTGAGCTCTCCGCCGGGCTGCTGGCCAGCGGCTTCGCCTACGACGCGGAGCGCCGGGAGGAGCAGGCCGCGGCAGTCTCGGCGATGCTCGCCCAGTTCGGCAACATGCGCCGGCTCGGCGCGGCCGCCCTGGACATCTGCATGGTGGCCGAGGGGACCCTGGACGCCTACGCGGAGTACGGCATCCAGGAGCACGACTGGGCAGGCGCAGCGGTGATCGCCGACGAGGCCGGGGTGCCGATGCGCCGGGCCGCCCACGCAGACGGCAACGAGAACCCCGACTGGACGATCGCCGGGGACCTCGGCATCAGCCATGACCAGCTCCAGCCGATGCCGGAAGGACTGTGATCCGACCATGAGCTTCACCAAGAGCACGACCCCGCCGCAGGCCGCCCTCGTGGAGGCCGCAGGACTGCGGTGGCTGAAGAGGGCTGAGCACGACGGCGGCCCGCCGGTTGCCGGGGTCATCGCCGCCGAGCACGGCCGGCTCGAACTGGAGGAGGTCCCCTCCGGCACACCGTCGCCCGAGGCTGCGGAAGCTTTCGGGTCGGCGCTCGCCCGGATGCACCGCTCCCTGCCGGCGGGCACCGAGTTCGGCGAGCTTCCGGACGATCATCCTTCGGGCGTGCCGCCGCTGTTCGGCCCGGCCGACGCTCTGTTCGAGGTCGGCGCGGACACCTACGACTCCTGGGGCGTGTTCCACGCCCGGGAGCGGCTGGACCCGGTTCTGGAGCGGCTGAGCACCCACATCAGCATGGACGACGCCTCGGTGCTCGCCAAGGCGCGCAACCGGATCGCCTCCGGGGAGCTGGACCTCGACGAGCCGGCATCGCGGCTGCACGGGGACCTCTGGGCCGGCAACGTGCTGTGGAGCCCGAACGGGGCGGTGCTGATCGACCCCACCGCCCACGCAGGGCACCGGGAGTCGGATCTGGCGGTGCTGCAGATGTTCGGCCTGCCCCATCTGGACACAGTCCTGGAGGCCTACGACCAGACCTGGCCGCTGACTGACGGCTGGGAGGACCGGGTCCCGGTGCATCAGCTGTTCTATCTGGCCGCGCACTGGCTCCTGTTCGGCAGCAGCTACGCTCCCCGCACCCTGGAAGCCGCCCGTCGGGCAGTCCAGTACGAATAGATCGGCGAGCGCACCCCTCTACGACATACGTCGTGCACAGCTGTGCGGTCGCACAGACGTGCATGGCCAGGTGTGACGCGGGATACAGTGGACGGCATGACAACGACGTCTGATGAGCTGCACCGGGTCCACCGGGCAGCGCAGCTGTACTACGAGGAGGGGGCCACCCAGGCCGAGGTCGCCGCCGAGCTGGGGATCTCCCGGTCCTCCGTGAGCCGCATGCTCAGCGAGGCCCGGCGGCTCGGAATCGTGGAGATCCAGGTCCGCCGCCCGGCCGCCGGCGGGGTGGAGTCTCTGGGGCGGGAGCTCGCTGAGGCGCTCGGCATCCGGAGGGTCCGTCTAGCCCCCGGCGACCAGTCGAAGCATGTGGGGCCGGGCCTGGCTCCCCAGGCCAGAGAGTCTCTGCATGAGGCCGGCCTGCGGTCAGGGGACGCCCTGCTGGTCGCCTCCGGGGAGACCACCTACGCGTTGGCCCAGCAGCGGCTGGGCGACTTCTCCGGCGTCGTCGTCGCCCCCACGGTGGGCGGGCAGGCGGAGCCGGACCCGGAGCACCAGACCAACGAGGTGGTGCGGGCGTTCACCGCCTCCAACGGCGGGCGCCCGCATTACCTGTTCGCACCGTCCATGCCCTCCGAGGCGCTTGCGGAGGCGCTGCGTGACGACCCGGGCTATCAGCAGATCATCCGGGACTGGGAGTCGGCCTCAGCCCTGCTGATGGGCATCGGAGCGCCGACGATGACGCGCCGGGCGATCGCCCAGTCAGTGCCGCGCAGCCACCCGAGCCTGGCGCGGTCGGTGGGCGATGTGTGCCTGGCGTTCCTGGACCGGGAGGGAAAGGAGGTGGACTTCCCGGGGCGCGAACGGTTTGTGCGGATACCTCAGGAGACGCTGCGCCGCATCCCGGTGCGGATCGCCGCGGCGGTGGGCGGGCAGAAGGCCCCCAGCATCCGGGCGGCGGCCAAGGAGTGCTGGTTCACCACCCTTATCACCGATGAGGCGACGGCCCGGGCTGTGCTCGCGGCGAAGGACTGAGCCTCAGCTCACTCCGTAGGCGAGGAGGCCGTTGGCCCAGCTCTCGATGGCGGGCCAGTCGCGGAAGTCGACGTCAGTGGGCTGCTTGCCGACCTTCAGCTGCAGCTTCTCCCAGAAGGAGAGCTTCTCCTCGCTGATGGCGCCTCGGAAGTAGGCGACATCACGGGTGGGGAACCGGCGCAGATCGGCGGTGAGCTCAGGGCTGAGCTTGGGGCCTCCGCCGACCGCGTAGAGGAAGAGGGGCTTGCCCTGCAGCTCGGTGCGGTGAGCCTCCAGGAAGAGGGGGCCCTCACCGAGGAACTTCTGCCGGTAGACCGGGAAGCCGACGATGATGTTGTCGGACTCGTAGATCCACTGGCCGGCCTCGCCGGTGTCCTTCACGTGGGCGGAGACTCCCCGGGCTGAGAGAGTCGAGGCGATCCGCTCGCCGATCTCTGCAGTCGAGCCGTGCCTGCTCGCCACTACGACCATGGTCGTCATCGTCTTCTCAGCCTTTCGCCGGGTTCCGGGTGCTCACCCCAGCCTAATCGAAGCGCGCTGATCAGGAGGACAGGGAACTATCTGACCCCGCGGAGGTCCAGCTCGAGACCGGTGTCGCCGCCCTGGGCCAGGGTGACCGGGATGCCCCAGTCCTGCTGATAGAGGTGGCAGGCGGCGTGCATCGGGATCTCCTCGCCGGGGGCACCGTCGCAGGCGGCCGCACGGGCTGTGATGTGAAGGACGCCCTCAGGCACCTCGGGGCTGAGCCGCAGCGTCCGAGTGAGCCCCTCGGAGTTTCCGGCCCCCTCCACGATCAGCCCGGGCGGGGTGGACGAGACCTTCAGCTGGGTGGGGTCCCCCCACCGGTCGTCGAGCTTCTGGCCCGCGGGTGCGCTGAACCCGATCTGCAGGTCGAACTGCCCCGGGGCGACGGCGGTGGCGGGCCGCTGCGTCTGCGAGGCGCCCTCGTCCACTGTCAGATACTGCTCGGGGACAGCCACGCGCACCAGCTGGTGGGCGTTGGTCTCCACCACCAGCAGGCTGGTGCCGTCAGCGTCGACGAGGACGTCGCTGGGCTCCTTCAGCCCGCGTGCCACCGTGGACACCTCAGCGGGCAGGGACTGGCCGTCCGCCGCCGTCCGGGCGGGGGCGTAGCGGCGGACAGCGCCGTTGTAGGTGTCGGCGACCAGCACTGAGCCGTCAGGCAGCGCGGCGACCCCGAGGGGATGCTGCAGGCGAGCCTGGGCGGGGACGCCGTCGCGGAACCCGAAGTCGAAGAGCCCCTCCCCCACCAGGGTTTCGGTGTGCGGGGCGTCCGGGCTCTCCCCCACGCGCATCACCCGCAGGCTGGAGGTCTCCGAGTCGGCCAGCCAGATGTCCCCTGCGGCATCCTCAGCAAGCCCTGAGGTCTGGGCGAACCAGGCCTCCTCCGGGGCCCCGTCGGTGAGGCCCTCCAGCCCGGTGCCGGAGAAGAGGGCGAGCTCACGGCTCACCGGGTCATAGCTGAAGATCTGGTGCGTGCCGGCCATCGCAACGATGACCCGCTGTCCTGAGGCGGACCACACCACGTCCCACGGGGAGGACAGGGAGACGCTCAAGGGGTCGCCTCCGGCGAGCAGCCCCGGGGTCTCCGGACCCGTGTCCCTGGCCCGGTCGCCGTCGATGAGGCGCTGCACGCCGTTTCCCGCCAGGGTGATGACCCGGCCGGTGGTGGTGCTCAGCCCGCGGAGCCGGTGGTTGACGGTGTCGGCGACGACGACGTCGTACCCGGCCTGCTCCGCGGCGTCGGCGGGCAGCACGGCGAGGCCCTGGGGCTCATTGAGCTCGGCCGTCTCGGCGCTTCCGTCCCGGTGGCCGCGCTCACCGGAGCCCCAGGACCGCACCACCGTCTCGAGGTCGGCGTCGAGCTCCACGACCCGGTGGTGACCGGTGTCCGAGACCAGGAAGCGTCCCTCCCCCGCCGGGGACGGGACCGCCTTGCCGGGGAAACGGAGAGTGCGGGAGACCGGCTCGGGCGGCACATAGACGCCCTCGCCGCGGTGCAGGGTGCCCTTGGCCTCGTGCTCGGCGACGAGCTCCTCCACCAGGGAGGCCAGCCCGGCCACGTGGCCCTCGCCGGCGAGATTCGCGGCGATGTAGCCCTCCGGGTCGATCACCACCAGCGTGGGCCAGGCGCGGGCGGAGTAGGCCTGCCAGGTGGTGAGCTCCGGATCATCCAGCACCGGGTGCTCGATCTCGTAGCGCTCCACCGCGGCCGCCAGCGCGTCCGGGTCAGCCTCGTGCTCGAACTTCGGGGAGTGCACGCCGACGGTGACGAGCACGTCGTCGTACTTCTCCTCCAGAGGACGCAGCTCGTCCAGGACGTGGAGGCAGTTGATGCAGCAGAAGGTCCAGAAGTCCAGGATGATGATCTTGCCGCGCAGGTCCTCGAGGGTGACCTGCTTCCCGCCGGTGTTCAGCCAGCCGCGGCCGATCAGCTCCGAAGCACGGATCCGGGTGCGCGGCACCGCGCGCTCTGCTGCAGTCTCAGTCATAGTCCTTCCCAACTCCGCCGAAGCGGCCAGCATTCCTCAGCGCCGGAGGTCCCGCTCCGCCATCTGCTCGAACATCTGGTTGTAGGCCTCCAGGTCCGCGTCGCCCGTGCGTTCGGCCTCCCGGTCCACGCGTCTCATCTCGCGCTTGTCGTCCTTGGCCCACTGGATGCAGGCGATCACGCCCAGCACGACGGCGGGGATCTCGCCCAGGCCCCACATCAGTTCGGCGCCGCTGTGCTGGTCATCGATCGCGGGGAACCAGCCGTGGCCGATGCTGCCGAACCATTCGGCCTCGATGAGCTGCTCGGTCTGCATCAGAGCGATGGCGAAGAAGGCGTGGAACACCATGGTGGCCAGCAGGATGATCACCCGGATGAAGTGCGGGGGCCGCTGCGGCAGCGGGTCTCGGCCGATCAGCACCAGCGCGAAGATATATCCGGTCAGCAGGAAGTGGGCGATCATCAGCACGTGGCCCAGGTGGTAGTTCAGGGCGAGGCCGAACACCGGCGTGTAGTAGAAGACGATGATGGAGCCGGCGAAGTTCACGCAGGCGACGATCGGATGGGTGACGAACCGCGACCATCGTGAGTGCACCAGCCACAGGATCCATTCGCGGGCTCCCCGGGTGCCGTCGGTCCGGGAGGGCAGGGCCCGCATGGCCAAGGTCACCGGGGAGCCGAGCACGAGGAAGATCGGCGCGACCATCGTCAGCGTCATGTGCTGGATCATGTGCCCGGAGAACAGCACCATCCCGTAGACGGCCGGCCCGCCGGAGGTCACCCACAGCAGCACGGCCAGCCCGGTCAGCCAGGAGACCGTCCGCATGACCGGCCAGCTGATCCCGCGGCGCCGCACCTTCACGAACGCCAGCAGGTACCAGACGGCGAGGAAGACGACGAGGGCGGTCCACAGCCAGTCGAACCGCCACAGGGTGAAGTATTCGCCGAGCCCGGGCTCGGGGGGCAGGTCATATCCTGTCAGCGTCCGGGCAGGGGTGGCGTCCTCGGGCAGCTCCTCCGGCACGGGCGGAGAGGTGCGTCCCAGGACCGCGGAGATCGCGATGATGGCGGCCATGATCGCCACTTCGGCGATGATCAGCTGCCACAGCAGACGGGTGGTGCTGTATGACGTGGCCGGCTGGCTCGTCCGGTCCGCTCCGGCGCCGCGGACGTCCCCGGCCAGGCGCGGGATGATCCAGGCACGGTGTGCCCAGCCGATGCCGGCCAGCACCAGGGTGAGCATGGTCTTCGCCACCAGCATCAGTCCGTAGGAGGTGCTGAACAGGTCTGCGAGGCCGAAGACCCGCAGGTTCGCGTTGATCAGCCCGGAGACAGCCACCAGCACGACGGCGATCCCCGCCAGCGCGGAGTAGCGGCGGAGCAGAGTGCCGAGCAGCTCGGGGCCGCCCTGATCGCGCGCGGCGAGCTCCGCGGCGCTGCGTCGGATCTGGGGAGCCAGCAGGGCCAGCACGACCAGGCCGCCCACCCAGATCACGACCCCGAGCAGGTGGAGCAGCAGGGAGTTCACCGCCGCGATGTGATCATCCCCGGACGCGGAGTGTCCCACCATCGCCATGGGGATCAGGGCGCAGAGGCCCAGTGCCGCGGTGAACCCAAGCCCGGCGGGGTGCCGAACCGCGGTGACCAGGGTGGAGAACAGCCCGGCGAGGATGACGACTGCCAGCCACGCCTGCCCGGTGGGGATATTCGTGACGTAGTCGAAGAACCCGGCGGAGAACTCCTCGTCCACAGTGACGGCGATCCCCGCAAGCGAGGAGAAGGAGAGCACCAGCACCGCGATCGCAGTGACCGTCCAGACGACGGAGGCGATGGCGGCGATCTGCAGGGTGCGGGCGTAGAGCGGATGCTCCGGGGCGGCCTCCCCCTTGCGGGCTCTGCGCTGCTGACGGCTGCGCGGGCCCGTGCGGGCCGGAATCACGGCCGCGGCGAGAAGGGCGGCAGAGACGGCCGCGGCCATCGCGATGTGGTGGATGTAGCGGGCGACGGGCAGGCCCCAGTGGGTCGCCGTGCCCGGATCGGCGATCTGCCCGGCGTCCCCCACGCCGGTCAGCAGCCCGGTGACGAGCAGGACCAGCAGGCCCAGACAGAGTGCCGCGGCCGTGATGGGCAGCGGGGCCGCCCACAGCTTCGGCTCAGTCCTTGCTGTCATGCTCGCCGTGCTGCCCGGATTCGCCGCCGTCGACGTCCTCAGCGTCTTCTCTCGCCTTCTGCCACTGCTCGTTGGCGCGGATCTTCTGCCGCATGGTGAAGAGCACCACCACCATGAGCGCGAAGGCCCCCGCGGCGAAGAGGATGGGTGCCCAGGTGGGGCCGTCGACCTGCGCGTTCGCCGTCAGCAGTGCGTGGAAGGGTGCGAGATCCATGGCCGAAATTCTACCGGCCGCAGAAGCCGAAGGGCCCGTGACGAGGTTCACGTCACGGGCCCTTCGCGTGCTGGGGCTCATCTGCCCCTTGCCCTGCCTCAGGGCCGACGGCCTTCGCCGTCCCCACGAGGCTCAGGGCTGATGCCTGATCACTTGCCGGAGGCGGCAGCCTTCAGCTTGGAGCCGGCGGAGAGCTTCACGGAGTAGCCGGCGGGGATCTCGATGGTCTCGCCGGTCTGCGGGTTGCGGCCGGTGCGAGCGGCACGCTCGGTGCGCTCCACGGACAGCCAGCCGGGGACGGAGACCTTGGAGCCGCTGGAGACCTCCTCGGAGAAGACCTCGAAGACGGCGTCCAGCACGCCGTTGACGGCGGCCTGGGAGTTGCCGGACTTCTCGGCGACGGCGGCGACGAGCTCGCTGCGGTTCAGTGCCATAGTGATTGTCCTCCTGGACTTGTTCCTGTTAGGCCCCGCGGACCGGCAACTTCCGCGTCATTCCGCGGATCGCGGCCCGGCGGGCTGTCAGAACGGCAACTTACCACCACGGCCGGAGCCTGCAAGCCTGAAACGCCCCAGTGCGGCGATTTGCCGGGGTTTTCCGCTCCGAGCTGACTCCGGGAGGGGGCGCAGGCGCATAAAAAGGGGGACCGCCCCGAAGGACGATCCCCCTTTTTGAGGGCGCAGCGGCTACAGGATCACCAGGAAGACTTGGTGATGCCGGGCAGCTCGCCGTTGTGCGCCATGTTGCGGAAACGGATGCGGCTGATGCCGAACTTCCGGAAGGTGCCGCGGGGCCGGCCGTCGATGCTGTCGCGGTCACGGACACGGACGGGGCTGGCGTCGCGGGGCAGCTTCTGCAGGCCCACGCGTGCGGCCTCGCGCTCCTCATCGGAGGCGTTGGGGTCAACGAGGGTCTTCTTCAGCTGAGCGCGCTTCTCGGCGTAGCGCTCAACGATGACCTTGCGCTGCTCGTTCTTTGCGATCTTGGACTTCTTGGCCATGATCAGCGCTCCTCTCGGAAGTCGACGTGCTTGCGGACGACCGGGTCGTACTTCTTCAGCACGATGCGGTCAGGGTTGTTGCGGCGGTTCTTGCGGCTCACGTAGGTGAACCCGGTGCCGGCCGTCGACTTCAGCTTGATGATCGGACGTACGTCCTTGTCCTTTGCCATTAGAGCTTCTCACCCTTCGCAAGCAGATCGGCGACGACGGCGTCGATTCCGCGCACGTCGATGGTCTTGATGCCCTTGGTGGAGAGGTTGAGAGTCACCTTCCGGCCGAGGGAGGGAACCCAGTAGGTCTTCTTCTGGATGTTCGGGTCGAACCGGCGCTTAGTGCGGCGGTGCGAGTGGGAGATCTGGTTGCCGAACTGCGGCCCCACTCCCGTCACCTGGCAACGTGCTGCCATGATCACTCCTTATTGGATATCAGTACTTAGATGCTGTTTTTCGGTCCGCGGTGCGAACCGCTTCACTGGCACCGGTACGAGCGACCAGGCTGGGTGAGATCCAACCGAAGCTGCCTGCGGACACGCGGTAACCGCGCGGACGGTGCAAAAGTTTGGCGCTTGGACTGTTTTCCGGGCGCCGCATCCCTTTTACAGGGCACAGCACAGCCAAGCAGACAAAGATCTATAGTACGCGGCTGCCCCTTCGGCCGCAAAGCGGCGGAGCTTCAGCCAGACGTCGGACGGGCCGGCCGGGCGAACCGGCTGCCGGAGCTCTGCTCGTAGGCGGCCGCAGCACGCAGCACCAGGGCGTCCTGATTGCGGGCTGCGACGAACTGCAGCCCCACGGGCAGGCCGTCCTCGGCGACCCCGCAGGGCACCGAGACGGCGGGCTGCTGGGTCATGTTGAACGGGTAGGTGTAAGGGGTCCAGGAGGTCCAGAGATCGGACTTCCATCCCTCAGGCGCCTGGCGGGTGCAGTCGAAGGCGGTGATCGGCATGGTGGGTGTGACCAGCAGGTCGTACTTCTCATGGAAGGCGCCCATCTGCACGCCCATGTTCATGCGGACCTGCACCGCGTCGAGGTAGTCGAGCGCGGAGGCGTCCCGGTACTTCTCGATGCCTTCCCGCAGTCCCGGGTCAACCTGGCCGAGCGCCTCGGGGCCGTAGGCCTCCAAGACCTTCGCGGCGCCGGTGAACCAAAGCACGTGGAAGGGCTCCACCGGATCCTCGAGCCCGGGGGTGACCTCTTCGACGATGGCCCCGGCCTGCTCGAGCTCTGCGACGGCGGCGCGGACCAGCCGCTCCACCTCGGGGCCGTTCTCCCCGAAGCCGAGGTCCGGGCTGAACGCGATCCGCAGCCCCTTCAGGCCGCCGTCGAGCGCCTCCGCGAAGGAGGACCTCGGCGTCGGCAGCGAGGACCAGTCGCGGGAGTCGTACCCGGCGATGATGTCCAGCAGCAGGGCGGTGTCGGTGACGGTGCGGGTCATCGGTCCGGCGTGGGCGAGGGTGCCGAAGGGCGAAGCAGGGTACATCGGCACCAGGCCGTAGGTCGGCTTGATCGCTACGGTGCCGGTGAAGGAGGCGGGGATGCGGACTGAGCCGCCGCCGTCTGTGCCGACCGACCAGGGGCCCATGCCTGCCCCGACCGCGGCTGCGGAGCCGCCCGAGGAGCCGCCGGCGTGGGCGGAGGGGGCCCACGGGTTCGAGGTTCCCCCGGAGCGGAGACAGTCGGTGACGCCCTTCCACGCGAACTCGGGGGTGGAGGTCTTGCCGAGCAGGACGGCGCCGGCCTCCCGCAGCCGGGCGACGCAGGGGGCGTCCCACTCCCAGGGCCCGGCCTCGTCGATCAGCTTGGTGCCGCGCAGGGTGGGCCAGCCCTTGGTGCCGAAGATGTCCTTGATGCTGGCGGGCACGCCGTCGCCGGGACCGAGGGTCTCGCCGGACGCCCACCGGGCGGCGGACTCCTGAGCGGAGGCGAGCGCAGAGTCCCTGTCCACCAGCACGAAGGCATTGAGGTCGCCGTCGCGCTCTTCGATCCGGGCCAGGGCGGCCTCAGTCGCATCCACCGGGGTGAACTGCCCCGTCGCGTAGCCGTCGAGCAGCTCAGCTGCGGTCAGGTCTGCCAGCTCGGTCATGGGGGCCCTCCTAGATGTGGTGTCGACGACGACGGTCAGCGCTCAAGTGTGCCACCTGAAATGTTTCCGCCCGGTGACATGGGGGAACGGGTCATTGCGGGCGGGGAACGTACCCCTTCTCCTTGTCCACCACGTTGCTCAGCGGCTCCCCGGCGAGCCACTTCTCCGCGTTGGAGAGGAACTGCTCGGCGAGGGTGGGCTTCCATCCGACCACGTCGCCGGACATGTGGGGGCTGATGAGGATATTGTCCGTCTCCCACAGCGGCGAGTCCTGCGGCAGCGGCTCGACGTCGAACACGTCCAAGGATGCGAAGCCCAGCGGCCCCTCGCGCAGAGCATCGGCGAGGGCGGGCTCGTCCACGGACTGGCCGCGGCCGATGTTCACGAAGTGCGCGCCCGGCTTCATGGCGTTCAGCACTCTCCGGCTGATCAGCCCATGGGTCTGCGGGGTCAGCGGGGCGGCGTTGACGAGGATGTCGGCCTCGCCCACATGGTCGGCGAGCTCAGCGGAGGGAACGACGACGCCGAAGTCCGGGTCGTCCTCCCGTGCGGTGCGCCCTGCTCCGCGGACCTGGATGCCCACGGCGCGCAGCAGCCGGGCGGTCTCGCGGCCGATGGCGCCGGTGCCGACGACGATCGCCGTCGTTCCCTGGACTCGCCTGGTCTCCCGATGGTTCCAGGCCTTCTGGGCCTTGTACCGGAACCCGGCGGCGAAGTCTTTGGCCTCCGCCAGGACGGCGGCGAGCACCCATTCGGCGATGGGCCGGTCGAAGGTCCCCTGCGCGTTGGTGACGACGACCTCGGAGGCGGCGAGCTCGTCGAAGATCAGCTTGTCCACCCCGGCGGCTGCCACATGGATCCATGTCAGCCGGTCGGCATTCGGCCAGGCCTTCTGGACGGCTTCGGAGAAGAAGTCCCAGAGGAAGAGGGCATCGGCTCCGCGGACCGCTTCGGGGAGACCCTCAGCGTCGGTGAAGCGGATCTCTGCTCGTCCGTCGAGCCGCTCGAGCCCGGGCGGCACGGCCAGGGGCACAGAGTCGTCGGAGGGGCGCAGGACTGTGATCACCGGAAGGTCTGCCATGCAGGCAACCTACCAGCGAGGAGCGCCGGAGTAGGGTGGGCGCATGGAGTTCAGACACCTCGGCAATTCCGGCCTGAAGGTCTCGGAGATCACCTACGGCAACTGGCTGACGCACGGCTCCCAGGTGGAGAACGAGGTCGCCGTGCAGTGCGTGCACGCTGCGCTGGAGGCGGGGGTCACCACCTTCGACACCGCGGACGTCTACGCGAACACGGTCGCCGAAGAGGTTCTCGGCGATGCGCTGAAGGGCCAGCGGCGCGAGTCCCTGGAGATCCTCACCAAGGTGTACTTCCCCACCGGGCCGAAGGGCCACAACGACACCGGGCTGAGCCGCAAGCACATCATGGAGTCCATCAACGGCTCGCTGAGGCGGCTGGGCACCGACTATGTGGACCTGTACCAGGCGCACCGCTTCGACTTCGCGACGCCGCTGGAGGAGACCATGCAGGCGTTCGCCGACGTGGTGCGGCAGGGCAAGGCGCTCTACATCGGTGTCAGCGAGTGGAACGCCGAGCAGATCCGGGCCGGGCACGCGCTGGCGGAGGAGCTGGGCATCCAGCTGATCAGCAACCAGCCGCAGTACAACATGCTGTGGCGGGTGATCGAGCCGGAGGTGATCCCCGCCTCGGAGGAGCTGGGGGTCAGCCAGATCGTCTGGTCGCCGATCGCCCAGGGCGTGCTGACCGGCAAGTACCTGCCGGGCCAGCCGTACCCGGCGGGCTCGCGGGCTGCGCACGAGGAGTCGGCGCATTTCGTGGAGAAGTATCTCAACGAGGAGATCCTCACCGCGGTCCAGCGGCTGAGGCCCATTGCGGAGGAGCACGGGCTGACCCTGGCGCAGCTGGCGATCGCCTGGGTGCTCAGCCGCCCGAATGTGGCCTCTGCCCTGGTGGGCGCCTCCCGCCCGGAGCAGATCGCCTCGAACGTCGCGGCGGCGGGTGTGAAGCTCTCGGAGGAGACGATGGCCGCCGTCGACGCCGTCATCGGGGGCCTTGCGCAGACTGACCCCTCGCTGACCGCATCTCCGCCGGAGCGTCTGGCCTGAAAATGGGTGTTACCACACTGTAGACTTTCGGCCGTGCACGCACGATCAGCAGCAGCGGTCCCCCTCCTCGCCGCACTGTGCCTGTTTGCCGGTGCGGCCGCCGCACAGGCCACTGAGACCGGCGAGCCGCCTGCCGCGGAGAGCCCCCCAACCTACGAACCCGGGGAGGAGGACAACGCCGCTCAGAACGACACGGTCGCTCCCGTGCCCACGGAGGACGGGTCACCCACTGAGACTTCCCCTCCTGACCCGACGACGCCGGCCACGGATGAACCGTCACCTACCCCTACGGAGACCGAGACGCCGCCGGCCACGGATGAGCCGTCACCTACCCCTACGGAGACCGAGACGCCCACTGAGGCGCCGACTGAGTTCAGCATCACCTGCGGCGGGAACGCTTCCCTGTACCCCGGGGAAACCACGACCGTGACGGTCAGCGCCCCGAGCGGCACTCAGCTGTCCCCCGGGGCCCCCTCCTCCCTGGGAGGGAGCGTGTCCCTCTCCGGCAACCAGGTCACCTACACCGCGCCCGACTCGCTGAGCAGCACCGGACAGGATGTCTTCACCGTCAGCGGCACCTCCCCCGACGGAGAGACCGACGCCTGCTCGATCACCTTCACCGTGTACGGCCAGGACGCACCCACCTCGCCTCCTCCGGAGGAGCCCACCGGCTCGCCGACCGACCCGGGCACGGAATCGCCCGACCCCGAGTCGCCGGGCGCTGAGGACCCTGGCACTGAGGCTCCGAACGGCGGAGGCGCCCCCACCCCCACTGAGGACGGTCCTGGGAGCACGCCGGCCTCCAGCCCGGGGGACCTGTCTGTGCCGGGCGCCCCGGACACCTCGGCGAGCACCCCGACCCCCCAGGCGGGCGACGGCTACGGGCTGACCCTCCCGGGGATCTCCGGGCTGATGGACCCCTCCAGCGGCAACCCGCACGTCCCCGGCGGGGCTGAGGAGGACGAGGCGGCCGAGCCCTCGGACGAGGACCAGGACGAGTCCGAGACGCAGAACGAGAACGACGCAGCGCTCGCCCAGACCGGCGCGAGCCTGTGGGCTACGCTCCTGGCCCTGCTCGCCATCGTGCTGGGAGCCGCCGCAACCCTCACGGCTCGGCGGCCATCACGCACGTGACCCGGCTTCAGGCGTGAAGGCCGGCCGAAGCCTCTGCGGCCCGAGAGACGTGTGCGGCGCAGGCAGGAGCTAATCGCTGGCGGGACGCAGAACGTAGCCGGCGCCGCGGACGGTATGGATCATCCGCGGCATTCCGCTCTCGATCTTCTTCCGCACATAGGAGATATAGAGCTCCACGAGGTTCGCCTGCCCCGCGAACTCGTACTCCCAGACCTCCTGAAGGATCTGCGACTTGGGCAGGACTGTACGAGCGTGACGCATCAGCAGCCGCAGGAGCCGAAACTCGGTGTCGGAGAGGTCAATGTCCACCCCCGCCCGGGTGACGGTGCGGCTGTGGGTATCCAGCTCCAGGTCGCCGACCACCAGACGCTCGCCGTCGCGGCTCTCCGGAATCCGGCCGGTGAGCAGGTGCAGGCGCCGCAGCGACTCATCCACCCCGATGTGCGCGGCCATGTGGTCATCCGCTGAGGTGCAGAGCCCGAGGATCTCCTCGTCCGGCGCGTCGGAGTCGAACCACAGCAGCGCGGCCATCTCCGCGCGCCCTTCGCGGAGGCGGGCGACGGCATCGTCGAGCTCGGCGATGCGGCGCGAGGCGCGGGCGTCAGCGACCAGCAGATGGACCTCCTCCTCGTCGGCGAGCTGCACGGCTGCGTCCGCGGATGAGGCGGTGAGGACTTTGACGTCCAGGCTGCGCAGCCTGGCGGTGAGCTCGCTCGAGGCCGGCGAGGGCCCGGCGAGGATCAGCACCGGGGAGGAGATGCGCAGGGATACGCCGGAGCTCTCCTCAGTGCTCTGCATTCATCCTCCCGGCAATAGAAATATTGTCCCGATCATATAAGGATCACTATGCGGAATCATGGGCACCGCACCAGCAGGGCGCGGCTGATGAGGCTCTAAGCTGTGACGGACGCCGCGCTGCCAGCTGACTTCGAAGGACATATCCGACTGTGAAACAGACTCTCTCATCCCCCACCGAGGCCTTCCGCGCCGCCCGCGACCAGCTCGTGGCCTGCCAGAGCGACTATGAGCGGGCCCGGGCGGAGTTCGCCTGGCCGCGGCTGGAGCACTTCAACTTCGGACTGGACTGGTTCGACGCCGTCGCCTCCACCCCGGAGCGGGCCGGACAGGATGCGCTGATCATCGCCGAGGCGGACGGCTCGGTGCTGCGGCGCACCTTCGCTGAGCTGTCCGAGACCTCCAACCGTGCGGCCAACTGGCTGCGCGAGGCCGGGGTGAAGCGCGGCGACCGGATCATTCTGATGCTCGGTAACCAGGTGGAGCTTTGGGAGGCCATGCTCGCCGGCATCAAGCTCGGAGCCGTGCTGATCCCCACCACCACCCAGATGGGCCCGGCTGACCTGCAGGACCGGGTGACCCGCGGCGAGGCGACCTGGGCGGTGGCAGCCGGCCCGGACTGCGAGAAGTTCGCCGAGGTGGAGGGGGACATCACTCTCATCCACGTCCCTGGGCACTACACCCCCGACGCTGAGACGCCCGCCGTCTCCTCCCCCGCCGGCGCCCCACGGCGTGTGCTGCGCTTCCCGGAGGCCTACGCGTCGCCCTCAGCCTTCACCCCGGACGCGCCCTCCGCGGCTCACGAGACCCTGCTGCTGTACTTCACCTCCGGCACGACCAGCCTGCCGAAGCTGGTGGAGCACACCCACACCTCCTACCCGGTGGGGCACCTGACCACCATGTACTGGATCGGCATCCAGCCCGGGGACGTGCACCTGAACGTGGCTGGGCCGGGCTGGGGCAAGCACGCCTGGTCCAGCTTCTTCGCCCCGTGGATCGCCGAGGCGACGATCTTCGTGTACAACTACGGGCGCTTCGACCCCGCAGCGCTGATGGAGAACATGGACCGGCACGGGGTGACCAGCTTCTGCGCCCCGCCCACTGTTTGGCGGATGCTCATCCAGGCGGACCTGGCCCAGCTGGCACGCCCGCCGCGGGTCACCGTCTCCGCCGGGGAGCCGCTGAACGCCGAGGTCATCACTCAGGTGGAGAAGGCCTGGGGCACCACCATCCGTGACGGCTACGGGCAGACCGAGTCCACGCTGCAGGTCGCCAACACTCCCGGCCAGGAGGTGGTCTCCGGCTCCATGGGACGGCCGCTGCCCGGCTACGAGGTGGTGCTGATCGACCCGCAGACCGGCGCCGAGGCCGATGAGGGCGAGCTGTGCCTGCGCGCGACCCAGGAGCAGGGCCCGGACCGCCCCCTGGGGCTGTTCAAGTCCTACTACGGCGACGCCGGACGAACCTCCGAGGTCTTCCGCGGCGGCGTCTACCACACCGGTGATGTGGTCCGGCGGGAGGAGTCCGGGGTGCTCACCTATGTGGGCCGCTCCGACGACGTCTTCAAATCCTCCGACTACCGGATCTCCCCCTTCGAGCTGGAGTCGGTGCTGGTGGAGCACCCGGCCGTGGCCGAGGCCGCGGTAGTGCCCTCCCCTGATCACCTGCGGCTCTCGGTGCCCAAGGCATTCGTCACCCTGACCGGCGGCTACCAGTGGAATGAGGAGACCGCGACGTCGATCCTCCAGCACTGCCGGGACTCTGTGCCGCCGTTCAAACGGGTCCGCCGCATCGAGCTGACCGACCTGCCGAAGACGATCTCCGGGAAGATCCGTCGCGTGGAGCTTCGAGCGCTTGAGGAGCAGCGAGCAGCCGCCGCCGAGGCCGCACGGGCCGAGCAGGAGTTCCTCGATGCGGATCTCAAGCTCAGCAAGGGCTGAGCCTGCTCCCCGGCGGGGCCCTTCCGACCAGCCTGCGGGCCGTGTGCTGGCGGCGCAGCACTCACTGCCCGCTGACGCGTACCCTCAGGCGTTCCAGAGGCCGTAGCTGTCGCCGAGGCTGGCGATCTTCTGGGCGCGGGCCAGGCGCGGCAGGTAGGACCCGTCGCCGATGGCAGCACCTGACTCGTGCGCCTCGAGCACCTCACGGGCCCACTGCAGCTCCTCCTCCGAGGGGGCGAGACCTGTGTTGACCTGCTCCACCTGCGCACGGTTCAGGGAAAGCTTGCCCGTCATGCCCATCTCCGCAGTCACCCGGCACGCCTCGGCCACCGCGTGCTCCGAGGCGTTCGCCTCAGCAGGGCCGTCGATAGCGCCCGGCAGGCCGCCCACGCGCGAAGCGATCACCAGACGGGATCGGGCATACGCCAACGCCATCGGGTCCGCCGAAACGCCCACATCCTTGCGAAAGTCGTTTGTGCCGAAAGCCAGCCGGAACGTCCCCGGCGCCGAAGCGATCTGGGTGACGTTCTCCACCCCCAGCGCCGACTCGATCAGCGCGATCACCGGGGTGCCTGCCTTCAGGCGCATCGCCGTGTACGTCACCTGATCCGGCCGCTCCGTCTCCGCGAGCATGACCCCCCGGAGACCATCCGCCTTTGAGAGCGCCTTCACGTCATCCTCCCAGTGCTCCGACGTCGTCGGGCTGATCCGCACCCACGCCGTCATACCCCCGTTCAGGGCATTGAGCACCGACTCCCGGGCGGAGGCCTTCCCCGCCGCAGGGACCGAGGCCTCCAGGTCGAAGATCACCGAGTCCGCCTCAGAGGCCAGCCCAGGAGCGAAATCCTCCTGCCGCGCAGCGTTGATCAGCAGCCACGAACGAGACAATTTGGCCGGCAGTGCAGCGGCTCGACGGTTCCGGATCGGCATGCCCCCAGCCTAGCCCGGACGCCTGCTGAGAGGCGGAAAGCACCGCTTGACACACCCCCTCTCCCAGCCGCAAACTATAGGCACAACGGAGCGCTTCAGATTTGAAGCAAATCCGTGGGAATGACTTACAGCTCATTCCTGTTACCCCTGAATACAGACGTGACCCAGAGCTTCCGTTCCCTCTGAGTCACACTCTGAATAGTTGAGAAGTTGAGGCTGGGTGCCAACCATCCCACCCCCTCCGTGCGGCATCCGGACTCCTTCTCAATAGAGGTGGGGGCGGCCCCCGTTCACCGCCCCCACCTCGCCCCTCCTCTTCTCAGATGCCGCATAGCGACGCAGTTCTCCTCAAAAGGGCTTCGCGGCGCTGCGGGAAATTTTCTGCTGCGCCGATGCTCTGGCGTACTCTTTTCTGGTGCCTATTCTCCGCCTGTACTGCCCCCTGAGCGCCGCTCTCGCGCTCACGCTGGCTCTCACCGGCTGCGGGCAGGGGCAAGAAGACGACGGGACTGCACAGGGCGTCGGACCCGAGGCCGAGCAGGATGAGGGCGCCCAGGACTACGACAATCCCGTCCCCGCGCCGGAGTTCGAAGACGACGACTCCGTCCGCCTGCCCCTCGGATTCATCAGTCCGGCCGGCCAGGACGAGGCCGCGCCCCTTGACGACGGTGGAATCGGCGAAGCCGACGACGCCCCCGGAGACCCCTTCGAGCCCCAGCCCGAGCAGCCCGACCCGCATCTGACAGAGATCGCACGCACCGGATCCTTCGGGTGCGAGGACCGGATCTCTGTGGTCCGCACCACGCCCATGGTCGTCGAGGACCCGGCCGAGGCCGCTCTCGAGTTCCTCCTCGACGACCAGTACGGCCAGCACGGAAGCCCCGCCTTCATCAACTCCCTGGCCGCCGCGAGCCTCTCTCTCGAAGACGTCGAGCTCTCCGGCAGCACCGTCGTCGTCGAGCTGTCCGGGCAGCCCCCCACCGCTGACGGATGCCAGGCCTGGCAGGTGCTCAAGCAGATCGAAACCACCGCCCGCGTCGCCACCGGCGCGGACCAGGCCGAGATCCGGGTGAACGGCTCCAGCCTCGTCGAGCAGCTCGGCATCGGCCAGGACGAACCCCTGCAGATCAACGAGATCGAACCAGAAGTCGACTACTGAAGGACGCCTGCCCCCGCCCCGGCATCAGTCCAGCAGAAGGCCCGGCTCCTCCATCACCTTGGCAACATCGGAGATGAAGGATCCGGCCTGGTCGCCGTCGATGAGCCGGTGGTCGAAGGACCCTCCGATGACCATCACGTCACGAGGGACGATCTGGCCGTCCACCACCCAAGGCCTCTTCCGGACCGCGCCCAGGGCAACGATGCTCGCCTGGCCCGGAGGCAGGATCGGCGTGCCCGAGTCCAGGCCCAGGGTGCCGATGTTGGTGATGGAGATGGTCCCGCCCTGCATCTCGCCGGGGGTGGTGCGCCCGTCCCGGGCGTCCACGGTCAGCTGGGTGATCGCAGCGGCCAGCCCCTGCGTGTTGTACGTATGGGCCTCATGGATCACCGGGACCATCAGCCCCCGGGGGGTCGCGGCGGCGATCCCGAGGTTCACATAGTTCCGCAGGGTGTAGTGGGTCTCATGCCATGTCGCGTTGACCTGCGGGTTGCGGCGCGCAGCCCAGATGATCGCTTTGGCGGCGAACAGCATCGGCGAGACGCTCAGCCCCTGGTACGACGGGTCCTGCTTCAGGGCGGTGCGCAGCTCCATGGTGCGGGTGACGTCCACCTCTTTGAAGACGGAGACGTGCGGGACGTTCTGAGCTGAGGCGGCGACGTTGAGGGCGGTGGCCTTCCGCACTCCCCGGACCTGCACGTTCTCCTCACGCGGCCCGTCATAGAGCAGCCCGATCTCCTGCGGCGTGGGCGGGCGCCCCTGGGAGGTCGGTGCGCCGGCGCGCGGGGTCTGCCCCTTGTCCTGCTGCGCCTTCTTCGCCCGGGCCTGCCGCTCCACGTCGTCCCGGGTGATCTGCCCGTTCCGTCCGGAGCCGACGAGCTCCCAGACGGCGACGCCGAGCCGCTTCGCCAGGGCGCGCACCGGCGGGCTCGCCTTGGAGACGATGTCCGCGAGGTCCGTGGTCTGCAGCCCCGGCGGCCGCGGCGCCGCGACGTCCTCCTCCAGGCCCAGCGCGGCCGCATCGATGACGTCCGGCGCGGTGGGGCGCACCCGTGGGCGATGCTTCGCGGAATCAGCCTTGGGACCGGAGCCCACCAGCGCCTGGCCGCCCTCCTCCTGAGAGGACGACGCGCCGCTCTCCTCCTCGCTGGGCGCGGGGCCGGCGTCATCGCCCTCCCCTGCGATCCGGATCAGCGGCTTGCCGACCTCGACCGTCTCGCCCTCCTCGGCCAGCAGTCCGACGACCTCCCCGGCGAAGGGGACGGGGAGCTCGACCAGAGATTTGGCGGTCTCGATCTCGCAGACGATCTGGTTGACCTCGACCGTCTCCCCCGGTGCGACCTTCCAGGAGGTGATCTCGGCCTCGGTGAGGCCCTCTCCGACATCGGGCAGCATGAAGGTGCGTGTCACCGGACGACTCCGTTCTGGTAGGCGAAGGCACGCTCGACGGCCTCGAGCATCCGGTCGATGTCCGGCAGGTAGCGGTGCTCCTGCCCGGAGGGCGGATACGGCATGTGGAAGCCGCCGACCCGCAGCACCGGCGCGGCCAGGCGGTGGTATGCCCGTTCGGTCACCCGGGCAGCGATCTCCGCGCCGAAGCCTCCGAACGTGGGAGCCTCGTGCGCGACGACGAGTCGCCGGGTCTTCGCCGCCGAGCGGGCGATGGTCTCGTCGTCCAGGGGGCTGATGGAGCGGACGTCGACCACTTCGACGCTGCGGCCTTGGACGGATGCAGCCTCCGCGGCGGCGAGCGCGACCGGCACGAGGGGTCCGTAGGCGGCGATGGTGGCGTCGGTGCCCTCCCGGAGCACCTGAGCGGTGAACGCGTCGGGGGCGGGGTTTGCTGTGTCGACCTCGCCCTTGAGCCAGTAGCGGCGCTTGGGCTCGAAGACAATGACGGGGTCGTCGCAGACGATGGCCTGCCGGGTCATCCAATAGGCGTCCTGAGCCGATGAGGGGGTGATGATCCGCAGCCCAGCAGTATGCGCGAAGAGGGCCTCCGGGGATTCGGAGTGGTGCTCGATGGAGCCGATGTGCCCGCCGTAGGGGATACGGATGGTGACGGGGACCCGGATTGCGCCGTCAGTGCGGTTGTGGATCTTGGCGAGCTGGGTGGTGATCTGGTTGTAGGCGGGGAAGACGAATCCGTCGAACTGGATCTCGGCGACGGGCCGGTAGCCGCGCATCGCCATCCCGATGCTGGTGCCGAGGATTCCAGACTCCGCCAGGGGGGAGTCGATGACCCGGTGCTCGCCGAAGTCAGTCTGAAGCCCGTCGGTGACGCGGAAGACTCCCCCGAGGGCGCCGATGTCCTCACCGATGAGGAGGGTCTTCTCGTCAGCGGAGAGCTCGTCGCGCAGGGCGGCGTTGATCGCCCTGGCCAGGGGCAGAGTGCGCACGGCTGCCTCCGAGGATTCTGCTGTCACTTCCGGCCCTCCTCCTCGGCGAAGCCTGCCTCGTAGTCCTTCAGCCAGGCCCTCTCCGTCTCGACCTGGCGGTGCGGCTCGGCGTAGACGGTGTCGAAGACCCGCTCAATGTCGATGGACTGCATGGCGGGCACGGTCCGGCGCAGGTCTGCGGCCAGGTCCTCGGCCTCTTCCTTCACCTCGTCGAAGAAGGCCTGGTCCGCCTTGTCTGCGGCGGTCAGCCAGGTCCGGTACCGGGTGATGGGGTCCTTGGAGGACCATTCCTGCAGCTCTTCGGCCGCCCGGTACTTGCTGGGATCGTCTGCGGTGGTGTGCGCTCCGATCCGGTAGGTCACCGATTCGATGAGCTTGGGCCCCTTCCCCGCGCGGATGCTCTCGGCCGCCGCGGCGGCGACGGCGTAGCTGGCCAGGACGTCGTTGCCGTCCGCCCGGATGCCTTCGAAGCCGTAGCCGGCGGCACGGTCAGCCAGCGGTACGCGGGACTGGGTGCGGGCGGGCACGGAGATCGCCCAGTGGTTGTTCTGGATGAGGTAGAGCATGGGCAGCTGGTAGGAGGCGGCGAACACCATGGATTCGTGGATGTCGCCCTGGGATGAGGCGCCGTCGCCCAGGCATGCGAGCACGATCTCGTCTGCGGCCCGGTCCCGGGGCAGGGCGTTGAGGCGCAGGTCCTGCTGGATGCCCATGGCCCAGCCTGCGGCGTGCAGGGTCTGGGAGGCCAGCACGATCGCGTAGAGGTGGAAGTTGTAGGCGTTGGGGTCCCAGCCGGAGTGGGCGGTGGCCCGGAAGAGAGTCATCAGCTCCTCGGGGCTGATGCCGCGATAGAGCGCCATGGCGTGCTCGCGGTAGGTGGGGAAGACCCGGTCGGTGGGGTTCAGGGCGGCGATGGTTCCGATCTGGGCTGCTTCCTGGCCGGTGGCCGGCGCCCAGAGTGCGAGCTGGCCCTGCCGCTGGAGGCTGGTGGCCTCGGCGTCGAAACGGCGCTCCACGGCCATGTGCCGGTAGAGGCCGCGCAGGGCGTCGTCGTCGAGCCCCTGAAGGTAGGGGCTGTAGGTCTCGTGCTCGGTCAGCGTGCCGTCTTCGGCGAGCAGCTGGACAGGCTGCACAGGCGGGCTCCTCTCGGCGGCGACGGCGGTCCCGCTCACCTTCTCATAGCTGGGGAAGGCTTCCAGGTGCTGACAAGGTACAAACCATTAGGATCGGGACTGTGAGAATCCTACTGGTGATCATTCTGAACGCCCTGGCCGTCTGGGCGGCCACCCTCGTTCCCGGCATCTGGGTGAGCGGCTGGAGCCAGGAGCCGCTGATGGTGGTCCTGGCCTATCTGGTGGTGGGCGCAGTCTTCGGCGTGGTCAACGCGATCATCAAGCCGGTGCTGTCATTCCTGGCGATGCCCATCACCTGTCTGACCCTGGGGCTTTTCGCGATCGTCATCAACGCGGCGATGCTGATGCTCACCGGGTGGCTGGTCACCGCGCTGATCCCGGGGGTGGAGTTCGTCATCGACAGCTTCTTCTGGGACGGCGTGCTGGGCGCGATCGTCGTCGCGCTGGTCTCGGCGCTGCTGGGCACGTTCCTGCAGACCGAACGGGCCTGAGGCCTATCCGGGCCGGTACTCCGACTCACTGACGTAGATCTTCGCCGTTCCCCTCACGAGCCCGGCGAACTCCTCGGCCACCTGGCGCTGCCCCTCGTCGAGGTATTTCTCCGGGTTCTCGTCGACCTCCCTGACGATGTTCAGGTTGTGCTCGAAGTCGTGGGCCTGGAACCGGAGGCTCATCCCTTCCTCCTCGATGAAGTCCTGGGTATCCCTGAGCTCATCGATCGGCTTCCTGCCATGCTCGGCATAGCTTCTCCCGGAGTCCGCCAAGCCGCTTGCGCTTCCGGCTCGCGGCCCGTCGCCTTTGTAGTCGACGTCGATGTCCACCCTGTTGGATGAGGGGCTGTTGCGGCCTCCCTTCAGCCAGGTGACGACGTCGTTGCGGTCTCCCATGTGGACGATGGCCGCGTCATGATCGATGTCCTCGCTGGTGGCCGGGGCGCCGAGGCTGTCGGCGGTGCGGACGCTGTACCGCTCAGCGGTGGTGGAGCCCTTCAGCAGGTTGGTGACGGCCAGTCCGCCCTGGCTGAACCCGGAGAGCATCACGTCAGCCCCCTCCTCAGCCCCGGCGTCCCGGAGCGCCTGATCCGCGATCCGGTCCACGTTCGCCGAATCGTTGGCGAAGGCGTCCGCAGTGGTGAGCAGGCCCCGGCTGGCCAGAGGATCGAGCCCGTCCTCCGCGGTGTGCTCGTCGAGGTCCAGCCCGGGGATATAGACCGCGTAGACAGGGTCCCCCTCCCCACTGTCGATCTCCGCGACGACGACGTCTCCCTGATCCGAGTAGCCGGCCATCGTCTCGTAGAAGCCGCCGCGGGTTCCGTCGAAGACCTCCGCGCCGGCCTCTTCGGTACCGGTGACCTGCAGCTCGTACTCGCCCAGCAGGGTCTCCGCGCCCAGGCTGCCGCCGTATCCGGCGGCGCGCATCATCGCTTCCACGCGCAGCCGGGCTTCAAAAGCTCCTCGGCCTGCCCGTCCCTGAGGCAGCAGCCACGAAGCCTCAGCCGCAGTGGGAAGCGTCATGGCGATGGTGGCTGCCCCGTAGTCACGCGCGTAGAGCCAGTTCCCCTCGAGGATGGCCTCCAGCATCGGAAGCTGACCCCAAGGGGTGACGCGCTTGAGGGCTTCCATCCATCGCTGGGCCGCCGCCTCAACCTCCCGGTAGGCCTCATGGGCCTCATCGACGCCCGTCACGGCCTCCGCGAGACCCCAGGCTGCAGCGCCGGCCCGAAACCGGAGCGCTCCGACACGGGCTTTGAAGCCGGGGTACCTCCAGGTGGGTGCCGGCGGGGTCGTTCTGCGGTCGGCGTGGGCGAGGTGGGAGCTCTGGGCCTGCATCGTGGTGACCGCCTGGCCCAGGTGGACCGACGCTTGGGCGAGCGCATCCCAAGCAAGGTTGATGCTGGTCGGACCGCCGCGGACCCGCACGGTCATGTCCGGGCTCTCATCAGCGGGCGCCCGGCTGCTCGGGGCAGAAGCAAGAGGCATGGGAGATCCTTTCTCAGGAAGTCAGCCCGGGAAGGCGCTGGATGGCGTGCCGGAGCGGTGCGGCCGTGTCGCTGCTCACGAAGTCGGCGAAGATCTCGGCGGAGCCCATCGCTGTCTCCAGCGCGGCCCGGGCCGCCCGCCCCTGGGCCTCCTCAGCGAAGGTCTCGAAGATCGCGCCGAAGTCCAGGCTGGCCGCCAGCGTCAGGGCCGCGTGCCACTGCCTGGCCTGGTCTGCGAGCGCGGCAAGCTCCCCGGCGATGAGCAGAGCCTCCTCGCGCAGCTCCTGGGCCTGCTCCTGGATGCTGGCCCCATGACCCTCCAAAGTTCCCATGACGGTGCGGAAGGCGCCTGCTGCCTGGGATTCCCATTCGACGCCTGAGGCGTGGACGATGTGTGCGGCGTACACCGTGTGCAGAGCAGAGACGGCGCCGAGCTGCTCAGCGGCTGCCCGGTAGTCCTCCACCATCTGGTCCAGCTGCTGAACCGCTGCTGATGCCACCATGCTCTGCCCCCTCCGCTGCCCCGCTGCTCCGCCTCGATCTGCAGAAACATTAGGATGCGGAGCCACGACGGCGGTCGCGGGCGCATCAGGGTGTGGAGCACCCGGAGTGGCCCTCTCACCCGCGGAAAGGTGTGGAAGACCCAACGGGCCGGCGTCGCGCTCCCCCGCAAAGTGGAAGAATGTGGACCATGCTGACCTCTGCGCACTCTGCCGCCCAGGACCGTGTCTCCCTCGCCGCCGCTGAGCCGACGATCGCCCTGGGGGCGCTGGACGGCCGCTACCGCAGCGCCGTCGCGCCCCTGGTGGATCACCTCTCGGAGGCGGCGCTGAACCGCAACCGGATCCACGTGGAGGTGGAGTGGTTCATCCATCTGTGCGAGCAGCAGGTGCTGCCCGGCCTGCCCCGGCTCACCGAGGAGCAGATTCGGGGCCTGCGCGGCATCGTCACCGGCTTCGGCACCGACGCGATCGCCGAGCTCGGCACCATTGAGGCGGAGACCGTGCATGACGTGAAGGCAGTCGAGTACTTCATCGCCCGCCGCCTGGACTCTCTGGAGCTGGGCGGGCTGAAGCCGCTGGTGCACTTCGCCTGCACCTCTGAGGACATCAACAACCTCTCCTACGCGGTCGGGATCCGTGACGCGGTGGAGCAGGTGTGGCTGCCGGAGGCCCGCACCATGCTCGAAGGGCTGAGCTCCATGGCGGAGCAGGCCGCCGAGGTGCCGATGCTCTCCCGCACCCACGGCCAGCCGGCCACCCCCTCAACCCTGGGCAAGGAGATTGCGGTCTTCGTCCACCGGCTGGGCCGGCAGGTGCGCCGCATCGAGCAGCAGGAGTACCTGGGCAAGATCAACGGCGCCACCGGCACCTACGCCGCTCATCTGGCCGCAGCGCCGGAGGCCGACTGGCCCGGCATCGCACAGTCCTTCGTGGAGAAGCTGGGGCTGACGTTCAACCCGCTGACCACCCAGATCGAATCCCACGACTTCCAGGCGGAGCTCTACGCGGACATCTCCCGCTTCAACCGGATCCTGCACGGGCTGTGCGTGGACATCTGGAGCTACATCAGCATCGGATTCTTCAAGCAGATCCCTGTAGCCGGCGCCACCGGCTCCTCCACCATGCCGCACAAGGTCAACCCGATCCGGTTCGAGAACGCCGAGGCGAACCTGGAGATCTCCAGCGCCCTGCTCGACACCCTGGGGGCGACCCTGGTGGAGTCCCGCTGGCAGCGCGACCTCACCGACTCATCCGGCCAGCGCAACATCGGCACCGGCATCGGCCACTCTGTGCTGGCGCTGTCCAACGTGACCAAGGGGCTCAAGCAGCTCGACGTCGCCGAGGAGACCATCGCCGCTGACCTCGACGCGAACTGGGAGGTGCTCGGCGAGGCCGTCCAGACGGTCATGCGCGCCGAGGCGATTGCCGGCACCGAAGGGATGGAGAACCCCTACGAGCGGCTCAAGGAGCTGACCCGGGGCCGCCGGGCGGACGCCGAGAAGCTCCAGGAGTTCGTCACCGGTCTGGGCCTCTCGCCCGCCGCCGCGGACCGCCTGAGGGGGCTGACCCCGGCGGAGTACACCGGGCTGGCCGCCCAGCTGGCCAAACAGTTCGGCTGAGGCCCTCGGCGCTAGGCTGAGAGCATGCTCGAGCTGCGCAAGGTGTGCCGGTCCTACTCCGGCCGGCAGGTGCTCCACGATGTCTCCCTCAGCGCCGCCCGCGGTCAGCTGACCGGCTTTGTGGGCGGCAACGGGGCCGGCAAGACCACCACGATGCGCATCATCCTCGGGGTGCTCAACGCCGACTCCGGGCAGGTGCTGCTGGACGGGGAGGCTCTCTCCCCCGCCTCCCGCACCCGGTTCGGCTACATGCCGGAGGAGCGCGGCCTCTACCCCAAGATGCCCCTGGCTGAGCAGCTGGCCTACCTGGCCCGTCTGCACGGCTTCCCGCGGAGCCGGGCACGCGCCCGCGCCGTCAGCCTGCTGAAGCGGCTGGGCCTCGGCGGCCGGGCCGAGGACGCGCTCGAGTCGCTCTCCCTGGGCAATCAGCAGCGGGTCCAGGTCGCCGCAGCGCTGGTGCACCAGCCGGACGTGCTGGTGCTGGACGAGCCGTTCTCCGGGCTGGACCCCATGGCCGTGGAGGTGGTGCTGGGCGTGCTGAGGGAGCACGCCGCCGGCGGGGCCGTGGTGCTGTTCTCCTCGCACCAGCTCGACGTGGTCGAGCGTCTCTGCGATGACCTGGTGATCATCGGCTCGGGCAGGGTCCTCGCTGCGGGTCCGCGGGAGGAGCTGCGCGAACGGCATGGCACCCGGCGCTATGAGCTGATCACCGAGGACGCCGGATGGGTCCGCATGATCCCGAACGTCGCCGTGGATGAGCAGACCGGCGGACGCGCCCTCTTCCGGGCAGAGGAGGAGGCCGCCCAGCAGGTGCTGGCCGCAGCCGCTCAGCGGGGCCCGGTGCGCAGCTTCCGGCCGGTGCTTCCGACGCTCTCGGAGATCTTCAAGGACGTTTCCGCCGAGAACGCTGAGGAGCTCGCCCGATGAGCACCGCTGCCCCGCAGGCCTCCCCCGCCCCCGAAGCGCCCGGGCCGGGCCGGGCCGCGCTGCTGGTGGCCGAGCGTGAGATCACCACTCAGGTCCGCTCCAAGGCGTTCCTGATCAGCGTTGCGGTCACGGTGATCATCGTGCTCGGCGGGATCCTGCTGATGTCCGCCTTCGGCGGCGGCGAGCCGGAGGATGCTGAAGTTGCGGCCGCCGAGCTGGGCGAGGCGCAGCTGGACACCCTCGAGGGCCTGCCGCTGAGCGTGACGACCGCCGACTCCCGCGACGACGCGGTGGAGCGGCTCTACGCGGGTGAGGCGGAGGCCGTCATCACCTCGAGCGAGGAGTCCCCCACCGGTTTCCACGTGATCGGCCGGGAGCAGGTCCCGTACGACATCGTGAACATGCTCTCCGCCCAGCCGACCACCGCCACCCTGGAGGAGCCGGACGAGCAGGCCCCCCTGCGGTTCGTGGTGCCGTTCCTCTTCGGGCTGGTGTTCATGATGCTCACGATCGGATCGGGCACGGTGATCCAGCAGAACACCATCCAGGAGAAGCAGTCTCGGGTGGTGGAGATCCTGCTCTCCACCATCTCGGCACGGTCGCTGCTGGTGGGCAAGGTGCTGGGCAACACGCTGATGGCGATCGGCCAGGCGGTGGTGATCGCCGGTGCGGCGGCGGCTGGGCTGATGATCACCGGGCAGACGGAGCTGCTGGGCCTGCTCTCAGCGCCCATGCTGTGGTTTGTGGTGTTCTTCCTGCCGGGATTCGTGCTGGTCGCGTCGATGTATGCCGCCGGGGCCTCACTGGTGTCCCGGCAGGAGGATTCGGGGCCGGTGATGCTGCCGACGATGATGCTGGTGATGCTGCCGTACTTCCTGGTGCTGTTCTTCGCCGAGAACGAGCGGGTGATGCAGGTGGCCTCCTACATCCCGTTCACCGCTCCGGTGGCGATGCCGGTCCGGCTGTTCTTCGAGGAGGTGGCGTGGTTCGAGCCGGTGTTCGCGATGATCGCCCTGCTGGCCGGCGCGGCCCTGGTGATGCTGCTGGCCGCCCGGATCTACAGCCGCTCCCTGCTGCGCACCGGCCAGCGGGTCTCCCTGCGCAGCGTCCTGACATCCGCTGAGTGAGGCGGGGGCTCAGCATCGGGCGGCTCTGAGGGCCAGCTCCAGCAGGCCGCCTAAGCGGGCCTGTGCTCGCCTCGGCCAAGCCTCAGCAGCAGCCTGTCCAGGCCGAGGAAGGCGAACGCCAGGGCCAGGTAGAGCAGCAGGATCGAGACGATGTAGACGCTCACCCCCGCGTAGCCGAGGGCGGGGACGTCGAGGATCTCGTACGGGTACCAGTCCATCCGCGGCCCACGAGCCAGGGTGACCACCAGCCAGGCCACGGGGATGAGCATCGAGGCCAGCACGATGCGCAGGCTCAGTCGGCCGTGGGGCCCGACTGCGGCCCACACCAGCGGCGCCAGCAGCGGCACCACCACGTGCAGGACCGTGTCGTTGAAGAGCATCACCCCGGTCAGAGCGGCAGGACCGCGCAGCAGCAGATTGAACACGAGCCCGGTGATGATGATGCACACCAGCCCCGAGATCCGCACGGTCTGCAGCAGGGCCGATCGTGACCCCGGCCGCACCGCTGTCCAGGCGGAGCTGATGAGCACCATCAGACCCGACAGGAACGTGAAGTACGCCAGCTGGTTGAGCATATGCTCCCAGCCAGCCACGATCACCCCGGTGTAGCCGACGCCACCAGGAAGGACACTGTCCCGGGTCCACCCCAAGTACAGGGAGGTGACCAGCCCGGCGAGGGTCAGCAGCGCCAGCAGCGCGTGCACAATGCGGGCGGGCGCAGAATGCTGAAGGGGCATGCCGCCCAGGCTATCCGGCGGCATGCCCCTTCAGGTGATCAGGCCTGATCAGAGGAGCTCTGATCAGATGTGGGTCTCGACGTCTGCATCCTCGCGCAGCTGGTCCACGTGCTCCTGAGCAGCCTCGTTCTGCCGCTGCTGCATCATCTGCTCGTGGATCTCATCCCGGACCTCATCGAACTCAGGGGTCTCGGGGGCTTCCTCGCCGTCGGCGCCCTCCTCAGCCTCGGGCTGCTGGGCCACCTGCTCCTCGTAGGACTCCTCGAGCTCCTCCTCAGTGGGCTCGTCCACGTCAAAGCTGTCGATGAGCTTCTCCACACGGACCTGGTCCTCGGCCTGCCCGCGCAGCTCATCCTCGCTGATGCCCTGCTCCTCGGCCATCTCGAAGAGCTGGTCGAGGGACTCGAGGCCGTTCTCCTCGGCGGTCGCCTCGAGCTCCTCCTCGACCTCCTCCTCGGAGGCGTCGAAGCCCTGCTCCTCGGCGTCATGGATGAGCAGCCGGTTGCCGATGACCTGCTCGAGAGTCTGCTCCTGGAGCTCATCCTCGTCGGGCTCCTCGCCGGTCATCTGCGACATCATCTGGGCGTTCATGAATTGGTTCTGGTAGGCGGCCTCGTACTCCTCGGCCTCGATGTCCTCGTCGTTGACGGTGGCGACGACGTCAGGGAGGTCGCCCAGGTCCGGCTCGGACATCTCCTGCTGGCCCTCGGGGCCTTCCTGCTGAACGTCTTCCTGGGCCTGCTCCTGCGGCGCCTCGCCGTCGCCTTCGGCATCGCCGTTGTCGCAGGCGGCGAGACCGAACAGCAGGCCAGCCAGGGCAAGGCTGGTCAGTGGTGCTTTCTTCATGACCAAAGTGCTCCTTACAGCATGGGGTTGAGCGGGAACGCTAACACTGTGACCACAACATGCAACCCAGCCCACGTTCAGGCCCTCGGAAGGCTTGGGGCTGTCTGCCGGTTAGGCTGTGCGGCATGCGTTCAGCCCCTTCGATGCAGGCGTCCCGACGGTCTCAGGTTCCTGGGTTCGAGGTGATGCGCATTGTGGGACGGATCGAGCAGCTGCGCGCGGCCGGGCGGGACGTGGTGTCCCTCACCGCGGGTGAGCCCGGCTCAGGCGCACCTCCGGCGGTGAACGACGCCGCGGCCCGGGTCCACGCGGACCAGACGGTGCTCAACTACTCCCCCGCCCTGGGCATCCGGCCCCTGCGGGAGGCGATCGCCGCCCACTACGGGGACTGGTATGACCTGGAGGTCCCGGCTGAGCGGGTGGCGGTCACCACCGGCTCTTCGGGCGCTTTTGTGCTGAGCTTCCTCGCCGCCTTCGACCACGGGGCACGGGTGGCGCTCGCCCGCCCCGGCTACCCCGCGTACCGCAACATTCTCACCAGCCTCGGCATCGATGTCGTGGACCTGGACTGCGGCCCTGAGGTTCGCTTTCAGCCGACTGTGGAGCAGCTGGCCGCCGCGCACGCCGAGCGGCCCCTGGACGGGCTGATCCTCGCCTCGCCCGCCAATCCCACCGGCACCATGCTGGACCGTGAGCAGCTGACCGCCCTGAGCGCCTGGTGCGCGGAGAGCAGGGTTCAGATGATCAGCGACGAGATCTATCACGGCATCAGCTACACCCAGCCCTCCGTGAGCGCGCTTCAGGTCAGCGGCGAGGCCGCTGCGGTGTCCTCGTTCTCCAAGTATTGGGGAATGCCGGGCTGGCGGCTGGGCTGGGCGATTCTGCCCGAGCATCTGGTGGACGCGGTGGACCGGCTGGCCGGCAACGTCACCCTGTCAGCCCCGCACGGCTCCCAGATCGCAGCCGTGGAGGCGTTCAGCAGGGACTCGATGCAGTTCTGCCAGGACCAGACGGCCGGCTATGCCAGGGCCCGCCGGATGGTGCTGGAGGCACTGCCGCAGCTCGGATGGGGCGAGTTGGCGCCGGCGGACGGCGCCTTCTATGTCTACGCCCATCTGGGCCAGCACCTCGGCGACGGCCCCGGCCGGTTCCGCAGCTCCCCCGCCTACGCCGAGGCTCTCCTCGAAGAGGCTGGGGTCGCCGTCGTGCCCGGCACCGACTTCGACCGGCTCGCCGGCCACGAATGGATCCGGCTCTCCCTGGCACCCGGTCCGGAGAAGGTCGCCGCGGGCCTGGAACGGATCCTCGCCTTCCACGGGGATCGCCCCAGCGGCTGAGTGAAGCCCTACTGCGCCCTCTGCTGGCGGGAGTAGGCAGCGCTGATGACGACGACGGCCACCACGATCAGCAGCAGGGAGAGCGCGACGGCGGCGTCGGGGTCCGTCTCACGCTGCAGGTAGATCTCCAGGGGCAGAGTGCGGGTGACGCCCTGCTGGTTGCCAGCGAAGGCCAGCGTGGCGCCGAACTCGCCGAGGCTGCGGGCGAAGGCCAGCACCGCGCCGGAGACCAGGCCAGGGCCGATGAGCGGCAGGATGATGTGGCGCAGGATTCCGGTTCGGCTGGCCCCGTCCACTGTGGCTGCCTCGATCACCTCGCGGTCCATGCCGCGGACGGCCGTCTCCACGCTGATCACCAGGAAGGGCATGGACACGAAGGTCATCGCCAGTATGACGGCGACCGAGGTGTAGGCGATCCTGATGCCGAAGAGGTCCAGCGTGCCGGAGAGCATGCCTTGGCTGCCGAAGGTGTAGAGCAGCGCCAGACCGCCGACCACCGGCGGCAGCACCAGGGGAAGCAGCACCAGGGAGCGCACTATGGTCAGTCCGCGGAAGCGGGCGTGGGCGAGCATCAGCGCCAGCGGGACGCCGAGGATCAGACAGAGCACCGTGGCGGCGAGCGCAGTCCAGATCGAGAGTCGGAGCGCATCGAGCGAGGACTCGGAGGTCAGGAGCCCGGGCAGCTCGGCCCAGTCCAGCCGGGTCATCATCCCGCTGACGGGAAGCAGGACGACGGCCGCCCCCAGCAGGCCGGGGATCATCACCCATGCCGGGGGGCGGCTGAACCGTCGGGTCGCTGCGATCACTGCGGGTCGCTGAAGCCTGCGTCGCTGAGAATCCGCTGGGAGACCTCATCCTCGAGGACGAAGTCGATGAACTCCTGCCCGGCCTCGGGCGCCTCGGCGTTCTCCAGCACAGTGATCGGGTAGAGGTTGGGGTCCTCCTCGGCGCCCTCGATCTGGATGGTCTCCACGTCAGCCCCGCCCTGCAGGGCGTCGGTGGCATAGACGAGCCCGGCGTCGGCCTCTCCGCTGCGCACTCGGCCGAGCACGTCGGTCACCGACGTCTCCTCGGAGACCGGGGCGATCTCCATCCCAGCAGTCTCAGCGATGCGCTGTGTCGCAGCCCCGCACGGCACCGCCTCAGCGCAGATGACGGTCTCGACGGCGTCATCATCAAGGTCCTCCAGGGACTCCACCCCTGCCGGGTTCCCCGAGGGGGTGACGATGACCAGGAAGTTCTCGGCGAAGAGCTCAGGCTCACCATCGACCAGACCGCCCTCGACGGCATTGTCCATATTGGTCTCGTCGGCGGTGGCGAGCACATCGGCCGGGGCCCCGTTCTCCAGCTGCTCGACCAGGCCGGACGAGCCCGCGAAGCTGAACTCGACCTCAGTGCCGGTCTCCTCCGCGTAGAGCTCACCGATCTCCTCGAAGACTTGGCTGAGGCTCGCGGCGGCGAATACGGTCACGGATTCCTCGTCCCCGGCGTCGGCGCAGGCAGTGAGCAGAAGAGCTGAGGCAGACAGCAGCGCGAAAGTGCGTCTCACCGGGATGCCTCCGGGCGGTCGATGCCTACGTTGGTGGCCTTCATCGAGGCGGTGGCGACCACGCCCGGCTCCAGTCCGAGGTCACGCACAGCCTCAGTGCTGATCAGCGAGACCACGCGGTAGGGGCCGCACTGCAGCTCCACCTGGGACATCACCGGGTCAGATGTCACCTGGGTCACGAGGCCCACGAACCGGTTGCGCACCGAGGAGAACCCCTCGGGCGATGGCACGTGGCTGCTGCGCTCGCGGGAGAACCGTGCCAGCTCTGCGCCGTCGACCACCTTCTTTCCGGCGTCGTCGGCCTGCGCAGTCAGCTCCCCCGAGGAGATCCACCGCCGCAGAGTGTCATCGCTGACACCGAGGAACCGCGCAGCGTCACTGATCCGAATCTGAGGCATATAAATACCCTAACAGTGCGCGTATGCGGATGCATGACTGATATTCATCCTCACATGACGTTTGATGATCAGCAACCATCAATCCGTACTACGGTGGCAGGATGATGCCATCACTCGGAGCTGACCCGCTGATGCCCTCGCCGTCGGAGCTCGTGTTCCTTCTCCTCACAGTGGTCGCTGCCGCGTGGGCGATCATTGCGCTGATCATCAAGGCCAAGCACCTGAGCTTCGCGAACAAGTTCGCGCTCGGGGTGCTCAGCATCGTGGTTCCGCTGATCGGTCCTCTGCTGGCGCTGATCGTCGCCTACGAGAAGCCCAGCGAGCTCATTCCGATGCCGCAGCGGGAGCGGCAGAAGCTTGAGGAATACCGCAAGGCGAAGCGCGACGACGGCTCGGCCTGAGCGCCGGCGGGACCGTCTTCAGCGGCGGCAGACCCTGCCTCGTCACCTGCTCTGCCGGTGTCAGTCCTCCGCAGCGGCGAGCTGGCCGCAGGCGCCGTCGATCTCCTTGCCGCGGGTGTCCCGCAGCGTGGTGGGAACCCCGGCCCTGTTGAGCCGGTCCAGGAACTCCTGCATGACTGCAGGCTTTGAAGAGGTCCACACCGAGTTGGGGGTGGGGTTCAGCGGGATCGGGTTCACATGCACCCAGCCGCGGCCCCGGGCGTTGAGCTTCTCCGCCAGCAGGTCCGCTCGCCACGGGTGGTCGTTCATGTCCCTGATCAGCGCGTACTCGATGCTCACCCGGCGGCCGGTGCGCTGGTAGTACTCGTAGGCGGCGTCGATCGCCTCGTCCGCCTTCCACCGGTCGTTGACCGGGATCAGCTCGTCGCGCAGCTCGTCGTCCGGGGCGTGAAGGCTCAGCGCAAAGGTGATCGGCAGATCCTCGGCCGCCAGCTTACGGATCGCCGGGACCAGGCCCACAGTGGAGATCGTGATGCCGCGGGCTGACATTCCCAGCCCCTCAGGGGCAGGGTCGACCATGCGTCGGACGGCGCTCATCACCCTCTTGTAGTTCGCCAGCGGCTCACCCATCCCCATGAAGACGATGTTTCCGACGCGCTGGGGCCCCGCCTTCCCGGATGCGTCCGGCGACGCGGCAGCCTCGCTCTGGCCCTGCTTCACTGGGGAGATGTCCGAGTCTGGGTCGTCGGTCTCCTCACCGAGCCCGGCGTGGTCGGCCTCCTCCGCGACCTCAGCAGCATTGGGGGCGTCGAGCTCGCCGGCGGCGATCACCCGGTTGGCCTGCACGATCTGATCGACGATCTCCGCGGCGGACATGTTGCGGGTGAGCCCGTTCTGTCCGGTGGCGCAGAACGGGCAGTTCATGCCGCAGCCGCACTGGGAGGAGATGCACAGGGTGATGCGGTTCTTGTACCGCATCAGCACCGATTCGACCATAGCGCCGTCGAAGAGCCGCCAGAGGAACTTGATGGTGGCGCCGTCGTCGGTCTTCAGCCGGCGGACCTCCGTGAGCAGCGGGGGCAGGAACTCCTCGACGAGCTTCTCCCGGGCGTCCGCAGGCAGGTCCGTCATCGCGGCCGGGTCGGCGGTGTAGTGCTGGAAGTAGTGCACGGAGAGCTGCTTGGCGCGGAAGCCCGGCAGGCCCAGCTCCTTGGCCTTGGCGATCCGCTCCTCGAGAGTGAGGTCGGCGAGGTGCTGGGGCGGCTGCTTGACCCGTTTGGACTGGGAGAACTGCAGCTTGGGGCGGCCCTCCGCGTCCAGGGCCTGGGTCCACCCCTCAGCCTTGGGGCGGACCTGCGGGCGGGCGTCAGAAGTCTCAGACATCCCTCCCATTGTCCCACGGGAAGTCGCGGGGGCCGGCCAGCTCAGACAGCGCATACTGACCCTTGCGCCTCCCTCTCAGGCGCCCGCACGGCCTGTCTTCCAGTAGCCCATGAAGCTCACCTGCTTGCGGGAGAGCCCGATCTCTTTGACCAAATGGCGCCGAAGACGAGTGATGACTCCGGCTTCTCCTGCCAGCCAGGCGTACTCGCGGAACCCTTCTGGGTCGGCGACCTCCCAAACCGGCTCCTCGGGAGAGAGCTCGCGGTGCTCCCCCGAACCTGCGGGCGCGCCCACGCGAGCGAGGCCTGGCGCCCAGGCCGCGCGTCGAGCTTCGAAGATGATCTGACGCCTGCGGCCCCAGTCACGCACCGCGGCGCTGAGCAGCTCGCCCATGGGGGAGTCTTCGCGGGGAAGCCAGCGCACGACGACGCCGGCCGGCGGCTTCACCTCGAGCACGTCCCCCGACGTCGGCACCTCGAGGTAGGCCTCCCCGAAGAACACGCCGGCCTCATCGGAGACGGCGAGGGACTCCAGGATGCTGCAGATCGCAGGGGCGGCGGTCTCGTCGCCGGCGAGCATGACCTCCCGGGCGGTGCCCGGGTTCCATTCGATGCCGCCGCCGGGCTCCTCGGAGCGGCGATCCGGGCCGATGACGACCAGCTCGTCCCCGGGCCGGGCGGAGGCCGCCCAGGACGCGGCGGGCCCCATGGATCCCGTTCGCTCCTCGTGGAGGACGAAGTCGATGTCCACTTCCCGGTCCAGCGGCCGGATGGCGCGGACCGTGTAGGTGCGGATCGGGTTCTGCTCCGCCCCAGGCAGCTGCCGCCAGGCGGTGTACCACTCCATGAGCGACGGCGGCGGGTCCGCGAACAGCCCCAGGTCCGGGAACGTTCCGCCTTCCCGGGGCAGGAAGATTTTGATCCTCTGATCCCAGGCCGGCAGCCCTGTCCGCCGCGTCGTCGCCTCGACGCCCTGAGGGCCGAAGTCGGCGAGCGCCTCATCCGTCACGGTCACGCGCATGAAGTGCGGGGACAGGCGGACGACCCGCGCCACCTGGGTCCGGTAGGCGCGGGTCGCAGGCACTGCTGCCTGGGATGCGGCTGCGGGCATCAGTCCAGGTTCTCGACGGCCTCGGCCAGCTGCTCGGGGAGCTCCTCGAGGACCAGTTCGATGCTGAGCGGGGATCCCGCGGAGAACGCCTGGACGAGATCGTCCTGATCGTCGAGCAGCACGGCGCGCTCGTCCTGGACCACGTCCAGGGAGGACAGCAGCGGGTCCGCCTCGAGCTCCTCGAGGGTGTAGCCGATGGGGAAGAGTACAGCGACCTCAGCGTCGAGCACCTCGACCTGCTCCTCGGAGACGTCGGCGAAGAAGCCTTGGTTGGGCTCCATGTCCGCGGCGGGGCCGTACATCTGGAAGCCGAGCTCCTCCATGATGTCCCAGCGCATGTCGCCGGTGTAGCTGAGCCCGTAGGCCTCTCCGAATTTGGATCCGGTGACTGCCTCGACCCCGTCGAACTCGGGGTGCTCCTCGCGGGCGGCGGCGAGGCTGTCCTCGGTGTCGGCGATGAGCTGCTCACCCTCCTCAGTGAGGCCCAGGGCGTCGGCGATGAGCTGGGTGTGGTTCTCCCAGCCGGGGTTGAAGTTCTCCGCCCCCTCAGGCCCGGAGACGGTGGGGGCGATCTCGGAGAGCCGATCGTACTCGCCCTCCTCATACCCGGAGTTCACGTTGAGGATCAGGTCCGGGTCCAGGGCCTGGATCTGCTCGTAGTCGAGCTCCTCGTCTGAGCGGGGGATCACCTCGGGATCGCCCTCCACCAGGTCGGCGGCCCAGGGGCCGACGCCGTGGTTCTCTTCGCCGAAGCCCAGCCAGTCATGCACAGCGATGGGCTCCACGCCCAGGGCGAGCGACACCTCGGCGTCGGACCAGCCGAGCGCGACGACTCGCAGCTCGCCGCCCTCGGGAATCTCCACCTCGGTGGGGCCGTACATGTGCTCCACGGTGACGGTGCCGGATTCGGCGCCGGCTGCGCCGCTCTCCTCAGCGGCGTCGGCGTCGCCGCTGCCTCCGCAGGCGGACAGGGTCAGGGTGAGCGCGGCGGCTCCTGCGATCAGGGGACGGGTGTTCTTCATGGGTTTCTCCTTCAGGGTGGACGGCCCAGCGTGGTTGGGCGGTCTGAATCGGGCGGAAAGCGGTTCAGGGCGCCTGCGGCGAGGCGGAGCCCCCGACGGATGCGGGTGCTCGGGGGATCACCAGGGGACGCCCCGTTTCGGGATCCTCGATGATGCGGGCATCGACGCCGAAGACCTGCTCCACCAGCTCGGAGGTGCCGACGTCGGCGGGGTCGCCCTGGGCGAGGATCTCGCCGTCGCGCATGGCGACCACGTGGGTGGCGTAGCGCAGCGCCTGGTTGAGGTCATGGAGGACGGCGACGAGGGTGCGGCCCTGCTGCTGCAGGCGGGTGCAGAGCTCGAGGACCTCGATCTGGTGGGAGATGTCGAGGAAGGTGGTGGGCTCGTCGAGCAGCAGCAGGGGCGTCTGCTGGGCGAGCGCCATGGCGATCCAGACGCGCTGCCGCTGCCCCCCGGAGAGCTCGTCGACAGGACGGGCAGCGAGGTCAGCGGTGCCGGTGAGGTCAAGGGCCTGCCCCACGGCCTCCTCGTCTTCGCGGGACCAGCGGCGCAGCAGGCTCTGGTGGGGGTGCCGGCCCCGGGAGACGAGGTCGGCGACGGTGATGCCGTCGGGGGCGGTGGAGGACTGAGGCAGCAGCCCGATGGTGCGGGCCAGCTCCTTGGCGGGCCGGGCGCTGATCGCCTGGCCGTCGAGGAGGACCTGCCCGCCGGTGGGGCGGATGAGTCGGGCGAGGCTGCGCAGCAGGGTGGACTTGCCGCAGGCGTTGGGCCCCATGATCACCGTGAAGGAGCCCTCTGGGATCTGCAGGTCCAGGCCGTTGAGGACGGTGCGCTGGTCATAGCCGGCGCACAGCCCTTCCGCGGCCAGCCGGTGGGCTGCTCTCTCCGCTGCCTGTGTCATGCGGCTCTCCTTCGGCTCATGCTGATCAGCAGCCACACCAGGTAGGCCCCGCCGAGGATCAGGGTGACCACGCCCACCGGCAGGCTGGCGGGCATCAGCGGGGATCGGGCGACGGCGTCCGCGGCGGTCAGCAGCGCCGCGCCCATGGCCGCGGCGGGGATGAGCTGCACGGCTCCGGTGCCGGTCAGCCGCAGCGCCAGCTGGGGCGCCACCAGGGCGATGAACGCGATGGGCCCGGCGCCGGCGGTCACCGCTGCGACGAGCAGCACCGCGCAGACGAACTGGGCCAGGCGGACGCGCTCGGTGCGGATGCCGAGGGCTGCCGCGGCGTCGTCGCCCATCTCGATCAGCGTCATCTCCCGGGCGTTGGCGAGCAGCACGGGCCCGGCGAGCGCCATGATCAGCAGCAGCGGGAGGGCGTGGGCCCAGGCGACGTCGTTCACGGACCCGGCTCCCCAGTTCGCCACGGAGATCGCCGTCTCGAGGTCAAGCACGGTGACCAGGTAGGTGTTCAGGGAGCCGAGGAAGATGCTGATCCCGATGCCCACAATGATGAGCCTCAGCCCGGACACGCCCAGGCCGCCTGCGGTGTGACGCATCGCCAGCAGGTAGATCACAGCACCGGTGACCAGGCCGCCCGCCGAAGCCGCCGCGGGTGCCGCCCACATGCCGTTGAGGCCGACCGAGGCGGCGATGAGCACACCCGTGTACGCGCCGGTGGAGAAGCCGATGATGTCCGGACTGCCCAGCGGGTTGCGGGTCTGGGACTGGAAGACCGCGCCGGCGACGGCGAGCGCGGCACCGCCGACGAGGGTGAAGATGACGCGCGGCGCCCGCCAGTCAAGGATGACCCGCGCGGCGCCTTCGTCGGATTGGCCTGTGAGCGCCGCGAGGACGTCTGCGGCGCCGAGGGCGGCCGAGCCGCTGATCATGTTCCACCAGGCCGCCGCCAGTGCGGCTGCGCAGAGGAGCCCGACGACGATGAGGCTGCGCCGGTGGAGCCTCAGGCTGAGGCCCCCTCGGCGGAGGGTCCGGAAGCGGTCCGCTGGCGCCTGCTGCGGGAGGGCTGCGGCGCTCACAGCTGCCTCACCGTCCGGCGTCGGGTCAGCCATATCAGCACGGGCGCTCCCAGGAAGGCGGTGACCACGCCCGCAGGCAGCTCCGCGGCGACGGCGATGCGGCCGAGGATGTCCGCGGTGAGCAGCAGCGCCGGAGCGGCGATGAGACTCAGCGGCAGCAGCCAGCGGTGGTCAGGTCCCACCAGCATCCGCAGCATATGCGGGACCATCAGCCCGATGAAGCTGAGCGGCCCGGCGGCGGCGGTGGCCGCCCCGCAGAGCAGAGTGACCGAGCACAGCCCCGCCAGGCGGGTGAGGCCGGGGCGAGCACCGAGCGCGGAGGCGGCGTCGTCGCCCAGGGCGAGGGCATTCAGGGCGCGCGGGAGGGTGAGCGCGATGAGCAGTCCGGCGGCGAGGAACGGCAGGAGGGCTGTGATTTCCTCTGTGCCGCGGCCCTGCAGCGAGCCGGCGGACCAGAAACGGACCCGGTCGAAGACGTCCGGGAGCGCCAAGGTCACGGCGAAGCTGATTCCGGAGAGGACAGCGCCGACGGAGACGCCGGTCAGCACGAGCTTGGCTGGGTTAGCTCCCATGGGTCCGGAGGCTCCGATGGCATAGACCGCGACGGCGGTGATCAGCGCGCCGACGACAGCGAGCCACACGTGTCCGGTCCCGACACTGGTGCCCATCACCGCGGAGCCGAGGACCACGGCGGTGTATGCGCCGGCGTTGACGCCGAGGAGGCCGGGGTCGGCGAGGGGGTTTCTGGCGAGGGCCTGCATGATGACCCCGGATACGCCGAGTGCAGCCCCCGCGAGCAGGGCCAGAAGGGTGCGGGGAACGCGTCGCTCCAGGATGAGCAGCTCGGCGGTGCCGCGCGCCTCGGCGGGGAGGTCCCCGGCGGCCCAGCTGCGCAGGGTCGCGGCGGTCTGAGCGGCAGGAAGGTCACCGGAGCCGATGAAGAGGCTCAGCACAGTCAGTCCGCCCAGCAGCGCGAGCCCTGCGGGGAGAGCTGACCTCTGGCGAAGCATCAGCCCGTGAGGACGGCGTTGCTGACGCGTGCCTGCGACGTCGGCCTCCGACTGGGCGGGGGCCGACATCGGGACAGGGGTGCGCTCCCCTGCCTGGGCGGTCTGGACGGACATGCTTCCTCGGTGATTAGAAAAAGTGAATATGCCCCAATAGCGAGCTGTAGTTAAAGTACGAGGCATCATCTCGCGGCGCAACCGATGCTTATAGACTTTGAATTGCGCGAAACGGACAATCTCTCGCCCTATGGATGGCTCGAAGCCTTCTTCTGCAAGACGTGAAAGTCAGGTGCATCTCATCTGGTTAGCAGCACAATCACTGTCCTAATAGAGTCAGCCTGGTCGCTTCCATAGCGTGGCTGCGCCCTGGAACGAGCTCACTCCCGAGGAAGGAAGGCACCCGGGGTGGAGCCGGTGACTCGTTTGAACGCGGCGATGAACGCGCTCGACGAGGCGAAGCCGACCTCCTCGGCGGTCTCTGCGACGCTCATCCCCGACGGCAGCAGCTCCAGGGCCCGATGCACGCGCGCCTCCGCCGCCCACCGGGCGTACCCGACGCCGGTCTCCGCCTGGAAGCTGCGGGTCACGGTTCGGGGGCTGATGCCCAGCCGCCGCGCCCACTCAGCCGCGGAAGGGGCGGCCGCAACGTCCTCCAGGACCGTCTCGGCGATTCCGCGGGCAGGGTCCCGCTGCGGCAGATGCAGCGTCACCTCCGGACCGGAAGGACGGATGAGGTCGATGATCACTGCCTCGGCGCGCGACCGCTCCCCCTCAGTGAGCTCCTGGGTGTCCACGTAGTCCAGCAGCCCGGCGAGCAGCGGCGTGATGGTCACGCCCACCGGAGCCTCGGAGATCGCCGCGACCGTCTCCGGGTCGAAGAACGTGGCCCGGTAGAGGGTTCCCGCACCGGCACGACCGGTATGCCTCGTGCCGGCCGGAACCCAGAGCCCGTGCGCTCCGGCCACCGTCCACACGCGCTGCCCTGCACCGATCGCGGAGGCTCCGCGCGGGTTCCACAGCAGCTCGTGGAACGGGTGGGCGTGCTCCTCCCACTCCACCGGCCGAGGCAGCTGCTCCCCCATGCCTCGGATGATGAAGCCGAACTCCTCGGCCTCCTGCGGCTCAACCCGCCTGACCTCGACGCTCACCGCACACCCCTCACGGCGTGTCCCCGGAGAGCAGCAGAAGCAGGGCCGCCAGGGCGATGCCGATCACCGCACCGGTCATCGCCAGCGTGGAGGTGATCGCGGCCGGGTACCGCTCGTCCGTGATGCCCTGGGCGGCACGGGCGTAGCGGCTGCGCTCGCTGAGGAGGATGCCGAGAGCAACCAGCGCGCAGGCCCCTACCAGCGTGAGCACCACGGCTCCCTGGTAGGGGATCCAGCGCAGCAGGAACCCCGCCACCACGATCAGCAGCAGCAGGGTGCGGTTCCAGGCGAGCAGGGTCCGTTCGGGCTGGACCCCGGGGTCCTCGTGGGCGGGATGACCTGCGGCGGCGCTCATCGGCGGCTCAGGCGGCGATGAGCCAGATGGCCAGCACGGCGGTGACCACCGCGACTCCGCCGGCCAGCAGCGGGGCGATCAGAGGTACCGGCAGGGAGCGGCGACGGCGCAGGCTCCGCTCCACCTTCACCCAGCGCACGAACGATCCGGCGGCGAGCAGGATGCCCAGCACCAGGAGGCTGGCGGCGAGGGCGGTGCGCACGGTCTCGGTGAATACGGTCTGGGTGAGCGCCTCCACGGCGACGCCGGCGGCCACCAGTGCCATGGCGGTGCGGATCCAGGCCAGGAAGGTCCGCTCGTTGGCGAGGGTGAACCGGGGGTCGGGATCTTCGCCCTCCCCCAGAATCCGGTACTGCCAGTCGGGCAGGGTGCTCATCGGGTCTCGTCCGGGATCTTGCCGTGCTCCAACGCACCCCAGAAGTCACCGCGGACGTAGCGCTGCTCGGGGTCCGGGGCGAAGTCGAAGGGACGACGACGGCCGGCGGCCAGCGCCTCGGCGACCAGCTGGCGACGTCGCTGACTGGCGAGGACGTCCTGCTCCAGGTCGGCGAGGTCATACCGGGTGGTCAGCTCCTTGCGCATGAGCTCGAGCTGCGCGGCGTGCTCCGGGGAGCCGGCCAGGTTGGTGAGCTCATCGGGGTCCTCGTCGAGATTGTAGAGGTGATCGGGGTCGCCGGGGCAGACGGAGAGCTTCCAGCTGCCGCGCACCAGGGAGAGGTGGGGCCGGTGGGTTCCCTCGGCGAGGTACTCGATGACGACGTCGCGCTCGGCGGCGCCGCTGCCGGCCTCCTGGGCTGCGATCTCGGTGAGCGGGCTGCCGGGCAGGTCCGCGTCCGTGCCGTCCGTCCCGGCGAGGGCACTGAGGGTGGGGGCGAGGTCCAGCAGGGAGACGGTGGTCCGGAATCGCCCGCGGGGCACCAGGTGCTCCGGGCCGGCGACGATGAGCGGCACCCGGGAGGAGCGCTCGTAGGGACTCATCTTGTACCAGAGGCCCTTCTCGCCGAGCATGTCGCCGTGGTCGGAGGTGACCACGATGATCGTGTTCTCCGCCAGGCCCAGGTAGTCGAGGCGTTCCCTCACCGCGCCGATCTGGTCATCGATGTAGCTGACGGCCGCGTAGTAGGCCCGGCGCGCCCGCCGGACCTCGTCCGGGGAAGGGTCCTTCTTGTCGAAGCCGCTCATGGCCCGCAGCCGGTGGGTGTGCGGGTCGGCCTGGGCGTCGGGCACCTCCGGGTGGGCCGGGTCGGGGATCTCGACGTCCTCGAACCGGTCCCAGTGCTCCGCCGGGGGCTCGTAGGGGTCGTGCGGGTGGATGTAGCTGGTGACCGCGAGGAACGGCTGGGGCTCCTCGCCAGCGCGCTCGGCGGCCTGCTTGGCGCGGGCCCGGTCGTTGAGATGGCGCAGCGTCCGCCAGGTCACCTCGTCGTCGAAGTCCTGCTGCACGGTGGCCTTGGAGACCCCGGCGCTGAACACGGAGTCGGCGTCGTGGTACCACTGCAGCTTCTCCTCCATGGGCAGCTTCCAGTCCGGCACCATGTCGAGGTCTGCTGGGTAGACGTCCGTAGTGAGACGCTCCTCGAATCCGTGGTGCTGATCCGGGCCGATGAAGTGCATCCGCCCGATGAGGGCTGTGTGGTAGCCGGCGTGGCGCAGCCGGTGGGCGAAGGTCGGCACCGACGCGGCGAAGTCGTCCCCGTTGTCGTAGCAGCCGAGCTCGCTGGGCAGCTGGCCGGTCATCATCGATGCCCGCGACGGCGCGCACAGCGGGGTATTGCAGTAGGCCCGGTCAAAGACCGCCCCCTCCTCCGCGAGCGCGTCGATGTTGGGAGTGCGTGCTGCCTGGTCCCCGTAGGCGCCGAGCGACTGGGCGGCCATCTGGTCGGCCTGGATCACCACGATGTTCGGCCGTGCCGGCGGGGACACAGTTCCGTTGTCGTGGCTGATCTGAGCACCGGCGCCCTGCGGGTATGGGGTTTCAGACATACTGCGTCCCTCCTTCGGGGTGTTCGGGAAATCGAAAAGATGCGGAGACGGCGTCGTCCCCGGCCCCTAGAGTAGCTGTCTGACTGATGCCGACGTGGAGGTTACTGATGAGCGCGTGCTGCGGACCCGCCCGGAACGAGGGCGCCGTGCCTGAGGCTGCCGCGCCCGGGCTGGACGACGACGCCGCCCTGGTGCGTGAGCTGGCGGCCGTGGCCGGGAGCGACCTGCGGTTCGTGGGGCTGGCCGGGGGCACGTTCCTCATGGGTTCGGAGGACCCGCTGGCGTACCCGGAGGACGGGGAGGGTCCGGTGCGCAGCGTGCAGGTGTCACCGTTCGCGATCGCCGCGACCACGGTGACGGTCGCCCAGTTCGCGACGTTCGTGGCTGCGACGGGGCATGTGACGGACGCGGAGCGGCACGGGGACTCCCTGGTGTTCAAGGGCCTGCTGCCGGATGAGCTGCGGGAAGCCTCGCCGTCGACGGCGGAGGCGCCCTGGTGGCGACAGGTGGCCGGTGCCAGCTGGCTCCGCCCGGAGGGGCCGGGCTCCTCCGTGCTCTGCCGGGAGGACCACCCCGTCACGCATGTCTCCCAGCGGGATGCCGCAGCTTACGCCGCCTGGGTGGGGGCACGGCTGCCCACGGAGGCGGAGTGGGAGTTCGCGTCCCGGGGCGGGCTGGAGCAGCAGCCGTTCCCGTGGGGCGCGGAGCGTGAGCCGGACGGGGAGCCGCGCATGAACACCTTCCCGGGCGAGTTCCCGGACCACCCGGGGGCGCCCGTTGGGACGGTGCCGGCGTCGTCGTTCCCGCCCAACGGGTACGGGCTGCACAGCATGACCGGCAACGTGTGGGAGTGGACGTCAGGCCGCTGGTCGGCAGCGGATCCGCGCCCGGTGATGCGCGGCGGCAGCTATATGTGCCACGCCTCCTACTGCCGCCGCTACCGGACCTCCGCCCGCACCGCCTCCACCGCGGACACCACCCTCGGCCACACCGGCTTCCGCCTGGCCGTGGACGTGGTCTGACCGCCTACGCAACGAGAGGCCAACCTGTGCGGCATCCGAGGGCTCAGGAGCGCTGAATGCTGCTCATATTGGTCTCTCGGTGCCACTCGGCCCAGAACAGTCCTCGGACCTGTTCACCAAACCGCCTCGAAAACGTTCACGAAGCCCCCTCGTGATCGTTCATCTACACCCCTCGGATTCGTTCATATCTAATGGCCCCAGGCAAGGATTTCGGCACTCTGAAGAAGCTGTGGAGAGGCAATCCTCCGGCGAAGAAGGTACTCGAGAAGCAACCGTCGGAGACGGTCTCGACGATGGAAAATGGCCCCTTATCGTTGACACCTTCGTTAGCGTGGACGGACCTGGACAGTCGACGACGGTATCGACATGAAGCCAAAACTCGCACTCCTGGCAGCATGGGGGCTCGTTACCACCGCAGCCGCCTGCGGAGCCGACGACGCCCCTGACTCCCCCGCGGACTCGCCGGCCGGCACCACGCCAGCTGAGGACTCCCCCGCTGACACCTCCGATGACAGCCTTCTCCCTGTGCCGACGTATGAGCCACAGGAGGATCGAGTCGGCATGGAAGCGCTGCTGGAGGGAGAGCTCAGAGAAGAGGACGGATGCGTCTTGATCGACTCCGGTGGTGAGCTCTCGGATGAGGAGGGAGAGTCGTCACGCTTCGTCCCCTCCTTCGCTGAGGACCGCATCGAGCCCGCCGACGACGGCCTCTTCACCTTTGAAGAAGCCACCTACGAGGTCGGGGACGAGATCTCCGTCGGCGGCGGAGGAGGCATCACAGTGGGTGAGAGCGACAACCCATCCATCCCCGCCTCCTGCCCCGATGACCTCTCCGTCTGGACAGTTCACCCGGGCTGAGCAGACCTCTACGTCTTCAGGCGCTCAGCACCAGAGCCGGTCGATCGGCATGACGCGGAGCCGGTCCTCATAGATGTAGGAGCGAGTGCCCGTGCTCAGCGCGATTCCCGCAGCGGAACGATCGCCCACTGCATCCCGCATTTTCCGGAGGCCACCAAAGTCCTTGCCTGGGATTCGTACAGAGGCTTTGAGCTCAAAAGCCCACACACGACCGTCGTTCAGCTCAATGACGAAATCCCCTTCCTCATCATCGCTGGTGCACCAGTGGTCGATCACATGGGGCTGCTCCAACCATGAAGCCTGCGTTCGGATGAGATTGTCCACGCTGAAAAAGAGGGCTTCGCCGACGTCTCCGAATGGCGCCGTTCCCAGGAGGAGTTCTGGCGTTCGGTCGGCGCAGTTTCCGCCGGAATGCTGCTACGCCTTGAACCGTTCTGCGAGCGCCTTGAACTGGGGGGAGGGGTTGCCGAAGCGGTGCAGGGTCATGGAGACCGACTGCTCCTTCACCCAGTGACGCAGCTCCACGCGGCCTGACCCGGTCACCGGGTCATCCAGCAGGGCCACCTCGGGGCGGGACGCCACCGCTTCCCAGACCACCGGGCTGAGGGAGCCGACGGCGCGGACCCGGGCGCCCACGCCCTGGTCGTACTGGCCCTCGGCGAGCGCGGCCGCGAACTCCTCCTCCGACTCGTTCTTCTCCACATCCATCCCGAAGGCTTTCGCAGCGAGCTTCACCGCACGGCGAGTCTGCTTGGACGCCTCCTTGTCCACGGAGATCACAGCTCCCGCACCAGCCGTATGGCCGGCGATGACCGTGCGGAGCACGTGGTGCGGCTCGGCGTCGGCCCCCACACGCAGGACCACGCTGGTGGGCAGGTACCGGAAGATGTTCGCCTCGGATTTCAGCCCCGTGGGGTCCTTCGGGGTGCCGAACTCGGCGTCCCAGGCGGCGGCGTCTGAGGCTGCGGCGGCCTTCAGCCAGGCGTACCCGGACTCGGTGACCGTCTTCCGGTCCAGGGCGTCCGCAAGCAGCTCCCCCACGGTCCCCTCAGGCGCCGGGACGCGCGCCGCCGAAGCGACGTCGACCGCGTCCTCCCAGGTGCCGAAAAGCATCACATAGTTGGGGCCGCCCGCCTTGGAGCCCAGCCCCACCGACGACTTCTTCCAGCCGCCGAACGGCTGCCGCTGCACGATCGCTCCAGTGATGCCCCGGTTCACGTACGCGTTGCCGATCTGGACCTGCTCCAGCCACTGCTCCACCTCGGCCGGCTCCAGGGAGTGGATGCCGCCCGTCAGCCCGTACTCGACGGCGTTCTGCAGGGCGACGGACTCGTCCAGGTCCTTGGCCTCCATGAGCCCGAGCACCGGGCCGAACACCTCGGTGAGGTGGAAGAAGCTGCCCGGCTTCACCCCCGTCTTGATGCCCGGGGACCAGAGGCGGCCGGTGTCGTCCAGCTGACGGGGCTCCAGCAGCCACTCCTCCCCCTGCTCCAAGGTGGTCAGGGCCCGCTGCAGCTTCTCGCTGGGCTGCTCGGTGAGCGGGCCCACCGTGGCGGAGAGGTTCTGCGGCCAGTCGACCACCAGAGACGAGGCCGCATCCACCAGCTGCCGCCGAAACCGCTCCGAGCTGTAGACACTGCCCACCAGGATTCCCAAGGAAGCGGCGGAGCACTTCTGGCCGGCGTGCCCGAACGCGGAGCTCACCAGGTCGGCGACGGCGAGGTCCCGGTCCGCGGCGGGCGTCACCACGAGAGCGTCCTTGCCGGAGGTCTCCGCATTGATGGTCAGGTCCGGCTTCCAGGAGCGGAAGAGGGCCGCGGTCTCGGAGGCGCCGGTGAGGATGACCCGGTCCACGCCGTCGTGGGAGATCAGCTTCTTCCCGGCCTCCCCCTCATCCGGGTGCATGCCGTGCAGCACCTTCCGGGGAACCCCGGCATCCCACAGGCACTCCAGCAGCGCCGTCGAGCAGCGCGGGGTCGGCTGCGGCGGCTTGTGAATCACGGCGGCACCGGCCGCCAGGGCCGCGACCGTGCCGCCGGTGGGAATCGCCAGCGGGAAGTTCCACGGAGGGGTGACCAGCACCAGCCGGTCAGGCGTGAACACTGCGCCCTCCACCTGCTCCAGCTCAAGGGCGCGGTGGGCGTAATAGCGGATGAAGTCGATCGCCTCAGAGATCTCCGGGTCGGACTGGGCCAGCGCCTTGCCGACCTCTGCGGCGGCCACCGATGCAAGATGCCCCCGCCGGGCGGCCATAATGTCCGCGGCACGGTAGAGGATCCGGGCACGCTCAGCGGCGGGCCGTGCCGCCCATTGCTCACCGGCGCCGCGGGCCTGCTCCACCAGGGCATCAACATGCTCGGCCGCTACGGTTTCCGGGACCGACTGCTGAGCGAGCCACTGCGGAGTCGCCTGGGCGATGACCTTCTCGGTCCACCGCTGGTTGGGCTCCAGGGCCGGGTTGGTGTCCGGCTCGTTGCGGAAGGCGGGGATCCCGTCGGCGTAGTCGCCGGGCTCGGCGTCCTCCTCCGCGAGGCGGTCCTGGGTGTGGTTCGGCTCGGGTGCGGCGTCGCCGTCCTGATCGAGGATTCCGGCCAGAGTGCTCACCGAGGAGCGGAACCGTCCCTCCTCCCGGAGGAACGCCTCGCTGCCGCGGCCGGCGTCGTCCACGCTGAGCCCGAAGATCCCGGACATGAAGTTCTCACTGGCGGCGTTCTCCTCGAGCCGGCGCACCAGGTAGGAGACCGCGACGTCGAACTCCTCGGGACGGACAGCCGGCACGTAGAGCAGCAGCTGGCCGACGTCCTCCCGGAGGGTCTGCTGCTGCTCGGCGGCCATGCCCTGGAGCATCTCAAACTCCAGCCGCTCCGTGACCCCGCGGCGGGCGCCCAGCAGGTGGGCGAACGCGATGTCGAAGAGATTCTGACCCGCAACGCCGAGCCGGACGCCGCGCATCCGCTCGGCAGTCAGGAGCCAGTGCAGCACCCGCTTGTAGTTGGCATCGCTGGCCTCCTTGGACTCGCAGGTGGCCACGGGCCAGTCGTGAACGTCCGCGTGGGCCCGCTCCATCGCCAGGTTCGCGCCCTTGACCAGGCGGATCTTGATGCCCGCCCCACCGGCGTCGACCCGGGCGCCGGCGAACTCCGTGAGCTCCTGGACGGCGGCGAGCGCGTCCGGCAGGTAGGCCTGGATGACGATCCCTGCCTCGTAGTCCTTCATCTCCGGGCGGGAGAGCAGCCGTTTGAAGATGTCGATGGTCAGCCGCAGGTCCCGGTACTCCTCCATGTCCAGGTTGATGAACTTGGAGCCTGCGGGGGCGGCGGCCGCCTCAGCGTAGAGGGGGATGAGCCTCTCGGTGACGTAGTCGACGGTCTCCTCGAACCCCCACATGCTGATCCGGCTGGCAATGGAGCTGGCCTTGATGGACACGTAGTCGACGTCGTCGCGGCGCAGCAGGCGGAACGTGTCATCCAGGTGCTTGTCCGCCTCCTGCTCGCCGAGGACTGCCTCTCCGAGCAGGTTGATGTTCAGCCGGTTGCCGTCCTTGCGGATCTTGGCGACGGCCTTGCCGAACTGTCTGCCGCGGGCGTCGACCACCATGTGCCCCACCATGGAACGCATCCGGCGGCGCGCGGCAGGTACGACGACGTCGGGAAGCATCTTGCCCAGGGCGGAGCCGGTGCGGATCTGGGCGAGCTCGAGCGCGTCCAGGGTGTCGGGGGCGAGCTCGCCGAGGTCCTTCAGCGCGGAGGCGGCGGCCTTGGTGTCCTCAGTGCGGATCACCCGGTCCACGAATCCCACCGTGAAGTCCAGCCCGGTGGGGTGGGACAGCACCGCGGAGAGCGCCTTGGCGGATTTGTGCGGGGCGACGCCGGAGGCCTGGGTGCGCTGCAGCCAGCGGCGAACCTGCTCGACGGCGTCATCGGCGAGCGCCTCAAGCTCGAGGCGCGCCTGCTCATCGGTGGGGTGCGCGAACGTGGTCTCACTCATAGAGGCAAGCATAGGGAGGCCGATCCCACTTTTCGATAAAACCGAACAGTGCTTCCCGGAAGCATCGGATGATCAGTAATATCGGCGTCATGCTGAACCTCCACCGGCTGCGCCTGCTCCACGCCTTCCGGCTCCGCGGAACCGTGTCCGCGGCCGCTGGAGCGATGGGACTGAGCCCTTCGACGGTGTCCCAGCAGCTGACCCAGCTGGAGCGGGAGGCCGGCGCGGAGCTGTTCCACCGCGGGGGCCGATCCCTGCGCCTGACCCCCGCCGGGCTGCGTCTGGCCGAGCACGCCCGGACGATGCTGGATCTGCAGGACGAGGCGCTGCGATCACTGTCCGCCGGGGAGCCGGAGCTCTCCGGGGTGCTCCGGCTCTCCGTGTTCCAGTCAGCTGCGCTCGCCCTTGCGCCCTCAGCCCTGACCCGGCTGAAGGCTGACCACCCGGACCTGCGGGTCGAAGTGGTCCAGGCACCCCCGGAGCGGGCACTGTTCGACCTCGCCGGACGCCGGCACGACCTGGTGGTCGCCGAGCAGTATCCGGGGGTGAGCCGGCCCCGGCAGGCTGAGTTCGACATCGAGGAGCTGGGCACCGACCGGCTGTGGGTGGTGGTGCCGAGCCAGCTCGCCGACACGGCGCCCGATGACCTGGACGCCTACCCGTGGGTGATGGAGCCGGCAGGCACGGCGTCGCGCGAATGGTCCCTGCAGCAGTGCCGGGCGCTCGGGTTCGAGCCGGACGCCCGGTTCACCACGGATGATCTGGTCTCGCACCTGCGGATCATCCGGGCGGGGCTCGCCGTCGGGATCCTCCCGGAGCTGCTGCTGACAGACCAGGGCACCGACGGCGTCGCCCTGCTGCCCCTGCCTCAGGAGCCGTCGCGGAGCATCTACACCACGGCCCGCCGCGCCTCGGCCGAAACCCCAGCGGCCCAGGCCTGCCGCAGCGCCCTGCGGGAGGCCTTCCGGCTCAGTGCTGCTCGCCGCCGCGGTCTGCGACAAGGTCGCGGAGCCGGGTGAAGGTGCGGCCTGAGCCGATGCCGTCATGCTCGAACTCGTTGGTCACCCAGCGCTGAGAATTCCCGATCCGGCTGAGCGTGCCCAGCGACAGCTCCGCGTCCACGAACATGTCGTCGAAGTAGACCGCGGCCGCCAGCGGCACCTCGTTGGAGGCCAGCCGCTCGAGGTCATAGATCGGCGCCCAGTCCTCCTTCCGGTGCAGCGCATTCACCGCCGGGGCCATCGGCTTGAGGGCGCGGATCTCCTCGAACATCCATGGGAAGGACATCTCGCCTGTGAGCAGCAGAGGCCTCTCCCCCTCCGAGAACTGAGAACGGCGGTCCCGCTCCGCCTGAGCCGCCCACCCGGTGGGACCCGAGGCCGGGTCCGCGTAGATCGCCTCCTGCAGGGTCCAGTACAGGGTGCGGCCCGCCTGGGAGGATTGGACCTGCACGTCCTCGAGGAACCCCTCGGAGAGCCGGCCGGGCCGGGCGAACGCCGTCTCTGCCAGCCAGTGCATACGCTCGAAGCCCGGCTTCATCCCGAAGTCCTGGCCGAGGGACTGGAACCGCCGGACGGTGAGCCGATCGCCGTCGGGCAGGAGGACATCCTCCTCCATCAGCAGGTCGGCGATCTGCGCGATGGTGTCCGCGTCCTGCGGGTAGCGGCGATAGTATTCGGCAGTCTTCTCCTCCACGCGCGGGAAGGTGCGCGCGTAGATGTCGGCGGCCCTCGGCGGGACGCCGGGAATGCCGCCCGTCACGTAGCAGGCGGCCAGCGCCTCCGGGTGGAAGGACAGGTAGGTGAGGGTGAGGAACCCGCCGTAGGACTGCCCGAGGGTGGCCCACTTCCGTCCGCCGAAGAGGGTATGCCGGACGTGCTCGACATCGCGGATGATCGAGTCCGCGCGGAACAGGGCCAGGTAGTCGGCGCCTGCCTCGGCACTGCCCCGTTCGGCAACGTCGCGAGCCTCCAGCGGGGTGGAGCGCCCGGTGCCGCGCTGGTCCGCCAGGATGATCCGGTAGTGCTCCAGCGCCTCCTTGATCCAGGAGCCGGGTGCGGTGGGCCGAGGGTTCGCACCGCCGGGGCCGCCCTGCAGGAACAGCAGCAGCGGCAGGTCTGCGCTCCGCTTCTCCGGGTGCACGAGCTCCCGGACGAACAGCCGGATGGTCTCCGCCGCAGGGTTCTCCCAGTTCAGCGGCACGTCAAGGGTGTGCTCCTGCACCCACATTCCCGGCATGGGGTATCCCACGAGGCTCTCCTTACGGGGGTTGCGCTTCTTCTGCTGCGCCCAGCCTATGCCGGAGCGCGGCGGCTGCGGGTGGCCGCGAACCATGCGCCCAGGATGATGAGCGCGCAGCCCAGCAGCTGCCAGGCGGTGGGAACCCGGGCGAAGATCACGACATCGAGCATCACCGCGAAGACGGCGCTCAGCAGCATGAGGGTGGAGGAGGCGGTCTCGCTGAGGCCTGTCATCGCCATGTTGAAGCACAGGTAGGTGATGACCTGCCCCACCAGGGCGAGCACCGCGAACCAGGCCCAGCCCTCCCACGTCTCAGGGGCGGTGAGCCGGCCGGAGATGCCGGCGGCGGCGAGGCTGACGAGCCCCGCGGACAGGCAGACGATCCCCAGCACGGTGAAGGGGGCGGGGCGGAGGGTGCGCGGGGCGGTGCGGCGGATGATCGCCAGGTAGAGGGCGTAGCAGGTGCCCGCGGCGAGTCCGGCGAGGACCCCCTGCCAGTTCAGGGCGTCCTCCCCGAAGGCTCCGGCGGCGAGCGCGACGCCGAGCAGCATCATCGGCACGATCCACAGCAGGGAGCGCATGGGCCGGATGCCTTCTGCCGCCCAGCCCAGGAGCGGGAGGATGACGAGCTGGATGTTGATGAGAACGGTGGCGATGCCGGCCCCGATGACGACGATCGAGGTGTTGTAGAACGTGTAGTCGGCGCCGATCGCGACACCGCCGATGACCGCCCCTGTGAGCGTGCGCACGGGCAGCGCGTCGGCCCGGTCCACGCGGCGCAGCTCCCAGATGATGAAGGGCAGCAGCATGGGGCATGCGAGCAGGCACCGCCAAGCTGCCACGCTCATCGGCTCGGAGTCGAGGCCGGCGATGATCGCGGCGGACCCGGCGAGGGCGAAGGTGCCCACCAGCATCAGCAGCACGCCGCGCGCAGGAGAGATCACCCGGGCATCCTATGCACCGAACGGCACGCACCGTGCAGCCGCCCTGGCATCTAGGCCCAGCGGGTCAGGAGGTGCCCGATGATCTGCGCGGCCTCCTCATACTTCTCGGGCGCGGGCCCAGCATAGGTGAGCCGCAGGTGTGCGCCTGTCGGCTCAGCGGGAAACAGCTCGTCGCCCGGGACCACGCCGACTCCCGCAGCCGCCAGCTGCTGGGCGAAGGGCTCCGCGGCCACGCCGTCCGGCAGCCGCACCCACAGGTGGAACGCGCCACGGGGAACATGGGCGACCTCCACCTGGGGAGCGTGCGCCTGGAGGGCCTGAAGAAGCATGGTCCGCCGGCTGCGCAGCTGCTGGGCGACGCCGCGCAGGTGGGTGCGCCAGGCGGGCTGGGTGACGACGTCGAGGGCCGCGGCCTGGAGCACGCCGCTGACGTAGATGGTCTCGGCCTGCGCGGCCGCCAGCAGCCGTTCCCGGGCGGGACCGCGTGCCATCACGGCCGCGACCCGGATGGCCGGGGAGACGCTCTTGGTCAGGGAGCGGATATGCACCACGTGCCCCGCCTCGTCCTCGGCGGCGACTGACTGGGGATGTGAGTCGGTGTCGAAGTCCCGGGCCCAGTTGTCTTCGATCAGGAACGCACCGTTCCTGCGGATGACGTCGAGGATCGCAGAGCGACGCTCGGCTGACCACTGCGTCCCTGTGGGGTTGGTGTAGTTCGGCTGCGCATAGAGAACGCGCGCCCCCGACCGTTGGAAGGCACGGTCCACCTCCTCGGGGTCAGGTCCTTCCCCGGAGATCGGCACGGGGACCATCTGCACGCCGCTCTGCTGCGCAGCCAGGATGGCACCCCAGTAGGTGGGCGACTCGATGAGCAGCGGCTGCCCAGCTCCCACCAGCGCCCGGAAGCAGGCTCCCAGACCGGGCTGACTGCCGGGGAAGATGAGGACGTCGTTCTCACGGGGAGGAGCGAGGCCCGCCTGCATCTCTTCCGCCAATTCGGAGGCGAACCAGGCGCGGAGGTCGGGCAACCCTTCGGCGGAAGGCCAGTTCACCACGGCCCGGCTGCGCGCGGCACGGGTGAGAGCGGTGCGCACGAGTCGGTCAGGCACGAGCTCCGGGGCCGGAAAACCGGAGCCGAGGTCGATGTGGTTCCCGGAGATGCTCCGAAGCGCGGAGGCGAGGCCCCGTGACCCGCTGCGCGGTCCGAGCGCGGCAGTCTGCCACGAGTAGTCCTGCGGCGCTGGGGCCCGCAGCGCACGGACGAAGTTCCCCACTCCTGGACGGCTTTCCACGAGCCCGGCGCTGACCAGCTGCCGGAGTGCCTTCTGCACAGTCACAGGGCTGACCCCGTGCTCAGCCACCAGCGCCCGGGTGCTCGGCAGTCTGGCCCCCGCAGGCGCCTGCTCAGCCCAGGACCTCAGCTCCTCCACCAACACTCCAGTGCTATTGTGTTTCATGAGAACAAAGAGTAGCGCTACTCATTCTGTCTCCGCACCGTTATCCGGTTCCGAGAGGCAGGGAATTCTCTGGGGTCTGCTCGGGGTGGCGGCGTTCTCACTGACAGTCCCGCTGACGCGTGCTGCCGTCGAATACGACGGGCTCCCTCCCCTCTTCGTCGGAGCCGCGCGCGCAGTGCTTGCCGGGGCGCTCGCTCTCATGGTGCTTCTCATGCTCCGCCAGCGCATCCCCTCCCCAAGGCTCTGGCCCAGGATCGCCGTCGTCGCTGGAGGCGTCGTCGTCGGATTCCCGATGCTGACCTCCTACTCACTGACCACGTCCTCTGCAGGTCATGCCGCCGTCATCATTGCCCTCCTCCCGGCCACCACTGCGATGGTCGCTGTCATCCGCACCGGTGAGGGGCCTCCGCGGGCCTTCTGGGTCGCAACGGCGCTCGGAGCGCTGGCCGCTGGCGCATTTGCAGCTGTCCATGGCGGCGGGTTCAGCTCGTTCGGCTGGCCTGATGCGCTGCTCCTAGCCGCAGTGGTCGCGGGAGCCTTCGGCTACGCGGAGGGCGGCCTGCTGGCGCGCGAGCTCGGGGCGTGGCAGACGATCTGCTGGGCGCTGGTGATGTCGCTGCCCGTGATGGCCCTGCTCACCGCGGTGTCCGTGAGCGCAGAGTCTCCTCGGGCTGAGCCGCACCAGTGGTTGGCGTTCCTGTACTTGGGCATCATCTCGATGTTCCTCGGCTTCTTTGCCTGGTACCGGGGCCTGGGCATCGGCCCCGTCTCGCGGGTGAGCCAGATTCAGCTGATCCAGCCCGTCATGAGCCTGTGCTGGGCTGCGCTCCTGCTGGGTGAGCGGATCACGTGGCTGACGCTCCTCGGGGGTGCGGCTGTCCTGCTCTGCGCCGTCGCGGCTGTGCGCATTCGTATTCAACCAGCCTCAAGGAAGTAGGTTCTGGCTGTGCCGTTTCTCTCACTGATCGCGTTCATCATTGCTGGGGCTGGGACGCCTGGGCCCAACAACACGATCGCGCTGGCCTCCGGCGCCAACTACGGGTTCCGACGGACCCTGCCCTGCATCGCCGGGGTGAACGTAGGATTCCCCATCATGATCGTCCTGGTGGGGATGGGGCTGGGCGGGGTGCTCGCCCAGTGGCCCGTCGTGCTGGACATTCTGCGGCCCGTTGGGGTGGCGTACCTGCTCTGGCTGGCCTGGCACATCGCCGTCGCACCCACCGAGGTGGAAGCGCAGGGACAGGGGAAGCCGCCCGGGTTCGTGAAGATGGCGCTGTTCCAACTGGTCAATCCCAAGGCCTGGACCCTGGTGATCGCCGCCCTGTCCACCTACACGGGCTTCTGGGACTCGTTCTTCAGCGAAGTGCTGGTGATCGCACTGTTCGCCATGGTCTTCGGCGCTCCCTGCACCGCCGCCTGGGCACTGATGGGCGTTGGGGCGGGGAAGCTCATCAGCAAGCCCACTCACATGCGCGCGTTCAACCTCATCATGGCCGGCCTGCTGGTCGCCTCCCTCATCCCTGCCTTCCTAGAGATCTGGGACTCGGCTGAGCCGCTGCTCACACGGCTTTGAAGCGACGGAGGCGCAGGGAGTTCGCCACCACGCTGAGGGAGCTCAGGACCATGGCCGCCCCGGCAAGCATCGGATTGAGCAGGCCCAGGGCCGCCAGCGGGATCGCAGCCGTGTTGTAGAGGAACGCCCAGAACAGGTTCTCCCGGATGGTTCGCAGCGTCCGGCGGGCCAGCTTCAGGGACTGACCCACACTGCGCAGATCCCCGCGGATGATCGTGATATCCGCGGCGTCGATCGCCACATCCGTGCCCGTGCCCATCGCCACGCCCAGGTCGGCCTGGGCCAGGGCTGCAGCGTCGTTGACCCCGTCTCCGACCATGGCGACCCGTTTGCCCTCAGCCTGCACGCGCCTGATCGCAGCCACCTTGTCCTGAGGCATCGCCTCAGCGACCACGTCCTGGATGCCGACCTCCGCGGCGACCCGCCGGGCCGAGCCCTCGTTGTCCCCGGTGAGCAGCATGGTGTCAGCTCCGAGCGCCTTCAGCTCCGCCACGGCCTCCTCACTGGTCGGCTTCACCGCGTCCGCAGTGATCAGCACTCCTGCGAAGACGCCGTCCACAGCGACCAGCACCGGGGTGGTGCCGCGTCCCTCCGCGGAGGAGAGCAGCATCCCGATCTCATGCGGAACCTCCACGCCCTCGGCCTTCATCAGCCGACGGCGTCCGACAGCGACCCGGTGCTTGGTCCCGTCGCGGCCAGCCACCTCGCCGCTGACTCCCTGTCCCTGGTGATTCGCGAAGCCCTCGGCGACCGGCAGGCTGCTGGCCCGGGAGCCGTGCGCCTCACGGGCAGCGTTGGTCACCGCCCGGGCCACCGGGTGCTCCGAATAGGACTCGAGAGCGCCCGCCAGGCGCAGCACCTCCAGGTCCGAGAACCCCTCAGCAGTATGCAGCGCGTTGAGGTGCATAGCCCCGGTGGTGACCGTGCCGGTCTTGTCCAGCAGCACGATATCGACCTCCCGAGAGGACTCCAGCACCTCAGGGCCCTTGATCAGGATGCCCAGCTGGGCGCCGCGGCCCGTCCCCACCAGCAGGGCGGTGGGCGTCGCCAGGCCGAGCGCGCAGGGGCAGGCAATGATCAGCACCGCCACCGCCGCCGTGAACGCCGCCTCCACGGGAGCACCAGAGAGCAGCCAGCCCACCAGGGCGACGACAGCGATCACCAGCACCGCCGGCACGAAGACGCCGGAGACCTTGTCCGCCAGCCGCTGGACCTCCGCCTTGCCGGACTGCGCATGCTCCACCATCCGGGCCATCTGGGCCAGCTGAGTGTCCCCGCCCACCCGGGAGGCACGCACCAGCAGGATGCCGGAGGTGTTCACGGTGGCACCCACGACGGCGTCGCCCTCAGCGACCTCCACCGGCACCGACTCCCCGGTGAGCATCGACATGTCCACCGCGGAGGCACCGCGGACCACTGTGCCGTCGGTGGCGATCTTCTCCCCCGGGCGGACCAGGAACTCGTCGTCGACGGCGAGCTCGCTGATCGGAATGCTCAGCTCCTCGCCCTCCCGGTGGAGCGTGACGCCCTTGACCCCCATGCTCAGCAGGGACCGCAGCGCCTGCCCCGCCCGGGATTTGGCGCGCTTCTCGAAATAGCGGCCCAGCAGCAGGAACGCGGTGACCGCGGTGGCCACCTCGAAGTAGACGCTGGCCGCCCCGTGGGCGTGCCCGCCTGCCCAGTACGGGGTCTCGAAGAGAACGAACTCGTGGCGCATCTGCGGGTCCCCGGCCGCGCCGAAGAGCATCGCGTACAGCGACCAGATCAGGGCGGCCAGAGTGCCCAGGGAGATCAGGGTGTCCATAGTGGCAGTGCCGTGCCTGGCATTCAGGGCGGCAGCCCGGTGGAAGGGCCAGCCGGCCCACAGCACCACCGGCAGGCTCAGGGCCAGGGAGACCCAGGCCCAGTAGTCGAACTGGGTGGCCGGGACCATCGCCCACACCACCACCGGAAGTGTGAGCACCGAGGCGATGATCAGCCGCAGCCGCAGGGCCCGCAGGTCGCGGCGTCCCAAGGGGCTGCCATCCCGCTCGCTCGGCGGCGGGGGGAGCTCGGCGGTGTAGCCGGTCTTCCTCACCGTTTCGATCAGCTGTCCGACGAACGCGTCCCGCTCCTGCGGCCCCCGCCCGGAGACCCACGCCTTCTCAGTGGCGTAGTTGACGTGCGCGGTCACCCCGTCGAGCTTGTTGAGCTTCTTCTCCACCCGGTTGGCGCAGGCCGCGCAGGTCATCCCGCCGATGGCGAGCTCGACCCGGTCCGGCTCCGCGGAGAGGGCTGGCGCCTGGGAGTCGACGTCGCTGGTCATGCGGCGCGCACCGCGGTGTAGCCGGCTTCCTCCACGGCAGCCAGCACAGCTTCGTCCGGCACGCTCGCCCCTTCCTCCGGAGCGATCTGCAGCTGCCCGGAGGACGCGCTGATCTGCACCTCGGCGATGCCGGAGAGTTCGTCGAGCTCCTCACGCACCGCCGCTTCGCAGTGGGCGCAGGACATGCCGGTCACGGTGTAGAGCTGAGGGGTAGGCATGCTGCGTGAAACGCTGCCGGCCCCCGCCCTGTTCCCTGCTCAGGGCACAGAGAAGCGAGCCGCCGTATGAGGCCCTGACGAGGCGGAAGGACCGCTCCTACGTTCCCAGCCGTCACCCAGAGTCCGGATCGTGAAATGTCGGCAACACCCGCTTTACACCGGCGACAAGGCAAGGAAACCGCGCACCCATAGCCTGAGGCCGGGTCCGCCGCCGCGGCCCCGACGCTCCTCACGAAGGAGCCGGAAGAGACTCGCACAGCCCAGGAGGCGGTGACCGTGGAACCGGCAGCAGGCATCGTCGCTGATGAGCACTTCCTGCACGTCCAGACGCCCAGCGGCACCGTGGAGATCGTCGGGAACACCCTCAGGCTCCCCGGCCGCGAACCGATTCGGCTCGCCCCCGGGCCGATGTCCGTGATGCGCGTCCTCGCGCGCGCCCAGGGTGCAGTCATCTCCCGCGACCACCTGCTGCGCATGCTCCCCCACTGCGGCTCCGCACATGGGCTCGAGATGTGGATATCCCGGCTCCGGCACTCCCTCCCCGAAGCCGGCATGGTCCAAACTGTGGTGAAGCGCGGCTACCGCCTGGCGCTGTAGACACCGATGAGGGGCAGGACCAAGCGGCCCGGCCCCTCATCGATCTGATTCGGATCAGCTGATCCAGGACTCGATGGTCTCGGTGTTCTCCTCCACCCACTGGGCGGCGAGGTCCTCGACGTCGGCGTCCTCATCCTCGTCCTGGAGCATCGCGTTCTCGATGTCCTCCAGCGGAATCTCGAACTGCTCCAGCATCTCCACGAACTCCGGAGCCTCGTCGCGCAGCTCAGTGTTGATCGCGGCCCAGCCGGAGAGCTCCGGGCTGGCGCAGTCCTGCTGACCGCCGTCGAAGCAGTCCTCGTGGTACTCGTTGGGCTCCTCCAGCTGCACCAGGTCCAGCTGGCTGAACAGCCAGTGGGGCTGGTAGAAGAAGAAGAGGATCGGCTCCTCATCGCTGTAGGCGCTCTCCACCTCAGCGATCAGCGCCGCCTCGGAGGAGGTCAGGTGCTCGAGATCCAGGTCGAAGCCCTCAAGCCGCTCGGCGTTGTGCTCGGTGGTGACCCAGCCGGCCTCAGCGTCGTAGAGGGTGTTGTCCACCAGGTCGGCGTACTCCGACTCGGACAGCTGATCCACGGACTCCAGTCCCTCCAGCTCGCCCTCAGCGGCATATTCGGGGATGAACCAGCCCTGAGCAGCCCCGCCGTAGGTCTCGGAGACCATCTCAGTGGTCTCCTCGTAGTCCTCGGCGAAGCCCTCGTGGTTGGGCATGATGGCGTCCACCAGCAGGTCGACGTCGCCCTCGCCCAGGCCGGTCCATCCGACCGCCGGGTCGAACTGGGTGCTGCTGACCTCGTCGACGCCGAGCTCCGGGTACTCCTCGGCGATCTGGGTGACGACGGCGGCCTGGAACTCGGAGGCGAGCCAGTTGAACTCGCCGAGCTCCAGGGTGATGCCCTCCTCATTGCCGTTCTCCCCGGCGTCGCCGTTGTCATCGCCGTTGTCGCCGCAGGCGGAGAGCGCCAGGGCGGAGGCGAGGCTCAGAGAGGTCAGTGCTGCCAGACGGCTTTTCTGCATACGCATAGATTCAGTTCTTCCTTCATGTTCTCTTCAAATACGAGTGGGGACCTGCGGTTGCGTCACACAGCGGTGCTACGGCTCTCGGCCCCACCAGCCGATCGCATCTGCCTCCCAGGAGTCGTTCTCCCAGCCGGCGGCGATGTTGGGAGCGCACTTGCGCGGCTCCTGCGGCTGGCTCATCGCTTGAAGGTTCAACGTCATACGTATCAGCCGCGCGACGGCTTCTGCCCTTCAGGGCTCTCACCCTCGGGCTCCTTGGGGTCATTGTCCAGCTCGGCTACCACGGCTTTGAACTCGCCGGTTGCGGGGTCCCAGCCGTCGCCCCATTCGCCGGTCTCGTAGTTGTAGCCCACCGGGTCTCCGTCCTCGTTGGTGCGCTGATACCACTCGGTGTAGTCGGCGTGGGCGGAGTCGATGACCGCGCCGGCCCCGCTGCCCGGCTCTGTGGGCACCACTTCGAGGGCAAAGTTGTCCCCGTAGCGGTCCACACCGTCCATCACGGCGTTGCGCATCGCCCGGTCTGCGTAGCGCAGCCGGATGGCCCGGGGATCCGTCTGCAGCTCGCGGAACCAGGCGACGATGATGAGCAGGATGATCAGCGCGAAGGGCACTGCGGTGATGATGACCAGCTGCTGCAGCCCCTCCAGGGCGGACTCATCGCCCAGCAGGAGCATGACCAAGGCGATTCCGGTCATCACCAGGCCCCAGAAGACGACGACGAGCGGCCGCGGGCTCTGGCTTCCTCGCGAAGAGAGCATCCCCATAACGGTGGACGCTGAGTCCAGGGCAGTGATCGCGAAGACCAGCAGCACGGCGATGCTGACCACCGGGACCCAGTTCGCCAGGACCGGCAGGTTCTCGATCACGGTGTAGAAGACCTCAGGCGGCGCGAGTGCGAGGCTGCCGTCCTCATCGTCCTCGAAGCCCGAATAGCCCTCACTCCGCATCCACATCGCCGTGCCGCCGAGCACACCGTAGGAGATGACCAGCAGCAGGGTCGGGATGGTGATGACGCCGAGGATGAACTGGCGGATGGAGCGGCCGCGGGAGATGCGCGCGATGAAGATTCCCACGAACGGCGACCAGGACATCCACCAGGCCCAGTAGTAGACGGTCCACCAGGACTGAAACTCCTGAGTCTCCTCGCCCCAGGACGCCGAGCGGCTCATCATGTCGACCATATTGCCCAGATAGGACATGAGGCCCGACGGCAGCAGGTTCGCCAAGAAGAGAGTGGGGCCTGCGATGAAGACCAGCCCCACCACGCCCAAGGTCATGACGATGTTGATATTGGAGAGGTAGCGGATGCCGCGGGAGACTCCGGACACCGCGGAGAGGATGAACCCGACGGTGAGCACCGCAATGATCGCGATGAGCACCGTGTTGCCGGTCTCCCCCCAGCCGGTCACGATCGTGACGCCCTGCTGGACCTGCATCGCAGCGATGCCCACGGTGGCAGCGGTGCCGAACAGGGTCGCGATGATCGCGAAGATATCGACCATCTGGCCGGCCAGGCCCTCAGTGTGGCGCTTGCCGAAGAGGGTCCGGAAGATCGAGGACATCAGCAGCACACGGCCGCGGCGATAGGCGGCATAGGCCACCGCACCGCCCACCAGGGCGTAGATGGCCCAGGCGTGGAAGCCCCAGTGGTAGAAGGTCTGCCCCAGGGAGTAGTGGAGAGCCTCCGTGGTCTCGGCCTCATTGGTCAGCGGCGGCGGCGAGGTGTAGTAGTCCAGCGGCTCAGAGGGCCCGAAGAAGAGCACCCCGATGCCCAGGCCGGCGGCGAAGAGCATGGAGATCCAGGCGAAGGTGGAGAACTCCGGCACTTCGTCGTCCTTGCCCAGAGGAATGCGGCCATAGGGGGAGAAGGCCAGGCCCAGCATGACGACCAGGATGATGGCTGCGGAGATGTTGAACAGCCAGGAGATGTTGAACGTGACCCAGGTGAAGGCCGCGTCGGCGACGGAGGACACCTGCTCGGGGGCTGCCAGGCCCCAGATCACGAAGGCGACCGTCAGCACCCCGGCGATGATGAGCACGAGCTTGTCGACGCTGTAGCGCCGACGCTGCTCATCGATGCCGATTCCGGGCACCAGCGCCGGGTGAGTGTCGTGGGGATAGTTGGGACGCCGGTAGTCAAGCGTTCGCAGCATCCCGCCAGCACGACGAGCCTCATCACCCAGCCGCCCCCGGCGGCTGCGTTCAGGGCTATGCGATTGTTCGTCCGTCATTGCGCTTTTGACCTCAGGTGCGTCTGGTTCAAGGTGGTCCGAGTGTCCTGGTCCTGCACTATACAGAGTTGCGGATGAACGTCAGATCAAATGACTTTCTCCCCGCCTCGCCGGCCTTCGCCTCGAAATCGGTGAGCACTCGCCCAGGGAACCGGGGCGCCCAGCCCTGGTTCGCGTTGCTGAACTCAGCAGACTCAGAGATCACCCTGCGCATCTGAACCGCATAGTGCGGCCAGTCCGTGGCCAATCGCCAGCGTCCGCCGGGACGAAGCGCGCGGGCGGCCTTGGCGGTGAACGGAGGCTGGATGAGGCGGCGCTTGTTGTGCTTCTTCTTGTGCCACGGATCGGGGAAGAAGATCCACAGCTCATCGAGGTGCCCCTCCGGGATGAGCTTGTCGAGGAGCTCGACCGCATCCAGGCAGGCCACGCGTACGTTGGGGAGCCCCTCGCGCCGCAGTCGGGCGGCGAGCTGGGCGGCCCCCGGCCGGTAGACCTCGACGGCGATGAAGTCCTGGTGCGGGCTCGCGGCCGCGGCGGCGGCCACCGCCTCACCGGAGCCGGAGCCGATCTCCACGATCAGGCCCGACCCTGCGACGTCGTGCCTCCGCCCGAACTCCTGCTCCCAGTCGATGCTGAACCCTTCGGCCACGGAGGTGTCCCGTTCGCCGGAGGGGACGTCCAGCAGCTCTTTGCCCAGCGCGGCGTCCCAGGCGCGCTGGTAGCTGGGCTTGAGGTTGTTGGAGCGGCGGACGAAGGACAGCGTCCGACGACGGTGCGTCGGCGCATCAGCGGATCCGGGGATGTTCTCAGAGGTCTGTGGCATCAGTCGTTGAGGATATCCTGCGCTCCGATCAGGAACTCACGCAGCAGGGGCCCATTGTCCGTGGAGCCCCACTCCCCCTCTTCGAGGAAGATCGCCACCGCGAGATCCCCCTGGAAGCCGATCACCCAGGTGTGAGGCAGATCCTCGCCGGACTCGGCGGTGCCTGTCTTGGCGTAGACGTGGTCGCCGGGAATCGGGTCGAGGAAGTCGAGAGTGCCGTAGGGGACCGTGCCTTCCATCAGCGCGCGCATCTGCTCGCCCTCCTCCTCGGTGAGTCCCTCTCCTGTCTCGGCATCATCGTCCGGCTCCCCGGCCCCCTCCACCAGCCAGGGGTGGACGGTGCGGCCGTCAGCGATCGAGGACGTCACCGCGGCCATCCCGAGCGCGGAGGTTTCAACGGTGCCCTGCCCGAAGAGGTTCGCGGCGTGCTCGTTGAGCTCCGCCTCCTCCGGGAGGCTGCCCTTCATAGCGTGCACCCCGATGCCGACATCGTTGTTGATCCCCAGATCGAGGGCGGCCTCACGCAGGTCTCCGGCACTGACATCCTCATGGGCGGCGGCGAAGACTGTGTTGCAGGAGTGGGCGACGGCGTCGGCGAAGCTGAGGCTGCCGGTGTGCTCGTAGCCGGAGACGTTGGTGAACTGCTGGCCGTGCACCGTCACACTGCTGGGGCAGCTCACCGTGGAGCCGGCGGACAGCCCGTCCCGCAGCATCGCAAGGGAGGACACCATCTTGAACGTGGATCCCGGCGCGTAGGCTGACTGGGTGGCGGCCTCCACCGCCGACTCATCGGGGCTGTGGCTGGCCGCAGCGAGGATCCCGCCGTCCGAGGGCCTGATCGCCACCATCCCGGCGCCGGTGTCCTGGTCCTCCATGATCTCCTGGGCGAGGTTCTGCAGGCGCGGGTGCAGGCTGGTGCGCACGTCCTCGCCGGTCTCAGGGTCGGTGGAGTAGAGGGTCTCTTCGCCCCGGTAGATCCGCACTCCGGGGGTGCCGCGCAGGGTCTGCTCATGCACGCCCTGAACACCGGAGGTGCCGACCATGTCGCCGACCTGCAGGGCGGGATCCTCCTCCATGTGCTCGGCAGTGACCGGGCCCACCCGGCCCAGCAGCAGCGGAGCGAAGTCCGAGCTGTCCGCCAGGGACATCTCCGACTCCAGCCAGTGGACTCCGCGGATGCTCTCCACGTCCTCCACAGTGACGTGGCCGCCGTCGCGGCGCACGGTGATCGCCTCCACGAAAGCCTCCTCGCCGTAGGCCTCGACCTGCTCCACGTAGGCGTCCGCGCCGATCCCGACCGTCTCGGCGAGCTCCCGGGCGGAGGCCTCCATCTCCTCATCCTCGTCCTCGCCGAACTGAGTCTTGTCCACCCCGAGGACCACCACATCACGGTTGTAGACCATCGCACGGCCCTCACCGTCCATGATCCGGCCGCGATCGGCCCCGGTGGTGCTGATGCCGATCTCCTCGTGCCCCTGATAGCCGGGCAGGAACAGGTCATAGTCAGCGTCGAGGTACCAGGTCTCGGACTCCTCGTGGTAGTTCAGCTCGGCCTCGGTGGTGTAGTCCCAGTCCTCGTCGTCGACGCCGAGGGCGTCCAGCTCCCAGGTGTGCCGGTAGGTGATCTCGGCCGTGGGAGCCCGGGGCGAGTCCTCCTCGGGGAGGTCGATGTCGGTCTCGGCGACCTCGACCTCCAGGCTCAGCTCCTCCAGCGACTCGTGCAGCCGCTCTGCGGCGGTGCTCAGCGACTCCGCGTCGCCCGAGGAGAGCGCAACGCCCTCCAGGTCAGCCTGCTGGAGGGCCTGGGCAAGCTGCTCAGCGGCCGGGCCCAGGCTCTCGGCCGGGTCCGGGTCATCGGAGCATGCTGAGAGCAGCGCGGCGCCGGCGGCTCCGGACAGAAGATAGCGTCCCCACGAATGCTTCATCCGTCCAGTATGCGTCAGAGGGCAGACATGCCGTCGGGCAGTTACGAAACGGGTCTGACCAGGCCGGATGCGCTGCTACGCGGAGCGGCGGAACAGGACGATCTCACGGCTGGCCGGGCGGGGGCGCTGTCCGCGGGCAACAGTGACCACGTCCCCGTGGGGACCCACGGCGAACACCCGGGAGCCGCCGCTGCGCTGCACCTCCCGCAGCTGGTCATGCAGCGCGGAGACCTCATCCTGCAGCTCCTCGACCTGATTCTGCAGAGCGATGATCCGCCGGATGCCCTCCAAGGAGACGCCCTCCTGGGAGAGCTGCTGGATCTGCCGCAGCTGATCGACATCGTACGGCGAGTACCGACGATGCCTGCCGCCCTGCCGCTTGGGGGTGACCAGGCCCATCCGGTCATACTGGCGCAGGGTCTGGGGGTGCATATCAGCCAGCTCGGCAGCGACTGAAATGACGAAGATGGGGGCGTGACGGTTCGACGTCGCACGCTGGGACATCGAATGCTCGGTCGTCACAGCGCGGCCCTCCCCTCCAGTCCTTCACGGGGATCGGTGCCCGCGGTGGCGTCCCGGTAGGCGCGCACGGCCTCAAGCGCCTCCTCCGGCAGGTGCTTGGGCACGGTGACATCAACGACGACGAGCATGTCGCCCTCGCGCTTCTTGGTGCGGATCCCCTGGCCCTTGAGCCGCAGCGTCCTGCCGGAGGATGTGCCCGCGGGAATGCGGATCTTCACCTTCTCCCCGTGCACGGTGGGCACCTCGGCGGTCGCGCCGAGGGCAGCCTCGTCGAAGCTGACGGGCAGGTGGATGCGGATATTGTCGCCGTCGCGTTCGAAGAATGGGTGCGGGGTGATGGAGACCTCCACCAGCAGGTCGCCGCTGCCGCCGGGACCCTGTGACCCTTTGCCCCTGACCCGGACCTTCTGGCCTTCCTTCACCCCCGGGGGGATGCGGACGTCGATGACGCTGCCGCTGGGCTCCCGCAGGCCCACAGTGGTGCCGCGGACCGCGCCCTTGAAGGAGATGGTGGTCCTGGCGGTGCGGTCGGAGCCCTTGGGCGCTGCCCCCGCGCTTCCGAACCGGCCGCCGAAGATGTCCTCGAAACCGCCTCCGCCGCCGGGGAATCCGCCGGAGCCGCCGCGGCCGAAGCGGTCACCGAAGAGACCGCCGAAAACGTCCTCAAATCCGCCGCCGGCCCCGGCGCCGCCGCCTCCTGAGAAGCGGGCGCCGGAGCCCATGGCGCGGATCTGGTCATACTCACGGCGCTGCTCCGGGTCGGAGAGCACGGTGTGCGCCTCGGAGATGTCCTTGAACCGCTGCTCGGCCCCGGGATCGTCCGGGTTCTTATCCGGGTGGTTCTCCCGGGCGAGCTTGCGGTACGCCTTTTTGATCTCCTCGGCGGAGGCGTCCTTGGACACGCCCAACACCTTGTAGAAATCCTTCTCCAGCCATTCCTGCGAAGCCATCGGGCGCCTCCCTTCTGCCAGTACTGTTCACAGCGGGCGCACGGCCCGCCTGCCGGTCGGCAGCAGGGCGCCGACCTTCAACGCTTGAGCGCTACTCCGTCCTGCCGGAGCTGACGATCACCTGGGCTGCTCGCAGCAGCCGCTCGCCCAGCCGGTATCCCGAGCGGACGACGACGGCGATGTGGTCCGCCTCCACGTCCTCGCTGGGCTGCTGCATGATCGCCTCGTGCTCGTTGGGGTCGAAGGCCATGGCGACCTCGCCCACACGCTCCAGACCCTGCTGGGCCAGCACTGTCTCGAGCCGCTCTGCGATGTGGGCGAAGGGCCCGTCCTGCAGCTCCCCGGCCTGACGGGCGCCGGAGATGTCGTCAAGCACCGGCATCAGCTCGGTGATCAGCTGACCTTTGACACGGTCCTTCTCAGCGGCCCGGTCCCGCTCCACGCGGCGCCGGTAGTTCTGATACTCGGCGGTGACCCGGCGGAGGTCCTCCTCCAGCTCAGACTCGCGGCTGTAGCCGGACTCCTCGAGGACCTCCTCGGCCGCCTCGATCCGCTCGGCAGGCTCGGTCTCGACCCCGCCGGAGGCCTCATCGAGGCCTACCTCGCGCAGCTCCGGATCCTCAGCGGTCTCCGGGTCGTCTGCGGCCAGCGGGTCAGGCTGGGTGCCCTCCTGGCCTGCCGGGGCCTCGTGAGCCTGCTGAATCTCCTCGGCGCCGTCCGGGGCATCGCGGAGGATCCGCTCGGCCTCAGCCAGCGGGTCCGCGGCCGGGTCGCCGGCTGCGGCCTGAGCGTCCTCGGAGGCGCCCTGACCCTCAGCCTGCTTGCCGTCGGAGGGGACCGGGTTATCCGGAATGCCCTCTTCGCCCTGCTCGGGGTTGAACTTGTCCTTAGCCATCGGCGGGACTCCTTACCTGTATCGGTTCCAGCAGTTGGTGGGACGGATCACTTGTTCTGCTCGGACTCGTCCTCGTCAACCACCTCGGCGTCGACGATGTCCTCGTCCTCCTGGCCGGGAGCCTCAGCACCGGGGGCTCCCTCGGCTCCGGCCTCAGCGCCCTGGGCGTACAGGGCCTCTCCGATCTTGCCCTGGGAGGCCTGAAGCTTCTCGAAGGCGGCCGTGACCTCGTCGTCGTTGTCCTGGCCCTCCAGGGCCTTCTTCACAGCGTCGACGTCGGCCTGGACCTCGTTCTTGACATCCTCGGACAGCTTCTCGTCGTTCTCCTTGAGGAGCTTGTCCACGGAGTAGGCGGTGGACTCGGCGGCGTTGCGCTGCTCAGCTGCCTCACGGCGCTTCTTGTCCTCCTCGGCGTGAGCCTCGGCGTCAGCCACCATGCGCTCGATGTCCTCCTTCTCCAGGGAGGTGCCGCCGGTGATCTTCATGGACTGCTCGGTGCCGGTGCCCTTGTCCTTCGCAGAGACGTGGACGATGCCGTTGGCGTCGATGTCGAAGGTCACCTCGATCTGGGGCATGCCGCGCGGGGCGGGGGCGATGCCGGTCAGCTCGAAGGTGCCCAACGGCTTGTTGTCCCGGGTGAACTCACGCTCACCCTGGAACACCTGGATGGCAACGGAGGGCTGATTGTCCTCAGCGGTGGAGAACACCTCGGACTTCTTGGTGGGGATCGCGGTGTTGCGCTCGATCAGCTTGGTCATCACCCCGCCCTTGGTCTCGATGCCCAGGGACAGCGGGGTGACGTCGATCAGCAGGACGTCCTTGCGCTCACCGGAGAGCACGCCGGCCTGCAGGGCAGCGCCCATGGCGACGACCTCGTCCGGGTTCACGGTCTTGTTGGCGTCCTTGCCGGAGAGCTGCTTGACCAGGTCTGCGACGGCCGGCATACGGGTGGAGCCGCCGACGAGGATCACGTGGTCGATCTCGCTGATCTGCACGCCTGCTTCGGCGATGGCGTCGTTGAACGGCTTCTTGGTCCGATCGAGCAGGTCCGAGGTCATGTCCTCGAACTTGGCGCGGGACAGGGTCTCGTTCACGTGGACCGGGACGCCGTCGTTCTGGGTGGCGTAGGGGATGTTGATGGTCGCGGAGGTGGCGGAGGAGAGCTCCTTCTTGGCGCGCTCGGCCTCCTCCTTCAGACGCGGGACAGCGATGGAGTCCTTGGAGAGGTCCACGCCCTCCTTCTGCCTGACCTGCTCGACCAGCCAGTCGATGATCCGCTGGTCCCAGTCGTCGCCGCCGAGGCGGTTGTCGCCGGCGGTGGCGCGCACCTGAATGGTGGAGAAGTCGTCGTCGTCCTTGGCGACCTCCAGCAGGGACACGTCGAAGGTGCCGCCGCCGAGGTCGAAGACCAGGATGAGCTCCTCCTCATTGCCCTTGTCCAGGCCGTAGGCCAGAGCAGCGGCGGTGGGCTCGTTGACGATGCGGGAGACGTTCAGCCCGGCGATCTCGCCGGCCTCCTTGGTGGCCTGGCGCTCGGCGTCGTTGAAGTAGGCCGGGACGGTGATGACCGCGTCGGTGACGTCCTCGCCCAGGTATGCCTCGGCGTCATGCTTCAGCTTCATCAGCGTGCGGGCGCTGATCTCCTGGGGCGTGTACTTCTTGCCGTCCACCTCGGTGCTCCAGTCAGTGCCCATGTGGCGCTTGACGGAGGCGTAGGTGCGGTCCGGGTTGGACACGGCCTGGCGGCGTGCCACCTCGCCGACGAGGACCTCGCCGGACTTGGAGAAGCCGACCACCGAAGGGGTGGTGCGGGCACCCTCAGCGTTGGCGATCACGGCGGGCTCGCCGCCCTCCAGGACGGAGACCACGGAGTTGGTGGTACCCAGGTCGATTCCTACTGCACGTGCCATGTGCGGGGCTCCTTTCGAAAGCTCACAAGAGATTGTGTTGAGCGGTACAGGCTCAAGTTTCACCCCAGTCATCTTTGGGTGTCAACTTGACTTGAGCCGATCTGACTCAACTTTGCTCTGCGATGAGAGGAACGCCGCGGCCAGGAGGTTTATTTCCCGCGGACACGGCCCCGCACGAGCTGCCTCAGGAGCGGACCGCCCTTCCCGCCCAGTCCGGCCGGACGATGGGGTGCCGAGCCGTACGCTCGCGCACCTCGCTGGGGAAAGGCTGAGCACCGGCAGGATCCCCGCCCACATGAACCCCGACAATCTCCTCCGTGGCAACGAGAGTGCCGGCGTCGTCGTGCATCTCATGAGCCAGGTGGAGCTTCTTCTCCCCCGCTCCGGCGATGACGGTGCGGACGGTCAGCCGGGCGCCGCGCGGCACCTCCTGGAGGTACCGGACGTGAGCCTCGACTGTGTACAGGGAAGCGCACTGCCGCTGCCGGTAGGCGGCATCCATGCCCAGGGCCTCCATCGCCTGGTCGGTGGCGAAGCCGAAGATCAGCACATAGTAGGCCTCGGAGAGATGGCCGTTGTAGTCGATCCACTCCTCGCGGACCTCTGCGGAGCACTCAGGAAGACTCACAGCGCCTCCCCTCGATCATGCGGCGCAGGGCGATGATCCCGCGGTCCCGCTCCGCCACGAGCTCCCGGACCGCACGAGCATCCTCCGCCGCGCAGCCCTCCACCACGTCGTCACGCAGCTTCTCGGTCAGCTCGGGCGCGTCGAGCCGGGTCCACGGCGACTTCAGAGAGGGGCCGAAATGGTCCAGCATGTGCGCCATGCCTCCCTCCCCGCCGGCCAGATGAAAGGTCAGCATGGGCCCCTGGAACGGCCAGCGCAGCCCCGGGCCCTCCGTGATGGAGCGGTCGATCTGCTCCACCGTGGCCTCACCGTTGTCCACCATGTGCAGAGCCTCCCGCCACAGGGCCTCCTGGAGCCGGTTGGCGATGAAGCCCGGAATCTCACGGTCCATGGTGATCACTGATTTGCCGATGCGCTCATAGAAGCCTGACGCCCACCGGACCGCCGCCGCGGAGGTGCGCTCCCCGCCGACCACCTCCACCAGGGGGATCAGGTAGGGCGGGTTGAACGGGTGGCCCACCACGAACCGCTCCGGGCGCTCTGCGTTCAGCGCCATCTCCGTCATCGAGTATCCGGAGGTGGAGGAGCCGATGACGACGCCGGGCGCCGCCGCGGCGTCGAGGTTCGCCAGCAGCTCCTGCTTGAGCTCCAGCACCTCCGGCGCAGACTCCTGGACGAACTGCGCACCCTCGAGCGCCTCGCCGAGGTCGGTGTGGAAGGTGAGGCGCTCCCGGGACGCCCCCTCATCCAGGCCCAGCTCGGTGAGGGCGGGCCAGGCGGCGTCGATGAGGCGCCGCAGCTTGGGCTCCGCCTCCGCGGACGGGTCCCAGGCCCTCACCCGGAACCCGCGTGCCAGGAAGTAGGCGGCCCAGCCGCCGCCGATGGTGCCGACTCCGACGCAGCACACGGTGGTCACCTCTGCCGGTGCCGGCATAGTCTCCGCGCTGTGAGCCATCAGTGCGCCTCCAGCCCGAGGATCTCGCGCGCTTCGTTCGGTACGGCGACCTTCCGGCCCATCGAGTCGATGATTCTGCCGGCCTCCGCGGTGAGCTGCGCGTTGGTGGCCTTGACGCCTCTGCGCAGGTAGAGATTGTCCTCCAGACCCACCCGGACGTGCCCGCCGAGGAGCACGGACTGCGCCGCCCAGGGGAGCTGGTTGCGGCCGATGGCGAAACTGGTCCACTCCGCGCCGTCGGGCACCATGCTCACCATGGCGTTCAGCAGGCCCGGGTCGGCGGGGGCGCCGTAGGGGATGCCCATGCACAGCTGGTACATGGGCGGATCGGCGAGCAGGCCCTCGTGGTGAAGGGTGTTGGCGAACCACAGGTTGCCGGTGTCGAAGAGCTCCAGCTCCGGCTTCACGCCGAGCTCCTTGATCCTGGCGGCGCCCTCGCGGATCATGTCCGGGGTGCCCACGTAGATCTGGCTGCCGTCGCCGAAGTTCAGGGTGCCGCAGTCCAGGGTGCAGATCTCCGGCCGGATGGCCTCCACGTGCTTGAGCCGCTCGAGCCCGGACACGAGGTCGGTGCCCTCGACCCGGCCGAGGCTCTCACTGGGGCTGGCGGGGTCGACGGCGAGGTCTCCGCCCATGCCTGCGGTGAGGTTGATGACGGGGTCGACGTCGGATTCCCGGACCCGTTCCACGACCTCCTCGTAGTAGGCGGTCTCGCGGGAGCCCTGAGCGGTGTCCGGGTCGCGGACGTGGATGTGGATGACGGAGGCGCCGGCGCGGGCGGCCTCGATGCCGGACTCGGCGATCTGCTGGGGGGTGACCGGCACGTGCTCGGACTTGCCGGCAGTGTCGCCGGCCCCGGTGAGGGCGCAGGTCAGGATGGTGGGCTCAGCCATGGGATCTCCTCCGCAGGATGGGGACGGGTTCCCGACCATCGTTCCGGTCCTGATACGCATGCACAAGCAAACGTGATGCACGGATTGTCAATATATGCTTTACAGTTTCCGGATGCGGAGCTTCGAACCTGATCTGGGACGGCTGCGCACGTTCCTCGCCGTCGTCGCGGAGGAGTCGATCAGCGCGGCCGCGGACAACCTGCGGGTCACCCGAGCCGCCGCCAGCCAACAGATGCAGGCGCTGCAGCGAGACACTGGGCTGACCCTCTTGGAGCGTCGCGGCCGCGGGATCGCTGTGACCGCCTCCGGCCGGCAGTTCGCGGCCCGGGCGGAGCGGCTGCTGCAGGAAGCCGGGGAGCTGCAGGGCCTGGCAGCAGACCTGCGGCAGGGACGCACCGGCTCCCTGGTGATCTCCCACTTCGTCTCTGTGGGGGTGGCCTGGATTCCAGCGATGGTGGCCGCGATCTCATCGGAGTTTCCGGAGCTGCGGATCACGATGCGGCTCTGGGATCTGGAGGAGGCGGCCGAGTGGGAGCCGGATGCGGAGATCTTCGTCCAGCACCCCGACGTCGTGGACCGCTCCGGCTACCGCACGGTGGAGCTGATGCAGGACCCGTACGTGGTGGTGCTGCCCGCCGGGCATCGCCTGGCTGAGCGTGACCAGGTGGCGCTGGAGGACCTGCGCAGCGAGCTGTGGGTGGACAACGACTACACGCGCGGCCCCAATCGGAAGATCCTCATGCAGGCCTGCGCAGGCCTGGGGCTGGCGCCGGACTTCCGCATCGAGACGCAGGACTACGCGGCAGCGGCCGCCTGCGTGGAGGCTGGGGTCGGCATCACCGTGATGCCGCAGCTGTCCTGGCAGACCATCTCCGGCATGGTCGGCGGCGTGCGCGCCCGCTCGCTGACGGAGCCCGGCCTGCACCGCATACTGGCCGTCCGCACCAAGGAGGGAATGGAGCGCTCCCCGGCCGTCCAGCGCCTCCTCGAGCTCCTCCAGGACGAGGTCAGCCGACAGGTCTGACCGCTGCGAGGCCTCTACATCGCGATGCCGATGTACTTGGTCTCCAGGAACTCGTCGATCCCGACGTCTCCGCCCTCACGCCCGAGTCCGGACTCCTTGATGCCGCCGAAGGGAGCGGCCGGGTTGGAGACCGCGCCCTGGTTGAGGCCGACCATCCCGGACTCCACCTGCTCAGCCACGCGCACAGCCCGGGTGAGGTCGTTGGTGAAGACGTAGTTGACCAGCCCGTACTCGGTGTCGTTCACCCAGTCGATGACCTGATCCTCCTCGTCGAACGGGGTGAGCGGAGCGACTGGGCCGAAGATCTCCTCTGACCACATGCGGGCCCGGCGCGGAACCCCCGAGAGCACCGTGGGCGGGTAGAAGTACCCCTCCCCCGCGGCAGGCTCGCCGCCCAGGATCACCTCGGCACCCGATCTCACGGCGTCGTCGACGAGCTCTGCGACCTTGTCCCGCTGGCGGGAGTCCACCATCGGGCCGACCTTCACGTCGTCGTCGACGCCGCGCCCCACCTTCATCGCACCCATCTTCTCGGCAAGCTTCTGCGAGAACTCCTCGATGACGCTGGAGTGGACGAAGATGCGGTTGGCGGCCGTGCAGGCCTCCCCGGAGTTGCGCATCTTCGCGAGCATCGCTCCCTCCACCGCCCTGTCCAGGTCGGCGTCCTCGAAGACGACCAGCGCCGCATTGCCGCCGAGCTCCATGGAGGTGCGCAGAACCTTCTCCGCGCACTGCTCCAGCAGCTTCCGGCCCACCGGGGTCGAGCCGGTGAAGGAGAGCTTCCGGGCGATGCCGGAGCGGATCAGCGGCTCCGTGACCTCACCGGCCGTGGAGGTCACCACGATATTGACCACCCCGGCAGGCACCCCTGCCTCATGAAGGATGTCGGCGAGCGCGAGCATCGACAGGGGGGTCAGCTCGGCAGGCTTCAGCACGCTGGTGCAGCCCGCGGCGAGGGCGGGCCCGATTTTGCGGGTGCCCATGGCCAGGGGGAAGTTCCAGGGGGTGATGAGGATGCTGGGTCCCACGGGCTGCCTGTGGATGAGGAAGCGGGCGCTGCCGGTGGGCGCGGTCTGGTAGCCGCCGCTGATGCGGGTGGCCTCCTCAGCGAAGTGCCGGAAGAACTCGGCGGCGTAGTTGACCTCCCCGTAGGCCTCGGCCAGGGGCTTGCCCATCTCGAGGGTCATCAGCAGGGCGAGGTCGTCCTTGCGCTCGTGCATGAGCCGGAACGCGTTCATCAGGATGTCGGCGCGCTGCCGGGGAGGCATCGTCGCGAAGCCCTTCTGGGCCGCTTCGGCTGCCTTCAGGGCGTCCCAGCCGTCCTCGGGGGAGGCATCGGCCACTTTGGTGAGGACCTGGCCTGTGGAGGGGTCGACGACGTCAAGCGTGCGGCCTTCGCGGGCGTCGCGCCATTCGCCGTCGATGTAGAGCCGGGTGGGGGCGGCGGCGATGACGGCCTGCTCGCGGTCTGCGGTGATCAGGGCGCTCATGGGAGGTCTCCTTCTGGGACGGGAACGGGCATGGTTTCGAGGAATCGGAGGCGCGCACCCTCGAGGTGGCAGTGCAGCCAGGACCGCCACGTCTCGTCGCCGGCGCGGAGCATGGCGGGCAGGCTCGCGTGATCTTCTGCGCTGCGGACGAGGTTCTCGCCCGGCTGGGGGTTGAGGGTGAAGAGAGCAGCCAGGGTGGGCTCGAAGAGGTTCCAGACGGCCTGGGAGCGCTTGCCGCCGCCGATCTGCAGCACCGTGCGATGGAACTGCAGGTCGGCTTCGGCGAATGCGGCCTGCTCCCCGCGGGCGGCGGCCTCGCGCATTCGGCCGGCCGCGTCCTCCAGCGGGAGCCAGTCCGCGTCGGCGATGAGCCCGGATTCGACAGCGGTGCGCTCGATCATGTGCCGGATGGAGAAGATCTCGTCGACGTCCCGGCGGGTGATCGTCGCGACCCGGTATCCCTGCCGGGCCGGGTAGGCGAGACCTTCGTGCTCGAGCTCCTTCAGGGCATCGCGGACCGGACCGCGGCTGACCCCGTGCTGCTCGGCCAGCCGGGACTCCACCAGGTGGGAGTGGGGCGGCAGCTCTCCGGAGAGCACCTGCAGCCGCAGCCGGCGGGCCAGCCGGGCCCCCAGCGGGGAGGAGGTCAGCGGATCGGCGACGGGCGTGCCCGTCGACGGGGAGGTCATCGGCCCGCCTCTTGGCCGGGCCGGCCTGCGCCCTGGGCCAGCAGCTCGGCGAGGTGGAGGGCTGGCACCTGCTCCAGGTCTTCGAGCTGGACCCTGCAGGACATACCATCGGCGAGCACCACCCGCTGCGCGGCGCCGTCGCGGCTCCTCTGGGCTCGCACGGCGGGCAGCAGGTTGGACTCCGCGACTGCGACGGAGGTCTCGTAGTGGCCCTTCTCCATCCCGAAATTCCCGGCCAGGCCGCAGCAGCCGGCGACTTTGGTGACCTGCGCGCCGGCAGACTCCAGGAGGGCCTGATCAGCGTCCCAGCCGATGATGGACTCCTGGTGGCAGTGCGGCTGCGCGACGATATCAACCCCGGTGAGGTCCGGCAGCTCAACGCGCGCCTGCTCTGCCAGACGGGTGACGAGCTCCCCGAAGCTCAGCACCCCCTCGGCGACAGTCTCGGCGTCCTCGACGGCGCTGAGCTCCACAGCGTCTGAGCGCAGGGTGACCAGACAGCTGGGCTCCAGGCCCATCACCGGCACTCCGGAACGGATGTAGGGAGCCAGCATGCCGACGGCATCCTCGATGCGGTCGCGGGCCTGGTCGAGCTGGCCCGTGGTGATCCAGGGAAGCCCGCAGCATCCCCGCTTCTGGATGACTTCGACGCTCAGCCCCTGGCCGCGCAGAAACTCCAGGGCGCCGCTTCCCGACTGGGGGAAGAAATGATCGGTGAAGGAGTCCGCCCATACATAGACGTCCGGCAGGCCGGCCTCTCCCGGCGGCGACGACGCCGCGCGCCTCTTCTCCGCCCGTTTGAGCGTCCTGCGGGCGAAGGAGGCGACGCCGCGGCGCTGGTCAATCCCCGCAGCCCACTTCACGAGCGCGGCCACGGGCGGCACCCGCATGCTGAGGTTGGCCAGAGGCGCAGCCGGCGCGGTGAGCGCAGCCCACTGGGGAAGCCGGCCAAGGATGTAGTGGCTGCGGGGGCGCAGGCGCCGCTTGGGGCTCCCTGCGGCATCGCGATCATAGGTCTGGTGCAGCGCCTCGGCCTTGTAGGTGGCCATGTCCACTCCGGCGGGGCAGTCGGAGGCGCAGCCCTTGCAGGACAGGCAGAGGTCCAGGGCCTCGTGGACGGCCGGATCGGCCAGTCCGTGGACAAGAGTCCCGTCCATCGCCTCCTGAAGGATGCGGCCGCGGCCACGGGTCGAGTCCTTCTCCTCACGGGTCGCCACATAGCTCGGGCACATCACCCCGTTGGCTTTGGGCGCCACGCACCGCCCCACTCCGGAGCAGCGGTGGGCGGCGGCGCCGAAGTCCCCGGCGTCGTGGGTCATCCGCATCCCCGGGAACGGCAGGTCCGCCTTCGGCTGAGTGGGCCTGATGCTCTCGGTGTGAGGAACGACTCCGGCACCCGCGCCCTGCTCGTCTGCGGGGGATGTGATCACGCCGGGGTTGAGGAGGTTCTCCGGGTCGCAGATCCGCTTGGCCTCCGCGAAGAGTGCCAGGGACTCGGAGCTGTACATGGTGGGCAGCAGCTCGGAGCGCACCCGGCCGTCACCGTGCTCCCCGGAGAGCGAGCCTCCGTAGGCGGCGAGCCGCTCGGCACAGGCTGCCATGAACTCACGGAAGACGGCGGTGCTGTTCGGGTCCCCGTGCTGGAAGGGGAAGTCGATGCGGCAGTGGATGCAGCCGTCGCCGAAGTGCCCGTAGGGGTAGCCCTGCAGGCCGAACTCGGCCATCAGCCCTTCGAACTCCCGCATCCAGCTGCCGAGGTGCTCCGGCGGGACCGCGGCGTCCTCCCACCCGGAGTGGGCCGGCGTCTCCAGGCTGATGCCGGCCAGACCGGCACCGTCCTCACGAATCTTCCAGAGCGCGGCGGCCTCCTTGGCGTCCTCGATCAGCCGCTCGCCCACTGCCCCGGAGGCAGCCTTCACCCGGTCAAGGATCTCTGGGGCGTCCTCCCCAGCCACCTCGACGAACAGCCAGGACTCTCCGCGCGGCAGGGTGGGCACTCTCTTGCCGGCTCCCCGCACCAGCGCGACGAGACGGGAGTCCATCCCCTCGCAGGCGATCAGCCGTCCGCTGCCCGCGCCCAAGATGTGCGGCACGGCGTCGGCGGCCTCCGCAACAGTGGGGAACCCGAGCACCATGAGACGGCGGCCGGGCTCGTCCTGCACCAGGTTCACCGTAGCCTCCAGCACCGTGCCGAGGGTGCCCTCAGTGCCGGCGAGGAAGCGTTCCACCCGCCCACGGTTCTCGGGGAGCAGGTGCTCGAGGCTGTATCCGGAGACCTGCCGCCCGAACTGGCCGAAATGGGTGCGGATGTGGCCGAGGTTCCGCTCGGCGAGGCTCAGCAGCTGCTCGGCGGTGCGGCCCTGCGCGCGGCCGGAGCGGGCGTCGAAGCTTCCGATCTCCCCGTTGCCGAACAGGACAGCTGCGGCCTCAATGTTGTCGGCGGTGCGTCCGTAGCCCAGCGCCCGCGATCCGCACGCATTGTTGCCGATCATTCCGCCGATGGTGCACCGGGAGTGCGTGGAGGGGTCCGGGCCGAACCGCAGCCCGTAGGGCGCGGCGGCCCGCTGCAGGTCAGCCTGGACGACGCCTGGCTGCACGGTGGCGGTGCGGGCCTCAGCGTCGATCTCCACGATCTGCTTGAGGTCACGGGTGTCCAGGACGATGCCCTCCCCCACCGCGTTGCCGGCGATGGAGGTGCCCGCCCCGCGCATCGTCAGCGGGACGCCGAGCTCCCGGGAGACCTGGTGGGCGGCGTGGACCTCGTCGATGTGCTGGGGCCGGGCCACCACCTGGGGGACCACCCGGTAGAGGCTGGCGTCGGCGGAGTACATCCCGCGCGTCAGAGCGGAGTCGTCGGCACTGGCGACTCCGGCCTGGCGCAGGCGGCGGCGCAGCTCGGACGCGGCCTGGGCCTCTGCTGGGGCGACGGCGGGTGCGCTCACCGGTGAGCCTCCTTGGTCTGTCCTGAAAAACCTGTCCGCCGAAAAACTGTTAACAGTTTACGGCTAGTGCTACCGTAGCATCGCAGACCCCGATCTCAACTTCTCCGAGGAGCCCCAAGATGGCGCAGCTCTCCCCGCAGCTGAAGCAGGCCACCCCCGTCGTCGCCGACCGCGCCGAGGGCGTGTGGATCTACGACGACGCCGGAAACAAGCACCTGGACTTCACCGCCGGGATCGGCGTGACCTCCACAGGGCACTGCCACCCCAAAGTGGTGGCAGCCGCCCAGGAGCAGATCGGCAGCCTCATCCACGGCCAGTACACCACCATCATGCACAAGCCCCTGCAGCAGCTCACCGCCAAGCTCGGTGAGGTCCTGCCCAACGGGCTGGACTCCGTCTTCTTCTCCAACTCCGGCTCCGAGGCCGCGGAGGCTGCGCTGCGCCTGGCCCGCCAAGCCACCGGCCGGCCCAACATCGTGGTCTTCCAGGGCGGATTCCACGGACGGACCGTCGCAGCGGCGTCGCTGACGACCTCCGGCACCAAATTCAAAGCAGGCTTCTCGCCGCTGATGTCCGGCGTCGCCGTCTCCCCGTTCCCCAACCCCTCCCACTACCGCCACTACGGCTGGGACGCCGAGCAGGCCACGGACTTCGCGCTCCGGGAGCTGGATCTGGTGCTGCAGACCCAGTCCCACCCCAAGGACACCGCCGCGTTCCTGGTCGAGCCGGTGCTGGGCGAGGGCGGCTACATCCCCGGCAACGAGCGGTTCTTCGCCGGCCTGCAGGAGCGCGCCGAGAAGCACGGCATCCTGCTGATCGTCGACGAGGTGCAGACCGGGTTCGGCCGCACCGGGAAGTTCTGGGGCCAGGAGCACTTCGGCCTGACCCCGGACATTCAGATGTTTGCCAAGGGGATCGCCTCCGGCTTCCCGATCTCCGGGATCGCCGCCTCCGAAGCCGTCATGTCGAAGGCATGGCCGGGCTCCCAGGGCGGCACCTACGGCGCCAACGCGGTGGCCTGCGCGGCTGCCGTCGCGACCCTTGAGGTGCTCGAGGAGGAGGCCCTGGTGGCCAACGCGGCCGCCCGAGGCGAGCAGCTGAAGGCAGGCCTGCGCAAGATCGGGGAGAAGTTCGACGCCGTCGTGGACGTCCACGGCCTGGGCCTGATGGTCTCGGTGGAGTTCGCCGACAAGGACGGCGAGCCCGACGGCGCAGCCGCTGCGGCTGCGCACAAGCACGCGGCCGAAAACGGCCTGCTGCTGCTCACCAACGGAATGTACGGCCAGAACGTCCGCTTCATCCCCGCTCTGGTGGTCACCGAGGACGAGGTGGACCAGGCCCTGAAGCTCTGGGATGAGACCCTCAGCGCTGTGCTGTGATCAGCGTCCTTCAGCGGTCACACGGCCCTTGCTCACCAGATCTTTGAGGTGAGCGTGGGGTACTTGGCATCGAGTTCGTCTCCGCTGGACCTCCGGGTCACGCGGCGCCTGATCCAGGGGGCCAGGTAGTCCTTGGTCCAGGCGAACTCGGCGTAGACCTTCTGGTGGATCGCTTTGATGGGAGGCTCCTCCATCTCGGGGAGCTCGATCTCGTCCTTCTCCCCGAGGACTCTGAGCGTCTCCTTGGCCATGAGGATATGCCCTTCGATGCTCAGGTGCAGGCGGTCCTCGTCCCAATACCGCCAGTCCTGGAGCTGCTTCATGTGCCAGAAGTCCACCAGCTCAAGGCCGAGGTCCGCGGCGATCTTGCGGACCGCCTCGTTGTAGATGGCGGTCCGGCCGCGGGTTGCCTTGAACATGGGCGCCTTGCCTGAGTCGAACCCGGTGAAGAGCACCACGCGGCCCCCCGTCTCCACCAGTCGCTCCACGGCCCATCGGTACCGCTCCATCAGGACGTCCAGGTGCACGGTGGGGCGAAGGATGTCATTGCCGCCGGCGTAGAAGGTGACCAGGGTGGGGTTGAGGGAGACGGCGGCGTCGAGCTGGCCGTCGATGACCTGCTGCAGCTTCCGCCCCCGGACCGCGAGGTTGGCGTACCCCCAGGAGGGGTCATTGCTGATCAGCTGGGCAGCGACCCGGTCGGCCCAGCCACGCACCCCATTCGGGCTCGAGGGGTCGATGTCCCCGACTCCTTCGGTGAAGGAGTCCCCGATGGCGACGAACCGCCTGGCGAACGGGCCGCCGAGTTCATCAGCGCCGGACATAGGACCTCCCCCACTTGACTGCATATCCCGCCACCCTACCTCTCGCGCCTAAGCCGTTTGAAGCAACGGGTGCGGAGGCGATTGCCAGGGTTCTTCTCGGGGTCTATGCGCCCTTCATCCCAGAAGGTTCTGGACCTGCTCCTGCGTCAGGGGGCGAGTGGGCCGTCCCTCCAGCAGGAATGCCAGCTGAGCGGAGACCTCCAGCTCCTCTGCCGCGTTGACCGCATCCTCCAGGCTTGAGCCTGCCACGATCGAGCCGTGATTGGAGAGGATCACGCCGGGGCTCCGCTGGCCTGCGGCGAGAATGTCCTCAAGCATCTCGGCGGCACCTGGCTTGTAATAGGGGACGGTAGGGACTTCCTGGCCCAGGCGCATGACGAAGTAGGGAGTGAGGGGCGGGATGCCTTCTTCGGTTCGCAAGCAGCTGTAAGCCGTCACATAGGTGGAGTGCAGATGAACGATCGCCTGGGCCTCGGGGCGGGCCTGGTACATTGCCTGGTGCATCACCACCTCCTTGGAGGGTTTGGGACCCGCAATATGGTCCCAGCCCTGACTCAGCACGGAGAGTCGGTCCGGCTCCAATCGCCCAAGCGAGGAGTTGGTGGGCGTCATCAGGTAGCCGGCCTCAGTGCGCACACTGACATTGCCGGCGCTCCCCACGGAGAAGCCCCGCTCGAAGAGGCTGGCGGCCAGCTCGACGATCTGCTGTCGCAGGTGCTGTTCGGTCAAGGTTCCCCTCTCAGAAGATGAAGCTGGCGATGAGCAGCATCACCATTGTGGCGGCCCAGGCGATGGTGGTGGGGACGGACCACACCAGCATCTGGTGCTTGGCGTTCTTCACGCCGAGCATACGGTTGACCACCCAGAAGAAGCTGTCGTTGAAGTAGCCGAAGAACAGTGCGCCCAACGAGGCCGCCTGAGCGGCCAGCACCATGTTCACATCCGGGACCTGAGCCAGAATGGGTGCGGAGATCGAGGCCGAGGTGATGATGGCGACAGTGCCGGAGCCCTGGATGATGCGCACCACAGTGGCAATGATGAAGGGTATCAGGATGGTGGGCAGCGGCAGGCTCGCCACAGCCTCGCCGATGGCCTCTGCCGAACCGGACTCACGCAGCACCTCGCCGAGCGCACCACCGGCGCCGGTGACCAGCAGGATGATGCCGGCAGCCTGGACGCCTTTCTCCATATCGGCAATGGTGCCCTGGCGGCTCTGGTTGCGGGTCAGGCCGTAGACGGCGGCCAGCACGCCGAAGAGCAGGGCGATGACCGGGTTCCCGATGAATCCTGCAACAGAGACCACGCCCTCGGGCAGGTCCAGCACCCCGGCATCGGTGAGGTTGGTGGAGAAGGTGTTGATGAAGATCAGCACGATCGGCAGCAGTATCGGCAGGATGGAGATGAAGAGGCTGGGAAGCTCCTGCTCGCGCTCATCGGCGCGCTGCTGGAACTCTTCGAAGGCCTCGGCAGGGCTGAGCGTCTCGCCGGTGTCACGTTCGATCATGGCCTCAATCCGTGGGCCCATCACCTTCGCGTAGATGGTCACCAGGAGCATGGCGGGGATGGTGAGCACCACGCCCCAGATGATCATCTCGCCGATGCCGACCCCGAAGATCCCTGCGGCGCCGAGCGGGCCGGGAGTCGGGGGAACAGCGTGGTGGGTGACGATCAGGCCGCCGGCCAGGGCGATGCCGAGGGTGAGGATGGAGCGCCCGGTGGTGTGGGCCAGGGACCTGACCAGCGGCTGAAGGATCACATAGGCGGAGTCGACGAAGATCGGGATGGAGATGATGAAGCCCGCCACGGAGAGAGCCCATTCCTCCTTCTTCTTCCCGATCCAGCGGATCAGGGTGTAGGCGAGCTTCTCCGCAGCTCCGGAGACCTCGAGGATGCGCCCCATCATCACACCCAGACCGATCACCAGACCGATGGTGCCCAGGGTGGAGCCGAATCCGGCGGTGATGGTCTCGATGACGGCGTCGGGAGCCATGCCCGCAGCCATGCCGGCGATCGAGGCGGCGATGATCAGTGCGAGGATCGCGTGGATCTTCGTTTTGACGACGAAGAAGATCAGCAGCGCCACTGCTGCTGCGAGGCCGACGAGGGCCCCTACCTCGGACGTTCCGAGCTCATTCATGGTGTCCTCCTTGACACTGAATCAGGTGTGCGAGCGAAATCGCCTCAGGCGACGAACTCCTCATGGAATTGCCGGACGGCAGCCTCGAAGCTGCTGTCCGGACGGAAGCCGAGCGACAGAGTTCGTTCGACGTCGAATTCCCCGGGCCAGGAGCAGACGATGTCCATGATCTTCTGGTCCTCACGGCGGCTCACCAGCGAGCGAGCCTCTGCACCGCCGACAGTCTCGAGGGCATCGAGCATCTCGGCGACTGTGACGGTGACCCCGGGAAGGTTGAGCACACGCCAAGTGCCGAGCCGGTCTGCCTCGACAATGAAGGCGTGAACGAGGTTCTCCACCGCAGTATTGGGCGAGGAGAGCCACATACGTGTCTCCAGCGGCACCGGCACCTCAGAGGCGACGCCCTGCAGCGGCTCCCGGATGATGCCGCTGGCGAAGGATGAGGCTGCTGAGTTCGGTGTGCCGGGACGCACGGAGATGGTGGGCAGTCGGCAGATCCGGGCGTCCACATATCCCTTGCGGGAGTATTCGTTGACCATCAGTTCGCCGATGGTCTTGGTCGCCCCGTAGGTGGACTCCGGCTGGGCGGCGAGGTTCTCCGGGACCACCTGAGGCATCTCTCCGCCGAAGACGGCCAGGGAGCTGGTGAAGATGAAGGCCGGGCGCTGACCGGTGGCCCGAGCCGCTTCCAGCAGCTGCTTGGTGGCGTCGACGTTGACCTTGTAGGCCAGGTCGAAGTCGGACTCCGAGCCTCCGGAGAGCACTGCAGCCATGTGGTAGATGCCCGCGACGTCGGCGTCGACAAGCTCGGAGACCAGCTGCGGGTCGGTCAGGTCGCCCACGCGGGAGTCCACGCGGGGGTCCTGGACGGGGCATTCGGCAAGGTCCAGGGAGATGATGCGGGTGACTTGGACCGGCAGGCGGCCGGCGTCCTGGGCTTCGAGCAGCTGGCTGATGACGCGGCTGCCGAGGAATCCGGCTCCGCCGGTGACGATGATCTTCATCGAATCGCTGGGTCCTTTCATGAGTGTGGTGCAGAGGTGTCGAGAGATCCGGGGGCTGTGGCCGGATCGGAGGAGCCGGTCAGCAGCAGGTCTACGCCCAGCTCGGCGGAACGGTCCTGGGCCGCCTGGGACAGGGAGGGGTCGGTGATGAGGCCCTCGAAGGCGCCGAAGCTGATGGCCTTGTACGCGGCGACCCGGCCGTATTTGCTGGCGTCCGTGGTCAGATAGGACCGGGAGGAGTTCTCGATGATGGCGCGTTTGACCATTACTTTGGCCTCCGTGGGCACCGAGAGCCCCCTGAGATCGAAGGAGGAGGCAGAGACGAAGGCCAGGTCGATGTTGAACTCGGCCAGCTCTGCTGCTGCGGTGGGTCCGTCCGTCGACATGTTCCCGGGGTCCAGGCGGCCGCCGAGCACATGGACCCGTGCCTGCGGGTGCTCCCCCGCTGCGGCGGCGACGGCGAGGTCGTTGGTGACGATGACCAGGGGCTCCGGAGCTGCGCGTTCGACGAGCTTCCGAGCCAGCGCGAGCATGGTGGTGCCGGCGTCGAGGTACACCACGTCCCCCGGGGAGACGAGGTCCGCGGCCCGCGAGGCGATGGCATCCTTCTCGATTGGTCGGATGCCGAGTTTGGCCTGATGGGTGGCATCCAGGGCGATGCGGGAGGGTTTGGTCACTCCTCCTGCCACAGAGACGAGGCGGCCGTCCTCCTCGAGCACCTTGATGTCCCGCCGGACCGTCATGTGGGAGACCCCGAGCGTCTCGGTGAGATCTGCGATCGAGGCTGATCCCTGCTCATCCACGATATGGACCAGACGACGGCGGCGCTCGTCGGGAATCATCACTGTCCCGACCTCCCCTGCTGGGCCCGGTAGGGCCTGAACCAGTCCAAGCCTTCAGCGGTGGCGGCTGCCGGACGGTACTCGCAGCCGATCCACCCGGTGTAGCCCGCAGAGTCGATCCTCTCGAACAGATACGCGTAGTTGACTTCTCCAAGGTCCGGTTCGTGTCGGTCCGGGACCCCGGCGATCTGGATGTGCGAAGTCACCGGCGCGGTGCTGGCGATGAGTCGGGAGAGATCTCCGTCGGTGATCTGAGCATGGTAGAGATCCAGCTGCAGGCCGACGTTGGAGTGGTCGATCTCGTCGAGGATCTGTCTGCCCATGCCCACGCTGGAGAGGAAGTATCCGGGCATGTCCACAGGATTGATGGGTTCGATGAGGATCCGCACCCCGTGGGCCTGGGCCGTCTGGGCGGCACGGCGGATGCGCTCCACATACCGCTGCCGTGCTGCAGGGTCGGCGGAGTCGGCGATCCCGGCCATGACGTGGACCTGGCGGCAGTTCAGCGCGCGGGCATACTCCAGGGCGGTCTCCAGCCCCTGGTCGAACTCTGCATCCCGGTCCGGAAGAGAGGCGATGCCGCGCTCCCCGTCCTCCCATCGGCCGGGCGGGGCATTGAACAGCGCCTGGGTGAGGCCGTGCTGCTGCAGGGCGGAGGAGATCTCATCCGAGGTGTGCTCGTAGGGAAAGAGGTACTCCACCGCACGAAAGCCTGCTTCCGCGGCTGCGCCGAAGCGCCGGAGGAAGGGCTCCTCGGTGAACATCATGCTGAGGTTGGCTGCGAACTGGGGCATAGCGTGGTCTCCTCTCAGCTGCCGGCGGAGCCGTCAGCCACCAGCTGCTGGGCGGCTGCGAAGAACTGCTCGTCGCCGAAGTTCCCGGACTTCAGGGCGAGGTCCAATGCACCGTCCAGGCTGAGGGTCCAGGGCACTCCCGGAGCGATCTGCGGACCGACTTCGAAGCCGGCGACGCCCAATGCCTGGGTCACAGCACCTGAGGTTTCGCCTCCCGCGACGATGAACCGGGTCACGCCCCGCTCGCGCAGGCCGCTGGCGAGGTCTCCGAAGAAACCCTCGATCGCTGCGGAGAGGCGCTCCGCCCCGTAGGTCTGCTGCCATTGCCTGACCGTCTCCGGGGCGGCGGTGGCATAGACCATGGGCGCCGGCCCGCTCGGGGCCCCACCGATGTGGTTCAGGACCCACTCGGTGAGCTCACCCAGGTAGGCCCGGGGCTCGTCGATGACGCGGGCGACGTCGAGCGCGGCACTGGGGGCCTGCTGCCTATACTCGGCCACCTGCTTGTTCGTCATCTGGGAGGACGAGCCGGAGATGACGAGGGCGGGGCCGCTGGTGAATTCCCACTGCTGGGCGGCGGATTCGGCAGCCGGGGCCTCATCCCGGCCGGTGAGGGCCCTGCCCAGACCGGATCCCATGCCGGAGCCGCCGGTGAGCAGACGAAGGTGGCGGGACGCTTCTCCGATGGTGTCGAGGTGGTCGTGGTTGAGAGTGTCGATGACCGCGTAGCGGGCCCCCCGGGCCTTTGCCTCATTGAGCGCGTGCCGGACAGCCTCCGGGCCCTGTTCGACCACCTGGTATGGCACGGCTGCTGCTGTGCCGCGACTCTGCGCCTCCATCAGCCGCAGGAGGTTGGAGTCGGTCATGGGGGTGACCGGGTGGTCCTTCATGCCGGATTCGTGGAGCGGCTGGTGGTGCACGAAGAGGCTGCTCTGGTAGACCGTCCGACCGTTGACCGGCAGAGCCGGCACGATGACGGTGAAATCCTCTTTCAGCTCCTCAAGGAGGGCGTCGGTCACCGGGCCGATGTTCCCTGCGGCAGTGGAGTCGAAGGTGGAGCAGTATTTGAAGATGATCTGCTCAGCACCCAGCTGCTGCAGGATCCGGCAGGCGCGCAGGCTCTGCTGGACCGCGTCATCTGCCGGAATGGACCGGGTCTTCAGGCTGATGACGACAGCGTCGGCGTCGAGGTTCTCAGGCGCTTGTTCCGGGCTGTTGAGCTGAGCTGTCCGCAGGCCGGCAGAGACCAGGAAGCCGGCGATATCGGTGGCTCCGGTGAAGTCGTCGGCAATCACACCTATGCGCAGCGTCATCGGCACGCCTTTCTGTGGGGCTGCATCATTGCAGTGATTCAAGTCGCACTGTGTTCATATCTGTGAAGACTAGATCACAAGTTCACATAAGCTAACACGCTCCGGCAGTGAATGTGAAGCCGATCACCAAAAAGCGGCACAAAAGAAGGAGCCCTCTCTGGTTCGCCTCAGCGGCGGCAGAGAGGGCTCCTTCTGAACAGGCAGCAACAGTCCTGTCTCAGCGGTGCAGGGGGTTCGCGCCTGGGGGCCGCTCGTCCTGCGCAACCGGGCCGGGTGCGGTCGCACCGTCGGCGAACGGGGAGCCGCCCAGCCTCTCGCGGCCGTGCTCGGACAGCCAAGATTCCAGCTCAGGGCCCTTCGGCACGATCTGAGTGGGGTTGATGTCCTCGTGGACCTCGTAATAGTGGGCCTTGATCTGGTCGAAGTCGACGGTGTCGCCGAAGCCGGGAGTCTGGAACAGGTCCCGGGCGTAGCCCCACAGGTTCGGCATCTCGGCCAGTTTGTTCCGGTTGCACTTGAAGTGGCCGTGGTAGACGGCGTCGAACCTCACCAGGGTGGTGAACAGGCGGACATCCGCCTCGGTGATGTTTTCGCCCATCAGGTAGCGGCGGGAGCCCAGCCGCTCCTCCAGCCAGTCGAGGGTTTCGAAGAGGCGGTCGTAGGCCTCCTCGTAGGCGCGCTGAGAGCCGGCGAACCCAGCCCGGTAGACGCCGTTGTTCACCTCAGTGAAGACCCGTCTGATGACGGGGAGCATGTCCTCGACCAGCTCGTCCGGGATCAGGTTCGGGGCGCCCTGGCGGTGGTGGTCCTTCCACTGGGTGGAGAGGTCGAAGGTCAGCTGAGGATAGTTGTTGGTGACCACTCCGCCGCTGGGAGCATCCACCAGGGCGGGCACGGTGATGCCGCGCGGGTAGTCGGGGAAGCGGGCGAAGTAGTTCTCCTGCAGACGCTCAGTGCCGAGCATCGGGTCCTTGGCGCCCTCATCCAGGTCGAAGGTCCAGGAGCGGACGTCGTGCACCGGCCCCGGGGTGCCCAGGGAGATGACGTCCTCCAGACCGAGCAGGCGGCGAATGATGATGGTGCGGTGCGCCCACGGGCAGGCCCGCGCCGCGACCAGGCGGTACCGGCCGGGCCCCGCGGGCCAGGCTTCGGCGTCCGCGGTGAGTCCTCTCATGCGCGGGTCGCCGATCTTGGAGGGCTCCTCCTGCGGTGCGGAGCGGGCGGCGGCGACATCGGCGACCACCCGGTCCTCGATATAGTTGGTGTCCCGAGAGAACTCCTCCCCGGTGACGTAGGCGCCCTGAGTGGAGTGTTCGGTCCCGAACGTCTGCTGCTTGTCCTCGGCCATGGCCTGTCTCCTCGCATCTGGTCTCACCGGGTGCCGGTTCGCTCACGCTCCACCCTAGTTGAGGCCACTAAGATGGGGCCATGGCTTCCCACACCGCGCTCATCACAGGTTCCACCGCCGGGCTCGGGGCAGAATTCGCCCGCCAGCTCGCCTCCCAGGGATACGCAGTGGTGCTGGTGGCCCGCAGCGAGGAGAGGCTGAACGAGCAGGCCGAGCACCTGGGCAAGCGGTACGGCACTGAGGCTGAGGTGATCGTCGCGGATCTGATGACCGACGACGGCGTCGCCGCGGTCCAGGAGCGGCTCGCCGACGACTCCAACCCGGTCCACGTCCTGGTGAACAACGCCGGGCACGGCCTCGGCGAGCCGTTCATCGACAGCAGCCTCGACGCTGAGCGCGGCCTGGTGCGCCTCCATGTGCAGACCACCATGGAGCTCACCCACACTGCTCTGCGGCACATGGTGGCCCGTCGCGGAGGCCGCATCATCAACGTCGCCTCGGTGGCGGCCTTCACACCCACCGGCACCTACTCAGCGGCGAAGTCCTGGATGCTGAACTTCTCGAAGGCGATGCACCAGCAGCACAAGCACGACGGCGTGCTCATCACTGCAGTCTGCCCCGGGCTGGTCCGCACCGAGTTCCACGAGCGCGGCGGCATCGAGGTCACCAGCTCCAAGAGATGGATGTGGCTGGAGCCCGATGACGTCGTGCGTCAGGCCCTGACCGCCAACGCCCAGGGCGCCGCCCAGTGCGTCCCCTCAGTCCCCTACCGAGCGCTCACCACCGGCCTGAAGTTTGTGCCCGACCGGGTGGTCCACTGGGTCTCCGAGCGCGGCGTGGGCATCCCCGGCCAGGAAGGCTCCGAGGAGGAGAGCCGGACAGAGGGTGACAAGAAGGCCTCCAACCACCAGCGAACCTGACGGTGCTCCGCGCCGCTGAGCGTCATCCCGTGCGCCCCAGCTGCGGCATCAGTCCGCCTGCTGCTCATCTTGGCGGGCCTGACGCTCCCGGTAGGCGTCCTCGCCGGGGCCGACGAGGTCGCGGCTGCGCTGAACGGCCTGGATGGATCCGGTGAACAGCCCTGCTCCCTCGCCCGGGGCGGCAGCGGGAGCGGACTCGGCCGATTCGCCGTCGACCGCGCCGAACTGCCCGGTCCCCACCGGCTCCGGGACTCGGCCGAGAGCCTGCTCGTTGCTGTAGAGCATCCGCTGGGTGAGCATCGCGTACGGGTGCTCCGTGCGGATGTAGTTGACCATGTCCTCACGGATCAGGCACCGCAGGTCCCACAGGTCCGCTGAGTTTCGGGCCGAGACCACCACGCGCGCTTGGGCGTGACCCTCAGTGGCCTCCGTCAGCTGCAGATTGTACGTCTGCCCGTCCCACAGCTCGGTGGTGTCCAGCACCCGCTTCAGCCGGCGGCGCAGAGCATCCATCGGCACCCGCCAGTCGACGTCGAGCTCCACGGTGCCCATCAGCTCGGTGCCCACGCGGGTCCAGTTCTCGAACGGGGTCGCCACGAAGTGGGCGCTCGGATAGATGAATCGGCGGCCGTCCCAGGACTTCACCACCACAGCGGAGAGTGTGATCTCCTCCACATTGCCGAAATTGTCCTCAATGACGATGACGTCGCCCACCCGGATGGAGTCGGTGAAGGCCAGCTGAATGCCGGCGATCACGTTGGACAGCGTGGACTGCATCGCCAGACCGGCCACCACCGAGACCACACCTGCGGAGGCCAGCACACCGGCGCCCAGGCCGCGAAGATCCTCGTTGAGCAGCAGCACCGCCGCCACCGCCAGAGTAATGATGACCGCCGCGAGGATCCGGCCGATCAGGTCCACCTGGGTCTGCACCCGACGGCCACGACGGTCTTCCACGCCCGGCTCGTCCTCCCCCACGTACCTGGAGAGGATGATGGCCTCCACGATCTTCACCACCCGCAGCGCCCACCAGGCCACGCTGACGATGAAGGCGACCAGCAGGCCCACGTACACCGGGCCCTGCCACCAGGCGTCGACTGCGAAGTAGACGCTCAGCGCCGAGCCTGCGAACAGCAGCAGGAAGAACAGCGGCAGCCGGGTCCGACTGATCGCCCGCCGCACGGCCGGCTTCCTCCGGAAGAGCTGCTTCAGCACCGTGGAGACCACCAGGGTGACCACCGCGGCGAAAAGCGCGACGATCGCCGCCCCGATAAGCACCCCCATCAGCGGCCCCGCCTCCGAGACGATCTGCTCAAACTGCTCCGGGACGCGATCCTCCACCTCCGTGACGACATCGTCGAACGGATCCTGCTCGGCCGCCTCGTCGTCGTACTCGACTGCCATGGGGGTCAGAAGGGCGCGCGGGAAGGTCGTCTGCATGGCCTGCATACTGCCACGGGCCTCCGGATCACGGAAGGGGCCGAGAATGCTGGAACAATAGTCTGCACCACCCTGCACTGACCCGCCCCAGGAGACTCGTTGCTGACCCTCAAAGACCTGCGCGGCACCGCCGTGGACGCCCTGACCCTCGCCCAGGACGCCGAGCTGCTCCCGCGCGCCGGGACCGACATCACCGCCACCGCCGACAAGGTGACCCCCATCCTGGACGAGGTCCGCAGCCGCGGGGTACCCGCGCTGATGGACTTCGCCGAAAGGTTCGACGGCGTGCGCCCCGAGTCCCTGCGCGTGCCGGCTGAGGCGATGGCTCAAGCCACGGAGCGCCTCGACCCGCAGATCAGGGAGGCCCTCGAGACCTCCATCGCCCGGGCCCGTGAGGTGCACACCGCCCAGCTTCCGGCGGCCTCGGTGATCGCGCCCGGCCCGGACGCGAAGGTCACCAACCGGTGGGTGCCGATGGCACGGGTGGGGCTCTATGTCCCAGGCGGGCAGGCGGTGTACCCCTCGTCGGTGGTGATGAACGTGGTGCCCGCCCAGGTGGCCGGTGTGCAGTCGCTGGCGATCGCGTCCCCGCCGCAGAACGAGTTCGGCGGGTGGCCGCACCCCACCATTCTCGCCGCAGCCCACCTGCTGGGGGTGGATGAGGTCTACGCGGCCGGGGGCGCCCAGGCTGTCGGAATGTTCGCCTACGGCGCGCGCGACGAAGCCGGCGAGCTGGCCTGCCCGCCGGTGAGCTTCATCACGGGGCCGGGCAACATCTTTGTGGCGACCGCCAAGCGGGCCGTGCAGGGGGTGGTCGGGATCGACGCGGAGGCCGGACCCACCGAGATCATGGTGCTCGCGGACGAGACCGCACCGGCCAACCTGGTGGCGGCGGACCTGATCTCTCAGGCCGAGCACGACGAGCTCGCCGCAGCCGTACTGGTCACCCCGTCCGAGGAGCTGGCCCGGACGGTCATCGACCAGGTGCAGCACCAGGCGGCGACCACCAAGCACACCGAGCGGGTGCGCGCCTCACTGACAGGGTCGCAGTCGGCGGTGCTGGTGGTGGATGACCTGGACGCCGCCGTCGCGGTCGCCAACGCATACGGCGCCGAGCACCTGGAGGTCATGACGGGCGACGACGACGCCGTCGCGGAGCGGATCACTGACGCTGGAGCGATCTTCCTCGGTCACTACAGCCCCGTCTCCCTGGGCGACTACTGCGCCGGCTCCAACCACATCCTGCCCACCGGCGGGGCTGCCCGCTACTCGTCCGGGCTGAACGTCACGGCGTTCATGCGCTCCCAGCAGGTGGTCCAGTACGGCCGCGAAGGCCTCGGACTGGTGAGCTCCCAGGTGCGCCGCCTCGCCGACGAAGAGGGCCTCCCCGCCCACGGCGACGCCGTCGACGCCCGCTTCGGCTGAGTCCCGCCTGACAGCAGTGGCGACAGGTCACGCACGCCTCAAGCCTCGCCGTCTGTCCCTCAGTCCTGGCCGGACTCCGGGTGCGGGACGCCGGGGTGCAGGTAGAGGGTGCCGTCCTCCTCTGTGACCAGGTGAGTCTTCACCGGCTCCAGCGCCGGCGGGGTCTCGGGGACGCCGGTCTTCAGGCAGAACCCGGAAGCATGCATGGGGCATTCGAGGACACCGTCCTCCACGAACCCGTCAGAGAGCGGGACAGCCTCGTGGGAGCACTCGTCATCCAGCCCGTAGTAGCCGCCTTCGAGGGCGTGCACCACGGCGATGTCCTCGCCGTAGCCGGTGTCGTCAGCTTTGGCCAGCATCACCTCCCCGGCGGGGAGCTGGTCAGCGGGCCCGAGTGCAACTTTGTCAGCCATGCACGCCAGTCTACTGACCAGTGCCCTGACGTTTCGTGTAGCCGCGGAGCAGCTCCAGCTGGCGGCGCTCCTTCTTGGAGGGGCGGCCGGTGCCGCGTTCGCGCCGGGGGAGACCGACGTCGCGGGGTCTGACCTGCTCGGGCGAATGGTCCTTGTAGGCCTTCTGAGCCACCGGCGCGCCGACCCGCTTGGCGTGGGTGCGGATGACTTCGAGGATGACCGCATAGCCGGGCCGTGAGATCTGCAGCCGAACGCCGGGGACGATCTTCGAGGCAGGCTTGACAGGTTCGCCGTCGACTTTGATCTTCCCGGCCCGGCAGGCCTCGGTGGCTGCGGAGCGGGTCTTGAACATACGCACTGACCACAGCCATGCGTCGATCCGCACCGGTGCGACAGGTTCCTCGCTCATACCCACCCAGTGTAGGGATAGCACGAGAAAGCCCCCGAACCGGCTGCGTGAGGGGGACGCTGAAGATGCCGGCCCGGGGGCTGAATCACTCGCACCTCGAAGAGGCACTCTCTACAGTAGGGGCAGACCTTGACGGGACCCCCTGGTTTCACTGGATATTCACTGTGAATCTATGCGCGGTCCTCTGGTCGAAGCACACAGGCGGAACGCCGAGCACCGAGAACGGACCTTAAACCTGTGCTTGAGCTGTGAATCGCGTGGATGGTCGCAGCCTCATTACGGTGTCGGTGACTGCCAGGGGGCCGCGCTTCCCATCGCGCATCTGCCTCTTGCCCGCAGTCGAAGAGACCTTTCGCCGTCGAACGTCTCCACACGGCGGAAGGCCCGTGCATTGCGTGCCCAGAGTGAGGAAATGACCGTGACCGCGCAGAAGAAGCTGGCTCCAGCCATCATCGGGACCCTGGCCGCCGGGGCCGTGGTGCCCCTGAGCGCCACCGGGGCGTCCGCCGACGCGGACTCGCCCAGCAGCGGGGACTCCCCGCGGAACCTCGGGACCTCTCAGTTCAGCTCCCCGCAGTTCGCCGGCACCTCCCTGTCCGGCGGCATCGAGCTGCGCGTGCCGGCGTCGAACCCCGCAGCCCGAAGCGACAACGCCGGCGAGCGCCTGCGCGTCACCCAGCCGCTGAACGTGCGCAGCGGCCCCGGCATGCAGCACGCGGTAGTGGACGGAATGTTCACCGGCACTGAGATCGCCTCCACTGGGCGCAGCGGCAAGTGGGTGCAGTTTGAGCGCAGCGGCAAGCAGGTCTGGTCCCACGGCGACTACCTGGAGCCGGTCACGGACGAGGCGGAGACCGTCACCGCCTCCCCTGCCCCCAGCACATCCAGCAGCGGTGAGCGGCTGAGGGTCACCACCCCGCTCAACGCCCGCAGCGGCCCCGGCGTGCAGCACGCAGTGCTGCAGGGCATGCCCGCCGGCACCGAGATCACCGTGACTGACCGGCAGGGCGACTGGGTGCAGTTCAGCCGCAACGGTCAGCAGGTCTGGTCCAACAGCTTCTACATGGAGCAGGTCGGCGGCCAGGAAGCCTCCTCCGGCTCCAGCTCCGCTCCCTCATCCAGCAGCTCAGCGGGCAGCAGCCCGGACAGCTCATCCAACACCGGCGGCGGTTCGAGCTCAAGCGGACCGGACAGCGGCAGCGGCAGCGGACCCAGCAGCTCAGCGGGAAGCTCCAGCTCGGACGGCGGCTCCTCTTCCGGAAGCAGCTCGAACAGCGGCTCCTCGTCGGAGAGCGGCAGCAGCTCGGAGTCGACCAGCTCCAGCACCTCCGCCTCTGCTTCCTCCGAGAGCTCCGGCGGCGACAGCTCAGGCAGCCCCTCAAGCTCGGAAAGCTCGGACGAGAGCACCGCCTCATCGGACTCGTCCTCCGGCGGCTCCGCCTCCAGCGCTCCCGCGGCCACCGGGGAGACCGCCACAACCACCGTGCACCAGAACCTGCGCTCCGGGGCAGGGATGAGCAACGGCGTCCTTCGGACCGTAGCCCCGGGCACTGAGCTGGACATCCTCGACGAGACCGATCTGTGGGTTCAGGTTCGGCACAGCGGCACCACCGGCTGGCTGGCAAAGTCGCTGCTCGAGCTCTCCGGCGAAGACAGCGGCTCCTCCGGCAGCGCCGACAGCGAGTCGCAGACCAGCGCTGAGAGCAGCGGCGGGAGCAGCGCCTCCTCAGACGCGCCCTCGTCCGAGAGCTCCTCCAGCTCCGGCTCTTCGACAAACGCCGGATCCTCCAGTGAGACCGCCCCCTCAAGCAGCAGCCAGACGGCGACGACGTCCGCTGCCCTGAACTTCCGGTCCGGCCCAGGCACCGGCAACGCCGTGATCAGCACACTCCCGGCGGGGACCCAGATCCAGGTGCTCGAGCAGAGCAGCGGATGGGTCCAGACTCAGCACAACGGCCGGACCGGTTGGGTCTCAGCTTCCTACCTGAGCGGACTGGGCGGGCAGCCCTCCGGGTCCAGCTCAGGCTCCAGCTCCTCGAACGGCTCCTCCAGCAGCGGCTCGGGCTCCAGCTCAAGCGGGTCATCGAGCTCCTCCTCGGACAGCAGCTCCTCCGACTCGAGCAGCTCTGCCAGCTCCGGCAGCTCAAGCACGGGGAGCACCTCCGGCTCAACGAGCTCCGGGTCCACCGGCAGCTCGAACAGCGGCAGCACCTCCGGCGAGCGGCGCGGTCCCAGCTCCGGTCAGCACCGGCAGTCCCCCCACGGGCCCTACAGCCGGGCGTGGGACGAGCTGGCACAGTGCGAGTCCTCCGGCAACTGGTCCATCAACACCGGAAACGGATACTACGGGGGCCTTCAGTTCTCCCAGCAGTCCTGGGAGTGGGTCGGCGGAACCGGCCGTCCGCACGAGGCCTCTCGCCAGGAGCAGATCAGCCGGGCCTACGCCCTCTGGCAGCGCCAGGGCTGGAACGCCTGGCCGGCATGCTCCAGCCGGCTCGGCCTGTCCGGGAGTCCCGGCGGCTACGGCGACAGCTACTTCGACGTGCACGGCCAGTAGCCCCTTCGGACACCACCGCGAAAAACTCACAGTGAATGTTCAGGAGTTTTCAGGCGTTCCATCAAGGTAGGCCCCTACATTAGTAATCACCTCATCAAGGTGCGAGTGATTCAAGACCCCGGATCGACACTTCTAGCGTCCCCCTCACGCAGTCGATCCGGGGTCTTTCTCGTGCGGACGGCCAGCCTGAAGCGTCGCGACCGGGACTAGGCAGCCGGAAGGCGCCGGATCGTGAGCCAGTTGGCACCGGTGACCACCAGGGTTCCCAGCGTCAGCCAGACGGTCCACGTCAGGGCGTTCTGGTCGACCAGCCACTGCCCCACAGCGCCCCAGCCGCCGTAGACGGTGAGCCCCGCGCCGGTGACCAGGAGGGCCAAGCCGAACAGTCCGTAGACGATCAGCGTGCGGACCATGCCCAGCAGGCGGTAGAGCATCGGAACGAGCAGACCATTCATCATGGAGAACATCGTCGCTGCGATGAGCACCAGCCCCAGCCCGAAGACCCCGGCAGGCTCCATGAAGTACGAGATCGCCAGCATCGACTGCCCCGTGCCGAAGGTGTCGGTGAGCTCCTCCAGCCCTATCACCGCAGCGACAAGCAGGCCGGCGGTGAGTGCAGAGGCAAGGAAGACCAGGACAATGCCGGCCAGCGTCACCCGGCGGCTGTAGCTGAGGCTCAGCGCATGCGGTACGCCGTAGGCCCCGGCCATGGCCGCGCTCACAGCCAGCGCGCCGATCACGGCGCCATAGACTCCGCCCACAGTGATCTCGCCGGACATCTCCTCACCCTGCACCTGAAGCCAGGTGAGGATGCCCAGTTGGACGGCATAGGCGATGGGCAGAACGATCAGAGTCATAGTGATGACGTTGTTCTTCAGCAGCAGGTGCAGCCGTGCTGCGGCGATGATGCGGCTCATGCCTGCCTCTCCTTTCCGCGTGCGTCCTGCTCCCGGGTGGTCAGATGCACGACGAGGTCCTGCAGGCCCACCGGCAGCACATCGATCTCCAGCTCTGCGGCCCGCTGACGCTCCGCCTCCGACAGATGCCCCTCAACGGTGAGCCGCACGGTACGGCCCATGGCCTCACGAGTGAGCACCGCACGGCCGCCGGCGAGGTCATCGACGGCGTCATCGCGGCCCACCAGGGTGACCGCCCGGTCCCGCAGGGCGTCAGCCTCCTCGTGCAGGAGGACCTGGCCTCTGTCCAGTAGCACTACGTTCTCGATGAGGTGAGCAATCTCGTCGATGAGGTGCGAGGAGACGATGATGGTCCGCGGGTGCTCGGTGTAGTCCTCCAGCAGCGCCCGGTAGAACTGGCTGCGCGCTACCGGGTCCAACCCCACATAGGGCTCATCGAACAGGGTCAGATCCGCCCGCGACGCGAGACCGGTGATCACCCCGACCGCGGAGCGCTGACCGTGCGACATCTTCTTGATCTTGGTCCTCTCCGGAACCTGGAACTCTTCGGCCAGCCGTTCGCAGATCTCCCAGTCCCAGTTCGGGAACGCATCGGCGGCGGCTTTGAACGCATGACGGGCCTTGATGTCCTCGGTGTAGCGCATGGACTCACGGATGAAGCAGATCCGCGGCAGGACTGACTCATTCTCGTGCGGGACCTGACCGAAGACGCTCACCTCGCCGGAGCTCTGGAACTCCTGCCCGGTCACGACGGACATCAGGCTGGACTTTCCGGCGCCGTTGCGGCCCAGCAGGCCATGGATGGACCCGGCAGCCAGCTCCAGGTCAACGCCGTCGAGCGCCGTCGTGCTTCTGTATCTTCTGGTCAGCCCGCGCACACGGACCGCGGCAGCATCTGCAGGGTCGGCCATGGCCGCTCCTCTCATTCAGTGCGCTGCGCACGCTGACGCAGCATCTCGATCACTTGGTCGGCTGTCATTCCCAGGTGCTCGGCCTCAGCCAGCACCGGGTCCAGGTAGTGATCGGCGAAGCGCTGCCGCCGCTCGGTGCGCAGAATCTCCCGCGCACCCTCGGCGACGAACATGCCCAGCCCCCTGCGCTTGACCAGGATCGCCCGGTCCACCAGAAGGTTCACGCCCTTGGCGGCGGTGGCAGGGTTGATCCGATGGAAGGCGGCCAGCTCATTGGTGGAGGGGGCACGCTCCCCCTCAGGAAGGGAACCGTCCAGCACGGAGGCCTCCACCTGCTCCGCGATCTGCACGAAGAGCGGACGTCCTTCCTCCACCGGCTCACCGCCTTTCTCCTCATCCTCGGCCCAGGGCTGGACCAGCTTAAACCGCATCACTACCTCAGTGGTTCATTACTTTACTAAGTAACCACGGAACAGCGTCGGGAGTCAACCCTGTTCCCCATCGGCAGGGCGGCATAGGATGACAGGAAAGTGACGACAAACGACGGGAAGTGAGCGAACGTGGAGCGCGAAGCGAACATCGAATGCTGGCTGACCGACATGGACGGCGTCCTCGTCCGTGAGTACGAGGCCCTGCCCGGTGCCGCAGAGCTGCTGGAGCAGTGGCGCCGCAAGGACCTTCCCTACCTGGTGCTGACCAACAACTCGATCTTCACCGCCCGCGATCTCTCCGCCCGCCTGCGCAACTCCGGCCTGATAGTCCCCGAGGACCGCATCTGGACCTCCGCACTGGCCACCGCGACATTCCTCGCCCAGCAGGTCGGCGGGGAGCACAGCGCCGCCGGCACCTGCTACGTGGTCGGCGAGACCGGGCTGACGACTGCCCTCCACGAGGCCGGGTTCGTGATGACCGAGACCGACCCGGACTACGTCGTCGTCGGTGAGACCCGCAACTACAGCTTCGAAGCGATCACCAGAGCCGTCCGACTGATCAACGGCGGCGCAAAGTTCATCGTGACCAACCCGGACGCCACCGGCCCCTCGCCCGAAGGAGTCATGCCGGCGACCGGTGCCATCGCCTCCCTGATCTCCAAGGCCACCGGCCGCGCCCCCTACGTGGTGGGCAAGCCGAACCCGATGATGTTCCGGTCGGCTCTGAACAGGCTCGGGGCCCACTCGATGAACACCGCGATGATCGGCGACCGGATGGACACCGACATCGTCGCGGGAATGGAGGCCGGCATGTACACCGTGCTGGTAATGACCGGAGTGTCCTCCCAGGCCAGCATCTCCGACTACCCCTTCCGGCCCAACCGGATCATCGACGGCGTCTACGAGCTCGTCGACGACCCCCTGCTGCAGACCGAGCAGGAGCCCGACGACGCATAGTCAGGATGTCAGCTGACGCTCCAGCCCGGCTCCCTCGACGTCGACGTCAGGCAGAATCCGGTCCAGCCACTTCGGCAGCCACCAGGCGGCCGGGCCGCACAGGGTCAGGACCGCCGGGACCAGCAGCAGGCGCACCACGAAGGCGTCCAGCAGCACACCCACCGCCAGCCCCAGCCCGATCGAGGCGACCATCGGATCCGGGGTGAAGATGAACCCGGCGAACACGCTCGCCATGATCAGCGCCGCCGCGGTGACCACTGCACGCCCGGCGTGCAGGCCCTGACGGACCGCCAGCCGCGGCCTGGCCCCGTGGGCGTAGGCCTCCCGCATGCCGGAGGCAGTGAACAGCTGATAATCCATCGCCAGGCCGAACAGGATGCCGACCATCAGGATCGGCAGGAAGGTCATCACGGGTCCCGGCCGGGTGACCCCGAAGAGGTCCGCGCCCCAGCCCCACTGGAAGACGGCGACCACCACGCCGATCGCGCCGGCCAACGATCCGGCGAAGCCGACAGTGGCGATGACAGGCAGCAGGATGGAGCGGAACACCATGATCATCAGCACCAGGGACAGGCCGACCACCAGCAGCAGGTAGAGCGGCAGGGCGTCGGCGATCACCCCGGAGATGTCGATGTTCGCCGCGGTCATGCCGGCCGCGGAGAGCTCCACGTCCTCCACGGACGCTCCGGCCAGAGGGTTGCCGTCGCGGAACTCGTGGACAAGATCCTCCGTCGACTCAGCGGAGGGCCCCTCGACGGGCACCACCTGATAGGCGGCCATCGTGTAGTCCTCGGAGAGAGTGATCGGCACGACGACGTCGATGTGCTCGTGCTCGGCCAGCTCCTCAGCGATCTCCAGCTGGTAGTCGGTGGCCTCAGCCTCGGAATCCAAGGCCTCAGGGAAGTCAGCGAGAGCGACGAGCGGGCCGTTCATGCCCTGTCCGAAAGCCTCCTCAGTCTCCACATAGGCCTGGTGGGAGCTGGAGTCCTCAGCCTCCGAGCCGGCGTCGGGCAGCCCCAGCCGCAGGTCGAAGGTGGGGATCGCCAGCAGTGCCAATCCGGCGACGGAGGCCGCAGCAAGGCCGAGCGCCTTCGCGGTGCTCATCGGCGCGGATATCTTCTCCTCAGGCCTCTCCTCCGCCTCAGCGGCGGCCTCGACGCGGCGGCGCTCCTTCTTGCTGAGGATGCGCCGGCCCACCAGCTTCAGCAGAGCAGGGGTCATGCTGGTCGCCATCAGCACCGCGATCAGCACGCAGAACGCGCCGACGGTCCCCATCAGGCCCAGCATCTGGATGCCGGTGACGTTGAGCGCCAGCAGGGCGATGATGACGGTGGCACCGGCGAAGACCACCGCGTTGCCCGCCGTGCCGTTCGCCAAGGCGATGGATTCTCGCAGGTCCATGCCGTCCTTCAGCTGGCGGCGGTGCCTGCTGATGATGAACAGGGCATAGTCGATGCCGACGGCGAGACCGAGCATCAGCCCGAGGATCGGGGTCATCGCCATCATGTCCACCAGGCCGGAGAACGCCATGGCCGTGGCCACACCGATGCCGACGCCGACCAGGGCGTTGAGCAGCGGCAGGCCGGCGCCGATGAAGGTGCCGAGCATGACCAGCAGCACGATCGCTGCAATCATCAGGCCGATAGCCTCAGCCACGGAGAACAGGTGAGGCATCTCGAAGGCGATGTCACCGCTGGGGAGCACATCCACGCCATCGATCCCGGCCTCAGTGAGCTCGTCGGCCACAGCCTCAAGGTCCTCCATGCCGACCTGCTCCAGCGGCACCTCAAAGCCGATCATCAGCACCGCGACGTCGCCGTCCTCACTAACCATGGAGGCGTCTTCGGTGAGCGCAATCATCCGCTCGGCGCGCTCCAGCTCCGCCTCACCATCTCCGGAGGCGAGCTCCTCCTCAGCGGCCTCGAGCTCAGCCAGGCCCTCCTGAGCCTCGGTCAGCTGCCCCTCGGCCGCCTCAATCTCAGCCAGAGCGGCCTCAGCCTGCGCCTCAGGCATAGCACCGGCCTCCGCGGCGGCCTCAATCTCAGCCCGGCTCTGCTCCAGCTCCTCGAGCGCCCCCGGCAGCTCCTCCGGGGTCATGCCGGCTTCGGCGAGGCCGGCCTCGAGCTCCTCGCGGCCCTCCTCAATCTCCGCGGGAGCGCTCTCCAGCTCCTCGCGGGCATCGGCGAGCTCCTCCTGCCCGGAGGCCATCTCCTCCTGCGCCTCGAAGGGGTCGGTGACCTCCTCGACGACGTCGTGCCCTTCGAGGTCTGCGATGAGCGCGGCGACCTGCTCCTGCTGCTCGTCGGTGAACGGCCCGCCGTCGTGGGTGCGCAGCACTGCAGTTCCGGAGCCGCCGCCGGCGTCGGGGAGCTCATCGGCGAGCCGGTCGGCGACCTCAGTGGTCTCCAGGTCCGGCATGGTGATCTGGTCGGTCAGCTGCCCGCCGAAGCCTATGAAGGCCATGGCGGCCGCCAGAAGGGCGGCGAACCAGGCGGCGATGACAGTCTTGGCGCGGCGGGCGGCGAGCAGCCCGAGCCTGTGGAGGAGCGTAGCCATAGGCACGAGCCTAAACGGAACGCTGCGTCTCATAAAAATTTCCGAGACGCTGCGCCTCGAAAAGTGAGGAAGTTCACACCCCTATCGCCTCAGCGCACCCTCCAGCAGCATGTCGACGAGCCGACCGGCCCACTCCGGATCAGGCTTTCCCGCAGTCACCATCTGCATCACCACCGGCCCCATCACCGCCGAGGTCAGCAGGGACGGATCAGTGCCCTCGCGCAGATGCCCGGCCTCCGCGGCAGCCCGGAAACGTGCGGCCAGGTGGGAGTTGGCCCACGGATCAGCCTCCCTCACCAGCTCCTGCATCTCCGGGTCGCTGGTGACCAGCGCCGCCATCAGGCTGCGGGTCATCGTGACGCCGTCGTCCGTGCCCTCCTCGCTGCGATGCCCCTCCTCAAGCCAGGCATGCAGGTCAGCCTTGAGATCCCCCGTGTCCGCGACAGGGGCGAAGTCCAGCTTCAGGTAACCGGTCAGCAGAGCCTCAAGCACAACAGCAGCCTTGTTCTGCCACCAGCGGTAGATCGTCTGCTTGCCGACGCCGGCCTCCGCGGCGATGCCCTCCACGGTGACCGCCTCATAGGCGCAGCCCTGCTCGTCCAGCAGGCGGGCCACCGCCTCCATCACCGCACGGTGGGAGGCCTCGCTGCGGGGCCGTCCCCGCCTGCCGGCGCTCATGCCTGCACCTTCTCACGATCACTCGCAGCCGCGGCGTCGCCGTCCTCACCCTCCGACTGGACGAGCCGGGCGCCCTCGACGTCGACGTCGGGCATGATCCGGTCCAGCCAGACAGGAATCCACCAGGCCGACCTGCCCAGCAGAGTCAGCACTGCCGGGACCAGCAGCACGCGGACCACGAAGGCGTCCAGCAGCACACCCACCGCCAAGCCCAGGCCGATGGAGGCGACCATCGGATCCGGGGTGAAGATGAACCCGGCGAAGACCGATGTCATGATCAGCGCGCAGGCGGTCACCACCACGCGCCCGGCATGCAGGCCGCGGCGGACCGCCAGCCGAGCGGGCACGCCCTTGGCGTAGGCCTCCCGCATGCCGGAGGCCGTGAAGAGCTGATAGTCCATCGCCAGGCCGAACAGAATGCCCACCATCAGGATCGGCAGCATCGTCATGATCGGGCCCGGCCGGCCGAGAGCCAGCAGCTCCGCGCCCCAGCCCCACTGGAACACCGCGACCACAATGCCCACCGAAGCAGCCAGCGATCCCACAAACCCGAGGGTCGCCACCACCGGCAGCAGGATGGAGCGGAACACCATGATCATCAGGATCAGGCACAGACCGATCACCAACGCGAGGTACAGCGGCATCGCATCCGAGATGATGTCCGAAATGTCGATCTCCGCCGCGGTGATGCCCGCCACCGAAACTTCGTGGACACCCTGGTCCTGCACCGGGTTCGAATCCCGCAGCTCATAGACAAGATCCTGCGTGGACTCCGCGGCCGGACCCTCCTCCGGAATCACCTGGTAGGCGGCCATCGTGTTCTCGTCATTCATCGCCAGGGGAACCACCGTGTCTGCGTGGTCCAGGGCGCCGAGCTGATCGGCGACGTCGAGCTGCCGCTCCCCCGCCTCCATGTCCCCCAAACCTTCAGGGAAGTCAGCGACCACCAGCAGCGGGCCGTTCATCCCCTGCCCGAAGGCGTCCTCCGTGACCATGTACGCCTGGTGCGCAGCCGTGTCCTCAGCCTCCGATCCAGCATCGGGGAATGCCAGCCGCATATCCATGGCAGGCAGCGCCAGCACCGCCAGCGCACCGATGGACGCCGCAGCGTACAGCAGGGAGCGTCCCACCGGGATCGGCTCACCGATGCGGCTCTCCGCGCTCCCTCCGGACTTCCACTCCGCACCGATGTACCGACGCTCGCGCGGCCGCAGGATCCGCCAGCCCACCAGCTTCAGCATGGCCGGAATGATCGTGGTGGCCAGCAGCACTGCGCTCACCACGCAGAACGCGGCCACTGAGCCCATCATCGCCAGCATCGGGATGCCCGTCACATTCAGGGCCAGCAGGGCGATCACGTTGGTCACCCCGGCAAAGACCACCGCGTTGCCCGCCGTGCCATTGGCCAGCCCGATGGATTCTCGGAGGTCGATGCCGTCCTTCAGCTGCTCCCGGTGCCGGTGGATGATGAACAGCGCATAGTCCAGGCCCACCGCCAAGCCGAGCATCAGGCCGAGGATCGGGGTGATGTTGTTCATCTCCACGACCCCGGAGAGCGACATCGCGGCCATCACGCCGATGCCCACGCCCAGGATGGCGGAGAGCAGCGGCAGGCCCGCCCCCACGAAAGTGCCCAGCATGATGAACAGCACCAGGCCGGCCACCAGCAGGCCGATCGCCTCCCCGACGCCGAAGATCGGCGGCATCTCCATGGACAGATCCCCGCCCGGCAGCACCTCCAGGCCATCGATGTCCGCTCCTGTGAGCTCGTCGGAGACATCGGCGATCGCCTCTGTGCCGACCTGCTCGATCGGGTCGTGGAAGCCGACCATGAGGACGGCGACGTCCTCATGGTCGGAGAGCAGCTGAAACTCCTCATTGAGCTCCAGCTGACGCTCCGCCTGGTCCAGCTCCGCCTCGGCGTCCCCGGACTCCAGCTCCTCGCGCTGCTCGGCGAGCTCCGCCTCGCCCTCTTCGATCTCAGTGAGCGCCTCATCGGCGGCGTCGAGCTCAGCCTGCTGGGCCTCCAGCGGCTCCAGGGCCTGCAGCTGAGCCTGCGCGGCCTCCAACTCGTTCCGCTCAGCAACGATCTCCGCCCGCTGGGCGTTCAGCGCGTCCTCCTGCTGGGGCCACGTGCCGTCGGCCAGCGCCTGCTCCACCTGGGCGTCCAGCTCAGCGTCAGCGGCGTCGAGCTCGGCCAGCCCGGCCTCGATCTCCTCGCGCTGCTCGGCGGCCTCCTCCGGGGTGGTGCCGGCATCCTCCCACGCCTGGTCGAGCTCAGCCTGGGCCTCGTCGATGTCGTCACGGTCCATGCCGCCGAGCTGCTCGCGGGCCTGCTCCAGCTCCGCCTCTGCCTCATCGAGCTGCTCCTGCCCGTCATCGAGCTCGGCCCGGCCCTCTTCGACCTCATCGCGGGCGTCGGCGAGCTCCGCACGGGTCTCCCAGGGATCGGTGACCTCGTCGACCACCTCGTGGGATTCGACGTCTGCGATCAGCTCCTCGACGGCCGTGCGCTGGTCCTCGCTGATCGCTGAGCCGTCCTCGGTGCGCACCACCGCGGTGGCTGATCCGCCGCCGGCGTCCGGCAGCTCCTCGGCCAGGCGGTCTGCGACCTCCGAGGTCTCCAGGTCAGGCATTGAGATCTGGTCCGTCAGCTGGCCGCCGAAGCCGGCGAACGCGCTGCCGGCGAGCACCAGCATCGCGAACCAGAACGCCAGCACAGCCTTCGCGCGCCGTGCGGCGAAGAGACCCAGCCGGTAGAGGAGACGTGCCATCAATACCCTTCAAGAAATGAGCCGTGCAGAATGGATCCAGCCACCATGTATTGTGCCGCGCCTCAGCCCGAACGTCCGAGGCCACCCTGAACCTCCTCCTGAACCTGCTGGCCGTCCTGCTCATAGGATGTTCCGCATGCCTACGCCGTCTCTCCCCGCTTCACTGGGAGCCGACGGCGCATTTGAGCTCTTTGAGGCGCTCTCAGGCGAACTCGCCGCCGGCCCCCGGTCCTTTCTGGATTCCTCCGATGCTGGTGTCACTCCGGCGCCCCGACGAAGCGCCCAGAGCATCCTGGCCTTCGGTGCCGAGGTGGTGACGACCGAACCGAGCGAGTTCGGCCCCTGGCTCTCGGGCGCGTGGCCCGGTGATGGGGATTGGTTCGGGGTCCTGGAGTATGAGCAGTCCGGCCGGTTCTTCCGGGCGGAGCGGACCGTCGTCGTCGACCATCGCACCGGGACCGTCACCCCTCACGGCGACGAGGAGTGGGCCCAGCACGTGGAGCAGACGCTCGCTGAAGTGAGCTCCGCGCCTGGGGACAGCGACTTCGCCCCTCGGCTCACCGGGCTCACCGTCCGCGACTCCCAGGAGGAGTACCTGGCGAAGATCAGCGAGGCGCAGGCAGAGATCCGGGACGGAAACTCCTATGAAGTGTGCCTGACCACCGCAGTGACCGGGACCCTGCACGGCGGGGCCTTCGAGGCCTACCGGCGGCTGCGGGCTGCGAACCGGGCGCCGTTCACCCAGCTGCTGATCCTGCCCGAGCCGGAGGGCGGGACGCTGGAGATCCTCTCCACGTCGCCGGAGCGGTTTGTGAGCATGGATGCGGAGGGAACAGTCCGTTCCGAGCCGATCAAGGGGACTCGGCCCCGCGGCGCCACCGCTGCAGCCGATGCGGCCCTGGCGGAGGAGCTGCGCACCCACCCGAAGGACCGGGCGGAGAACGTGATGATCGCAGACCTGGTCCGCAACGACCTGTCCGTCTACGCGGCCGCGGGCACGCTGCGGACCGAACGGCTGTGCGCGGTGGAGAGCTATCCGAGCGTGCACCAGATGGTCTCCACGATCAGCGCCCGGCTGGCTCCGGGCTCCTCACGCGCTGCGGCGGTGCTCGCCGCGTTCCCGCCCGGGTCGATGACGGGTGCGCCGAAGCTCTCCACCATGGAGATCCTGAGGCGCCTGGAGGGCAGTCCGCGCGGCCCCTACTCCGGGGCGGCGGGATTCTTCGGGGCGGACGGCAGCTGCGACCTCTCGGTGGTGATCCGGACCGCCGTGCTGCGCCGACCAGCCGGCGCCGGCCAGCCGGCGTCGCTGCACCTGGGAGTGGGAGGGGCGATCACGGCGGACTCGGAGCCTCAGAAGGAGTGGGAGGAGATCGTGGTGAAGTCCCGGGGGGTCCTCAACGCCCTCGGGGGCGAGTTCCCGTCCCGTGAGTGAGGCGCGTCGCCCCGCCGCTCGGCCGCAGGCCGCCGTATGCGCCGGGAGCCGACCGACTACGCGTTCTCGAGGTGCTCTTCGAGCTTCTCGGACTGGATGTCCAGCAGGTCGGTGAACGTCTCCTGGTCCATGTTCACCGCGCTGAGCATGATGGTGTTGGGGCCCACGTCGGCGGTGGCGGAGTAGACCTCCACCCGCGAGGCGCCGTCCTCCTCGTCGCCCATGGTGATGGTGAGGCTCATCCCGTTGAAGGGATAGTCGTCGTCGGTCTCCAGGGGTGCGACGTCGATCTCCTCGTCGCGAAGGTCCAGGCCGTCCGAGCAGGCAGCGGTGAGGTCCTCCCACAGCTCGGAGGTCTGGCTGGGACTCTCCTCCGGATAGGCGAGCGCCCACACGACGAGGGTCTCCATCGGGCCCTCCTCGGCGTCCTCGTCGTCAAGGGTGCGCCGATATTCGTGGGCAACGCCGGCCTGGGCGTCCTCTCCGACGAGGCTCACATTGACGGTGTCCAGGGCGGCGGCGCACTCGGATTCGCCGAAGGCGTCCGCGTAGGCGCCCGATTCGACGGCGAGCTCCTCGTCGAACCAGCCCAGCCCAGTGTGGGTGGAGTGGCCGGTCGGGGTCTCGGGCAGCTCTCCGGAGGTGAGGAGGATGTCCATCATCTCCTCCTCGCTGAGCGGCTCCGGATCCTGCTGCTCATCGTCCTCGGCGGTCTCCTCGGCCTCGCCGGGGGCGGCGGCGGTCTCCTCCGCGGTCTCCGCGGTGGGCTGGGGGCTGCCGCCCTCAGCATCGGCGTTCTCATCGTCGCCGCAGGCGCTGAGCAGCAGCGCGGAGGCGGCGGCGATGACAGCACTCACCGTCAGGGGGAAGCTGTGGGCTGTTCCAGGCACGCGCACCAGGGTAGTGGAAATCAGGTCACTGCAGTGCAGCTGTGAGCCTACTCACATTATCCAGGTAGCGGGTTCCCCAGCTCCGAGAGGCCCATGCGTCGGCGCTGACCTCGGAGGATATCCTGAAGTACTCCGCCAGCACGGCGTCGAATTCGGCGATCTTTTCGTCATCGACCACCATGAGGGTGACTTCCAGATTCAGGGTGAAGGACCGCATATCCATGTTGGAGGAGCCCAGCACCGCGGTGTCCTGATCCACCACCATGAATTTGGAGTGCAGGACGTCCGGGGCCGGGTAACGGAAGATCCGCACCCCGGCCTCTAGCAGCGCCTGGTAATAGGACTGCTGGGCGTGCTGGACGAGGAACTGGTCCGCCTTCTCGGTGACGAGGACGACGACGTCGACGTCGCGGTAGGAGGCGTTGGTCAGCGCGTAGAGCAGGGAGTCGTCCGGCACCAGGTAGGGGGTGCAGATGACGAGCCGCTCGGTGGCCTGGTAGATGAGGTCATTGAAGAGCCGCAGGTTGTTCTCGTCCGGGAAGCCGGGGCCGGAGGGCACCACCTGCGCCAAAGAGCCGCCGCGGGTGGCCTCGTCGGCCTCGATGTCCACCATCATGGGGTGCCCGTGCCTGGTCAGGGCGGGGTTCTCATCGGTTTCGGCGTACCAGTCGGTGGCGAAGACGATATCCAGCCCGGTGACCGCAGGGCCGGTGATCTTCGCGTTGAGCTCCACCCAGTGCCGGCCCATGCGCTGGGCGGACCTGCGCTTGTAGTGGGACTCGATGAGGTTCGCACTGCCGGTGAACGCGGTGCGGCCGTCGACCACGACGATCTTGCGGTGGTTGCGCAGGTCCGGGCGGGAGAACCGCAGCCGGAACGGCCGGATGGGAAGGGCCCGGCGCCACTGGAAGCAGTCCGGCCATTCCTTCTCCGCGGCCCTGAGCCGGCGGACCAGCTTCCGGTACCCGTTGGTGCGCATACTGCCGACATGGTCGTAGAGCAGGCGGACGGTCACCCCACGGGCGGCGGCTCGCTCCAGCGCGGCCAGCACCTTCGCTGCGACGGGGTCCTCCGCGATGATGTAGAAGAGCATATGGACGTACTGTTCGGCGCCGTCGATCTCGGCGGCCATCTGGTCGAAGTAGTCCTCGTACCCCGAGATCAGCTCCACACGGTTGCCGTCCTGGACGGGGAACGCGCCGAGGTTCCGGTTGAGGGCGGCGGTGGCGCCGAGCTGCTCATCGAGGTCGCGCAGCTGGTCGGAGAGGTCCATTCCGCGCGTGGCCCTGAGCACCTCCTCATTGATGCGGGCCTGGCGGCGCTGCCTGCGCGCGGAGAGCTTCGCGCTGCCGATCAGCAGGAACAGCGGCAGGGCGACGGCGGGGATGAAGAAGATGGCGATGAGCCAGGCCATGGCGGTCTGGGGACGGCGGTTCTCCGGGATGATGCCGAGCACCGCCAGTCGGATTCCGATCTCCACAGCGAGGATGAGGACCACAGCCCAGGTGGGAAAAGTCTCAATCCCCAGTCCGCTCAAAGGCCACAGCATCTGCCCCACAATACGGGGAATCGTTGGATGCGCCGGGCAATGGGCCTTCTGGAGGAGTAGGCTGGTGGGCATGGCTGAGCATTTTCAGGACCACTCTGTGTCCGCCGTGGCCGTCCGCATCGATGCCGAGCACCCTGAGGGCTTCCTCTTCGACCCGCACCAGCCGCAGCTGCGGGTCACCGACCTCGGCGCAGTGCGCGGGGACGGGATCTTCGAGACCATGCTGGTCCGGGAGGGTCACGTGCGAAAGTTCGACGCCCACTTGGCGCGGCTGCAGCGCTCGGCCGGGATCACGGACATCGGCATTCCCCTCGTGGAGTCCTGGCGCGCCGCCGTGGAGCGCGGCCTGGATGAGTTCCGGGCCCGCGGAGGCCTTCCGCCGGAGGTGACGGTGCGGCTCTCAGCGACCCGCGGGGTGGACGGCGAGCCTGCCAGCGATGACCCAGCGTTCGCGGGCACCTATTGGGCACTGCTGACCCCGGTGCCGGAGGAGACGATCGCCAAGCGCTTCTCCCCCATCTCAGTGACTCTGCTGGACCGTGGGTACGACGCCGACCTCGCCGAGCGGGCGCCCTGGCTGCTGCTGGGCGCGAAGACGCTCTCCTACGCGGTGAACATGGCCGCCCTGCGGTACGCGAAGGCCAAGGGGCACAACGATGCGATCTTCGTCACCCCGAACAGCCAGGTCCTCGAGGGGCCGGTGTCCACGGTGCTGCTGCTGAAGAAGAACCCGGCGGACCAGGAGAGGCCCAAGCTGGTCACCCCCATCCTGGAGACCGGGATCCTCCCCGGCACTACCCAGGGCGCGATCTTCGCGGCCGCGGAGCGGCAGGGCTGGGAGCTCGGCTACGGCCCGCTGTCCCCGCAGGACCTCTACGAGGCGGACCATGTGTGGCTGGTCGGATCGGTGGCGCTGGCCAAGCCGATCGAGCTGATCGAAGACCAGGACGGCGTCGAGCACCGCCTCGAGACGGACGAGCACTGGACTGCCAAGCTCAATGAGTTCCTCGAGGAGGACCTCCCGGTCCAGCACCCGGCTCCGGAGGCGTAGGTCAGCCCTCCCAGGCCGCGGCCCCGTACTGCTCCTCATGACTCGGAGGCCTTTGGCCGCTTCGGCACGGACGGTGGAGTCGGATTTGATGTCGATACCGATGATGCGGCCGCTGCTGAGGACCGTCAGCCCATCGGGCGGGCGTTCTCCAGCACCGGGATCTTCTGACGGGCTTCTTCAACATCGGAGGGGTCGATGTCGACAACGAGCAGCTCGGGACCTTCGCCGGCTTCGGCGAGGATCTGGCCTGTGGGTGAGACCACGAGGGAGTGCCCGACGCCGGTGGGCGCGGGAGCGAGCTCCTCAGGGTCGGTGCCGGCAGGCAGTGCCTGGCCGCAGGCGATGATGAACTGGGTGGAGTCGAGCGCCCGCGCGGTGACCAGGGTCTTCCACTGAGCGATTTTTCCGGGGCCTGACTGCCAGGAGGCGGGCAGGATGGTGACTGCGGCTCCTTGGCGGGCGTAGTGCTGGAAGAGCTGAGGAAACCGGACGTCGTAGCAGGTGGCGAATCCGACAGTCGCTCCGCCGATGCGAGCGGTGAGGGGATCCTCACCGGGCTGGACGGTCTTGGACTCCTGGAAGCCGAAGGCGTCGTAGAGGTGTATCTTCTCGTAGCCGAGCGTGAGCTGCTCGCCGTCGCTGATGAGCAGAGTGTTGGCAACACGGTCGCGGCCTTCTTCGCTGGGCTGGCCGGGGGTGAACATCCCCACCACGACGACGACGCCGTGCTCCTCAGCGATCTCCTCCACACGGCGCGCAAAGGGCCCGTTCAAGGGCTCTGCGATCTCACCGAGCGGGTTGCCGAAGGCCCGCTGCGCCGCTTCGGGGAAGACGATCACCTCGGCCCCCTGCTCAGCAGCCTCGGCGGTCCGCTCAGCGACGAGCTTCAGGTTCTTCTGGACATCGGCCCCGGTGGTGATCTGTGCGACGGCGATCCTCATGCGGCCCATGCTACGAAAGGCCTACGGCAGGCGGAAGGGGCGGGGTATGGTGGGGGCATGGACAAGCTGATTGAGAAGGGCATGACCGTAGTCATCTCGTTGGGCGCAGGCTATGTGGCCACCAAGGCCTTCGACCTGGCCTGGACCCAGATCACCGGCGAGAACCCGCCCAAAGACGACGAGATCGACGCCGTCGACATCAAGCGCGCGCTCGTCTTCGGCGTCACCTCCGCCGCCGTCACCGGCGCAGTGCAGGTGCTCTCCCAGCGGGGCGCCAAAGCCGCCACCCGCAAAGTCCGCGGCGGCTACGGCAGCCGCAGCGAAGTGTGATCAGAGCTTCTTAGAAGGACGATCGCCCGTCGTCGAAGTTCCGGCGGCGGGCTTCTTCCTGCCGTTGCCGTCACGGCCCAGCAGGTAAGCGATGCCGATCGCCGAGATCACCGCAGCTCCGAAGGAGAACGCAGCAGTGACGCCCGGCTCCGTCTCCATCAGGCTCGTGATGCCAGCAGTCACCGCAAGGATCGTGATCAGGACGAGGGCAATTTTGAGGATCATAGTCCTAGCCTAAGACTCATCAGGCTGAAACAGGCTGGGAATCCGCTCACTTGTTACGCTCGCTCATCCTCAGGATCCTTCAGCTCCCGGCGCACCCCGCTGTGGCGAGAAAGCCGGTCAACTGTCAGCGCCAGCTCATCATGGGTCAGCAGATCCGTGCGCAGGTGCTTAGTCCGATAGCCGGCCCGCCCCACCACATGGGCACTGACCGGAGCGGTGAGCAGCATCAGCGACCACGCCAGCAGGCACACCCCCAGCCACGTCCACGATCTCCACATGATCCCCGCGGAGAGCAGCATCGTCAGCAGCCCCAGCACCTGCGGCTTCGTGGCCGCATGCATGCGGGAATGAAGATCCGGGAAGCGCACCAGCCCGACCCCGGCGGCCAAAGACATCAGCCCGCCGACCACCATGCACACCGCGGCCAGGCCGTCGAGAAACTCGTCCCAGCCCATCAGGAGCCCTCCCTACCCTCATCGTTGGCGTGCTCGCCGACGTCGTCGTCATCGGCCCTGCGCGCCCGCGCCTGAGGCTTATACCCGGACTTGGTGAGCCTGGTGAACCACGAGGTGGTCTCATCCTCCTCCGGCTCCTCAGGCGCCGGACGCGGGTAGGTGCGGGCACCGGGGACCTCCACCGTGTGGTTCTCCGTGCCCTCCTCGTGGAGCCGGTTCTGATCCAGAATCTCCGGGGGCGTGGTGTCCTTCGGGATGGCCGGATCTGCGACCGGCCCCTCAGCTGTGCTCAGCTCCGGCTCCGGGGTGCGAACCACCACGTAGCGAGCCAGGGCCACCGCCCCCAGGAAGCCGATCATCGCAGTGACCACCACAAAGATGATGTGGTCCTGGTGCTGGTTGTACGCCATGTCAGTGAGCATCACTGAGGCCACCACGATGAGGATCACGTCCAGGCTGATCACCCGATCCAGCACGCTCGGCCCCCGGTAGGCCCGGTACACCGCCCCCAGCAGGGCGACGGCCAGCAGACCCTGGGTGATCCAGTACGCGTAGTCGAGCATCATGGCTTCCCCTTCCGGCGGGGGGTCTTCCCGCTGGTGTCAGACAGCCCGTCACCGCGCCGGCCGAGGACCTTGATATCCGCGCTTTGGCTGGCGATCGGCGCCTCCCGCTCCGTCTTCGACAGACCGGCCACACGGCCCAGACGCTTCTCCGCCTTAATCACGGCAAGGTCGGACCGGTTGCCGAGCACCCGGATCAGCAGCGCCTCCGTGGCCAGCGCATCCTGCCGGACCTTCTCAGCATCGGCGTCGTCGGTCACGTTCAGCACGTGCAGGTACAGCGTGGCAGTGGTGCGGTCGATGTCGACCACCACAGACCCGGGTACCAGCGCCAAGGCGTGCGCGGTCAGGGTGACCATCAGATCGTCGTGGCTGCGCAGCTGGATGGAGGTGATGGAATTGCGGACCCGGGGTCCCTTCCACACGGCGATCCAGGAGACCTCGAAGCTCGCCCACACCATCTTGCCGAGGAATCTCAGCAGGAACACCAGCCCCCAGAACGGGTTGACCCGCCCGGTTCCCCGCAGCGGCGGCAGATAGAACACCCGAACGATGATCGTCGCGTAGATCACGCCGATGATGAACGTGCCCAGCTCGAAGGACTGCCAGAGAGCCATCCACACGATCCCGAGCACCAGGATCAGCGGCAGCTCCAGCCGCAGAGGAGTGCGAGGGCGCCTCATTCGCCGACCTCCTCATCCACGCTTGTGCCGTTCTCCGCAGTCTCCATGTCCGGCTGGACGGAGGTGTCGACAGGGGCATGCTCCTCCGCTCCCCCGTCCTGCGGGTCCGGATCCAGGTCCAGGGACTCGGTGAACTCGACCAGGTCGTCACGCACCGAGTCCACCTGCTCCTCCCCCAGCACGGCGTCCAAGTAGGGGGTCCGCTCGTACATGTCCTGCGCGGCGGCCCGGGAGTAGTCCATCAGCGGGCCGGCGAACACGGTGAACGCCAGGGACATGCACACCAGCGCCGACGTCGGCGCCACCATAGTGGGCGGCAGCAGCCGCCTGTTCGCCGCACGGGCGTGAGCCAGGGTCTTCGGCTTCAGCAGCCGGGGGGCGCCCTCGGCGTCCTCCGCATTGCGCCAGAAGGACTTCGACCAGATGCGGGCCACCGCCAGCAGGGTCAGCAGGCTGGTCACCACCGAGGCCACGACCAGGGTCCAGGTGATCCAGGTGTTCTCGGCGATGCCGCCGGCCATCATGCCGACCTTGCCGAGGAACCCGCTGAACGGCGGGATCCCGGCGAGGTTCAGGGCGGGGATGCAGAACAGGATCGCCAGCACCGGAGAGATCTTCGCCAGCGAGCCCAGCCGGTCCACGTTCGAGGTCCCCGCCCGCCGTTCGATGAGACCGGTGACAAGGAACAGGGTGGTCTGGATGGTGATGTGGTGGGCCACATAGAAGATGGTGGCCGCCATCCCGATGATGCTGGTCAGGCTGAGGCCGAACACCAGGTAGCCGATGTGGCTGATCAGAGTGAAGGACAGCATTCGCTTGATGTCCGCCTGGGCGAGGGCGCCCAGGATTCCGACGATCATCGTCAGCGCAGCCACGATCATCAGGGCGGTGTTGATCCGGTCCCCCGGGAACAGCAGAGTCTCCGTGCGGATCATCGAGTAGATGCCCACCTTGGTGAGCAGCCCCGCGAACACCGCGGTGACCGGCGCCGGTGCGGTCGGGTAGGAATCCGGCAGCCAGAACGCCAGCGGGAACACCGCCGCCTTGATGCCGAAGGCGATCAGCAGCATCACGTGCAGCATCAGCTGGGTGCCCTCAGGCAGCTCCTGGATCTTCAGCGCCAGGTCCGCGAGGCTCACCGTCCCGGTGGCCGCGTAGAACAGGCCGATGACGATCAGGAACAGCGAGGACGACGCGATCGAGACCACCACATAGGTGACCCCGGCACGGATGCGGGCCTCACCTCCTCCAAGAGTCAGCAGCACGTACGACGCCGTCAGAAAGATCTCGAAGCCGACGAACAGGTTGAACAGGTCCCCTGCGAGGAACGCGTTGGAGACGCCGGCAACCAGTATCAGATAGGTGGGATAGAAGATGCTGACCGGGCCGGAGTCGTTCTTCTCCTCGGCCGCGCCCTGCCCCACCGCGTAGAGCAGCACCGCCAGGGTGATGATCGAGGAGGTGACCAGCATCAGCGCGGCGAACCGGTCGATCACCATGGCGATGCCGAACGGCGCGGGCCAGCCGGCCAGGTGAATCGCATGGGTGCCGCCGTGCCACACCTCGTTCAGCAGCCCGGCCTCCAGCACCACCGTGACGATCAGGGTGCCGATGGTGATGGACTTCTGCAGGTTCTGATTCCGGTAGAACGCAAAGGCGAAGGCCGCCCCGAAGAACGGGATGAGGACAGCCAGAGGCGTGAAGTTCAGCAGGTTCGGCTCCATCAGTGCTCGCCCGCCTCACTGCGCTGGGGACGGTCCGCGCGGGCCGGCTTGCCGGTGGATTCCGGCCGGATGGTTCCGGTGTTCGGGTCAGTGGTGCCGGCGAACTCGGAAGTCTCGGAGGCGATCTCGGCGTCCTCCTCAGGATCGTAGGCGCCGACCGCCGCGGCCACGCGGCGGTCCTCCTCATCATCGGTGAGCTCGTCCTGCCGGGCGAGCACCCAGGAGCGGTAGATCAGCGCGAGCATGAACGCGACGGTGGCGAAGCCGATGACGATCGCAGTCAGCAGCAGCGCCTGCGGCAGCGGATCCAGATATTCGGCGGCGTCGAGGCCCTCCTCGTAGATGGGCGCCTGACCTGCCCGGCCCGCGGTCATCAGCACCAGCAGGTTGGCGCCGTTGGACATCAGGATGATGCCCAGCAGCACCCGGGTCAGGGAGCGTTCGAGCATCAGGTAGAGCCCGATGGCGAACATCGCGCCCATGACGATCAGCAGGGTCAGGTTGATGGTCACCGGGCCACCCCCATTGAGGTGCGGGAGTGGATGCTGTGCCCGATCGCCGAGCGCTGATTCTCCTGCTCGCTGCGCACATCGATCTCAGAGCCCAGCGACCGGAGCACATCCACGATCAGACCGATCACCACCAGATAGACGCCGACGTCGAACAGCAGCGCGGAGACAAAGTGGTGCTCCCCGAGGATCGGCAGGTCGAAGTCCAGCACGAAGGACTGGAACGCCTGCCCGCCCGCGAAGAGCGGCAGGATCCCGGTGAAGCAGGCGATCGCCAGGCCCCACCCCATCAGCGCGCCCGCGGAGAACGGGATCGCCGCCTCCAGCTCATACCGGCCGCCGGCCAGGTAGCGCAGGACGAACGCCAGCCCTGCCAGGAGCCCGCCGGCGAAGCCGCCGCCGGGGGTGTTGTGCCCAGCCAGCAGCAGGTACAGCGAGATCAGGATGATCGTGTGGAACATCAGCCGGGTGATCACCTCAAAGATGATCGATCGGTGCTCCGGGGCGAGGGTGCGCCCGGCCACCAGCCAAGCCTCACGCGCCACGGTCGCGAAGGAGCGCGCCACCTGGATCTCCTTGACCTGGCGGGTGGAGAGCTCCTGGTCGGAGAGGATCCGGCCCACAGAGCCGGTGGGGACCTCGTGCAGGCTGCGGCGCTGCACGTCGCGGCGCTTGACGAAGATCAGGCTGGCCACGCCGGTGGCTGCGGCGGCGATCACGGTGATCTCGCCGAAGGTGTCCCAGACACGGATGTCCACCAGAGTGACGTTGACGATGTTGGAGCCGTGGCCGATCTCGTAGCTCATCCACGGGTACTCCACGCTGACCGGCTCCGCCACCCGGCCGCCCATCGCCAAGGCGGCAGCCGCCATGACCAGCAGGCCGAAGGCGCCCCCGAGGACCGCCCGGCCGAGCTTGAAGCGGGTGGGGTTCTGGGTCCACACCCGGGCCGGCAGACTGCGCAGCGCCAGGACGAAGGACACCAGGATGATGGACTCCACCAGCAGCAGGGTCAGGGCAAGGTCCGGGGCCCCCTGGATGGCGAACATCCCGGCGATGCCCCAGCCGCAGAGCCCCATCATCAGCACCGCCATAAAACGTTTGGGCGCCCACACGGCACCGAGCCCGCCGGCGATGATCACCGCGCCGAGGACAGCCTGCAGGGGCTGCTCGGCAATGATCCAGTCCTCCGGCATCTGATGCTCGGTCATCAGCATGATCACACCGGGCACCACGGTGGCGACCCCGAAGATGATGAAGAGGTACCAGCCCAGGGAGCCGCGCTGAGTCTTGGAGGTCAGCCAGGCGGCGAAGTCGTCCAGGGCTCGCAGCGAGTACCGGTAGACCCGCTCCGCATCCAGCGGGGCGGGGATCGGCTTCTGCTGCAGGGCGGAGCGGCCGATCAGCCAGAAGATACCCAGACCCAGGGCCCAGGTCAGCACAGAGAGCCCAAGCACCGGCGTGAATCCGTGCCAGAGCGCCAGGTAGGTGTCCGGCAGGTCCGGATCCGCGGGCGCGAACCCCTCCGCGAAAGGCTCGACGATCGCCTGCAGCGGAGCCGGCCACACCGCGAACAGCAGGGTGGCCCCGGCGAGGATCACCGGCGAGGCGAGGAAGACAGGGTCCGGACGTCCGTGGAACTCCGTGGGGGCCGCCTCAGCCCCGTCATCGTCCCTCTTCACCCCGAAGGCGCCCCAGAGGAACCGCAGCGAGTACGCCACCGTCAGCGCCGAGGCGACGACGATCCCGGCCATCAGGGCCCATCCCGCGGCACCGCTGACCTCCGCGTAGCCGTAGAAGGACTCGAAGACGACCTCCTTGGCCACGAACCCGAACAGCGGCGGCAGCCCCGCCATCGAAGCCGCCGCGATGATCGCGGCGGCCAGCAGGGTGCGCTGGCTGCGGCCGATCCCGGAGAGCACCCGCAGGTCTCGGGTGCCGGTCTTGTGGTCGATGATCCCGACGATCATGAACAGGGCGGCCTTGAACAGCCCGTGGGCCAGCAGCATCGCGATGCCCGCCAGGGCAGCGTCGCGGGTGCCCAGCCCGTTGACCATCACCAGGAAGCCCAGCTGGGAGACCGTGCCGTAGGCCAGCACCAGCTTGATGTCGGTCTGGCGCAGCGCCCGATAGGCGCCGATCAGCATCGTGACCAGGCCGAGGATCAGCACCATGGGAAGCCAGAATGCGCCGTCGTGGAAGCCTTCGGCGAAGCGGGCCACCAGGTAGACGCCCGCCTTCACCATGGCAGCAGCGTGCAGGTAGGCGGACACGGGGGTCGGGGCGGCCATCGCCGCCGGCAGCCAGAAGTGGAACGGCACCAGCGCCGACTTCGAGAGAGCGCCGAGCAGGATCAGCGCCATCGCGCCGTCGACCGCCCAGTCCCCGGACAGCTCCCCGCCGGCCGCGATGATCTCCGAGATCCGGTAGGTGCCTGCGAGCTGCCCGATCCACAGAAGGCCGATCAGCATCGCCAGGCCGCCGAAGGTGGTGACCACCAGCGCCTGCACCGCCGAGCGACGGGCGAACACCCGGTGCCCGGAGTAGCCGATCAGCGTGAAGGAGAGGATCGTGGTCAGCTCCCAGAAGATGAAGAGCATGACGATGTCATCCGAGAGAACCAGTCCCAGCATCGCTGCGGCGAAGGCGAACAGCTGGGCCGCGAACGGGCCCTGCGCCGCCTCCCGTGCTGGGAAGTACCGGGCGCAGTAGAGCATCACCAGAGCGCCGACGCCGGTGATCAGCAGGGTCAGGGCATAGCTGAGCGCATCAAGCCGCAGGGCGATCTCGATGCCCAGCTGCGGAATCCACTCATAGGACTCCGTCCGCGGCTCCTGGAGCACCGCTCCGCCGTAGGCGACCGTGAGCGCGAAGCCCGCACCGAGGATGCCGGCGAGCACGTGGAATGCCTTCCGGCCCACCACGCTGAAGAGGGCGGGGGCGACGATGCTCGCTGCGAAGAGCACAGCAAGCACCATCAGCATGGGGCGACCTTTCAGGAGGAGGAGGCAGGAGGAGTTCACGCAATGCTATCAGCGCCCCTGTACTATCCGATCGTGATGAGCACCTCACCCACCGATGCCCCATCCTCTGCCTCCGGCGGAGAACCCCCTGGTCAGCCGCTCAGCAAGAAGCTGGTGGCGTACTGGTCCATGTGGTCGTGGGGCAACGCCACGGTGTCCGCGGTGATGACCACCTTCGTCTTCGGCACGTACATCACGTCCGAGGCGTTCGGTCCTGGAGACCGCGGCGCCCAATACCTCGCCGTGGCCACGGCGATCGCGGGCGCCGTCGTCGCCCTGACCGCGCCGGTGATCGGACAGCGCACAGACAAGGCCGGCCGCCGCCGGCTCTGGCTGACGCTGAACACCGTCATGGTCGTCACGATGGTGGCGGCCTGCTTCTTCGTCCGCCCCGAGGAGGGGTACCTGCTCCTGGGCGTGACCCTGATGGCGCTCATGGGGGTCTTCGACGAGTTCGCCAACCTGAACTACAACGCGATGATCACCGACATCAGCGACCACAGGCGGATGGGCCGCGTCTCCGGGCTCGGCTGGGGCGCAGGCTATATGGGCGGGATCGTGCTGCTGCTGATCGTCTACGTGGGGCTGATCGCCGGAGAGCCGCCGCACTGGTTCGGCCTCGGGGAAGAGGACGCCGTCAACATCCGGGCCGTCGCGCTGCTGGCCGCCGGGTGGCACCTGGTCTTCGCGCTGCCGCTGCTGCTCACCAAGCTCCCCACCGCCGACCAGGACCAGGTCGAGGAGAGAGTCTCCGTCGCGGAGTCCTATCGGCGGCTCTTCCGGGTGCTGGCCGGGCTCTGGCGCGAGGACCGCAACACCCTCTGGTTCCTGCTCTCCTCCGCGATCTACCGGGACGGGCTGTCCGCAGTCTTCACCTGGGGCGCGGTGCTGGGCGTGCACGTCTACCAGATCGAGGATGCCGACATCCCCTTCACCCAGATCGCCGGCTCAGTGCTGCTCTTCGGGATAGCCGGCAACGTCGTCGCCGCCCTCGGAGCGTTCGCCGGCGGCTGGTTCGACGACAGGCTGGGCCCGCGCCGAGTCATCTCCTTCAGCATCGTCAGCCTGCTGGTCATCGCCGCCATCATGTGGTTCATGGTGCAGCCGCGGCAGTTCGGCCCGGTGACCATGTCGCCGGTGGAGGCCTTCTGGCTCTTCGGACTGCTCCTGTGCCTGTTCGTCGGGCCCGCGCAGGCCTCCTCCCGCTCGTTCCTGGGCCGGCTCGCCCCGCCGGACCGCGCCGGGGAGCTCTTCGGGCTCTACGCCACCGCCGGCCGGGGCATGTCCTTCCTGACCCCGGCGCTGATCGGGCTGCTGATCGCCGTGGTCGGCGGACAGGTGATGGCCATTCCGGGGATCTTCGTCGTGCTCAGCGCGGGGCTCATCATCCTGCTGACCCTGGTACGAGACCCGCAGGGCACCGCCCGCATGCACGACCACGCCATCAGGAGATGATGGTGCGGTGGAAGTTCTCATGGCTGCGCGACGCCGTCGGTCCGCGCTGCCCCTGATACCTGGACTGGTGGGCCCCGGCCCCGTAGCCGTGCTCGGCCGGTGAGGTCAGCCGGAAGAAGCAGAGCTGGCCGATCTTCGAGCCGGGCCACAGCTTGATCGGCAGGGTCGCCATATTCGACAGCTCGAGGGTCACCTGCCCGGAGAAGCCGGGGTCGATGAACCCCGCGGTGGAGTGGGTGAGCAGCCCCAGACGGCCCAAGGAGGACTTTCCCTCCAGCCGTGCGGCAATGTCGTCCGGCAGGGTGACAGCCTCATAGGTGGCGCCGAGGACGAACTCGCCCGGGTGCAGGACGAACGGCTCATCCGGGTCCGTCTCCACCAGCCGGGTCAGATCGGGCTGCGGCTCGGAAGGGTCGATGTGCGCGTACTTGTGGTTGTCGAAGAGCCGGAACATCCGCTCCAGCCGCACGTCCACGCTGGAAGGCTGGATCAGAGAGGCGTCCAGAGGGTCCAGCTGGATGCGCCCGGCGTCGAGCTCGGCGCGGATATCACGGTCTGAGAGCAGCACGCAGACAAACTACCAGGCAGGCGCAGGCGTAGGCTGTGGTCGGACAGTCAGCTCACGACGTCGGAGGGTTCAGCATGGCAGCGGTGCTCCAGGGCTTCACCGTCATATGGATCATCATCGCCGTCGGCTTCTTCGTAGGGCGGATCGGGCTGCTCGGCCCGGAGGCCCGGCTCACCCTCTCCCGGCTGACGTTCTTTGTGGCCTCCCCCTGCCTGCTGTTCACCACGATCTCCTCCTCACCCATCGGGGAGGTGCTGGGGCCGCAGTTCGCCGTCGCCGCGCTCAGCGCCTTCTCCACCCTGGCAGTGTTCATGCTGGTGGGCAGGGCCCTGCTGCGGGGCCGGAAGGGATCGGAGCTGATGATCGCCGGGATGGGCGCCTCCCTGGTCAACGCGGCGAACCTCGGCTTCCCGATCGCGGAGTATGTGCTGGGCGATGTCCGGCTGGCCGCACCGATCGTGATGTTCCAGCTGGCGTTCTACGCGCCCCTCTACGTGATGGTCATGGACCAGCTGGCCCGCAGGGAGAAGGCCTCCGCGAAGAGCAGCGGTGCCGGCTCACGGCTGGCGGCGCTGCGGTCCATGGGCCGGTCAGTGCTGCATCCGGTGATCATCGGCGCTCTGCTGGGCCTGGTGTTCTCCTGGCAGGAATGGTCCTTCCCGGAGCCGATGCAGGAGGCGATCGAGCTGCTGGCCGGGGCCTCCATCCCGCTGATGCTGCTGGCCTTCGGCCTCTCCCTGGTAGGGGTGAAGCCTCTGGAGAAGGCCGGCGGGCGACGGCGTGACGTCACCCTGGCCTCGAGCATGAAGCTGATTCTGCACCCGGTGATCGCGTTCCTGATCGCCTACTTCCTCTTCGGGCTGGAGGGGAACATGCTGCTGGCGGCGGTGATCATGGGCTCCCTCTCCACCGCGCAGAACGTCCTGGTCACCGCCGTGCGCTACCAGTCCGGGGAGACCATCGCCCGGGACACAGTGCTGGTCACCACTGTCCTCGGCATCCCCTCGATGGTCATCATCGCCCTGCTGCTCGCCTGAAAGGGGTCCGCAGGCTTTACCCTATTGCGGTGACCTCCGCGCCTCCGCCCCCGCCGTCAGAGCACCACGGCCGTGCTGACAACACCTTCCTCCGGCAGCAGGGCGCCGGGGATGAGGGGCAGGCCGGGGCCGAGGGCCAGCGCAGCTACGCCGGCTGGGGCTGGCTGGCCGCGCTGCTGATCGCTGTCTTCGGCGCGGTCATCGCCGTCTGGCAGGTCAACGAGCGGGTCTATACTCCCGAGACCGCCGTGGAGGACTATTGGGAGGCGCTGCAGGCCGGCCGCGGCCGCGTCGCCCTGGGGCACTTCGAGCAGCGGCCCGAGTTCCTCTCGGAGGGGGACCTGGACCACGTTCTCCTCAACGGGGACCCGCTCTCCCGCAGCGCCGAGCTCATCGAGGCCGCACGCCTCGAGCTGGGCCCCGAGGACGAGGATGCCGCGGCACAGCTGGACTTCGTCGTCGGCAGCGAGAACTACAGCACCACTCTTCAGGTGGAGCACATCGGCACCAGCTGGGGGTTCTTCGACGAATACAGCATCTCTCCCCACGCGCTCACATGGTTCGAGGTGGATGTTCCCGGCGCCCCGCAGGGCGGCATCGGTCAGGTCACCGTCAACGGGGCTCCGGTCAATCTGGAGGCTGAGACCGCCCGGCTCTCGGCGTTCGCTCCCACCGCTGCGGACGTGGAAGTCGACTCACAGTGGCTGATCGGCCAGGCGCAGCACACCGTCACCGCCGAGGATCCCGGCGAGCCGGCCTCGCGCGTGACCCTGGATCTGGAGGCCAGCGAGGAAGCCGCCGGGGTGCTCCGGGACGAGCTCGCCGAATTCTTCGAAGGCTGCGAGCAGCAGGTCCTCATGCCCTCCGGCTGCCCCATCGGGACCTCCACCCCGCACAGCGTGGACCCGGACAGCATCAGCTGGGAATTCCCGGACCCCGAGGAGTTTGAGCTGAGCTTCGACGCCGAGGGGTGGGACGTCGATCACGGCGACCTGTCCGCCGAGGTCAGCTTCGACGCCGTCCACTACTACGACGGCACCCAGATCAGCGAGACGGAGTCAGTGCCCTTCGAGCTGGACATCGCGGTGGGCGCGAGCGGCGAAGACCTGATCGTCTCCGTCAGCGGCTCCGAGGCCCAGGAGAACGAGGAGCAGAATGCCTTCTGGGGCTGAGCAGAACGGGCTATAGACTCGACGAGTGACGGAACAGGACTCGGCGCCTCCTCAGCCTGGCCGCGCACCCTCACCCAGCCCGCCCCAGCGGGAGCTCACTCCTGAGGAGCAGCGCTCAGCGGCGGACCCTCAGCTGCTGGAGCGCCATGGGCTGAACTCCGTGCAGGTCGGCGAGCGCCAGCGTCTGGGACTGGCGAACGTGCAGCCGCACACCACCTCACGCTCCATCCGGGAGATCCTGCGGACCCATCTGCTCACCCTGTTCAACGGGATCATCTTCGCCTGCGCGCTCATCATCGTGCTGCTGGGCCGGTGGCTTGACCTGCTGTTCGCGATCGCGGCGGTGGGCAACGTCATCATCGGCTTGGCCCAGGAGTATGGGGCCAAGCGGAAGCTCGACGCCATCGCCCTGCTGCACCAGGACCATATCCGGGTGCTGCGGGACGGGATGGTGATGCTGATCCACCGGGAGCAGATTGTGCTCGACGACATCGTCGAGCTGCGGCGGGGCGACCAGGTCCCCGCCGACGGGGTGGTGGTCTCCGCCTCGGACATGGACTTGGACGAGTCGATGCTCACCGGAGAGGCCCGGCCGGTGCCCAAGCACAGGGGGGACCCGATGCTCTCCGGGACCGCGGTGCTCGCCGGGACGGGCCGGTTCGTGGTGACAGCGGTGGGCGCCAAGGCCCATGCGGTGCAGCTGACCGCCGAGGCGAAGAAGTACCTGAAGATCAACTCGGAGATCCGACGGGCCCTGGAGCGGATCGCGTTCTGGCTGTCCATGGCGCTGATCCCGATCACCGTGGTGGTGTTCAACGGCCAGATGCAGGCCCACGGCGGCTGGTCAGAGGCCTGGGAGTCCGGGGAGTGGCAGGACGGGCTGGTCACCGCGGTCTCCTCGGTGACTGCGATGATCCCGGCGGGGCTGGCGCTGATGACCACCATCAGCTTCGCCCTGGCGGCGGTGAAGCTCGCGCAGAACCAGGTGCTCATCCAGGAGCAGCCGGCGGTGGAGATCCTCGCAAGGGTCGATGTCGTCTGTCTGGACAAGACCGGCACTCTCACCGACGGCACCATCGTCTTCCACGGGGCCGCGCAGGTGGACGCCGGCGGACGGACCGGCGCCTGGGAGCGCCCGGAGGATCTGGCGGTCCGGCCCGAGCAGCCCTGGCAGCAGGTGCTGGCGCACTTCGGGGCTGACGAGCAGGCCAACCCCACCGCGGCGGCGCTGAACGTTCCCTTCCACGACCTGCCGCGGCACCAGCCGGCCTGGCAGGTTCAGTTCTCCTCGATGCGGCGGTTCTCCGCAGTCACCTTCGAGGAGTCCGCCGGACCGCTGGCCGGGCACTGGATTCTGGGAGCGCCGGAGATCCTCAACGAGGCGGCGGTGGCTGAGGGGGTCGACATCGCCTCCCTGCTGCAGCAGGCCGACGCGATCTCCGCCCAGGGACTGCGGACGGTGGTGCTGACCCACGCCCCGGTGACCGCCCCGCTGGACTCCGAGGACACTCTCCCGCTGCGCCGCGGCGAGCAGCTGCCGGGCCCCCTGCGGCCGGTGGCGCTGCTGACCTTCAGGGAGAGCGTCCGGCGGGATGCCGCCACCACCCTGGACTACTTCCGGGAGCAGGAGGTGGGGCTGCGGATCATCTCCGGGGACAACCCGCACACGGTGGCCGCGGTGGCGCGGGAAGTTGGGCTGGGGGTCCAGGGCGACGGGGTGGACGCCGGGCAGCTGGGCACCGACCCGGAGACGCTTCGGGCGGCGCTGGCCCAGCACACCGTGTTCGGCCGAGTCAGCCCTGAGCAGAAGGCATCGATGGTGGAGGCGCTGCAGGCCAACGGGCACGTGGTGGCGATGACCGGGGACGGGATCAACGACGCCCTGGCGGTGAAGCGCGCGGACCTGGGGATCGCTATGGGCTCGGGGGCGCCGGCCACCAAGGCGGTGTCACGTCTGGTGCTCCTGGACGGCAAGTTCGCCCGGCTGCCGGGGGTCCTCGCCGAAGGGCGGAAGGTGATCGCCAACGCGGAGCGGCTGGCGCACCTGTTCCTGACGAAGACGGCGTTCGGCGTCGCACTGGGACTGCTTTTCGCCATCATGTTCTGGCCGTTCCCGTTCCTGCCGCGCCAGTTCTCCACGGTGGACTTCATCATTGTGGGGGCTCCGGCGTTCTTCCTTGCGATGATGCCGAACCCGCAGCGGTACCGCCCCGGGTTCCTCCGACGATCCGCCCTGTTCGCGCTGCCGCCCTCAGCCGCGATTGTGGCGGCGGTGGTGACCGTCTCGTTCTTCGGCCGGCTCTTCGAGGCGGCCCCCGCTCAGATCCAGACCGCCAGCTTCATCACCCTGGCGCTGGTGGGGCTGTGGGTGCTCAACGCGGTGCTGCGACCCCTGAACCTGGCCAGGGCCGCCGTCGTCGTAAGCCTGTATGCGCTGCTGGCGGCGGTGCTGCTGGTGCCGATCAGCCAGCGGTATCACCTCTTCGCGATGCCGGAGGCGGAGCTGCTGGCGGTCGCTTTCGTCACCAGCGTGCTGGGCTGCGGAGCCGTGGAGCTGGGCCACCGGGCCTACATCGCTGTCGTGGACCGTCCGGCTCTGCGCATAGGTGGTGAGGAAGCGCAGGAAAGACCTCTCTGAGCGCGCAGCTCTGAACGGACCGCACCGCCATGTCCCATGTCCTGAATGGGACTTCCTCCTTCGCCCGGAACTCGCCTCTGTTCCGGCCGACGCTGATTGTTCACCCTGAGTTCACCCCAGGTCAGCCCTTCCGTCACCTGCTGCCGCCACGCTGATGTGCGGACGGCGACTCCGCCGTGGAATCACGAACGCGCACCTGATGACGGAGAAGACGATGACCCTCAGCACCCCCATGTCCTGGACCAAGGCCCTGTCCCTCACCGCAGTCGGGGCTCTCGCCCTCGCTGCCTGCGGAGACAACGATGAGGCCGCGGCCGCCGGCGGCGACGCCGTCGCGGGCGTCACGGAGGTCGAGGGCGCGGAGTCCTGCGCCGAGCACGAGCCGCTCACGTTCTCCGACACCGGCGTGGACGGCCTGGAGACCCTGGTTCTGGAGTTCGAGGACTTCCGTCTCGCCCTGGAGGAGGCCACTGGCCTGGAGGTTGACTTCCAGCCGATGACTTCCCGCACCGCCGCCTCCATGGCGCTGGAGAGCGACGACCTCGACATCCTCCTCACCGGCCCTGCCGAGTACGTGGTGCTGCAGGCGGAGGCTGAGGCCGTTCCGCTGGTGGGGGTGACCCGTGAGGACTATAGAGCAGCGATCTTCAAGCGCTCCGATGACGATTCCCTGCAGTCGGTTGAGGACCTGGAGGGCGGCACTGTCCTGACCAAGGAGGTCGGCTCCACTTCTGGGCATCTGGGTCCTCTGGAGATGCTGGACTCCGCCGGCCTGGTCCCTGAGGCGGGCGACGTGGAGGTTCTCCCGCTGGACGGCACCGAGCAGGAGGCCTTCGCCGGCGGCGACGGCGACGCGATCGGCACCGGCATCTCCGACTTTGAGAGCCTGCAGGAGCTCATGGGTGAGGACTCTGTGGAGATCCTCGAAGAGGGCCCGGACCTGCCCAATGACCTGTTCATCGCCCGTGCGGGCCTGGGCGAGGAGTGCGCCCAGTACATCGAGGATGCCCTCTACGAGAACCAGGACGTCATGCTGGAGGCCATCGTCGCCACCGGTGAGAACGACAAGTACATCGGTTCGGAGTTCGTCGACGCCGAGGACTCCGACTACGACGACACTCGCCGCGCCTTCGAGGCAGCCGGGTTCGACAACTACGGCGACCTCCCCGACGAGGACGAGTGATGGCTGAGACCGTCATCGACGTCGCCGGGCTCGTCAAGGAGTTTCCCAACGGCACCCGGGCTCTCGACGGGGTCGACCTGAGAATCGGCTCCGGGGAGACCGTGGTGCTGCTGGGCGCCAACGGCTCGGGGAAGTCCACCCTGCAGAAGTGCCTGACCAAGTTGGTCCCCCCCACCGAGGGCAGCGTGAACGTGCTGGGCACCGAGGTCAGCACCGCCCCCAAGAAGGAGGTCCAGCAGCTGCGCACCGAGGTCGGGGTGGTGTTCCAGAAGATCAATCTGGTCCGTGAGCTGTCCGTGCTCACCAACGTCATCCACGGGTCTCTGGGCCGGGTGCGGTCCTCCCGCAACTGGTTCTCGACAACCGCTCGTTCCGAGCAGCGGGATGAGGCCATGGAAGCCCTGGAACGCGTGGGCCTGAGCCATGTGGCTGGCCGCCGTGCTGAGCAGCTCTCCGGCGGCCAGCAGCAGCGGGTCGCCATCGCCCGGACGCTCATGCAGCGGCCTCGGATGATCCTCGCCGATGAGCCCGTGGCCGCCCTGGACCCGCGGGCCGGGCGCCAGGTCATGGACCTGCTGTGGCAGGTCGCCGAGGAGGAGCGGCTCACCCTGCTGTGCACCCTGCACCAGCTGGAGCTCGCCCGCGAGTACGGCCACCGCGTCGTCGCGCTGCGCGAGGGGCGCGTGGACATGGACACCTACATGTCCCGGATTGCCGACGAGCAGCTCGAGGGCCTCTACACCCACGAGGACGAGGACCACGGGCCCGCCCTCCCTCCGCGCGCCGCCGCCCCTGAACGTGTGCTGGAAGGGGCAGCCCGATGACCGACACCCTCACCAAGCCCTCAACGACCCCCTCCTCCGGAGGCCACGCTGAGCCGCCGGCGCGGGTGAAGGCTCCCCGGTGGACCTCCGTGGCCATCGTGGTGCTGCTCCTGGCTCTGGCCGGCCACGGGCTCTACCGGATGGACATCAGCTGGTCCCGCGCCATGCAGGGCCCAGAGAACATTTGGGACTTCATGACCAGCTCGGTGCCGCCGAACATCAGTCGCTGGGACAGCCTCGGCGCGCTCATGCTGGAGACCCTGGAGATCGCGCTCATCGGCACGGTCATCGGTGTGGGGCTCTCCCTGCCGGCGGCCCTGCTCGCCGCACAGAACACCACCCCGTTCCTGCCGGTCGCATGGGTCATGCGGTTCATCCTCACCGCGTTCCGGTCGGTGCCGGACCTGGTGTGGGCGCTCATCTTCGTAATGGCCGTGGGACTGGGGCCCTTGGCGGGCATCCTGGCGATCACCGTGGACGTGCTCGGCTTTGCCGGCCGGTTCTTCGCCGAACGTATCGAGGAGGTGGAGCGTGGACCTCTGGACGCTATCCGCTCCACCGGAGCCGGTGTGCTCGCGGTGGTGAGCGGCGCGGTGCTGCCGGCGTCGTTCGCCTCCTTCACCGCGACCAGCCTGTACTGCCTGGAGAAGTCAATCCGTGGGGCCACGATCCTCGGGATGGTGGGCGCCGGCGGCATCGGCATGGAGCTGACGCCGGCCTTCAATCTGCGTCAGTACGACACCGCCCTGATGATCGTCATCCTCATCCTGGTGGTGGTGCTGGCCGCCGAGCAGCTGAGCACCATGGTCCGGCGCCGCATGCTCGGAGCTGACCAGCTGATGCGCTGATGCCGGAGCGGCGCCGCCTCCAGCACTGACCTTGTTCCTCAGATCGTCAGGGTCTCGCTGCCGGAGGACTGTTCCCCACATCGCGGAATCGCAGTAGACTCGCTGCGCCATGCTGAGAACTGTGATGAGCGGAAAGATCCACCGGGCCACCGTCACCCAGGCCGACCTGCACTACGTGGGGTCAGTGACCGTTGATGCTGACCTGCTTGAGGCCGCCGACATCGTGGACGGTGAGCGGGTCCAGATCGTGGACATCACCAACGGCGCCCGTCTGGACACCTACACGATTGCCGGCGAGCGCGGCTCCGGGGTGATCGGCATCAACGGGGCCGCCGCACACCTGGTCCGCCCCGGCGACCTCGTCATCCTGATCTCGTATGTGATGGTCGACGACGCAGAGCTCGCCGAGCACACTCCGAACGTGGTGCATGTGGACGGGGAGAACCGGATCGTGAAGCTCGGCACGGACCCCGCCCAGCCGGTGCCCGGCTCAACGGACCAGATCCCGAGCCGCTAGACCGGAAGCGCCTCAGCGCTCGAGGCGGCCCCCGCGGCGGTCTTCACCACCACGGCGACCTCCGGTCTGATCCGCTTCCGTGCCCGGGAGACCCTCCCCCGGAAGACCCCCGGCTCATCCGGCACCGGCGGCAGAATGTGCCCGTCGGCCCATGCCTGAGCCGGCTCCTCCGCGGTCCCGGCACCGCTGAGCCTCACCGTGACCTCCCAGAAGGCGCCCTGCGGTGCGATGCTCACCTTGTAGCCCACCGAGACGCCGTGCGCCTGGGTCGCGGCGGTCACCTGATTGCTGGGGAGGCTGGGGGTGAGGAAGGCCTTCTGCCGGCGGCGGGTCGCCTTCTCGTAGGCGAGCGCCTGAGTGAGCAGGGAGTCGTCGCTGTAGGCCGGCCCGGCGAAGGTCAGCCCCACGGGCATCTGGATGTCTGCCATGAACCCCATGGGCACGGTGACGGTGGGGATGCCGAGGTGACGGATGACCCGGTTGCCGTTGGAGTAGACCACCCCGTTCTGGGAGGCGTGGTCCATGCTCTCAGGACGGGTGAAGAGATCATCGCGGCCGACATCGCCAGCGGCGGGGAACACCACGCCGTCGAGCCCTTCGCGGCGCATCCAGTCCTCGAAGTCCTGCTTGCGGGCCTCCTCGAGTCCGCGCAGCAGGTGGCTGATGCCGGGGACCTCGTCATAGCTCTCCGGCAGGCCGGCCTTGACGAGCTCGGCGAGCCGGGGCCAGTCGAAGCCGCCGCGGGCGCGGGTGACCCACACGTGGACGGGCGCATCCTCTTCAGGGAAGACGCTGTCTCCGTCGACGTCTGCCCAGGTGCTCAGGGAGGGGTCCCCGTTCTGCTTCAGGAACTGGTCCAGTGCCATGGCGGTGATGGTGCCGCCCTCGATGTCCCGCCAGCTGGCCGGCACCAGGCCACGGGCGGGCAGGCCCTCGGATCCGGGACGGTCCTCCTCGTAGTTGGAGACCACGGGGAAGTCTGTCTCGATGACTTCGGCGCCCAGGCTGCGCAGGTCGGCGGCGGCCTGCTCCCAGAGCGCTTTGACCGTAGGACGGACGGCCGGGGGCACGAGCAGACCCTCGTCCTCGCCGATGTACATCTTCGGCACCCCGAGGCGCAGCCCGTCGAGGCGCTCGGGCCTCTGCCGCAGCACCGGCTCGGGGAAGACCTGCCCCGGGGAGGGCAGCTCGACGGCGCTCTGCTGCCGCCAGAAGTCTCCGGCGGTCTCCTGGTCCTCCACGGCGAGCACATCCACCAGGTGCAGCAGGTCCTCGACGGTGCGGGTGTGGGGGACGACGACGTCGCAGGTGGGTCTCAGCGGCCAGTTGCCTCGAATGGAGATCACGCCCCGGGAGGGGGTGTAGGCGACGATGCTGCTGTTAGAGGCCGGCGACCGTCCGGAGGAGACCGTCTCCTCGGCCATCCCGAAGGCGCAGAGGCTGGTGGCCACCGCTGCTGCGGAGCCGCTGGATGAGCCGGAGCCGTAGGCGGCGGTGAGGTACTGGGGGTTGTAGGGGCTGCGGGGATAGTCGTAGGCCCCGGGCTGGACTCCCCCGGCGGCCATCGGAGGCATGTTGGTCTTGCCGATGAGCACCGCCCCGGCCTCCCTCAGCAGGGCGACGGTGGCGGCGTCGTCCTGGGCGATGAGGCCCTTCAGCGCACGGCTTCCGGAGGCGACGGTGAGGCCGACGGCCATGTAGCTGTCCTTCACCGTGAAGGGCACGCCTTCCAGCGGGCCGGCCGTCCCCGCCCGGCGCCGGGCGTCGGAGGCCTCCGCCTCGGCGAGGGCCCCCGGGCTGAGGACGGGGACAGCGTTGAGGCAGAGCCCGGTGCGGTCGAACCAGGCGATGCGGTTGAGATAGGCGCAGACCAGGTCCACGCTGGTGAGCTCCCCGGACTCCAGGCAGCGGAGCATCTCGGCGATGCTCATCTCCACGACATCATGATTCTGCACGCGGGCTCTGCCTCTCAGCGTCGGTGTTCTTCAGGGAGTTCGGAGGCTGCTCAGCCTTCGAACTCAACTTCCTCGTCGAAGGAGAGGTCCAGCGGCTCCCAGTTCTCGCCGGTGAGGTCCAGGTCCTCGTCCTCCAGATCGGCCAGCGCCTGCTCGATGTACTCATTGGTCCATGCGGAGTCGTCGGGCTCCTCCGTGATGGGCTGGGCGCCCTCCTCGTTGGTGGCGCTCATGGCGGCCTCGACGGTCTCGTCCCAGGCGGCCTCGTCGATGACGCCGAAGCCGTCCTCGGCGGGCCAGATGAGACGGTTGGTCTCGTGGACCATCCACAGCTCGTGGGGCTGGTCCCAGCCGGAGCCGGCCTCGATGGTGATGTCGGCGGCCTCCTCCGGGTTCTCGGCGGCCCAGGCCCAGCCGCGGATCACCGCGCGCAGGAAGGCGACGGTGTCCTCGGCATACTCCTCGTCGGACTCGAGCCGCTCGGTGTCGGCCCAGATGGCGTCCTGAAGCATGGCGCCGCCCGTCTCCTCGTACTCGATGACGGTGAAGTCGTCCTCGGTGTAGAGCTCACCGGTCTCCGGGTCCTCGGCCTGCAGGAGCATGGCGTACTCGTTGTATGTCATGGCCTGGGCTGCGTCGATGTCGCCTTCGAGGAAGGCGTTCATGTCGAAGGACTGGGTGATGATGTCCACGGTGGTGGAGTCGAGGTCGTACTCGGCCATCGCCGCGAAGATCTCCCACTCGTTGCCGAAGCCCCAGGAGCCGATGCGCTGCCCCTCGAAGTCCTCCACCCCGTCGATGTCGGAGTCGGCCCAGGCGACCTGAACGGTGCCGGAGTCCTGGAAGGTCTGGGCCACGTTGGTCAGCTCCGCACCGGTGGCCTCCAGCGTCTCGAGGACCTTCGGCACCCAGGCGATGGCATAGTCGACGTCGCCGCCTGCCAGGGCGTCCTGCGGGACGATGTCGCCGCCGGACTCGATGATGTTGACCTCCAGGCCCTCCTCTTCGAAGAAGCCCTGCTCGACGGCGGCGAAGTAGCCGGCGAACTGCCCCTGGGGCAGCCACTGCAGCTGCAGATCGATCTGGGTGAGATCGTCGTCGCCCCCGGCGTCGCCGTCGCCGTTGTCCCCGCCGCACGCGGTGAGCATCAGGGCGGTGCCGGCGATGAGCCCGGTGGCCTTGGCGGTGCGGGTGAACCGCGGTTGTGTGTTCCTCATTCTCTTCCTTCTTCCTTGTGATGGGTGCAAGTGGGACGTCTCAGCTGATGGCGGTCCGCCCGCGGTTGGCGAGCTTCTCCAGGGCCAGAGCGGCCAGGTAGAACAGCAGCCCCAGCACGATCGAGGCCAGCACGTAGGCCCAGGCCCGCGGGTACTGGCTGGAGGCCGCCGCGGCAGAGATGATTCCGCCGAGGCCGCCGCGGGGTCCTCCGAAGTACTCCGCCACCAGGGCGGAGATGACCGCCAGGGAGGAGGCCAGCCTGACCCCGGTGAACACGTAGGGCAGGGCGGTGGGCAGCGTGATGGTGCGGAAGGTCTGCAGCCCGGTGGCTGCGTAGGTGCGCATCAGGTCCCGGTGCTCCGGGTTGGTCTGCCGCAGCCCGCGCAGGGCGGAGACGAACACCGGCACGAAGCTCGCCAGCCCGGCGATGGCCTGCCGGGGGAACTGAGTGGTGCCGAACATGGTGTTGAGGATGGGGGCCAGCGCGACGATCGGGATGACCGCCAGGGCTGCGACGATCGGGTTGACCATCGCGTCCACCGACTTTGAGGATGCCGCCAGTGCGGCGAAGCAGACCCCCAGCACGGATCCGATCACCAGTCCCACCAGGGAGTTCCAGCCGGTGATGCCGGCGGCGGTGAGGATCGAGTCGGAGAACTCCAGGGCCTGCTCGAGGATGGAGAGGGGCGTGGGCAGCAGGTAGGAGGAGATCCCCAGCCCGCCGACCACCAGCTGCCAGAGGATCAGCCCGACGGCGCCGACCGCCAGCGGGGCGATGATGCGCCCGAGGTTCTGCTGCCGAGGCGTGAGGGTGCTTGCGGCCATCAGCGGGTCTCCGCTCCGCGTCCGGCCGGAGCTCCCCCGTGCAGGGCCTCCCTGACCGCGGTGATCATGTCGAAGTAGCTGGTCTCCTCGCGCAGGTCCTCGCCGCGCTCGGCAGTGTCGGCCAGCTTCATGTCCACAATGTCGGCGATCCGGCCGGGCCGTGGGGACATCACCACTACCCGGTCCGAGAGAAACACCGCCTCGGGGATGGAGTGAGTGACGAAGACGACGGCGGCGCCGGTCTCCGCGCATATCCGCAGCAGCTCCGTCTGCATCCGCTCACGGGTCATCTCGTCCAGGGCGCCGAAGGGCTCGTCCATCAGCAGCAGCCTGGGCTTCTCCGCCAAGGATCGAGCGATGGCGACGCGCTGCTGCATGCCCCCGGAGAGCTGGTCGGGGTGATGGTCGCCGAACTCCTCCAGCGCCACCATGTGCAGCAGCTCCTGGACCCGTTCCTTCCGCGCGGCCTTGTCAGCCCCGTGCAGCTGCAGGGGCAGGCCGATGTTGTCGTTGACGGTCCGCCAGGGCAGCAGGCCCGCCTTCTGGAAGGCGATGCCGTAGTCCTGGTCGCGGCGGGCCTGGTCCGGGGTCTTGCCGAAGACGGTCAGCTCCCCGCCGGTGGGCTGGTCGAGGTCGGCGATCAGCCGCATCAGAGTCGATTTGCCGCAGCCGGAGGGGCCGATCAGGGAGACGAACTCCCCGGCGGCGACGTTGAGCGAAATGTCTGAGAGGGCGTGGACCTCCCCGGAGGAGGCCGGGAAGATCTTGTCGACGCCGACGGCGTGAACAGCGGTGCTCATGAGGCGGTCTCCGTTCGTCGGTACTTGCGCAGGGTCAGGCCCAGCAGGGCGATGGAGCCGGCGGCCACCAGGCCCAGGGCGATCGCCCCGAAGATGGGGCCCCACGCCTTGGCGGGGTCATTGGAGGCCTGTCCTGCGAATTGGATGAGAATGCGTCCGATGCCGCCGCGCAGCCCGGTGGAGACCTCGGCCACCACCGCGCCGATGACCGCGTTGGCGGCACCGAGGCGGAACGCCGAGAGCAGGTAGGGGACCGCGGCCGGCAGGCGCAGCCGGATCAGGGCGGTCCACCAGCCCACCGCGTAGGTCTTCATCAGCTCCTCGTGGGCGGTCTCGGGGGATTGGAAGCCCTTCAGGGCACCGACGGCAATGGGGAAGAAGGCCAGCCAGGAGGCGATCACCGCCACGGACATCCAGTCCTGCCACTCGATGATCCCGAGCTCCAGCTGGTTGCCCCAGGAGCGGACCACGGGGGCGAAGGCGATGATCGGCACCGTCTGGGACAGCACGATCCAGGGCAGCAGGCCCCATTCGGCGACCCGCCAGCGCAGCATGATGAGCGCCAGGCCGACGCCGACGATCACCCCGACCAGCCAGCCGGAGGCGGCGATCCCGAGGCTGAGCAGGGCGGCGGAGGCCACAGTGAGCCACAGCGGGTCCGCGGTGGTGGCCTGGGTCTCGCCCTGGAACATGCGGGCGACCATCTCCCAGATATGCGGCATCGCCAGGTCTGAGGTCCGCGGGAGGACCCGGGTCTCCCCGATCAGCACGCCGTCGTCGGGTCCGAGGAACTTGTAGACCTCCCAGAGCGCCAGCAGCGCGAGGATGCCCAGCGCGCCCCAGACCCAGGGCCCCAGGCGGGTTCCGGCGCCCTTCTTCAGGCTGACCTGTGTGGGGGCTGCGGTCATCGTCCACCCCCTGCGGCGGAGGCGGCCGGCAGCGTCGTCGGCATGCGGCGCAGCCGCGGAGCGAGGTCTGCCTCGAAGGCCCGCAGGAACCGGCGCTGGTCCTGTCCCGGGGCATGGAAGACCAGGTGGGTGAACCCCGCGTCGACGTACTCGCCGATCCGGGCCGCCACCTCGTCCGGGTCCGAACCGACGATCCATCTCGAGGCGATCTGCTCGATCGGCAGGGCGTCTGCGGCGGCCTCCATCTGCACCGGGTCGGTGATGGAGTGCTTCTGCTCGGGGCTCAGCGACAGCGGCGCCCAGAACCGGGTGTTCTCCAGCGCCTGCTTCGGGTCCGGGTCGTAGGAGAGCTTGATCTCGATCATCCGGTCGATCTGGTCCATCCGGCGGCCGTTGATCTCAGCGCCCTCCGCGACGGCAGGCATGAGCTTCTCCGTGTAGAGATCCATCCCCTTGCCGGAGGTGCAGATGAAGCCGTCGCCCACCCGTCCGGCGTACTTGGCCACAGTGGGGCCGCCGGCGGCGATGTACACCGGCACCGGGTCCTCCGGACGGTCGTAGATGGAGGCGTCGCGGGTGATGTAGTAGTCGCCCTCGAAGCTGACCCGCTGCTCAGCCCAGAGCTGCCGGATCAGCCGAACAGCCTCCCGCAGCCGGGCGAACCGCTCCTTGAACGCCGGCCATTCGCTGCTGCCGTGCGCGCCGTTCCATCCGGTGGCGGTCTCGTTCAGCGCCTCCCCGGACCCCACGCCGAGGATCACCCGCCCGGGGTGGAGCACCCCGAGGGTCGCGAACGCCTGGGCGATGACGGCGGGGTTGTACCGGTAGTGGGGGGTCATCACCGAGGTCCCCAGCCGGATGGTGGAGGTGCGCTCCCCAGCGGCGGTCAGCCAGGCCAGCGAGAAGGGGGCGTGGCCGCCTGTGTGCCGCCAGGGCTGGAAATGGTCGGAGATGAAGGCCGAGTCGAAGCCGTGCTGCTCGGCGGCGACGGCGAGCTCCACGAGCTCGCGGGCGCCGAACTGCTCCGCGGAGGCTTTGTATCCCAGGGTCAGGCTGCTCATAGATCCTCAGGACTTGGCGAGGACCTGCTCGTCATACTCGGGGATGATCTTCTCCCCGTAGACGCGCAGGGTCTCTTCTTTGTTGTCATGGGCGAGGTAGCCGGCGAACTGGGTCATGCCGACGCCTTCGAGCTGCTTGAGCTTCTCCCGGTGCTCCTCAGCGGTCCCGATGAGGCAGAACCGTTCGACGATCTCGTCGGGAACGAAGTCCACGTGGTCGTTGCCGGCCCGGCCGTGCTGGTTGTAGTCGTAGCCCTGGCGGTCCGCGATGTAGTCGGTGAGCGCCTTGGGGACCTCGGAGTCGGTGCCGTAGCGGGAGACGATGTCTGCCACGTGGTTGCCGACCATGCCGCCGAACCAGCGCGACTGCTCAATGGCGTGGGCGCGGGACTCCTCCGAGCCGTCGGTGATGTAGAAGGGCGCTGCCACGCAGAAGCTCAGACTGTCGGGGTCGCGGCCGGCCTCCTCTGCTGCGGTGCGGACGGCTTGGATCATCCATTCGGCGATCTCGACGTCGGCGCACTGCAGGATGTAGCCGTCGCCGACCTCACCGGCGATGGCCAGGGCCTTGGGCCCGTAGGCGGCCACCCACACGTCGGTGCGGGACCCCTTGGACCAGGGGAGCTGGATGGTGGCCTCGTTGACCTCGGCGGCCTCAGAGCTGGCCAGACCTCTGATGACCTCGATCGAGCGGCGGAAGTCCCGCAGCTTCACGGGCTTGCCGTTCATCACACGGACGGCGGAGTCGCCGCGGCCGATGCCGCAGACGGTCCGGTTGCCGAAGTGGGCGTTGAGGGTGGCGTGCAGGGAGGCGGTGACCGTCCAGTCTCGGGTGGCCGGGTTGGTGACCATCGGCCCCACCTTGATGGTGGTGGTCTGGTCGAGGATCAGCGAGTAGATAACGTACGGCTCCTGCCACAGGATGTGGGAGTCGTATGTCCAGAAGTGGTCGAAGCCGTGCTCCTCGGAGAGCCGCGCCAGCGCGAGCGTGCGTGCCGCGGGCGGGTTCGTCTGTGCGACGACGCCGAATTCCATAGTGATGTGCCTTTCCGTTCTGAAGATCGGGTGCTGGCTCAGATGAGGTACTGGGAGAGCCCGCGCTTGACGAACTGGCCATGCCCCTTGGCGCCCTTGTAGGCACCGTCCTCCACGAGCACCCTGCCGCGGGAGATGGTGACGTCGACGTGCCCGTCGATCTCGAAGCCCTCCCAGGCGGAGTAGTCCATATTCATGTGGTGGGTCTTGTTCAGCCCGATGCTGGTGTGGCCGGCGGGGTCGTAGACGACGATGTCGGCGTCGGCCCCCGGCTGGATGACGCCCTTCTTGCCGTACATGCCGAACATGCGGGCCGGCGTCGTGCTGATCAGCTCCACCCAGCGCGGCAGGGAGATGCGTCCGTCGACGACGCCTTGGTAGAGCAGGTCCACACGGTGCTCCACGGAGCCGATGCCGTTGGGGATGGAGCGGAAGTCGTCCTTGCCGAGCTCCTTCTGGTCCTTCATGCAGAAGGGGCAGTGGTCGGTGGAGACCATCTGCAGGTCGTTGGTCCTCAGCCCCTGCCACATCGCTTCGAGGTGGCCTTCCTGCTCGCTGCGCAGCGGGGTGGAGCACACCCATTTGGCGCCTTCGAAGTCGCCCCACTGATCGGAGGAGGCGCCGAGCTGCTTCTCCAGGGAGAGGTAGAGGTACTGGGGGCAGGTCTCGCCGAAGACGTTCTTCGCCTTGTCTCGGGCCCAGGCGACCTGCTCCACGGCCTGCTTGGCGGACATGTGGACGATGTACAGGGGCGCGTCGGTGAGGTCGGCGAGCATGATGGCCCGGTGCGTGGCCTCCTCCTCCATCTGCCAGGCGCGTGCGATGCCGTGGTAGTAGGGGGCGGTCTTGCCCTGGGAGGCGAGCTGCTCGGCGAGGACGTCGATGGCGGGGCCGTTCTCAGCGTGCATCATGGTCATCAGGCCGAGGTCGCGGGCCTTCTGCATGGCCCGGAGGATCTGGGCGTCATCGGCGTAGAAGACCCCGGGGTAGGCCATGAACATCTTGTAGGAGGTCACCCCCTCGTCGACAAGCTTCTCCATGGCCTTCAGAGAGCTGTCGTCGACTCCGCCGATGACCTGATGGAAGCTGTAGTCGACGGCGCATTCGCCGTCGGCGAGGCCGTGCCAGGTCTCCAGGCCGTCCTCGACGCGTTGGCCCTGCTTCTGGATGGCGAAGTCGATGATGGTGGTGGTGCCGCCCCAGGCCGCCGCCCGGGTGCCGGTCTCGAAGGTGTCCGAGGCGTTGGTGCCGCCGAAGGGCATCTGCATATGGGTGTGGGCGTCGATGCCGCCGGGAATGACGTACTTGCCGGCGGCATCGATGATCTTGTCGGCGCCGGCCTCGTAGGTGCCGGGAGTGAAGAGGGCGGAGATCTTCTCATCCTCGATGAGAACGTCGGCCTGCCCGGTTCCGGTGGCGTTGACGACGGTGCCGTTGGTGATCAGGGTCTTCATCGGACTGCTCCTTATCAGGGGGCGGTGATGGCGCTGTAGGTGTCGGGGCGGCGGTCGCGGTAGAACTGCCAGCTGTCGCGGACCTCGCGGATCTGCTCCTTGTCGATGTCGCGGATCAGCAGCTCCTCGTGCTCGGAGGAGCCGGTCTCCCCGACGAAGTTTCCGCGCGGATCTGCCACGTAGCTGGTGCCGTAGAAGCTCACGGCCTTCTCCCCATACTCGTTGTCCTCTTTTCCGACTCGGTTGGGGACCACCACGAAGTACCCGTTGGCGGCCGCGGCAGTGGGCTGCTCGAGCTCCCAGAGCCGGTTGGAGAGGCCGGGCTTGGAGGCGTTGGGGTTGAACACGATCTCGGCCCCTCCGAGCCCGAGCATCCGCCAGCCTTCGGGGAAGTGCCTGTCGTAGCAGATGGAGACCCCGATCCGGCCGACGGCGGTGTCGAAGACGGGCCAGCCGAGGTTGCCGGGGCGGAAGTAGAACTTCTCGTAGAAGGAGTCCACATGCGGGATGTGGTTCTTCCGATATTTGCCGAGGATGGCGCCGTCGGCATCGACGACGACGGCTGTGTTGTAGTACACCCCGGCCATCTCCTCCTCGTAGATGGGCAGGACCATCACCATGGAGTGCTCCTGGGCCAGCGCGGCGAAGCGCTGCACGATGGGCCCGTCGGCGGGCTCGGCGAAGCTGTAGTACTTCCTCTCCTCGGTGATGCCGAAGTAGGGCCCGTAGAAGAGCTCCTGGAAGCAGATCGCCTGGACGCCCTCGGCGGCGGCGCGGCGCACGAAGTCCTCATGCTTGGCCAGCATGGTCTCCTTGTCGCCGGTCCAGGCGGTCTGGCTGAGCGCGACGCGGACCATCGTCATAGCAGTGTCCCCTCTTTGTTAATATCACGTTAAATAAATTTCACATGTTCTGGTTCATCTCCGGAATTGCGTCGATCCTTCCAGAGCATTCACTGCCCCTCCGGATACATAGTGTCAAGGCAGGATGATAGCGTTTTTCCACTGTGTAAACCTCGCGTGCTCAATGGAAAACATAGTCTTCTTCGGTACCCCGAGCAGCACCTGAGAGGGAGGAAGAGCGTGCGCATCAGCGGCACACCGGACCGTGACGGATTCAGCCTGACAGTGCCGGTCCGCTGTCCCTCCACCGGCAAGAGCCGGCTGGCGGCAGAGCTGAACGGCCCCCTGGCCGCCAGGCAGCAGCTTGCCGAGGCTCTGGCCCGGGACACGCTGGAGGCCGCCGCCCGCTGCCCCGCAGTGACACGTCTGCTGCTCGTCACTGACGATCCCGGCTGGACAGCAGGACTGCCCGGCGAGGTCCTCGTCCAGAGCAGACCCGGTCTCACAGCCGCAGTCCAGGAAGGCATCGCCGCACTGGGGGACGCGCCGCGCACCGCTGTGATGCTCGGCGACCTCCCCGCCCTGCGCCCCGAGGACCTGGGCGCCGCCCTGCGGCTCGCAGCACGGGTGCCCCTCGGATACGTCCCCGACCGCGCAGGCACCGGAACAGTGCTGATCACCGCCGCGGCCCCCGCCCGGCACCGCCCGCAGTTCGGCCCGAGCTCAGCCCGCCTCCACGATGAGGTCGGCTGCACCGATCTGGGCATTCCGGCGACCTCGGCGCTGCGCTGCGATGCGGACACCCTCGCTGACCTTCGGGCCGCCGCAGGCATCGGTCTGGGACCGGCCACGGCCGTCGCGGCTCACGAGCTGGGACTCATCGCAGCCCGCGCCCCATCACCGGCAGGAGCGCCCGCATGAGCCGAGTCGCGGTAGATCTTCAGCCTCCTCGGCCGGAGGCGGCCGACCCGCTCCCCCAGGAGCCGGTGCTCTCCGCGTTGGCCCACGCGGAGAGCAGCGGGGAGCCCACGCCTGCCCACGCCGAGGCTCTGCTGGCCGCCCGCGGCCCCCAGCTGGAGCGGCTGCTGAACCTTGCCGGACGCCTGCGCGATGAGGGCGCCGCCGCGCGCGGGGACAGCACCGGCCGGCGGATCACCTATTCGAAGAAGGTGTTCATCCCGCTGACCACCCTGTGCCGGGACCGGTGCCGCTACTGCACGTTCGTGGACACCCCCGGCGGCCTCAGGAAGCAGGGGAAGCAGCCGTTCCTCTCCCGCGAGGAGGTGCTGCGGATCGCACGGGAAGGGGCCGAGGCCGGCTGCAAGGAGGCCCTCTTCACCCTGGGCGACCGGCCCGAGGACCGCTGGGAGGCGGCCGGCGAGTGGCTGGCTGAGCACGGATGCGCCTCCACGCTCGACTACGTCCGGGAGACGGCGGAGCTGGTCCGGGAGGAGACGGGACTGCTGCCGCACCTGAACCCAGGGGTGATGACCTGGACCGAGATGCAGCGGCTGCGGCCCGCCGCACCCTCGATGGGGATGATGCTGGAGACGACATCCTCGGCCCTCTGGTCCCAGCCGGGCGGGGCGCACTACGGCTCCCCGGACAAGGACCCGCAGGTGCGGCTGCGCGTGCTCGACGACGCCGGACGCTCCAGGATCCCCTTCACCACGGGGATCCTGCTCGGCATCGGGGAGACCCTGGCGGACCGGGCCGACTCCCTCTTCGCCATCCGGGACGCCCACCGGAAGTGGGGCCACATCCAGGAGACGATCGTCCAGAACTTCCGCGCCAAGCCCCGCACTGCGATGCAGAACGAGCCGGACCTCGCCACCTCCGAGTATGTGGCCTCAGTGGCGGTGGCCCGCTGGGTCATGGGCCCGGAGGCCCACATCCAGGCGCCGCCGAATCTCACCGACCCGCAGGAGCTGCGGCTGCTGCTGCGGGCCGGAGTCGACGACTGGGGCGGGGTCAGTCCCGTGACCCCCGACCATGTGAACCCCGAGCGGCCCTGGCCGCAGATCGAGGACCTGGCCCGGATGACCGCCGAGGCCGGCTACGAGCTGGACGAGCGGCTCACCGCCCACCCGCGCTGGACCGCTGAGCCGGACTACTGGCTGGATCACCGGCTCCGCAGCCCAGTCCGGCGGCTGCTTGAGACCGGTGCGGCGGGACCTGCTGCGCAGCGCCTCGCCCCCGCCCTGCACACTGATGCCGACCGCACCCTGCTCCGGCAGGCCGAAGAGGACGGTGACCGGCTGGCCGAGCAGGACTGGGCGCGGCTGCTGCAGGCCAGCGGGGAGGCCCTTGAGCGGCTCGCCTCGCTGGCTGATGCCGTCCGCGCCGAACGGGTGGGCGATCAGCTGACCTGCGCGGTGAACCGCAACGTCAGCGCCGCCCTCTACGACCCCCATCAGCTCCGCGGGGGGCTCAGCGATGACGATCTGCGGGGGATCGCCGCGGAGGCTGCCGCGGGGGGCGCCACCGAGATCTGTGTGCAGGGGCCGGTGGACGCCTCCCTGCCCGGCCAGGCATATCTGGACCTCGTGGACGCTCTGCGCGCCGGAGCGGACCTTCACCTGCACGCCTACCGGCCGGCGGAGATCCTGGACGCCGCCGGCCGGCTGAGCATCTCCCCCACCGAGTTCCAGCAGCGGCTGAAGGCCCACGGAGTCGGATCGGTGCCGGGGACAGCTGCCCGCATCCTCGACGACGAACTGCGGCACGTGCTCAGCGCAGGCACGGATATGCCGGCCGTGCAGTGGCTGGAGCTGATCGGCAGTGCGCACCGGGCCGGGCTGCGCTCCACCGCGACCATGGTCTACGGTCACCTGGAGACCCCGCTGCAGACGGTGCAGCACATCATCGCCCTGCGGCGGCTGCAGCAGCAGACGGGCGGTTTCACGGAGTTCATCGCGATGCCCCTTCTGCCCCAGGACTCCCCAGCTCCGGTGCCATGGGTGCGAAGGATGGCCGACGACCGGCAGACCCGGGCAGTGCACGCCGTCGCGCGACTGATGCTCGCCGGTCAGATCGACCACATCCAGGCGGCCTGGCCCAAGTTCGGGCTGGGCGCGGCTGAGGCGGTGCTGGCCGGCGGCGCGGATGACCTCGGCGGAGTTCTCCTCGAAGGGCTGCGCCCGGAGGCTGACCCGGAGGCCGGCCGCAGCCTGAGCCTGGCGGATGTGCGCAGGAGCGCGGAGGCGCTGGGCCGGACTCCGGTGCAGCGCAGCACCGTCTACGAGCCGCTGGGCACCCTGGCGGGAGCCGCCGCGTGACAGCGCTGGAGGGAACTCACGTCCGGGTGCTGGTGGTCGGCGCGGGGTTCGCAGGCATCGGTGCGGGGATCCGGCTGGCCCGCAGCGGGGAGCGCTCCTTCCTGGTGCTTGAGCGGGCTGGGACGGTCGGCGGCACCTGGAGGGACAACACCTACCCGGGGGCTGCCTGCGACATCCCGTCCCACCTGTACTCCTTCTCCTTCGCTCCGAAGCCGGACTGGCGACGCCGCTTCGCTCCCGCGGAGGAGATTCACCAATACCTGCAGGAGTGTGCGGAGGAGGTCTCCGGCCATATCCGCTGCGGGGTCCGGATGCTGTCCGCAGCGTGGGATGACGACGAACGCTGCTGGCGGGTGCTCACCTCGGCAGGAACGGTGACCGCCTCTGTCCTCGTGCTCGCCCCCGGGCGATTCACTCGGCCGGCCCTGCCCGAGCTGCCGGGGCTGGTGACGTTCCCGGGGCCCGTCTGTCACACCGCACGCTGGGATCCCAGCATCGCTCCGGAGGGCACGCGGGTCGGCGTGGTCGGCTCGGGCGCCTCCGCGGTGCAGGTCGCTCCCGCCCTCGCTGAGCAGGGTGCTGAGGTGACGGTGTTCCAGCGCAGCGCCCCCTGGATCATCCCGAAGGGGGACGCCGCCTACGACCGCGCCGAGCGGCAGGCGTTCGCCGGGAACAGCGAGGCCCGGGCGGCGCATCGGGCGGAGATCTTCCAGGATCTGGATGCCGGCTTCGAGGCTCGTGTGCTGGGCACCGAGGCGCATGAGGCGCTGCGTCGCCGCGCGCAGGAGCACCTGCACCGCAGCATCCCTCCGGGCCCGGTCCGTGACGCCCTGGCCCCGGCATCCGAAGTGGGGTGCAAGCGGGTGCTGCTCTCAGACGACTTCTACCCGGCGGCGGCCTCCGGCGCGGTGTCGGTGGAGGCCTCCGCACCAGTCACTGTGAGGGGACAGAGCGTCCGGGCTGCCTCGGGCCGCACCTATGAGCTGGACGCGCTGGTGTTCGCCACCGGATTCGATGCCTCCCGGCCGGCGATCGCCTCCGCAGTATTCGGGCGGGGCGGGACCAGCCTCGCTGAGCATTGGGCCGGCGGAATGACCTCCTACGCCTCGACCGCGGTCTCCGGGTTCCCGAACTGCATGCTCCTGGGAGGTCCGAACGCGGCGCTGGGGCACAACTCCGCGGTGGCGATGCTGGAGGCCCAGTTCGAGCAGCTGCTCAGCACCCTGGCTGCTGTCCCGCGGGGCGGCGTATGGGAGGCGCGCCCGGAGGCCGAGCGAGCCTATACGGCGATGATCGATGAGCGGGCTGCGGCGACGGCCTGGGTCAGCCCGGGGTGCACCAGCTGGTACCGCGACCGCGGCACCGGGCGGGTGACTCTGCTCTGGCCCGGGACCGCCGAGGAGTACCGACGCCGGTACGCCGCTTTCCGTCCCGAGCACTACATGCTGAGCAGCACGCCTGCGGAGACGCCCGCATGAGGGCGGCGGTGATCGCCGGAGGAGTGGGCGGCGCCAAGTTCGTGAAGGGACTGCGCGCAGCCCTGGGCCCGGAGGACAGGATCAGCGTCATCGTGAACACCGGGGACGACATGTGGCTCACGGGCCTGCGGGTCTGCCCGGATCTGGACTCGATGATGTACGCGCTGGCGGGGATGAACGACGCTGAGCGCGGCTGGGGCCGCGAGGGTGAGAGCGAACGGGTCAGCGCGGAGCTGGCCGAGTACGGGGTGGGATGGCCCTGGTTCACCCTCGGCGACCTGGATCTGGGAACCCACGTCGCCCGCACCGCGATGCTGCAGGAAGGCATGCCCCTCTCCGCGGTGACGGACCGGCTGTGCGCACGCTGGAGCGAGGCGTTCCAAGCCCCGCGGACTCGGCTTCTTCCGGCCACGGACCAGGAGGTGGAGACCTGGGTGACTGCCGAGGAGGACGGTCAGGTCACGGAGATGCATTTTGAGGAGTGGTGGGTGCGCACCCGTGCCTCAGCCCGGGCCCAGCGGTTCGTGCAGCGGGGCGTCGAGCAGGCCCGAGCGGGCCCGGGGGTGAAGGAGGCGCTGGCTGAAGCGGATGTGATCCTGCTGGCGCCGTCCAACCCGGTGGTGTCCATCGGCACCGTGCTGGGGCTTCCCGGCGTCGGCGAGCGCCCGGGTCTGCCGGGTATCCCTGGGATCGGGGAGGCGCTGCGCGAAGCGGCCGTCCCGGTGGTCGGGGTCTCACCGATCATCGGGACGGCGCCGGTGCAGGGGATGGCCCGGCAGTGCCTGGAGGTGCTCGGCTATGACTGCTCGGCCGCCGCTGCGGCCCAGGCCTACGGCGCCCGCGCTGGGGGCGGCCTGCTGGACGGTTGGCTGCTCGCGGAGGAGGACGCCGCCGCCCTCCCTGCCCTGGAGGGAGCAGGAATCCGAGCCCGGGCCGCCCCGCTCTGGATGCGGGATGAGACCACCAGCCGACGGCTCGCTCAGGACGCTTTGGAGCTTGCGGCCGCGATCTCTTCGTAGGCTTGGCGGCGGCCTTCGGCGATGGCTTCGTCGGTGCCGAGGCGGAACATGTCCCCCGGGCCGGTGCGCACCAGGCTCCGAGCGCCGGGCCCCTCCAGGGCCACGAGGTGGCCGAGACCTCGGACCACCGCCACCGGCAGGCCTGCCGCCTTGCCTTTGACCAGGTCCGCCATCGCGCAGATCTCATCCCCTGCGGCGATCGCCGTGGCGGTCAGCTCTTTGCCGGCGGAGTCGGTGCCGCCGCGGTGGTCGTGGATGACCCGCACCCCGGAGGCACCGATCGCGGCGTCGGTCTGGCCCATCCGCCACGCCCTGCCCAGCGTGTCTGAGATCAGCACGCCTGCCTGCACATCCAGCTCCTCGGAGAGGGACTGTCGCAGCCTGTCCGCGGAGGCATCCGGGTCCTCCGGCAGCAGCAGGACGGTGCCGTCCTCCGTGTTGCTGGCGTCGACTCCGGCTGCCGCAGCGACGATGCCGAGCCGGTTCTCCACGATCCGGGTTCGGCCCGGACCGTCGGCGCGAGCACGGGAGGCCACCTCCCGGACGGTCTCGGCGCTGATCGCCTCCTCACGATCCTCGGCGGCGACGATCCGGCCCTCCGCCTTGGAGACGATCTTGGAGGTCACCACCAGGATGTCCCCGTCGGCGAGCGCCCCGGCCTCACCCTGCGCAGCAAGAGCGCCGAGGATCAGAGCGGCGAGGTCATCGCCGGGCCGGACCGCCGGGATTCCGGGCAGCGCCCATGCCGTGATGGCGCCGTGCGCCTGGTGATCAGTCGGCGCCTGGCCCTCCGCCATTCAGGCCGCGTGCTCGTCGGCGAGGGCGAGAACCTCGTCGAGGACGTCAAGGCCGAAGGTGATCTCCTCCTCGGCGATGTTCAGCGGCGGACAGACGTGGATCCGGTTCATGTTCACGAACGGCAGCACGCCCCGCTCCTTGCAGGCCGCGACAATCCGTCCCATGACCTCGTGGGTCTGTCCGTAGGGTGCCAGCGGCTCCCGGGTGGCGCGGTCCTGGACCAGCTCGACGGCCCAGAACGCGCCGGTGCCGCGGACATCGCCGACGGACGGGTGGTTCTCCCTGATCTGCTGCAGCTTGGGCCCGATGACGTGCTCGCCCAGCCGGGCGGCGTTCTCCACCATCTCCTCCTCGGCCATGGCGCGGATGGTGGCGACTGCGGCTGCTGCGGCCAGCGGGTGGCCGGAGTAGGTGAGCCCGCCCGGATAGGCCTGCTCGGCGAAGCTCGAATAGATCGCATCATCCATAGCGACCCCGCCCATGGGCACGTACCCGGAGTTCACGCCCTTGGCGAAGGTGACGATGTCAGGCTCCACCTCATAGTGCTGGTGGGCGAACCACTTCCCGGAGCGGCCGAAGCCGGCCATCACCTCGTCGAGGATCATCACAATGCCGTGCTCGTCGCAGAGCTGCCGCACGCCCTCCAGGTATCCGGCCGGGGGCAGGTAGATGCCGGCTGTGCCGGGGATGGCCTCCAGGATGATGGCGGCGGCCGAGCTCGGACGCTCCAGCTCCAGGACCTGCTTCAGGTGCGCCAGCGCCGCCTGCGCCTCGTCCTGCTCCGTCCAGGCGTCCTTCTGACCCTCAGGGGCGAAGTAGGAGCGGTAGGTGTAGGCGGGCAGGAAGTGGACGACCCCGGCGTCCTCCTCATTCGGAATCCGGCGGGGGTCACCGGTCAGGTTCACCGCCAGCTGGGAGCCGCCGTGGTAGCTGCGGTACGCGGAGAGGACCTTCCGCCGGCCGGTGTGGTGCCGGGCCATCCGGACGGCGTGCTCGTTGGCGTCAGCACCGCCGGCGGTGAAGAAGACGTGGCTGATGTCCGCAGGGAGCCGTTCGACGATCAGCCGGGCCGCCTCGGAGCGGGCGTCGTTGGCGTGCTGGGGCGCGACGGTGCAGAGCTTCTCCGCCTGATCTCTGACGGCCTGCACAATGCGCGGATGCCTGTGGCCGGCATTGGTGTAGATCAGCTGGCTCGTGAGGTCCAGCAGGGGGCTGCCCTCACCGTCCCAGATCCAGGAGCCTTCGGCGTCGAGGACGGTCATCGGGGCCAGGGTCTCCTGAGCGGACCAGGAGTGGAAGACGTGCTCGCGGTCCAGGGCGTAGGCGGTGCGGCCCGCCTCGATCTCCTCCTGGCTGAACTCGCGGTGCGGGGCGAGGCTGCCCACGGCGGTCGGCGTCGTCATCTCATACACCCTTCTTGGCAATCTTGGTGCTGTGGGCCTGGTCCCGGGGCCGGATGATCATCAGGTCAACGTTGACGTGCTCGGGGCGGTCCAGCGCCCAGCCGATGGCCTCAGCAATGTCCTCGCCGTGCAGGGGCTGGTAGCCCTCGTAAACCTTCTTGGCGAGTTCCGCGTCCCCGGAGAACCGGGTGAGGCTGAACTCCTCGGTGGCCACGTTGCCGGGGGCGATCTCGATGATCCGCACCGGCTCCCCCACGATCTCCCGGCGCAGCGTGGTGGAGAGCATCCGCTCAGCGTGCTTGACCCCGGTGTACCCGGCCCCGCCCTCGTAGGGCTCGTGCGCGGCGGTGGAGGTCACCACCACGATGTCCCCGCCGTCGCCGTCGCGCAGCAGCGGCAGCACCGCCTGGGTGACCCGGAGAGTGCCCAGCACGTTGAGCTCGTACATCCAGCGCCAGCCGTCCAGGTCGCCGTCCTCCACCTTGTCCAGTCCGAGTGCGCCGCCGGCGTTGTTCACCACGCCGTCGAGGCCGCCGGTGGCCTTCAGATGATCCACGAGCGCGGTGACCTCCTCGTCAGAGGTGATGTCCAGCCGGTAGGGCTCCACATTGCTGTACGCCTCGGCCAGCGCGTCCAGCCGCTCCTTGCGGCGGGCAGAGGCCACCACCCGGTGCCCCTGCTCGGCGAGGCGGCGTACGGTCTTCTCACCGATGCCGGTAGAGGCGCCGGTGACGAGGATGCGACGGTCGGTTCCGGTGGTAACGATGATGCTCTCCTTCGCGTGGGGTCCGCCACCATGATGCTCGGCGCACGGCACTTCGACGAAAGCAGAGTGTCAAGTGACGCGCAGCAGTTCTTACAGAGAGTAAAGTCTGGGCATGGTGGATGTGACGCTCAGCGTGGAGGAGAGCCTGCGCCTCCACCCCATGGCTGCCGGTGAGCCGGAGCTGCTCACCCCCGCGGCGGGTCTGGCCCGCACCATCAGATGGGTGCACATCATCGGCCAGGACCGGCCGGGGGCGATGCTGCAGGGCGGGGAGCTGGTGCTCTCCACGCTGCCCCGGCTCGACGAGTCCCGGCCGCAGCTGACCGATGCCGTCCGCGGGTACCTGGAGGATCTCGACACCACCGGGGCCGCGGCCCTGGCGGTGGAGGTGCTGGCCGACCGGCCGCTGCTCAATGCGGCCCTGGATGAGGTCGCCGCCGAGCGGGAGGCCCAGCCCGCCGCCGGGAACCTCGTGCCGCTGCTGCGGTTCACCCGGCAGGTCCGATTCGTGGAGATCACCGAGGCGCTCCACCGGGAGCTCGTCTCTCGGCAGCTCGGCGCCGCCCAGCAGGGGCAGTCCTGGGATCCGATCGTCAGTGCGACCACCAACCTGTTCGACGATCTCGCCTCCCCCGGCGGCCTGCCGTCCGAGGAGGTGGCCGCCCGAGCCAAGGCCCTCGGCATGCCGGCCGGCGCTCGTTACACGCCCCTGGTCTTCACCACCCATGACTACGCGGGCGCCTCAACCGCCGCCGAACGGCAGGCTCCCTCGCTGGCGACCCTCATCCGCAGTGCGGCCAACTCGCTGAAGCTTCCGGCCCTGGTAGGCGCCGGGGAGCCCGGGGATGTCTGGGTCGTGCTGGCCCACGGCGACCCCCGCAAGCTCTGCGCCGCCGTCCGCCAGGCTGTGGTGCGGCGGCGCACCCAGGAGATCATTCCTCGGTACACAGTCGGGGCCGACCTGGACTCCATCAGCCTCACTGAGGTTCCCGACGCTCTCCCCCGCACCGCCCGGACCGCGGCCGCCGCCTCCGCCCTGAGCCGGCTGGGCCGCCTGCCCGAAGCCGCCACCCCATCACCCCGGGCCGGGTACTGGACCGCCGCGGACCTCGGCCTCTCCGGCCTGCTGGTCCGGCTCGCCGGAGACCCGTCTGCCAGCTGGTTCCTCCATCACTATCTCGCGCCCTTCCGCGGAGCCGAGGGCGAATCGATGCGGGAGCTGGTCGATGCCGCGGTCCGGGCGGGAGGAAACAAGGCCGAGCTGTCCCGGGCACTGGGCATTTCCCGGCCCACGCTCTACTCCCGCATCGCCCGGCTCGAACGCGCCCTCGGCCACGACCTCGACGGCGAGACGCTCGCCACCCTGCACACCGCGCTGCTGCTGGAGAGGCTCAGCGGATGAATCAGGGTCGGATCAGGGGCAGACCCTGGTGACACCCCGCCGTCGTCCCGCTAGGTTGGGAAGCACCAGCCACCGCAGAACGAATGGAGCAGCACTATGGGACTCATCTCACTGGGCGCCGGCATCGCCATCGGCTACGCGATCGGCACCAGCAAAGGCCGCGAAAAGGTCGAGACCACCTTCGACTCCGCCAAGAAGAAGGCTGGGGAGACCTGGAACCGTCCCGACGTCCAGGACTTCGTCTCCAAGACCTCCGAGCGAGCTGAGGAGCTCGCCCATGAGGTCGCCGATCAGTCCCGCCGAGCCGCCGCCTATGCCTCCGACGCCGTGAAGAAGGCCGCAGAGCAGGCCGACGCGGCCGCCGACAAGGCGGAGGACATCATCGACGAGGCCGAGGAGACTGTCCAGCAGGCTGCCGCAGAGTACAAGTCGCCCGAGACCAAGACGACCTACAACGGCGACGTGATCTCCGACCCCGGCCAGACCACCGAGCGCAAGGGCACCGACTGGGCCAATGAGGGCGGCTCAAAGCCCTGACCCATTACGCTGAGCGGGTGATGGATCTGCCCCGGCTCGTCTCTGAGCACATCGCCCCGCAGCGCGACTCCTTCCGCACCGACGGAGACCTCCCCTCTGCCCAGCACCTGCTGGGCCTGGCACTGGCTGAGCGGCGCATCCGCCTGAAGAGGATCACCGACGGCCGGTGGGTGTTCATCTTCGGCGGCGCCATCATCGGCGGGTGGGCCAACGGGGTCACCACTCTCGTCAGCGCTCACGGGCGCCGCGTGCTCGCCAGCCCCGAGAGTCTCGCCGCCCACCTGGACCTCATGGAGATCCCCCACCGCATCGGTCCCCGCAGCGCCGCCGGGGACGCACAGGATGGGCCGGCCGAAGAGCGTCCCGAAGGCACCGCGCCCGCCGCGGAGAAAACCGTCCAGCCGCTGACCCTGGAGATCTACACCGCCGGACGGGAGGCTGTCAGCGTGCTCGCCCTCGTGGACCGGGAGCAGCTGGCCGAGCCCCGGCCCGATGACCCGCAGACCATCGCGGTGGACGTCACCGACCTCGCCGCCGACGAGCTCAAGCAGCTCGGCACCGACGCGCTCCGCGCCGTCCCCGGGGTGCTCGCCGGGGCAGCCGTGCTGAGCGCGCCCTCCCTGGACACCGCGCAGGGCGCCGTGGTCGTCGCCGTCTCCGAGGAGGCCTCCCCCCTGCCGCACCACTTCCCCACCCTGGGGCCCGGCCGGCCGGTCAGCGCGGCGATCGCCGAGCAGATCCTCGCCGCCGCGGCAGTGTGAAGCCGCTAGGCTGGCCCCACGATGAGCTCTGAGCCGCACACTTTCCCCATCGGCGCGCGTCGCCCGGGCCGTGCCCGCCGCGGCGCCCCGCAGGCGCCCGCCCCCGATGAGACGGCCCCGCGGCCGGCCGGTCCCGACGCCGGAGCGGGCAGCCCGAACTTCCCCCTCCCTCCCGCTGGGCCCCCCGCTCCGCAGCCGGCGGCACCGGAGACGCAGGAGCGCCACGCCCTGCCGGAGGTCCGCCCCGCGGTCCGCCTTCCGGAGGATGCCTCCGCTACGGCCCAGTTCATCGTGGAGCAGGTGGAGCCCCGGTACGAGCAGATGCGCCGCTGGTCTTCGACCATGCCGCACCAGGCCCTGCTGCAGCGGGCCGCCCGCCGCAAGCGGATGACCATCAAGATCATCTCCGAGTCCAACCAGCTCTTCTTCCTCTCCGGGGTGGTCGTCGGCGGCACCGACGGGGTCATCACCTCGCTGGTCTCCCACCAGGCACGCCGGCTCTCCCGGTCCAAGGCCATGACCAAGCGGTACCTGCAGGCCTCCGAGGTGCCCACCCCGCGCGGCAAGGCGATCAGCCCCACCGAGTTCTCCCGGGCGGTGAAGACGATGAAGTCGCTCGGCAAACGGGTAGCGGTCAAACCGTCGTCCGGCCGGATCGGCAAGGGGATCACCGCGGACATCACCCGCGAGTCCGATCTGCGGGCCGCCTGGGCGAAGGCGATGGCAGCCCGGTCCGCCACCTCGGACTCCCGCTACCTGATCGTGGTGGAGGAGCACACCCCCGGCCTGGACGTCCGTGCGTATGTGGTCGGCAGCCAGGTGGTGGGCGCGGTGGCCCGCATTCCGCTGTACGTCATCGGCGACGGGGTGACCTCAGTGGGCCGGCTGGCCGATGAGGAGATCGCACGGCGCCGCGCCAACGACTACCTCAGGCCCCGCCAGCCGGAGGTCGACGACGCGTTCCTCGCCCCCGCCGGGATCACCCGCAGCACGGTGCCTCCGATGGGTGAGCTGGTGATGCTCACCCAGATCGCCGACACCACCCGCGGCGGCGGCCTGGCGTTGGACGTGCTGGACAGCCTCGCCGACGAGCTGAAGGACCTCGCCGTCGACGGCCTGCAGGCGATCCCAGGCCTGGGCGCCGCGGGCGTGGACCTGCTGGTACCGGACCTGGAGTCACCGGAGGGAGCGGTCGTGCTGGACGTGAACCCGTACGCGAACATCGCGCAGTTCCACTACCCCAGCTACGGGGAGCCGCGGAAGGTCAACGACGCGGTGATGGAGGAGATCCTGGAACGCGCCTCCCGGTGACGAGGAGCTTTCGTCCAGGCTTCTCTGCCAGGTTGGGAAGAGTCACACCCCAAGGAATCCAGTGCGAGGAGGCAGTCTCGTGAGCACCACTGACCGCACCAAGATGGACCCGGACCAGACGAAGACGGGGGAGCCCCGCTTCCACACGGATCCGCCCGAGGAGGACCTTGAGGCGATGCACGATGACGAGGTCACCGTCAATGGCCAGGAGGTGCACCTCAACGACATCCGTGACGCGATGAACTCCCATGAGGGCGTCCTGGAGTCGGGGGTCTGTTCGATCAGCGACGACGAAGCCGGCAGCATACCGGTGGCGTTCGTCGTGCTCAGCGCGGCAGCCCGGGACGAGGTCAACGCGACCCGCCTGCCGCCCGACGACGGCTCGCAGACACGCTCCGTCCCCCCAGGGGAGAAGAAGCTGGTGGACTCCGTCCAGGCCCTGGTGGCCGAGAAGGTCTCCGAGGAGGCCGTGCCGCGCAAGATCATCCCAGTCCTGGAGATGCCGAAGGATAAGGAGGGGCAGGTGATCAGCCGGGTGCTGGGCCGCCTCTACGCCGGGGAGGACCCGGAGGACGCCTCGGGCGTCCAGAACCAGAAGTGCCTGGCCTCCATCAAGAAGCTCTGCCAGGAGATGGGCACCGCCAAGGCCAGTGCCTCCGCCGGAGGGCAGTGACCGCCCCGCCCGCCGGGCTCAGGCGAAGTCTGCTGAGCCCGGCATCGTCCACTGCAGCGGCGAGGAGTGCCAGGAGCTTCCCGCCGAAAGCATGATGCGGCCGCTGATGTAGCGGTCGGTGGACCATTCCAGAGGCCGTCCGGACGGGTCCCGGGAGATGCGCCGATGCACCAGCAGCGGCGCCCCCCGGGAGACCCCGAGCCGGGCGGCCTCCTTTGCTTTGGCCCCCTCCGCGCCGAAAAGATGCTCGGCGTGGCTGAAGTGCACCCCGTGCTCCTCGGCGAGCACCGAGGTGACGGACGGGGCGTCCTCCTCCAGGGCCTCAACGATCTCGCCGAGCCATTCCGGGTAGTGGGTGTGCTCGAGCATGACGGTCTCGCCGCCGAGGGTGCGCAGCCGCACCACGGAGAGCACCCGGCGTCCGCGCGGGACCTGAAGGAGGTCCGCATCGGTCCGGCCTGCGATCTGCCACTGGGCGTCCAGCACCTGTCCCCCGGGCACCAAGCCCTGCTGGTGCGCCCATTGGGCGAAGGAGCGGAACTCCTCATAGCTGCCCTGGCGGCGCGGCAGCCGCACCACCCGTTTGGGCCGGCCGCGGCTGCCGTCGACGGTGCCCTCCTCCACCAGCTTCTTCAGCGCCACCCGGACGGTGCCGGGTGAGACCTCGAATCGTTGGGAGAGCTCCCGCTCAGAGGGCAGCGAGGCGCCCACCGGGTATGTCCCCGCTTGGATCTCGTCGCGCAGCGCCTGCGCAATATGTGTGAACGCGAATGTGCTCACGCTGCCGCCTCTTCCATCGTCCACCATCCTAGGCGGGGGTGCGCGCCCAGGAGTTCATACAGAGTTCACTCACTGGTGATCTTCCATTTGACTGAGTGTAGTTCACTAGTGAGGATAGGTGGCGCTGGCGGTCTGATCCGCTGAAGCCTCACTGAATCGCTCACAACTGTCTGACGCACCGAAGGGAAGACCATGTTCACTCGCACCCAAAAGGCTCTCGGCGCCTCCGCGGCCGCCGCCATCGCCCTGACCGCCTGCGGCGACGAAGGAGGCGAATCCGAGGCATCCCAGAACTGGCGCGAGGCCGCCTCCGTGGAGGACGGCGGAGGAATGGACCAGCTCATCGAGGACGCCCAGGCCGAGGGCCAGTTCAACGCAATGGGCCTCTACGAGGACTGGGCGAACTACGGCGAGCTGCTCGAGACGTTCTCCGAGGAGTACGACATCGAGATCAGCAACGACACCTCCACCGGCTCCAGCCAGGACCTCATCAACGCCGTGGTGAACCGCCAGGGCCAGGACAACTCCCTGGACTACCTGGACACCGGCGTGAGCTTCGCCGAGGACGCCGCGGAGGACGGCCTGCTCGCCGAGTACTCCCCGCAGACCATCGATGACATCGATGAGGAGTTCGTCTCCGAGTCCGGCACCTGGATCAACCACCTGGGCGGGACCGTCGCCATCGGCTGCGACACCTCGCGGGTCGACGACTGCCCCGAGAACTTCGAGGACCTGCTGGACCCCCAGTACTCCGGGCAGGTGGCCCTGCCCTCCAACCCGACCGCCTCTGAGGGCTCGTTCATGATCGTCCACGCCGCGGCGGAGGCCAGCGGCGGCAGCTTCGACGACATCACGCCCGGCATCGAGTTCTTCGGCGAGCTCTCCGAGATGGGCAACCTCGTCCCCGTGGAGGGCGACGCCGGCACCATCGAGACCGGCGAGACCCCCATCGTGCTCGACTGGGACTACCTGCTGCAGCCCATCGCCAACGACCTTGAGGACGACGCCGGCATCGAGATGGAGATCAACCTGCCAGAGGACGGCCAGGTCTCCTCCTTCTACGCCGCCTCCATCAACGAGGACGCCCCGAACCCGGCTGTGGCACGCCTGTTCTACGAGTTCCTGTTCTCCGACGAGGGCCAGAACATCCTGCTGGAGGGCTATGTCTCCCCGGTCCGCCTGGACGCGATGATCGAGCAGGACACCGTGGACGAGGACGCCCTCGCCGAGCTGCCCAGCCAGGACGGCATCGAGGCCCCGCAGCCCACCCTGGAGCAGCGTGAGGCCAACCAGCAGATCGTCAACGAGCAGTGGGACGGTACGGTGCAGTGAGCCTGCCCATCACCCAGCCCGCCAGCGGGCCGCGGCCGGGCCTTCTCAGCCGCGCCCGCTGGCAGGGCGCGGGGGCCGCACTGCGGTCCCCGGCCGCGCTCTCCCTGCTGCCGCTGGGCCTGATCCTGGCACTGTTCTTCATCCTGCCGATCGCTGGCATGGCGGTCATCGCGCTCTCCGTGGAGGCCGAGGACGGCAGCACGACCATCGGCCTGGACCACTTCATGGCCCTCACCGGGGGCTCCCACTCCCAGGCCATCGTCAACTCCCTCCAGGTGAGCCTCGTGGGCTCGGCGGTCGCCTCCGTGGTCGGCGCGCTGACCGCGTTCTGCATCTCCCACATCCGCTCCAAGAAGCTGGACTCTGTGGTGGCAGTGTTCTCCTCGGTGCTGGCGAACGACGGCGGCGCCCCGCTGGCCTTCTCCTTCATCGTCACGCTGGGCAATGCCGGAGTGATCTACGCCGCGCTGAACCTCAGCGCCATCGGCTTCTCCCTGTACTCCTGGCAGGGCCTGGTGGTGATGTACCAGTACTTCCTGATCCCCACGATGGTCATGGTGACCCTGCCGACCTTCATGGGAATCCGGAAGGAGTGGCGTGAGGCCAATGCCGTGCTCGGCGGCTCGGCGCCGACCTTCTGGCTGCGGGTGGGCCTTCCGATCGCCGCCCCTGCGCTGCTGGGCGGCTGGATCCTGTGCTTCGGCGCAGCCTTTGCCACCCACGCCTCCGCGGCGGTGCTGATCGGTGCCGGCGGCTTCCCGCTGATCCCGCTGAACATCTCCTCGCTGCTGGGCCAGTCCCCAGCCAGCCAGCCCATCGCCATGGCACTGGGCATCACGATGGTGGTCATCGCCGTCGTCGTGCTGATCGTCTTCAACCGGCTGCAGAGGAGGACCGCACGATGGGTCGGCTGAGATTCGCCAACTGGGTGCCGGTGCTCGCCGTCGCCCTCTACGTGACCATCCCGGTGCTGTGCAGCATCTACTACGCCGTCTTCCCCGGCGGAAGCTTCTCGCTCGGGGCATACTCGGTGATCACCGAGGACGCCAGCCTGGCCGCCGCAGCATCCCGCACCTTCCTGATCACCGGCCTGACCATCGTGGTCCTGGTGGCGACGCTGGTGCCGGCCCTGGTGGCGGTCCACCTGTGGGCGCCCAAGCTGCGCCCCGTCCTGGAGATCCTGTGCACCCTGCCGCTGGTGGTCCCTCCCATCGCGATCGCCGCCGGCGTCGTCGCCCTTCTGCGCTGGGGCGCCCAGCAGGGCCGCGGATCCATGGCCAGCCAGATCAGCCAGTTCCTGCAGAACCCGGACCTGCCCCTGATCCTGGTGGGCACCTATGTGGTGCTGTGCCTGCCGTTCACCTTCCGATCCATCGACGCCGGGCTGCGGACCATCCCGCTGAAGGCGATGGTGGAGGGCTCCGCGGTGCTGGGCTCCAGCACCTGGGGGACGATCTGGCGGGTGGTGATCCCGAACATCCGCGGCTCGATGCTGTTCTCGGTGTTCTTCGCCACCGCCCTGTGCTTCGGGGAGTTCTCCCTGGCAGCCACCCTGGGCCAGCAGACCGTCCCGGTGTGGCTCTATGACGTGTCCTCCAACAACTTTCGCGCCTCGATCGCCATTGCGGTGCTCCTGAACCTGACCACCTGGGCCCTGCTGTTCGTCGCAACGCTGTCCGCTGATCGGTTCTCCCCCGCGGGCCGTGCAGCCCGCGCCGAACGTGCCCTGCAGAAATCCAGCCAGAAAGCCGCTGCCTGATGACTACCGCCGCTGAACGCTCCCGCCCCGCTGAGACCCCCTCCAACGAGGTGGTGCTCGAGGGGGTCTCCAAGGCCTTCGGCCCCACTACAGTCCTGCAGAACATGGATCTGACCCTGACCGCCGGCGAGTTCGTGACCGTGCTGGGACCCTCCGGCTGCGGGAAGACCACGGCCCTGCGGATCCTCGCCGGGTTCGAGAATCCCACCACCGGTCGGGTGCTGGTCGGCGGTCGGGACCTCACCGGCATCGCGCCGAACCGCCGCGGCATCGGCATGGTCTTCCAGGCCTACAGCCTCTTCCCGAACATGACCGTGCAGGAGAACGTCGAGTACGGCCTGCGGGTCCGGAAGGTCGCCAAGGAGAAGCGTCGCCGGACCGCCCAGGACATGCTGGAGATGTGCGGGCTGGAGCAGTTCGGCTCCCGGTTCCCGCACCAGCTCTCCGGCGGCCAGCAGCAGCGGGTGGCGCTCGCCCGCGCCCTGGCCACCCAGCCGGAGGTCCTGCTGCTCGACGAGCCGCTCTCCGCCCTGGACGCCACGGTCCGTGTGCAGATCCGTGACGAGATCCGCCGGCTGCAGCAGCAGCTGGGGATCACCACCATGTTCGTCACCCATGATCAGGAGGAGGCGCTGGCGATCGCGGACCGGGTCGCGGTGCTGAACTCCGGGGTGATCGAGCAGATCGACGCGCCCCATGAGGTGTACCAGCGTCCGGCCAGCGAGTTTGTGGCCCGGTTCGTGGGCACGGTGACGGAGCTGGGCGCCCCGAGCGGGTTCGCCGGCGGTGAGCTGGCCGCCCGGCAGCCGGGCGAGAACCTGGACACTCTTTTCGTCCGGCCGGAGGACCTGATGCTGGTTCCCGCCGAGGACGGGGACTGCACCGTGGCCTCCCAGGTGTACACCGGCGAGCGCACCATCATTCGGGCGGCCGCCCCGGAGGGGGACCTGGAGCTGGTGAGCTCGGTCTCAGCCTCAGAGGCCGCCGGGCTGGTGCCGGGCACCCGGGTGCGCCCACAGGTCATCTCGGAGCCGGCGCTGCGCCTGCCGGCCGGGGCCGCTGCATGAGCGCGGAGGCCCGCAGCGCAGCCCTGCGCCTGTCCACGGCGGAGGGCCCGGTGGAGCTGGGCGTCTCCGCGGCGGTGTTCGACTGTGACGGGCTGCTGGTGGACTCCGAGTCGGTGTGGCTGGAGATGATCTCCGCCTGGCTGGCCGACCGCGGCGTCGCGGGTGCCGCCGCCGCTGATTTTCACGGGCTGTCGGTGGATGACACAGCCACGCGTCTGGCCGCGCTCCCGCAGGTGCGCGGCGATGCCGCTGCGGTCGCCGCCGAGCTCACCCGCCGCTACTCCCAGCTCCTTCAGGAGGGCACAGAGCCGATGCCTGGTGCGGTGGAGGTCTTCACCGGCTTGGCGAGCGCTGTGCCGACTGCGGTGGCCAGCAACGGCCTGCGCCCCGATGTGCGTCTGATGCTGCGCGCCTCCGGGCTGTGGGAGACCGCCCAGGCGGTGTGCACAGTGGATGAGGTCGCCTCCGGCAAGCCGGCCCCGGACCTGTACCGTGAAGCCTGCCGCCGTCTCGGCGTCGCCCCCGAGGAGGCGGCGGCCTTTGAGGATTCCGCCGCGGGCGCCTCGGCAGCGATGGCCGCGGGCCTGACGGTGGTGGGGGTCAATGCGGACCCGGATGTGTCTCTGCCCTGCCACCACCGCCTGACCGCCCTGACCGCCGTGGAGCTCGCTGCGGCCGCCGGATAGAGCCGTCGCGCGCCTCTCGCACCCAACCGTTACGGAGTCCCCTTGCCTCAGACCCCTCAGCCCACCCGCCGTCCTCAGGACACCCTGGCTGACGAGCCCGTCGACCAGCTCACCAGCCCGCAGGAGGCCGCCGCGGCCAAGCTTCGTGAGCTGCGGACCCTGCAGGTGTTCTCCTGGAACCTGTGGTTCGGCGGCCGTGAGATCGACGACGCGGCCGCCAAGCAGGCTGCGGTGCTCGAGGATCAGGACGCTGACATTGTGATGCTGCAGGAGTGCTTCGGCACCGCCGGGGTGCGCCTGGCCCGCCGGGCAGGGATGACTGCGGCCCAGCAGGACTTCAACTGTGCGGTGCTCAGCCCCAGCCCGATGCGGCTGCTGCCCACGGACACTGCTCCCTATGCGACTGCGGCGCTGGTGCAGACCCGCGCCGGGGCTGTGCTGGCCTGGTCGGTGCACCTGGCCTCCCCGGACTACGGCCCGTATCGCGGGGATGAGCTGCCGCATGCTGCGGAGGAGGTGTTCGGCCAGCCGGGTGAGCAGGAGCGCACGGCACAGGCGCAGCAGATCCTCTCCGAGACCGATCAGCTGCTGGAGGAGCTCGGCGAGGTGCCGGTGGTCATCGCCGGGGACTTCAATGTGCCGTCCTCCTTGGACTGGAACGGCGAGCATCGCCCGTCGGCCCGGTGGCCGGCCCCGCGGCTGTTCATGGAGGCCGGCTTCGCCGACGCGTTCCGTGAGGCCCACCCGGACCCTGCCCAGGCTCCGGGGCTGACCTGGTCGCAGATCGAGGATCCGGAGACGGAGCCGCGAGACCGCATCGATTTCGTGTTCGTGCGCGGGCTCGAGGTGGTGAGCGCTGATCATCTGGGCGGGGCGGCCGACGACGCCGACGCACCAGCTGACCCGGGCTTCACCGAGTACGGGGGCGCCGCTCGGCACATCCCCTCCCAGCGGCAGAACGCCTTCCCCTCGGACCATCTGGCGGTCCGTGCCGCCCTGCGCCGCTGGGGAGGCCGGCCCCCGGGGGCCTGAGGCCGCAGATATTACGTTTGTGACTGTCCCTCTTTGTGCACGCCAGGGGCTCTCGCGTACAGTCTTGCGGGTATCCATCCGGAGCGGCTGAGAGATCTGGCTCGATGACGCCGCAGCAACCACTGCAGAGCACTCATCTGCGGGCTCGGTGCTAATGCCAGGAACGATGGGAGTGAATTCTCGCATGACCTCTTCTGCCACCCTCGAGGCGCCTGCGGCAGCCCCTGCCCCCCAGTCCGCCGTCGCCGAGGCGACCGGCCGCTACTCGCTGAACGTCCGCTTCGACGGCGTCGGCCGCAGCTTCGGCGGCCGCACCGTGCTGCGGGACGTCAGCCTCGAGATCGCCCCCGGCGAGGTGCTCGCCATCCTGGGCACCTCCGGCTGCGGCAAGTCCACCCTGCTGCGGGCGCTGGCCGGCCTGGACACCGGGTTCAGCGGCGAGCTGACCATCGCCGGGGAACCGGTGAGGCCCTATGACGACCGCACCGCCGTGGGCTTCCAGGAGCCCCGCCTGCTGCCCTGGCGCTCCGTGCGGAAGAACGTCCAGATGGGCCTGCCCCGCGGCCTATCCAAGGCTGAGGGGGAGGCCCGGGTGGATGAGCTGCTGGAGCTGGTCGGCCTGGCCGACCGGGCCCGCCTGAAGCCCCGTGAGATCTCCGGGGGCATGGCCCAGCGGGCCTCCCTGGCCCGGGCCCTGGCCCGCCGCCCCGGGGTGCTGCTGCTGGATGAGCCCTTCGGGGCGCTGGACGCTCTGACCCGCCTGAAGATGCAGGACCTGCTGCTGGACATCCACGCCCAGACCGGAACCACCGTGCTGCTGGTCACCCACGACGTCGACGAGTCCCTGCAGCTGGCAGACCGAATCCTGCTGCTCGGCAGGGACGACCGCAGCGCCGGCGACCCCACCGCAGCGGAAGGCGCTACCACCAAGCGTCTGCTGGCCGTGCCGGGGAGCCGGCCCCGTGATCGCACCTCCGCTGAGCTGGCGGACCTGAAGTCCCAGCTCTACGCCGGCCTCGGCGTGGCCGCCCACTGACCGTCCCGCACGGCTCCCATCCTCACGCTCTCTGGGCCTGCCCCGGGCAGGCCCGCCCCCATGACCTGCTGACACCGCGAAAGGCCCACCTATGCCCACCTCCTTCTCCCGCTCCGCCCAGTCCGTCACCGCCCTCGGCGCGGCCGCCCTGCTGGCGCTGTCAGCCTGCGGCGACGACTCCGACGGCGAGCTGGACACCCTGAACATCGACTTCGCCACCTACAACCCGCTCTCCCTGGTGATCCTGGAGCACGGATGGCTGGAGGAGGAGCTCGAGGAGCTCGGCACCGACGTCACCTGGATCCAGTCCCACGGCTCCAACCGGGCCAATGAGATGCTGCGCGCCGACGAGCTGCACGTGGGCTCCACCGCCGGCTCCGCGGCGCTGCTGAACCGTTCGGTGGGCGCGGATGTGCACACCTTCTACGTGGAGTCCCAGCCGGAGTGGGCGGCCCTGGTGGCCCGCCCGGAGTCCGGCATTGAGGGCCCCGAGGATCTGGAGGGCGCCTCCGTGGCCGCCACTCTGGCCACCGACCCGTTCTTCTTCCTGGCCCGCTCACTGGAGGAGGCCGACCTGTCTCTGGACGACGTCGAGGTGCAGGCCCTGCAGCACGCCGACGGCCGCCAGGCCATGGAGAACGGCGACGTGGACGCCTGGATGGGCCTAGACCCGATCATGGGCGACGCCGAGCTGGCCGGCGCGGAGCTGGTCCACCGGGACATCGACTTCAACACCTTCTCCACCATCAACGCCACCGCGGACTTCCTGGAGGACTACCCGGAGGTCGCCCAGACCGTGGTGAACGTGTACGAGCAGGCCCGCCAGTGGGCCGTGGAGAACCCGGACGAGACCGCTGAGATCCTCGCCGAGCACGCCGGCATCGAGCTGGACGTCGCCGAGCTGGTCATCAGCGAGCGGGTGAACTTCGACATCAGCCCTGTTCCCGGCGATGACCTGCACACCTCCCTGGAGCCGGTGGCCCCGTTCTTCGTGGAGACCGGCGACGTCGACTCCGAGGAGCAGGTCCAGGACGCCCTGGACGAGCTGTTCTGGCCCGAGTACGCCGAGGAGGCTGAGGCCACCGACGCTGAGGGCGCTGACGACGCCGCGGAGCAGGCCGAGATCGAGGAGGACGAGGACGCGTGAGCCAGACAGTCCAGCAGTCTCCCGACGCGGGCACCGCGAACAGCACGGCGTCCTCCCTCGCCGCGGAGCAGATGGCCACCGGCAAGGCGAAACCTGCCCGCAGCGGTGGCCTCAACGGTCCCGTGAAGGTGGTGGTCGGCGCGATCGTGCCCCTCGCGCTGCTCGCCGTGTGGTGGCTGGTCACTGACGCTCTTGAGATCTTCACCCCCGTCCAGCTGCCCTCTCCCCTCGCAGTCTTCGAGGCCGGGCAGGGGCTGCTCGAGTCGGGGGCGCTCTTCAGCCATGTGGGCATCTCGGTGCAGCGTGTGCTCGTCGGCTTCGCCCTGGGCGCGGGCGCAGGCCTGGTCCTGGGCTCCCTGCTGGGCCTGTCCAAGGCGGCCGACGCGCTGCTCCACCCCACAGTGGGAGCCTTCCGCGCGGTGCCTTCCCTGGCCTGGGTGCCGCTGATCCTGCTGTGGGTCGGCATCGGTGAGGACGGCAAGTACCTGCTGATCGCCATCGGCGCGTTCTTCCCGGTGTTCACCTCGGTGCACTCGGCCCTGCGGCATGTTGACCCGCAGCTGGTGGAGGCCGGGCGGGCGTTCGGCTTCCACGGGGTACGCCTGCTGACCACGGTGCAGCTGCCCGCCGTCGTGCCTCCGGTGTTCTCCGGGCTGCGGCTGGGTCTGGCGCAGTCCTGGCTGTTCCTGGTGGCGGCGGAGCTGCTGGCCGCCGCGGAGGGCCTGGGCTTCCTGCTCACCGAGTCGCAGAACAACGGCCGGGTGGACCGGCTCCTGCTGGCGATCGTGCTGCTGGCCATCCTGGGCAAAATCACTGACGCGCTGCTCGGCCTGGTCGAGCGCAAAGCGCTGAACACCTGGGCCTGAGAAGGCCTGCGAAGGAGGTCCGCATTGCCGAAGCCCGCTGAGCACCCGCTCTTCGCCGACGTGCACGCCTGGCCTGAGCCTACTGACCATGCCGGCCGGCTGGCGCACTGGGAGCGCGCAGCGGGGCTGCTGGACTGGGAGTCGGAGTGGCACAGTGTGCGCGCCTGGGAGCCGCCGAACCCGGAGGCGCGGCGCGGGCCGGTGATGCGCTGGTTCGAGGGCGGGACCCTCAACGCCGCGGTGAACTGCGTGGACCGGCATGTGGACGCCGGCCGCGGGGAGAAGGTCGCCCTGCATTTCGAGGGCGAGCCGGGCGACCGGGAGTCAGTCACCTACGCGGAGCTGCGGCGCCGGGTCAGCAAGGCCGCCAACGCCCTGGAGTCTCTCGGGATCGGCCATGGGGACCGGGTGGTGGTCTATCTCCCGGTTCTGGTGGAGACCATCGTGATCACCCTGGCCTGCGCCAGGATCGGCGCGGTGCACCAGCTGGTGTTCGGCGGCTTCTCCGCCGAGGCGCTGCGCTTCCGCGTGGAGGACACCGGCGCGAAGCTGCTGGTCACCACGGACGGCCAGTTCCGCCGCGGCCAGGCAGTCCCGGTCAAGGAGAATGCCGACGCCGCCGTGGAGGGTCTCACCGCAGACGCCGGCGGCAGCGTGGAGCACGTGCTGGTGCTGCGCCGGACCGGCTCCGAGATCAGCTGGGAGGGAAGCGACCTCAACGGGGACGGGCTGGGCCGTGACGTGTGGTGGCACGAGGTCGTCGACCCGGCTGAGGAGCAGCATGAGGCGCCGATGTTCGACGCGGAGAATGAGCTGTTCATCATGTACACCTCGGGCACCACGGGAAAGCCGAAGGGCCTGGTGCACACCACGGCGGGGTACCTCACCGGCAGCCTGTACTCCTACCTGCGGCTCTTCGCCCACCCAGAGCCGGCCCGGCGGGAGAACGACGTGCACTGGTGCACCGCGGACCTCGCCTGGGTGACCGCGCACACCTATGAGATGTACGGCCCGCTGGCGGCCGGCGCCGCACAGGTGATCTACGAGGGTGTGCCGAACGTGCCGCACCCTGGCCGGCACTTCGAGATCATCCAGCGGCACCGGGTGACCAGCTACTACACCGCCCCCACCCTGGTCCGCTCCCTGATGGGCTGGTGGCCCACGGGGATTCCCGCCGAGTACGACCTCTCCTCCGTCCGGCTGGGCGGCACCGTGGGCGAGGCGGTGAACCCGGAGGCCTGGTGGTGGCTGCGCGGCCAGATCGGCCGGGACACGGTGGACGCCGAGGGCCGCCCGGCCCTGCCGATGGTGGACACCTGGTGGCAGTCCGAGTCCGGCTCCACCGTCCTCTCCCCCCGGCCCGAGGACCAGACCTTCAAGCCGGGCTCTGCGACGCGCCCCCTGCCCGGCTGGGGCGCGGAGGTGGTCGACGACGACGGCGCCCCCGCCGCCGCCGGTGAGCAGGGCAGCATCGTGGTCACCGAGTTCGGCCCCTCGATGGCGCGCGGAGTGTGGGGAGACCCGGAGCGGTTCTACACCTCCTACTGGGAGAAGCACTCCGCCCGGGGCTGGTTCCTCGCCGGGGACGGCGCCAAGCGGGACGAGGACGGAGACATCTGGATCCTGGGGCGCATCGATGACGCGATCAACGTCTCCGGGCACCTGCTCTCCACCATCGAGATCGAGTCCGCCCTGGTCTCCCACCCTGATGTCGTGGAGGCCGGCGTGGCTCCCTGCCAGGACGCGAAGACCGGCCACGCCGCAGTCGCATTCACCGTGCTCAGCGCTGCGGCCGCCGCACGTCTCGACGGCTCCCCCGAGGCAGAGACGGAGCTGGCCAGGAGCCTGCGCGACCATGTGGCCAAGGTGATCGGCCCGGTCGCGAAGCCCCGGGACATCATCCCGGTCCCGGAGGTCCCGAAGACGCGGTCGGGCAAGATCATGCGCCGCCTGCTGACCCAGCTGCACGACGGCGAGCAGCTCGGCGACACCACCAGCCTGCAGAACGAACCCTGCGTGCCGCAGATCGCTGAGATCTGTGAGGCGCGCGCAACAGCACCCCAAAGGAAAGAGGCAGCACGATGAGCAGCGACCGCCAGTTCGGGTTCCGCACCCGGGCACTGCACGCCGGCGCCGTCCCGGACGCCACCTACGGCACCCGGGCGGTGCCTATCCACCAGTCCACGTCCTTCGTCTTCAAGGACAGCGATGACGCCGCGAACCTCTTCGCACTCCAGAAGTTCGGCAACATCTATTCCCGCATCGGCAATCCGACGGTCGCCGCGATGGAGGAGCGGCTCGCCTCCCTGGACGGCGGCATCGGCGCTGTGGCCACCGCCTCCGGCATGTCCGCGGAGTTCCTGGTGTTCGCCGCGCTGTGCGAGCAGGGCGACCACATTGTGGCCAGCTCCAAGCTCTACGGCGGCACCGTCACCCAGCTGGACGTCTCGCTGCGCCGGTTCGGCATCGAGACCACGTTCGTGAACTCGGACGAGGCGGAGGACTTCAAGGCCGCTCTGCAGGAGAACACCAAGCTGATCTTCACCGAGGTGGTCTCCAACCCCAGCTCGGACATCGTGGATCTGCCCGGCCTGGCCGAGGTGGCCCACGAGCACGGCATCCCTCTGGTGGTGGACTCCACGCTGACCACCCCGTACCTGCTGCGGCCCATTGAGCACGGCGCGGACATCGTCACCCACTCGGTCACCAAGTTCCTGGGCGGGCACGGCACCACCCTGGGCGGTGTGATCGTGGAGGCCGGGACCTTCCCGTGGAACAACGGCAACTTCCCGCAGATGACCGAGGAGGTCGCCTCCTACGGCGGTCTGTCCTGGTGGGGCAACTTTGCCGAGTACGGCTTCCTCACCAAGATCCGCGCCGAGCAGCTGCGCGACTTCGGGCCCTCTCTGACCCCGCAGGCCGCATTCCAGCTGATCCAGGGGATTGAGACCCTGCCCCAGCGCATGGAGGAGCATGTGGCCAACGCCCAGAAGGTCGCCGAATGGCTTGAGGCCGACGAGCGCGTGGACTACGTGAACTATGCGGGCCTGGCCGAACACCCCCACCACGAGCGCGGCAAGCAGCTGCTGCCCAACGGTGTGGGCTCCGTATTCAGCTTCGGCATTGCCGGCGGCCGGGAGAACGGTGAGCGCTTCATCGAGTCCCTGCAGCTGGCCTCCCACCTGGCCAATGTGGGCGATGCCCGTACCCTGGTGCTCCACCCGGCGTCCACCACCCACCAGCAGCTCTCGGCCGAGCAGCTGGAGGCGGCCGGAATCCCGGATGACCTGATCAGGATTTCTGTGGGCCTGGAGGACGTTGACGACATTATCTGGGACCTGGACCAGGCTCTGGAAGCTGCTACAGAAGGAGGCTCCAAGTGAGCGAGCAAAGGTCCCGCGCTGCGGGCACCGCAGAGCGGTCAGCGAGCGAACGCCCCAACGGCGCCTGGGAGGAGCCGGGCCCGGCCCGTCGTCTGCAGCTGCTGCGCGCGGCGAAGTCGGTGGCGATCGTGGGCATGAGCAACAAGCCCGCCCGCGCCAGCTATTTTGTGGCCACCTATCTGCAGTCCGACTCCAGCTACAAGCTGTACTGGGTCAACCCCGCCCTGGTGGGGAAGACGGTGCTGGGAGAGCCGGGCTACGCCTCTCTGCAGGACCTGCCGGAGGCCCCCGACATTGTGGTGGCCTTCCGCAGGCCTGCTGATCTTCCGGGCCTTGCCGAGGAGGCCGCCCAGATCGGCGCGAAGACCTTGTGGGTCCAGCTGGGCATCCACTCCGAGGAGGCCATGCAGCGTGCCACGGATCTGGGCATCAGCGCAGTGCAGAACCGGTGCATCAAGATTGAGCACGGCCGGTTCCACGGCAATCTGCACCTGGGCGGCTTCGACACCGGCGTCATCAGCGCCAAGCGCCAGCTGCGGGACGCCTGAGGCTTCAGCAGACGCAAGATCCCCCTGCTGCTTCCAGAGCAGGTCTTCTCAGCGAGAGACCTCGGGAAGCGGCAGGGGGATCTTCTGCTTCTGCCGTGAGGCGTCAGAGACCGAGCGCCTGCAGCAGGTCGAGCGTCAGCTCCCCGACGTTGCCCACGAGCTCGCCGGCTCCGTCGAGAATGCTGTCCAGGGGTCCAGTGACCATGAAGGGCCTCCCTTACTCAATCAGAACGCCGGAATCTCCGACGTCCCGTCCATCCTCGAGGGGAGGGGAAGGCCGAACAAGACATTTGAAGTTACCAATGAGTGAAATAGTCATGTCGTGAAGCTCCTCAGCACCTGACCATCAGCTGGAGGGTCACTCTCAGCGGCGCCGCGGAAGCGGACTCAGGCTTGAGGAAGGCCTCCGCAGAGGCCAGCCGGGGCGTTCTCGCACCTAGTCCACGAGGTCGTGGATCTGGACGACCTGGTCGCGGCCGGGGCCGACACCGATCGCTGAGAACCGGGTGCCGGAGAGCTCCTCGAGGGCCCGTACGTACTTCTGGGCGTTCTCCGGGAGGTCTTCCATGGTGCGGGCGCCGGTGATGTCCTCGGTCCAGCCGTCGAAGTGCTCGAAGATCGGCTTGGCGTGGTGGAACTCGGTCTGGGTCATCGGCATCTGGTCGTGCCGGACGCCGTCGACCTCGTAGGCCACGCAGACTGGGATGGACTCGATGCCGGTGAGCACGTCCAGCTTGGTGAGGAAGTAGTCGGTGAAGCCGTTGATGCGGGTCGCGTACTTCGCCATGACGGCGTCGTACCAGCCGCAGCGGCGGGGGCGGCCGGTGTTCACGCCGAACTCTCCGCCTGTCCTCTGCAGATACTCGCCCCACTCGTCGAACAGCTCAGTGGGGAACGGACCGGCCCCCACGCGGGTGGTGTAGGCCTTGATGATGCCGATGGACCGGTCGATGCGGGTGGGGCCGATGCCCGAGCCTACGGACGCGCCCCCTGCGGTGGGGTTGGATGAGGTCACGAACGGGTAGGTGCCGTGGTCCACGTCCAGGTAGGTGGCCTGGCCGCCCTCCATCAGCACGACCTTGCCCTCGTCCAGCGCGTCGTTGAGCAGGTTGGTGGCGTCGACGACCATGGGGCGCAGGCGCTCGGCGAAGCTGAGGAAGTATTCGACGATCTCGTCGACCTCCACGGCCCGGCGGTTGTAGAGCTTGACCAGCAGCTCGTTCTTCTGCCGGAGGGCGCCTTCGATCTTCTGCCGGAGGATGGACTCGTCGAAGATGTCCTGGACCCGGATGCCGAGCCGGCCGACCTTGTCCATGTAGGTGGGCCCGATGCCGCGGCCGGTGGTGCCGATGGCACGCTTGCCCAGGAACCGCTCGGTCACCTTGTCCAGGGTCTGGTGGTACGGGGCCACCAGGTGGGCGTTGGCGCTGATCCGCAGCTTTGAAGTGTCCGCGCCGCGGGCCTCGAGCCCGTCGATCTCCTCGAAGAGTGCTTCCAGGTTCACCACCACGCCGTTGCCGATGACAGGTACGGCGTTGGGGGAGAGGATGCCTGCGGGAAGGAGCTTCAGCTCAAACTTCTCGCCGCCGACGACGACGGTGTGGCCGGCATTGTTGCCGCCGTTGGGCTTGACCACGTAGTCCACTCGGGAGCCCAGCACGTCGGTGGCCTTGCCCTTTCCTTCGTCGCCCCACTGGGCGCCGACGATCACAATGGCGGGCATAGTTGGCTCCTTGAGAGAACTGGCGAATGGACCGTCTGGAGTCTACCAACCGGGCTTTGAGGAATCGCCCAGGGGCGCTGACTAGGGTCGGTGCTATGGGTGCAGCACTGATGAAGATGATGACCACGTTTCTGAAAGCACGGGTTTTGGCGAAGTTCGCCATGCCGAAGGTTCTGCTGATCCTGGCGGCGGTGAAGCTGCTGCGGTGGTTCTGCTCCCGCCGGAAGGGGGCCCGCCAGTGACAGACGGAGCCCGCCTCGTCACCGACTTCGAATCTTCCATCAATGCGGTCCGTGCGGTCTCGGGGTTCCTCGAGGGTGAGGGACACGCGGCGATGGGCACCGGCCCGTCCTCGGAGGGCCTGGCCGGCGTCGCCGCGTCGCTGCCTGAAGGCGCTCGGGCCAAAGCTTTTGAGTGGGCAGGCCGCGCGGAGGCCCTGTCGCCCACCAAGCTCGGAGACATCAGGGCGGACACCATTGATCAATGGGTGGTGGACCAGTACTCCAAGGACGACGCCGAAGGACGGCCCCAGCAGTTCCCGGTGATCGTGGTGGGTGCGGTCTCCGGTGCTGCGTTCTTCCTCTCCGCCGCGCTGGGAGCGCCTTACCTGCCGCAGACCACCCTGGTGTCGCTCGCCGACGGCGACACGCACCCGGATGACATCGCCGGTGCCATGGAGGCGTGGGCCCCCGCGGCCCGACAGATCGCCGCGCAGAACCCGCGGGTCACCGTGCACCACATGCATGACCCGGCTCAGGACCGTCCGATGATGCAGCAGGCGGCGTTCTTCCGCCTCAAGCGCCAGGAGCTCGGACCGGTGTATGAGCAGTTCATCCGGACCCACCTGGCACCTGACGGGGTCCTGCTCACGTTGGAGAGCACCCGCACCTGGCGGGCCACGGAGACCGGACAGCGCAGCTATTTTCAGTTCGGCTGCCTCGGCGGGCTCCCGGAGGAGGAGTACACCGCTGGTTCCGAGCGCGTCGCGGAGTTCCTCGCCGATCAGGGCTCGGAGCGCCGGTCCTGGTCCCCGCCGGAGCCGACCACCCGCACCCCGGACGGAGAGTGGGGGACAGCTCCCGCACTCACCGAGGACGTGGACCGTTTCGCGCAGCAGGCTGGGCTTCGGCGTCGTCGGCTGTATACGAACGAGCCCCAGGACTCCTCGGCCTTCGTCGCGGAGCTGTACCGGGACTGGTACGACCGCCTCGGCGACGGGGGCCACCGGATGCTGGCCCAGATGTACACGCACGTGGACCCGTATTGGACGCTGGCGACCCGGTCGGTGCCGTTCTGGAACAGGTTCCACAAACAGCCGAGCTTCGATGTCTTCTCCGAGTATTTGGAGACTGCGGAGCCGTACAGGGAGATCTTTGTGAGCCTCTTCGCCCACGGTGTGCGTTCGCCTGCCCTGGTGAGCCCCGAGGAGTGGGAGCGGCTCGCCGCGGAGCACGTCCAGGAGCGGGCTGAGGTGATCGGTGTGGACTGGGATGCCTACCCGATGGATACCGGGGCCCCGTTCCGCTATCAGGAGGCGATGAAGAAGATTGCCGAGCATCGGGACATTCCGGACCCGCTGAGCATCGAGGAGGTGGACGCCTTCGCGGAGCAGTACGGGATCCTCACCGAAGGGCCCTCACTGCCGGAGCACCACGACGACGTCGAGGGCCACGGCATCCGCAACCCCATCGCCTGGGTGCAGGCCTAGCCGCGAACTTTGGCGATCTGCTCCTCGGCGCTGGGGTCGCAGTCGTCGAGGAGCTTGCTGATGCGGAGGACTTCCTGCTCCTCGCCGATGGCGGCGGCCGCCTGGCCCAGGGAATAGAGGGCGCGCAGGAACCCATGATTGGGCTCGTGGCTGTAGGGGACCGGGCCGGTGCCCTTCCAGCCGTTCTGGCGCAGGGAGTCCAAGCCGCGGTGGTAGCCCACGCGGGCGTAGGCGTAGCCCTCGACGGTGTAGCCGCCGTCGAGCGCGTCCTCGGCCAGCAGCGCCCACACCAACGACGATGTGGGGTGCTTGGCCGCCAGGTCCACCGGCTCCTCGCCGGCTGCGAGGGACTCAGTCACCTCCGGCTCCGGGGGCAGCAGGGTGGGCTCAGGCTCCATGAGGTTCTTGCCGAGGATAGACATGGCCCCAGCCTAACCGGGAACAGGCTCACACCGGCACTGCGGCGGCCCTGGTCTCCTCAGCGGAGCCGCCGCTGCCCCTCTTCGACTTCTTCTGCCTCACCTTGGCGCCATGGATGACCCGGTGCCGGACGAACCCGGAGACCTGATCCACCACCATGGTGATCGCGATGATGACGAACAGGGTGATGCCGATCGCCTCCCAGTCGTAGGGGCGCTGGCCGAAGAGCCCGTTGGGCGGGCTGATGAGACGGCCGATGCCGCCTGCACCCAGCGCACCCAGGATGGCCGAGGCACGGATGTTGACCTCGAATCGGTAGAGCCAGATCGCCAGAACCTCCGGCAGCACCTGCGGAAGCACCGCCCACCGGACGCGCTGGACATGGGTGGCGCCAGCCGCGGTGGAGGCCTCCAGAGGGCCCGGGTCCACGCCCTCGATCGCCTCAGAGATCAGCTTGGAGAGCGTACCGATGGAGCTGATGCCCAGCGCGAAGGCACCAGCCATCGCACCGCCCATCTGAGCCGGTCCCACACCCAGCAGCGGGATGAAGATCGCCACGGCGAACACCAGCTCCGGGACCGCGCGAATGACCGAAAGGATGAACCGCATGGGGATGTAGATGGCCAGCGGGGCCATGTTGCGGGCCGCGAGAATGCCGCAGGGCAGGGAGAAGATCGCCCCGACCAGTGTGCCGATCCAGGCGATCGCCACGGACTCCAGCATCGCCTCGAACGCACTGGACCAGTCGTCGCGGGCGTCCTCATCCGGGATCTGGGCCACCCCGCTGACCATCTGGACGCTGTAGTCCCAAATGCGGGCGGGCATCTCAAGAAGGGCGGAAAGAGTCATCCCGGTGCCGGCGGCGGCCGAGATGAACAGCACGCCCACAAAGATGAGCGCCATATTGTACCAGAACTTGACCGGCTTGACCGGGCGCATGTCCAGGCGATCCGGGCTGTAGCCGGAGGCCCCGGACGAGATGCGACGGTGCTCCTCGGCACGCTGGCGGCCGGTGCGCAGGTAGGCGAGCCCGTAGATGCCTGCGCCGAGCGCGACGACGGCGCTGCAGATCGCCAGACCCCACAGGGCACGGAGCAGCACCGGTGAGGACTCGGCGGCCGGCGTGTAGGTCAGCAGGAAGCTGACCGCGGCCAGCAGCACAGAGCCGACCACGGCTGAGGCGATTTTATACCCGTGGCTCACAGCAGCTTCCTCCGAATCCACAGGGACAGCAGGTCCACCAGCAGGACCACCAGCACCAGCGCCCACAGGATCGCGCCGACGTTCTCATAGCCCTGGGACATGCGGCCGATCTGCCGGCTCAGCTCTCCGCCGATGCCGGCCACTCCCACGACGCCGAGAGCGGCGGAGGCGCGGATGTTCAGCTCGAACACGTACAGGCTGTAGGAGATGAAGCTGGGCATCACGGCCGGCAGCACAGCCGCCCGGTCGCGCTGAATGAGACTGGCGCCAGCGGCGTCCGCGGCCTCCAGGGGCCCCATCTCCACGGCATCGATGGACTCGCCCAAGAGCTTGGCGACGATCCCGATGTTGAACATGATGAGGGCCAGGACCGCCGCCAGCGCACCGAACCCGTAGGCTGTACTGCCGATGAACGCCGCGAAGAGCAGCGCCCATGCCACGTCGGGGATGGAACGGACCACGGAGTTGAGGCTCTTCACTCCCTGGCTGGTGAACCTGTTGGGGCTGGAGACCGGCGAGGCCAGCATGGCGAGCAGCAGTCCGATCAGACAGCCGATGATGGTGGCGACGATCGCCATGCACAGAGTGATCAGCCACTCTCCCCAGATCGGCCGGGAGGTGCCGGCCACGTTGGAGAAGAGCAGGTAGGACCAGTCCGGGTTGAAGTAGCCGACCAGCTGCTCCCGGGTGCTTCCGCCGGTCAGGCGGCCCGGCAGCTCGGTGATCCGGTCCAAGAAGTAGATGTTGGCGCCGGCCCAGTAGCTGATGATCACAAAGCTCAGCGCTCCGAAGGCCGCCATCGCACCCGTGCGGGTGAACCAGCACAGCGCCAGCACCCCGAGCATCACCAGGAAGCCGATCAGCGGCCACTGAGGCGCCCACAGGGTGGTGAACCCCAGGGGCAGAAAGAGCACCTCAGTGGATTCCCGGGTCCACCAGAAGAAGGCGAGGGCGAGGACCGCGATGCCGACCAGAAGCAGGTAGTTCTGCAGCGGGGGCTTGGGCGGCTCTGGTCGCTTCACCGGAGTGGGCTCGGCCGTGCTGGGGGCCCGATCAGCGACAGCGGTCACGTCAGGGCTTCCCTGCCTGGCCCGCGCCCACTGCCTCGGCCTCCGCGGCATCCTCTGCGGCAGCCGGGGCCGGAGCAGAGCTCTCATCCTCGGAGAGGGACCGCTGGTAGACGTCCTCGATGACAGCGTCGGTCGCCTCTGCTGTGGTGCCGTCGAAGACGACCTCACCGTTGCGCATCCCAATGATCCGGTCTGCGTAGTCACGGGCGAGATCGAGGTGATGCATGTTTACGATGCAGGTGATGCCCAGCTCTCGCTGGATGCGGCGGAGGTCGCCGAGGACCTTGCGCGCCGTCGGCGGGTCCAGGGAGGCGACCGGCTCATCGGCCAGGATCACCTCTGGGTCCTGGGCAAGCACGCGGGCGATCGCCACACGCTGCTGCTGGCCGCCTGAGAGGGCGGAGGCCCGGTTATAGGCCTTGTCAACGATCCCCACACGCTCCAGCGACTGGAAGGCGACCTCCTTGTCCTCCTGCCCGAACCAGCCGAGGAGGGAGCGCCAGGTGGGCGTGACAGCAGAGCGGCCGATCAGCACGTTGTTGAGAACAGAGATCCGCCCGACGTTGTTGAACTGCTGAAAGATCATTCCGACCCTGGAGCGCAGCCTCCGCAGCTTGGACTTGTTCCTCGGGTCCACCACGGTGTCCCCGACGCTGATGGAGCCGTTCGTGTAGGGCACCAGCCCGTTGACCGCGCGGATGAGGGTCGACTTGCCCGCACCGGAGAGACCGATGATGGCGACGAACTCGCCCTGGCCGATGTCCACGCTGATGTCGCTCAGCCCCTTGAAGCCGTTGGGGTAGACGACGTCGACGTTCTCAAACTTGATCATGGTGAAAAGGTTCTGACGACTGGGGTGCGGGCCGCGGCTCCATACCGCGGACCGCACCCCAGCATCTCAGAGATTTCCTCTCAGCTGAAGGTGAGCGGTCGGGTCACTCGTCGCCGAAGTCCAGGTAGACCTGACGGGCGACGTCGAGCGCCTCTTCGTCAGCTTCGGCCAGACCGTTGATCTCGTAGACGTCGTAGAGCGGGTCGCCTTCATCCAGGTCACCGGAGTCCGCGAAGCTCAGCCACGCGTCGGTCAGGACCTCCAGCTCGTCCTCAGTGAACTCGTCGGAGGCGACGATGCCGTCGTTCGGGATCGGGCCGGCCCATGCGAAGACCACCAGCTCCTCGCCGACGTCCGGGTTGTCGTCCACGATGTTGGTGCGCGCGTCGTCGAAGGAGGTGCCGATCTCGAAGTCGCCGTTGTAGACATTCAGCACGGCGTCGTCGTGACCACCGGCGAACTGGGGGTCCACCTCGACGCCGAGCTCGTTGAGCTGGGTCTGCGGGAAGTAGAAGCCGGAGGCTGAGCCCTCCTCCACGTAGGCGACCGGAGTGCCGTCCTCGATCAGCTCGAGAGCGTCCTCGCCCATCGGGCCGTACTCGGCCAGCTCGCCGGAGTCCTCGTCGTAGATGTCGTTGCAGAACAGGTACCCGTCCTCGTCAGCCACCGGCTCGTCGAGGCAGTAGGTGTCGGGGTCGTTGGTGAACCACTGGGTGACATACGTGTCCGCGCCGAAGCGGATGGACTGCAGGATGGGGGTGCCGTCCGCCTCATCCTCAGCCTGGATCATGCCCACCGGCCCGGACATCACCAGCTGCACGTCACCGGACTGCATGCCGGAGATGACGCCCTGGTAGCTGTCGGCGAAGAAGATCTCCACCTCGAATCCGTCCAGTGCCTCGGAGAGCTGCTCGGCCAGCGCCTCAGCGTTCTCCTCCTCAGCCTCGGTCGCTGAATCGGTGGCGGGCACCAGGCCGATGGTGATGGAGTCCACGGACTCGATCTCGCCGGCTGCCTCGCCGCCCTCATCGTCGGCGGCGCCGTCCCCGTTCGCATCCTCTTCAGTCTGATCCTCAGCGTCCTCGTCGCCGGTGTCGATGTCGCCCTCGTCGCCGGCACAGGCAGCCAGGGAGAGAGTCAGCACGGATGCCAGCGCGAAGGCCGACTTGGTGTTCATACGCATGTGAACGTCCTTAGTCCATAGATCCAGGTGCAAGTGCAGGTCCCTGAGCCCGATCAGCCCAGAGAGGTGATCTGCGGCACGGAAGCCTGATGCTTACTCTATGGTCGCGCTGAACAGCCCCTCAACTTGTGACAGGCGAGTTTTCACAGACGTCACCCAGAATTAACTGGCGGCCGAGTCTTCCGCCCAGGTGCGGATGTGCGGGACGGCTTCCTCGAAGGAGGCTAGCCTCTCGTGCGGGCGTCCCAGACCCGTGCCGAACCGGTCGAGCAGGATGGTCCTGCCCCCGAGCTCCGCCGCCGGGGCCAGGTCGTTCTTCCAGATGTCGCCGACCGAGAGGATGCGGCACTCAGCAAGCTGAGCCTCTCCCGCCGCCTCCTGCATCGCATCCTGCATGCCGAAGGGCTTGCGGGCACTGTTGACGACGACGTCGAAAGCACCGTCCAGGCCCAGCGCTGAGAGCCACTGCTCGAAGCCGGCCGCCGGCGAGTTGGTGATCAGCGCAATCCGCACCCCTGCAGCCTGCAGCTCGGCGATAAGCTCCGGTGCGCCTTCCGGGGCGTGGACGTCGGTCTGCTCCAGCCCCTCCCGGGTGATGTCCTCCCGGGCTGCCATGAAGGCCGTCCCCAGCTCAGGACTGCTCAGCCCGGCCTGCCGGCCCAGCATCTGAACCAGCTGATACCCGTCCTGGAGCGGCCATGCGAGCGGGTGGGCGCCCTCCGCCTCGGCCTCCTCGGCAAGGACCTTCGGCTCCCCGGCGGCATCCAGCTCGATCTCCGGGATGTCCAGGGAGTCGGCGGACAGCGCCTGAGCCACGATGCGGGAGATGCTCCGGCCCAGCCCAGGAAGCCCGCTCTCGGCGACCAGGGCGTCTGCACGACGGGCATAGAACGTCGCCGGCTCGTCGCCGAGGCAGACGGTGCCGTCGAAGTCCAGGATGAGCAGCTTGCGCCGGTCAGCGGCAGTGGTCAGCACGGGGAAGGCCCTCACAGGAAGATGCGGCAGGGATCAGGGACGGAGCGTCCATGCAGATACTGTACAGCGGACGAACCGTCCTCAATGTCAGGGGACTGTCATGTGACGCAAGTGTTGCAGACGCAGAAGGGGCCCCGTGGGCGCACAAGCCCACGAGACCCCTTCCAGCAGACTCCGGCCTACCTGATGGTCTTGCCGGCACTCCCCAGAGACTGTGCGGCCTCCACAATCCGGGCAGCCATGGATTCCTCGGCCTTCTTCCCCCAGACGCGGGGGTCGTAGGTCTTCTTGTTCCCGACCTCGCCGTCGACCTTCAGCACGCCGTCGTAGTTCTCGAACATGTGTCCGGCCACCGGGCGGGTGAACGCGTACTGAGTGTCCGTGTCGATGTTCATCTTGATGACGCCGTAGCTCACAGCGTCCTCGATCTCCTGCTGGCTCGAGCCGGAGCCGCCGTGGAACACCAGGTCGAACGGGCGCTCCTTGCCGTACTTCTCCGCAGTCGCCCTCTGGATCTCGTCCAGGATCTCCGGACGCAGCTTGACGTTGCCCGGCTTGTAGACGCCGTGGACGTTTCCGAAGGTCAGGGCGGTGATGTACCGGCCCTTCTCACCGGTGCCCAGCGCCTCAAGGGTTGCCAGGGCGTCCTCAGCAGTGGTGTAGAGCTTCTCGTTGATCTCATTCTCCACACCGTCCTCCTCGCCGCCGACGGTGCCGATCTCCACCTCGAGGATCTGCTTGGCGGCCGCGGAGCGTGGCAGCAGCTCGGCGGCAATCCGGAGGTTCTCATCCAGGGCCTCCGCGGAGCCGTCCCACATGTGCGAGTTGAAGATCGGGTCGCGGCCGGCCTTCACCTCCGCCTCGGAAGCCTCCAGCAGCGGCAGCACAAAGCTGTCCAGGTGATCCTTCGGGCAGTGGTCAGTGTGCAGCGCGATGTTCACCCCGTAGTTCTTCGCGACCTCCTTCGCGAGGGCGGCGAAGCCCTTCGCGCCGGTCACCATGTCCTTCACGAAGGGGCCGGACCAGTAGGCGGCGCCGCCGGTGGAGACCTGGATGATCCCATCGGACTCGGCATCGGCGAAGCCCTTGATCGCGGCGTTCAGAGTCTGGGAGCTGGTCACGTTGACCGCAGGGTAGGCATAGCCGCCGGCCTTGGCGGCGTCGATCATCTCGGTGTACTTGTCCGGCGTTGCAACGGCCACGTGATGCTCCTCTATGAGTGAAGTCGGTACTGACAACGGCGTCTGCGGCGCCCTCACCCCATCCTAACGAGACGAGAGCCACACGTAACCCCGGGAGGACCTCTCCCTTGTTAGGTTGGCCGCGACCGTGCAAGCCCGAACCGAACCAGACAGGGGTTGTCGCCATGTTCCCGAAGGTCAAGCTCTCCCACATGCCCGTCCGCATCGCCGCCGGCGCGCTCATCCTCAACGCCGGCTGGGATATCCGCCAGCTGCCCGAGGAAGCCGCCGAGGGCGTGCAGGAAATGGGCGCCAAGGCAATGCCCGAGGTCAACAGACTCAAGACCAAGGACTTCCGGGAGGTTCTCTCCGACTCCGAGCTCACCCTCGGCGCTGCCCTGCTGCTGCCCGCGATCCCCTCCTGGCTGGCCGGCGCAGGGCTCACCGCGTTCTCCGGCGGCCTGCTCCGGATGTATCTGAAGTCCCCTGAGATGACCAAGGACGACGGCGTGCGTCCCACTGAGGTCGGCACCCCCATCGCCAAGGACATCGTGATGCTCGGGGCTGGCGTGACCCTCATCCTGGATGACCTCTTCCGCCGGAAGCAGTAAGGCCCAGCGGCCAAAATGTGCAGCATCCGGACCTGATTCGGCTCCCGATGGTGCCGAATTTGGCCACTCACACGGAGACGGTCGCCTCGCGCCTGAGCAGGCTCTGCTTGACCTCTGCGCCGTAGCGGAAGCCGCCGAGGCTGCCGTCCGTCCGGATGATGCGATGGCACGGCACAAACAGCGCAGCTGCGTTGGAGGCGCAGGCGCCCGCCGCCGCGCGCACCGCCAGGGGTGAGCCGGACCGGTCCGCGTACTCCCGGTAGGTGATGGGCTCCCCTGGCGTCACCGTGCGGAGCGCCTCCCAGGCCTGCTGACGGAAGGGCCCTGACCTCTGCAGCACCGGCACCAGGCCGACGGCCGCGTGGTCGCCGGCGTAGTACTTCCGCACCGCTTCCTCCGCCTGCACCAGCACGGTCGGCGCCGCGCCTTCCAGCTCGTCGCGCAGCGAAGGATGGATCAGCTGCAGGAGCTGGTCGGCCTCAGCGGTCCATCCCGAGGCGAGCACGTGCTCCTCATCGGCGAGGATGGTGAAGGGGCCGTCCGGTGTGGTGAGCGTGGTGGGGCTGATCGGGCTCATAGGTTCAGGGTAGCCCCAGCAGCCGCAGCCCCGCGGCGGAGAGCGCACCGATGAGCACGACGACGATGAACGGCGCCCGCAGCATCAGGGCGACGGCGGCTGCCGCCAGCGCCCCGAGCCGGGCGTCGAAGACGAAGCCGTCCTCGTAGGAGACTGTGTTGAGCGCGACCAGCGCGGCCAGCAGCCCGATGGTCAGCAGCCCGGAGATGCGGCCCACAAGCGGGTGCGCCAGCCACGTGGCGGGCACCGAATAGCCCAGAAGCTTCAGCGCGAAGGCCGCCGCGCAGGCGAGCAGCACCCATGTCCACATGCTCATGCGTCGGCCTCCTGGGAGGCACGTTCCATGCGGGCCGCGAGCAGGCCCCATAGGATCGCAGCCGCTGCGGCGATGAGGATCGGCACACCGGCCGGCGCAAGCGGCATCGTCAGCACTGTCACCAGCGCCGCGACCACTGCCAGCGCCCAGGGCTCGCGGGCCTTCAGCCGGGGCCAGAGCAGCCCCAGGAATGCGGCGACGACCGCCCCGTCGAGGCCGAACGCCTCCGGATCCGCCATCGCATCGCCCAGCAGCGCCCCGATCGCCGTGGCGGCGGACCAGCCGATCCAGATTCCGATGCCGGTGAGCCAGAAGCCTCGCCGCTGCTCGGGCCTGGTCTCCTGGGCCGTGGCGGCCGCCATGCTCTCATCGATCGTGACCTGGGCGGAGAGGAGCTTCTTCAGCCCGAGGGGTCTGAGCAGGGCTTTGATCTGGATCCCGTAGAGGGTGTTGCGCACCCCGAGGAGGGTCGCGCTGCTGAACGCCGCGGCCGGCGAGCCGCCCGCGGCGACCACCCCGATGAATGCGAACTGGGAGCCGCCGGTGAACATCAGCACGCTCAGCGCCGTCGTCTGCCAGAAGCTGAAGCCGGCGGCCACCGCCAGCGCCCCGAAGGAGATCCCGTACAGAGAGACCGCCAGGGTGATGGAGGCAGCCATCCGGCTCGCAGGCGTCACGCGCAGCAGCGCCTCGTCCTCATCCTCGGTCCTGGGCACAGCGCAATGCTAGTAGGAATCCGGGCTATCGTTTCTTCGATGAGGATCGGGGTGTTTGATTCCGGGCGCGGAGGTGAGGCCGTTGCTTCTCGCCTGCGGGAGCTGCTGCCGGGATCAGACGTGCTCACGGCCGACGACGCAGCGAACGTGCCGTATGGGAGCCGGTCCGACGAGGAGGTGCAGCGGCTCACCGCTGAAGGTGTGAAGCCGCTGCTGGATGCCGGCTGCGATGCGGTGGTGCTCGCCTGCAACACCGCCACCGCGGCTGCCATCGACCATCTGCGCAGAGACATCCCGGCGATCCCCTTCGTCGGCCTGGAGCCGATGGTCAAGCCGGCCGCGGCGATGAGCCGCAGCGGGGTCATTGCTGTATGCGCCACCCCGGCCACTCTGCGCAGCGGCCGCTATCAGCGGCTCAAGGATGCCTGGGCGCCGCAGACGCGCGTACTGGAGCCGGACTGCTCCGCCTGGGCTGCCGCTGTCGAACGCGAAGGACCCGAGGTCGTGGACCTGGCCCCGCTGGTTGAGGAGGTGCGGGGCTCCGGCGCCGATGTCGTCGTGCTGGCCTGCACGCATTACCACTGGCTCAAGGAGCGGATCGAAGCCCAGCTCGCCGCCGAGCTCCCGGAGCGCGGCGTCACCGTGCTGGAGCCCTCGGACGCCGTCGCCGGCCAAGTCGCCCGCGTGCTGGGCTCGCCGCCGCGCAGCGGCCTCTAGGGCACCCCCGGTGCCGCGTGCTGGCGGATCCAGGCATGCATGGCGATCCCAGCTGCCACGCCTGCATTGATGGAGCGGGTGGAGCCGAACTGCGCGATCGAGAGCGTCGCCGCAGCGGCGTCGCGGATCTGCTCGCTCAGCCCCGGGCCCTCCTGCCCGAAGACGAGTGCGCACCTGCGCGGCAGGTCGTAGGTCTCCAGCGGCACTGAGTCGGGGAACAGGTCCACCCCCAGCACGGGGAGCCCCTCGTTCTCCGCCCAGGCGACGAAGTCCTCCACCGTGGGGTGGTGACGGACGTGCTGGTACCTGTCGGTCACCATGGCCCCACGCCGGTTCCACCGCTTCTTTCCGATGATGTGGATCTCTTTGGCCAGGAACGCGTTGGCTGTGCGGACCACGGTGCCGATGTTGAAGTCGTGCTGCCAGTTCTCGATCGCCACATGGAACTCGTGACGACGGGCATCCAGGTCCGCGACGACCGCCTCACGCTTCCAGTACCGGTAGAGGTCGACGACGTTGCGACGGTCCCCCTGCTCCAGCAGCTCCGGATCCCAATGCTCGCCCTCAGGCCAGGGGCCCTCCCAGGGCCCGACGCCCACCTCGCGCGCAGGCTCAGCATCTCCGCGCTCGTCATCTTCTGCACCGGCGCCCTGACTCATCCGGCTGAGCGTACTACGCTCAACGCATGGGCCAGACAGCAGAATCTCCCGACAATCCTCTGGAGCAGCTCTCCCTGGAGCAGCTGCGTCAGCGCAGCTCCGCCAAGTGGCGGGTCTTCGGCGACGACGTGCTGCCCCTCTGGGTGGCTGAGCAGGACACCCCCCTCGCTGAGCCGGTCGCTGAGACCCTGCGGCGGGCCGTGGACCTCGGCGACACCGGCTACCCGTCCACCGGGCCATATGTGGAGGCGTTCCGCAGCTTCGCCGCCCAACGCTGGGACTGGGAGGTCGCCGCAGCGCAGGTGCGCCCGGTCCGGGACGTGATGAGCGGAGTGGTCAACGCCCTGCACCTCATCACTGAGCTCGCGGACACGGTCATCGTGAACTCCCCGGTGTACCCGCCCTTCTTCAAATACCCCGTCTCCGGGGGCCTGCGCGTGGTGGAGTCCCCGCTCGGCCCAGACGGGCGCATCGACTTCGAGACGCTCGAGGAGTCCTTCAACCTCCGCACCTCGGGCGGAACCGCGGTGTTCCTGCTGTGCAGCCCGCAGAACCCCACCGGCGTGGTCCACACCCGGGAGGAGCTTGAGAGGGTCGCCGAGCTGGCAGACTCCTACGGGGTCAGAGTCGTGGCCGATGAGATCCACGCCCCCCTGGTGCACGAGGACCGCGGCTTCACCCCTTATCTGACAGTTGATCCGAGGGGTCTGACCCTGATGTCCGCCTCGAAGGCATGGAACCTCGCGGGCACCAAGGCGGGGCTGCTGATCGCCGGGGAGGGCGCCGTCGAGGACCTGGAGAACCTGCCGCCGGAGGTCGCCTACGGGCCCAGCCACTTCGGCGTGCTCGCCCAGACCGCGGCCTACCGCGACGGCGGCGCGTGGCTGGACTCCCTGCTCGGAGGCTTGGACGCCAACCGCCGCCTGCTGGGGGACCTGCTCGCCGAGCACGCCCCGAAGGTTGGATACACCATGCCGGAGGGGACCTACCTGGCGTGGCTGGACTTCTCCGCCTACGGCTTCGAGGACGAGCCGGCCGGCGGGCTCGAGTCGCCCATACAGGGGCCGGCCAGGCGCCTGCTCACCGACGCCAGGGTCGCACTGACGGGCGGACATGCCTTCGGAACCGGCGGGGAGCGCCACGCACGCCTGAACTTCGCCTGCTCCCAGGCCGTGCTCATGGAGGCCGTGGAGCGCATCGGCCGCGCGCTCGCCTGACCTCGTCAGCTACTCTCGGGCGGGTGACCGAACCGATCATTCGTGACGCCCAGCCAGCCGACCTGCCCGCCGTCGCCGCGATCATGGACCACTACGTCCGTGACACCGTGGCGACCTTCGCCGAAGAGGCGCCCACTCCGGCCCAGTGGGAGGAGCGCCTCACGCACAAGCGGCAGCAGGGACTCCCCTTTCTGGTTGCGGAGGTGCACGGGGATGAGCCGGGGGCGAGCTCAGACGTCGTCGGCTTCGCCTATACGGACTGGTGGCGGCCCAAATCCGCCTGCCGCACCGCTGTGGAGGACAGCATCTACCTCTCCCCCTCGGCCGGGGGCCGCGGCACCGGCACCGCGCTGCTGAGCGCCCTGGTCGACCGCTGCGCGGAGGCTGGGCACCGGCAGATGATAGGAGTGCTCACCGACGTGGAGACAGAGGCCTCCTACGCCCTGCACACCAAGCTCGGGTTCCGAGCTGTGGGCCACCTGCCCGATGTCGGCGCCAAGCACGGCCGCAGCCTCGGCACCTACCTGCTGCAGAGGCAGCTCGGCTGAGCGTCGCTGCGGGGCCGTTCGCCCATCACTCCAGGCCGAGGTCAGTCTTGGAGTAGGCGTAGAGGTAGGGGACATCAGCCTCTTCGGCAATGTGGTCGCCTGCACCGGTGGCGCGGTCCACGATGACGGCAACCGCCTGGACGATGCCGCCGGCGCTGCGCACGCCATCCACGGCGGTCAGGGCGGAGCCGCCGGTGGTGGAGGTGTCCTCCAGCACCACCACTCGGCGGCCGTTCACAGCGGGCCCCTCGACCTGCCGCCCCATCCCGTAGTCCTTCTGCTTCTTGCGGACCACGAAGGCGTCCACGCTGCGGCCCTTCTCCCGGGCTGCGTGCATCAGCGCGGTGCCCACCGGATCCGCACCCATGGTCAGCCCGCCGGCGGCGTCGAACTCGATGCCTGCCTCGTCCAGCAGGTCAAGCATGACCCTGCCGACCAGCCCGGAGGCCTCATGGTGGAGGGTGACCCGGCGCAGGTCCACGTAGTAGTCGGCCTCCTTGCCGGAGGACAGGGTGACCCGGCCCCGCACCACGGCGAGGTCACGGATGAGCTGGTTCAGGCGGTCGCGGTCGGCGATGGAAGTCATACCCGCATCCTATGGCTCGGGGGATGCCGCACGGCGCCGCGCCCGCCGTGTTGAGGGTTCTTTCAGCGGCCATTCACGCGCCTGACATGGAGTGCTCGCTAGACTCCGAGGCATGGGTGAACTGCGAGCACAGATTCTGGACGAGATGGGTGTGAAGCCCGCCATCGACCCGGCGGAGGAGGTCGAGCGACGCAGCACGTTCCTCGCCGAGTATGCCAAGGCCGCCGGCGCCGCCGGCCTGGTGCTGGGGATCTCCGGGGGCGTGGACTCATCCTTGGCGGGGCGACTCTGCCAGCTGGCCGTCGAGAAGCTCCGCGGCGAGGGCTGCGAGGCCGTCTTCCATGCGATGCGGCTGCCGCACGGCAGCCAGCAGGACGAGGAGGACGCCAAGCGGGCCCTGGAGTTCGTCGCTCCGGACAAGACGCATACGTTCAACATTGAGAAGGCCGTCACAGGGGTGGATGTGGCGTTCGCCGAGGAGCACGGGCGGCAGCTGCAGGACTACCACCGCGGCAACGTGAAGGCCCGGCTACGGATGGTCGCCCAGTACGCGGTGGCAGGCGAGCACAGCTCGCTGGTGGTCGGGACCGACCACGGCGCGGAGGGCGTCACGGGGTTCTTCACCAAGTACGGGGACGGCGGGGTGGATGTCGCTCCGCTGTTCACTCTGAACAAGCGGCAGGTCCGGCAGATCCTCAAGCATCTGGGCGCCGACGAGCGTCTCTACACCAAGGCGCCCACCGCGGATCTGCTGGACGAGAACCCGGGCCAGCTGGACGAGGCGGAGCTGGGCCTGACCTACGACCAGATCGACGACTATCTGGAGGGCCGCGAGATTGACCCTGAGGCGGCTGCGAAGCTGGAGAAGCAGTGGCTGAAGACCCGCCACAAGCGGACCGTCCCGACCACCATCGCCGACGACTGGTGGAAGTCCGGCTCCTGATAGCGTTCTGCCGATGCGGATCGCTACATGGAATGTGAACTCACTGCGGGCCCGGGCTGACCGGGTGGAGGAGTTCCTGGAGCGTCAGGACGTGGACGTTCTGGCCATCCAGGAGACCAAGTGCAAGGACGAGAGCTTCCCGTGGGAAGTCTTCGAGCACAACGGGTACGACGTCGCTCACTTCGGCTTCAGCCAGTGGAACGGTGTGGCGATCGCCTCCCGTGTGGGGCTGAAGGACGTGGAGCGGACCTTCCCGAACCAGCCGCCCTTCGGCAAGGGCGGCAAGGACCCGGTGCAGGAGGCTCGCGCCATCGGCGCGACGTGCGACGGCGTGCGCGTCTGGTCCCTGTACGTCCCGAACGGGCGTTCCCGTGAGGACGAGCACATGACCTACAAGCTGGCCTGGCTGCGCAAGATGCGCGAACACGCTTCAGCGTGGCTGGCTGAGGACCCGCAGGCGCAGATCCTTCTGGCCGGGGATTGGAACATCGCGCCGGAGGACGAGGATGTCTGGGACATCGACTTCTTCGAGAAGAACCGGATGACCCACGTGACTGGGCCCGAAAGGGCAGCTTTCCAGGAGTTTGTGGACGCCGGGTACACCGACATCGTCCGGCCGCACACCCCGGGGCCCGGCGTCTACACGTTCTGGGACTATACGAGCCTGCGCTTCCAGAAGCGGCAGGGCATGCGGATCGACTTCCTGCTGGCGTCCCCCGCTCTGACGCAGCGAACGGAGCACGCATTCATCGACAAGGACGAGCGCCGCGGCAAGGGCGCCAGCGACCATGCCCCCGTTCTGGCAGACCTCAGCTGATCAGGGTTCACCCAGGGCTCAGCTGAGCCCCTCTCTGAGATTCTCCAGCTGTCAGGCCCCCTTCTGCGCAAGCGTCGCGGCCGCGGCCGTCAGCTCCACGCCGAGCCGGCCAAAGACGATCACCAGCAGAGGGATGACCCAACTGAACAGCAGGCTCTCCAGCACGGCCCATACGGGGAAATCCCCCGGGAAGGCGGATGCCTGCACGACGGTGTCGATGATCCCGAAGAACCACCACAGGCCGACCAGGACCACGATCAGCAGGAAGAAGATTCTGGCGTGCTTCGGCGTCTGGAACTTGTCGAAGCTGAAGATCGCGCCGAAGCTGGGCCCCTGAGCCTTGGGCTCGCTGTGCGGGTAGTAGCCCTGCTGACCCTGCGGCCGCTGCTGAGGGGCGGGATGCTGCGACCCGGGCCGGCCAGGGCCCGGCGGCGGATGGGGCGCGCCAGGACTCTCGTTCTCACCTGGCTGCTCGGGCGGGTTGGGCGGCTGCGTCATAGTAGGCACTCCTGTTGAACGGTAGAGCTTGCGGAAGCCCATCCTGGCTGGTCACGTACACGGCGGGGAAGGCATTCCGCCTCACTTCTTGGCGTTGAGATCCTCCAGCTCCTCCACCGCGGCACCGGTGTTCTGCGCAGTGCGGATGGCAGCGATCATGAACTCGAGCACCACACGCAGGATGATCAGCTGCACGAACGCCCAGATCGTTCCCCCGACCACACCGGCCAGGAAGAGGAGGAAGGCGACGAACCCGTTCTCCGAGGCCGCGGCGACCGTGGTGATGAGAGTGCCGATCATGGTGATCAGCCAGCCGATGACGATAGCGATCATCAGCAGCACATAGATGAAGGAGGCGAACTTGACCGCCACGAAGCTCTTGAAGCTCAGGTCGAAGAGGGCGCTGAAGAAGCCCCTGCCCTCCGTCTGGTTCTTCCTCGGCTCGTCAGATCCGCCGAGGCTGCCCTGTGAGCCGCCCGGGTACTGCGGAGGGGGCTGATTGCCTCCGCCCTGGGGCACGCCGGGGTGGGGAGGCTGCGGAGCGTTCGGACCCTGACTGCTGGGACCCTCACTGTTCGGCTCCGGAGCGGGAGGGGTCGGGGGCTGAGTCATTCTGGTTCCTGCCTCTCAGGTGTGTGATGACCGCTGTCTGCAGGGCGGGATACGGCCGCCTGCGCACATCCTTCCAGGCAAGAGGCCCGGAAACGAGGGATAACCATGTATTACGCAGAAAACCCCCGAACTTCCGCAGAAGCTCGGGGGTTTTGCTGTGACACCGGATTTGTGGCTCCGACCGGCGTCGATCCGGTGACCTTTCGATTTTCAGTCGAACGCTCTACCAACTGAGCTACAGAGCCCTGACTGAATCCGATGCCTGGCGACCCTGACGGGACTTGAACCCGCGACCTCCACCGTGACAGGGTGGCGCGCTAACCAACTGCGCCACAGGGCCTTATTCTTACTTGTTTCGACCTTAACGGCCGAGGAAGAACGTTACCAGCAATCTTCCTGCAACGTCCAATTCCGATCTTCAGGCCAAAGGCCCGGCCATTGCGCATGACCGAGCCGAAGACTCCGTACCCCCAACGGGATTCGAACCCGTGCCGCCGCCGTGAAAGGGCGGTGTCCTAGGCCGCTAGACGATGGGGGCCCGAACCCACATATGGACAGTGCCCAACATGGAGACCACATCAGGATAGTCGGTGCCGCACAGGGGCATCAAATCAGCTTCGACGGCCTTAGAGTGGCCGTATGGCCGCTGAGATGTCCGACGAGGAGTTCGACGACGCCGTCGCCGTTGCTCTGGAGTCCATCCCAGAGCAGCTGGCCTCCAAGATCGAGAACGTCGCAGTCTTTGTGGAGGACACCTACATCCCGGAGCCGTGGGAGGACTCGGACACCGTTCTGCTGGGCCTGTACGAGGGAATCCCGCTGACGGAGCGCAGCGAGGCCCCCTGGGCGATGCCGGACCGGATCACCCTGTACAAGGAGCCGACCCTGAGCATCTGCGAAACCCGGGAGGACGTCATTCGACAGGTGCGGATCACTGTGGTGCATGAGGTGGCGCATTTCTTCGGCATCGATGATGAGACCCTGCACCGTCTGGGCTGGAACTGAACCGAAGCTGGAGCCCCGCTGGGTGCTTCGACCGATCTAGCACAGGCCTGTGACAAACCTTGGTAACCCTCAACCTTCAAGTAGCTTGAAGGTTCGGTGAGACCTTTTTGTGACCTTCGATCCCCGGAATCACAAGGATCAATGCCTCACAGCTCGATCACAGAAACAGCGACACACCTTGTGGGCGTGACCTTTTCGCAATTAACGTGATCGTCAGTAGCACCACGAAAGGACCGAACCGGTTCAGAGCCTTCCCATCGCTCGACAGCCGGATGAGGAGCTTCCCATCGCTTCCGCCTCATCCGACCTGTGCCGGCCCGGTCCCCGGTGGACTCCCGCTGCGCCCGAGGAACAAAGTGAGGAACTGCTGTGAAGAACCGTAATCTTGCGGTGGCGGCCGTCACCGCCGTCATCGTGACCACCGCGCTGGTAGGGACCACCCTGCCCGACATCGTGGCCGACCGCACCAACAATGCGGTCGAGCAGCAGGGGCAGGACGGCACCGTCGAAGGCGGAACCACCACCTCGCTGCCCGACGCACCGTCCGTCGACGAGATCTCCGGCGTCAAGGGCGACCGCGACGCCAGCGACCAGATGATCGCTGACATTGCCGGCCGCATCGACCAGGCCAGTGCCCGCGCCGACGAGCTCGAGCAGAGCCTGATGCGTGAGCAGGCTGAGGCCGCTGAGCGCCTCGCCGCCGCAGAGGAGGCCGAGGAGGCCGCCGAGCAGGCACGAGCCGAGGCCGCGGCCGCCCTCGAGATCGACACCGAGGACGAGGACACCTCCGCCGCTGACGTGCTCCTGGGCGATGAGAGCAGCCTCGCCGAGGACGCCACCGACCAGCAGCTCGAGGAGCAGGCCGAGTCCGACGCCGTCGCCGCCGAGCAGGCTGCCCGCGAGGCTGAGGCCGAGGCCGAGCGACTGGCGGAGGAGGCCGAGGAGGCATCCGCCGGGATCGCCGGCAGCACCGACTCCGCCGTCCAGGACGTCGAGGAGCTCGGCGAGAACGTCCACCGACAGATGGTTGCCCTCCACGAGCTCGAGGGCGAAGGCTACAGCCTCCAGGAGTTCTACGAGCTGGTGCTCGGCAACTCCGACTTCCTCGACGACGACGGCGACGTGGACTACCAGGCTCTCGCCTACCGGGTGCAGCAGCTGCGCGCTGAGGCCGAGCAGGCTGAGGTCACCGATGAGGACGTCGAGGCTCAGCCCGCCTCCAACACTTCCTCGGAGGATGCGGAAGGGGAAGCCGCACCCTCCGAGGAGAGCAGCTCGCCGTCGCCCTCCGAAACCGCTGAGCCCACCCCCACCGAGGAGCCCAGCGAGACTGCGACGCCGACCCCCTCCGAAACGGCATCCCCCACCCCGAGCGAGACCGCGGAGCCGACGCCCTCTGAAGAGCCGACTGCCTCTGAGGAGCCGACCCCCTCGGAGGAGCCGACTCCCAGCGAAACGGCTGCCCCGACCCCGAGCTCCACTCCGAGCCCCACAGAGAGCGCATCCTCCGGCCCGGCATCGTTCGGCCAGCTCTCCTCCGATCAGCAGGACCTGCTGGGCCAAGCCGCAGAGCTTGAGGACATCTCCAGCGCCTCGAACTACTACACCCTGGCGCAGAGCAACGACACGTTCATGAACTCGGACGGCTCGTTCGACTTCGGCGCGATGCGTGAGCACGTCCGCTACCTCGACTCCCAGGCCTCACCCACACCATCCTCCACGCCGAGTCCCTCCCAGAGCAGCTCGAGCCCCTCGAGCACTCCAAGCTCCACCCCGTCGTCGACTCCCTCCTCGACACCGAGCCGGAGCTCGAGCCCCTCACCCTCCCCCACGCAGAGCTCATCGGCACCCTCGCCGCAGTCCTACGGGAACCTGAGCGCCGACATGCGGCGGCTCATGGAGCGCGGCGCTGAGCTTGAGCCCGGGTTCTCCGGCTCCGGCAGCGACTACTACCAGGCTGTACTGAACAACCCCGACCTGACCGACGGCTCCGGTCAAGCATCTCAGGTGGAACTGACCATTCGCGTCAGGCACCTTGAGAATACGGAGAGTGGGAGCTCGGGCACTTCGGGCAGCTCAGACTCCGGGTCATCAAGCTCCGGCAGCTCGAGCTCCTCCAGCGCGCCTGCTCCGACCCAGTCCTCCAGTGCCCCTGCTCAAACCCAGTCCCCCACTTCTGGGACAGGGGCCCAGGCCGCCGGGAGCGGCGGAAGCGGCGCACGCTCCGCCGCCGTGAGCACGGCCCGCGGCATCGTCAACACGCCCGGTGTGCGTTACCAGCACGCCGGCAACGGCCCGCGCGGCTACGACTGCTCGGGCTTCACCGTGGCGGCCTTCCGCTCAGCCGGCATCAGCCTGCCCCGCACTGCGGCCCTGCAGTCCACAGTGGGCACCACCGTCTCGATCAGCGACCTTCAGCCCGGTGACCTGGTGTTCTGGGGCGGCCGCGGCAGCGCCTACCACGTCGCGATCTACGCCGGCGGCGGCATGGTCCTCGACGCAGGCACCCCGACCTCCGGCGTCACAGAGCGCCGGATGTGGGGCGGCGCCTCGCACGGCCAGCGCGTGGGCTGACCCATAAGAGGATTTCGGCGCCCCGCTCTGCGGTAGGGCGGAACGCCGAACACTGAGAAGAGCACGCAGGCCCCGGGGATCGGACACCCCGGGGCCTGCGTGTGCGCTCAGCCTCTAAAGGACGGGACCGAACTCATCACGGTTCCCGATGCGGCGGTCCTCCTCCTCCGGGACCACCATGAGCGGACCCTCGGCGTGCTGGATGACTCCCTGTGAGGTGGAGCCGAGCAGCATCCCGGCGAATCCGCCGCGGCCCCGAGTGCCCAGCACGGTGAGCTGCGCGTAGCGGGTCTGCTCCACCAGCACGTCCACAGAAGTCCCGGAGTGGACTTCGTACTCGATGTGCAGCGTCGGGTAGTGGTAGTTCAGCCAGAGCGCACCGGCGTAGAGCTTGCCCTGCAGCTCTTCGACGGCATCGGCGTCATCGATGTGGGTGGGCGCCCACATGGTGATGGCGCTGACCGGCGGCAGGGCGCAGACCAGTTTGAGGCTGGTCTGCCGCTCAGAGGCTTCCCGCGCCGCGGTCAGCGCCGCCACGCGCCCATAGTCGGAGCCGTCCACACCGGCGACGACGGGGCGGCTGTCGCGCTCGTGAATGGGAGTGGCGCCCTGGTCCAGGAGGCTCTGCGGCGGCTCAGCGCCGGGTGCATCCGCGGCGGAGACGATCGGGATGGCCCCGGTGGCGGTGGTGACGGCATTCTCAGCCCGGGATGAGTACTGCAGCGGCACCAGCACCACGGGCGAGTGCGCATGGGCCGGCAGCGCGGAGGAGACGGAGCCGAGCAGCCGGCCGAGGAAGCCGCCCCGGCCGCGTGTGCCGATGACGATCAGCTCGGCGGTCCGGGACTCCTCAAGCAGCACGGTGGAGGGGTCTCCGGGCTCGATCCGGTAGGCGACCTCCCCGGGGTAGTCCCGCAGGAACTCCTTGGCCTGGTCGATCACCCCCTCCGCCCCGGCGCGCAGCCCGGAATCATCCATCATGGCGTAGCCCCCATCCATGGAGGAGGCGGCGAAGGCGGGCATGGAGTAGGCGGTGAGCACGGTCAGCCGCATCTTGCGGCGATGGGCCTCCGCGGCGGCCCAGTGCGCCGCGCGCAGGGACTGCTCGGAGCCGTCGACGCCGACGACCGCTCCAGCGGCCGGGCTGGTGCTCTCAGGTGCGTCCGTCACGAGTGACCTCCCTCACTGGGGTTCGGTCCTCCCATAGTACGCCGAGGGCCCCGACGCCGGCAGGGACCTTGCGCCCGGGGCGTGTGATCAGACCAGCGCCGGGGGCGAGGAGACGGCCCGGATGATCCGCTCGGGATAGTTGGTGGTGATCTCCTGGACGCCGAGGGACAGCAGCATCTCGGCGTCGTCCTGCGTATCCACGGTCCAGACCCGCAGCCGGGCGCCGCGGGCTATCCAGGCTTTGGCCTCGGCCCGGTGAGCCCGCACGTAGCTGATCCCGGGCCCTGCCATGCCGATCTGCCGGTTCCACACCAGCGCTTCAGAGCCCCTTACCGCCCCCCGCATGGCCGCCGAACGGGCGCGGACGTGGTGACCGGTGACCGGCGCGAGCAGGGCGCACAGCCTCTCCGCCGGCACCAGCTCCCCCAGATGGCGCAGAGAGCCGGGAGAGAAGCTCATGAAGGAGACCTCCACCGTGTGCTGCCCCGAGCGGATCGTGGAGGTCTCGGGATCCCATCCGTAGGCCAGCAGCACCCGGAGGACTCGATCCTCCAGCTGGTGCCCGAAGGGCGAAGGGTGCTTGAGCTCAACGGCCAGGTGCACACTCCGCCCAGCATGGGAGAGCACATCGAGGGTGTCCTGCAGGGTCATGAGCTGCCGGCTGGGCGATCCGTACTCGCGGGGCAGATCCGGAGTCCTCCAGCTGGTGACGTCCAGGGTGCGCAGCTGGGCGAGAGTGAGTCCTGCCAGAGCGCCCCGCCCGTCCGTGGTGCGCTCCAGGGTGGCGTCGTGGAAGCAGACGACCTCTCCGTCCCGAGTGAGGTGCACATCGATCTCAAGCCCGTCAGCGCCCTCTTCGAGCGCCCGGAGGTAGGCCGCTCGGGTGTGCTCAGCGAAGACCCCCGAGGCTCCGCGGTGGGCGAAGATCCCTGCACGCCGTCGAGGGGCGGCAGGCGGGGTGCACGAGGAGGCGGACTGGACGCTGACTGCGGCTGTCGTCACGCTCCGCACTGTAGAGAGCACAGATCAACGGGGGGCGACCAGCAGGAGAAACCCAGGTGGAACGTCAGGTGAACAGTGTGTGAACCCGCTCAGGCGGCGCCCTCGGCCGCGATGCCGCCGTCCTTGGGCTCCGTCTCCTTCAGCTCTTTGCGCTCCCTGCGCTGAGCCCTTCCCTCCGCCTTGAGCGCCTTCTTCCGATGACGGCGCTCCTTGCGCTCCGTGCGGTGCTTCTCCCGCTCGAGACCACGCCTGAAGTCCTCCACCAGGGATGCCGGAGTCTCCTCAGGCAGCTGGCCGAAGGTCTTGTGCGCGGTCTCCACCACCCGGGAGGAGAGGGCACGATTGGTCGCTCCTCCGACGACTGCACCGATGCCGAAGGGGATGGCACGAGCGAACATGGATGATCCCTGCCGGACGAAGAAGCGCCTCAGGAACTGTTTCCTGATCTGATTGGCAACCAAGCTCGCCATGGTGGAGGAGCCCGCGGAGGAGGCTCCCCAGGAGCTCAGAGGAACCATCGAGCCGATGGGGCCGGCGCCCTGTCCGCCAGCCTGAGTGTTGAGCTCCGAGAGCAGCTTGCGGCCGTCCTCGCCGAGCATCACCCCCATCACCAGCAGCTTCGCCTTCTGCGGGTCCTCGGTGGTGATTCCCGAGAGCTCCGCCATGGACTGCGCGTAGATGGCGCACAGCTCCAGGAAGCCCCCGGTGGCGGCCGCGGAGATGCTCAACGAGGCCACCGTTCCCACGCCGGGGACGGCGGCTGTGGCGCCGATCGCCGCACCGGACCCGGTCATCGTGCGCTTGAACTCCTTGTCGAGCTCATAGGCCAGCTGCCGGTTGGTGTGGGTGGGGTGAGCTTTGCGCAGGCGGCGCAGGTTCGCCAGCACCACGGGCCGCTGAACCGTGACCGCGCGGGTCAGCCAGTCCTCGGCGGCCGGGGTGAGGCTGCCATCCTCGGTGAACGCCTGCTGGGAGACGAAGCTGACTCCCTTCGCCGCCGCGTAGCCGGTGGCCGCGCTGCGGAGCACAGAATTGCTGGCCTGCTTCTTCTGTGCAGCTTTGGGAGCCGGGTTCGCGGCCAGCGGCTCGTCGTCGCCGCCGCGGAAGGGGATGATGCTTTTCGGGGCCATGGTCGGCAGTCTACGGGCACGCACCGGGGCGGGTCAGCCTCGACGGAGAGGCTCAGCCCTCAGAGGTGATGTCCAGCCAGACGAGGCGGTCCTCCAGGCTGCGGGGGTCGGAGGGATCAACAGTCTCGTAGCCGAACTCGCCCTCTCCGGGCCAGAAGATTCCGGAGCCGCTGACATCCAGCCCGCTGGAGGGCAGGACCACGGAGGCTCGCTGATCCTCCCCGCCATCAACCCATCGGGTGGCGGTTCCGTCCGTCTGAGCGACCGGACCGGAGCGGGAAAGGAGCTCGGTCTCGGTGACCGCCTCGGGTTCGGGGTCCTCCAGCACCGGGTGGTCTGTCAGGCGGTCCAGGCCTGTTTCCTCGCTGAGGGAGGGCTCTCCGACGACGACGGCGTCTGCGCCGGGCGCAAGCCCGCCTTCAGCTCCCTCGTCGTCATAGAGATACCACGCCTCCGAGGAGACGTAGTCGCTGATCAGCTGCGCCATGTCCTCGGAACGGATCTCCTCGAGCGGACCGGGGTCCTCCGGGGCAGCGGTCGCCGTGGCGATGAGGTGGACGGGCTCGCCGTCCTCGACCAGCACCGGCACGTCCCAGAGGGTCGTCGAGGCCAGCCGGAGGATGGACTCCTCAGCCTGGGTGAAATCCTCATCCTGGAGGGACGAGCCCGGGAGGTCCTGCCAGAGGAACTCTCGGAAGGTGCGTGCGCCGTCTGTGTCGAGGGGCTCCTTGGAGAAGATGATGATCCCCTCCTCTCCGGGGTACTGGCCGTACCCCATCGCATCGCCGGGACCGCCGACGGTGCCGTCGCCGTCGAGGTCCACACCGGAGTCGATGCCGGAGTTGGTGGGAGCGGTGAAGACGTGGGAGTACTCCTGCCCGGCCTGGCCGTTCTGGCCGCTGGCGAGGTACTGGTTCTTGAGGATCTCGGCGATGCGGCCATCCTCGTCATAGCTGACGCCGGTGAGGACCAGCACGTCAGGCTGGTTGATCTGGGCCGTCTCCGCGACGGTTCGGGCCTCGGAGTGGTTTCCGCCGGCAAGCTCACCGATCAGGGCGTCCAGAGGATCGGAGTCCTCCGGGTCGGATGCGGTGAGCCCGGCGTGCAGGGTCGCGACGCGCAGATCGTCATCGCCCTTCTCCACGGTGGTGGGCTCGCCCTCCGCGCTGGGCTCGCTCGTCGCCGGCTGACCCGGTGTGGGGTACACCGGGTTGGAGACCGCCACATGGGCGGTCCCCGGGGCGGGTGCTGACTGCGCTGCCGGTGCGGAGACCATGATGAGGCAGGCGGCGGCGGCCGAGCCGACCGTCAATGGTCCCCCCTTGAGGCGCGCAGGCTGAGTGAAGCCTTTGGGCATGCGTTCCACGGTAGCGGGGACGAATGACAGTGCCAACCCATGATTTTCAGATTTGAAGAAACGTTATAAAGCCGTAACGTCCATGGCTGAGGCGCCGCCGGGACCACGCGTCCGCGGCTTCCAGCAAGCTTTCACCTCGCAGTTGTTGCCCCGCCCAGCGAGAGTATGGTGGGCCACGGAGTACACAGCCGAACAAGAGGAAGGACAAGCAGCTATGACTGTGGAGCCCGAGTCGAAGCTCCGGGACTGGTCACTGCCGGATGTCTGGCGAGGACTGAACAAGCCCGTATTCATCCCTGCGGTGATCATCATCATCGCAGGGCTTATCTTTGCCACCTGGTGGGGCGCTCAGTACGGCGGTGAGGGCTTCGAGCAGCTCAACGACACCGTCGTGGAGACCATCGGCTGGTGGTACGTCATCCTGACCGCGATCTTTGTCGGATTCGCCTTCTGGGCCGGCCTCTCCAAGGCAGGGAGCATCCGATTGGGCCGCGACGATGAGAAGCCTGAGTTCGCGCTCGGCTCCTGGTTCACGATGCTCTTCGCCGCCGGCATGGGCATCGGCCTGGTGTTCTGGGGCGTGGCCGAGCCGCTGTGGCATTTTGTGGCGCCCCCGGAGGTCACCGGCGACGCCACTGCCGAGGGCATGACCACCCAGTCCGACCTGATGGGCTCCGCGCTCGGCGTCTCCGCCTTCCACTGGGGCCTGCACGCCTGGGCCATCTACGTGGTGGTGGGACTGGGCCTGGCCTACATGACCTTCCGGCGCGGCCGCCCGCTGTCCATCCGCTGGCTGCTGGAGCCGATCTTCGGCCGCAGGCTCATCGAATCCTGGGTGGGCCACCTCATCGACATCGTCGCGATCACCGGCACCGTCTTCGGCGTCGTGACCTCCCTGGGCTTCGGCACCCAGCAGATCGCCGCCGGCCTGGGCTTCATGGGCTGGGTCGAGGACGGCTCGGATCAGTTCCTGCTGACGATGGTCGTCGTCATCATCATGGCGATCGCAACCGTCTCGGTGATCACCGGCGTGAACAAGGGGCTGAAGTGGCTGTCCAACATCAACATGATCACCGCGGCCTGCCTGGCGCTGTTCGTGCTGGCCGCCGGCCCGACCCTGTTCCTGCTGCAGTCCTTCGTGTCCAACATCGGTGAGTACATCCAGATCTTCCCGCAGATGCTCTTCGAGTCCTCCATGGACTACGCCGGCGCCGGCGGCGAGGGAGTGACCGACGAAGGCGGCCTGCTGGGCAGCTTCTCGGTCGACTGGACCGTGTACTACTGGGGCTGGTGGATGTCCTGGGCACCCTTCGTGGGCATGTTCATCGCCCGGATCTCCCGCGGCCGCACCGTGCGCGAGTTCGTGCTCGGCGTGCTGCTGGCCCCCACCATGGTGGGCATCCTGTGGTTCTCCATCTTCGGCAACTCCGGCCTCTGGTACCAGATCACCGAAGGCGTCATGGTGGACTTCGATGAGGAGGGCAACGCCGAGATCGGCACCGAGGAGTCGCTGTTCCTGCTGCTCGAGCAGTTGCCGATCGCCACCATCACCTCCGTGGTCGCAATCATCATCATCACCCTGTTCTTCATCACCTCCGGCGACTCCGGCTCCCTGGTGACCGACGTGCTGTCCTACGGCGGCCGCACCGAGACCCCCAAGCTGACCCGGACCTTCTGGACCGTGCTGATCGCAGTGACCGCCATCGTGCTGCTCTCTGCGGCTCCGGACCCGGAGGCCTCCATGACAGTGCTGCAGATGTCAGCGATCATGGCGGCCGCACCTCTGTCGATCGTCTACGCGCTGGCGGTCGTCGCCCAGCTGCGCCTGTTCCTCTATGAGGGCCGCACCTCGTCGAAGTACGTGCGGGTACGGCGCCATGCCACCAAGGCGGCCATGGTCAAGGCGGCCCGCGAGGAGGCCGGCAAGGACGAGGGCACCGAGGTGGAGCGCACCCTGCTGGGCCTGCTGAACAAGCAGACCAAGTCGCTGCGCTCCATGTTCGGCGGGGCCTCCGCCACCCTGGCCGGGCTGCCGGCCAGGTCCAGCGAGCGCCAGCTGGCTGAGGGCATGGCGAACGATGACCTGGTCCTGGCTGTCGAGGAGGTCCCGGCCCAGGCCACCACGGTGGACACCGAGACCGGCGTGCTCGGCTGGAACCGCAAGGACGGGTACACCGATCCGCTGACGGACACCGGCTTCGACTCCCGCGAGTACTCCGAGTCCTACGAAGGCTGGGAGAACGAGTCCGAGGAGTTCTTCGACGTCACCGTGGCCACCGGCGCCATCGAGACTGTCGAGCCGAACGTCAGGCCCAAGAAGGACTAGGCGAGCAGCCGCCCTTCGCCGAGCAGAGGGAAGTGCCCCGTCCGGAACCCTCCGGGCGGGGCACTTCCGCATCCAGGGCCTACTCCGGTGAGGCGGCCCGGGTGGCTGGGACTCCCAGCCGGGCACGCAGCTCCCGGGCGCGGCGCCGGGAGACCCCCACGCGGGAGCGCTCCCTGTCCCCCATCACCAAGGTGAGCGCTCCCCCGAAGTCCGGGGTGAGCTCCCGGACCAGGTGCAGGTTCACCAGGCAGGAGCGGTGGGCTCGGAAGAAGTGCTCCGGCAGCCGGCGCTCCAGCTCGCTCAGGGAGAAGGAGACCAGGAGCCGCTCGTCGCCGAGCTTCAGACGGGCGTAGCCGCCGGCGGCGTCGGCGAAGACGATCCGGGAAGCATCCACGAGCACGGTCCGGCCCTGACGCTGCACCGGGATCCGCACGGCCTCATGCTCCAGCTCCGCACGCGGAGCCGACCGGCCGTTCTGGTCGGAGGTGATCAGCACGTTCGCGCCGAGCCGCTCGAGCAGGGCCATCGCCTCCTCCGGGCAGCTGACCTCGCCGATGATCTCCACTCCGCGGGCCGATGCCGGGTGAGCGGGTCCCTGTCCAGGATGAGAGCACGCACGGCGGACATCACTCCACGGCCTTCCGGCCGGGCTGCTCCCACCCGCGGATCATCCGGACGGCGGCGTGCAGCAGCAGCAGCGTCGCACCCGCGGAGAGCACAAGCCCCATCCCAGGAAGGAAGGAGCCCCATTGGGTGGAGATCGAGGCGCTGATGAGGTTCCATGTCTGCCAGGCGACGAGGACGCCGGTCAGTCCGCCCGCGATGAGCGCGTGGGCGATGGCCAGACGCCTCTTGGGGAAGAACCCGCCGGCGAGCGCGAGGACGCCCATGCAGACAGTGACCAGGCCGGGGCCGTCGGTGCCGCGGAGGACGAATGCTTCGCCGATGATGTCCTGGGTGAGGGTCACGTAGACCCAGGGGGAGAACGTGGCGATGAGGAGCATGAAGCCTGCGCCGAGCATGGCGAGGCTGCCCATATGGAAGATTCCGAAGCCTTGGCGGCTGCCGGCCTTGAGCCGTTCTGCGACGCCGGCGAGGCCCTGCAGCTCTGCGGCTGACTGGATGGTGCCGACTTCGGCGGGTTTCGAGGTTTTGGACTGCTGTGTGGCTGCCATGGCCTCAGACTAGGGTGAGCCACATCACATATCTATAGGTTCGCTGGAAACCTTCGATGAGCGGCCGAGTATCCGCGCCGAGCGGTGCCGCACGCCGATCAGGCGGCACCGGACCCTCCTGCCAAACCCGTTCACGGCTGAGAAGTGACCGCTCAATGGAGAGCGGCGGCCGTTCGTCCCGATTCAGTTGTGACTCGGGTCACATTCAGGTTCTCTGGCTTCAGGCCCTGGTGCACAGACGCGTCGGGGAACGCATCACCTCCATGAAGAGAAGGAGAAACCATGTCAGACGTGACCCAGCATCAGGAGGCCGGCAGTCCGCCGCCGGACCTCAGCTGGCGCAAACGTTACTGGAAGAAGAACGTGAGGATGCTCATCATTCTGCTGAGCATCTGGGCGTTCGCCTCCCTGGGCCTGAGCGTCATTCTCATCGAACCCCTGAACAGCATCGTCATCCTCGGGTTCCCGCTGGGCCTCTGGTTCGCCCAGCAGGGATCCATCATCACCTTCATCCTCATCACGCTGGCCTACGCCATCTGGATGGACCGGATCGACAACGAGTTCGGCGTCGCTGAGACCAGCGGAGGGGTTCAGTCATGAGCAGCCTGCAGTTTTGGACATTCTTCTTCCTGATCCTGACCTTCGGGATCTACATCGTCATCGCCTGGCGCGCCCGCGTCAGCCAGTCCAAAGACTTCTACGTCGCCTCCCGCGGCGTCTCCGCGGTCACCAACGGCGCGGCCGTCGGTGCGGACTGGATGAGCGCGGCCAGCTTCATCGGCATGGCAGGCATGGTCGCCTTCATGGGATCCGACGCCTCCGTCTACCTGATGGGCTGGACCGGCGGCTTCGTGCTCCTGGCCCTGCTGCTGGCCCCCTACCTGCGCAAGTGGGGCAAGTTCACCGTCCCCGAGTTCGTCGGCGACCGCTACTCCGACAGTGTGCGCGTGGTAGCCGCAGCCTGTGCCATCATCGCCTCCTTCACCTACGTGGTCGGCCAGATGACCGGCGGCGGCGTCGTCTTCGCCCGGTTCCTCGGCCTGCCCGCCGAATGGGCCGTGATCACCTGTGCCGCAGTGATCTTCTTCTACGCCGTGCTCGGCGGGATGAAGGGAATCACGTACACCCAGGTTGCCCAGTACATCGTGCTGATCACCGCGTACATGATCCCCGCCGTCGCCGTCTCCACCCAGATCAGCGGGATTCCGGTCCCACAGATCACCTTCGGGCAGATCCTCAACGAGCTGGACGGGCTGCAGCGGGACTTCGGGCTCAACGAATTCACCAACGCGTTCGCCGGTCGCCCCGGCGGCATGCTCGACGTGTTCCTCGTGACCCTGACCATCATGCTCGGCACGGCCGGCCTGCCCCACGTGATCATCCGCTTCTACACCACTAGGACGGTCCGCGGCGCACGCTACTCCGTGTTCTGGGCACTGTTCTTCATCGGCATCCTGTACCTGACCGCACCCGCCGTCGGCGCGTTCACCAAGCTGAACCTGCTGCGCGGGGCACAGGGGTCCTCCCCCGAAGAGCTGCCGTCCTGGATCGAGCCCTGGTCCGACGCCGGGTACGTCACCCTCAACACCGACGGCATCATCCAGACCGTCTCCAACCAGGCCGCCTCAGGCGCCGACCTCATCGTCTCCAACGACATCATGGTCCTCGCCTCCCCCGAGATCGGCGGTCTGCCGGCCCCCATCATCGGGCTCATGGCAGCCGGCGGCATGGCGGCCGCCCTCTCCACCGCAGCCGGGCTGCTGCTGGTCATCTCCTCGGCAGCCAGCCACGACATCTACTACCGGATGATCTCCAAGGAGCAGGCATCCAACGCCAAGCAGATGCTCGTGGCACGCGTGGCCATGGCCGCCGCAGTCGTCGTGGCCGTCATCGGAGGCCTGAACCCGCCCGGGTTCGTTGCTCAGGTGGTCGCACTGGCGTTCGGCATCGCGGCCTCCACCATGCTGCCGGTGCTGATCCTCGGAGTCTTCTGGAAGAAGGCCAACGCCAAGGGTGCCGTCACCGGCATGCTGGCCGGCCTGATCTTCTCCGGAAGCTACATGATCTACACCCTGGAGATCTTCGGCACCAGCGCCAACGACCACGTCTTCGGCATCTCGCCGGAGGGCATCGGCGCCATCGGCGCCCTGATCAACACCACCCTGGTCGTCGTCGTCTCGCTGGCCACCAAGCCGCCGAGCGAGGAGATCCAGGAGATGGTGGAGGAGATCCGCTACCCCCAGGCCCGCAAGGCTGAGGAGGTCATCGGCTCCTGACCTGACAGCGCGAGCGAAGGCCCTGACCCCCTCCTCCTCTATGACGCCGCTCCGCGGCTTGCATACAAGGAGTCCTCCGGGGTTGGGGCCTTCGCTCGCGTCGCCTGCGGGGCCGATGACCTCCGGCCTGCGCGCTTGGGGACGGCGGGTGGGAGAATGAGGGGATGGGTGCTGAGCTTCCGCAGACTGTCCGGCTGAGCCGCTCAGGAGAGCTGGCGGTGCTGGAGAAGGATCCGATCACCGAGTCTGGGGCGGTGCTGCTGATCGGCGAGGCCGAGCAGTCACATGTGGAGGTCGATGATCCCGCCTTTCTCCTCCATGACTACATCCGGCGGATGCGTTCCGTGCTCACCGCCGTCTCGTCCTCCCAGCACTGGACGCCGGAGTCCGCGCTTCACCTGGGGGCCGGGGCGCTGACCCTGCCGCGGTGGATGGACGACCGCTGGAGCGGCATCGAGCAGACCGTGGTCGACTATGAGCCCGAACTTGTCGGCTTCGTCCTGGAGCACCTTCCGATGCGGTCCGTCCCCGCGTCCGTGGTCGCCGACGCCGCGGAGGCGCTCACCGCCCACCTGGCCGGGCAGCAGTATGACGTTGTCGTCATCGACCTGTTCAACTCCGCTGAGGCTCCGGCCCACCTCACCGAGGAGAGCTTCTTCCGGCAGGCACTGGCCCTGGTGCGACGGGGAGGGCTGCTTCTGATGAACTTCGGCGACGACGCCGGCATGCGGTTCGCACGCACCCTCACCCGCACCGTGCTCGCCGCTGCTGACGAAGAAGCCTCACGCGTGCTCGTCGCCGGCCCGGACCAGGTGCTCAGCGCCCACGCCGAGGGGAACCTCATCCTCGCCGTCGCCGGGGAGGACTTCACCGACGCCGAGCTGAACCAGATCTGGGCCGCCGGGCCCCACCCCGGCGACCTCCTCAGCGGAGACGAGCTGCGGCAGTGGGGCATCCCACCACGTTCTGCACCGTGACATATTCGGCCGCTCCCAGCGCCGCTCGAGGACAGCGAGTTCGTCCCGGCCTCGTTCTCCGTATCCGCTCTGCCGTGACCTGCTGATCCCCCACCTGGCGGAGCCTGGGGCGGGCTCAAGCTTCTGTTCAGAGAGGCGTGAGCATCGCCCCAGGTCAGCACAGGTTCCCGTTCAGAGACCTGGTGTTAGCTTCCACCCGTACGGATCATACGCAAGGACAACATGTGCACAAGGAGCAACATTGGGTCTGAATATCTTTGTCCTGGGCCTCGATGACCTCAATCATCGTGCCCTGAAGAAGCTCCCCGGAGCCGAGGACTACACGTTCCACCAGCTGCTGAGCTTCGACGCGCTGCAGGACGGCGCCTTCACCGTCAATGACCTCCTCGAGAAGGCCGAGCAGCAGCTCGACGCCTTCGACGGCAGCATTGACGCGATCGTCGCCTACTGGGACTTCCCGGCCACCGCGATGGCCCCCATCCTCGCCGAGCGGCACAGCCTGCCCCATGCGAACCTCAGAGGCATCGTCACCGTTGAGCACAAGTACTGGAGCCGTTTGGAGCAGCAGAAGGTCGCCGGCGAGGAGATCCCCGGCTTCGGGCTGATCGACCTCAACGACCCCGAGGTCTCCCTGCCCGGAGACATGAGCTTCCCGGCCTGGATCAAGCCCATCAAGTCCACATCGTCCGAGGGCGCCTACCGGATCACCGACAGCACCGCCCTGAACGAGGCGCTCGAGGAGGAGCGCCAGGTGGTCGACCGGATGGGCGGCGGCTTCAACGAAATCCTCGAACGGGTCGACCTCCCCCAGGAGATCGCCGAGATCGGCGGCAGCGCCGCCATGGTCGAGGAGGAGGCCTCCGGCTCCATGCTCACCGTGGAGGGATACAGCTACAAGAGCGAGGTGCACGTCTACGGCGTCATCGACTCCCACCTCTACGAGGGCACCTCCAGCTTCCTGCGCTACCAGTACCCCTCCCAGCTGCCCGCAGACGTCCAGGAGCACATCGGCGATGTCTCCAGGCGGGTCATTGAGGCAGTCGGCCTGCACCACAGCACCTTCAACATCGAGTACTTCTGGGACGCCGAGCGGCAGAAGCTGCGCCTGCTGGAGATCAATTCCCGGCACTCCCAGTCCCACGCCCAGCTGTTCTACCTGGTTGACGGACGCCCCAACCATGCCTGCATGGTGGATCTGGCCCTCGGAAACCGTCCGGCCATGCCCGCTCAGAACGGTGAGTTCAAGGTGGCCGGCACCTGGTTCCTCCGCCGCTTCCAGGACGGCTGGATCAGCCGGGTCCCCACCCCGGAGGAAGTCCGGGCCGTTGAGGAGAAGCACCCCGGCACCGCCATCCAGATCGAGAAGAAGGCGGACCGGAAGCTCTCCGGGGACGTGGCCGAGGACGCCTACAGCTACACGCTGGCGGAGATCTTCACCGCCGGGCAGACCGAGGAAGAGATGGTCGAGACCTACAACAAGGTCGTCGACGAGCTGAACTTCGAGATCGAAGACCTCTGAGGAGGGCTATTCCATTGCACACTGTGACCTCACTTCCCTACGACGTCGAGGAGACCGAGCACCTCTGGATTCCGCTCTCCGACGGCACCCGCCTCTCGGCCCGGCTGTGGAGGCCGGTCGCCGCTGAGGAGGAGCCCGTCCCGGGGATCGTGGAGGCCATCCCGTACCGCAAGCGGGACATGACCGCCCAGCGGGACTCGGTCCACCACCCTTACATGGCCGGCCACGGCTACGCCTGCCTCCGCCTGGACCTGCGCGGCTCCGGCGACTCCGAGGGCGTGCTGGAGGACGAGTACCTCGAGCGGGAGCTGCAGGACATCGAGGAGGTCCTCGCCTGGATGGCCTCCCAGCCGTGGTGCTCCGGGAGGACCGGCATCATGGGCATCTCATGGGGCGGGTTCAACGGGCTCCAGGTCGCAGCCCGCCGGCCCGAGTCCCTGGGCGCAGTGGTCACCGTGGCCTCCACGGATGACCGCTACGCCGACGACGTCCACTACATGGGCGGGCTCATGCTCACCGACAACCTGTCCTGGGCCTCCACCATGCTCGCCTACTCCACCTGCCCGCCCGACCCCGACGTCGTCGGCGAGAAGTGGCGCGACATGTGGCGTGAGCGGATCGAGGGCTCCGGCCTGTGGCTGGAGAAGTGGCTGAAGCACCAGCGCCGCGACGACTACTGGAAGCACGGCTCCATCAGCGAGAACTTCGACGACGTCGAGGTGCCGGTCTTCGCAGTCAGCGGGTGGGCCGACGGCTACTCCAACTCCGTATTCCGCCTGCTCGAGGGCCTGAACGCTCCCACCCGGGGGCTCATCGGCCCCTGGAGCCACAAGTACCCGCACCAGGGCGAGCCCGGCCCCGCCATCGGCTGGCTGCAGGAGGTGGTCGCCTGGTGGGACCACTGGCTGAAGGACAGGAAGGACAACGGCGCCGCCGACGGTCCGGACCTGTCCATCTGGATGCAGGACACGATCGAGCCGGCCACCGCCTACGACGACCGGCCGGGCCGCTGGGTGGGCGAGCCCTCCTGGCCCAGCCCGCGCATCAACGAGATCCGGCACCCGCTGGGCCGGCACTCCATCCTGGCCCCTGACAAGCCGGAGCCCAGCCCGCCGGTGAGCATCTCCTCGCCCCTGTCGGTGGGGCTCTACGGCGGCAAATGGTGCTCCTACAACGCCCCGCCGGATCTCCCCTACGACCAGCGCGAGGAGGACGGCGGCGCGATGATCTTCACCGCCGAGCCGCTGGATGAGCGCCTTGAGCTGCTCGGCGCACCGGTGGCTGAGCTGACCTTCGAGGTGGACCGGCCGGTCGCGCAGGTGGCTGTCCGGCTCTCCGACGTCGCCCCCGACGACGCCGCCACACGGGTCTCCTACGGGGTGGCCAACCTCAACCATCTCAACGGGCACGACTCCCCCGAAGAGCTGGAGCCCGGCAGGAAGTACACGGTGCGCGTGCACCTCAACGGCATGGCGCAGTCCTTCCCCGCCGGCCACCGGCTGCGGCTGTCCGTGTCGACCTCCTACTGGCCCGTGACCTGGCCCTCCCCCGAGCCGGTGCGCCTGACCGTGCACCCGGAGGAGTCTGCGCTGATCCTGCCCGAGCGGCCCTTTGAGAACGATGAGGACGCCTCGCTGGTGCCGCAGTTCGGCGAGCCGGAGGGCACTGAGCCCATCGCAGTGGATCAGGTCATCCCCGGGGATCTGGACTGGAAGGTCTCCCGCAGCCTGGTGGACCTCTCAGGGTCCCTCGAGGTGGTCAAGGACCTGGGTGTGGTGAACCTGCCGGACATCGATCTGAACCTGACCCGGCGGGCCTACGAGAAGTACAGCTTCGTGGGCCGGGACTATGACTCCGTCCGCGGCGAGACCGACTGGACCATGGGCTTCTCCCGCGGCGATTGGAGCACCGAGATCCGCACCAAGACGGTGCTGACCTCCACTCCCACTGAGTTCCTCGTCTACGCCGAGCTGGATGCCTATGAGGGCGAGACCCGGTTGGCCTCCAAGACCTGGGAGAGGACGATTCCGCGGGACCACATCTGAGTCGGTTCCGGGGGCGCGCAGGCCGTTCCTGCCGCTCGCTGGCCTCAGCCGGTGACGTCGACCCACTCGACCCCGGCTGAGGCCAGTTCGCCTTGGCCGTGGGTGAGCGCGGCAGTCCGGGCGGTGAGCACGGCGAGGTCCTCGTCCGTGTCGGGCACAGCCAGACGCAGCGCTGCCTCCCCCGCTGATGTGTAGTCCGCGCCGGGGACCTGGATGCCGTGGCTGCGCAGCTCGTTCTCCCACTGGCCCGCCTGGGCGATGGGGGCCAGGAGGCTGAAGAGCCGCATTCTGCGACGGAGGAGGAACTTCCCCCGCGCCTGCTCCAGAGCGGCGAGGACAGCATCCGAATAGGCGCTGACGAGTCCGCCCGCGCCCAGCAGGGTGCCGCCGAACCAGCGCACGACGACGACGGCCGCGTCGGAGAGGTCCTGCGCTCCGCCGGGCATGTCAGCCTTGTTCAGCGCTTCGAGCATGGGGGCCGCGGCCGTGCCGGAGGGCTCGCCGTCGTCGTTGGCCCGCTGGATGCGCCGGTCAGGACCGATGACCCATGCGGAGCAGTGGTGCCGTGCGGCGTGGTGCTCCCGGCGCAGCTCGTCCACCAGCGCCTGCGCGTCCTCGACGGCGTCGCTGCGGGTGAGCACGGCGAGGAAGCGGGACTTCTTCCGCTCAATCTCCGCAGCGACCCTCACTCCGGGCTGCAGCACCGTGTACTGCGCCGTCGTCGTCGCGTCCATCAGGCTTCGGCCTCCACCGACCGCCACCGGCGGTACGCCCCGACGGTCAGGACAATCACCACCGCCCAGGAGACCAGCACGGGCAGGGCGGTGAGGAGGGTCGGGCTCGCGGCGAACGCGCCGATCGCCACCAGGGAGACCTGCCCGGGGACGATGCTGAGAAGACTGGCGCTCACGTACACGCGCTGCCTGACTCCGAATACCCCCGCCCCGTAGTTCACCGGCCAGTAGGGGATGCCGGGCATGAGCCGCATCATGCAGATCGCCTCGAACCCTGCGCGGGAGAGGTGGCCTTCGATACGTCCCCGGTAGCGGCCGAGCATCCGCAGCACGGTCCTCTCTCCGAGGACCCGGGCGAGCCAGTATCCGCCCCACGCACCGATCGTCACGCCGATCACCGCGACGATGCTCCCCAGCCCCACTCCGTAGAGCACTCCGGCGGCTGTTGCCATAATGGTGACGGGGATGGGAGTGACGGCGACTGCGGCGTACAGGCCGATGAACGCGACCATCCCCAGCAGTCCCCAGTCCGCGGCCATCTGCTGCAGCGTCTCCAGCGCGGGCAGGTCCGCGTTGAACGCCAGCCAGATCATCAGCAGCACCACGGCGACCAGGGCGCCGTTGCGCACCAGGCTCACCCACGCGGCTTCCTCGTGCCCGCTCTGATCTGCGGCCATCAGGGCTGTCCGGTGATCGCGGCGAGGAGCGCGTCGACATCCTCGGCGGTGGTGTCGAAGGAGCACATCAGCCGCACGAGGGCAGGATCGCCGGGCCAGTCGTAGAAGTGGAAGGCCTGCCGCGCCCGGGCCTTGGCCTCAGCAGGCAGAGTGGCGAAGACGACGTTGGACTGTGTGGGCACCGGCAGTCCGACGCCGGGGGCCTGCTCCAGCCCGGCGCGCAGCCGTGCGGCCATCGCGTTGGCCTGCCCTGCAGAGCGCTGCCAGAGGTCGCCGCCGTACAGAGCCGTCAGCTGAGCGGAGACGAACCGCATCTTGGAGCCCAGCTGCATGGTGGACTTCCGCAGGTACTCGAGTCCGGGGGCAGACTCCGGGCTGAGCACGACCACGGCTTCGGCCCCGAGGAGACCGTTCTTGGTTCCGCCGAGGCTGAGCATGTCGACGCCGGCGTCGCTGGTGATCGCTGCGAGGCCGGTGCCCAGGTGCGCAGCGGCGTTGCCGAGCCGGGATCCGTCCATATGCAGGATCATGCCGCTCTCGTGCGCATGGTCGGCGAGGGCTCGGACCTCCCCGGGGGTGTAGCAGGTTCCGAACTCAGTGCTCTGGGAGATGGAGACAGCCAGCGGCTGGGCGCGGTGCGGGTCGCCCCACCCCCAGGCGTGCTTGTCGACCAGCTCTGGAGTGAGCTTCCCCTCAGGCGCTTCCACGGGGAGCAGCTTGAGGCCGGCGGTCTTCTCCGGAGCCCCGCCCTCGTCGCTGTTGATGTGCGCGGAGGCCGCGCAGATGACCGCGCCCCAGCGGGGAAGGGCAGCCTGCAGGCCGACCACGTTGGCCCCGGTCCCGTTGAAAACAGGGCAGGCGACGGCGTCCGGGGCGAACAGATCACGGATCAGCTCCTGCAGCTGGGCGGTCCAGGGATCCTCCCCATAGGCGGGGGCATGGCCGACGTTGGCCTCAGCGACGGCGGCGAGCACCTCGGGGTGGGCCCCGGAGTAGTTGTCCGAGGCGAAGGTCCGCGGGTGGGCTGCCGGGTCGGTGCTGGAAGATGTGCTCATCCGCATGAGTCTAGGCGGAACCTGCCGGGCGCAGGCCGCAGCACTTTATGACGCCGGATTTTCCCCGCCGTTCCCGGTTCACCCGCCGGCAACGCGGAGGGGGTAGAGTTTTTTCCTTAGGATTGCGATGGAACGACGCAGTTCTTCACTCCCGCACCACTGAGGACCCTCTCCACAATGAACTCCATATTTTCTCGTGTCGGAACGGCCCTGGCAACGACTGCCGCCCTCGTCCTGACCGCCTGCGGCGGCGCCAACGAGGAGGAGCCCGAGGAGGAGGAGGAGGTTGACGTACGCCCCTCGGACGCCCATTACGGTGCCTGCCTCATCTCTGATCAGGGCGGCTGGGACGACGAATCCTTCAACCAGTCCGCCTACGAGGGCGTGATGCGCGCCGTCGACGACTTCGGCATCGGGCACGACGAGGCCCAGTCCACCTATGAGTGGGACTACGAGCCGAATATGGAGGAGATGCTTGAGGCTGAGTGCGACCTCATCTTCGGCGTCGGCTTCATGCTCGAGGAGACGATCAACGCCACAGCTGCGGCTCAGCCGGACACTGAGTTCGCCCTCATCGACGAGGTCATCTCCGAGGAGCACGAGAACGCCAGGACCCTGGTGTTCAACACCGGTGAGGCCGCCTACCTGGCCGGCTACCTGGCCGCGGCCATGACCGAGTCAGGCACCGTGGGCACCTGGGGCGGCATTCAGCTCCCCTCGGTGGCCGTGTTCATGGACGGCTTCGCCGACGGCGTGGACCGCTACAACGAGGACAACGGTGAGGACGTCGAGCTTGTGGGCTGGGACAAGGAGACGCAGGAAGGCTCCTTCTCCGGGGACTTCACCGACACGACCCAGGGTGAGCTCGTCACCGAGCAGCTGCTGGCCTGGGGCGCTGACATCATCATGCCGGTCGCCGGCAACGCCGGCCTGGGCGCCGGCGACATGATCGTCGAGGCGGAGGCGGCGATGATCTGGGTGGACTCCGACGGCTACCACTCCACCCGCTACGGCGACGTCATCCTCACCTCGGTGAAGAAGCAGATCTCTGAGGCGGTGTACGACACCATCGAGGAGGGTGAGGCAGGCCGGTTCAGCAACGAGACATACATCGGGGACCTCGAGAACGAGGGCGTAGGCCTGGCTCCGTTCCACACGTTCGAGGACGAGGTGCCTCAGCAGGTCAGTGATGACCTGGAGCGCCTCCGCGAGGAGATCATCTCAGGCGAGACCGTTCTCGAAAGTGAGAACGCCCCCCAGCAGTAGCCGCCGGCACGGTGTCGGCGGGAGTAGTCTCAGCAGGTGCAATGGATCGAAGCGATCATCCTCGGCCTGGTTCAGGGCCTCACGGAGTTCCTGCCCGTCTCTTCCTCCGCCCACCTGAGGATCGTCGGAGAGTTCCTGCCGGGGGCCCATGACCCCGGCGCGGCGTTCACCGCCATCACCCAGCTCGGGACCGAGGCGGCCGTACTGGTGTTCTTCTGGCGCGACATCCTGAGGATCTTGGGCGCCTGGGGGAGAGCGGTGCTCGGCCGGGGCTCCCACAGCTCCCCCGATGCGCGGATGGGCTGGCTGATCATTGTCGGCACCATTCCGATCGTCGTGCTGGGACTGGCGCTGGAGGACTTCATCATGTCCACCTTCCGCAGCCTGTGGCTGGTGGCGACGATGCTCATCGCTTTCGGCATCCTGCTGGGCTTCGCCGATCATGTCGGCACCCAGCGCAAACCTCTGGATCGGCTGAGCGTGCGCGACGGCATCATTTTCGGCTTCGCGCAGGCGTTGGCGCTGGTGCCCGGGGTCTCCCGGTCCGGCGGCACCATCACCGCGGGCCTGCTCATGGGCTACACCCGTGAGGCTGCGGCTCGCTATTCCTTCCTGCTTGCCATCCCGGCCGTCTTCGGCTCTGGGCTCTATAAGCTGATCGGCGCATTCGGAGAGCAAACCGGTCCCTACACGATGGGCCAGACGATGCTCGCCACAGCTGTGGGCTTCGCAGTGGCCTATGTGATCATCGGCTGGTTCCTCGCCTATGTCTCAAGAAACAGCTACGGCCTCTTCGTGGGCTACCGGATACTGCTCGGCATCTTCGTCTACATCATGCTGAGCTTCGGCATCATCAGCGCTTGAGCGGAGCCTAAGCCGCCCGCGGCGCGCTGAGCCGGTCGGCCAGCTCCTGGGCGCGGGAGCGAATGTCATCCCTGATGAGCTCCATGCGGCGGCGGCCTTCGATGCCGCGCAGGGAGGGCTCGTCGGTCTCCCATCGCTCAATGGTGACGCCCTCAGTCTGGGGGACCTCTGCCTCTGCGCCGAGAATCACCACATGGCCTGCTTCCCGCATCGCCTCGGGGGTCAGCTGACGGGGTGCCCGTGCCGCAATGTCGACGCCGACCTCAGCCAGCACCTCGGCGGAGAGCGCGTTGACCGAACTGCCGGCCCGGGTGCCGGCAGAGGAGATTCGCACCGCGTGGAGCTGCCCGCGCTCTGCGAGGATCTTCTCGAGCAGGCCCGAGGCCATCTGGGACTTGCCGCCGTTCTTCACGCACACGAACAGTACGCCGCGGGTGGTCTCATTCATCAGCTGACAGTCTCCTCTGCATGATGTTCGGCGCTGTCCTGGTCGTCCTCACCAGGCATCAGATGGTCCAAAGTCTCCCTCAGGCCTTCCAGCGACCCGGGCACCACGGAGTAGTAGGACCATGTTCCCCGCTTCTCGCGATGGAGATATCCGGCGTCTACCAGGACCTTCAAATGGTGCGAAACCGTGGGCTGGCCCAGGCCGACAGGTTCAGTGAGGTCGCAGACACATGCCTCAGCGTTCTCTCCGGCTGCCACAAGCGAGAGCAGCACCAGCCTGTTGGGGTCGGCCAGCGCTTTGAACTTCGCGGCGGCCTCCACCGCTGCCTCGTCGTTGAGACTGCCCGAATCGGGGGGAACAGCGCAGCACTCAGCGGCTGACTCCGACATGGGCCGACCTCCAAATATTGACGAACTTCGATGTTTCATCAATACTCTCACATCGACAGGCATCAATCTATAGACGGAGGCTCGGTCACCCATGCAAGGCGCAGCGCCCGATGCCGCACCCGTCGTGGCTCGACTCTCCCTCCTCGACAAGTTCCTGCCGGCCTGGATTCTCGGGGCCATGGCTTTGGGGCTGATCATCGCCGCCGCTGCTCCCGGCATCGGTGAAGCAGTGCATGCCGCAGAAGTGGCGGGAGTCTCTGTTCCGATCGCGATCGGCCTGCTGGTCATGATGTACCCGGTGCTGGCCAAGGTCCGCTACTCCGAGGCGCACCTGGTGCTGCAGGACAGAAAACTCCTGGTCACCTCGTTGGTGATCAACTGGCTGCTGGCTCCCGCGTTCATGTTCGCCCTGGCATGGATCTTCCTCCCCGACCTGCCGGAGTACCGAACAGGCCTGATCATCGTGGGCCTGGCCCGCTGCATCGCCATGGTGTTGATCTGGAACGACCTGGCCTGCGGCAGCCGAGAGGCCGCGGCCGTGCTGGTGGGCGTCAACTCCATCTTCCAAGTCTTCATGTTCGGCGTTCTGGGCTGGTTCTATCTTCAGCTGCTTCCCGCATGGCTCGGCTTGGAGACCACCTCGGCCCAGTTCAGCATCTGGACAATCACCCTTTCCGTCCTGGTCTTCCTAGGCATACCGCTGGCCGCAGGCTTCCTGACTCGATTCGTCGGCGAGCGCGCCAAGGGCCGCACCTGGTACGAAGAGCGCCTCCTGCCGAAGCTGGGCCCGTGGGCCCTCTACGGCCTGCTGTTCACCATCGTCGTGCTCTTCGCCCTTCAGGGCGACCAGGTCCTCAGCCAGCCCCTGGACGTGGCTCGCATCGCTGTCCCGCTGCTGATCTACTTCACGGTCACGTTCATCGCCTCCATGGCCCTCGGCTGGATGCTCAGGATGGGGTATGAGCGCTCCACCACACTGGCCTTCACCGCCGCGGGCAACAACTTCGAACTCGCCATTGCGGTGTCCATCGCCACGTTCGGCGCCACCTCGGGACAGGCGCTCGCCGGCGTCGTCGGCCCGCTGATCGAAGTCCCTGTCCTGGTGGGCCTGGTCTACTTCGCCCTCTGGGCCCGAAAGTTCTTCCGCACGACAGATGCTCGCGGCGACCGAATCATCGCCCACACGACGCCCACAACGCTCTGACATGCTGATCCAGCTGCCTGCCGCCTCAAAGGAGCCTCGGACATGACCGCTGAACTCCCTGTCGCCGTCATCGGAGGCGGCCCTGTCGGCCTGGCCGCGGCCGCCCACCTTGTGGAGCATGGGCTTGAACCCGTCGTCGTCGAATCCGGTGACCATGTCGGAGCAGCCATGAGCCGGTGGGGGCATATCAGGCTGTTCTCACCCTGGCAGTACAACATTGATGCTGCCTGCCGCCGTCTGCTGAGATCCACCAGCTGGACCTCACCTCGGCCCACTGCACTGCCCACCGGCGCGGAAGTCGTCGAGCACTATCTCCAGCCGCTGGCTGAGACCCCTGAGATGCGAGAGCGCGTTCGTGTGGGCACTCGGGCCACAGGGATCAGTCGAGCTGAATCTCAAGGCGCCGACGGCATTCGACCCTTCGTCGTCGACGTCGAGCAGGAGGGCCGACCCAGGCGCATTCATGCCCGTGCTGTGGTCGATGCCTCCGGCACCTGGCATCAGCCGAACCCGATGGGGAGATCAGGCTCGCCCGCCTCCGGTGAGCATGATCCTGCCGCAGCACCGCATCTGCTCGGGGCACTGCCGGATGTTCTGGGGAATGACCGGTCACGGCTGGCAGGGCAGCGCGTGCTGGTGGTCGGCTCAGGCCACAGCGCAGTCAACACACTGCTGAACCTCGCAGCGCTCAAGAGGCACGCACCTTCCACGGAGATCAGGTGGGCCATTCGCGGCACTAGCCCTGATCCCATCTACGGGGGCAGCGACGCCGACCAGCTGCCCGAACGGGGCGCCCTGGGACAGCGGCTTCGCCGGCTCGTGGAAGGCGGTCAGATCGAGCTCCTCACCTCTGCTGCCGTGGAACGACTGCGCACCGACGCCGAAGCTCTGCTCGTCAGCTTCGCTGATGGTCGGACGCTCAGCACTGACAAGCTGATCTCCGCCACAGGCTTCCGGCCTGATCTCTCCCTTCTGAGCGATCTCCAACTGGATATGGACTCCACTCTCGAGGCCCCGCGCCGATTGGCGCCTCTGATTGACCCGGCCCTGCATTCCTGCGGAACGGTCCGTGCTCACGGAGCCGGTGCTCTGGCCCATCCGGAGGAGGATCTTTTCATCGCGGGAACGAAATCCTACGGTCGGGCCCCGACATTCCTTCTGGCAACGGGCTACGAGCAGGTCCGCTCCATCGCAGCGCATCTGGCCGGAAGGGACTCCGTCCCACGGGAGCTCGGCCTGCCCCAGACCGGGGTCTGCTCCGCATAGGCAGCCGCCTTGCGGATCTGCGCGCCGTTCTACGGCACCAGGGCTCATCCCGCCCGCGCGCAGGTCTCACCTGTGGAGGACCCTCCGCCATCGGTAGGGCGGGAAGTCCTCCGGCCAATGCACCGTCACAGTCCTGATTCCCCGGACGAACCGTCTGCGGAGGGCGCCGACGTCGTAGAAGGGGCGCATTGAGATGCCCATCTTCGTCCCTCCTCTGAGATATCCCACTCGGTGGCGGCCTCCGAGGTGGAAGGACAGGTCCATATCATCATGGATCTCTGGGTCCTCCCGGTGGACGGAGTCGCGCACTGCTTCCCATGCTTCGGCGCGCATGGCCAGGTGAGATCCGAACAGAGGGCGGTGTCCCAGCGCCGCAGCCGAGACCAGGGCGTAGGCGCCGAGGTAGGCGGCGGCCAGCGGCGTCCGGAGGACAGTCGGCCCGTCGTAGAAGCGCGCAGGCCCGGTCAGCGCGGAGACGTCCGGCCGGGCCTCGAACGCTGCGATCACCTCCTCGATCCACAAGGGCCCCGGGATGCAGTCCGCATCCATGCGGAGGATGAGCTCCCCGGCCGCCGCATCGTACCCGCGGGAGCTTGCCGCCGGGATGCCCGGGGCCGCGCACCAGACGACGGCGGCGCCGGCAGCCTCTGCCACGGCTGCAGAGGCATCGGAGGAATCATTGTCCACCACGATCACCTCGTCCGCCCGCCGAGTCTGGCGGCTCAGCGCCGCCAAGCACACCCCGAGGAAGGCACTGTCATCCTTGCAGGGGATCACCACCGAGACGGTGGGGCGGCGCTCCGCGGCACCCCCACTCACATTCGCTCCCAGGCTTCTGCCTCACCTGGAACAGGTATGAACAGCGGGTGCGCGGGGGGCGCGCCGCGGCCCGAGCCGGGTTCGCCCGCGGCAACGGACTCGGCGGTCTCGAGCGCCGACGGTGACCGCATCTCGATCTTCTTGCGCAGATGGCGCCATTCGAACTCCAGCTGTCCTGTGGTCACCTCGATGCGCGGAAGGTCAGCAGGCTGAGCTTCCTCCGCAGGCGGCCGAGCTATTCGACTGGCGTCGAACCGGTAGCCGCGATGCACCGCCTCCTCCCGGAGACCCTGCAGGTAGACCCCGATGGCCCGCACCGGCTCCGGGTGCTCACGGAACCGGTGCAGCTGCGGGTGGCGCGTGTACCCGCGCGTTCGTCCCAGCAGCACAGCCTGAGCCAGCAGGGCTTCGCGCCAGCACGCGATCAGGCCCTGGCGGTCCAATGCTGCAGGATGCAGTGACCACAGACGCACCGCTAGGGCTTCACTCCCGCTGCCGCGGGGCTGAAGCCCCGGCGAACGTTCTCGCAGCATCCGGGCCGGCATACGTCGAACCAGGGCCCCAGGTCTGTCAGGTGCGGCCTTTCGGCGACCGGGGTCGCCTGCATCCGCTCCTCGATGAGGTCTGCCACGCTGGAGACGAAGGCGGCGTGAACACCTGGGGTCGGCGTGCGAACGGCTTGGAGGCCAGCCTCCTCGGCAGCCTCCATGGCTTCCTCATCGAGGTCCCAGAGCACCTCCATGTGGTCGCTGAGGAAGCCCAGCGGCACCACGGCAACTGCCTTCGCCCCCTCGTCCGGCAGCTCAGCAATACGATCACAGACATCGGGCTCGAGCCAGGGCTGGGACGGCGGCCCGGACCGGGACTGGTAGACCAGCTCCCACTGCGTGTCGGCACTGGCCTGGCCCGCTTCGCGCAGCTGCTCCATAATCTGCCCGCCCACAGCCAGGTGCTGGGCGGCATAGGCGCCGCCTTCGCCCAGGCCGAGCTCCTGAGGGCCCGAACGCTCAGCATCAGCAGACGGGATCGAGTGCGTGGCGAAGAGCACCCGGATCTGGTCAGGAGCGACCCCCTGGTCGGCGAAGCCCTGCAGAGCATCTGCGACGCCTTCGGCGAAGGGCTGGACGAAGCCGGGCACGTCGAAGAACTGCCTGACCTTATCGATCCGCACCACGCCTTCAAGCCCTGTGTCGAGGATCGCCCGGGCGAAGTCCTCCCGGTACTGGCGGCAGGAGGAGTACGAGCTGTACGCGCTTGTCGCCACCCCCAGCAGGCGGGTATGGCCGGCCTCGGCAGCCTCCCTGACCGTGTCCTCCAAGTACGGGGCCCAGTTGCGGTTGCCCCAGTAGATGGGAAGGTCGAGGCCGCGGCGTCGCATCTCGTCCTCGATCGCTTGGCGCAGCTGCCGGTTGTGCTCGTTGATGGGGCTCACGCCGCCGAAGTGCCGGTAGTGCGTGGCGACCTCTTCGAGCCGCTCATCCGGGATCCCCCGGCCGCGGGTGACGTTGCGCAGGAACGGGATGACGTCATCCTGGCCCTCTGGCCCGCCGAAGCCGGCCAGAAGAACGGCGTCATACTCCTGAGGCGCTGACACGTGGCGGGGACCGCCGATGGAGGCCTCCGTTGCGAAGGGAACCTGGGTGGTCTCCGGGCCGCCGCTGGCAGCGGAGGAGCTCGGGCTGGGGTCTGTCATGGTGACTGTCCTTTCATACAGCGGGTGGGGCGATCGGTCAGGAGGCAGAGAGCAGCAGAATCGTCAGCGCCGCACCGGCGGCGTAGTTGATCCACAGAAAATGTCTCCATCCATGGTGGGCTCGTGAGGCCGAAGCATCGCTGAGCGAGGCGTACGGAAGGGCTGCAGCAAGGTAGGGGATCACCAGCAGGCCCGCCAGCGCCCACGGCCAGCCGGTGCCCAGCACCAGCAGACCCGCCGACGCCCAAAGGGCCAGCGCGATCCGAACAGTTCGTCGTGCGCCGAACGCTGTGGCGATGGAGCTGATGCCGGCTTCTCGGTCGGGGCCTATGTCCTGCACTGCCCCGAAAGCATGGCTGGCCATACCCCATAGGAGGAAGGCGCCCAGAGCACAGGCCACAAGGAGGCTCACCTCCCCGCCGGCCAGGGCTATGCCGTATGCGGCGGGAGTGACGAAGTGCAGGCTGGAGGTCAGCGAGTCGAGGACCGGGATCTCCTTGGTGCGCAGCGGCGGAGCGGAGTACGCCACGACTGCCAGCATGCTCAGACCCAGCACGGCCCATGAGACGGGATTGCCCAGGGCCGCCAGCACCAGGAGGAAGGGAACGGTCAGTGCGGCACTGGCGATGAGCATGGGCCGATGCAGCGACGTGTCGAGCAGCGCTCCCTCCGCCCCGCCTTTGCGCGGGTTGGCCATGTCGGAGGCATGGTCGAATACGTCGTTGATGCCGTACATCGCCACGTTGTAGGGCACGAGGAAGAAGACAGTCCCGACGATCAGCGCCGGTTCGATGCCGCCGCCGGCCAGAAGCCAGGCAGCCGCGAAGGGGTAGGCGGTGTTGATCCAGCTCAGCGGACGCGAAGAGCGCAGCAGCTCAGGAATCACTGGCTCTCCTTCGGGTCTCGAGAGGGCGCAGGAGAACCCAGACCGCGGGCAGGAGGATGACGCCGGCGATGGGATATGCAAAGTCTTCGATCGGTGCCTGCCCGATGCGCAGCCCTGAGATGACCTCGTCGTCGTAGCTGACGAGGCCGACTCCGATGATCACGTTGTCGAAGACTGCGGTCAGCACGATCAGCACCAGAGCCGCAATCCCGGCCGCAGGCACCAGCAGTCCTGCCTGCGGCTCGGAGGCCGCCGAGGCCTGGGAGCGTCTGCGCGCCTGGACGCGCGCGGCGCCCAGTGCAAGCACGACGCTGAATGCGATGAAGGGTGCGCAGAGCGCCAGGTAGGTCAGTCCGCCCATCTGGACCTCCGATGTGCGAGCACGCGCTGGGCTCCGAGCACGAGGACCATCGTCAGGTGACTGAGGAAGGTGAGGAACACGATCTCCTCGAGCGGGAGCTCCGGCGCAAGCATGATGCCGGTCATGTAGGGGCCGGGGCCTTGGAAGAAGATGCCGAGGGCGATGCCCCCGAAGTCCCATGCCAGAAAGAGCATGAGGCCTGCTAGGACCACAGCGGCGGCGCGCAGGGGACTCCGAAAGACGAACAGCTCGAAGCGATGGTCGATCACCAGCATGCACGCCAGGGAGGTGAGCAGGGCGGTCAGATAGGCAAGACTGATGAGCGCCTCAGGCATCCGAACGCTCCTGAGCCTCGTTCCGGCTGTCCCGGCGCAGGGAGTCTCTGACCAGCTCTGCGCTGATCAGGCACATGGGCACGCCGATGCCGGGCATGGTGGTGCTTCCGGCGTAGTACAGCCCGCGGAGCTTCGGCGAACGGATCGGACCGCGAAGGAAGGCGCTCTGCCGCAGCGTGTGGGCTGGTCCCAGCGCCCCGCCGCGCCATGCCCCGAACTCCCGGGCGAAGTCGGCCGGACCGATGCTGCGGCGCACATAGACTCTTTCCTCAAGGTCTTTGATGCCTGACCAGGCGGCGATCTGCCGGATTGATTCGTCGACGATCTGCTCAACCGGAGCGTCGCCCGCACCGCCTGCACCGCCGCTCCCGAGAGTCTCATCAGCACGGGTGGGCACGAGGACGAAGAGGTTCTCGTCGCCGGGCGGAGCGACCGCGTCGGTGGCGCTGGGCCGGCAGACGTAGAGGGAGCGCGGCGGGCCAGCAGGGGCCTCGGCGCCGGAGATCTCGTCGAAGCCCTGCTGCCAGTTCTCCGTGAAGAAGAGCGAATGGTGCGCGAGCTCGGGGAGCTCTCCCTTGACTCCGAGCAGCGCCAGGACCGCTCCCGGGCCGGGGTCTCGGCGCTTCCAGGCGCGCGAGGATCTTGTCCGGTGCTCGGCGGCCAGCAGGTCCATCTCGGTGTGGTGCATGTCGGCGCTGCTGACGACGACGTCCGCTGCCAGGAACTCCCTGTCCCCGTCAGCATTGGTAAAGTGGACGCCGGCGGCTCGGCCTGCGGACGCGGCGATGTGCTGAACTCTGCACGAAGTGCGCAGGTCCGCTCCGTGGCCCCGGCCCAACCGAGCAGCTGCCTCGACGACAGCGCTGAACCCGCCGCGAGGATGGAGCACCGACTGGTTGATGTCGAGGTGGCTCATCAGGTGATAGAGGCTCGGCGCCGCCCGGGGAGAGGTGCCGAGGAAGACCGCGGGGTAGCCCAGGATCTTCTGGACCCGAGGGTCGGTGGTGTGCCGGGAGATGAAACGTTCCAGCGGCTCTCCCAGCAGGCGCAGGAGCCTGGGCAGCCGACGGATCAGTGCGGGGTCCGTGAAGTCCCGCAGTGAGCTGTAGGTCGAGTAGAGCAGGCGGTCCGTCGCCAGGCGGCAGGTCTCTGCGGCTGAGGCCATGTAGGCGTCCAGTGAGCCGGGAGTCTCCTCCAGGGATTTCAGCGCCTGCAGGGAATCCTGGTCCGGCAGGTCGAAGGGCTCTGACTCGCCTTCGAAGAAGACCCGGTAGGCGGGGTCGAGGGGGACGAGGTCCAGCTCCGCCTGAGCAGATGTGCCCATCTGCTGGAAGAACCGGTCGAAGACCTCCGGCATCAGATACCAGGAAGGACCGGTTTCGAAGCGGAAGCCCTGCTCGCGCCACTCCCCCGCACGGCCGCCCAAGGCTCCCCTGGCTTCCAGCAGGGTCACCTCGAGGCCGTCCCGGGCCAGAAGGGCGGCTGAGGCCAGTCCGGAGAAGCCGCCGCCGATGACGACGGCAGTGCGAGGCTTCGATGTGCGCGGCCTCATCGCCGGCTCCTGACGGCCTCAGCTGTCAGCACTCCGATGAGGAGCCGCACCTTGGTGCGCCGAGGGACGCTGACGCGGCGATTCTGCAGTTCGGCGGCCGGCGTCTGACTCAGCCGGCGCGCCAGCTCCTCGAAGAGTCCTGCGGCCAGCGCGGTAGCCCGACGGGGCCCCGGCGGGAGCATGGGAAGGACTTTGCGCGCGGCCGCCAGGTCTTCGTCGATCTCAGCGAGGAAGGCTGCCTTCTCCGGCTCGCTCATCTCACCGGGGATCGTGCCGGGGAAGTAGGCGCGGCCGCGCTGAACGGCATCTTCACCGAGGTCACGAAGAAAGTTGATCTTCTGGAAGGCGGCCCCCAGGCGGGCTGCCCCTGACTCGGCGTCAGCCATCTGCCCCTCCGGGAGCGATGCATCCCCCAGAAACACGCGCAGGCACATCAGGCCCACCACTTCGGCTGAGCCGTGCACGTAGGCGGCGTACTGCTCCCGGCTCAGCGAGCGCACCGGTTCGAGGTCCCGCCGCATGGAGCGGAAGAAGGCCGTCACCAGGGCAGCCTCGAGTCCCGCGGAGCGGGCAGCTGCTGCGAAGGCGTGCACCACCAGGTTCGCGCTGAATCCCCGTTCGAGCGCCACCAGCGTCTCCTGCTCGAGGGCGTCCAGCACTTCACGCTGGTGGCCCTTGTCCAGCCCGGCCTCCTCAGCCGTTCCGTCGACGATCTCGTCGGCCACCCGCACCAGGGCGTAGATGCTGCGGATCCCCGTACGAGTGGTGGGGGGCAGCAGGCTGGTGGCCATGCCGAAGGACGTCGAGTACGCGTCGATGACAGGCGATGCCGCCGCCTGCGCAGCGCGGGTGTAGAGACTCAGATCATTGGTGGTGCTGGTCGCGCTCGTCATAGGACCTCATCCTCAGCACGCGGCTGCGAACGTTCCCCGTAGAGAGGCATCTGCGGAATCTGCATCACCATCCATGGGCTGAAGGCCCACGGAGCAGCTTCCACAGCATCTCTGAGCTGCTGAGGGGCCACCCAGGCTGTCTCCATCACCTCTTCAGGATTGGGCTGGGGCAGATGGTCAACCGTGACGGTGAAGACGGGGCAGATCTCGTTCTCGACAATGCCGGAGGCATCGGTGGCCCGGTATCGAAAGTCGGGGAGTGCCGCGGACACGTCGGCGATGTCCAATCCGAGCTCGAGGCGCCCATGTCGCCTGACGGCGTCCTCCCACGGCTCATCCGGTCCGGGGTGACCGCAGAAGGAGTTGGTCCACACCCCTGGCCAGGTCTTTTTGCTCAGTGCGCGCCGTGTGACCAGAACATTGCCGCCGCCGTCGACCACATGGCAGGAGAACCCGAGATGCAGGGGAGTGTGCGGAGTGTGGGCATCCTTTTTGAGGAGGGTTCCGCGAGGCTCGCCCTGGGGAGTCACCAGGACTACCTGGCTCGGCTTCTCAGGCTCCAATACACGCACCTCAATCAGCTAGCCTGCCTAGTAATTAACTTAGCTAATCATAACTGTGCAGTCTCAGGATGCACACTACCGAACCGAACGAACTGCCCGAGCGCCTCTGACCTCACCCATCAGGCTCCCCGCGATGCCCTGAACGCTGCCGAGACTGTGCCTCAGCAGCGAGGCGCGCCACCATTTTCCGGAAGATCACGGCATGGAAGGGCGCCAGAGCCAGCCAGTACGCCCGTCCGCCCAGCCCCGAGGGGAAGAAGATGGCGCGCTGGGCCAGGACCGCACCATCGCCGTCGGGCCTCACACAGAACTCAAGCCACGCCTGGCCGGGCATCTTCATCTCGGCACGCAGCCTCAGCAGACGTCCGGGGGCCAGGCTCTCGACCCGCCACCAGTCCACCGCATCGCCGAGCTGAAGGCCCTCTTTGCTGCGCCGGCCGCGGCCCAGCCCGACTCCTCCGATCAGCTTGTCGGCCACACCGCGAAGCCTCCAAGCCTTCGAGAGTGAGAAGTAGCCCTTCTCGCCCCCGATGCCCTCGACAACGCTGAACACCGCCTCGGGCGACGCCGTGGTGGACGCTTCGCGCTGATCCATCAGCACGGTCCGACCGGCCCATTCCGGGTCGGAGGGCAGCGGCTCGGACGGGACTTCGAGGGGGTGAGCACCTGCCCACGTGGTCTCCACACGGTCTGCCGACATCTTGTCGAGAGCGAGCTCCACGGCGGTCTCGTAGTCGGTGACCCCGTCCTCAGGAGGGGGGATCAGCTCATCGATGCCGCGCTCTTTGACGACGCAGTCGTGCTGGAGGGACTGCACGAGGGGTATCGCCAGAGAGCGGGGGATCGGCGTGACGAGGTTGACCCACTGAGCCGCCAACCAGGGGGTCAGGACCGGCAGGGGGATGACTGCGGGCTCACGCAGCCCTGCGGAGCGGGCGTAGAGCTTCATGAGCTGGGCGTACGTGTGGACGTTCGGCCCGCCGATGTCGCACCGGCGACTCTCCGAAAGGCGCAGCTCCGCCGCATGAGCCAGGTAGTGCAGGGCGTCCCGCACGGCGATGGGCTGAACTCTGTTGAGCACCCACTGCGGGGATGGCATAGCAGGCAGGACGTCGGTGAGGTGGCGAATCATTTCGAAGCTTGCGGAGCCGGAGCCGATGACCAGCCCGGCCTGCAGCGTCAGCGTCGGCACTGCGCTGGCTTCGAGGATCTCTCCGACTTCAACCCGGGACTGCAGGTGGGGGCTGAGCTGACCTTCAGGATGCAGCCCTGAAAGGTAGACGATGCTTCGTACGCCGCTCTCGGCGGCCGCTTGTCCCACTGCTTCGGCGCAGCGCTTGTCCATGGCGGCAAAATCGCGTCCTCCGCTCATCGAATGGACGAGGAAGTAGACCACGTTCACGTCTTGGCACAGTGCGCGGGCGCTCTCGAGCTCATCGAGACTGCCTTCCAGGACTTCGACGTCGTCGCGCCAGGGCACGTCGCGCAGCGACTCTGCGCGCCTGGTGAGCACACGAACGGTGTGCCCTGCTTTCAGCAGCTGGGGCACCAGGCGCCCTCCGATGTAGCCCGTAGCTCCCGTGACAGCGATGTGTGCCATGTGCCGCCTTCCAGCGTCGCAGTGCCTGGCGGCCATCCGCGGTGCGGCTGCGGCTTTCCGCTTTTTTGCGGAGCGTTATCGCTCGTGGTCCATAGCTACCACCTGAAACTGTGCTTGGGCTGATACCGGAAAGGTCCGGCACCCCTGGTCAGCGGCCCAGAACGTGCCGGAGCGCCTCGTCGAGGGCGGCATGCCGGAAGCCGAAGCCCGTGCCGCGGACGCGCTCAGCACTGACGCGCTGGTCGGCCATGGCCACCTCTCGGGCGCCTTGGCGTCCGAGGAGCAGCTTCGGTCCGAAGCTCGGCACGGGAACAGCGGCGGGCCGATGAAGCACTTCGGCGAGCTGCCGTGCGTACCCCTTGGCCTGCACGGGGTTCGGCGCGGTGCCGTTGAGGGGCCCTTCGACCGCGGGATGCAGGGCGGCGTGAACAATGAGCGACGCGATGTCATCGATGCTGATCCAGCTCTGCCACTGCTCGGATCCGAGCGGGCCGCCCGCTCCGAGGGCGAAGAGCGGCAGCATCTGCTGCAGCACACCACCGGCGGGGGTTTGGACGATGCCGGTGCGGACCATGGAGACCCGGACTCCGGCGTCCCGGGCCAGAGCCGTTGCTTTCTCCCACTGCCGGCAGACGTCCGCGAGAAAGTCTGTGCCTGCGGGTAGGTCTTCGGTCAGGATCTCCTGCTGGTGGTGGGCGCGGTCCTGCGGCGTCGCGCCGTAGAATCCGACGGCTGAGCCGCTGACCAGGGCGCGGCCCCGGTGATCCGAGGCTTCGGCACGAGCAAGAGCACGGGCGATCAGCTCCGTGCCGTCAACGCGGGAGGCCCTGACCCTGCGCTTATGCGAGGCGGTGAACCGTCCGGCCAATGGGTGGCCCGCCAGGTGGATGACCACGTCGACGTCCTCGAACTCTGCAGGGTCCAGCTTCTGGGCCTGCGGATCCCATGGGATCACGCGCCCGCTGTGACCTGCGGCGGTGTTCGTGCTGGATGAGGACGATGAGGCACGGACCATGGGCCTGACCTCGATTCCAGCACCGCCCAGCAGGGCGCAGACCTGCCTGCCGATCAGCCCTGAGGCTCCGGAGACTGCCGCTGCACGAGGTTTCGGCGGCTCGGGCGATGAGGCGAGCGTGCCGAGGCTCTGGTGGAATGCCAGCTCTTCTGCTGTCTGACGCTCCCTGTACTCGAAGATTCTGCGCAGCTCAGCTTCGAATCGGGAGGCTGCAGCTCCGGAGACCGCGGAGGGCACCCGGCGGAGCAGGGGAAGTTCGTAGTGCACCTTTTCTGTGAGCAGGGTTCCGCCGTTCTCATCGGAGAACTCCCTTTCGTGATGCCATTCGGAGAGCGGGCCGGAGACGATGTCGTCGGAGAAGCCCGAGCCGGCGGTGAAGTCAGTGTGCCGCGCCTTCCAGTGCATCCATGTGCGCAGCGGGATGCCGAGCTGGGAAGTCAGCAGCCCGGCGACAGCGGTCAGGCTCGTGCCCCACACTCCGGGGAGGTTGATCCCCAGAGTCGACTGGGAGCCCTCTTCGAGCCCGTTGGAGGGCTCTTGAACCACTCGTCCGGCGAAAGGCGGATGGAGGCGGGTGAGCGCGCCGGGGCGGGCGTACCAGGAGAAGACGCTCTCTCGCGGGAAGGGAATGTAGGACCGATATTCGAAGACTGGCATAAGACCCATCCCATGGACTGCACTGTCGGTTGCCTGCGGGACGACTGAGCCGGCGCCTCGCCAGGAGGTCTCTTTGAGTCTAGATCATCGGATTGAAAGTCCGTTCGAGACCCAGCTCTGGCATGGCGCTTTAGAAAAACTCCAGATCAGGGCGTTGGCGTGCGTTGGATAGAACTGGTCAAAACCCAGCGTAAACGACCCTCGGGTGCACCCGGGGTGTACCGGAACATCCCCTCAGAGTGGTCAAAGGTCCTGATCGAGCCGCGCCTTCTTCTGCTCGATCTTGACAGCGCTTCCTGCCTGCCAGCGAGTCCGTCCCGCTGAAGTAACTTCAAGGAGCCTGCTGAGGGTGTCCGCGCTATTCGGTCTCGGGCAGAAATGCCACCAGCGCATCCGCTCGAAGGCGATCCTCAGCAGAGGATGAACCTCATGTTCGCCCAGTAGTCCTTGTCCTCGGCCGGCTGTGCATCCTCGAGTGGTCCTGGCCAGTACTGCACTGCCAGGCCAGGTCCACCTTCACATCCCCGATCCACCGGCCGGTATCCGCGTCCGAACAGACGAAGGTCACCTGCCGTGCCTGGACGTTCGGCTGGTTCTCTCCCCCGCCTGTGGGCTGGGAGGATTTGAAGTGGAACTCCACGTGGTCTCCGAGGTCCCGCTGAGCCACGTCGATGAGAGCTCCCTGCGCGTCGTGGAGCTCTTTCTCTGTGGTGACCAGGTCCACATCCTTGGTTGCACGCAAGTCGGGAACGCGCGCGAGAAGACCGGTTCCGCCCTTCAGCAGCCATTCACTGCGTTCCTGGTCTGCGAAGACTCGGCAGAGGAACCGGTCGAAGACGGCGAAGCGCAGATGCGCATCCACCGTTGCCCGCTGATCGTTCCTGGCGACCGCCTTGTAGGCGGCGGAGAACGTCTTCCAGCTGCCGTACTGTTCACTGTCCAGTTGAAACGCCTGCCACTTCGTAGAGGCACTCTCGCAAGTCCGTACCGGAGGAACGCTGATTCCGCCGCGCCAGAGGCTCCAGATAGTGCGCCAGTTTCGCATCCGAGGCAATCAGTCCGGCCCGGCGGGCATCGCTGAGGACGTCTCCCACCAGCGAGAGGTCCTGGTTGGTCTCCACCAGGTCTGCGATCATGCGCTCTACCCTCATCACCGGCAGGCCATCGACCCTGCTCACATCCTCTCGCGACAGCAGACCCTCCCGCTGAGCGCTCATGACTTGCACTTTAGACGCCTCTGAACACAGCAGCGGTGACAGTCGCCCCGCCGACAGGAACGACGCGAACGACATTCTTCAGCAGGCCGTCGATCTCGTCCCGAAATGGTCCGACGCTAATGCCCCGCATCCCATAGAGGACTGTTATGGCGGCGGATTTCGGCCTGGCCTACGACGATGGGTGGCCTCATCCTCAGAGAGATCGTCTCGAAGCTGGCTAGAGACCCAGGTCGGGATACATCATGACGCTTGTCTTCGTGTGCAACTCTCACGGGGTTGCACCGGTTCTTTCCCCTCCGATGACCCATTGAAAGTTGCGTCTCGACGGTTAAAGCAGCTCTCGACGCAACTTTGGATGGGTAGAACTCATGTGCACGGGCACCCTGCCCGCCTGGAGTTGCAGTAAACGGCCACCAAGGAGGGCTGCTGAGTCGAGTGGTCCCCGCACAACGTCATCGATTCGGCCGATGCCGCACGACAAAACCCCCTAGTCATATCGCACTGACTGGGGGTTTTGTGTTCACGGTGGGCCCTGCGGGACTCGAACCCGCGACCAGCGGATTAACCTCCCACTTCGGCTTTCGCCGCCGCCCTGCTGGGCGTTCGTGGTCTGGACTGTCCCTTCACCGTAGCGTCTGCCGTAGGTGCCACCCGTCCAGTCTCTACACCTTCCGAGACAGCTGTCTCGGCTTGGCTCGGGATTGCCATCTAGATGATCTAGGAAGGGTTCCCCGACTTTGAGTGGTGTCATCCCCAACGTTTCCGCTGGGGCGCTCCTATTTGAAGTCCGATGCTCTACCAACTGAGCTAAAGGCCCATGCCGCCGCTATGAGGCGGCATCCGTGTATTCGATTGTCCAACGACGTTCCGCACGCCTGGTACCCAGAAGGCTGTCCCGGGTCGTTGGGCACGCGGAAACGCGCCCTTCATCATATCCCATCGCGGTATCCAGCTTCGCCCCATCTGCACTCCGGCAGAATAGGTGTGAAGCATGACGCTTCGTCACCCTGAAAGGATCCAACTGTGAGCACCCTCGCTTCCCGAACACTGCTGGTCGGGTGCGGAAAAGTAGGCACCCGCCTGGCCGAGCGCCTCATCGCCGACGGTGGGGAGGCATTTGGGCTGCGGCGCACCACCGCCTCGCTGCCCTCCAGCATCATCCCTCTGGCTGTTGACCTTCTCTCGCCGCCACCTGTCTCGTTGCCGCAGGTGGACACAATGGTCATCACCATCACCCCCAGCATCGGCGGCTCAGATCACCCCGACGGCTATGCGACCGCCCTCAAGCATCTGGCAGAGGCGCTCCCCTCACCCCCGGAACGGACAGTGATGGTCTCCTCGACCGGGATCTTCGACGGCCCGGGGCGGGCAGAACCGATTTCAGAAGCAGACCCGGCAGCTCCTGTCACACCACGGGCCGAGAGGCTCCTCGAAGGCGAAGCACTGGCCAAGCAGCTTTTCGGCGCCCACATCGTGCGTCCAGCGGGCATCTACGGCCCGGGGCGTGGAATGCGGCTGCGCAAGGTTCTCAGCGGCGAATCCGTGCAGTACGCCAGACGAACCAACCGGATCCACGAAACGGACCTGGTCAGCATCCTCCACGCGATGCTCACCCACCCCTCACCGCCTGAGCTGCTGCACGCAGTCGACCAGCACCCGGCCCCGCTCGGTGAAGTGGTCACGTTCATCGCCGATCTGCTCGCCCTCAGTCCCCCGCCCAGAATCACCCCCGAGGAACCGAGCGGCAACGTCTTCGACGGCTCACGACTCTCAGGCTGGTTCGGCGAGCTGCAGTTTCCGAGCTATCAGGACGGCTACCGCCAGCTCATTGCTGAGAGGCAGACGCACCACCCGTAGAACAGGCAGCTGAGGGAGACGCCCCCTGCGCCCGTCGATCCGCACCCAGGACAGAAGGCTGCTCTCCCACAGCGGCGGTGGTGCCGCACCGAAGCTGGCGCGTATCCTCGCATCATATGAGCGATGCTCCGCGCTTCCGCCGCCCGGCCTACAACGACCCCGCCAGCTTTGACCGCCGCGAAGGCGGAGCCGACCCTGCCGCGATCTCCCAAGCGGCCCACGACTCCGCCCACGCACTGGTCGACGCCGGGCGCAGCGCCGGCGACCCCGATCTGACCGCACGGTTCGTCCGGCTCGCCGAGACCGAGGGGATCGACGCCGTCGCCGGACTGTGGGCACACTCCTCGGCCCACTCGCTGGCCGGCTCCCTCTGGCGCATCTACGCGCTGCGCACCGCGGTCCACTCCTCCCCCGAACGGATGAGCGAGTACTACCAGCTGGGCCGCTCCGACTCCGCCCCGCACGTCATCGCCGGAATCGCGGAGCCGCCCACCGCCGAAGAGATGACACGCCTGGCAGACCGGGTGCTCAGCGGGATGCACGACGGCGACATCGACGTCGCGTTCGACCGGGCCGCGGCCTTCTGCCGGGTCATCGCGCGAGGACAGGCCCTCTGGACGGACAGGCAGCGCCTCTCCAAGGAGGATGCACGCCAGCTGACCTCCCGGGCCAACCAGCTGGTCCGTACGGCTGAAGAGCTCGAGCGCTCGGCACGCTCATATAGAGCAGGCACCCTGGACTGAGCCGCCCTCACCGCACGATCCGTTGCCACAATGATGCGGACAATGGTGAGATACACAGAAGAAACACGTCCGGACGTAAGATGCTCTCCAATGCTGCGAGGAACGACGCAGCTTTCACTCACATCGCATCTCTGAGGAGCCCCTACATGAAGCCCATCACCTCACGTGCCGGCATTGCCCTGGCCGCCGCTGCCGCACTGACGCTCTCCGCCTGCGGCGAAGCCCCCGATGAGGAGAACGGCGACGGCGAGAACGGCGAGGCTGCTGAAGACGTCGACTACACCGCATGCCTGGTCTCCGACGAGGGCGGCTGGGACGACCAGTCCTTCAACCAGTCCGCCTACGAGGGTCTCCAGGACGCCATCGAGGACTTCGGCGTCGACGACCAGACCGCGGAGTCCCAGTCCGAGGCTGACTACGACACCAACGTGGACGCCATGGTCCAGCAGGGCTGCGACGTCGTCTTCGGCGTCGGCTTCCTCCTGGAGGAGTCTCTGAACGCTGCCGCCGGGGCCAACCCGGACACCGACTTCGCCCTCATCGACGAAGTCTTCTCCGAGGAGCACGAGAACGCCAAGCCCCTGGTCTTCAACACCGCCGAGGCCGCCTACCTGGGCGGCTACGTGGCCGCGGCCATGACCGAGTCAGGCACCGTGGGCACCTGGGGCGGCATCCAGATCCCCTCGGTGACCGTGTTCATGGACGGCTTCTCCGACGGCGTGGACCGCTACAACGAGGACAACGACGAAGACGTCGAGCTCGTCGGCTGGGACAAGGACGCCCAGAACGGCTCCTTCTCCGGCGACTTCTCCGACCAGACCCAGGGCCAGCAGGTCACCGAGCAGCTCTTGGCCCAGGACGCCGACATCATCATGCCGGTCGCCGGCAACGCCGGCCTGGGCGCGGGCCCGGCCATCGAGTCCGCCGACGCCCAGATGATCTGGGTTGACTCCGACGGCTACGAGTCCACCGAATACGGTGACATCATCCTGACCTCCGTGCTGAAGCAGATCTCCCAGGCTGTGTACGACACCATCGAAGAGGGTGTGAACGAAGAGTTCAGCAACGAGCCCTATGTCGGGGACCTCGAGAACGAGGGTGTCGGCCTGGCACCGTTCCACGACTTCGAGGACGATGTCCCGGAGGAGGTCGTTGAGGCCGTCGAGCAGATCACCGAGGAGATCATTGCCGGTGAGACCGTGGTCGAGAGCGACAACGCTCCCTCCGAGGACGACGCCGAGGCTGGCGACGAGGACGAGGCCGAAGAGGACGAGTGAGAAGCCTCCACGGGTCGAACGCTGACGCCAGCAGCACGTAGGGTGCCGACGTGAAACTTGAGCTGAGAGACATCACCAAGAGGTTCGGCTCCTTCACCGCCAATGACAGCATCAGCCTGACCGTAGAGCCGGGGCAGATCCACGCTCTGCTGGGTGAGAACGGGGCCGGCAAGTCCACCCTGATGAACACCATCTATGGGATGCACGCCCCCACCTCGGGGCAGATGCTGCTGGACGATGAGCCGGTGAGCTTCAGCGGCCCGGGCGATGCCGTGGCGGCCGGGATCGGCATGGTGCACCAGCACTTCATGCTGATCCCGGTCTTCTCAGTGACCGAATCCGTCGCGCTGGGCTACGAGCCCACCTCCGGGGCCGGGATGATCGACTTCGCCGCCGCCCGGAAGCGGGTTGAGGAGATCTCGGCCCGCTTCGGGTTCGACGTCGACCCGGACACGACCATCGAGGAGCTTCCGGTCGGCGCCCAGCAGCGCGTCGAGATCATCAAAGCCTTGGCGCGGGACGCCAGAGTCCTGATCCTGGACGAGCCCACCGCGGTCCTCACACCCCAGGAGACGGACGAGCTGATCAGCATCATGCGTCAGCTCAAGGAGGCAGGCACCTCCATCCTCTTCATCACGCACAAGCTGCGTGAGGTGAAAGCTGTGGCTGACACCATCACGGTGATCCGCCGCGGCGAGGTGGTCGGCTCCGCAGAGCCCACCGCCTCCGAGACCGAGCTGGCCAGCCTCATGGTGGGCCGCGAGGTCAGCCTCACCACCCAGAAGCAGCCCGCCCAGCCAGGAGAGGCAGCACTGGAGATTGAGGGGCTGACCGTCCTGTCCGGAAACGGGAAGGTGACGCTGGACAGCGTCACCCTGGATGTGAAGGCCGGGGAGATTCTGGCTGTCGCCGGAGTGGACGGCAACGGCCAGACCGAACTGACCCAGGCGATCCTCGGGGTGAGGCAGGCCGCCTCCGGGGATATCCGCCTCAACGGGGAAAGCCTGAAGGGAAAGAGCGTGAAGGAACGGCTGAACTCCGGCCTCGGCTTTGTGCCGGAGGACCGCTCCACCGACGGGGTGGTCGCCGGCTTCAGCATCACGGAGAACTTTGTGCTGGACATGTACGACCAGCCTCCCTACGCCTCCGGCCCAGCGATGAAGCCCGCGGTGATGCGAGCCGCCGCCCAGGAGCAGACCACACGGTTCGACGTCCGGATGGGCACGGTGGACGATCCGATCCGCACCCTCTCCGGCGGCAATCAGCAGAAGGTGGTGCTGGCCCGGGAGATGAGCCGGGACCTGAAGCTCTTTGTGGCCTCGCAGCCCACCCGCGGGCTCGACGTCGGCTCCATCGAGTTCGTGCACCGCACCATCATCGAGGAGCGCGACAAGGGCACCCCGTGCCTGATCGTCTCCACCGAGCTGGACGAGGCGCTGAACATCGCCGACCGGATCGCGGTGATGTACCGCGGCCGGGTGATCGGCATCGTCGGACCGCACACCTCCCGGGACGTGCTCGGCCTGATGATGGCCGGCGTCCCCTCCGAGGAGGCGGAGCGCATCGCCGCCGAGCACCAGACCACGCTCTCCGAGATGGATGAGGAAGTGGACGGATGAGCCAAGACACAGACCCCCAGACCAAGGACGCGCAGAAGGGTGCCCTGGCCGACGCCGAGTCCAAGCTGGCGCGGGCCATCCGCGAAATGGGCCAGTCCTCCGCAGTCGTCTCCCTGCTGGCACTGGTGATCGCTCTGGCCGTGGGCGCGCTGCTGATCCTCGCTGCGGATCCCAACGTGCGCTCCACCATGGGGTACTTCTTCACGCAGCCCGGCGACTTCTTCGCCACCAGCTGGGCCACCATCTCCGAGGCCTACACCGCCCTCTTCCGCGGCGCCGTGTTCGACTGGACGGCCGCGGACCTCTCCCGATCCGTCCGGCCGCTCACCGAGACGATGACCAACGCGGTGCCGCTGATCCTCTGCGGCCTCGGCATCGCCATCGGCTTCCGGTCCGGGATGCTGAACATCGGCGGCCAGGGCCAGATCATCCTGGGCGCGACCTCCGCGGGCTTCCTCGGCTACGCAGTGAGCATGCCGGTGGGCATCCACATGCTGTTCGCCCTGTTCGGCGGGCTGCTCGGCGGCGCAATCTGGGGCGGCATCGCCGGTGTGCTGAAAGCACGCACCGGCGCGAACGAGGTGATCGTCACGATCATGCTCAACCACATCGCGCTCTACCTGCTGGCCTGGCTGCTGCAGCAGCAGTGGTTCGTCCAGACCGGCTCCAACCAACCCCGCTCCACCGGGGTGGATGAGTCGGCCCGGCTCTTCGGCCTCCTCGGCGACGGATTCCGGCTGCACGCCGGGTTCCTGCTGGCCATCCTCGCCACGTTCTTCGTCTGGTGGCTGCTGGAGCGCTCCACCCTCGGGTTCGAGATGCGCGCCATCGGAGAGAACCCCGAAGCCGCCCGCACGGCCGGGATCTCCGTGCCCAAGGCCACCGCCCTGGTGCTGATCATCGGCGGCGGGCTCGGCGGACTCGCCGGCGCCGCGCACGTGCTCGGCACCCAGTACTCACTGACCGGCGGCATCGCCGGCTCCTTGGGCTTCGATGCGATCACCGTGGCGCTGCTGGGCCGCTCCAAGCCGCTGGGCACCTTCCTGGCCGGCCTGCTGTTCGGCGGCCTGCAGGCCGGCGGCGTGCTGATGCAGGCCTCCACCGGGACACCCATCGACATCATCCTGGTGGTCCAGTCGGTCATCGTGCTGCTGATCGCCGCACCCCCGCTGGTCCGGGCCATCTTCTTCCTGCCGGACCCGGAGAACCCCGGCAAGAAGATCTCGCGCCGCAGGGCCAAGCGCGCCGAGGAGGTCCCCGCATGAGTGTGGTCGCCCAAGAGCACAAGACCGGTGAAGCACCCCTCCAGCCGATCAGCTGGAAGTACCCGATCACCTACCTGATCCTCTTCCTGCTCAGCGCCCTGTTCCCGCTGACGGTTTCCAGCGGCAGCACCACCATCTTCCGGGTCGCCAGCGCCCGGGACTTCGTGGAGATCCCGCCGCTCACCATCCCCTCCCTCGCCGGGGGGCTGGTCTGTGCCGTGCTGCTGGCCGGCCTGACGGGCTACGCGTTCTGGCGGGCAGCCCAGCGCAGGAGACCCCAGCTGTTCGTGCCGATCCTCTTCGGCACCCTCTTCGTGCTCGCATTCCTGATCTGGGCAGGCTCCGGCCGCGGCGCGGTCATCCCGCTGACCACGATGCTCACCGGCGCTCTGGCGCTCTCCGTCCCCCTGATCTTCGGCGCGCTCTGCGGACTCGTCGGCGAACGGTCGGGCGTCATCAACATCGCCATCGAGGCGCAGCTGCTCGCCGGGGCCTTCCTGGCAGCCGTCGCGGCGTCGCTCCTCACCAACGCCTACTTCGGGCTGATCGCCGCACCGTTCGCCGGGGCAGCGGTCGGTGCGCTGCTGGTGTTCTTCTCCGTGAAGTACCAGGTCAACCAAATCATCGTAGGTGTGGTGCTCAACGTCCTCGTCCTCGGGCTGACCAGCTTCTTCTACTCCACCCTGCTCACTGAGAACGCAGGAGTGTGGAACGCCCGGCAGCAGCTGGACCGCCTGCCTATCCCCTTCCTCTCCGAGATCCCGATCCTCGGGCCGGTGCTGTTCAACCAGACCATCCTGGTCTACCTGATGTACGTCGTCGTCATCATCCTGCACATCATGCTGTTCCGCTCCCGATGGGGGCTGCGGATCCGTGCCGTGGGCGAGCACCCCAAAGCAGCAGACACAGTAGGCATCAGCGTCAACCGCACACGAGTGCGCAACGTGATCCTCGGCGGCGCGATCGCCGGTCTCGGCGGGGCCTCCTTCACCGTGGGGCAGGGCCTCGCATTCGGGCCCGAGATCTCCGCGGGCCAGGGTTTCATCGCCCTGGCCGCGATGATCCTGGGACGTTGGCGGCCGATCTCCGCACTGCTGGCGGCCCTGCTGTTCGGGTTCTCCACCTCACTGGGCAACACCCTCTCCGCAATCGGCACCCCCGTAGCCTCGGAGATGCTGCTGATGCTCCCCTACATCATCACGATCTTCGCGGTGGCAGGATTCGTGGGCCGGGTCCGCCCACCGGCAGCCAACGGCACCCACTACGTGAAATAAGAGGGATGCTGCAGCCCGCCCGCACATCGGGCGAGCCCCGCTCCTTGACGCACCCCATGCACAGCCCCCAAACTTGTACGCGCGGTGCCGGGCTGCAGGTAACCCCCGGGCTCCAACCATTTGCCGCTGCGAGCGGCCACGCGCCGTGAGGCGTTCCCAGCCCGGCACCCACCCCTCTCCCCTCACGCGTTCACCTCTGCGCTATACACTCAGAACCCGTAGTTGACTCTCTGTTCATTCTTATCGCTGTGGGGACGCATGATTGCTCTGAACCGGGCGCGCCATGACGGGCCGGCCAACCTGCTCGCTGAGATCGCCGACGAGCTCCGCTCAGGCACCAGCCTGCTGGCTGAGCTGCTGGGCACCGCCTCCTCCGAGCGGCCGTCGCACCGCGAGGACCTCCTCTCCCTGGAAGGCAGGGCGATGGATAAGCACCTGGCGCTGATGACACAGATCCGCAGCGTCTTCCTGACCCCCATCCCGCGTGAGGATATCTACGCGATCTCCTCCGGGCTCAACCGTGCGATGGAGCACCTCGTGGCGGTGGGCGACCTGCTGATCTCCCGGTCCGGGCTGGCCCTGCCGGAGCAGGCGCACCAGCAGCTGGAGATCGCGGACCGCCAGGTGGAGCTGACCGCCTCAGCCCTGCGGCGCCTGGACGATTTGGACCACCTGGAGGAGTACTGGTCCCAGACGCAGCGGCTCACCAAGCAGGCCAACCGGGGGCACCGGGAATGGTTCACCTCCACAGACGGGACCCTGCAGCCGGGGGTCGCCCTGCAGCACGCGGAACTGTCCTCGGAGATCCTCGCGGCGGTGCACGCGCTGCGTGACGACGTCGCCACAGTATGCGGGTCCATCGTGGTGCGGGAGTCCTGATCGGTGGAGCTGCTTCTGCTGGCCCTGGTCGTCGTGGTCCTGGTGCCGACCCTGTATCTGTCGGGCCTTCATGATGTGCCGAACGCCATTGCCATTCCGGTCCGCACCCGCGCCCTGACCGCCCGGGCCGCGACCCGCCTGGCCGCCGCCTGCACCGCGGCGGGGGTGCTCTCCGCACTGCCCGTGGGCCTGTATCTCTACACCTGGTTCGACTTCCCCTCAATGAGCTCGGAGCTGACCCTGCTGGTCGTGCTGGTGTCGCTGCTGACGGTCCTGGGCTGGAGCCTGCACACCTACTTCCAGGGGATGCCGACCTCCATCACCCACATCCTGCTCTCGGCGCTGCTGGGCGCGACCCTGGCGGCCGCGGTCGTCTCGGGGGCCGAGGGGCAGGACATTCTGGGGATGCCGTGGATGACTCCGATCCTGCCGCTGCTCGTCTCCCCGGTGGCGGCTTTCCTGGTCGCCTACCTGCTGGTGTTCCTGGCGGCCCGGCTGGTGCGCGGCGAGGAGGCCGAGGAGATCAACCGGACCTCCCGGATGGCGCAGTGCGTGAGCGTGGGGCTGACGAGCTTCGGCACCGGCATCCAGCAGGGGCAACGGTTCCTGATGGTCGCGCTGATCGCGCTGACCGCCGCCGGCGTGCCCGACGGCGACCTGTGGTTGGGGCTGGGGGCGGTGCTCTGCGCAGGAGTCATCGCCCTGGGGTGCCTGAACGGCGGGTGGCGGATCGGGCACGTGCTGGGGCACCGGCTCGTGGCGATGGACCCGCTGCGCGGCATGGTCAGCACCACGACGACAGCAGGCCTGCTCGTGCTCGGCTCCCTGGTGGCGGCTCTGCCGCTGTCCACCTCATTCACCGCGGCCTCAGCGATCATGGGCGCCGGCTCCAACCAGCGGTTCGCCACGGTGAACTGGCGCCAGTTCCGCCGCATCGCGCTCTACTGGGCGGCCACCCCGGTGGTCGGAGTCGTGGCTGCCGCCGCCCTCACGTTCGGCCTCAGCCACCTGCTGTGACCTGAGCCTGAGCCGATCAGCCGAACTGACCCGTCACGTAGCGCTCGGTCTCAGGGCTGTCAGGATTGTTGAAGATGGTGCGGGTGTCGTTGTACTCGAACAGCTTGCCGGGCCTTCCGGTGCCTTCGATGTTGAAGAAGGCGGTCTTCTCGCTCACCCGGGAGGCCTGCTGCATGTTGTGGGTGACGATCACCACGGTGTACTCGTTCTTCAGATCCGCGATGAGATCTTCGATGGCGAGGGTGGAGATCGGGTCGAGGGCGGAGCAGGGCTCGTCCATCAGGATGACGTCGGGCTCCACAGCCACGGTTCGGGCGATGCAGAGGCGCTGCTGCTGACCCCCGGAGAGGCCGGAGCCGGGCTTGTCGAGTCGGTCCTTGACCTCGTTCCAGAGGTTGGCGCCGCGCAGGGCCTTCTCGGCGATGTCCTCCGCGTCGGACTTGGACAGCCGGGCGCCGTTGAGCCTGTAGCCGGCCAGGACGTTCTCCCGGATGCTCATAGTGGGGAACGGGTTGGGCCGCTGGAACACCATCCCGACCATGGAGCGGACGGTGACGGGGTCGACGCCGGGGCCGTAGATGTTGTCCTGGTCCAGGAGCAGCTCGCCCTCCACCCGAGCCCCGGGGAGCACCTCGTGCATCCGGTTGAGGGTGCGCAGGAAGGTGGTCTTGCCGCACCCGGAGGGGCCGATGAACGCGGTGACCGACTTGGGGGCGATGCTGATGCTGACGCCTTCGACGGCGAGGAAGTCCCCGTAGTAGACGTTGAGGTCTTTGGCGGTGATGCTCTTGGACATGGCAGGTTCTGGCTCCTCAGCGGCCGGTCTTCTTGGGGGCGAACAGGTGTGCGATGACCCGGGCTGCCAGGTTCAGCAGCATCACGATGGTGATCAGGACCAGGGCCGCGCCCCAGGCTCGCTGCTCGGAGAGGTAGGAGAGGTCCCCGGTGCCGGTGGGGTACTGGAAGGTCTGGTAGATGTACACCGGAAGGGTCATCATTCCGGAGGTGTCGAGCATGTCCCAGTTGACGCGGGTCAGGGTGCCCGCGGTGAGCAGGATGGGGGCGGTCTCGCCGATGACCCGGGCGATGGCCAGAGTGACCCCGGCGGCGATGCCGGAGATCGCCGTCGGAATGACGACTTTCAGGATGGTGCGCCACTTCCGCACGCCGAGGGCGTAGGAGGCTTCGCGGAGCTCGTTGGGGACCACGCGGAGCATCTCCTCGGTGGTGCGCACGACGACGGGGATCATCAGCACGCTCAGCGCCGCGGAAGCGGTGATGCCCATGCCGTACTGCCCCGCGCCCATGCTCCACAGGCCCGCCTCGCTGCCGACCATCAGGATCACGGAGACAGCGGCGGCGCCGAACAGGCCCGCGACGATCGAGGGGATGCCGGTCATCACGTCCACGAAGAAGGTGATGCCGCGGGAGAGCGGCCCGCCCCGAGAGTACTCGACGAGGTAGATGGAGGTCAGCAGGCCGATGGGCACCGAGATCACAGTGGCGGTGAGGGTGATCATCAGGGAGCCGATGATCGCGTGCCGCACGCCGCCGCCCATCGGCTCTTCGCCCTCGTGGATGCGGCGCTCGGAGGACTGGGCGTTGTGCTGGCTCATGTCGTCCGTGAAGAAGCCGGCGTTGGTGAGTCCCTGCACGCCGTCGGAGGTCACCGACCAGATCACCGAGATCAGCGGAATCATCGCGATGGCGAAGGCCACGTAGACCAAGTTTCGCCCCATCTCGTCCGCTGCTTTGCGACGCCCGATCTGCCGGCGGGTGATCCCGTAGGCCAGGGCGAGGTGCGCCGCCGCGGCGAGGACGAACCACAGGCCCCAGCTGATGCTGAGCTCCTCAGCCCCCAGACTCAGGAGCGCCTGGAGAGCGAAGCCGATCACGATCCCGCCTGCCGCGCAGGCCAGCAGGAACCACCTGGGAAGCACGTTGCCGGCCAGCGAGTCGGGCCGGATGAGCCGGCTCGGGCTGCCCCCGGATGACGGGGCGCCGGCGGGCCCCTCCACGGAGGCCTGGGTGGGCGTTCGGATGTCTGTCTGACTCATCAGTTGGCTCCCGAGAATTCCTGGTGGCGGGACACGATCCATCGGGCGATCAGATTGACGATCAGGGTGAGGATGAACAGCACCAGGCCGAGCGCGATCAGCTGGTGCCAGCGTTCGGTGCCCTGCGCGGTCTCGCCGAAGTTCAGGGCGATCTCGCGCGGAATGGTGGAGTTGCCGGCGGAGATCAGCGACCATTGGAACCCGAGCCCCGAGACCACCATCACCACCGCCATCGTCTCGCCGAGGGCACGCCCCAGGGCGAGCATGTTCGCGGAGATGATCCCTGCCCGGGAGAACGGCAGCACCGCCATCCGGATCATCTCCCAGCGGGTGGCGCCCAGCGCCAGGGCAGCCTCCTCGTGCAGCTTGGGAGTCTGGATGAAGATCTCTCGCTGCACCGACGCTGCGATCGGCAGGATCATCACCGCCAGCACCACCGACGCGGTGAAGAGGTTCTGCCCCAGGCCCGGGGACCCCGCAAACAGCGGGATCCCCCAGCCGAAGCTCTCCTGGGGCCGCTGGTACAGCCACTGGTTCAGCCAGTGGTAGAGCGGCAGCATCGCCGGGGCCAGGACGAACATCCCCCAGGCCCCGTAGACCACCGACGGGATCGCCGCCAGCAGGTCCACCACGTACCCGATGGTCTTCGACGCCCTCGGGGGCGCATAGTGGGAGATGTAGAGGGCCACACCGGTGGAGACCGGCGCCGCCATGATCAGCGCCAGGAGCGCGACGACGATCGTCCCGACGACGAAGGGCCAGGCGTACTCCAGGAACCGGCCGATGACCAGCCCTTCCTCCTCCTGGTAGAGGGCGCCTCCTGAGTTGTAGGACAGGAAGATCGCGACGAAGGCGAGGATGATCAGGATGAAGATGCCGGCGAACTTCGCCAGGTTCGCGAAGGCCCTGTCCATGCCGGCGCCGGCCTTGTCACCGGCTGCCAGCGAGTTCACGCCGGCGCCTCGGCGGGCGGTGGTCCTGGGCCCGCTGGGGGTCTCCTCGTCGGTGGTGGTCACCGGGTCTCCCTCAGAAATGGTGCGTGGTGGGAACGGGTCAGCCTGCTGAGATCTGGCTGATGGATTCCTGCGCCTGCTCCATCAGCTCGTCGTTCAGCGGGGCGGCGCCGGCCTCCTCGGCGGCGATCTGCTGGGCATCCTCAGAAGTGATGTAGGCGGCGAAGGCCTGAGCCAGCTCGGCCTCCTCCTCGTCGGAGTACTCGTTGCACCAGATGGTGTAGGCCACCTGGACGATCGGATATGCGCCCTCCTCATCGGTGGCGCGGTTCAGGTCGAAGCCCATGTCATTGTCGGCGCCCTCACCGCGCAGCTCGGAGGAGGCGACCGCCTCAGCTGCGGCCTCCGGACTGGGTCCGGTGGCGTCCTCGCCGATGACCAGGCTGACCGAGGTCAGGCCGCCCTGCTCGGCCTGCTCGGCGTCGGCGTAGGTGATCGCACCATCCACGGAAAGGGCTGCCTCGATCACGCCGGAGGTGCCGTCACCGGTCTCGGCGGAGATGTCGCCGGGCCACTCAGAGTCGGCGTCCCAGGCCCAGGCCTCGGTGGCCTGCTCGAGGTAGTCGGTGAAGTTCTCAGTGGTGCCGGATGAGTCCTGGCGGTGGACCACGGTGATGGTCTCGGACGGCAGCTCGGCGTCCTCGTTGAGCTCGGCGATCGCGTCGTCGTCCCAAGAGGTGATCTCGCCGGAGAAGATCTGGGCGATGGTCTCCCCGTCGAGATTCAGCTCATCCACTCCCTCAAGATTCACCCCCACGGCGATCGGCAGGATGGCGGTGGGGATGTGGAATGCGCCGTCGTCGCCGCACCGTCCCTGGGACTCCTCAAACTCCTCCTCGTCCATCAGCGCGTCGGAGCCGGCGAAGGCCACAGCCTCGTTGAGGAACTGGGCGCGACCGTCCCCGGAGCCCACCGGGTCGTAGTCGACGTTGGCGCCGTCGGTGATGTTCGGGAACTCGGCCTGCCACTCCTGAATGGCCAGCTGGAAGGAGGAGGCGCCTGCGCCGGCGAGGTTACCGGAGACCGAGGCGAGGTCGACGTCGCCGGATGCTTCCCCGTTGTCGCCGTTCTCCTCGACGCCGCCGCCGTTCTCGTCAGTCTCGTCGACGTCGCCGTTGTCGCCGCAGGCGACCAGCGCCAGGGATGCCACGGACAGGATGGCCGCAGCGCGGCCGAAGCTCGAAACGTTCACTTGGTGTCCCTCTCTGAAGGATTCTGTCTCCGAGACACTGCAGAGATGCGCCGCGGAGTCCTTTGGTGCTGTCACTGGTCCCCTCCGCTCCCCCGGGCCGGTCAGGCCTCAAGAGCAAGGTGCGCGGCGCGAACCAGACGTCACGCTAGGGAGGGGAGGTGTCCAGCAGTCAGCTTCGGAGTGAACAGAGAATGAACTCCCGGCGACCAAACGGTTCAGCCGGAGCAGCTCCTTCAGAGCGACAGGATCATCCGGGTGTTGCCCAGGGTGTTCGGCTTGACCCGGGCGAGGTCCAGGAACTCTGCGACCCCCTCGTCCGGGGAGCGCAGCAGCTCCGCGTAGACCTCCGGGTCCACCGGCGCCCGGTCCTCACTGATCGGCTCGAACCCGTGCCGGGAGAAGAACTCCGTCTCGAAGGTCAGGCAGAACACGCGGGCGACCCCGAGTGCCCGGGCACGCTCCAGCAGCCGCGTCAGCAGCGCGGAGCCCAGCCCGGTCCCGCGTGCCTCCGGGCTGGTTGCCAAAGTCCGCACCTCGGCAAGGTCCTCCCACATCACGTGCAGAGCCCCGAAGCCGATCACTCGGCCCTCGGCGTCCTCGGCGATGAGGAACTCCTGGATGCCCTCGTAGTAGGCGACGGCGTCCTTCGGAACCAGCACCCGCTGCTCCACCAGAGGCGCCGAGAGCTCCAGGATGGCACGCACGTCCCGGGTGCGCGCAGGACGGATGCGGTACAGGCCTGCGATGTCCAGCTCGCTCATTCGGGCTCGTTCCCTTCCAGCGTGAAGGTGTGGGGCTGAGAGGCGGCTCCGGACACCCCTACGGTCAGCTGATACTCCCCGCCGGGCAGGTCCGCGGGGGTGCCGCAGTCCCCGGAGGAGTCGGAGCGCGGCCAGTTCAGGTCCGCCCTGGCTGTCTCCCCAGCGGCGAAGTCCCGCTCCATGGACTCACCATCGATGTCGCACTGCTCGGTGGTGAAGACCTCGGTGCCGTCCCGGGAGATGCTCCAGGTCTGCTCGGCGGTGCCGACCTCGATGGTGCATTCGCTCCCTGAGACGTTCCGGACCTGCATGATCAGCCTGACCGCCTCATCGGCGGCGTACGACTCGGCATGGGTGCTCGCGCTGACCAGCACGTCGTCGGGGCTGCAGTGCCCCTCCGGGACCTCAGCCGGCTCCTGAGCGGCATCGCCCTCTGGCTGGGCCCCATCCTCGCCCTCCTCAGGAGCGGGGATGTCCTCGTCCTGCTGCTGGCCCTGATCAGGCGAGCCCTCCTCGGCGTCGTCGTCGGAGAAAGCCTCCATCAACCCTCGGACGCCCCAGATCACCAGGGCGAGCAGCAGCACGCCCAGGATCGCGGCCACCAGTCGGCGGCGGCGGGCCACCTGGGGCGAAGGACGGCGCGGGCTGCTCATGCCCCTCAGGGTAGAACGGCCGCAGCCTCACGCCGCCGACGCCACTCGGCAGGCCGCCCGATCGGCTTCCTCAGTCCAAGGCGACGAAGACAGTGTCGCCGAGCATGTCCGGGGTGACGGCGAGCGTACCGTCAGTGACATCGTCGGCGGGAACATGCAGGGCGATGTTTCCGGTTTCGGAGGCGCCCTCGTAGAGGGTGGTGAGGGAGTCGAAGGCGTCCGGGGCGACGGCCGTCACGTCTGCCTCCGTGAAGGTGCTGCCCTCCGAGGAGACGTATTCGACGCTGGCCCAGGGCATGTCGCCCTCGGCATCGCTGCCGGTGTACTCGGCGGTGATGTTCACCAGGATGTAGGTGCTGCCGTCCTCGGGGGGCTCGTTGAACTGGTTCTCGGCCAGCACTGCGTCCTCAGCGTCGAGGTCCACACTGTTGACGGTCACGGCCCAGTCGCCGCTGGAGATCCGGGTGCCCAGCGGGTAGGGATTCTCGCGGGTGCCCTCCTCCGCGGGCTCCTCATCCTCGGCCGGGGCCTGCTCGCCCTCCCCGGCAGCGTCGTCGGACTCTTCGGGAGTCTCGGCGGCGGTGTCCTGGTTGAAGCTCTCGTCGATGGCGCCGGCCACCACGGCGAAGAACACGATGAAGCCGATGACAGTGCCGACCACGGAGATGATGACCGCAGCAATGCCGGTGCCGCGACCTCTGCCCTTCAGGAACAGGGAGACCAGTCCCAGGATGAACGCGATGGGCAGCAGCACCCATCCGACGATGAGGGCGCCCGGGATGCAGGCGAAGACGGCACCGACGACCGCGGTGACGAGGGCGGTGATGCCCAGGATGTTCCTCCTGCTGGGGCTGTCGCTGGTGATCTCCGAGGCGGCGGGCTGGTGCGGGGCTGTCACGGTGTACCTGTCTTTCGTCGGGAACGAGTGATGCGCGGTTCTGCGCTGATGCTCAGCCTTCCCGGCGCCGGGCCTGCGTTCGACGGGCGATCAGGCGGACCCGCATGCCCGATCGGGCATTCCTGATGCCCCCATCCGCCCTGCTCAGGCGTGTGGGCGCTCAGTAGACTTGCGGAAATGACCCCCCGAAACCGGCAGCGGCCGGTACTGCACCTGCTGGCCTCCTGCGCCGCCGTCGTGCTGATGATGTTCGTCGGGATGCTGGTGCTCACCAGCGCGATGATGACGTCCCCCCGGGCCCTGGACCCTGGCACGGACGAGATCACCGACTTCGGCGTCGTCCAATTCATGCTGGGAATGCTCGTGCTGCTGACCCTGCCCTGGTACCGACGGCTGCCCTCTCTGCTGCTGGCCGTCGGCGCGGCGAACGCAGTCATCGTGCAGGCTGACCCGTACGTGCTGGCTGTGGGCCTGGCCGTGTGGATCGCTCGCTGCCGTCAGCGCTGGCACTGGGCGGTGGCCGGAGCCGGGTTCGCTGCCATCCTGGTGAACGCCGCCATCCACCTCAGCGCCCTGCAGCACTGGCCCGATGAGGACTACCAGCGCACCGGACAGCTGCTGGTCGCTGCGCTGACCATGATCTGCCTGGGGCTGGTGCTGGGCATCTCCTTCTGGGCCCGGCAGCGGCGCTCCGCCGAACAGGCCAAAGTCCAGGCACAGGCCGCCCAGCACAGTGCGGGGGAACTCACCGACGAGCTCACCCGGCAGCGGGAGCGCCACGACCTCGCCCGGGAGGTCCACGACACTCTCGCCAGCCGGCTCTCCGGGCTCTCCCTGCAGGTCGGCAGCCTGGAGAAGACCACCCAGCGCGGTGAGACGGAGCAGCTCGACGAGGCGCTGCGCACCACCCGCAGCTACGCCGACCAGGCGCTCCTGGATCTCCGGACGCTGCTGACCTCGCTGCGGGAGGGCGGCGTCGCACCCTCCGCCCCGGCCAAAGCCCCCGCCGGCGCCCAGGACCTGCAGGACCTGTTCGACGACTCGACCGCGACAGGCCTGGAGATCCGGCCCTACATTCTCCTCGACGGCTACTCCTCCGCCCCCGCGGCCCTGCAGCGGGCCGTCTTCCGCATCACCCAGGAGGCGCTCACCAACGCCCTGCGGCACAGTGCTGACCGGGCCGTCAGCGTCCGCATCGGCGGAGACCCGCAGCGGGGCATGAGCCTGGAGTTCAGCAACCGCAGCACCGGGCAGTCCCAGTTCGCCGGCGGCTCCGGGACCGGGCTGGTCGGCGTCCGGGAGCGGGCCGAGCTGCTGGGCGGAAGCGCAGAGGCTCACCAGGGCGACGATCAGTTCACCCTCCGCGTTCGCCTTCCCTGGGCATCCCCCGAACCCTCCGGGGACCACCCGGCAGCCCCGAGCTGACCCGGTGCCGGCAGGCGCCCAGCCGGGCCGATAGACTGCCTGCCGTGCAGATCACGGTGGTCATGGTCGACGACGACGCCCTCGTCCTCGAGTCGCTGAAGCGGATCCTCGCCCAGCACGACGACCTCACCCTCCTGGGCACCGCCGCCACAGGCGCCGAGGCTCTCCAGCTGATGCGCAGCACCCGCCCCGACGTGATGCTCATGGACCTGCAGCTTCAGGGCGAGATGGACGGCGTGGAAGCCACCCGCCGCACCCGCAGCTCCTTGAGCCCGCCCGCGGTGCTGGCCGTCACCAGCTTTGACGCTGAGGTATATATGCGCGGGGCCCTGGAGGCGGGCGCCACCGGGTTCCTGCTGAAGAACGACGCCGCCGACTCGCTCGCCTCAGCCATCCGCATGGCCCACGCCGGGGATCCCATGATCTCCCCGACCCTGACCTCCCGGCTGATCTCCAGCTACATCGCCCCGCGCACAGACCCGGTCTGCGCCCAGGCTCGGGAACAGGCGGAGCGCCTCTCTCCCCGGGAGATCCAGGTCGCCCAGCTGGTGGGGGCAGGCAAGACCTACAGCGACATCGCCCAGGACCTGTTCATCTCTCCCAGCACCGTCAAAAGTACCCTCAGCCGCGCCATGAGCGCCGTCGGTGTGGACTCCAGCGCCCAACTGGCCGTGCTGGTGGCCCAGGCCCGACTCGACCTGCTCGAATAGGCCGCCTCAGCGGCGGCGTCGCCACCTGATTGAATGGGCCCCATGACGACGACGCCCACCGCCCCGCAGGCCAAGCAGGTGCCCGTGCAGCGCACCCACCACGGGAACACGTTCACCGACCCCTACGAATGGCTGCGCGAGAAGGACTCCCCCGAGGTCCGCGCGCACCTGGATGCGGAGAACGCCTACACGGAGGCGGTCACCGCTGAGCAGCAGCCGCTGCGGGACGCAATTTTCGAGGAGATCAAGCACCGCACCGTGGAAACTGATCTCTCCGTTCCGTCCCGCCGGGGCGGGTTCTGGTACTTCTCGCGCACGATTGAAGGCGAGCAGCACCCCATCTTCTGCAGGGTTCCGGTGCAGGACCCTGAGTCTTGGGAGCCGCCGCAGGTGGAGGCAGGCGAGGAGCTCGACGGCGAACAGGTGTACTTCGACACCAACGCGGAGGCTGCCAAGCACCCGTTCTACTCCATCGGCGGGCTCTCCATCAGCGCTGACGGCAGCCTGCTCGCCTATTCCGAGGACACCAGCGGCGACGAGCACTGCACGCTGCGCCTGCGGAGCCTCAGCACCGGGGAGAATCTCCCCGAGCAGGTCGACAACGTCCACGGCGGCGGGATCCTCGAGCCCGCAGGGCAGCGGGTCTACTACATGGTGGCCGATGCCGCCTGGCGGCCCTACCGGCTCTATCAGCACACTGTGGGCACCTCCGCCTCTGAGGACCGGCTGCTGCTGGAGATCACCGATGAGCAGCTGTGGACCGGCGTCGGGCTCTCCGCGGACAAGAAGGAGCTGGTGATCGTCTCCGGAAACTCGGAGTACAACGCCACCCGGCTGCTCGATGTCACGGACCCGGAGGCCGAGCCCCGGCTGCTGATCCCCGAGTCTCGCCGGCTGCTGCACAGCGCGGAGCCCATCGAGCTCGACGGCGAGCGCCTCATCCTGCTTGCCCACAACGCCGAGGGCCCGAACAACTCGGTCTCGCTGACCAGCGCGGACGCCTTGGCCGCACAGGCCGACGCCGAGGCGTTCGACCCGGGCGCACCGCTGCTCACCCATGAGGACACGGTCAAGGTGGACGAGAACCTGGTGGTCACCGCCTCCCAGGTTCTGGTCACCGCCCGGGCGAATACGGTGGAGTCGGTGTTCCTGCTGCCGCTGGAGACCATCCGGCAGGTGCGCGACGGTGGAGCACCGGCGCCGCCGTCCTCGTTGGCCTCCCCGCAGTTCCAGGAGGAGCTCTATACCCTCAGCCTGGCTTCCGCCGAGTATGAGGCACCCCTCTTCCGTGTGGTCTACACCTCCTGGCTGACCCCGCCGAGGGTCTACGACATCCCGCACAGCGATGTCTCGGCTCCCGTGCTGCGCCGGGAGACACCGGTGAACGACGTGGACCTCTCCGCCTACCGGGCCCACCGGGTGTGGGCCACCGCGGAGGACGGCACCGAGGTGCCGGTCACCGTGATGCACCACCATGATGTCGCCCCCGACGGGACCAACCCGCTGCTGGTGTACGGGTACGGCTCCTACGAGATCAGCATGGACCCGATGTTCGGGATCGCCCGGCTGAGCCTGCTGGACCGAGGTGTGGTGTTCGCCGTCGCGCACGTCCGCGGCGGCGGCGAGCTCGGCCGCGCCTGGTACGAGGCCGGCAAGAAGCTCGCAAAGACCAACACGTTCTCCGACTTCATCGCTGTCACCGACGACCTGGTCGCCGCGGGCTGGGGAGCCCCGGACCGGGTGGCGGCCCTGGGCGGCTCCGCCGGCGGGCTGCTGATGGGCGCGGCGGCGAACATGGCCCCGGAGAAGTACCGGGCGATCCTTGCCCAGGTGCCGTTCGTGGACAACCTCACCACCATCCTCGACCCGAACCTGCCGCTCTCCGCGCTCGAGTGGGAGGAGTGGGGCAACCCGATCGAGGACCCTGAGGTCTACCAGCTGATGAAGTCCTACTCCCCCTACGAGAACGTGCACGACGCCGAATACCCCGCGATCGCGGCAGTCACCTCCCTGCACGACACCCGGGTGCTCTACGTGGAGCCCGCCAAGTGGGTGCAGAAGCTCCGCGAGCACCAGCAGTCCGACGCCCCGATCGTCTTCAAATGCGAGATGGACGGCGGGCACGGCGGAGCCTCCGGCCGGTACGAGCAGTGGAAGGAGCGAGCCTGGGACTACGCGTTCCTCGCCCACCATCTGGGGGCCGCTGAGCGCAGCAGCTGACCTGAGATGCAGAAATGCCCCTCGCCTCTCTGAGGCTGAGGGGCATTTCTGCGCGAGGCGGGTGTCAGCCCTTGTAGCGGTCGATGCTGCGCTGCAGCTCGGCCTCGGCCTCTTCACGACCGGCCCAGCCCTCGATCTTGACCCACTTGCCGGGCTCGAGGTCCTTGTAGCGGGTGAAGAAGTGCTCGATCTCCTTGACCAGGAAGTCGTTGAGGTCGGAGAGGTCGGTGATGTCGTCGAACCGCTTGTCGTCGGGGACGCAGATCAGCTTGGCGTCGCCGCCGCCGTCGTCGGTCATGTTCAGCACGCCGATGGGGCGTGCCTCCACGACGACGCCGGGGAACAGGTCCACGTCAGGGATGTAGACGAGCGCGTCGAGCGGGTCGCCGTCCTCGCCGAGGGTGTCGTCGAAGTACCCGTAGTGAGTGGGGTACTGCATGGGAGTGTAGAGGACCCGGTCCAGGCGGAGCCGGTGGGTCTCATGGTCGATCTCGTACTTCACGCGGGATCCGGCGGGGATCTCGATGGTCACGTCGCGGACAATCGCCACGGTTCCTCCTTGGTCGCTGGTCTGAAGACTCAAAGTTCAGCCTACAACGCACGGAAGATCTGCCCCGTGCAGGTGAGTGACGCTGGATGCCTTGACATATATCGAAGATCAATAGAATATCGAATAGCGATATACTGATTTTCGATACACGAAGAGGGCATCTCCGATGACGGGAGCAGGGCGATGAGCGCAGAGAAGACACCTTCGGCTGACAGCGGACTGGGGCGCCTAGGGCACGTGGGGGTGCTCATCCTCCTGTGGACATTCCTCGGGACAAGACTGATCGAGGAGCTCCATAGGAGCATCTTCGACGGGGAGACCGCCATCGCCATCAGCCTCCCTGACGAGGAGCCTGAGATCGCCGTCGCTGAGGACACATCATTGCCGCTGCAGGACCAGGTGCCCGTCATTGTGCCGACGGACGAGCTGGCGGGCGGAACGCTCGCAATGGTCATCGGAGCTCGAGGGGTCCTGCTTCTCGGCCTCGCCGTCGGTACGGTGCTGATATGGCGTGCCCTGGGCCGCTTGAGCCGTGGCGACGCTTTCACCGTCGGCACCATCAGCTGCCTGACCAAGCTCTATGCCCTCGGCCTGGCAAGCTGGTTCGCCTACCAGGCCATGGTGCACTTCGGCGCGAATATGATTCTGCGCGACCTGGACTTGTCAGGCGAGAGCGCCTCGGGCCTCTGGGGCAGCGACGATTTCATGTACGGGGTTCTGGTGCTCCTCGCCCTGGTCATCTTTACTGAGACGCTCCGCCAGGGGAAGCGCAATCAGGACGAGCTTGAGGGACTCGTCTGATGAGCCCCGAGAAGCCTGCAACGGCCGAACCGCAGGTTGCCTGCCACCTGGATGCGCTGCTCCAGAAGCGAAGCATGACCCTGACCGAGCTGTCCGCCCAGGTGGGCATCACCTACGCGAACCTGTCAGTGCTGAAGAACAACCGCGCCAAAGCGATCCGCTACAGCACCCTCGTCGCCCTATGCCAAGTCCTGGACTGCCAGCCAGGAGATCTCTTCACCGTCCGCTGAGACAGTGGAGGAGACTCGCTTTCATCGCGGGATTGGTGCCGGTCTCCTGTGCCTCTTGCCCGAGCCACGTGGATCCAATCTCAAGGCGGCGATGAGCCAGGTCGAGATCAGGTAGGCCGTCATCCCCACTGCCGTGTCAGAACGAGCGTCGACGACCGCCATGCCGCCATCTCCCCATCCGCTTGCTTCTGAATCCGTCGGGCGACCTCCTCCTCCATCTTCTCCGGAGAAGGAACAGAGGCGTGCCAGGTTCGCCAAAGCTCTCCCGGCTTCACCGCCCCAGCAAGGCCAGCAGAGTGCGCCTGCGCCAAGGGCTCAAGCCGCACCCGCTTATGCTCCATCAAGGGCGCGGTGGCGTATCGGTTCAACTCATGCATCAAGATCACTCCCCAGGGGCTTCTTCCCCGTCCGCTCACGGCAGGCGAAGGTCTGTGCCGAGCTGGCGGGCCAGGGTTTTGGCTGCTGCTGTGGTGCGGGCTTCTGCGCTGCGGCGCGGGAAGCCCGGTTCGGGCCACATCTGGTTGACCACCAGTTCACCCCTGCTCCGCCAGAGATCCGCCCGGCCGATCAGCTGGTTCCCCGAGAGCACACCCATCACGTAGTGGCCGTAGACGCGCTTGGCCTTCGGCACGTACGCCTCGAACGTGTAGTCGAAGCCGAAGATCCGCTGCGCACGACGCCGGTCCCTCAGCAGCGGGTCGAACGGGCCGATCAGCCTCGCCTCCCGCACCGGCCCCAGCCCCGCCTCGTCGATCTCATGCTCTAAGGCGCTCGGAAGCACGTAGACAGTCTCCCGCCAACCTTCGACCTCCATCGGGACCAGGTCCGCCAGCTCCACACCGTGCGCGGCATCCCCCTTGCTCAGGTGGTAGTGGTGGGCGAAGTCCGCCACGCTCATCACGCCCAGCGCTCCCGCGGCGCGGCGCGCCAGGCCGGCCCGCAGCTCATCCGGCGGCAGGTGCTCGGCCTCGTGGACCGCGGCAGGAAGCGCTCGCTCCGGCAGATCGAAGAGACGTACGACGCCGCGGCGGGCGGTCACCACCAGGTCACCCATGCGCACCATCAGCTCCGTGGCCTTCTTCACCTGGGACCAGTGCCAGCCGGTGGTGCGCTCCGGGCCGAACTCGGCCTCAATGGTTCCCGTTGCCGCGCCGCCTGGGTGGGCGGAGACGAGCTCCAGGATGCGTTCGCGCACATGCGGCTCGACCTTGTGGCCATGCCGCTCCCGGACTGCCTCACGGCGCAGTCGCAGCAGCGGCCAGTCCTCGAGCGGAAACACGCACGCCACCTTCGTGAACGCCTCAAAGGACACCGGGTGATCAGCGGGCCAGAGAGACGCGTCAACATCCTCAGCCCGGGCCTGCCGCGGAAGCCGTGTGAGGCAGGTGAGCCGCTGGGCCGTGGAGACCCTGGTCAGCGGGTCCAGCTGGATCAGCCCCATCCCGCGCAGCACACTGGCCGCGTCCTCGTACTCGGCCGGCCCGGCCGGAGGCGGAATGCGTTGAGCGGCGACGACGGCGCCCCGCACCCATTCGGCGCTCACCTGCGCCGGCATTATCAGGCCCCTCCGCTCTCGAGGAAGGCGCGCAGCCTGTCACTGCCCTCCACCTCAACGGGCCATTCGGGCTTCTGGAAGTCTTCGGGGGAAAGCCGAAAGAGATCGAGCTGCTCCGCACTGCGGCGGTGCGCGTCCGGGGCCCGGCGGCTCCCGCACGGCGTGTAGCCGAGCTTCTCAGAGACCCGGCGGGAGGCGGTGTTCCACTCGTAGGCGTCCGACTCCGCGTACTCGGCGCCGAAGTGGTCGAAAACCCATGCCAGCATCATCGCCCGCATCTCAGTGCCGTAGCCGTGCCCGTGGTGATCGGCTCGCAGCCAGCTTCCGGAGCCGACCGTCCGCAGCACGGCCCAATCCTTCGCGAACACGTCCTGCATGCCGATGACCGGCCCCTCAGTGTCACCGTCCTTCAGGAATACGCCGAGCGGCAGATGCCAATGCTCTGCGGTGACCAGACCGCGGGTGGACCAGATGAACGGCAGCGAGTTCCTAGCCATCTCCGCAGGCGGCTTCTCATTCCAGGGGGCGGAGAACGGATTCTGCTCGGTGTGCGTCACACCGGAGGACGCGGCGGCAAGATACTGCGGGAAGTCCGCTTCGCGCAGTACCCGCAGCACCAGTCGGGGAGACTCGATGCGCAGCCCGAAGGCGGGCCAGATCTCCTCGAGCGTCTGGGACGGGTCGTCTGTGCGGACCTGGAACTGTGCGGCCATGGACAGACAATACCGCCGAGCCCGCGGGCGGCTCAGACCGTGCTGGCAGGCAGCCGGGCGCCGGCCGGGCCCCGGGGCGCGTCATCGTCATCCGCTGTCAGGTCAGACTCCAGGGTGCGGCGCCTCGTCCGCCAGTTGCCCGTGGCCCAGGCGCCGATCGCCACGCACAGCCAGCCGATGAGGACCCCGGCCAAGCTGTCCACCAGGTAGTGCCAGCCGAAGTAGAGGGTCGCCAGGAATGTGAGGCCGAAGAACGCCCAGCCGACAAACCGCAGAATATTGTTCCTGATGACCAGGTGTGCGAAGAGCGCCATCGTAAACGTCACCGAGCAGTGCAGGGAGGCGAACGCCGCCACTCCGTGAATGACATCCGCGTTCACCGGGTCCGCCAGAAACGTCTCACGATTCTGCCAAAGGGCATCCTGCAGCGCAGAGGTATTGGTCTCCGGGAGAGCGTTGTAGGCGGCGGCGGTCCCCTCGTAGTAGATGGGCCCGACGGCAGGCAGCAGGTAGTAGCTGACCGTTCCGACGATCCAGTTCAGGCTCATCGCAGTGGCGTACCAGGCGCCCACTGTGAGGTCCCGGCTGAACACCAGCACCACGCCCAGGCTGATCGGCACCACCGGCAGGTAGATCAGGTAGACGAAGGACAGGAACGCCGCGGAGAAACCGGTGCCGAATATGTCCTGGAAGACGAAGGCAGGGTTCACATCTCCGAAGATCCACTGGTCCAGAACGGCCAGCTCCGTGTCCCACAGGACTTCGCCCGTGAGGATAGGGAGCACCGATTTCAGGTTCCGGTAGCCCACATAGCAGACATAGAACACCAGCAGCCCAGTGCAGATGCAGAGAACCCGGCGCAGGGTCCACTCGTACCTGATCACCTCGACGACGCCGCGGGAAACCTGCTTCCACCCGCAGCGGCGGATGGCCGCCGGGATCAGACCCGCCACGAACATCAGGACAGCAAGCAGCGGCAGCCGGATATAGGCGGGGCCCAGGAAACCCTCCGGGTCGCGCAGCCCAACCCCGGTGTATACGGAGGCTGCGATGGCCGCAGCAGCGGTCAGGACCGCCACAATGCCGATGAAGGCGTACGGCCACTTCTGAGCAGAAGGCATCTGAACAGAATATGACGATCAGGTGAACAGAGCGCGGCATGCTCCCCGCGTGTGACAGCATTCGCGCCGCGGAACGGGACTGACGGCGTCGGGGCCAGCCCGGGTCAGCGACGGATGGCTTCGATGGAGTAGCCGGTCCTGGTCCACTGGCCCGGGGAGAGGAAGGCGACGTCCTCCCCGGAGTTGAACGCGTTGGGCGGGCAGGTCATGGGCTCCACGGCCACCCCGGCACGATTGATCTGGTCACCGGTATAGACCTGCGCCCAAGGCGTGTCAGAGATCAGCCGCACGACGAACCCGGAGGGCCCGTGAGTGAGCTCCGCGGTCCACCCCTTGCTGGGCAGACCCGTATAGGCGTGGTCGATGCTGCGGCCGGTCAGCAGCGGCCCTCCGCTGAGGTCCAGGTCACCGGACACCGGCACCCGGTCCACCACCTTGCCGGAGGGCTTCGTCTTCGCCACGGAGCGGGCGGGCAGACGCAGCCGGCACTCCTTCAGCGGCGCGCCGCCGGCGGTCAGATAGGGGTGGAAGCCGACGCCGAACGGCGCCGTCTCGAAGACCTGAGCGCGTCCTCTCCCCGGGGTGTAGCGGGCCATCAGGGTGGCCGCCAGCCCGAACCCAGCACCCACCCGGTAGACCAGCACCACCTCCAGCGGAAACGGATACCCCTCGGTGGGCTCGACGAATCCCCGCAGGTGGACCTCGGAGGCCCGCCGCAGCAGGATGTCGAACCGCACGCTGGAGAGCAGCCCGTGGATGGCGGAGCCCGTCTCCGGCTCCGTGATGTCCAGGTGCATCTTCTGGCCCTCGTGAAGGTACTTGGCACCGGCGACCCGGTTGGGCCATGGCGCCAGGGGAGCTCCGGCAAAGGCGCCCTGAGCGCTCTCCGCAGGCACCACCAGGTCGTCCTCGCCGCTGCTCAGCGACAGCAGCTGTCCTCCGCGCAGGCCGACCTCTGCGGTGTAGTCGCCGGAAGTGATGGTGACCGTCTTCGCCATCCTCGACATGTGAAGCTCCTCTGATCGGGACCATTCCTCACCCGGCGCCGGCAGCGCCCAGCGTGAGAGGTGAAGTGTTCTCCCCCGATAGATTAGTACCTATGAGACCGACTGAAATGACCGACCCCGCGCGCCCCGCTGACTTCTCCGTCCCTGCGGCGGGCGAAGGCGGAAGCTTCGACTTCGCAGACGGCACCAGGATGCTGTGCCTCGACGTGGACGGCACCATCGTTGACCACGACGGACACATGACCGAGGCCGTGCGCGACGCCGGCCGCGCCGCCGTCGCCGAGGGCCACACCGTGGTGATATCCACCGGCCGCTCCCTGCTGGCGACCCTGCCGATCATCGAGACCTTCGGCATCACCCACGGATACGCGGTCTGCTCCAACGGCGGAGTCACTCTCCGGATCGACACGTCCCTGCTGGACAACTACGAGGTCATCGACCGGCAGGTGTTCAACCCGGCCGAGGCCCTGGAGACCCTCGCCGAGCGGCTGCCCACCGCCCGCTTCGCGATCGAGACCTCCGCTGGCCGCTTCATCGCCACCGAACGGTTCGAGGACCGCAGCTTCGGGCTGGTCGCGGAACCGGTCAGCTTCAAGGACATGAAGCGCTCCGAGGCGGTCCGGCTGGTGGTCAACTCGGACGACTCCACCGCCCAGGAATTCGCCGACGCCGTCCGCAGCATCGGCCTGCAGGGGGTCAGCTACGCGGTGGGCTGGTCCGCATGGCTGGACGTCGCCGCCCAGGGCGTCACCAAAGCTTCATCCCTGGAGGTGCTCCGGAACCGCCTCGACGCCCCGCACAAGGCGACGATTGCGGTCGGCGACGGGCTCAACGACGTCGAGATGCTGCGCTGGGCGCACCGGGGCGTGGCGATGGGGCAGGCGATCGATGAGGTGAAGGACGCCGCCGACGATGTCGCCGGCAGCGTCTACCAGGACGGCCTCGCCGAAGTGCTGCAGTCCGTCCTTTAGGCGCGAACGCCCAACGATCTCAGCAGCAGCTGCTGACGTCGTCGAACGGGTCGCGCTTTCCTCCGACGCCGGTGAGTTCGGCGTCGTCGCCGTCGGGGCTCCTCCGGGCGGCGAGCATCGCGATGATCGACTCGACCAGCACCCAGGTGCCGGCCACCAGGATGATGGCGTTGAGGGTCAGCAGCAGCCAGTTGCCGTCGGCGTAGAAGTCGCCCAGCTGCACGACGGCGGCGAAGAGGCTCATGGCCAGCACGAAGCCCATCGGTATCAGCACGGGCAGGAAGGGTCGGCGCCGACGGATCAGCATCACGGTGATGATGCCCATCGTCAGGGCGGCCAGCAGCTGGTTGGTGGTGCCGAACAGCGGCCAGATCAGCATTCCCCCGGAGCCGTCCGCCCCCTGGGAGAAGGTGAGGGCCGCGGCCACGCCCACGGCGATGCCGGTGGCGGCGAAGATGTTGATCCGCACGTTGCCGATCTCGCCGATCTCCTGGACCACGAAGCGCAGCAGCCGAATGCCGGTGTCCATGGTGGTTGCTGCGAAGAGCACCGCCATAGTGGCGAGGATCGTCGCGGAGAGGGACTCCGGGATGCCCAGGCCGGCGTTGACGATGGTGCTGCCGCCGGCCACGAAGTTCGCGACCGGGCCCTCGTTGAAGCTGCTGTAGACGTCCTCCCACTGGGCGAGGGTCTGGAACCCGGCGGTGGTGGCGATGATCGCGCCGAGGGCCAGCAGCCCTTCGCCGACGGCCCCGAAGTAGCCCACGAACCTGGCGTCGGTCTCCTTGTCCAGCTGCTTCGAGGTGGTTCCCGAGGCCACGGTCCCATGGAATCCGGAGATCGCGCCGCAGGCGATGGTGACGAAGAGCAGCGGCACCAGGCCGGGGGTTCCGTCGGGGGTGCTGGTGTTCACCGCGGGGGCGACGATCGTCGGGGTGGCGATCAGCACCGCTCCGTAGAGGATTCCCAGGCCGATGAAGAGCTGGACGCCGTTGATGTAGTCGCGCGGCTGCAGCAGCACCCACACCGGCAGCAGAGAGGCGACTGCGGCATAGATGAACAGCAGCACGATCCACTGGCCGTTCGGGTTCAGGCCGAGGAGGGTCTCCGGCAGGCTGACGGGGACGCGGTCGCCGACGATGATCAGCCCGTAGAGCGCCGCGACGCCAAAGACGGTCACCAGCGGGAGGCTCCACTTCATCCGGTAGATCAGCTGGCCGATGATCAGGGCGACGCCGAGGGCGCCCCAGACGGGGATCACTGAGGTCGGCTGGGCGACGAGCAGATCGGAGATGACGACGGCGAAGGCGCAGATCACCATCAGCAGCAGCAGGAAGACCACCACGATGAACAGGTTCCGTCCCCGCGGGCCGATGTAGCGTCCGGAGAGGGTGCCGATGGACTGGGCTCTGTTCCGCTGGGAGGCCCAGAGCGCGCCGAGGTCGTGCATGCCGGCTATGAAGACGGTGCCTATGGTCACCCAGAGGAACGCCGGCAGCCAGCCCCATATCACCGCGACCGCGGGCCCGACGATCGGTGCCGCCCCTGCCACCGAGGTGAAGTGGTGGCCCCAGAGGACATACTTGTTGGTGGGGACGTGGTCCACCCCGTCGTACTGGGTGTGGGCGGGTGTCTTGAAGTCGGCGCTGAGCGCGTACACCCGGCGAGCCAGGAAGCGGGAGTACAGGAAGTAGCCGCCGAGCATCATGGCGCTGCCGATGCCTGCCAGCACCAGTGAGTTCATGCCGTCCATGGTGAGCGCTCCTCGACTAAAATGTGACGCAGCTTACTGTGGCGCAGATCATAGTACCAGCGAACGCTCAGGTCAGCTTGGTTGCCTGGGGAGGGCATCCGCACCCCAGCGACAACGGAGCTGCACCCTCATGTCTGAGCCTCTTCCCGACAAAGCCCCGCCCGCACGCCGCCGTGTGGAATCCGTCTTCTCCGCGGAGCCCGATGCCCGGCAGAACCCGCTGCCCCGAGCCAACCCCCTGGAGACCCTCCAGATCCTCCGGGACGTCGAACTGCCCATGATCGCCAAGGGCCCCATCATCCGCCGCCCCAAAGTGGTCGGCCTCGTGGAGCGCACCGGCTTCGAGGCCCGGGCCGTCAGACGCATGCAGACCATCGCTGGCCGCTACGGCTCCGGCCCCCTCATGCTCTCCCTGCCCAAGAACATGGCCACAGTGCTCGACCCTGAGCATGTCCACCGCATCCTCGACGCCTCGCCCGAGCCCTTCGCCCCCGCCGAAACCCTCAAACGGCACGCCCTGAAGCACTTCGAGCCCAAGGTCGCCCTCATCTCTCACGACGAGGAGCGCACCCAGCGCCGCCGCATGAATGAGTCCGCCCTCGACAACAACCATCCCATCCACCGGATGGCCGAGACCTTCATGCCTGCCGTCCGCGAAGAGGCGGAGGCTCTGCTGCGGGACGTCGACGCCCAGGGCGGCACCCTGAAGTACATGGACCTCCTCGACGCCTGGTTCCGGGTGGTCCGCCGGGTGGTCCTCGGGGACTCCTACCGGGACGACAAGCAGCTCACCGAGCTCATCGAGAAGCTGCGCGCCGACGGCAACTGGGCATTCCTCAAGCCGGTGGACAAGTCAGGCCGGCAGGACCTGCTGGACCAGCTCCACGCCGCCCTGGACAAGGGTGAGCCCGGAAGCATCGCCGCCTTCATGCGGGACATGGACTTCGGCTCCGAGGACCAGCCGGCCGAACAGATCCCGCAGTGGCTCTTCGCGTTCGACCCCGCAGGCATGGCCACCGCACGCGCCCTCGCCCTGCTCGCCGAGCATCCGCAGGAGATGGCCAAGGCCCGCAAGCAGATCGCCGCAGAGGGCGACGAGACCGCTCCGATGCTCCAGCAGCTGCGCGGCTCGGTCCTGGAGTCTCTGCGCCTGTGGGCGACGACGCCGATGATCCTGCGGGAAACCACCCAGGAGGTCGAGTTCGAGCACGGAGTGATGCCCGCGGGCACCACCGTGCTCATCTTCGCCCCGTTCTTCCACCGCGACGACCGCAACCTCGACTTCGCCCACAGCTTCTCTCCCGAGATCTGGGAGGAGCCCCGCACCCGGGACGACTGGCCGCTGCTGCCGTTCTCCGGGGGCACCGGAATCTGCCCCGGCCGTCACTTGGTGCTGCTGCTGACCAGCAGCTTCCTCGCCGAGATCATCAGCGCGAAGGACGTGTCCCTGACCAGCCACGACCTCGAGCCCGGAAACCTCCCCGGGCTTCTCAACAACTTCGCCCTGGAGTTCCAGCTGACCTGACCGCCGGGCGTCAGCCCTTCACGGGCGAGAGCCGGGCGAAGCATTCACGACCACGGCCGGCCGCTCTCTGCGTCCGGCTCATACGGCATGCCTCGCCGGGCTGGCGCTCCTAGTCCATGAACGGCAGCCCGGCCCGCGCCGTGTGGTGCTCAAAGACGAGGTTCGTCTCTGTGAGAGCAACGGCAGGGTTGGACGAGAGCCGCTCGATGACGAATGTCCTGACATGCTCGGCGTCGCGCACCTGCACGTGGATCAGGAAGTCCTCCGTGCCTCCCAGGATGAAAAGCTGGGTGACTTCTGGGTGCTCCCTCAGCTCCTCTGACATCTGCTCCATGAGATGCCGTGCGCCCGGCCGGAGACGAACGCTGACGAGCGCCTGAAGGTGATAGCCCAGCACGCGGGGGTCCACGTCGAGCGTGAAGCGGGAGATGATGCCCCTGTCCTTCAGCGCACGCACGCGGGCTGAGCACGCGCTGGGAGACAGCCCTACCTTTCGAGCAAGCTCTGCGTTCGGGATGCGCGCATTGGAGTTGAGCTCCTCCAGGATCCGACGGTCTGTGAGGTCCAGCATCGGCTCATGATCAGCGGCCGGCAAAGCTTACACACTCCTCGTTCAGGACGATCAACGAAATTTTAGTGATGATAGCGCAGATTATTCTGCTGACCCACCATTCGGCTGGACTATCAACCATGATTAGAGGGTCTTATCGTCGATTGTTTGGAGATACTGATGCGAGTAGGGATTCCGGCAGAGGTGAAGAACCACGAATACCGTGTGGGGCTGACTCCGGCTGGCGTTGACGCGCTGAGGAGGAGCGGGCACGAAGTCGTCGTGCAGTCTGAGGCCGGCAGAGCGTCCGGCTGCGCAGACGAGGACTACGCGGCAGCCGGGGCGGACATCGTCCCCTCAGCGGAACAGGCGTGGGCGGCGGACATGGTGCTGAAGGTGAAGGAGCCGGTCCGGGAGGAGTACGGATTCCTGCGTCCTGGACTGCTGCTCTTCACGTACCTCCACCTGGCCGCTGACAAGCCCCTGACCTCAGCGCTGCTGGACGCTGAGACCACCTCTATCGCCTACGAGACCGTGCGGGACCAGAACGGACTGCTGCCGCTGCTGACCCCCATGAGCGAAGTCGCCGGCAGGCTTGCCGCTCTCGAGGGAGCAGCGCACCTCAAAGCTGCCGCCGGCGGACGGGGCATCCTGCTCTCCGGGGCCCCCGGTACCGCGCCTGGAAAAGCTGTGGTCATCGGCGGAGGCGTCGCCGGGGAGAACGCAGCCCGGGTCGCCCAGGGGCTCGGGGCTGAGGTGACGGTGCTCGACATCTCCCCCTCCCGGCTCCGGGAGCTTGATGCACGGTACCGCGGAGCGATCCAGACCCGGCTCTCCACTGCCTACGAGATCGCAGAACAGGTTGCGGACGCAGATCTCGTGGTCGGATCTGTGCTCATCCCGGGCGCGGCAGCCCCCAAGCTGGTCACCAAGGAGATGATCAGCAGCGCGAAGCCGGGGACCGTGTTCGTGGACGTGGCCATCGACCAGGGCGGCTGCTTCGAAGGCTCCGTCGGAACCACGCACGATGCACCGACCTTCTCCCTCGGCGATGCGGTGATGTACTGCGTCACCAACATGCCGGGGGCCGTTCCGGCGACCTCTACCGCCGCACTGACCAACGCGACCCTGCCCTACGTGCTGAAGCTGGCCCAGCACGGGTGGGAAAAGGCCGTCGAGACCGACCCCGGACTGGCGAGCGGCCTCAGCACCGCACACGGCGTGCTGCGGAGCCGGGAAGTGGCGGCGGCCCACGGTCTGCCCATGTGAGAGGGCCGGAGAGCCGCTCCGGGACGGCTCGCCAGGGGTGCCCGTCATGGCGAGTCCAGTGCACCCTTCCTGCTGTGCCGCCTCCTATGCGGCCGGCACCCAGTCCTGGGGTGCTTCGATGACAGCGCGGAGGGCACGGAGGGCGCCGCCGCTGGCTGCGGGGGAGAGCCCGCTGCGGGATTCGCGGACACGGAACTCGCAGAACTCGGCGGCCAGGACCCGCTGCCGCAGCTGAGCTTCGATGCAGGAGCGGAGCAGATCGGTGAGCGGAGCGAACTCGCCGCCGAGGACGACGTCGTGCACGTCCACCAGGTTCACCGCCCCGGAGAGCGCAACCCCGAGAGCTTCCCCCGCCTGGGCGACGGCGGCGCGGGCCTGAGCTGCGGCGTCGTCGTCGCCCTCGGTCAGTGAGACGAGATCTTCAGCGGTGCCCGTGGGGCTGAGCCCGGCGGCCTGCAGCAGGCTGTGCTTGCCGGCGTAGACCTCCAGGCAGCCGGTGGAGCCGCAGCTGCACTGGGGGCCGGAGGGCTCCACGGTGAGGTGGCCGATCTCCCCGGCCCAGCCGTGGGGGCCTGGGTCGACGAGCCCGTCCACCACCACCGCGGAGCCGATCCCAGCCTGGGCGGAGAGGTAGATGAAGGTCTGCTCAGTGAGGTCCTCGGCGGTGAGCTCCTCGGCGACGGCGAGCGCGGCGAGCTTGGCCTCATTGACCACGAGGGCGAACCCCGGGCGCTCCGGCCAGCCTGCCCCGAACGCGTCGATGACGTCCACGGACTTCCACCCAAGGTTGGGGGCGTAGAGCAGGGAGCGTTCGTCGCCGGCGACCAGGCCGGGGATCGCTGCGACGGTGCCGACCACCCGTGCGCCGGTTTGCTGGGCTGCGGCGGCGACCCGGCCGGCGAGCGCGCCGGCGCTGCCCAGCACCTGGGCGGGGTCGGAGTCGCGGTAGTCGCCTTCGATGATCTCCTCGGACAGCACCGCCCCGGTGAGATCCAGGGCTCGGGCGGCCATGAAGTTCACGTTGACCTCCACCCCGAGGCCCGCGAGGGTCTTCCGGGCGGGGGTCAGCGGCACTGCGGGCCGGCCGCGGGCGCCCCCGACGACGGGGGATCCTTCGCGGACGATCCCGGCGGCCAGCAGCTCGTCCACCAGACGGGAGACCGTGGAGCGGGTCATTCCGGTGCGGATGCTGAGGTCTGCCCGGGAGAGAGGCTCGGCGGCGGCGAAGATCTCTTCGGTGAGGACCAGCAGGTTGGCCTCCCGGAGGGTCTCCTGGCGGGCGCCGGGGCGGAGCGCTTCGCCGTTGCGGGGCCGGTCGCGGCGCTGGGGGCGGGCAAAGTCGTTCTTGCCGCTCTCCTGGGTCTCGGCGACGAGCCCGCGGGAGAAGGACCTCCGCCCCAGTCGGGCAAGCTCGCCGGGAACCGGCGCGGCGGCGGGGCGCGCAGCGGTGTCGTCCCGCACTGCCGTGTGCGGCTCGTCGCTGGTCGCCGTGCCCTGAATCACGGACTTGATCTTAGCTCCTGCAGCATTTAGGTTTCACCTAGAAACAAAATGAGTCGGCAATCACACCCCGGCACCGCGGACACCCGCTGATCCCACCACATCCCTGACACGATCCCTCGGAGGAACCGATGGCAACGACGCCAGCATCCGACTACAAGTTCTCCTTCGGCCTGTGGACCGTGGGCTGGACCGCCCGCGATCAGTTCGGCGAGGCCTCCCGCCCTGAGCTCGAGCCCTGGGAGTACCTCCCCAAGCTCAAAGAGGCCGGAGCCTCCGGCGTGACCTTCCACGACGACGACGTGGCGCCCTTCGGCACCGACGACGCCGCGCGGGAGAAGCACTTCTCCAAGTTCAAGCAGGTCGCCGATGAGGTCGGCCTGAAGGTGGAGATGCTCACCACGAACACCTTCTCCCACCCTGTCTTCAAGGACGGCGGCCTGACCTCCAATGACCGCTCCGTGCGCCGCTTCGGCCTGCGGAAGCTGCTGCGCAACGTGGACCGCGCCGCCGAGTTCGGCGCTGAGACCTTCGTGATGTGGGGCGGACGCGAGGGCTCCGAGTATGACAACGCCAAGGACCTCCACGCCGCCCACGAGCGCTACGCCGAGGGCATCGACACCATCGCCGGCTACATCAAGGAGAAGGGCTACGACCTGCGCATCGCGCTGGAGCCCAAGCCCAACGAGCCCCGCGGCGACATCTTCCTGCCGACCATCGGCCACGCCCTGGGCCTGATCGCCGAGCTGGAGAACGGCGACATCGTCGGCCTGAACCCGGAGACCGGGCACGAACAGATGGCGGGCCTGAACTTCACCCACGGCATCGCCCAGGCACTGTGGGCCGGCAAGCTGTTCCACATCGACCTCAACGGCCAGCGCTCCATCAAGTACGACCAGGACCTCGTCTTCGGCCACGGCGACCTGATCTCAGCGTTCTTCACCGTGGACCTGCTCGTCAACGGCTTCCCCAACGGCGGCCCCACGTACGACGGCTGGCTGCACTTCGACTACAAGCCCTCCCGGACCGACTACCTGCAGGGCATCTGGGACTCCGCGGCCGCCAACGTCGAGATGGTCACGCTGCTGGCCGAGAAGGCAAAGGCCTACCGGGCGGACCCGGAGGTCCAGGAGGCGTTCGAGGCAGCCGGCATCCACGAGCTCGCCGAGCCCACCCTGGCCGCCGGCGAATCCGTCTCCGACCTGCTGGCGGACGAGTCCGCCTACGAGCAGTTCGACGCCGAGAAGGCGGCCGAGCGAAACTTCGGCTTCGTGAAGCTCAACCAGCTGGCCCTGCGCCATCTGGTGGGCTGACCATCTAGGCTGAGCGCATGACTCTGGTCGCAGGCATCGACTCCTCCACCCAGTCCTGCAAGGTCGTCATCCGCGACGCCGAGTCCGGCGCGCTGGTGCGCCAGGGCTCCGCCAAGCACCCCGACGGCACTGAGGTGAGCCCTCAGGCCTGGTGGGACGCGCTGCTGGCAGCGATCGAGCAGGCCGGGGGGCTCGACGACGTCGCCGCCGCGTCGGTGGGCGGCCAGCAGCACGGCATGGTGGCGCTCGACGCTGACGGCAGCGTCATCCGCGACGCTCTGCTGTGGAACGACATCCGCTCCGCCGACGCCGCTGAGGCCCTGATCGCTGAGCGCGGGCACGTGGTGGAGGGCTCCGACACCGCCAACGCCCTGATCAACGGGGCCGCCGCCTGGGCTGAGGCCACCGGTTCGGTGCCCGTGGCCTCCCTGACGGTGACCAAGCTGCGCTGGCTGGCTGATGCCGAGCCCCAGAACGCGCAGAGGGTCGCCGCCGTCGCGCTCCCCCACGACTGGCTGACCTGGAAGCTCTCCGGCTCGAAGGCCCTGGAGGATCTCGCCACAGACCGTTCCGAGGTCTCCGGCACCGGCTACTGGGACACCGCACGCAGCCGGTACCGCTACGATCTGCTCGCCCAGGCGCTGCGGGTCACCGAGGACGCCGCCCGGGCGATCGTCCTGCCGCGGGTGCTGGGCCCCCACGAGGCGGCCGGCGCCGGAGACCCCAGCCGCGGCTGGGGTGGGATGGTGCTGGGCCCCGGAGCCGGGGACAACGCCGCCGCCTCCCTCGGCATCAATATGGGGACCGGGGACGTCTCGATCTCCATCGGCACCTCCGGAGTGGTCGCCGCAGTCTCCCCGAAACCGATCCAGGACCCCACAGGACTGATCAACGGCTTCGCCTCCGCGACCGGGGAGCACCTCCCGCTTGCCGTCACCCTGAACGGCTCGCGGGTGCTCGACGGGACGGCCCGGATGCTCGGCGTCGACCACGACCAGTTCGCCCAGCTGGCGCTCTCAGCGAACCCGGGCGCCAACGGCCTGACCATGATTCCCTACCTGGAGGGTGAGCGCACCCCGAACCTCCCGCAGGCCACCGGCTCGTTCGTGGGCATGTCGCTGACATCGATGAACCCGGCCGACGTGGCCCGCGCCGCCGTGGAGGGCCTGCTCTGCGGGCTGGCCGACGGCCTGGAGGCCCAGACCAGGCTGGGCGTCCCGGTGAATTCGATCCAGCTCATCGGCGGGGCGGCCCGCTCCCCGGCGGTCCAGCAGATCGCACCTGCTGTCTTCGGACGCGAGATCCTGGTGCCGGAGCCGGGCGAGTACGTCGCCGACGGTGCCGCACGGCAGGCAGCCTGGGTGCTCTCCGGAGCCGAGCAGCCGCCCTCGTGGAATGTCTCCCCCCTGCAGACCTTCACCGCCGAGCCCACCCTCGGCCTCCGTGAGATCTACAGCAGCCGCCGCCATCTCTACGCCAAGCGAGGCTGAGAAGCCCTGCGGCAGCCGCAGCGGCTGAGCGCCGCATGATTGATCCAGCTCAGCGGCCCTTGGCGATCTCCCAGCGCAGCTGAGCCTCTGAGGGCGACTGCACCGGAAGGAACAGCGACTCGCGCAGGCGGCGGTTGGCGTCAGAGGTGACCACGTACCCTCTGCCGCCGGAGGTCTTTCCCTCCAGCGCTGCCAGGGAGACGGCCAGCTGCCCGGCTTTCAGACGCAGCCGAAGCACATCCTTGCGCTCCGCCGGGCTGTCGGTGCCCACGGAGCGGGCAAAGCCTCGCAGGGTCTCTTTGGCGTCCTCCAGCTCGTCCTTCAGCTGGCAGAACTCATCGAAGAAGACCTCGTTGAGGCCGGGCAGGTTGGCCCGCGCCATCCGGAAGCTGGCGGTGGCCAGGCCCATGCAGAAGGCGGACTGCAGGATGGCGAACGTGGGACGGCACCGGCCCAGGAATCCGTAGAAGTCCGTGGAGAGGACCTGCTCCTCAGGGATGCGCAGGTCCTCAACCTTCACATAGGTGGAGGCGGTCCCCTGCAGCGCGAGCAGGTCCAGATCCTTGCCGACCTCCACGCCGTCGCTGCTGAGCCAGAACGCGACGATGGTGGGAACAGCGTCTTCGGAGCCCTCGGTCTTGTCCCAGGCAGCGGAGACGACGAGGGCATCCTCGTAGAGGTTGGAGGCCCAGGGCAGGCGCCCGCTGATCACGAGGTCGTCGCCCTCACGCACCAGGCTGAGGTCCAGGGTGCCCGCGCCGGCGAAGGTCTTGAAGGCAGAGGCCATGCCCGAGACTCCGGGCACGGAGCCGGTGCGCAGCCGCGGCAGGACGGAGCGCGCCCACTCGGTGTCGGCCGCCGCCAGGTACTCGATGCCCATGCGGTGGCCCCAGAGTGCGAAGCCGCTGGCCAGCGACCGCTCCGCGAGCGCCTCGACGACCGCAGCCTGGTCCAGCAGCCGGCCTCCCGTGTTGGCGGGCGCGCCCAGGTCCAGCTGACCTGCCCGTCCGAGAGCCGGAAAGATCTCGCGGGCGAAGGCCTCCCCCTGGTCCACGGCCAGGGCGTTCTCCTTGGCTGAGGCGAGCGCCTCCGCGGGCACCTCGACCGCAGCCAGGGGCTGCTCAAGTGCGGGCTGAGCCATCCGAATCAGCCGTGGGAGGAGGCGTCGCCGTCGGCCTCGGCATGACCGGCTCCCACCTTGAGGCTGGTCTCGAAGGTGGCAGGGCGGGAGAAGGTGTTGACCACCGGGGACCATTTGATGGCGCTGTCGGTGATGGCCTGGAGAGTCTCCTCGTCGGCGTCGCCGTCCAAGTAGACGTGCATGTCCACGTGGGAGACGCCGAGGACCTTGTCCTCGGCGAGGTCGCCCACGCCCCACGCAGCCGAGATGTCGATCCTGCCCTCAAGCTCCACCTCGACCTTGGTGAGCTTCACCCCGCGCTTGGTGGCGTTGGCGACCAGGCCCACGGAGACGCAGGAGCCCAGGGCGCCCAGGGCGATCTCGGTGGGGTTGGGGGCCTCGTCGTCGCCGAGCAGCTTGTGCGGCTCAGAGATCAGGTAGCCCTCATGGTCACGGACGTAGTTGTAGTTCCGGAAGCCGGAGTCCAGCACGGTCTTGGACTTGACGACCTTATGGCCGTGCTCCGGCTGCTCTATGTTCTTGGCAGCCAGGCTGTCCAGGCCCTGGGAGTCGATTCCGTTGAAAGTGCCGGTCACAGAGGTCTCGGTCATCAGCTGTACTCCTGAGGTGATGGTGGTGCTGATCTTTGCCCGGAATGCTAACCGGCGGGAGACTCCGGGGGAAATGTCTCGCCACATTACGAGACAGCTGGTGCGCCGATGTTCGCAGTCTCTAGCATCCACCGCATGGACAATCACCCCGGCCGTGCCCTCACCCGGCGCCGCCTGCTGAGCCTGGGCGTCGGCGCCTCCGCGGCCGCGCTGCTGGCCGGATGCTCCCCCGATGCCGAGGAGCCCGCCGGGGGCGGAGGCGGCGGTGCCGCCTTCGAGCCGAGCCTGTCCGCGCCCGAGAACCTGGAGCAGACTGACATCACCGTCGGCTTCGTGCCGATCACCTGCGCCTCCCCGATCGTCAACGCCGCGGCGTTGGACATCTACAGCCACTACGGCCTCAACGTCACCCTGAGACGCTACACCGGCTGGGGTGAGCTGTGGACCGCCTTCGTGGCCGGCGAGCTGGACGCCACACAGTTCCTGGCACCCATGCCGCTGGCCATCCACCACGGCTTCGCCTCCGGCCAGCGGAACATCCGACTGCCGTATGTGACCAACATCAACGGAAACGGCATCACCGTCTCACAGCGGCTGGCCGGGCAGGTCAACGGCCCAGAGGACTTCAGGGGCCTGAGGATCGGGCTGCCGTTCGAGTACTCGGTGCACTACCTGCTGACCATGGACTACCTGTCCTCCGGGGGCCTCGACCCGCACTCCGACGTCGACCTGCGCATCATGCGCCCCGCAGACATGGTCACGGCTCTCTCGGTGGACCAGATCGACGCCTTCTGCCTCCCGGACCAGTTCAACCAGCGCGCGGTCGCTGAAGGGGTGGGCTACATCCACACGCTCACCAAGGACCTGTGGGAGGACCATCCGTGCTGCAGCTTCGCCGTCGGGGAGGACTTCGCCGCGGCGAACCCCAACACATACACAGCCCTGCTGCGCGCCATCGGAGACTCCGCCCTGTTCATCGACGACCACGACCACCGGGCCCAGACCGCGGAGCTGATGGCTCAGCCCGCCTACCTGGGCCTGCCGGAGCCCGTGCTCACCGCGGTGCTGACGGGCAACTTCCCGGACGGCACCGGCCAGGAGCACTCCATTCCGGACCGCATCGGCTTCCAGCCCTACCCGCATGAGTCCTATGGGACCTGGATTCTCGACGCCCTGCAGCGCTGGGAGCTCACCGGCGGGCAGCAGTTCACCACGGGCGCCGAGCACTCCGCCGCGGTGGCTGACGTGTTCGACTCGGCGTCGGCCGCTGAGGTGCTCGAGGAGCTCGGCAGCGTCACCGAGGAGCGCAGCGCCGAGTCCGTCCTCGGCCGGACCTTCGACCCCCATAACCCCCTTGAGTGGAGCGAGCAGACCGCATCATGACGACCGCCTCAGAGAAGAAAGCATCCCCGCAGGCGCTGCAGGACGCCGCCCGGCGCGAGCGCACACAGCACCGTCTGCGGGCCGCAGCACTGTTCGTCGTGGCCTTCGCGGTCTTCATCGGAGGCTGGCAGCTGCTGACCACCGGGTACGACGACGGTGGGCTGGCCCCCACCCCCGCCGCCAGCTGGGAGCGTCTGGTGGAGGTTCTCGCCGGCGCCTTCACCCATAATCCTCCGAACGACGTCGGCATCCTCTTCCACCTGCTGGCGTCCCTGCAGCGCGTGATCCTCGGGTTCGGCCTCGCCGCGCTGGCGGCGATCCCGCTGGGACTGCTGCTGGGAACCAGCAAGACCATCAACGCTGCCCTGGACCCGTTCATCCAGGTGCTCCGTCCCGTCTCTCCGCTGGCCTGGCTGCCCATCGGCCTGGCCCTGCTGCGCGACGCTGAGGGCACCGCCGTGTTCGTGATCTTCATGGCCAGTCTGTGGATCATCCTGATCAACACGATCGACGGGGTGCGGCGGGTCAATCCCCTCTACCTTGACCTCGCCAGGACCCTGGAGGCGACCTCCGCCAACAGGACCCTGAAGATCCTGCTGCCGGCCACCCTGCCCGGCATCGTCACGGGTCTGCGCACCGCACTGTCCACCGCCTGGCTGGTGATCGTGGCCGCGGAGATGATCGTCGGCAACCGAGGGATGGGCACCTTCGTCTGGACGGAGTGGAACGCGATGAACATCAACAGCATCGTCGTCGCGATCCTCATCATCGGCGTCGTCGGATTCGTCCTGGACCGCTCCATCGCCCAGCTGCACCGGCTCACCCCGAAGAATTAGGAAGACCACCGCACATGACTGCCACTGCTCCAGACACCGCAGCCCCCGAGGCTTCCGTCCCCGCGCTCGCCGTCGAAGGCGTCACCAAAGGCTTCCCGCACCGTAAGCGCGGCTTCCAGCCCGTGCTGGGCGAGACCTCCTTCACCATTGAGAAGGGCGAGTTCGTCACTATCATCGGAGCTTCCGGATCCGGGAAGTCCACACTTCTGAAGCTGCTGGCGGGCCTGGAGAGCCCGGACGAAGGCACCATCCGGCTCACCGGCGAGCCTGTCACCCGGCCCAGCCGGCGCCTCGGCGTCGTATTCCAGCAGCACGTTCTGCTGCCCTGGATGACCGCCAAGCAGAACGTCCTGTTCGCGCTCGACGCCGACGGCTCCTCCGAGCGCTCCGCGAAGGACAAGGAGCAGCTCGCCGACTACTGGCTGGAGCTGGTTCAGCTCTCCGAGGCGAAGGACATGAAGCCGGGGCAGCTCTCCGGAGGCATGCAGCAGCGGGTCGGGATCGCCCGCGCCTTCGCGCTCGAATCGGAGGTGCTGCTGCTCGACGAGCCCTTGGGCGCACTCGACGCCTTGACCCGGCACGCCCTGCAGCTGCAGCTTCTGCACCTCTCCGAGCAGGAGAAGCGGACCTCCGTGCTGGTCACCCATGATGTGGACGAGGCGCTGCTGCTCTCCGACCGCATCCTGGTGCTCTCCCCCGGCCCGGAGGCGAAGATCGTCCGTGATGTCCGGGTGCCCTTCGACCGGCCCCGTGACCGGGACAGCATTCAGGCGAGCCAGAACTATCTCGCACTGCGCCGCGACCTGCTGAATCTCCTCACCGACCAGTCCTGACCCGCGGACGCACCGGCCGCGAGCCCATCAATGACGCGCGCGACGGGCCCTTCCGGGGCCTGCCGGTACCCGGTGCCGGCCCAGAGGTGAAGCCGCTCGGAGTCACCTGCCTGTCCCGCTGCGGCCCGGAGGGGCTTGGTCAGGTGGTGCAGGGCCGGGTAGGCGGTGGGCGCCGAATCCTGGTGCCGATCGATGAAGCCGTTGCGGAGGGCACGGGCGGGACGACCGGTGAACGCCCGGGTCAGCACCGTCTCCTCACGGCGGGGGTCAGCCAGGGCAGCCCGGTGGGCGGCGGATGTGCCGGCCTCATCCGTGCGCAGCAGCAGAGTGCCGACGGCGACGGCCTCAGCCCCGGCCTCGAGTATCCGCAGCACCGCCTCGGGCCCGTCGACTCCGCCAGCGCCGATCACCGGAAGGTCCACCGCGTCGAGGACCTCCCGCACCAGCTCATCGGTCTCCTTGGGCCTCGGAGTGCGGAACGGGTCGTGGGCGGCGCTGTGACCGCCGGCTCGTGCCCCCTGGACCGCCAGACCGTCGGCGCCGGCATCCCGCGCGGCCTGAGCCTCTCCCGGGGTCGTGACGCTGATCAGCACCCGTGATCCTGCCTCCTGCAGGGCGGCGATCTCTGCGGGCCGAGGGATCCCGAAGGTCATGGAGACCAGCGGCACGGGGTGCTCGATGAGCAGCTTCAGCTTGGCGTCCCAGTGGTCATCGTCCGTCACCGGCTCCGACTCAAGGGTGAGCCCATAGGCCGCGGCCTCCGGCTGAAGCTCGGCCGCGTAGGCGCGGAAGGCGTCCGGATCAGGGGTGCGCCCCTCGGGCACGAACAGGTTCACTCCGAACTGGGCGCCGAGGCGCCGCGCTGCCTCCATCTCGCCGCTGAGCGCCTCAGGGGTCTTGTAGCCGCCCGCGAGGAAGGGGAGCGCCCCGGCGTCAGCGACCGCCTCGGTCAGGGCCGGTCCGGTGGGGCCGCCGGCCATCGGCGCTGCCACGATCGGCAGCCGGGAGCGGATCAGACGACTCGGCATTGAGCCTCCTTGCAGAAGAATTGCGGCGCTGAGGACTCTACTCCGACGCGGCCCAGGCCGAAACAGGCGTCCGTCGAAAAATCCAGCGCTGCTGACTTATCCGCGTCCTATGCTCAGCAGATGATCCAACAGCGCAGGGATGAATGCGGCGGGAGGCTCACGGGCCGCTGGTGGCGATGCGCAGCAGGGCATCCACGCAGGCTTCCGCGCTCCAGTCCGGATGCACAGTCATCCGTTCGATGCTCAGCGTCACGGCCGCGGAGAGCAGCGCGGTGGCCGCGATCTCCAGGGTGTGGCGAGGGGTGAGGCTCTCCCCGGCAGCCCTGCTCCGCTCAAGGTGCTCGATCCGGTCGGCCAGCAGGGAGACGATCGCCTCCTTCTCCGCGCGCAGCTGGTGGCTCTCGTCGCCCTCCCGCTGGGCGAGCGCGAAGGCCACCAGCCCGGTGAACGAAGAGTGGTCCTCGAGGAAGCGGAATGCGGCGGCCACCTGGGTGCGGAAAGCCTCCCGAGCGTCCTCCGGGGTGGGACCCTCCCCCTGCAGGCCGTCCATCAGCTCCTTCATCTCTGCTGCGCCGTGCACCAGGATCTCCCGGACCAGGCTCTCCTTCGAGGAGAAGTGGTAGTACACCGAGCCTTTGGCGACGCCGGCCAGGCGGGCGATCTCCTCCACCGTGTGCTCCTGGACGCTGCGATGATCATCCAGGGCCATCATCGCGCGGAGGATCCGAACCCGCGCGGAGGCCTTGGGCTCAGCTGCTGTGACGCTCATGCAAGCTCCTCGATCGGCGGACGAAGGCGTTCCAGGTCCCACATCCTATGTTTCTTCACCGCCAGCCACAGAACGGCCAGTCCGACCGCGGCGGTGACGCCCATCGCCGCCAGAGCTCCGACGACCGCCCCGGCGTCGGCCCCATAGATGACGTGCCGCAGCCCGTCGGTGACATAGGTCAGCGGCAGCACCGGATGGAGGAGCTCCAGCGCACCGGGCAGGGTCTGGGCGGGGAAGGTTCCTCCGGCGGCGACCAGCTGCAGCACCAGCAGCACGATGATGACGAACTTCCCGGGGTTGCCCAGCAGCATCACCACCCCTTGGACCAGGGCGGTGAACGCGGCCGAGGCGGCCAGCAGCACGGTCAGGGTCAGCATCGGGTGCACCGGCTGCAGGCCCACTGCGAAGACGACGACGCCGTAGAGCAGCAGCGCCTGCACCGCCCCCAGGGCCAGGAACGGCAGCCAGGAGCTGAGGGCGACCTTCAGGCTGGAGGCGTTCGAGAGCAGCGCCCTGGCTGAGGTGGGGCGCAGCACCTGCATCATCACCAGCGTCCCGATCCACAGGGCCAGCCCCATGAAGAACGGCGCCAGTCCTGCGCCGTAGGAGCCGGCCTCCGACTGGGCGGACTGATTCACGTTCAGAGGGTTGCCGATGACTTCGCTCACCTCGGCGCGCTCCCCCTCGTCAGGGTTGGGCACCTCCTCGGCGCCGTCGCCCAGGGCTTCGTTCAGCTCCTGCGAGCCTTCGGCGAGCTCACCGGCACCGTCCTGCGCCTCGATCAGCCCGTCGAGGAGCTCCCCAGCTCCCTCATCAAGGTCTGAGGCGCCTTCGGACATCTCGGACACGCCGTCCTGCAGCTCGCCGACCCCGTCGTCGACGGCGGAAGCCCCCTCGGAGAGCTCCTCCGCGCCTTCGCTGAGCTCGCCCGCGCCGGAGAGAGCCTCCCCCACCCCGGAGGACAGCTCGGGCAGGGCATCGGCGAGCTCTGAGGCACCGGAGGTCAGCTCGGAGCTGCCCGAGGCGAGCTCCGCGGCACCATCTGCCGCCTCGCGGGCGCCTGAGGCCAGCTCATCCACCGATTGCTGTGCCTCCGTCAGGCCGGTCCGGGCTGACTCGGCGCGCGCGGCCAGCTCCGAGTCGTCGAGGGTGTCGCCCAACGCCTCGGCGGCCTCGTCGCGCTGCTCCTCCTCGATGACCCCTGCGTCGATGAGACTCTGCGCACTGTCCTCCGCGCGGTCTGCGGCGGCGCCCTCCACCTCCTGGAGCGTCTCTGCGGCCTCCTGGGACGCGTCAGCGAGCTGCTCGTTGCCTTCGGCGACCTGCTCGGCGCCGGTGCTCAGCTCACCGAGTCCCTCGTCGAGCTCCTCCGCGCCCTCGGCGAGCTCACCGACTCCCTCCTGAAGCTCTCCGACGCCGGTGCTGACGGCCCCGAGCCCGGTGTGGAGCTCACCGGCACCGGTCTGAAGCTCCTCCGCCCCGTCTTCGAGCGCGCCTGCGGCATCGCGGAGGGTGACGAGGCTGCTGCTGAGCTCGCCCACGCCCTCGTCGAGCTCGCTGGTGCCCTCGGTGAGCTCTGCGGCACCCTCACGCAGCTCAGCGGTCCCCTCCTCAAGCTCCTCGCTGCCGGAGTGCAGCTCGCCGGCCCCCTCCTCCGCGTCGAGCAGCTCCTGGCGGATGCGGCCGAATCCGGTGAGGATCTGGTCGGCGGTCTCTCGGCCGACCTCCTCGCTGATCGATTCGTGCAGCTCCCCCGCCAAGACCTCCACCACGCTGGAGAGCAGATAGTTGTTGGCCTCGTTGACGAGGATCTCCAGCTCGGCCTGCTCGGCCGACTCAAGATCCTCCGGCGAGGCGAGCGCCTCGGAGAAGCCCTCCGGGATGATGAGCGCGAACTGGTGGTCCCCGCGGTAGGTGCTGGCTTCCGCGGCCTCCTCGGTCTCGACGGCCTGCCAGCCGAAGGAGGCGTCCTCGAAGAGGTCCTCAACGACCTCATCGCCGATCACCCGATGCTCGCCGTCGAACTCCGCACCGGCGTCGAGGTTCACCACGGCGGCGTCGACGTCCTCCATGCTCCCGTAGGGGTCCCAGTTCGCGTAGAGGTAGACGGCGCCGTAGAGGACTGGGATCACAGCGAGGCCGATGACGGTTTTGATGGGGTCAAGCCCGCTGAGCAGGCGCTTGACCTCGGACAGCGGGTGGGCGAACAGGCTCACAGGGGCACCTCGGGGGCGTCGCTGAGGATCGCGAGAACGGCTCTGCCCTCACCTGCGGCGCCGTGCAGAGTCTCCGCCAGCTCAGTGCCGGGCAGGCCGCGCCGGTCCGGAGACTCGACGACGGCGAGACGCACGGCTGGGTCGCTGAAGGCGAGCTCGGTCAGCAGCCAGAGCCGCAGCTGCGCATCGATCGCTTCGACGGGCTCCCCGGCGAGGTCTGCGGCGTCGTGCTGCTTCAGCCACTCAGCGGCAGAGGGGCGCCTGTGCCTTCGGGAGCGCGGCTGGAGGCCGAGCGTCTCGGCCACCAGGTCCTTGACCTTCATGTGGTGCTCGGCCGCGGTGAGCCCCGGGGCGTCCACCAGCGCAGATGCCCGGCGCAGAGCGGCGAGGTCCTCCTGCTCATCGATGAGGACCAGCCCGGCATCGGGCACCATCCGGCCGGAGGCCACCAGCCCCAGGGCGTTCCGGCCCAGCGGCGAGGGGACGACGACGGTGCCCGCCTCAGCGCTGCCGAGCTCCACGCTGACATCGCTCAGCAGAACCCCGTGGTGGTCCTCCACCCCTGCATCCACCAGTTTGAACATGGCCGCCATGTTACTGAACTGACCGGTCAGTACAAAATGAGGCGCTTGAGCTTCGCTGCGCGGAGATAGGGATAGCCTGGGGCCCGGCTCCGACGGCGCCGACGAAGAACAGCGAAGGGATGAGGCGTGTGAGCGTTGTGCAGGTGGGCATCGTCGTGACCGACCGATACCGGCCCGACGATGAGGACAACGACACCGGCCCGCTGATCCGGGCCCTGGAGGAGCGCGGCGTCTCTGCGGAGCCTGTGGTGTGGCACCGGTGGCCGGCTGATGCTGAGGACGCCGCGCGGTTCAGCCTGCTGGTGCTGCGCTCCCCCTGGGACTACCCGCAGCGGGAGCAGGAGTTCCGCCGCTGGCTCCAGCAGGCGCAGGAGCACGTCACCGTGCTGAACCCTCCCGCGCTGGTGACCTGGAACCTCGACAAGCTCTACCTCCGCGAGCTCGAGGAGCGAGGGATCGCCCTCGTTCCCACCGAGTGGGTCACGGACGCCTCGGAGCTCGACGCCGCCCTCGCGCGCCGCGGCAGCGACTGGGCGGTGATCAAGCCCTCCGTCTCTGCCGGCGCCGAGGACACTGAGCTGCTGCGTGCCGACTCCCCGGCGGCGAAGAGCCTCGGCGAGCGGATTCTGGGCCTCGGACGGACGGTGATGATCCAGCCGGAGATCCCCGAGCTCTCCGAAGGGATGGAGAAGGCGCTCTACTTCATCGATGGGGCCCACACGCATACGATCGCCAAGGGGGCGCTTCTCGCCCGCGGCGGGGGCTTCCGCGGAGGCCAGTACCTGGAGAACCCGCAGCCGGTGACGGCGAGCGAGGAGGAGACCGCCTTCGGCGCCGAGGTGATGCGCGCCGTCGAGACAGCGACCGGCGGCGAAGCACCGCTCTACGGCAGGGTCGACATGGTGAGCTCAGCCGAGCACGGCATCGTCCTGCTGGAGGTCGAGCTCTTTGAGCCGGCGCTGAACCTGCACCGTGTCCCCGACGCCGCCCGCTCCCTCGCCGAAGCGATCGCCGATCGCCTCTGAGGCGGGCTCGCCGTCAAGCAGCGGCTGCCGCTTCACCGTCCGGCGGCAGCCCGCAGCTCCGCGCTGGGGTGAGGGGCGGCCTGGACTCGGTCACCCCGGCTGATCCCCAGCCCCTGGGCCTCTGTGCGGGTGAGCTGCACGTGCACCGGGCCGGGCTGGACGGCCTCGTCCAGAGTGACTTCCAGGCGGATCTCGAAGCCGACCCGGTTCCAGCGGGTGATCTCCCCCGCTAAGCCTTCGCCCTCATGCTCCGGGCGGATGACGACGTCGTGCGGGCGCAGCAGCACATTCCCCAGCCGGGTCGCCTCGCCGATGAAGTGGAAGACGAAGTCAGTGGCGGGCTTGTCGTAGATGTCCTCAGGGGTGCCGACCTGCTCGATGCGGCCCTCGTTGACCACCACGATGGTGTCGGCGACCTCGAGGGCCTCCTCCTGGTCGTGGGTGACGAAGACACTGGTGACATGGACGTCGTCGTGAAGGCGGCGCAGCCAGTCCCGCAGCTCCTTGCGAACTTTGGCGTCCAGGGCTCCGAAGGGCTCATCCAGCAGCAGAACGGTCGGGTCGATCGCCAGCGCCCGAGCCAGAGCCATGCGCTGACGCTGCCCGCCGGAGAGCTGGGAGGGCAGCTTGTCTCCGTGCTGCGAGAGCTGCACCAGCTGCAGCAGCTCGTCCACCCGCTGCCTGATCCGGTCCTTGGGAACCTTGCGGATCTCGAGCCCGAAGGCCACGTTCTTGGCCACGGACATGTGCTTGAAGGCGGCGTAGTGCTGGAAGACGAACCCGATGTTGCGCTTCTGGGCAGGCAGCACGGTGACGTCCTTGCCGTCGATCTGCACGGTGCCGGAGTCGGCGGACTCCTGCCCGCCGAGGATCCGCAGCAGCGTGGTCTTGCCGGAGCCGGAGGGGCCCAGCAGCGCGGTCAGGCCCCCGGAGGGCACCGAAAGGCTGATGTCCTTCAGCGCGGCGAAGTCGCCGTAGTTCTTGTTCAGCTGAGAGATCTCAATCCCCATGGCTCTCCTCAGGGTCGGTCCCGCTCGTGCGGGCGCAGGATGGTCACGATGGCCAGGGCCGCGACGGCGACGAGGGCCAGCAGGAAGCCGACGGCGTAGGCCTGGCCGGTCTCGAAGCCCTGGTGGAGGCGCTGGACGGCGATGGTTGCGGTTTCGGTCTGGTTGACGATGCCGCCGGAGACGATCAGCACCGCCCCGAACTCGCCCACGGCCCGGGCGAGGGTGAGCACCAGCCCGTAGGCCACCGCCCACTTGATGGAGGGCAGGGTGATTCTCACCAGCACCTGCCGGCCCGAGGCGCCGAGCGACTGCGCGGCGGTCTCCTGGTCAGTGCCGACCTCCTGCAGCACCGGCATGACAGCCCGCAGCACCAGCGGCAAGGACACGAAGGTCACAGCCAGCACGATGCCGGGGAAGCTGAAGATCAGCTGCACGCCCGCCTCGGCGAGCGGAGCGCCGAGCAGTCCGTGCACCGGCCCGTAGGCGAGCAGCAGGGCCAGCCCGACGACGATCGGGGAGACGGAGGCAGGCAGGTCGGCGAGCGCGGAGAGCAGCCGCCGGCCGGGGAACTCGTAGCGGACCAGGAGGATGCCCAGGGCCACGCCGAGCATCGTGTTCAGCACCACCGCGCAGGCCGCTGCGCCCAGGGTCACCCATACGGCGCTGCGCACGGAGGGGTCGCTCAGGGCGATCGCCAGGTAGTTCTCGCCGGAGAGGAAGGTCTCCTGGACGACCATTGCCAGCGGCCAGCCCACCAGCAGGAACAGGTAGACCACGACGACGCCGACGCGCAGGTATGCGGCCCTACTCACCATGGCGGGCCACCCTCCGGGAGATCACGTCGAGAATGCCGATGGCGGCCAGCGCGACCAGCAGCAGGAAGACCGCGACTGAGGCGGCCGCGGCGGTGTTGTCGGTCTCGATGTAGGACTGGATGCGGATGGGCGCGCCCTCTGAGACGTTGGGCCGATTGCCGGTGAGCAGGACAAGGGCGCCGAACTCGCCGACGCCGCGGGCGAAGGAGAGCGTGGCTCCGGCGGCGATGGCCGGGGTCAGGGCGGGGAGGATCACTCGCCGGAAGGTGGTGACCTTGGAGGCGCCGAGGGATTCGGCGGCCTGCTCCACCTCGGTGTCGAGTTCGATGAGCACCGGCTCCACGGTCCGGACCACGAAGGGAAGGGTCACGAACAGCACGGCGAGGAAAACAGAGTAGGGGGTGCCGAGCACGTTGATGCCCAGGGGGCTGGTGGGCCCGTAGAGGCTCAGCAGCACCAGGCCCGCCACCAGGGAGGGCAGGGCGAAGGGGATGTCGATGAGGAGCTCGATGATTCGCTTGCCGGGGAACCGGTCACGGACCAGCACCCAGGCGATCAGGGTGCCGACCACGATGTTCACCGCGGTGGCGGCCAGCGCTGAGGTGAGGGTGAGCTGTATGGCGTTGGCGGTCTGGACGTTGGTGAGGGTTCCCCAGAAGACCTCCCACCCGTCGTCGAAGGAGGCGACGATGACCAGTGCCAGCGGCAGCAGCACCAGCAGGGAGAACCAGAGCACGGAGATGCCCAGGGCCAGGGAGGCGGGGCGGGTGAGTGTGGTGGCGCGCATCAGCTCATCCCTGACTGTTCGATGATCTCCGTGATGATCCCGTCGGTGTCGAAGTAGTCCTCGACGACCTGGTCCCAGCCGCCGAAGTCATCGTCGATGGTCCACAGCGTCTCCACCTCGGGGTAGGGGTCGGTGGGGTCCTCGGCGCCCTCGACGTCGTCGATCTCCATCTCGTCGGCGACGTGGCGCAGCGGCCGGAAGCCGTAGCCGGCGTAGATCTGCTGACCCTCGGGGCTCAGGGCGAACTCCAGAAAGTCCTGGGCAGCCTGCGGGGAGTCTTCGGTGACGGCAGCGGGGTTCTCGATGAGCAGGTTGCGGTCCGGCACGATGTACTCGTAGTCCTCCCCCGCCTGGCGTCCCAGGATGGCCTCGTTCTCGTAGGAGAGCAGCACGTCGCCGGTGCCGTCGAGGAAGGCGGTGGTGGCGTCGCGTCCCGACCCCGGGAAGGCCTGGACGTTCGCGATCATCTGCTCCATGTACTCGGCGGCCTCATCCTCGGTTCCGCCGTCCTGAAGCACCGATCCCCAGGCGGCCAGGATGTTCCACCGGGCTGCGCCGGAGGAGCCGGGGTTGGGGGTGACGATGCCGACGTCGTCACGGATGAGGTCCTCCCAGTCTGTGATGTCCTTGGGATTTCCCTCCCGGACCACCAGGACGACGACCGAGTCAGTCACCATCCCGCTGCTGGGCCCTTCGTCCCAGTCCTCAGCGACCATGCCCGCCTCCTCCAGGCGGGTGACGTCCGGCTCGATGCTGAAGTGGACGAACTCGCCGGGGAGGCCGTTGGCGACGGCGCGGGACTGGTCGCCCGAGGCGCCGTAGGAGGTGGCGTAGGTGACGCCTTCGCCCTCGGGGGTCTGGGAGAAGGCGTCGCCGACGGCGGCATTGGCCTCGGCCGGCACGGCGAACCCGACCATGGTGATCTGCTCCTCGCCGCCGCCGGCAGCGCAGCCGGCGAGCGCGTTGAGAGCCAGGAGAGCGAGGCCAGGGCGCCCATAGCTGTGAACATATTTTTGTGCCCGGCGCATCGGCCCTCCTCTCCATGTCAGGTGATTACGCCTCACATTAAAGGAGAATGGGATCTGTGACGCCGCGCATCGTCACGCGGCGTCACAGATCCCATTTAAGTGTTCATTTATAAGTTCAACCTTGGGCCAGTGCTTCCCCCACGCGGGCGGGGGTGTCCAGCACCCGGCGGCCGGTGACGTGCCGGATCTCACCGGTGAGGCTCAGCTCAGCCGCCAGCGGCAGGTCCTCCGCGCTGGGCCCGGCCCAGACGTCGATGGCGCCCGGTTCCACGATCCGCCGGAAGCCGGCTCCGGTGAAGGCGAAGCGGTCCGCGTGCACCCAGAACGTGACCTCCCTCGCCTCCCCCGGGGCCAGCGACACTCGCTGGTAGCCCAGCAGCTGCTTCACCGGGCGGGTGACCTGAGCGTGCCGGTCGCCGAAGTAGAGCTGGACGACCTCTTCAGCCGGGCGCTCGCCGGTGTTGGTCACGGTGACACGGATGTCGGCAGTGCCGTCGACGTCGATCTCCCCGGGCTCCACGGCCAGGCCGCTGTACTTCACGGTGGTGTAGCTCAGCCCGTGGCCGAAGGGGTACAGCGGAGTGGGGTCCAGGTTGGAGACGCCCTGGCTGTTCTGCCCCAGCGGCGCAGCGATGTAGCCTACGGGCTGTCCGCCGGGACGGGCGGGGACGCCGATGGGCAGGCGGCCCGTCGGTTCGATCGACCCTGAGAGCAGCTCCGCGAGTGCCGGACCGCCCTCCTGCCCGGGGAAGAACCCCTGCACCACGGCGGCACAGCGTTCGGCGATGCCGCCGAGGGCGTAGGGGCGGCCGGTGATGAGCACCAGGACCACGGGGGTGCCGGCGGCGAGCACCGCTTCGATGAGCTCCTGCTGGGCTCCGGGCAGCTTGAGGTCCTCGGCGTCGCAGCCTTCGCCGGAGGTGCCTCTGCCGAACATGCCTGCGAGATCGCCCACGGTGATGACGGCGAGGTCTGCGGCAGCGGCGGCGTTCGCGGCGGCCGGGACCCCGGCGTCGTCGTATTCGACGATGGGCACGCCCGGGGTGTGGGTGATCTCAGCCTGGGCGTAGGTCTCGCGCAGAGCCTCGAGGATCGTGGGCACGGGAACACCGAGGCCGTGGTGCGGGAAGGTCCCCTCCGGGTACTTGACGAGCACATGGTTGGGGAAGGAGTAGCAGCCCATCATGGTGCGGGCGTCATCGGCTGAGGGGCCGACGACGGCGATCCGCTTCCCGGCCAGGTCGGCGGGCGCCGCCGGGAGGGTGCCGTCGTTCCTCAGCAGGACGAGGGACTTCTGAGCGACCTCGCGGGCGATCCGCCGGTTGGCCGCGGAGTCGAGGTCCCGGCTCTCATCGATCTGCGGCTGCCAGTGCGACTCGCCCTTCGGGGCATCCAGCAGGCCGAGCTCGATCTTCTGACGGATCACCCGGGCAGCGGCGGTGTCGATGACGGCCTCCTCGAGCAGGCCTTCGCGGACTTGGGCAGGCAGGGTTCGGTAGCCGCCGGTGTGAGGAAGCTCGATGTCCAGCCCTGCGGAGACGGCCAAGCGGGCGGCCTCGGCCTGGTCCGCAGCGACCCGGTGCATCTTCTCCAGGAAGGCGACGGACCAGTAGTCGGCGACCACAGTGCCCTCGAAGCCCCACTGCTGACGCAGCACTTCGGTGAGCAGCCAGTGCGAGGTCGCCGGGGCCTCACCGTCGATGTCGGCGTAGGAGTTCATCACCGAGCCGGCCCTGCCCTCGCGGACCGCCATCTCGAAGGGGACGAGGATCAGGTCCATCAGCTCGCGCCGGCCCATGTGCACCGGAGCGTGGTTGCGTGCGGCCCGGGACGCAGCGTATCCGGCGAAATGCTTCAGGGTGGCGATGACCCCTGCGCTCTGCAGGCCCTTCACATACGCGGTGGCGAGGGTTCCGATGACGTAGGGGTCCTCGCCGATGGATTCTTCGACTCGGCCCCAGCGGGCGTCGCGCACCACGTCCAGCACCGGGGAGAGCCCCTGCTGCACGCCCACGGCGGCCATATCCTCGCCGATGGCCTGGGCCATGCGCTCGATCAGCTCCGGGTCAAAGGTGGCGCCCCAGGCCAGCGAGGTCGGGTAGACGGTGGCCTGGTAGGCGGTGAACCCGGTGAGGCACTCCTCGTGGGCGATCGCCGGAATGCCGAACCGGCTGTTCGCAGCCACGGCGGCCTGCCGCTCGCGCAGATCCTTCGCAGCCTCGGGGACGCTCAGCGGCTCAGTGCCGTAAGTGCGGGTCAGATGCCCGAGCCCGTCGAGGATCTCCTCCTCGAAGGGAAGCTTCCCCGCCGACATCGCGTCCTCCATCGGGGCGACGTCGCCCTCGACGTCCTCGGTGTCAGCCTGCATCTCCCAGTGGGCGCCCAGCTGGGAGACCTTCTCCTCCAGGGTCATCTGTGCCAGCAGCGCTTCCGCGCGCTCCTCGGCGCTCAGAGACGTGTCATTCCAGGGTCCGCGAACAGTCATAGTGGTCCTTCTTACTTGGAGAAGCCGGCGGTCAGCCCGGCGACGATGTAGCGGCGGCCCACGATGTAGGCGGCCAGCAGCGGCAGCGCGGACAGCACCACGGCAGCCAGGGTCGCTGGAGTGTCCACGCCGAACTGGCCCTGGTACTCCCAGAGGCTCAGCGGCAGCACTCGGACGTCCCGGGACTGGGTGAGCACCAGAGGGAACAGGAAGCCGTTCCACACCTGGAGGGCTTGGTAGATCCCCACGGTCATCAGGGCCGGCTTGGACATCGGCAGCACCAGGGAGGTGAGGATCTTCCACTCGCCGGCGCCGTCCACCCGCATCGATTCGAAGAGCTCGTTGGGGATGTCGCGGACGAAGTTGACGATGATCAGCACGCTCAGCGGGATGGCGAAGGCGATCTGCGGCAGGATGAGCGCCCACAGGGTGTCATACAGGCCCAGGTACTGGATCAGGTAGTAGACGGGGATGATGGTGGCCTGCACCGGGATCGCGATGCCCAGCAGGATCATCTGGAAGAGGCGGCCGCCGCCCCAGCTGGTGGAGCGGGTGATGTAGTAGGCGGCCATCACCGAGACCGCCAGCACCACAGCGACCGTCGAGATCGTCACGATCACCGAGTTCAGGAAGAAGTGGAAGAAGTCGTTCTCGATGACCCGGACGAAGTTCTGCAGGGTCGGCTCAGCGGTGGGGACCAGCTGGTTATTCGCTGCCAGATCCTGCCGGGAGCGGAACGAGGTGATGACGATGAAGTAGATCGGCAGAATGATGATGCCGAGCCACACCCAGCCCAGGATGCCGCCCAGCACGTTGGGGGACTCGTAGGGGCGGGCGGGCTTGGTGCCGCGTCCCTTGGGTCCGAAGGCTTTGGTGCCCTGGGCTCCACCCTCGGGCTCAGCGGGGTTCAGGCCCTGCCCAGCGTCCGGCATCTTGGCCTCGGTGGATGCGGTATGGGTCATCGGTTCAGGCACCTGCCTTGTCGGACTGCATCTTGGTGGAGCCGGAGAGCACGTTCAGCAGCAGCGAGAGCGCCAGCCCGATCGCCACCAGGATCACCGCGATCACCGAGGCGTTGCCCAGGTTATGGGAGCTGAAGCCCTCGATGTACATGTCCAGCGGAAGAATTCGGACGGCGTTGGCCGGAGACCCGCCGGTCAGCACATAGATCAGGTCGAAGTAGGTCAGCGAGCCCACCAGCATCAGCGTGGATGAGGTGATGAAGGTGTAGCGCAGCTGGGGCAGGGTGATGGAGAAGAACTGGCGCACCCGGCCGGCGCCGTCAAGCGTGGCCGCCTCGTACATCGTCTGGGGGATCTGCCGGACGCCGGCCTGGTACAGCAGCGCGTGGAAGGGGATGAAGCACCAGCCGACCACGAACACCATCACGAACATGACCAGGTTCGGGTTGGACAGCCAGTCATTGGGCAGCGGCAGCCAGGACAGCGCCGCCGAGATCCCATAGTTCGGGGAGAACAGCGACTGGAAGGTCAGCCCGACCGCCACTGAGCTGAACAGCAGCGGCAGGAAGTACAGGACCGACAGGAGCGCCCGGTACTTCTGGGCCCCTGCCATGAATACGCCCAGGAGCAGTGCCGTCGGCATCTGGAAGAGGTAGGAGCCGACGACGAAGTAGACCGTCAGCTCCAGGGCCCGCCACGTGAAGCTGCGGTCGGACAGGACGGTCTCCCAGTTGCTGGTGCCGACCCACTCCACGGTGCCCCGGACCGTCTGCCAGTCCAGGAAGGAGATGGCGATCACGCCGAAGAGCGGCACGAGGGCGAAGAGCCCGAACAGCGCCACTGCGGGCACCGCCATCAGGAAGGAAGGTCCTTGGCGGTGGATGCCCGACTTCTTGGGCGGAGTCGTCGGCCTGGGACGTTTTGCCTCGTCTGCGACCTTTGGGCCCTGCGGGCTCTCCGGGGCGTCCGTGGAGCGGGGTGCGGCAGTCTCAGTCATGGGTGAGGTGTCTTGGTCCTGTGTCAGCTGGTCGCGCTGTCCATGTTCTCCGCGAACTCCTCCGGGGTGATGTTCCCGGAGAGGATCTCGGAGAGGTTGTCCATCAGGACCTGCTCATGCTCAGGCATCACGGCCTGGTCCCAGGACAGCTGGAAATGATTGGCCTCGGCGACCAGTTCGTCGGCGAAGGTCAGGAAGTCTTCGGCTTCGGTGCCCTCGATGCGGTCGCTGATGTCATTCAGCGGCGGCAGGGAGCCGGCGTCGAGCATGGCGTCCACCGCCTCGTCGTTGTAGAGGTGCTCACTGAGGTAGGCGATGGCGTCCTCCTGCTCCTCCTCGGGGGCATCGGCAGAGACCGACCAGTAGTTGGCGGGGTTTCCGACGATGTTGCTCGGGTCGCCCTGCCCCTCCTCCAGCTCCGGGAAGGTGGTGAACCCGAAGTCTCCGGACTCGGCGAACTCGGGGAAGTCCATGTTGATGGTGGCGTAGACCCACGAGCCCTGCAGCAGCATGGCGGCCTGGCCGTCGGCCAGCAGCTGGGCGTCCTCGTTCTGAGCGGCGGAGATCCCGTTGTAGGTGTCGATGAAGCCGCCGTTCTCGCCCAGCTCCTGGATGGTCTCCAGGGCGAAGAGGATGGACTCGTTGCTCCAGGACTCGCCGTCCTCGATCACGCCGGCGAACTGCTCCTCGCCGCCGTGGCGGTCAGTCAGGTACTGCAGCCACATCAGGGCGGGCCAGGTGGAGCCGCCCGCCAGGGAGAAGGGAGCGATGTCGTTGTCGTTGAAGACCTCGATGGCCTCCTCGACGTCCGACCATGTTTCCGGAATGTCCAGGCCGACCTCGTCGAAGACTTCCTGGTTGTAGTACATGACCACGGGCTGGACGTCGTTCAGGGGGACGGCGTAGGTCTCGTCGTCGATCACGCCGTTCTGCCAGACAGCCTCGTGGACGCGGTCCTCCAGCTCTCCGGTGTGCTCGGTCAGCGGGATGACGCGGTCGGACTCGACGTACTCCAGGAGTGCGCCGCCGGTCCAGCTCATGATGAGAGTAGGGGCTTCGCCGGCGCCGACGGCGGTGCGGATCTGCTCCTTGTAGGCGTCGTTCTCGTAGGCCTCGACGTCGATCGCCTGCTCGGGGCTCTCATCGTTCCACCGCTCGAAGTCCTCCTCGATCTGAGGCCAGCCGCCTCCGGTGAGGACCCATGCATTGGCGTCTCCCCCGCCGTCGCCGCTGTCGTCGCCGCAGGCAGTCAGTGCGACCAGGGAGGTGATCGAAAGACCAGAGATGCCAGCTGTGAGTGAGTGCTTACGCGCCATTGCGTATGTCCTTTCGGGTGATCCTGCGGACCCGAACGGCTGCCCGTTTTGGGTGCCGGCGTGATGTGGCCCACATTTCGTCTTATCGAAAGACTAAATATCTCGAGCCGGGTGTGTCAAGCGCCACATTTTCGACCTGGGCGCACGAAAAGGCCCGGCTCAGTTCGCTGAGCCGGGCCTTGGCGCTGTGCGGTTCAGATCAGGCGGATACCTTCTCGATGTGGCTGCGGATGAACCACTGGAAGAGCTCCAGCTCCTTGATCTGACCGATGAGCAGGTCCTCAGTGACGAGGTCGACGTCGCCGACTTTGCCCATGACCTCGCGGTGGTCACCCAGGACGCCGGCGTAGACCTTGTCCAGCTCCTTGAGGTGGTCCTCCACGGGGGCCTTGTACAGGGGGTAGTCGGCCCAGCTGCGCTCGGAGACCAGCTCGCCGGTGAGGCCGGAGGGAGCCACGCCGAGGGTGGCGATGCGCTCGGCCACCTCATCGGCGAACTCACGGACCTTGCTCACCTGGGGGTCGAGCATCTCGTGGACGGCGATGAAGTTGGGTCCCACCACGTTCCAGTGCACGTGCTTGAGCACCAGGTGGAGGTCGTTGAGGGCGTGGAGGCGGGCCTGCAGCAGACCTGCGAGCTCACGTCCGTTCTCCTGGCTGATGCCGGGGACTGTGTAGTCTGCGTACTTGTCGGACATATCCGCTCCTTCGCTTAAGAGGGTCAGGGTGCTGGCTTGTGCCAACACCTAGATCTTAGAAACTCAGAATAACTTCTGCCAGCAAGATGAGGCTGTCCTTGCCGACAGCGGTGCTGAGCCCATGCCTCTTTGCTAACGAGCGAAGGTGTGCAGAACCTGATTATTTCCCGGAAGGCTCCACGACGTCGATGCCGCCCAGGTAGGGGCGCAGCGCCTCGGGGATGCGGATGGAGCCGTCGGCCTGCTGGTGGTTCTCCAGAATCGCGACGATCCACCGCGTGGTGGCCAGGGTGCCGTTGAGGGTGGCGACGGGCGCCGTCGGACCCTTGGTGCCGTCCTCTTTGACGGTGCGCTCACGGATGTTCAGACGCCGGGCCTGGAACGTGGTGGTGTCCGAGGTGGAGGTCAGCTCCCGGTAGGTGCCCTGGGTGGGGACCCAGGCTTCGCAGTCGAATTTGCGGGCCGCGGAGAGGCCGAGGTCCCCGGCGGCGGTGTCGATCACCCGGTAGGGCAGCTCCAGCTTGGTGAGCATCTGCTCCTCCCATTCCAGCAGCCGCGCGTGCTCAGCCTCGGACTCCTCGGCGGAGCAGTAGACGAACATCTCCAGCTTGTTGAACTGGTGGACGCGGATGATGCCGCGGGTGTCCTTTCCGTGGGAGCCGGCTTCGCGCCGGTAGCAGGTGGACCAGCCGGCGTAGCGCTGCGGGCCCGCGGAGAGGTCGAGGATCTCGTCGGCGTGGTAGCCGGCCAGCGCCACTTCGGAGGTGCCGACGAGGTAGAGCTCGTCGCGCTCGAGGCGGTAGATCTCGTCGTCGTGCTCGACGTCGAACCCGGTGCCGGCCATGGTGTCGGGGCGGACCAGGGTGGGGGTCATCATGGGGGTGAAGTCGGCGGCGAGCGCCTGGTCCAGCCCCAACTGCATGATGGCGAGCTCAAGGCGGGCGCCGATGCCTTTGAGGAAGTAGAACCGGGCGCCGGAGACCTTCGCTCCGCGCTCCATGTCCACCGCTCCGAGGGCCTCGGCGAGCTCGAGGTGGTCCTTGGGCTCGAAGCCCTCTGCGGCGAAGTCACGCGGGGCGCCCTCGGTGCGCAGGGTGATGAAGTCGTCCTCACCGCCGGCGGGGACGCCGTCGTGGATGAGATTGGGGAAGCCGGCCTGCAGCCGCCGCAGCTCCGCCTGGGCCTCCCCGGAGGCGGCCTCGGCGGCTTTGACGTCCTGGCTGAGCTGCTTGACCTCCTCCAGCAGCTGCTGCTTCTCATCGCCTTGGGCCTTGGCGACCTTCTTGCCGTGGACCTTCTGCTCGGCACGGAGGGACTCGAAGCGGGTGATCGCTGCGGAGCGGACCTCGTGAGCGGCCATGAGCTCGTCCACCGCAGACTCAGAGGCGCCCCGGGCGCGCTGCGAGGCCTTGTACTGCTCCGGGTTCTCGATGAGGTCCTTAATGTCGATCACGGGGACCAGCCTATCGGGCGGCCCGCCATGCGATCATCATTACGGCTCAGCACCCGCTGATCAGATCACCGTGACCCCCAGCCTCCACCTCATCCTGGAGCTGCTCATCGTACTCATCAGAAGGCACAACGGCGTACTCCACCAGGTCTGACCCCCCGAGGGTGGCCTGGTCGCTGCACGCCTGGACGATTGTCCACGCTGCACCACCATCGGGGGCGTAGCTGGGCTCCTCGCCGACAATGGGTGACGCGTCCTGAACGATGACCTGCGTCTGAGCCGAAAGCTCTTCCCTGACGTCTCCCTCATTCACCCCTACAAGGTCTCCGGCCGCGTCTCCCGAAGGGCCTGCATCAGTATCAGAAGTGCATGATGCAAGCAGCAGCGCAAAGCAAACGAGGGTGAAGACGCGCGCCGTCACTCTTCGCAACATCAACTCGCCTCACAATGCGTCACACACGATGTCTGTCGGATCCGGGCCCAACATTTATTTCGGCAGGCAATGGGACATCTATACATTTTTCCTCCCGTTAGTGTCGAAACAGCCGCTTTCACACCGAAGTCCTCATAGTGATGCCTCGTGCGAGCGACCCATAAAGGGGATGCAACGAGGTCAGCGTGTCCCCTGCAGGAGGGGTCATCCAGCGGTCTGGTCGGTCACGGCGCGGGCCACACCGTTGACCTTCAGTGAGGACGGCACCACCTCGGCCTTCACCCCGACCACCTCTCCCACGGCGTCGCCGTCGATCTGGAACGGCATCGGCTCCTGCATCTCCAGAGAGCACCCGGCGGTCTGCTTGACCGTCATCACCGGGATGTCCTCACCGAAGCGCAGCGCCGTCTTCGCCACGATGCGCGCCCAGTCCCACGGGTTCCGCGGGGAGAGAAGCACCACGTCCATCTGCCCGTCGTCGAAGAGGGCGGTCGGCACCAGACGCACTCCCCCCTGCAGGGTTCCGCAGTTGGCGAGCAGGACGGAGCGGATCCGGACCTCGGCACGATCACCGTGGTCGAGCTCCACGGTGACGTCCTTGCGACGTCCGGCCACGTGCCGCAGCCCGGACTCTCCGTAGGCGAGCCACCCAGCCCGTGCTTTCAGAGCCTCACGGGTGTCTGCCATCACCTCAGCGTCGAGCCCTCCTCCAGCGATCACCATGGACAGCTCTTCGTCGATGGACCCATCAGCACGCTTGAGCTGAAGCTGCAGCGTGTCCACCGCGTGAGCCTGACCATGAATGGCTTCTTGGACGCAGAACAGCAGGTCATCATGCGGCAGGCCGATGTTGCGGGCGAAGAGGTTCCCCGTCCCCATCGGCACCACGCCCAGGGCGATGTCCGTGCCGGCGATCTCTGCGGCGACCGCCCGGACGGTGCCGTCGCCTCCGGCTGCGATGACGACGTCGCAGCCGGCATCCAGCGCCCGGCGGGTCATCACATGGCCCGGGTCATCAACGGTGGAAGCCATGATCAGCGGGGTGTCCATGCCGGCCTCGGAGCAGACGAACTCGATGAGCCGGACCGCCTCAGCCGCATGCTCCTTGGTCACATTCAGGACCACGCCGACCAGACTCATAGGCCCGAGTGTATCCACGGGCGGCTGATGAGAAGCCTCACCCGTGCTGAATGAGGGAGGCCACCCACTGCTGGGCGGCGTCGAACGCCTCCTCAGAGACGTCCGGGCGCATCTGCTGGGCTTTGCCGTCCGCCCGCGGGTAGGAGCCGAGGAACCGGACCGCCGGGGAGACCCGGTGGATGCCGGCGAGCGCGTCCGCGACCCGCGGCTCGCGGATGTGGCCCTCCAGGTCCATGGAGAAGAAGTAGTCGCCCATCGCGCTGCCGGTGGGGCGGGACTCGATGCGGCAGATGTTCACCCCGCGGGTGGCGAAGTGCTCCAGCAGCTCCATCAGCGCGCCCGCCCGGTCCTCGGGCAGGGGGATGGTCACCGTGGTCTTGTCGGCCCCGGTCATCGCAGGCACCGGGCCCGGCTTGGCGACCAGCACAAAGCGGGTCACCGCCCCAGGGACATCCTCGATCCCGGAGGCGATCACATGCAGGCCCAGCTGCTCGGCCACCAGGGGGGCGCAGATCGCCGCATCCGCCACCGGGATGTCCGTGGTCAGGCTGTGCGCGCCGGCGGCGGTGGACGACGCGGGAACATACTCCACCCGAGGCAGCACATTCTCAGCCCAGGAGCGGACCTGCGCCCAGGCGTGGGAGTGGGTGGCCACCGAGGACACCTCGGAGAGCTCCATCGGCTGCCCGGAGGCCAGCACGAAGGTGATCGGAACAAGCGTCTCGGCGGTGATCTGCAGGTGGTGAGCCACCGAGACGGCGTCCAAGGTGGCGGTGACCCCGCCCTCCACGGAGTTCTCAATGGGGACGACGGCCGCGTCGGCCTCCCCATCGTCAACCATGGTCAGTGCGGCCAGCACGCTGGAGGTGGGGATGCGTTCAGCCTGCTCGGCGCCGGGCATCTGGGCCAGGGCGGCCTCGGTGAAGGTGCCCGCGGGGCCCAGGTAGGAGTAGCGGAGTGTGCCGGTCACAGGGATGAAGCCTACCCCTCAGAGGATGCGGGGCTCCCCATCCTCACCCTCGATGGGGCGGCCGGAGGTGACCCAGCCGTCATACCCGCCGCCGACGAAGAGCACCGAGTACCCCTGCTGGGTCAGCCAGCCGGCGATCTGAATGCTGCGGCCCCCCGTCCGGCAGATCACGTAATAGTCCTCGTCCGGGTCAAGCTCGGCGTCGAACCTCACAGGGACCTCCTCCACCGGTATGTGAAGGGCGCCGGGGGCATGCCCGGCCCGGAACTCGTAGACCTCCCGGACGTCCAGCAGCTGGGCGTCGGCGGGGACCTCTGCGGCGGGAACAGTCTCGACGTCGCTCATGCCGTCACGATAGCGCGCTGAGCCTCCCCGCGGCACGACGATGTGCATAGAGTGAGGCCTATGGCACAGCTCAGCTCCCCGCACCCCGCACCCTCGGCTGAGCACATCACGGACCGCACCCGAGCCGACTTCCGCGCTTCCACGGCAGACCAGTGGAGGGCCGCGATCCTGACCGGGGATGTGAGCGCGGTGGAGCTGACCGGCACGGCGCTGACCGCCGCTGCGACCCTCACCGAGCTCGGCGCGTTCATTTCGATGGATCCGGAGTACGCGCTGGCGAAGGCAGAGCAGCTCGACGAGGTCGTCCAGATGGTCCGCCGGCACGGGTCGCTCGCCGAGCTCTCAGCGAAGACGCCCCTGCTGGGGCTGCCGCTGGCGTTCAAGGACCTCAGCCGGGTCGGCGGGCTGCCGAGGACTCGCGGAACCCTCGCGATCCCAGCGGACATCCCCGCCCGGGACGAGCCGCTGGTGCGCCGCACGCATGCCGCCGGCGCCGTCAGCATCGGCAAGACGCAGGTGCCCGAGTTCGGACTGCACTGCTACTCGGAGAACCGGGTGGGCCCGCCCGCCCGGAATCCGCTGGATCCTTCCCGGACCGCCGGGGGCTCCTCAGGCGGGGCCGCCGCCGCGGTGGCAGCCGGAATCCTGCCGTTCGCCCCGGGCAGCGACGGCGGCGGCTCTATCCGCATCCCCGCTGCCGCCTGCGGGCTGGTCGGGCTGAAGCCCGGCCGCGGGCGCCTTCCCGACGACCCGCAGGCCCCGCTGGCCGCGAACGTCGGGGTCAACGGACCTCTGGCCACCATCCCCCAGGATGCCGCCCTGCTCTTCGACGCGATGGCAGGAAGCCGGTTCCGCACCGAGCCTGCAGACGGGGCCAAGGACCGCCTCGGCCTCGCCTACGGCCCGGCCTCCCGTGCCGTCCACCACGCACAGCAGCACGGCACGGCACCGGTGAGGGTGGGCGTGACCGCTGAATCGCCTTTCTCCCCGGAGCTGGAGATCACCCTCGCGGAGGGAGCCGTCGCCGCCCTGGAGGAGGGCATCCTCCGGCTGAGCCGCCGAGGCCACAGCGTTCAGGGCACGGATCACTGCACGGGCTCGGAACGCTTCTGGCCCGCACAGTTCTACAGCGACTTCACCGCCCTGTGGACCTCACGGCTTGCCCGCGGGAACTTTCAGGAGGACCAGCGGGAACAGATGGAGCCGCTCACCCGCCACTACCTCGAGACCGCCGAGGCTCGCCCAGCCGGTGAGGCAGAGGCCGCCGAGGCTCGCCTTCAGCAGGCCGCCGACGCCGCCGGGGACATCTTCGGCCCCTGGGACCTGATCATGACCCCGGTGCTCGGGTACGCACCCCCGGAGGTCGGCTGGTTCGACCGCCTGGAGCCTGCCGCGAACGGGGCCGAGCAGTGCCGGTTCACCCCATACACCGCCATCGTCAACGTGCTGGGCCTTCCTGCCATCAGCGTGCCGGTGCACACCGATGCCGACGGGCTGAGCTGGAGCATCCAGCTCATCGGCAGGCCGAGGACCGAGGAGCACCTGCTGGCCCTGGCAGCCACCCTCATGCAGGAATGAGAGCGAGGACGGCCTTCAGGCAGAGCAGCTGATCCCCGCCCGCTGCTGCCCCCTTACCTCCCGGAGGTGTCCTCGTCCCAGCTGCCACCGGTCTCGAGGTGTGCGGCGTCGTCCTGGTTCACGGGGACGGCCAGGTCAGCCTCGGTGTCCTCGAAGCCGGCGTCGGTGCCGCGCCAACGGGCGATCGCGCTCATCCCGTGGTGGATGACGAGGGCGGCGACGGACCCCAGAGCGATGCCGGTGAAGACGATCTCGCCGAAGAGCATCGTGTAGTCGGCGATCGCGATGATCAGAGGCACCCCAGCGACGGCCAAGTTGATCGGATGGGAGAAGTCCACCTTGTTCTGCACCCAGATCCTCACCCCAAGGATGCCGATCATCCCGTAGAGCACGGTGCCGGCGCCCCCGAGGACGCCGTCGGGAACCGTGTTGACCAGGGCGCCGAACTTCGGCACCAGGGCCAGCAGGATCGCGAACATGCCGGCCACCCAGTAGGCGGCGGTGGAGTAGACCTTCGAGGAGGCCATCACACCGATGTTCTCCGCGTAGGTGGTGGTGCCGGAGCCGCCGCCGGAGCCGGCGAGCATCGTCGCCGCGCCGTCGGCCATCAGCGCCCGGCCGGTGATCGGATCGAGGTCCCGCTTAGTCATCAGCGCCACCGACTTCACATGCCCGACGTTCTCCGCCACGAGCACCAGCACCACGGGAATGAAGAGCACCAAGACGCCGGGGTGGAAGGTGGGGGAGGCGAACTCCGGCAGGCCCACCCACCCGGCGCCGTCGACCTCAGAGAAGTCCACCTCGCCGCGCACCACAGCCACCAAGTAGCCCACGACGACGCCGACCAGGATAGAGAGGCGGCCGAGCATCCCGCGGAATAGCACCCCGGCGACGAGCATCGCCACGATCGTCACCGTGGCGGTCACCGGCCCCTCCTGGACGTTGTCCCAGGCGGCCGGCGCCAGGTTCAGGCCGATGAGCGCCACGATGGATCCGGTGACCACCGGGGGCATCAGCTTCTGGATCCAGGCGGGTCCGGCGAAATGGACGATCAGTCCCACCAGGAACAGTCCCAGGCCGGCCGTGAGGATGCCGCCGAGCGCTCCTGACATCCCGTACTGTGCGCTCGCCGCGCCCACGGGGGCGAGGAACGCGAAGGACGAGCCGAGATAGCTGGGGACCCGGCCCGCGGTGATGACCAGGAAGAGCAGGGTGCCGATCCCGGAGAAGAGCAGCGTGGTGGACGGCGGGAACCCGGTGATCACCGGGACGAGGAACGTGGCGCCGAACATCGCGACCACGTGCTGCATGCCGACTCCGGCGGTCTGCGGCCAGCTCAGCCGCTCCTCCGGGGCAACGACGTCGCCGGGCCTGATGGTCTTTCCGTCACCGTGGATCTTCCAGCCGAAGCCGGGCACGAAGCTTTTTGTCACGGCGGACGAGTCTAACCGGCCGTAGACGCAGAAGGGCCGGGCAGGAGCGTGTCCTGCCCGGCCTCGGGAGCTCAGCGCGGAGGCTGGCCTCAGTCCTTCTTCATGCCGTCGGCGAAGCCCTTCACCGAGTCGCGGGCGTCGCCCGCTGCGTCCTTCACGGACTCGCCGGCGTCCTTCAGCTTGCCCTGAAGATTCTGGCCCTTGCCCTCGGCCTCGGTGCGCTCGTCACCGGTGAGCTTTCCTGCGCCCTCCTTGGCGCTGCCGGCCACCTTGTCCTTGCCTGCGTCTGCCTTGTCCTCGAGTCCCATCAGCGGAACCTCCTCTTTCTGTCTGCGGACAATTTCAGGAATCATGTTACTGAGCGGTTTACGCCTTGTCAGCACTCTCAAGGGGATTCATGGCAAGCTCTGGGCCGACACCCAGACTCCAGACGTCGTCGCATACCAATCTGCTGAGGAACTTTCAAGCTTTGTGCAGCGCTGTTGGAATCGTCACCGGGTCTTACTAATCTTGGAGCGATGAGCGACCAACAGAGCAATGAGCTGATCATCCTGCGGCCACCCACGGTGGCCGACGGGGCAGACCTCTGGCGCCTTGCGGAGGGCACGGGGGTGCTGGACACCAACACCCCCTACGCGTACCTGCTGTGGGCGCGAGACTTCGCCGGGACCTCAGTGATCGCTGAGGTGGAAGGAGAGCCGGCGGGCTTCATCACCGGCTACCGCAAACCGACAGACCCCTCCACCCTGTTCGTGTGGCAGGTCGCAGTGGACTCCCGGTTCCGAGGCCGCGGGCTGGCCAAGAAGATGCTCTTCGACCTGGTCGAGCGCACTGCCGACGACGTCTCCCGGCTGGAGACTACGGTCACCATCGACAATGAGGCCTCCCTGGCGCTCTTCGGGGCCCTGGCCCGCGCACACGGCACCGAGATGACCCGCACCTCCCTGTTCACCGAAGACCTCTTCCCGCATCAGGAGGAGACTGGTGAGGAGCACGCCGCCGAGGACCTCTACACCGTGGAGCCGCTGCACGCCCCGGCGACGTAGTCGAACCCCCAGGTTCTCCCAAGCTTTGTCGTCGTACTCTAAGTTTCTGTTCGCAACCCGTTAGGTAACCCAGGAAAGAAGCATGGCTACAGACATTTTTGATACCCGCGAATCCCAGGTGCGGAGCTACTGCATGAGCTGGCCCGCCGTCTTCGAGAAGGCAGAGGGCCCCTATCAGTGGTCCGAGGACGGCACCAAGTACCTGGACTTCTTCTCCGGGGCGGGCGCGCTGAACTACGGGCACAACCATCCCGAGCTGCGCGACCTGGTGGTCGAGTATGTGGCCAACTCCGGGGTCACCCACTCCATGGACATGAAGTCCCCCGCAAAGAGGCGCTTCCTGGAGACCTTCGATCGGGTCATCCTCGAGCCCCGCAACCTGGACTACAAGGTGATGTTCCCCGGCCCCACAGGAACCAACACTGTGGAGGCCGCGCTGAAGCTGGCCCGCAAGGTCACCGGGCGGCAGCACATCCTGTCCTTCACCAACGCGTTCCACGGGATGACCCTGGGCGCCCTGTCCGTGACCGGCAACTCGATGAAGCGCCGCGGCGCAGGCATTCCGCTGACCAACAGCTCCAAGATCCCCTACGACGACTACTTCGACGGGGACATCCCTGACTTTCTCTGGCTGGAGAAGGTCCTTGAGGACTCCGGCTCCGGCGTGGACAAGCCCGCCGCCGTCATCGTCGAGACCGTCCAGGGCGAAGGCGGCCTCAACGCGGCCCGCATGGAGTGGCTGAAGGCCCTGGCCGACCTGCTCAAGCGGCACAAGATTCTGCTGATCGTCGACGACGTGCAGGCAGGCTGCGGTCGCACCGGCACCTTCTTCTCCTTCGAAGAAGCAGGCATCTACCCCGACATCGTCTGCGTCTCCAAGTCGATCTCCGGCTATGGCCTCGCCATGGCGCTGACCCTGTTCAAGTCCGAGCTGGACGTCTGGGAGCCCGGCGAGCACAACGGGACCTTCCGGGGCAACAACCTCGCCTTCGTCACCGCCGCCCGCGCCCTGGAGCTCTTCTGGTCCGACGGCTCCTTCCAGAAGGAGCTCGCCGGCAAGATCGAGACCCTCCGCACCGGCATGGAGAAGATCACCGAGCACGTCAAGGGCTCCTACATCAAGGGCCGCGGCTTCCTCACCGGCGTCAGCTTCCCGGACCCGGACACCGCCGGAAAGGTCGCCGCCGAGGCGTACAAGCGCAACATGCTCGTTGAGACCTCAGGCCCCCAGGACGAGGTCGTCAAGCTGATGCCCGCTCTGAACATCCCGGACGAGGATCTGCAGAAGGGCCTGGCCATCCTGGAGGAGGCCGTGCTGGCCGCCACAGGCCAGATGGGGGAGCCCAGCCGCCTCCGGGCACCCCACTGACCGGCAGCTGGCCCGGCGGCGGGCCTCCCTGACGTGCCCCGTGCTCGGTAACCGGGGCGCAACGTTCGCCTGGGAGCATGACCTCAGGCACGACGGCGTCGTCCCTCCCCAAACTTTAAGGAGCGTGTATGTACACCCTGCACATCGATGACCTCAACGGCACCGACCGCGACATCAACGAGCCCAACTGGCGATCCCGCCGAATGGTCCTCGCCAAGGAGAAGGTCGGCTTCTCCCTGCACGAGACCACGCTGCGGGCTGGCACCGAGAACGACTTCTGGTACGCAAACCATGTGGAGGCCGTCTACTGCGTGGGCGGCAAGGGCACCCTCACCGACAAGGAGACCGGCAAGGAGTACCCGATCACCGACGGGTTCCTGTACCTCCTCGACGGGCACGAGAAGCACCATGTGTCCGTGGAGGAGGAGATGCGCATGGTCTGCGTCTTCAACCCCCCGGTCACCGGCCGCGAAGTCCACGACGAGAACGGCGTCTACCCGCTGATCATCGAAGAGGACTGAGCTCTTCCTCTGAAGCTAACCTTCAACCTTCGGGCCCGGTCGCACTTCGGCCGGGCCCGCTGCGTGTCTACAGTAGGTGCGTGCGCGAAGCCTGGGAGGGAACCAAGCGACTGGTCAGCCGGATGGCCCAGTCATCCCCGCCGCGCACCGCGCTGCTGATCTTCGCAGCGGTGATCATGGTGTTCACCGCGCTGCTGCTGGCCCCCTGGTCCACCGCCGACGGCCGCTCCCCCGCCTTCCACGACGCCCTGTTCACCGCCACCTCAGCAGTCTCCGTCACCGGACTGACCTCAGTGAACACCGCCGAGCACTGGTCTCCGGCCGGACAGATCGTCATCCTCGCCGGCATCCAGATCGGCGGACTCGGCATTCTCACCCTCGCCTCCCTGGTCGCGCTCTCCGTCACGCACCACCTCGGACTGCGCACCCGGCTGGTCGCCGAGCAGGGAATGCCCACCGGCTCCCTGGGCGAGGTCGGCTCCCTCATCCGCACCGTGGTGATCTGCTCCCTCGTCGTGGAGGCGGCCCTCGCCGTCGTTCTGGTTCCTCGGCTCATCCAGCTGGAGCAGGACGTGCTCGCCGGCATCTGGCACGGGCTCTTCTACTCGGTCTCCGCGTTCAACAACGCCGGGTTCATCATCCACCCTGACGGGCTCGACGGCGTCAGCCACGACCCCGTCGTCCTCTGGACAATCATGATCGGCGTCTTCCTCGGCTCGCTCGGATTCCCAGTGCTGCTGGTGCTGTGGCGGTGCCGCTGGCACGTCAAGCGCTGGGGCCTGCACGCCAAGCTCACCATGGAGGTGACCGTGCTGCTGATGGTGCTGGGCGCCGTCGGCTACGCCCTGCTGGAATGGAACCACACCGAGACCATCGGGCAGATGACCGCCGGGGAGAAGCTGCAGAACTCCCTGTTCGCCTCGGTGATGATGCGCTCGGGCGGCTTCTCCGTGGTTGAAAATGCGATAGAGCACTCCGAGACGATGCTGCTCACCAGCGCGATGATGTTCGTGGGCGGCGGCTCGGCGTCCACCGCGGGCGGCATCAAGGTCACCACCTTGGCGGTGATCTTCCTGGCGTTCCTCGCCGAGGCCCGAGGCCACGGCGAGTCCACCGCCCACGGCCGCACCATTCCCGCCCAGGCTGTCCGGGTGGCAGTCAGCGTGGTCGCCATGGGGGCCACGTTCATCCTGGTCTCCACCATGGCGCTGATGATCATCAGCGACGAGGACCTCGAACGGCCGCTGTTCGAATCGATCAGCGCCTTCGCCACATGCGGGCTCACCTCCGGGCTGAGCTCCGAGCTGCCGCCGTCCGGCCTGTACGTGCTCTCCGCACTGATGTTTGCTGGACGTGTGGGCATCATGACCTTCGCCGCAGCCCTGACCCTGCGGCAGAGCCGCATCCGCTACCGCTACCCGGAAGGACGGCCGATCATTGGCTAGACAACGACGCACCCCCAACAAGCCGATCCTCATGGTGGGGATGGGCCGGTTCGGCATCGCCCTGGGCGAGCAGCTCGTCTTCCAGGAGAAGGAAGTCCTGGCCGTGGACAGCGACGGCCGTCTCGTCCAGAAGTTCGCGGACATCTTCACCCACACCGTCCAGGCCGACGCCACCGACATGGAGGCGCTGCGGCAGCTCGGCGCCGAGGAGTTCGACTCCGCGGTGGTCGGCGTCGGCACATCCATCGAGTCCTCCGTGCTGATTGCCGCGAACCTCGTGGACCTCGGCGTCAAACAGGTGTGGGCCAAAGCCATCAACCCCACGCACGGCAAGATCCTCACCCGCATCGGCTGCCATCACGTCATCTACCCCGAGCACGACGCCGGGGTCCGTGCCGCCCACCTGGTCTCGGGCCAGATGCTGGACTTCATCAAGTTCGACGACGATTTCGCCATCGTGAAGATGCGCCCGCCCAAGGTCCTGCACGGCAAGACCATCGACCAGGCCCAGCCCCGCAAGAAGCTCGGCGTCAACGTGGTGGGCGTGAAGTCCCCCGGCGAGGACTTCGTCTACGCCCAGCCCGACACCCTCGTCTCCGCAGGCGACACCATCGTCGTCTCCGGCGACGTCAGCAGACTGGAGTACTTCGCGGACCACGCGTAGAGCTGTCATAGAGTTGACCGTGTGACTCGCACAGCAGCCCTCCCGTCCACCGCCGTGGTGTGGGACCCAGCCCTGCTGGACTACCGATTCACCGCCGCCCACCCGATGGACCCGGTGCGGCTGGAGCTGACCGAGCAGCTGTGCGCCCAGCTGGGGGTGCTCGACGCGGAGAATGTCATCACCATCACCCCGGAGCTCGCCACCGCTGAGCAGCTGGGCAGCATCCACGAAGCCGGCTACCTGGACGCGGTGCGAGAGGCTGACGCGAACGGGGTCGCCTCGGAGGAGCACGGACTGGGCACCGAGGACACTCCCGTGTTCCCGCAGATGCACCAGGGAGCAGCACGGATCGCCGGGGGCACGGCCGCGCTGGCTGAGGGGATCGCGTCGGGCCGGTTCGCCCGGGGCGTGAACTTCGCCGGCGGCATGCACCACGCCCACGCCGGCCGGGCGGGCGGGTTCTGCATCTACAACGACGTCGCCCTCGCTGCTCAGACGCTCCTGGATGCCGGGTTCCGCCGCATCGCCTACATCGACGTGGACGCACACCACGGGGACGGCACCCAGCAGATCTTCTACGCGGACCCGCGGGTGATGACAGTATCGGTGCACCAGTCGGGCGCGAACCTCTTTCCGTTCTCGGGGTACCCCAACGAGACGGGCACCGGGGAGGCCGCGGGGATGAGCGTGAACCTTGCCCTGCCGGAGGAGACGGACGACGCCGGCTTCCTCCGGGGTTTCCACGCCCTCGTACCCGCAGTGCTGGACGCGTTCGAGCCGGAGGTGATCCTCTCTCAGCACGGCGCCGACGCCCACGCTCAGGACCCGATGAGCGACCTGCGGCTGAGCCTGGAAGGGCAGCGGCGGATCGCCCTCGACATCGCTGAGCTCGCCGAGAGGCACTGCGCCGGACGCTGGCTCGCCACCGGCGGCGGGGGCTACGCGGTGCACGGCATCGTCCCGCGAGCCTGGACCCACCTGACCGCCGTGGTCGCCGGATCCCCCATCCCCCCAGACGCCAAGGTTCCGCGGGGCTGGCAGGAGGAGCTGACTCACCTCGGCGTCGACCCTCCGACGAGCATGGGCGACGGCGCGGAGCCCGTCTTCCGCAGCTGGGAGGACGGCTATGACCCGGAGAACGCTGTGGACCGTGCCATCATCCAGACCCGCAAGGAGATCTTCCCCCTGTGGGGCCTCGACCCCTACTATGACTGAAGCGGTCCCAGCGGCGGCAGCCTCGCCTCCGGTTTCGTCTGCTGGGGGGCGGGTCTGTAAACTGCTCCGAGACCATTTGGCCTACCCCCTATAGACAAGGACTGTCGCCCTATGGGTTCAGTGATCAAGAAGCGCCGCAAGCGCATGGCGAAGAAGAAGCACCGTAAGCGTCTGCGTAAGACTCGCCACCAGCGACGCAATAAGAAGTAGCAGCTTCATTCAGGGCCCCGGATCCTCGCACAGAGGCCCCGGGGTCTTGTTGTATCTGCCTGCTGTTTCCGAAGGAGGCCACGTGAGAGATGTTGAGGTGCTGGTCAAGCCGGGCTGCCACCTGTGCCAGGACGCGCTGGCGGTCACCGCACAGGTGTGCGAGGAGTTCGGGCTGGAGCACCGGACCACGGACATCACCCAGGATGCGGTGCTGGCGGAGCAGTTCGCCGAAGAGATCCCGGTGCTGCGGATCGACGGGGTGCCGCGGGACTTCTGGAGGTTCGACTCGGCCCGCCTGCGCCGCCTGCTCAGCAAAGCGACCGGCTGATCTCTCCTGCCCGGGCGGCGGAGGCTTTGGCGCCGGCGCGGATGGTCTCTGCCATCCCGGCATCGTCGAAGGTGCGGATCGCCTGCTCGGTGGTGCCGTTGGGGCTGCTGACGTTGCGGCGCAGCTGGGCGGCGTCGGCGGCACCCCCGTTCTCCACAAGCATCCTCCCGGCACCGTAGAGGGTCTGGGCGGCGAGGTCCGCCGCGAGCTCAGGGGCCAGGCCCATCTCCACGCCCGCCGCAGCCATGTGCTCAGCGAGGTAGAACGCGTAGGCGGGCCCGGAGCCGGCGACCCCGGTGAGCGCGTCGATCTGCGGCTCATCGAGGATGTGGACACTGCCGGAGGCGCCCAGCAGCTCAGCCACCGTCTCCGTCTGCTCGCGCATGGTGTGGGCGCCGGGAGCCAGCCCGACGACGCCGAGGCCGACGGACATCGGGGTGTTCGGCATGGTGCGGATCACCGGCTGCCCCTCGCGCAGAGCCTCCTGCATCATCTCGAGGGTGACGGCGGCGGCTACGGAGACGACGACGGCGCCGGGCTTGAGCGCCTCACGGATCTCGGCGCAGAGGTCGGTAATCTGGTGGGGCTTCACCCCGAGGAAGACGACGTCGGCCTCGGCAGCAGCCTTCAGGTTGGCCTCCGGGGTGCTCTCCTCGGACAGGGCAGTGACGCCGTGCTCGTCCCGGGCCCGCTGCGCGGAGGCCTCAGACCGGTTGGTGACGGTCACGTCGGCGGGTGACACCCCGGAGCCCAGCAGCCCGGCGAGGATCGCCCCGTTCATGGACCCGAGGCCAAGCATCGCAATCTTCGCAGAAGTCATATTCCAACCCTACTGGGCCCCTGCTTCACCAGGCTCGGTGATATTGGGGTGGCGGAGGCACTGCTTGCGTTGCTCCAAGAGCGTTCGCTGCTCGACGCGGCCAGTGCGGGTCTCTCAGCATTGCCCTGCCGAGCAGTACGACATCTGCACTTCCATCCTCAACAATCTCAGCTGCCTGCTCGGGCTCTGTGATCAGGCCAACTGCTCCGACCGGCACGCCGGAGCTGCGTACTGTGCGAGCGTCAGCTACCTGATACCCCGGGTAGGCCTTGTAGTCCACGTTGGGAAGCAACCCACCGGAGGAGCAATCGATGAAGTCGGCACCCTGTTCTGCAAGTCGCTCAGCAAGCGTTGCCGATGCTTCCGCAGTCATACCCCCGTCAGTGACGTCGCTGACTGAGAGGCGCACCAACAGCGGCGTCTCAGGAGACAACACTTCACGCACTGCCCGGACCGTCTTCAGAAGGAAAGATTCCCTCGCCTCGGGACTTCCACCCCATTGATCATCACGTTGATTAGTCAAGGGGGAGAGGAACTCGTGAAGGAGGTAGCCATGTGCTCCATGAAGCTCCACAGCATCGAAACCCGCTTTTTCGGCTCTTTCAGCAGCGTCCGCGAAACTTCGGATGATCTCCCAAACTTCTTCCTCAGAGAGAATTTCAGGAGCGGACAAATACCCAAATGCCTGCCTTGTAGCTCCTTTGGTTTTCCAACCACCTTGTTCGGCGGCCACACTCCCTCGATCGGGCGCGTCACCAGGGAGGTTGCGATATTTGCTTCCTTTTCGGCCGGCATGCGCCAGCTGCACTGCGATTCGAGAGCCAGCCGCATGCACGAAGTCTGTCACTCTTTTCCACGCAAACATCTGCTCTGCCGCCCACAGCCCGGCGTCCTGGGGAGTGACTCTTCCTTCTGGGCGCACCGCAGTGGCCTCCGTGATGAGCATCCCTGACCCACCAAGGGCTACCGCCCCATAATGAGCAAGATGGAAATCACCGACGGCTCCATCTTCATCAGGGCAGGCATACATGCACATGGGGGACAACCACACGCGGTTGGACACTTCGATGCCTCGCAGGGTGATGGGGCTGAAAATCTTGGGATTCATACGCCTCCTGCAGAGTCTGCCGATACAGCGCGGCCTGCTAACGGGGCGACCTCGGAAGGAAGGAGAATCTCAACCTCAGGTTGCTCCACCAGCCAGGCAAGGAATCTCTCCGCAACATCGGCGAAGCACGCCTGCCCGAGCACCCAGCCGAACCAGCTGAGCCCTAAGAAACGAGATCCTACGATATCCGCGTCTTCAAGCAGCTGCTGCACCGTGTCTTTAAGGAACTGCTCGTAGTCGTCAAATCTCATACCGCGCGTATAAAGTGCGAACATGTCCTCAGCCTCCAGTGAGAAGGGCAGGCTTACCACCTCACTCGGCTCAGTCGGAACCACCACAGGGGTCTCATCAACAGGCCACTCACCGAACCAAGAAATCCCTGCCTGAGCTAACAGGGCATGGGTGCGGCTGGAGGTTGCACGCTCCGGAGAGAACCACCCGGCAGGCGTCCGCCCTGTCGCCTCACGAATCGTGCCCAGACACTCTCGGATGGTGATGAGCTCCTTTTCGGGTGAGATTTCCTCGCTGAAAACGAGGTTCGCGGCACGCCCCCTAGCAACAATTTCGGGGGCCCTACGCCCTACTTCTCCGGCCAGGCCGGGTGCATGCTCCACACCATATTGGTCAAGCGTTACTGCAAAGGGCACTCCTACGGCTTCTGCGATGGACATAAGCCGAAAAATACCTACGGTGAGACCGAAGTCCCATTGGGACAGCCTGACAACCTGGCCGATCCGAGGTTCACTGGTGTCCCTTCCGACGCCTCCCTGCATCTCCAGCGGCTTCAAGGCTCCCTCAGGAACGTTGTCCATATATGCTGGAGCATGCATGAGGATGCTGACGGCGAGCTTCTTTCCGCTGGGAAGGAACCAGTCTGCACGAGCCGGCTCATAGGTGCGTTGCAAGTCTGGGGCGTAAACCGTGACGCCCCGATTGTCCACAATCTTCCTGCTTGTCATTGTTATGCACCCCCGGTCGTCTTAGTATCCAAAGACATCGCATGTGATACCTGGTCCTTGTAGTGGTGTGCGATGTAGTGGTCGGTGATCTGCCCCGCCGTGGCCAACCAGACACGGCCATCCCTGCGGAGGTAGTCGAAAATCTCTTCAAGGTGCTTCTGCATGCCAGGCTGCCCGATGATGAAGGGATGAGTCGCGACACATGCCACGCGGCCCTGCCCATCTTCCTCTGCATCTCTGAGCATCCTGCTGATCTGGGCAATCACCATCTGCACGAAGTACTCGCCGGAATAATGCTTGGCGAAGAGAAGGGGCACGTCGTTCAGCATGTAGCTGTACGGGATAGAGACCAGCGGCTGCTCACTCTCGACCCGCAGCGGTCGGGGCTGTTCGTCATGGACCCAGTCGGCGTGATATGTCATTCCGTGCTTAACCATTAGATCGCTGGTCTGCACAGTTCCGGAAATTTTAGGCCCGAGCATTCCCTTGATTCGCCGACCGGCGTAAGTTTCAGCCAATCGCTGAGAAATGTCGAAGAACTCACTCTCTTGTTCTTCGGTGTACCCATAGACGGTGCGGAGGTTAGAGATACCGTGGCTCATGATCTCCCAGTCACGTTCAAGCATGGCCTCTCTTACCTCTGGAACTTCCTCGAGCAGAGCCAAACTCAGCGAAACAGTGGAAGGAATCTCAAACCGATCCACCGCTCGAAGCATCCGCCAGAAACCTACCCGGTTTCCGTAGTCCCGATGCATATAGTGCTGCACGTCAGGGGCAGGAACACGTCCCTGCGGAGAAGCACTGTACGCAGGAACATAGTCGTAATGCTCTACGTTGGGGGCATGCCATACCGCAACGGTTTTTCCCTCTGGCCAAGTCACCTGAGGGCGCCCGGGCATAGGCGCATAGATCAGTCGGTCATCGGTGGCGATCATGCGGCAGTCCCTACAGAAGCACTCCCTGTCAAAGCTTTGAAACGCTGGAGCGTCTCCTCAAGGGAGACTACGTCTCCGAAACGATCCTGCATATCCCACAGGGAAACTTCTCCAGAGAGCGTGCGGAAGTCGTCGCAGCATTCTTCAACCACGCTGACTCGGTAGCTTCTATAGGCGGCGTCGACCACGGTGGCTCGCACACACCCGCTTGTAGAAGTGCCTGTCATCACGAGCTCATCAACATTCAGTTCTTCGAGAAGGTCTTCCAAGCTTGTCTTGTAGAAGCCTGAAGCAACGGTCTTCTCCACCACATGGTCCCCGGGCTGCGGGGCGACCCGCTCGTCGAAGTCTGTCCACGGATTTCCTCTTTCGCAGCGTTCTGTAAGAGAGGACCTAACGCGCTGGGCAAGCATCCTGTCTTCCAGTGAGTCAAGGATCATCGCGAGGTAGATCACTGGGACCCCCGCCTGACGAGCTCTCTCCAGGAGGACCGCCGTGTTTTTGAGCACCGTCGCAGTCGACTCACCAATCTTCTCGTGCTGTGTGAATGCTCTCTGGAAGTCAACAACCACGACGGCGGGCTTTCGCCCCGAGCCGATCTTCGTCCGTTGTTCACGCAGTTCTTGAATCTTGGCCACTTCGTTATTCCAGTCGTGGTCTTGGGATAGTGTCATGCTGTTTTCTCCTGTCGGAGGTAGAGGGGTTACTGCTGGGTCAGCACATCAGTGAGCGCGCGCGATGATCTGGTATCCAGCGATGCAATCAGCAGCCGGAGCTCTTCCTTAGTGAGGCTGGTAGGAGACATAGCCAGGTGGGCGCTGGTCAGTGCGTCCCATTCATTCTGTTCGAACGGCGTAAGCTCCTGGTCCCCGCAGGGGTGATCGACGCTTACGGCGATGGCTCGACCGTCTTCCAGCTCTGCAGTGACACGGGCGGGACGCGAGGCGGAGGTGAGACCGGAAAAATCGTGGCTGGGCCTCACCCTGACGCGGCTGACGGCCTTCCTGAACTCCTGTGTCCATGCCTCGGGTGTCGAGCGGACGTAGCTGACATCGCCGTACAGAAGAGCGGAACTTACGGCAAACGGGATCGAGAACCATGCACTGTGCCGGGTCGTGAGCTCTTCACGGCAGAAGTCAGTCGCAAAAGGCGGCACTTCCACAGTCAGTTCTCTTACGGTGGCCAGTTCTTGTCTGCCCATGTGCATTTCCTGGCGGAGCTTGAGCACAGCGTCGATGGAGCCGTGCAGATAGGCACAAGCACTGTGCCTCTTGAAGTAGTTTCCGGTGATAAACCACTGGCTGGAGTGGGAACCTCCGACGTGCGCCCGGTCCAGACGCCCTAACCCTCCAAGGCCGAGCGCCTCACCCGCTTGCAGGCCTGAGGCAGCGAACCTGCTGGCGTTGAGACCGTTGAGGTTGGCCGCACCTACCCACTGGTCCCTTACGGCACCGCCTGCGTGAACGGCAGACCACGACGTGGCAATTGGCATAGCCAGGCCAGCCCGAATCGCCTCCTTAACCTGGGCACGAGGAAGTCCCAGAAGCGCAGCACATCCTGCGGCAGCTCCTACGGCTCCCGCCGTACCGTGCGGGTGCGCTTCAGGAGGAAGGTCCGCTACGCTGCCTATCCTCGCGGTCACTTCATAGGCGATAAGCAGTGCCCTTTGGAGAAGCCAGCCAGGCGCATTTCGAACGGCAGCCAGAGACAGAACTGCGGGGAAGCATTGTGCTGCCGGATGACCTCCAGCTTCCCGGTGCCCCTCGTCCATCTCCATCGAGACCGCAGCGACACCCCCTAGCCAGCACGCGCTCTCCAACGAAAGATCTACAGGCAGGGGCACTCCATTACGTCCTCCCCATGCTTGAGCCAAAGCGACGCAATGCTCCGTGCTGGCTCCCGCCAGCATCACGGCCAGTGTATTCTCCAAGACCCGGTCGAGAGCGTCAGATACCTCTGGGGGCAGCGAACGATCGGGGCTGGAGTACTCAGCCGCAAACTCGGCGAGGCCTTCCGCCACTGAGGGAATTGACGTGGCAACCTCCGGGGCAGGAGGCCTCGCACTTTTCTGGGAGAGAATGCTCATGAGTCTCCGGAAGAGTTCCACTCTTCGAAGGTGCTGGTGTCATACATTTGGGTCACGTCGTCATCCGTAGCGTCCGTCATACCGAGGCTTTCGTAGAAGTCGCGAGACTCATAAATCTCATCAACTTCTTCCTCACTGAAGTCGAGCCGGTAGCTGACCTTGTCCTGAACGGTCTGTGCGAGACTCTCATCGTCGATGCCGCTGTTCTCCATCACCAGGTCAAGCACCTCGTCCGGGTTCTCCTCGATCCAGTCAATGGCGTTGTCCAACGCGGTGAGGACACGAACAGCAAGCTCTTCGTCTTCTACGACGTCTGAACCACCGACGGTATAGCCGGTGACGGGCATCGTCTCTTCCGAGTCCAGGACCACGCTGGAACCCTCGGTCTCTGCAAGGGACTGGCTGACATTCGGCTCCCACATGGATGCCGCGTCAAAGTCCCCCCGCGTTAGGCCTGTAACCAGCTGAGCCGCGTTGACGTCTTCGTAATCAATGTCTTCGGCGCTGAGGTTGTGACTTTCGAGGAAATTGCGCACGTGCATGTCGAGCACCGAACCGTGAGGAGCTGCAAGGGTCAGACCCTCAAGGTCTGAAGAGTCACTGACGTCTCCCGCCTCCTCGTTGGCAACGATGCCGTACCAGCCGTCGCCCACAAGGTTGGAAGCCAGCGCTGTCACGTCGCTGCCTGATCCCGCCAGCAGGCTGAGGGTGGAGGAGGTGGTGCTGGTGATGTCGGCCTGCCCCGCGGTGATGGCCTCAGTAGCTTCCATCCCGGAAGGGAATTCGACGAGCTCTGCCTCGATCCCCTCCGCAGCAAAGAAGTCTTCTTGCACTGCCACATAGAGATGGGTGAAGAAAAAGTCTGGTGCTACTCCGACCACGATAGAGGCATCAGGCTCTGGGTGATCGGCGTTGCCACCGCCGTCGCCGCATGCCGAAAGCGTCAGAAGCGACGCGGCTGAAACGGTTGCTACAGCTGCCTTCATGGGATTCTGCTTAGAAATGTGCATCATTTCCTCCTGCGAGTGATGGGTTGGGGGGTATCTCGGGGGTTTTCCGGGGGCGGCGATCGCTGCCAAGCACAGCTCCGATGAGCGCAGTCAGCGCAAGGAGGGCAAACGCTGCTTGCAGCCCTAGGACGAAGTCCGGGTGCACGCTGCTGGGCAAGGGATATTCGCCGGCATAGATCGCAGCTCTCGCCCCAGGACTAAGGAAAAGCGTGGCGGAGGCCAGCGATACGGCTGTCGTCGTGAGGAAGCCAAGGTTGAGGGCCGTCGAGCGTATGCCGTTCGATACTCCTCGACGTTCCACAGGCGTGATGTACATGATGAGGCTGGTGTTGGGAGTCATGAACAGCCCAATTCCCAGTCCTAGCGCAACCAGCGCGATATACGTGTATCCGCCCAGGTGTCCCAGCTGAAGCAAGACGATGAGAGTTAAAGATGCCGTTGAGACCAATGCCATTCCAAGTGAGGCTAAGAATCCGGTAGAGACTTTTCCCACAAGTCGTCCAGCGCACTGAGCGGCTGCCATCGTCGCCAGGGGCGAGGCAATAGCGATGAGCGACACTTCAAAAGCAGAGAGCTCTTCAACCGCTTGAAGATAGATAGACAGCAGCAATATCACCGCGTAGTGGCTGAAGCCGCAGAGAAAGACTGCGGTATAGCGTCGCCCAAGCTTCGGGATTCGGAACAGAGACAGGTCGACTAGGGGGGTGCTGCGCTTTGCCTGTGTATAGATGAAGGCCACCATCAGGGCCACGGCAACCATGATGAGTATTGGCCCTTGAGCGGAGCTCCATCCTGTGGCAGACCCGTCCGCCATCCCAGCGACGAACGCTCCCAGGCTGGAAATTAGGAGCACTGATCCGAATACATCAAACTTGTCCCGGCCTCTGCCAGTCCTTCCCGGAACCAGTTTCCAGGACAGAAGCAGACTGAACACTGTCAGAGCAGAGGAGGCGATAAAGATCCACCGCCAGCTGAAGTACTCCGTTGTTATGCCGCCGACCACCGGTCCCAGCACCTGCCCCAAGGCTGCCGAGGTGGCATTCATCCCCAGCGCCATCGGCATCTTTCCCTGCGGGAAGACATCCGTGAGGATGGCGGTGGTGTTGGAGATGATCGCCGCCGCTCCGAGACCTTGGACCAGCCGAGCGAGTACGAACAGATCAACGTTGCCGACCACTCCCGCAACAACGCTGGAAACGGCGAAGACACCTACCCCGAAGACATAGAGTGCCTTCCGACCGAAAATGTCTGCCAAACGGCCGAAGACCACTATGAAGGCCGTCAGCACAAGCTGATAGGCGAGGATGAACCACGTTGATTGCGCTGGGGAAGCCTGAAAATCATTCGCGACGACAGGCATCACAATGATAAGACTTGTAGCATTGACGAAGACCAGAATCACATTCACACTGGTGGCGATTAGCACCCACCATGCAGCCTTGCCCGATGCTTCGAGGGTCAGGGACGGGCTCATGCGACTGCCTGGCCAGGGCTGCTCTGATACTTCCGGCCTAGAGTGTTCATCAGGATGACGAAGATTCGGTCGCTTACGAGCCCGAGGATTCCCAGAACGAGTATCGCGCTGAAGACCGAGGGGATGTTCGTGGTGGTCATACCGTTGTTGATGGTGACGCCGAGGCCCGAGGCGGCTCCCAGCATCTCCGCCGAGACGATAGTCATGTAGGCGTTGCCCAGAGCGATGCGTGCACCTGCGATGATATAAGGCACACTTCCTGGCAAGGTGACCCACATCATGCGTTGCCACCAGGAAATTCCCGTCGCGCTAGCCATTCTCTGCATATCCTGAGGAATTCCGGTCCGCGCCTCCAAGGTGCTAAGGGCAACGACGAACACACTGGTGTACATGACCAGAACGATCTTTGAGGTTTCGCCTGCACCGAACCAGACGAGGGCTGGCGCAAACCACGCCAACGGAGGAACGAAGCGGAAGAACGTCACGAAAGGTGCCGTGAGCCCGAGGAAGATCTTGCTTGCGCCGAAGAGTAGACCTAATAACACCCCTAACAATGATCCGAGCAGGAATCCGGAGAAGATACGGCCGAGGCTTGCGCCGGTCGCTTCGATGAGACGTCCATTAGCCGTGTTCGCCACCAGATTGTCGACAACGTCCATGGGTCTTGGGAACAAGAAGGGGACACCGTAGCTGCGCGAAAGCACCTCCCAGACAACCCCTATGACGAACAGTGAGGTCAGAAGCATCACGCTGCTACGCCCCCAACGCACCAGAAGACCTCGAAGCTCAGCTCCTCCATGGATTGCTGACCCCTTCTGCACAGTTTGCACGGTTCCTGCTGTCATAGGTCTGCGCTCCCTGCGTAATAGCGGCCAAAGATCGTCTTTCTAAGCATCACGAAGAGAAGATCTCCCAGGTAACCGATAACGCCAAGAATGAGGATGCATGCGAACATCAGGTCCGTACTGAACGTTGTTCGAGCGTCAAAGATCAGGAACCCCAAACCTGACCGTCCAATAATCATTTCGGCACCGACAACGGCCATAAACGCTAATCCGAGCGCAAGACGCGCCCCCACGAGCGTGTACGGCACCGCGGAGGGGATAAGAACCGAACGGAAAATTCCGAGCGAACTCATTCCAAAAGTACGCGCCATTCGAATCTTATCGTTGTGCACCGAGGCGATCCCCGAGATGGTGTTAATAGCCACCGGGAAGACCGTTGCGTAAATGACAACAAATTGGATGGGCGGCTCTCCGATCCCCAACCAGATCGTGGCCGGCACAATCCAAGCTATAGGAGAGACAGATCGCAGGAAATTCAGATAGGGGTTAAGAATTCGCCTGGCTAGACCAAAGGAACCAATAGCGGCACCGACCAAAAGCCCTGCTCCTGAGCCCGCACCGAACCCCACGACTACTCGCCAAAGCGTATCGAAAAGATGTTCCCGCATGCCGGATTCTACCGCCATTGATGTTACTGCCACGACCACCGAAGAAAAGGCTGGAAGTACCATTGAATTATCGATTGACAGCGCGGTAATCTGCCATGCCATAGTGGCCAAAAAGATTCCTAAAACTCCTAAAACTTTAGGAGAATCAGACAGGCGTTTACGAAGAGAGTGCCCCGAAGAAACAACTGGCTTATAGCCAGCCCTCGGCCCCGAGCCCTCAGCAAGGAGCGCACTCATGCAGCTGCCCGCTCATTCGGAACGCCAAATGGCTGACGTGCTTTAGCCGCTGTCACCCTCGCCTCCAGCTCGTTGACGCGCTCTGTAAACTCAGACGTCCTCTGCCTGGGCCGCTCCAGACCGATCTCCATCACTGAATGCAGATAAGCGGCCGGCCCGGCGCTCATTACTCCGACACGGTCCGCAAGAATCACCGCCTCGGCAATGTCATGGGTAATAAACAGAATCGTTCGACGCTCCCGAGACCAAATGTCGGAAAGCTCATGCTGCAAAGTAGCTCGCGTCTGGGCGTCCAGCGCGCCGAACGGCTCGTCCATTAGCACCGTCGGCGCATCAGTGGCGAGGCCCCGAGCAATTTGGACTCGCTGCTTCATGCCGCCCGAGAGTTCATGCGGGTACTTGTCTGCCTGTTTCTCTAACTCCACCAGCGTCAGCGCCCGTTTGACCTGCTCTTTCCTCTTGCCCGGAGCAAGACCTGCCACCTTCAGGGGGAAGTCCACGTTCTGCCGCACAGTGAGCCATCCAAGGAGCGAATCATGTCCCTGAAAAACAACTGACCTATCGGGCCCAGGAGCACTGATGGGCTTTCCTTGCAGTCGAATCTCCCCAGCGCTGGGGAGCTCAAACCCTGCCACCTGATTGAGGATTGTCGTCTTCCCACAACCGGAAGGACCCAGAAGCACGAAGAACTCGCCCTCCCTGAGGGCAAGGGAGACATGTTCCATCACTGAAGGCAGAGACGGCTTATAGGCGTACGAAACATCATCGATCTCCAGGATCGATTGCTCCACTGCAGTGGCAGACATTGCGACTCCCTAAATTGCGTTCCGCTGAGCGGACCTTGTGAGACTTCTCTAATGCTAGAAAAGAGGCGTTTAGCTGGCATTACTCGCTTGTTACGGAATGGTGAACTGTAAACTAGTGTTCCACTGAATAGAACAAGAGGTTATGCTTCTTGCAGTACGAAGGGAGCCCCCACGTTGGAACACACTTCAACAACTTCTCCATCTGTCACTGGGCGAGTCGCGCAGACACTGCTGGCCTTCAACGGCGCAGGACGATGGCAAGGCGTCTCCGAGCTGGCGCGTGAGCTAGGGCTGAGCAAGTCTGTAGTGCATCGAATCCTGCAGCAGCTGGTACAGACAGGCCTAGTCCGCTATGACACCACCCGAAGGGCTTATGCCCTTGGTCCTGCATCTGTTGCTCTAGGCATGCGCGCGTCTGCAGAAGACGACCTAAGGGCAGCAGCCATGCCTGCAATATCAAAACTTGCTGAAGTAACTGGTGAAACAACTACGCTCTCTGCCCGAATCGGCTACAGGCGCTGCTACGTGGCGCAGATTGAAAGCATGCAACGCATTCGAATCACCGTATCGATCGGCGAACATACACCCCTGACGGTCGGAGCCAGCGGAATCTGTATGCTCGCCCAGCTTCCTTCAGAGCAGGTCAACGATGTGCTCTCGCTTCCCATCCCGTCTCTCACGCCACGCACCCCAACGGACCCAGAGGTCCTGAGGAATCGCTTAGAAAGCATCAAAGAGCAGGGGTGGGCTACAACTCGCTCAGAACACGTCCCCCTGTCCCAAGGCATCGCTGCCCCCATCACTAACGCGGATGGGCTTCCGGCTGGTTCTCTCAGCATCGGTTTTCTGGCAAGCCGACTAGAAGGCCAAGCAATCGATAAGTATGCAGCCCTAGTTGTGGAAGCTGCCAAACGCGCGAGTCAGGCCTACCAGCGAAGACTAACGGAAGCCGAATATGGAACAGAAACTCATGGAAGAACAAGCGCTCACGACCCAACAGGTGCCGGCTGATTTTCACTCGATCGAGTGAGAACCACTGTTTAACAGGGCGACCGGCCGCAGCATGTAGTGCTCTCCCATGGGATCGTCGCACCTGACGGAGTGCCCCCTTGGTGCACCGCGCAGTGTCTTTCTTGCCGATCGGCTGGAGAACCAGCCCATGGACAGGTACCACGAACTGCTCCCTGCCGGTGCCAACTAGGCCAGTCTGTCTTATCAGGAAAAAATCGCGGATTTCCTACCACTGTACTGGCGTCAGTGAACGAGAGTGCTGTCCCTGCCACCTGGGACAGCACTGACGAGCTTCCGAGTATATTCCTCTTTCGGCGCACTAAATATAGTATTAGGGTGACCAGATTCAATAATATATCCCTGGTTCATAACATGAACTCGATGGGAGATGAGCCGCACGACGGCCAAATCGTGACTAATAAATAGATAGCTCAGGCCAAGTTCTTCCTGCAGCCTCACCAAAAGCTCCAGAACCTGTTTCTGCACCACTACATCGAGAGCTGATACTGCTTCATCAAGTACAACGAGCTCAGGATCGAGCGCTAAGGCTCGGGCTATGGCGACGCGTTGACGTTGTCCTCCGGAAAGCTCTGATGGAAGGCGATCTGCAAGGGTAGGAGGAAGCGCAACCAGGTCCAAGAGACAGCGCACGCGTTCCTGCCGCTGAGCCGGGTTTCCGATTTCGTGAATATCCAGTGGCTCTTTAATACTGTCACGCACAGTGAAATAGGGGTCGAGCGAGCCATAAGGATTCTGAAAGACAGGTTGCACTCGGCGGCGGAAGTCAACTAGTGATCTACCCTGCATCTTTGCGAGTGATGTTCCCCTTAGCAGGACGTCACCCTCGGTGGGCACCTCGAGCCCCAGGACCATCTTCGCAGTCGTCGACTTTCCGGAGCCCGACTCGCCCACAATGGCTATGGTTTCACCCTCTCTGATCACGAAGGATGAATCCTCCACCGCAGTGAAGCCACCACCTCCGCCTCGAGTTCGATAGACTTTCTTTAAGCTGTCCACTACGAGGAGCGGGTCCTCCGACTGGTCCTCCCCACGTACTTTAACGAGAGGTTCACTATCAAGACTGGGCGAGGCTTGAATGAGCTTTCTCGTGTAGTCATGGCTCGGCGACCGTAAAAGATGCTTAGCAGACCCTTCCTCGACAACACGACCGTTCTTCATCACGACCACGTAGTCGCTGTGCTCAGCAGCGAGTTCAAGGTCATGTGTGATCATCAAGAGCGCTGTCCCCATCTGTTCCGCAAGCTCCTCCATCCTCTCCAGGATGGAGCGTTGAACGGTGACATCCAAGGCACTCGTAGGTTCGTCTGCGATAAGAAGCTTTGGCCTGCACGCCATGCCAATGGCGATCAGGACTCGCTGTCGCATTCCGCCAGAAAGTTCGTGAGGGAATTGCTTGGCACGTCGACGAGGTTCTGGGATACCCACCATATCCAACAGTTCGACGACCCGCTCTTCAACTTGGGCCTTGCCCCGTAGGCCATGAACCTTGAGTGCCTCCTTAATCTGCCGACCTACGCGCTGCAGGGGATCCAAATTGGACATCGGATCCTGCGGGACGAGGCCGATCTCTCTTCCACGAATCGATCTCATCTCACGCGGGGACATCGTGCACAGGTCTTTACCCTCGAAGAGGATCGACCCCGCTGTAATGGAACCATTTGCAGCCAGCAGCCCGTTGACGCAGGAGGCAGTTGTCGATTTACCAGAGCCGGATTCCCCAACCACTGCAAGATTGTGTCCGGCACCGATGGTGAAGGAGACCTCTCGGAGTCCCGGGATCATCCCTCCAGCTGTTTCAAAGTCCACGCTTAAATCTTGAATTTCAAGCCGATGATGGTTATTCATTAGTCACGCCTCCCAGCAATTTACGATCTCTTTTACCGAGAGAACTTTTCCGAAAAACCATTCGATGGCAAAAAGGGAGTGATCATTACGGTCTTGAGTGAACTCCGCCACAGCATCCCGGGCGACGAATGTTCCATAATCTCTCTGGCCGGCATCGCGAGCAGTACTTTCAACACAAATATTTGTTGTAACGCCGCAAATTACTAAGTTGCGTATGCCCAGGCCTGTCAGGACCGGTTCGAGACGCGTTCCATAGAAGGCACTAGGACGTGACTTGTCGATGACTACCTCACCCTGACGCGGAGCAAGCTCGGGGACTATATCCACTCCTGGATCTTCAGGAGACAGGGCGCGCGCTTCATACCGCTTCCGCGCCCGCTCTGTCCGGATTGCCCCGAAGTCTACAAGCCCGGGACTGTAGACGTAGCGTGTAAAGATGACAGGAATACCTGCGTCGCGTGCGTGCTCTACTAGCGTCTGCGTTCCTGGCAGTGCCTTCCGGAGAGGCCCTACCGACGGTCCCCCACTAAGAGCGCCCAGGCTTGCATCGAGGAAAGCTCCTTGCATATCAACTACGATCAGGCACGTGTCCTCGCAGGGAATCATATTCATATAATCACCAATTCACCTTAGTCAAAAATGAATAGTCCATCGGGACGAGGTTCCCAGTCAGTCCCCTCGCTTGCTCCGAACGTGTACACGTCAGTAAACAAGGGCGCGTAATACGACTCGTCGTTAATGACCTGCAAAATCTGCCCAAGTAGCTCTGCGCGCTCCTCAGCATCTACTGTAGCAATCTGTTCAACCATCAGATCATCGATCTGATCATCATTGAAATATCGAGTACTGTCAGGCGCTGCTAACAGAGAAAGTGGTAAGTCAGCATCCATAATCGAGGGGGCGAACTGCCAAATATAGATCCCAGGTAGTTCATTGTTCAACCATGCCGACCTGAAGTTGCCAGTCTCCTGTTGATCAAGTTCTATTGTCAGCCCTGCCTCTTCTAGGTAACCGCCAACTGTCTGTGCAAGCTGGGAGACCTGAGGTAGCTCTGTTGCGGGATAACTCAGGACGATGGGCGTACCGTCATAGCCAGCATCTTCCAGCAGCTCAGCAGACGAGTCAGCATCATAATCTGTGGGCAAGATGTCATCGTTATAACCGAACACAGTCGGGGCCACCATCTGTCCCGTGGGCTCCGCAAGACCTTGATAAAGATCAGAACTGATGGCTCCTCGATCCAGCGCCAGGTCAATAGCTTCACGAACCTGAGGGTCCGCAAGCGGCCCCCCCTCGACATTGAAGCCCAGATACAAAACCCTGTTGCTTTCCTGCTCCATCACCTCAACGCCTTCTGTATCCCGCAAAGTGTCCACATTCGCAACACCGAGTTGCGCAATGTCCAGGTCACCCGCCTGCAAAGAGTTGGCTCGAGTAGATTCATCTGTAATGAATCGGATTTCGACCTCTGAATAAGGCCCATGGTCCCCGTGGTAGTCCCCATACTGACTGAGACTGAGACCGTCGCCCCCGTTCCAGTTCTCTACAACATAAGGGCCAGACCCGACCGGATCATTCGCGAACCCCTCCGGATCCTCCTCGTAGACATCCTGAGGAAGGATCGAGATAAGGGTGGCTTGTCTATCGAACGCTGCGTACGGGGCGTCCATGGTGAAGGTGACCTCGAACTCCCCCGTAGCCTCGACAGCCCCTATGGAGGAGACATAGGAGCCAATCGCAGCATCATCACGCTCCAGACCTTGCTCATAGCTGAAGACTACGTCTTCAGCCGTCACAGGTTCACCGTTGTGGAAAGTAGCATCATCTCGGAGAACGAATGTCCACGTCTCCGCAGTTTCATCAGTATCCCAACTCTCAGCCAGGCCCGGCCCGACCTCCCCATTTTCGTCAATCACGGTTAGCGCCGAGAACACAGAGCGGAAAACACTAACGGCCGGGATACCGATGTCGTAAAGAGGATCCAAAGTAGACGGTTCACCGTTCAAGGCCACGTTGATGGAGTCACCAGAGTCAGCCTCCCCCGCGCCCCCCTCGCCATTGTCATCATTCACGTCTGAATCGTCGTCAAACCCACCAGTACAGCCGGTAACAACGAAGGCCCCTGAAAGAATAAATGCAGATCCTATTTTTACTGCCCTTGAGCGAACACTCATGGATAACCTCTCTATATTAATATTGCGATTTAATTTCTCTTTGGTTATTTTCAGACATTTACTGCCGCCTGTTACCTGCACGAACCCCCTGCGATAGAAACTGCGCGCCTGCGATTAAGAGAAAAGCAACTGTTGCCGGCGCAATAACCAGGTGCGGCGATGTTTGTAAATACGCTTGGCCTTCAGCGATTAGCAGCCCAAGACTGGGATTAGGGGGCGGTACCCCGAGTCCCAAATAGCTCAGTGAAGACTCAATAGTTATGACAATTCCTAATTGATAACCGGCTGTAACCAATAGCTCTGGTGTAACGGCACGGAGCAAATGCTTACGAATTATCCAGGGTGCAGAACCGCCTGCAGATCTTGCTGCCGCCACGAAGTCCTGCTCACGAAGAGAAAGCACCATGGAGCGGACTAACCGACCAAAAACGACCCAGTTCATGATGCCTAAAAGAATGGTAAGCATCCAGATGTCAGGCCCTAGAGCAGCGACAACGACGATCAGTAGCAACATCGTCGGAATAGCCAGAGTGATATCCGCAGTGGCCATGAGGAAGTTATCCAGTCGCCCGCCTCGATAACCCGAAATAAGCCCCAGAAGCAACCCTAGGAGAGCACTAATTGCCACAGACCCAACCCCAATCAAAAATGAGGTTCGAGTAGCGACTGCAACCCGGCTCAGTATGTCCCGCCCTAGTTGATCTGTCCCCAACACGTGGGTGGCATCTACAAATGGGGCCACCAGTGAGGCTCCAAGTTGTTGTGCGAACGGATCAGTGTTCGGGAGCAAGGGCACAACGAAAGCAAGTATGAGCACGACCGCAAGGAACAACATCGATAACAGGCCCGTCGGGGTGAACCGTCCCAGCACATTTCCCCGTAGCGGGCTCTTTTGTTTACCTTCAACCTCTTCTACTGCCGTAACCTCGCTCACTTTGTCACCCTCACTCGCGGATCGATCACTGCATAGAGCATGTCAACGACGAAGTTAATGACCACAAAAATAATGGCGATAACCAACACTCCTGCTTGAACGACCGGATAGTCACGTTGCTCGACCCCCTGGACAATCAGTCGTCCGAGTCCGGGCCAGTTGAAGACCGTCTCCAGCACGACAAGTCCACCGAGCAGCACGCCTAGATTTACACCCGCCACTGTGATCAGCGGCACCAAGGCATTAGGAAGCTGATGTGTAAGAACCACCCGGGTACGGGAAGCGCCCTTGGCTAGCGCTGTCCGCACATAATCTTCGTTCCTGCTCTTTGCGAAAGAACCGTTGATCAGGCGTAAGTACAGAGCGACCTCGAAAGTAGCGATAGTGACGATAGGCAGCACATATGAGGCGTACGAGGTCCGGCCGATGGCAGGCAGCATGCCCAGCCAGATCGAAAAAACCAGAATCATCAAGATCCCGAACAGATACGGAGGGATCGCTTGTCGGGCAGTGGCGACCCACAACATTGCGTTTCGTACTGCAGGATAAGGAGAAAGCTCACCCCAGACCGCTACAGCAACTGCAGCGCCGAATCCCAGCAGGAACGAACCGATAGCTAACTCAAGAGTGTAGGGAAGCCGCTCAAGAACGATGTCAAGCGCAGGCGCACCCTGTCTTATCGAATCTCCGAAATCTCCAGTCATCGCCCCGCCGAGGAAATAGAAAAACTGGATGACGATCGGTTCGTCAAGCCCCAAAGAGGCACGAGTGGCCTCTACCTGGTCCGGCGGCGCCTCTGGAGGCAGCATGAGCAAGACTGGATCTCCAGCCATTCGCGCAAGAACGAAGGCAACAATAACTACCACGAGCAGGGTCGCTACCGCCCTTGCTGCACGAGCTGTGATGAACCGGATCACAACGCCTCCTGTCATACATCCGATATATTCGCCTATTGCGTTCTGATCAGAGTAGTGACCTGGTGTTACGAGAGCATTACGGCTCTAGAACCCTGAAATCACGCGGAACAGAAAGATCGCGACTACAGTCCGTCTATTCATCCGATGAATTACGGTGCGACCGATAGGCTGGGTATGATGGCTGTTACTGATCTATAGGAAGGCTGAGATTCCATGAGTGACCGCGTTCAAGGAGGCGAAGACGCACTCCCCGTGAAACGTATAGATCCTGCCTACCAGCAGGTGGCCAATCAATTGCGTGCCTTGATCATCGACGGCAACCTTGCGCCCGGGGATAGGTTGCCGAACGAGGACAAGCTATGCAGTCGCTTCGGCGTCAGCCGCAATACTGTCCGCGAAGCGCTGCGCATCCTCAGTTCAGATCACCTCATCTACGCCGTGCGGGGAGCGGGCGGTGGAACGTTCGTTACCGCCCCGGACGTTCTGAGCATCCAGGAACGTCTTCAAACCAGTCTGCGTCTACTCACAGGGAGTAATGAGATAGATCACGACGAACTATTCGAGGCAAGGGCGTTACTCGAAATTCCGACGGTTCGTAACGCAGCACGCCACCGAACGCCAGAAGATATCGACCGACTTCGCCAACTAGAAGCACGAGTTCAGCATGCTGGCAATACTCTCGAGCGCACGGAGAACAGTGAAGACTTCCACCAAGCCATTTTTGAAATAGCGGGCAACCGCGTGCTGTCGATCATCGCTCCTCCGGTCTGGGCGGCGCTCACTTTGAGCTGGAGGGATCAGAGCAGCCCACACCGGTGGTCGACGATCGACCATGACCACGGACGTATCCTCCAGTGCGTCGAGGCAGGGGACGAGGACGGTGCAGCACATGCCATGATGGCGCATCTTCGTGACCTTCATGGGATCTCCCAGGGAGGAGACCAAAATGACTAAACCGACTGTCTCCACGAGAACACCCTTATTAGCCGAGTCACTAGCTTTTCATGCCCGTGTCAGGCCGGAAGACATTGCTTTGCAGGACGAAAACGGCACACACACTTTCAGGGATTTGGCATCGATAGTTCAGGAGCTCACCTACTTCATCGAGAACTCCGCACTACCACAACGAATCGGCATTAGTGCGGGCAACAATATATTCCACGTTGCAGCTCTGTATGCCATGGCTTCTGCAGGACGAATCGGGGTGATCTTCGACCCCAAGTGGAAGTCGATGGAGCTCAAAGCAGCCCGGCGAGCATTCGATGTTCAGCATGTTCTGATAGATGCACAGTCTCTCGAACTGGAGCGAGCTGACTTTCACACCCACTTGATTCAGAAATCATTGCAACGTGCTGAGCAAAGGTTCCCCGACCTACGCACTAAGGGAAATCCCAGTGACACTTTCCTCATATCACCGAGCGGCGGAACCAGTGGTAAGATCAAAGGCTCCCGAATAACCCACGAAGCTTCTGTCGCTCGCATCGTCACACAATTGGTGGAATTCGGCATTCCATCTCAGGGAACTTTTCTGGCCTCAACACCTCTTTATCATGGAAGTGCCAGATCGTTAGGACTTGGCTACCTCTACGCAGGAGGGAGCCTCCGCGTCACCCCCGCATTCGACGTCGACAGGTGGTTCGAGGATGTGGCAGGTGCAACTGCAACCTTCTGTGTCCCAACCATGCTCCATCGACTGGTTCGACATCCAAAAGCCCGGAAGCTACCCGATGAAATGCGCCTGCTGACTGGTGGCGCCCCAATTGATCCGCAGCTAGCAAAGACCGTCCGAGAAATTCTAAGCGATAACTTCTACGACTATTACGCATCCGTAGAGAGCGGACCCGTTACGGTCAAACATCCATTCGACACGAACCTTCCAGTCGGTTGTGTCGGCAGGCCAGCATTCGGCGTAGATGTGCGCATCAGTGAGCCCGATGAAAAGGGTATCGGTCGGATAGTTGTTAGCGGCCCGTGCATCTCGAGCGGTCAGGAAGGGGATACTGCCCGTTCAGGAGAGCTACTGACCGAACTGCACCTGAATGATCTTGGGCGGCTGGATGAGAGTGGCTACCTCCACCTCCACGGGCGCACTGATGACACCATTATTAGCGGAGGAGTGAACATCCATCCAGGAGAGATCGAGTCTCTGCTGGAGTCCCACCCGGAGGTTCAGATGGCGGCTGTAGTTGGCGTTTCGTGTGCTGAATGGGGACAGAGGGTTGAGGCAGCTGTTGTGACCCACGACGGTCCAGGTGATGGCAATGACTTTCTCGACTTTTTGCGCCCTCAGCTCTCTCCTGCTAAAAGGCCCAAGGCCATCCATGTGCGGCAGACCTTGCCCATGACCAGCATCGGAAAGATCAACCGTCGAGCACTAGCTGCTCAACTAACCGAGGAGATCAGATAATGGGAGCGATCGATATTTGCGTCGGGCTTCAGACGCCCGAAACAGTCAAGTTGCGGCCAGACTGGGCGAAACGTTTCTTTGAAGGGACGTTCAAAGCTGCGAACAGCACAGTTCAAGGTGTTCCACTGGCCGACTACGTAGACATCATGGATGAGGCAGACGTTGATGTGTCTCTCCTCTTCTCTCCTAAGGCTGGGCCCAAGCACGAGCCGACTAGTTATAGACCTGATCCTAAAATCGTCGCGCGTGCCGTCGAGTCGTACCCCGATCGCTTTCGGGGCCTGATCGGCCTAGACCCCACTAAACCCATGCAAGCGCTGGCTGAACTTGAGTACGCGGTCTCATCCCTGGGCTTCATCGGTGCCCACATTTATCCGCATTGGTTCGGTCTCCCACCGGATGATGCCCTTTGGTATCCGATCTACGCCAAGTGCTGTGAACTGGATATTCCGATCCAGATGCAGGTCGGACACTGCCTCCTGTACACATCGGAGAAACCCCTACGATCAGTCGGTCGCCCCATCACACTTGACAAGATCGCCTGTGACTTCCCCGATCTTAAGGTCATTGGCATCCACACAGGGTGGCCATGGGCAGAAGAAATGGTGGCAATAGCTTATAAGCACCCGAACGTATACATAGGAACGGATGCCTACTCCCCTAAACACCTTGATTCTAAACTTGTTCATTATATGAATACATTCGGTAACAAGAAAGTTCTTTTCGGAACGGACTACCCTGTTATAGATCCACGTCGTGCTGTTTCAGAATTTTCTAGCCTTGAATTGAGAGATGCCTCATTAAAGATGATTCTCTCTGAAAATGCACGCCGGGTCTATGCCTTGGATAACTGATGTCACCAGGGAATTATGACCTCGTGATAGTCGGGGCCGGCGCGGCTGGGCTTACTACGGCCATTGAAGCAGCGGGAGGGGGCATACAAACACTGCTACTCGAATCCGACAACAAAGTTGGCGGGGCTCTGCACGTGTCCTCCGGCCAGTTGAGCGCCGGCGGCACCAGACTGCAAGCTCAGTGCGGAATCAGTGACAGTCCAGAAGAGCACCTTGCAGATGTGCTCCGCATCGCGGATCCAGCATCCCTTCACCTTCCGCTCGTGCAGAGAGCCGTCAGCGGTGCGCCTCAAACTGTGGACTGGCTATTAGATGAAGGACTTGAGATACACCATTCCTGCCCAGCCTTCTATCACTTCCACGAAACCTACTCAAAGCCCCGCACCTATTGGGGCGTTGATGGGGGGAATTCCATTCTCAAGGTCCTTGTCAACCTTTTAAAACCGCACATCGTATCTCAGCAAGTGACCCTTAGCCTCAATTCTAGGGTTATTGGGATTAAGGTGAGCAGGGGGAGGCGCGTGGACCTTCAAGTAACTACCTCCAATGGTGATCAAACCATCAGCGCAAATCACGTGGTATTTGCCACAGGCGGGTACGCCGCGAACTCAGAAATGTTTCGTGAACTTACAATTCAAGAGCCCGTACTCTCTGCAGCATGGCCCAAAGCGGATGGCAACGCACTTACTCTTCTTCGCAGAGAAGGGGCTGCTATCTGGGGGGAGAGAATCTTCGTCCCCACGTTTGGTGGGGTTGAAGATCCGCCTGGCTCGCACCGCACTTCCCGATCGTGTATCCCCGCCCTGGTTCCCCAGGAGAGGCCTCCATGGGAAGTCTACGTCGACGAGAACGGACGGCGGTTTCTCAGGGAAGATGCAGCCAGCGTCCACTATCGAGAAAAGGCCCTTCGGGATCTGCGTCCTATGCACTTCTGGGTCATCTTCGACAGAACCATCCAGGAGTCTGCACCTCCACTGTTCCCAAAATGGGCCACCCAGGACATTGAACGCGCGTGGAATGTGCATCCCGACTTCGTACGCGCCGACACTCTTGAAGCTCTCGCACGAAGAACATCAATGCCTCCTGCTGCGCTCACCAATACCGTGAGTTCGTATAACCGAGTCGCCCTAGACGGGGCTCCAGACGAGTATGGGCGAGTCCATACTCCGCAAGCGATCCAGTCTCCTCCATTCTTCGCTGTACGGAACCACGCGACCGTCCTGAAGAGCTTCGCAGGTATCCGCGTCGAGGAAAACCTGAAGGTACACTTTTCGGATAAGGACTCTGCCCCCAATATTTACGCTGTGGGCGAGCTCCTCGGAGGAGCTCCTCTGAGCGGTGACGCGTTCATCGGCGGAATGAGCCTCACCCCGGCACTCACTCTTGGCCGTCAACTAGGCCAGCAGCTTACAAAGCTCTAGAGGTCCACGCCGCGGTTCAGCGAACGTCTCACAGAACCAGGGCAACCATAACTGGGAGTATCGAACCTCTTGCTCCCAGTTAAATCCCTTAAGTGGGGGTAAGGATGTGCTTAGACCCACTTACAGGCCCCCAGCCTCCTGGCCGAGGTGGTAGCGGGCGAAGCTGAGGGACTCGGCGAGCATCCGTTCCCGCTCCCCCACCTTCCGGGCGCTGCGGGTGGAGACCTCCACGGCGACCACTCCGTCGAATCCGGTGCCGCCGAAGTCCGGCTCGGCGAGCAGCTCCATGGCCTCGGCCACCCGCTGATTCCCATGGCCGGGGACCAGGTGGTCATCCTTGAACCCGTTGGACCACCCGTCAGTAAGATGCACGTGCCGCAGCCGGGAGCCCAGGGATTTCACCGCCTCATAGGAGTCGTCCTCGGCGGTGGCGGCATGGGAGAAGTCCCAGGTGACGTGCTTGTACCCATAGGCCACCGGATTCCAGTGCGGAAGGTACATCTTGGCCTCACGCCCGCCTGCCCGCCACGGGTACATGTTCTCCACGCCGAACATGATCCCGGTCTCCTGCTCGATCTGGTGGACCAGCTCCGGGAACCGCACAGCGTACGCTCCCTGCCAGCGGAAGGGCGGGTGCGCGACGACGGCGGACGCGCCGACATCCTGTGCCAGGCGGGCAGACTTCCACAGCTTCTCGTCCGCGGTGCCCCACACCTGCTGGGTCAGCAGCAGAGTCGGGGCGTGGATCGCCATCACCGGCAGCCCGAACCGCTGCACGGCGTCGTTGATCACCCTCGCCTGCTGGGTATCGGCGCGGTGGGTGACCATCACCTCCATCCCGTCATAGCCGAGGTCCTGGGCGACGGCGAACCCAGCATCCAGGCCGAGCGGGTAGATCGAGGAGGTCGACAGGGCAACCGGGATCCGGGAGGTCCGCTCACTCATCAGGCGTGCTCCACAGTGATCTGCTTGACGTCCTTATGGTTGGGCCGGCGCAGCTCCCGGGCGAGGTCCACGTGCCCGACGCCGGGCGCGGAGGGCAGCGTGACCCCGTTGGTGCGGGAGAGCGTGTCCAGCCTGCGCAGGATCAGGCCCTCACGCAGCGCCCAGGGACAGATCGTCAGCTCCTCCACGCCGAACGCCTTCATGGCCGCCTCGGCGGCGATCGCGCCGGCGAGGACCTGCGGGGCGCGGGTCTCCGAGACGCCGGGCAGCTCGGCCCGCTCCTTGGCGGAGAGGTCGCCGAGCTTCTTCACCAGCGCCTTGAGGTCCTTGTGCCTCAGGACCCGCAGCACGTACGGCCCCTCCGCAGAGGGCGCCGACCCGGTGAGCCGGGCGAGGGACCGGAACGTCTTCGAGGTGGCCGTCACCATGGTCTTGGGAGTGGTGGGGATCTCCAGGTTCTGGGGGAACTCCCGCCGGGCGGCGGCGATCTCCTCCGCGGCGTAGGCGCGCAGCTCCTTGACCTGGGACTTCGACGGCGCCTTGTCCCGAAGCCGGCCTGGGCTCTGCAGCTCCTCCGGCAGCCACTCACGGGTCAGCCGGGCCGCGCCCAGCGGCACGCTCAGGGCCGTGGAGGGCAGCTCATCCTGCCCGTAGGCGATCTCCAGGGAGCCGCCGCCGATGTCGAAGTTCAGGATGTGGCCGGCGGACCAGCCGCGCCAGCGTCGCACGGCGAAGAACGTCATCGCCGACTCCTGGGCGCCGGTGAGCTCGGTCAGCTCGATGTCAGCCTCCGCCTGGACCCGCTGCAGCACCTGCTCACCATTGGCGGACTCCCGGATCGCCGAGGTGCAGAAGGCCAGCAGGTCCTCGGCCCGGTGCCGAGTGGCGAAGCGCATCGCATCGTTGATGAACTCCAGCAGCTGCTGCTGACCCTCCTCTGTGATCGCGCCGTCCTCGTCAAGGTGCTGCACCAGCGAGAGAGGGCGCTTATGGGAGGCGAACGGCTCCGGCTTTGCGCCGATGTGCGCATCGACCAGAGCCAGGTGGACGGTGTTCGATCCGATGTCGAGCACACCCAGTCGCATGAGTCTGTGCGATCCCCTCAGTAGTCCTAGGACTTCTTGGCGGCGGTCTTCTTGCGTGCCCCGCCGCTGCTCTTCTTGGCACCTTTGGCTGGTGCCTTGGCTCGTTTCTCTGCCAGCAGGGAGAACGCCTGCTCCTTGGTGAGCTGTTCCAGGGAGACGCTGCGCGGCACCGTGACGTTCGTCTCCCCGTCGGTGACGTAGGGGCCGAAACGGCCGTCCTTGACCACCACGCTCTTCTCCGTGGTGGGGTCCGCGCCGAACTCGGCCAGGGGCGGCTTGGCGGCCTGACGGCCGCGCTGCTTGGGCTGGGCGTAGATCTTCCGGGCCTCACCCTCGGTGATGGTGAAGAGCTGCTCCTCGGACTCCAAGGAGCGGGAGTCGCTGCCCTTCTTCAGGTAGGGGCCGAAACGACCGTTCTGCGCGGTGATCTCCTGGCCGTCCTCGTCAGCGCCGACGACCCGCGGCAGCGACAGCAGCTTCAGCGCGTCCTCCAGGGTCACGGTCTCCAGGGACATCGACTTCAGCAGGGAGCCTGTGCGCGGTTTGGGCGGCTTCGGCTTCTTCTTCGGCTTGGGCTTGCCGTTCTTGTAGTACTCGGTGGGCTGAGCGTCCAGGTGCGCCTGGATCTCATCCTCCGTCATCTCCGGGATGACCTCGGTGACGTAGGGGCCGAACCGTCCGTCCTTCCCGACGATCTCCCGGCCAGTCTCCGGGTCGGTGCCAAGCACGCGGCCGGAGTGGGCGGCCTGCTCGAACAGCTCCTCGGCCCTCTCCGCAGTGAGCTCGTCCGGAGCAATGTCCTCAGGGACGTTGGCGCGCAGCATCTTCAGCTCGCCGTTCTCGTCCGCCTCCCCGTCCGGGCTGGGGCGCTCCAGGTAGGGGCCGTAGCGGCCCACCCGCAGCTCCACGCCGTCAGCGACCCTGATCGTGTTGATGGCCCGGGCGTCGATCTCCCCCAGGTTCTCCACCACGTTCTTCAGACCCTCCTCAGCGGTCTCCGCGCCGAAGTAGAAGCCCTGCAGCCAGGCCTCACGCTCCACGTCCCCGCGGGCGATCTGGTCCAGGTCGCCCTCAAGCCGGGCGGTGAAGTCATAGTCGACGTACCGGCCGAAGTGCTCCTCCAGCAGCCGGATCACGCTGAACGCAGTCCAGGAGGGCACCAGGGCGGAGCCGCGCTTGGTCACGTACCCGCGGTCCATGATGGTGGAGATCGTGGGAGCGTAGGTGGAAGGACGGCCGATCTCCCGCTTCTCCAGCTCCGCGACGATGCTGGCCTCAGTGTAGCGAGCCGGCGGGGTGGTCTCGTGCCCCTTCGCCTCCACATCCGTGCCGGTGAGGGCCTGACCCTCCTCCAGCTGGGGCAGACGCTTGTCCTTCGCGGACTTGGCGTCGTCGTCCTTCTTCTCGGAGTCATCGGCGACCTCCTCGTAGGCGGCGAGGAAGCCCGGGAAGGTGATCACCGTTCCGGACGCTCCGAAGGTGGCGCTGCGTCCGTCCTTCGCGGCGCCGGTGAGGCGGACGCTGGCGGTGAAGCCCTTGGCGTCCTCCATCTGGGAGGCCACGGTCCGCTTCCAGATCAGCTCATAGAGCCGGAACTCGTCCGCAGACAGCTCGCTCCTGACCTGCTTGGGGGTCCGGAAGGAGTCTCCGGCGGGACGGATCGCCTCGTGGGCCTCCTGCGCGGTCTGGCTGCGTTTGCCGTACACGCGCGGCTTCGCCGGGACGGACTCCCCGCCGTACAGCTCAGTGGCCTGCTTCCGGGCCGCGTTCAGCGCCTCGTTCGACAGGGTGGTCGAATCCGTACGCATGTAGGTGATGTAGCCGTTCTCGTACAGCCGCTGCGCCACCTGCATCGTCACCCGGGAGGAGAACCGCAGCCGGCGGGCCGCGTCCTGCTGCAGGGTAGAGGTGATGAACGGCGGCTGCGGGCGACGGCTGTAGGGCTTCTCCTCCAGTGAGTCCACGCTGAACGGAGCGTCGGTGAGCCCCTCGGCCAGGGACTCGGCATCATCCTTGGTGAGCACGACGACGTCGCGCCGAGACGTCTTCAGCTCACCGGTCTCGTCAAAGTCGCTGCCCTGGGCGATCCGGTCACCGCTGACCGCGTTCAGCTTCGCGGTGAAGGGCTCACCGGACGTCGTGGCGAACTCACCGGTGAGATCCCAGTACGAGGCCGGAACGAACGCCATCCGTTCCCGCTCGCGGTCCACCACCAGACGGGTCGCCACGGACTGCACACGGCCCGCGGAGAGCCCGCGGCCCACTTTGCGCCAGAGCACCGGAGAGATCTCATAGCCGAACAGCCGGTCCAGGATCCGGCGGGTCTCCTGGGCGTCCACCAGGTCCGTGTCGATCTCCCGGGGGGACTCCATCGCACGACGGATCCCCTCCTTGGTGATCTCCGTGAAGGTCAGCCGGTAGGTGGGGACTTTGGGCTTGAGCACCTCGTAGAGGTGCCAGGCGATCGCCTCGCCCTCCCTATCAGCATCCGTTGCGAGGTAGAGCTCGTCGGCCTCTTTCAGCCGCTGCTTGAGCTCCCGAACCTTGGACTTCTTGGAGTCGGAGATCACATAGTAGGGCTCGAACCCCTCATCGGGGTTCACGGCAAACTTGCCGAAGGGGCCCTTCTTCATGTCATCCGGCAGCTCCGAGGGCTGCGGGAGGTCACGGATGTGCCCCGCCGAGGCATCCACGATGAAATCGTCGCCCATGTACTTCGCGATGGAGCGGGATTTTGCCGGGGACTCGACGATGACGAGCTTCTTGCCTTCAGGCACTGATCTCCTTGGAACCTACTTGGGTGCAACGGTGCGGCTGCTTGGCGGCTGCGCCTCACTATATAGGTTGAGGTATCCGTCAACGTAAAGGTCCAGAACCTCAGCCTTCAGGGAATCGTCGTCCGCGTCGGTGAGGGCGCAGACCGCGGTGATGATCTGCCCGGCCGCCAGTTCACCGTCGGAGGCAGCCATGAACCCCGCTGCCGCGCTGCTGATCGGACGGGCCCGGCGCAGGCCCGCACCCTGACGGGCGATGATCACCTCCGGGTGCTCAGAGCCGAAGCGCTGATACCGCTCCTCGGTGACGTCTCCGGCCACGGTCAGGCGGTGGGCGAGGAGAGACTCCGGATCCTCAGCGGCCCGTGCCGCGGTCTGCCCGATCACCGGACCCAAGGGCTGCTGGACCTCTCCGGTCAGCTCCTCGAAGCGTCTCCAGGCTTCCTGCCCGACCCGGGGCTTGGACAGCCAGATCATTCCGAAGCCGACTCCCTGCACGCCCCGCTGCTCGAAGTCACGCAGATAGGCCGCGTAGCGACGTCGGTACTCTGCCAGGTCACGCTCCTCGCTGGCGTCCCGCAGCCAGGTCTCCGCATACTGCGGCGGAGTCTGCAGATCCCGCTGGATGAACCAGGCAGACAGCCCTGAGCGCTCGGCCCACTGCCGAGGACGGAGAAACGTGTCACCATCAGGCGCTTCCGCAGCGGAAGGGGTGCCCGTGCTCGCCGAAGCGGAGGCCTGAGCCGCCGCGGGAACCTCCCAGTTTCCGAGCATCTGGACGGCCGCCCCCGAGTTCAGCACCTCGGGGATGCCGGTGATCAGCTCCGCCATGAGGGTGTCACCCTCCCGGCCGCCGTCCCGGTAGACGTACCGCTCCTCCTCGGCGGCACCAGTGCGCGGGGTGATGACGAACGGCGGGTTGGAGACCACCAGGTCAAAGGTGCGGCCCGCCGCCGGCTCCAGCAGGCTGCCGTGCAGCAGCTCCACCCGGTCCTCGAGGCGATGCGGGTCCAGGCTCAGCGCGGGCGCGTTGAGCAGAAGGTTGAAGCGGGCGAACACCAGGGCCCGCTCCGAGACATCCGTTCCCACCACGTGCTCGGCATGGTCCAGCAGGTGAAGCAGCTGAATCCCGCAGCCGGTCCCGATGTCCAGGGCGGAGCCCACCGGCCGGCGGTGGGTGCCGGCCGCCAGGGTGAGGCTGGCCTGCCCGACGCCGAGGACATGGTCGTGCGGAAGCGCGCCGGAGACTTGGTGCGCGGAGAGGTCGCTGGTCACCCAGAGGTCATGGGCAGCCTCGCCCCCCTGCACCTGGTAAGGGCGCAGGTCAGCTGAGGGGCGCACGCGGCGTCGCTCCCTCGCAGCCTCGCTCGGTGCAGCGTGGGGCCCCTCCTGGGGTGTGATGGCAGTGTCCTCAGGGCCGGGGCCGGTGATCTCGGCGAGGCCGAGCCGGACCAGCCCCTGTGTGCGGGTCCGGGGCAGAGCGGCATCGATCTGCTCGGCGGTGACCTCCACGGAGACCAGCCACAGCGCGGTCAGCGCCGCGCACGCCGCATCGTTCCTGCCGTGTTGAGGGGAGGGGTCTTCGAGCAGCTCAAGGATGCGCAGCTGGCCGGGGACCACCTGCTCACGGTCCAGGGCCCCCACCGCCTCAGTGCCGAGGAGCTGCGCCACGCCGTCGTTGGTGAAGTTCGCCGCGGCGAGATCCTCACGCAGGGCGGCGATCAGCTCCAGATCAGAGCACGACGGCGGGGCAGGGGAGGTCTCCGGCATGCTCACAGCCTAGTCGCGCGGCTTTTGGGATGAGATGTCTCAGGCGCTGAGGCCGGGCTGTCTCATCGGATTGCGCGCCGTCGGCCCTCACACTGCGTCCAACGCACGATTGGATGAGATCAGGCGGAGGCAGCAGAGGCCTGGTGCGGACGGCGGGGCTTGCCCAGCTCACCCGAGTTGGGGTCAGCCGGGTCGGCCTCCAGCCGGGCCGCACAGTTCTCGCACCGGGTGGTCTCCGGAATGTGGGCGCACCTCTCGCAGTAGAGCCGCAGAGTGGAGCAGCCGCGGTCCATGCAGTTGAAGAAGGTCGACGTCGCGCCGCCGCAGCTCGTGCATTCGCCGATGGTTCTGGCGTCCTCGCTGAACCGGGTGTTCATCCGTCCGTCGAAGACGTACAGCTCACCCTCCCAGCAGCCGGCGTCGCCGTAGGCCTCCCCGTAGCGGACGATGCCGCCGGCGATCTGGTAGACCTCATCGAACCCGCGGTTCTTCATCAGCGCGGAGAGCACCTCGCAGCGGATGCCGCCGGTGCAGTAGGTGACGATCGGCTGGTCCTTCAGGTGGTCGTACTTCCCTGAGTCGAGCTCGGCGATGAAGTCACGAGTCGTCTGGGTATCGGGCACCACGGCGTCCTTGAACCTGCCGATCTGAGCCTCCATCGCGTTGCGGCCGTCGAAGAAGGTCACCTCCAGGCCGTCGCGCCTCTTGGCATCGATCAGTTCGTGGACCTGCTCCGGCTCGAGATGCTCGCCTCCGCCGACCACGCCGGACTCGTCCACCTTCACCTCGCCGGGCACTCCGAAGGCCACCAGCTCCGGCCGCACCTTGACGCTCAGCCGGGGAAAGTCCTCCACGTCGCCTTCCGACCATTTGAACTCCATCCCCTTGAACGGGGCGTAGGCGCGGGTCTGCTTCACGTACTGCTTGACCGCCTTCATCTCACCGCCGACGGTCCCGTTGATCCCGTGCTCGGAGACGATGATCCGCCCGCGCAGGTTCAGGTGCTCGCACAGGGTGCGCTGCCAGAGCTTCACCGCCTCCGGGTCGGACAGCGGGGTGAAGAGGTAGTAGAGAACGATGCGGGACTGGCTCACCCCTCCAGGATAAGCGGCAGGCCGCAAAACCCCTGGTCAAAATGTGACCCATGCCATATCGTGGCTGTATGGGCGTGGAACTGACTGACGAGCTGGTAGGCACCTGGGTGACAGGATGGGCGCGCACCCACAACTACGAGGTGACGCACGAGGGGCGGGTCCACACCGCCAGGCCCACCGGCGACTCCGAAGCCTGGGAGTACGTGCTCTACGCACCCGAAGAGGTGGAGCTGCGCAAGATCGCCTCCGCCGTCGGCAAGTCGCCCGAACGTCTGCTGACCGTCATTGCGGACCCCAAGGACGACGTCATGGGGCTGCGCAGCATCGACGGACTCGAGCTGATCTCCGACGAGGAGGTCATCATGATCGCCGATATGGCGCACCAGGACGTGGAGGACCCCATCACGCCGGAGGATTTCACGACCTCCCGCGAGGACTTCGGCGAGTGGACGCTGTTCACCGTCCATCAGGGGGAGAGCACCGCGGCCCGGGGGCGGCTCGCCGTCGTCGACGGGTTCGCCATCCTCGACCGGATCTACACCGCCCCCGACTACCGCCGCCAGGGACTGGGCACCTTCGTCACCCGGGCCCTGCTCGCCCTCGCCCACGAGCAGGAGGTGGAGCACGGGCTGCTCGTGGCCACTCATGACGGCCGGGAGCTCTACGAGTACCTCGGGTGGGAGCTCGTCGGCGACGTCCATGTCTTCGGCGCACCCGGCGCCACCGACCGCCGTCGCCCCTCCCACTCCCAAGTGGACAATATTTGAACATAATGTGGCGCTGAGGGCCTTCGTCGACTATATTGGCGGGCACTGCCACAAAGAGTTCAAAATTTCACGGCCGTATATGCGAGGCCTCGCCTCGGCCGCTCCTGCACGTGGCAGCTTCACGTCCACGACGGAAAGGAGCGGCAATGCCCGCCCACACCTCTCTGACCGAACGCCTCGACGCCGGCCCCGTGATCTGCGCCGAAGGATTCCTCTTCGAGCTCGAGCGCCGCGGCTACCTCACCGCCGGGGAGTTCGTCCCGGAAGTCGCCCTGGAGCACCCCGAAGCCCTGAAGTCCCTGCACGTGGACTTCCAGCGCGCAGGCTCCGACATCGTCCAGGCCTTCACCTACAACGGGCACCGCGAAAAGATGCGGGTCATCGGCAAGGAGGACCTCCTCGAGCCGCTGAACCGCTCCGCCCTGCGGATCGCCCGAGACGTCGCTGACGCCGAGCCCGGCAACTTCATGGCCGGCAACATCTCCAACACCAACATCTGGGACCCCTCCGACCCGGCCAAGCAGGCTGAGGTCCGCGGAATGTTCGAGGAGATGGTCGGCTGGGCCGTCGAGGAGGGAGCCGACCTCATCATCGGCGAGACCTTCTACTACGCCGGTGAGGCGCTCGCCGGCCTCGAGGTCGCCAAGGCCAGCGGCCTGCCCGTGGTGCTGACCCTGGCCCCGATGGCCTTCGAGGAGATGGCCGACGGCGTGGGCGTCGTGGAGACCGCCCAGCAGCTCGAGCAGGCCGGAGCAGACGTCGTCGGGCTCAACTGCTTCCGCGGCCCCGAGACGATCATGCCCTGGCTGAGGCAGATCCGGGAGAAGGTCTCATGCCACGTGGGCGCCCTGCCCATCCCCTACCGCACCACCGCGGAGGAGCCCACCTTCTTCAGCCTCTCCGATGTGCGCGCCACCGTGCCCTCCCCGCACGGCCGGACCTTCCCCACCGCCCTGGACCCCCTGTTCACCAACCGGTACGAGATCGGCGCCTGGGCGAAGGAGGCCTACGACCTCGGCGTGAACTATCTCGGCGTGTGCTGCGGGGCCTCCCCCATGCACATCCGGGAGGTCGCCGAAGCGGTGGGGCTCACCACCGAGGCCAGCAGGTTCTCCGAGAACATGCGCAACCACTTCATGTACGGCAGCCACGACCGTCTGGCCGAGAACATCGCCGCCCTCGGCGCCCGGGCGTAGGCAGCCCCTCCGCCTTGTAAGTTGGGCGGGTGCATGACCTCGACCCGGATGACCCGCTGACACTGCTGCGTGAGGCGGGGCTGTCCGCCGACCTGGGCGCGGAGGCCTCCTCGCTGCGGCACCTGCGCACTCTCCCGGCACGCGAGGCGGTCACCGCCGAATGGCCGGACTGGGTGCCGGGGCCGCTGCGGGCCGCCTACCGGCAGACCGGCGCCCCGGCGCCCTACGCTCACCAGGTCCAGGCCGCCGAGGCGCTCCACGCCGGGCGGCACATGATCCTGGCGACCGGGACGGCGTCGGGAAAGTCCTTGGCCACCCAGCTCCCTGGTCTCGCGGCGATCCTCGGCGCCCCAGCCGGGGCGGCAGCCGCGGCGCATCCCACCGGCGAGGCCGCCGTCCTCTACCTCTCCCCCACCAAGGCCCTGGCCGCCGACCAGCTCGACAGCCTCAGGGAGCTCGCCGAGACGGTCGGGGCCGGGGGCCCGGCCGGCGGCATTCGACCAGAGGCCTACGACGGCGACACTGACCCGGAGTCCCGCTCCTGGGTGCGGCAGCACGCCAACTTCGTCCTCTCCAACCCAGACATGCTCAACGCCGGAATCCTGCCCAATCACCGGGGCTGGGCCCGGTTCTTCGCTCGCCTGCGTTACGTGATCATCGATGAGGCGCACACTGCGCGCGGGATCTTCGGCTCCCACTTGGCGCTGCTGCTGCGCCGGCTGCGGCGCGTGGCGCGCGCCTACGGCGCTGATCCGGTGTTCGCCGGGGCGAGCGCCACCAGCGGCGACCCGGCAGCCTCCTTCGCCCGGCTGATCGGCGAGCCCTCGGACGGCGTGACGGCGGTGACCGAGGACGCCTCGCCCCATGGTGCGGTGGACGTATACCTCTGGGAGGCGGCCGACGCCGTCGGGATCAGCGGGGACCGCGGTGCACCGGTGAAGCGTTCGCTCACCGTGGAGGCTGCGGACCTGCTGACCAATCTGGTGGTGGCGGGCCGGCGCAGCCTCGCCTTCATCAAGTCCCGGCGCGGCGCGGAGACGATCGCCCGGATCGCCGGGGAGAGCCTGTCCGAGGTGGACGCCTCCCTCACTGAGCGGGTCTCGGCCTACCGGTCCGGGTACCTGAAGGAGGAGCGCCGGGAGCTGGAGCGGCAGCTGCGCAGCGGGCAGCTGCTCGGCGTCGCCTCCACTCCTGCCCTGGAGCTGGGCATCGACATCTCGGGGCTCGACGTCGTCGTGATCGCCGGCTGGCCGGGGACTCGTGCGTCCTTCTTCCAGCAGCTGGGGCGCGCCGGACGATCCGGGCAGCGGGGGGCGGCGTTCTTCATCGGCGGGGACGAGCCGCTGGACTCCTACCTGCTCGCCCACCCGGAGGCGATCTTCGACCGTCCGGTGGAGGACGCGGTCACCGACCCCTCCAACCCGCATGTGGCCGCTCCGCACCTGCTGGCCGCAGCCCAGGAGCTTCCCCTGACTCCGGCGGACATCGAGGAGGCTGGCCTGTTCGCCGGACTGCGCTGGCTGGCTGAGGCGCTGACCCAGCAGGGGCACCTGCGGCGGCGGCCCCGGGGCTGGTTCTTCAACCACGACGACGCCTCGGCCGCCTCGTGGGTGAGGCTGCGCTCCGACGGGGCCGGCCCGTACACGATCGTCAACGTGGAGGACGGCACTGTGGTCGGGGATATGGGGGCCGCACAGGCTCAGCCGCAGGCCCACCCGCAGGCGGTCTACGTCCACCAGGGCCGCACCTATGTGGTGGAGGAGCTGGACCTGGAGCAGAGCACGGTGCTGGTGGCACCGGCGAACCCTCCCTACTACACCCAGGCCCGGGAGACGACGACGATCAGCGTGATCGAGACCCAGCGCACCGAGCCCTGGGGCGGGTTCAGCCTCTGCTTCGGGGCCGTGGAGGTCACCAGCGCCGTGGTCGGCTTTCAGCGCAAGGCTCTGGGGTCCTCCGAGGTGCTCTCGGATGAGCCGCTGGAGCTGCCGCCGTCGACTCTGCGCACCCAGGCGGTGTGGCTGACCGCTGCCGAGACCACCTTGCAGGAGGGCGGGGTGATCGTGGAGCACGTGCCGGGAGCGCTGCACGCCGCTGAGCACGCCATGATCGGGCTGCTGCCGCTGCTCTCCAGCTCGGACCGTTGGGACATCGGCGGGGTCTCCACTGCTCTGCATGCAGACACGGAGCTGCCGAGCATCTTCGTCTATGACGGCCATCCCGGGGGCGCCGGGTTCGCCCAGCGCGGCTTTGAGCTGGCGGCGGACTGGGTGCGTGCCACCGCTGAGGCGATCGAGGCGTGCGGCTGCTCGGACGGCTGTCCCTCCTGCGTGCAGTCCCCCAAATGCGGCAGCCGGAACAGCCCGCTGAGCAAGCAGGGGGCGCTGAATCTTCTGCGCACCGCGCTGAAGCACCATGACGCCGAGCAGGCAGGTGAGGCAGGCCGGCCCGCGTGGGGGCACACGCGAGCCGTGCGCGGCTGGGGCTGAGCGAGTTCCGCGGGCGCTTGCGCGGCGAGCCCCGCTCTCGGCCGGCGGCGGAAGCCGGGGTTTTGCACGTGCGGGCGAGAAAGCACGACGACGCTCCGGCCTCTCCACAGGGCCCTCGCCCTCGCCGCCTCTGGGCGGCCCGGGCGCGGATGGTGGGCAGGGTCCCGGCACCACCGCCGGGGCTTTCCCATCGTGAAGGAGACACCCTATGAAGAACACCGGCTGGCCCGCCCCGCTGCAGCGGGAGCAGGCTGAGGACGCGCTGAAGGCCCTCCATCAGGACGAGGACGGCCTGGCCACCGCTGAGTACGGCATCGTGATGCTCGCCGCGGTCGGGTTCGCCGGGCTGCTCACGGTGATCCTCACCTCGGACACCGTCCAGGGCCTGCTGAGCAGTGTGGTCGAGTCTGCGCTGAGCCACTGAGCATCATGAGCCTCGCGGAGGATCCCGGGGACCGGGGGTCAGTGACGGCGGAGTTCGCCCTGGCGCTTCCGTCCATCGTGGCGGTGCTGCTGCTGGTGCTGAGCCTGGGATCCCACGGTGTCCAGGCGGTCGCCCTGGAGTCCGCGGCGCGCGAGGCGGCCCGGGAGCTGGCTCGCGGGGAGCCGGCGGCCGTCGTGGAGGAGGCCGCTGTCCGTGCCGCCGGCGACAGCGTCACCGTCACGCTGTCCCCCGACGGGGCCTACACCCGGGTGCTCCTGACTCGTCCTGTCCGGATCGCTGGGCTGATCGAGGTGTCCTCCGTCTACGAGGCCGAAGCCTCGGCCCTCACCGAGCACGTCGGAGGATCAGGCCGATGAGGCGCGGCGGGGCCGCGACGCCGGACGAGGACGGCTCCGGGACAGTGGCGGCCATCGGGGTGATCGCGGGGCTCATGGTGCTGTTCGCGGTGGTCCATCTGATCACTGCTGCGGCTGCGGCCGGCGCCCAGGCTGCCCGTGCGGCGGATCTGGCGGCGCTGGCCGCGGCTGACACCGCCCGCGGTCTGGCAACGGGCGACCCGTGCGCTGCGGCTGAGCAGGTCGCGGTGCGCAACAGTGCCGCCGTACTGGACTGCAGAGTGGGCGGCGAGCACGAGACCGAAGTGCGGGTGACCGTGAGCGTGGAAGCGGAGCTTCTCCTCCTGCCGGCGCAGCTTTCGATGCCGGGCACTCGGGCGGAGCGCACCAGCCGGGCCGGCCCGCCGGAGGCTCTGCAGGCAGGGCATGTGGAGTAGGCTCCCATGCTCTGATGACCGTCTATATCGACCCGCCGATCTGGCCCGCGCACGAAACTGCGTTCGGGCACCTGATCTCTGACTTCTCCCTGGTGGAGCTGCACACGTTCGCCGGCGCGGCGGGGATCAGCCCGCGCGCCTTCGACCTGGACCACTATGACGTCGCGGCCCACCACTACGAACGGCTGGTGGCCTGCGGGGCGGTGGAGGTCACCGGGCGTGACCTGGCCCGGATCCTGCGCGACTCCGGCCTGCGCATCAAGCACAAGGACAGATAGCTCCGGCGACGACGAACGCACCTGATGTGGTGTGATGGGCGCATGTCTGACGCTCTTGCGCTCTTTGACGATGCTGACGTCCGCAGGGTGCTGTGCGTGGTCGCCCACCCGGACGATATGGAGTACGGGGGCTCGGCCGCCGCCGCCCGATGGGCTGAGCACGGCATCGAAGTGTCCTACCTGCTGCTGACCGCCGGGGAGGCGGGGATGCGGGAGGAGCTCCCCTCCGAGGTCGCCGTGCTGCGCGCTGAGGAGCAGCGGGCCGCCTGCGCTGAGGTGGGGGTCAAGGACCTTGTGATCCTGGACTTCGCGGACGGCGCCCTGCAGGCCGATCTGGTCGTGCGGGAGGCGATCGCCCGCCATATTCGCCGGGTGAAGCCCGACGTGGTGCTCACCCAGACCTGGGAGCTCGAGGTCAGCTGGGGCCTCAACCACGCTGATCACCGGGCCGCTGGCCTCGCGGCCGTGGACGCAGTGCGCGACGCCGACAACCCGTGGGTCTTCCCGCACCTGGCCGAGCAGGAGGGGCTCAAGGCTTGGGGTGCGAGCTGGCTGCTGAGCTTCGGGGGCGAGCCCACCCACCTGATCAACGTCACCGGGGAGCCCCTGGAGCGTGCAGTCGCCTCGCTGGAGGCCCATGAGCAGTACCTGGCTGCCCTGGGCGGGGACTTCGACGCCCGCGGAATGCTGGAAGGGATGATGTCGGCGGCAGCCCGGCGCGGCGAAGACCCGAGCATCACCCACGCCCTCGGGGTAGCGGCATACCGGATGTAGATCACAGTCCGAGCGTCTCCGGGAGCATGCTGATGATCACCGGGACCACTCCCAGCAGAATGAAGGCGGGGAGGAAGCAGGCGCCCAGCGGCAGCATCATCTTCACGCCGAGCTCCCCGGCGGCGCGCTCGGCTTCGTGCCGCTGCCGGGCGCGGGCCTGAGCTGCGGCGGCTTCGAGCATTCGGGCGCTGGGCGCACCGGTGGCGTAGGAGAAGCTGAGGTGCTCACAGTAGAGGGCCAGCTGCGGATGATGCTCCACGTGGGCGGAGGCCTGCTGCCACCCGGCTCCAGCGGCGAGCGCCCGATGCATCCTGCCGAGCGGATCGGCTCCGGGGACGGTGCGGGCGAGCCGGTCCAGGGCCGCTTCGATGCCGATCCCGGCGGCCAGCAGCGCCCCGGTCAGGTCCAGGAGGGATGCCGCGTCGACGTCACCCGCCCCCGGCTCTGCGTTCTTCGGCGCACGCCTGCGCGGGGCAGCCCCTGGCAGGCGTGCGTCGAGCCGGGGTCCGCCGGGCGCGAGCAGAAGGATGCTGACGGCTGCGAGGGCGCCTGCGGCGAGGGCGGGGATCACCGGACTGCCCTCATATGCGGGCTTCGACGGACCGGATCATGTGTCGGCTCCAGAGCCTGCCGGCGAGCAGGAAGAGCAGCCCCAGCCCGAGGCAGCCGAGTCCGGCCGCGCTGCCGAGAAGGGCGGAGACCGGGTCGGCGCCCATCAGCTGGCCGAGCAGCACTCCGCCGAGGGGCAGGAGGGTGAGGATCAGCTGGGTGAGTCGGGGGCCGGCAGCGGCGGTTCGGACGGCAGCGCGCAGCTGCGCGGCATCGTCCAGGGAGGCGGCGAGCCGCTCGATGAGCTGGGAGAGCGGTGCCCCCGTCTGCTCGGAGAGCCGTGTGACCGCCAGCAGGCGGGTGAGGACGCGCCTGGTCTGCTTCTGGGCGGCGTCCTGGCTCTTCTCCTCCAAGGTGCTGAGGCTGCGGCGGATCCCCTCGGCTGTGCCGGCCCCGGAAATCTCGGAGGCGGCGATCTGCCCGGCGATCGGGACGAAGGGGTGGTCGGACCGGGTGCGGGCCCAGTGGTCACGGAGGTCTGCCCACGCCTGAGCCTCTCCGCGGCCGGACGCCAGCAGGGCGGCGAGCTGTCGGAGCAGCTGGGCGGCCTCCTCCTGCCCGGCAGGCCGCTCTGCGACGGGCCGCAGCCGCAGCAGACGTTCCCGCACCGGCTCTCGCCCGCGCCGCCGAGGCAGTGCGCCGGGCGGCCGCGGAAGCCCCAGGAGGGCGGCGACGATGGCGAGGGCGCAGGCGGTCGCTGCGAGCACGGCGCTCAGAGCGGGGCCTCTTCGTCAGTCCAGAGCTGCTCCCAGCCGGGACCGCGCTCAGCGCCGTCGCCGGTGGTGGTGAGCGCGGGCACCATCGTGAGGCGGTCGTCGGCGTAGGTCACCAGGGAGAGCTTCACCGGCATCCGCTGGCCGTGCCGTCGCTCTACGTGGACCACGGCATGGAGGGCGACGGCGGCCTGGATGCGGACGGTGTCCGGGGTGAGCCCGGCGAGCGCGCCCATCGCTGCCAGGCGGGCAGGGACGGCGTCGGGCGAGTTCGCGTGGACGGTGCCGAGAGCCCCGGCGTGGCCGGTGTTCATGGCGGTGAGGAAGTCCCGCAGCTCCGCGCCCCGGCATTCGCCGACGATCAGCCGATCCGGCCGCATGCGGAGGGTCTGGCGGACCAGCTGTCCCATGTCCACACCGCCGGCGCCCTCCACGTTGCCGACGCGGCCCTGCAGGTGGATCACGTGCGGGTGAGCAGCCTGGATCTCCGTGGTGTCCTCAACGATGATGATCCGCTCCTCGGCCGGCACCTCGCCGAGCATCGCCGCCAGCAGTGAGGTCTTGCCGGAGCCGGTGGCCCCGGAGACGAGCAGGTTCATGCGTGCGCTGATGATCCGGCGGATCGCCCGCAGCCACTCCTCGGCGCTGTTCCACTGCCCGGCGAGGTCCTCCAGGGCGACGGTGCGGCTGCGCGCCACACGCACCGAGATCATGGTTCCTTCGACGGCGATGGGCGGGATGACGGCGTGGATGCGGCAGTTCCCGATGCGGCCGTCCGCGCAGGGGCGGCCTTCGTCCAGCCGCCCGCCGGAAACGCTGATGAGCCTCCGCGCCAGGGCGCGCGCCTGATTCTCGGAGCCCACCTGCACCCCGGTGCTGCGCAGCCCTGCTGCCCCGTCGGTCCAGATCATCCCGTGGCCGTCCAGGACCACGTCGGTGACCCCGGGCTGGTCGGCGAACTGCTGGAGCGGGCCCAGGCCGACAAGCTCGTCGCGGAGGGTGCGGACCAGCTGCTGGGCGGTCCCGGAGCTCAGCGCCATCCCCTGGGCCCGGACGGCCTCAGCGATGCGGGAGGCGGTGACCGGCTCGGAGGTGGAGGTCAGCTGCTCCCGGAGAGCATCCATCCGGTCCGGGCTGATCAGAGCCTGCTCCTGGGCACTCTCAGACACGCGGCACCGCCCGGTGCTGGTGGTCGAAGTCTCCGGCCAGCCGTTCCAGCAGTCCCCCGATCAGCCGAGCGCCGTGTGCGGCCCGCAGCAGCTCATAGGCCGCGGAAGGGTCGTCGGCGGCACGCATCCACCGCTGCTCAGCGAGGTCCGCGGCGACCTCAGCGCCCAGCGCCTGCTCCAGCTCGCCCAGGCCCCAGCCGGGCGCGGGCCTGCCGTTGGCCATGACCGCGGCGGGCTGCCCCGGGGCGGCGTCGAGGATCTGCCCGGCCGCCGCCGCGGCGCGCGGGGTGGGGCGGGTGACCACGAGCAGATGGTCCGCCTGCTCGGCGACGGACGTCCAGAGGGCCGCCCGGCCGAGGTCAAGCACCACCAGGTCGAACGCACGGGCGCCCGCCCGGAGGATGGTTTCCAGTCTGGCCCGCAGCTGGGCAGCATCTGTCTCAGGCCCGCCGGTCAGCAGGTGGACGCCGTCCACCACGGGCACGGCACGGGTGAGATGTGCGGAGGAGACCTCGCCCTCCGTGGCGATCAGCTGCGGCAGCTCAAGCCCCTCACCCCGCACTCCGCCGCCAGCGCGGGCGTGCTCAAGCAGGTGATGCAGCCCGCTGCCGGCCCCCGCCTCAGCGTCCAGCAGCAGCACGCGGTCGCCCCGCACGGCGGCCTCAGCGGCCAGCAGGTACGCAGCAGTGGTGGCTCCCGCCCCGCCGACAGCTCCGGCGACGGCGACCACGCTGCCTTCAGCCCGGTTGAGGACCTTCGCCGAGAGGTGCTCGCTCAGCCAGGCCTCCCCGGCAGGCAGCGGCACCGGGGCGGCCTGCGGCGCCAGCGCGGCCGCCGCCCAGAGAGCCTCAGCCTCACGGCCGACCAGCAGCGTCTGCCCGAGCCCGCGCGGGGGCGGGGCGTCCGGGCCGCACAGCAGAGCCGCCCACTCCCCCGTGGTGCTCGGGTCCGTGTCCCGCCACCCGGCCCGGACGTCCAGCCGGGCACCGACGACGGCGGCGATCAGGGCAATATCGTCGCGCAGCTGCTCATCCTCGGTGACGAGCAGCAGCCGTGGCTCCTCAGGCTCAGATCGCATGCGGGCCAGCCTCGTTCGGCACAGACCCGCTGACCCGGCCTCGAACCCCATCTGTGGGCCCGTCGGAGCGTCACGCTCGCCCCGCCCGGTGCTGTGCAAGACCGAGCTCGCCGCCGGCCGGGCCCGCGGCACTATGCGCTCAGGGGGTGCCCCTCTGCCTGAAGCTGGCGGCGCGTATAGCCGGCGCGGAGCTTCTCGAGGAGCTCTTCGCGGCCGGGCTTGAGCTCATAGGCCAGCAGCTTCTCGGCCTCGACCGGATCAGTCTCCCCGGCACCGCGGCTGGGGCACCATGCGGCGATGGGACAGGCGCCGCATGCGGGCCTGCGGGAGTGGCAGACGCGGCGGCCGTGGTAGATCAGCCGGTGGGAGAGGTCGGTCCAGTCCTTCGGCTCGAAGAGAGCGCCGACGGCCCTCTCCACCTTGACCGGATCGGTCTCCTCGGTCATTCCGAGCCGGCGGGCGAGCCGGCCGAAGTGGGTGTCGACGGTGAGGCCGGGCTGGCCGAAGGCGTTGCCGAGCACCACGAACGCGGTCTTCCGGCCCACGCCGGGCAGCCTGACCAGCTCAGCCATGGTGCTGGGCACCTCGCCGTCGTGCTCCTCGACGAGAGCGCCGGAGAGGCCGAGGAGAGCTTTGGTCTTCGAGTTGTAGAAGCCGGTGGGCCTGATGATCTCCGCCAGCTCCTCCTCCCGGGCGGCCGCCATCGCAGAGGCGTCCGGGTACTTCGCGAAGAGGCGCGGGGTGACGGAGTTGACCCGGACGTCGGTGGTCTGGGCGGAGAGGACGGTGGCGACGAGCAGCTCGAAGGCGTTCTCGAAGTCGAGCTCCGCGACGGCGTAGGGGTATGCCTCGCCGAGCACACGGCTGATCTTCCGCACACGGCGCTTCTTTCCCAGCAGCGTCTCCTCAGGCATCCGCCCATCCTAGAAGAGGGGCTGACCCGGTTCTGACATGCGGACTTCACAGCACACACGCCCACACGTAGTATCTGTGATGCAGACCACAGACCATCTGTGAGGAGACACGTATGAGCAGCACCGCAGCACCCGGCACCGTCCAGCATGAGCAGACCGGCCCCTTCCCCCCGGGCGCACGCTTCGCCGCCGCCGCGGTGGCAGATGCTGGCCGCTACGAGGCCGCCGGGGCAGACCGGCTCGCCTACTGGGCCGAGCAGGCACGCGGAACGCTCAGCTGGGACACCGACTTCGGCGAGGTCCTCGACTGGTCGGACGCCCCCTTCGCGAAATGGTTCGTGGGCGGGCAGCTCAACGCCGCCTACAACTGTGTGGACCGGCATGTGGAGGCGGGCCACGGCGAGCGCGCCGCCCTGCTGTTCGAGGGCGAGCCGGGCGATTCCCGCCGGATCACCTACGCGGAGCTGGCCGAGGAGGTCGCCCGCGCCGCCAACGCGTTCGAGTCCCTCGGAGTCTCCAAGGGGGACAGGGTGGCGATCTACATGCCGATGATCCCGGAGACGGTGATCAGCATGCTGGCCTGCGCACGGATCGGCGCCCTGCACTCGGTGGTCTTCGGCGGGTTCAGCTCGGACGCGCTGCGCTCTCGCGCGGACGACGCCGAGGCGAAGCTGATCATCACCGCGGACGGCTCCTACCGACGCGGGAAGCCCTCGCTGCTGAAGCCCAACGTGGACGAGGCGCTGGCCGAGCCGGGCCACACGGTGGAGCATGTCCTGGTGGTCCGCCGCAACGGCGAGGACGTTTCCTTCACGGAAGGACGGGACCTGTGGTGGCACGACGTCGTGCCGGACCGCTCCGCTGAGCACGCCTACGCCGCGCACGATTCGGAGCACCCGCTGTTCATCCTCTACACCTCCGGCACCACGGGCAAGCCCAAGGGCATCCTTCACACCACCGGCGGCTACCTGACCCAGACCGCGGTCACCGCCCGCGACAGCTTCGACCTGCGCCCGGAGACCGACGTGTACTGGTGCACCGCCGACGTCGGCTGGATCACCGGGCACAGCTACCTGGTCTACGGGCCGCTGGCCAACGGCGCCACCCAGGTCATCTACGAAGGCACCCCGGACACCCCGCACAAGGGCCGGCTCTGGGAGATGGTCGCCAAGTACGGGGTCACCCAGCTCTACACCGCCCCCACCCTCATCCGGACCTGCATGAAGTGGGGCCGCGAGATCCCCGAGGAGTACGACCTCTCGTCCCTCCGAGTGCTCGGCACGGTGGGCGAGGCGATCAACCCGGAGGCCTGGCTGTGGTTCCGGGAAGTCATCGGCGCGAGCAGCGGCCCCGGCCGTCCCCCCAAGGATGAGCCAGCACCCATCGTGGACACCTGGTGGCAGACTGAGACCGGAGGGCACATGATCGCTCCGATGCCCGGGGTCACCCACACCAAGCCCGGCTCCGCGCAGAAGCCCGTGCCCGGCATCGACATCGGCATCGTCGACGAGATGGGTGAGCCTGTGGGCAGGGGCGAGTCCGGGTTCCTGGTCATCAAGCAGCCGTGGCCGGCCATGCTGCGCGGCATCTGGCGCGACCCGGAGCGGTACCGGGACACCTACTGGTCCCGGTTCGGCACAGACCTGTACTTCGCCGGCGACGGCGCCCGGTACGACGAGGACGGGGACATCTGGATCCTGGGCCGCGTGGACGACGTCATGAACGTCTCGGGCCACCGGCTCTCCACCACGGAGATCGAGTCCTCTCTGGTGGCCCACGAGCAGGTCGCCGAGGCGGCGGTGGTCGGCGCGAAGGACGCCACCACCGGTGAGGCCGTCGTCGCGTTCGTCATCCTCAACGCCGAGTCGGAGCAGGCCGACCCGGAAGCCATGGAGGCCCAGCTGCGCGAGCACGTCCGGGCAGACATCGGACCCATCGCCAAGCCGCGGAACGTGCTGGTGGTCCCGGAGCTTCCGAAGACCCGCTCCGGGAAGATCATGCGACGGCTGCTGAAGAACGTCGCCAACGGTGATGACGTCGGGGACGCCTCCACGCTCTCCGACCCCTCCGTGATGATCCAGATCGCCGAGGACATGCGCACCAAGCACGCAGAGTAGGGCGGCGACAGCTGCTCACGCATAGACTGCGCGTATGGCTGAGCGTCTGCTGATCGTGCACGGTCCGAACCTGAACCTCCTGGGGACCCGGGAGCCGGAGATCTACGGCTCCGCGACCCTGGAGGACATCAACGAGCTGTGCCGGCGCACGGCCGCGTCCTACGGGCTGGAGGCCGACTTCGTCCAGTCCAACCACGAGGGCGAGCTGATCGATGCGATCCAGGCCGCAGCAGGCACCGCCGCCGGCATCGTCATCAACCCGGCCGCCTACACGCACACCTCCGCGGCGATCCATGACGCGCTCAAGGCCGTCGGCCTGCCCGTGGTGGAGGTGCACCTGTCCAACGTGCACGCCCGCGAGCCGTTCCGGAGGCACTCCTACGTCTCCCCGGCGGCGAACGCGGTCATCGCCGGGGCAGGCCCGGCCGGCTACCAGTACGCGGTGGACCACCTCGCAGCCCTCCTCAGCTTGTAAGCTGGCCCCATGGCTGAACAGACCACGTGGGAATACGCCACCATTCCGCTCATCATCCACAACACCAAGGGCATCCTCGACCAGTGGGGCGAGGACGGCTGGGAGCTCGTCACCGTGCTTCCGGGCCCGGAGGGCAACGCTCCGGTCGCCTACCTGAAGCGGCCTCGGCAGTAGAGGGCGCCGGAAGACGATGTCACGAGTCGAGGAGCGCCTGGCTGAGCTGGGCATCACCGTGCCTGAAGTGGTCCCCCCGGTGGCTGCCTACCAGCCCGCCGTCGTCGTGGACGGCGTCGTCTACGTCTCCGGGCAGCTGCCGCTGGTGGAGGGCAGGCTTCCCGCCGCCGGGAAGGTCGGCGCGGGGGTCAGTGCTGAGCAGGCCTACGAGCTGGCCCGCCAGTGCGGCATCAACATCATTGCCGCGCTGAAGCATGCGGTGGGGGACCTGGACCGGATCACCCGGATCGCGAAGGTCGGCGGGTTCGTCGCCTCCGCCCCGGAGTTCACCGGCCAGCCGGGAGTGATCAATGGTGCTTCGGAGCTGCTGGGCCACGCCTTCGCCGACGCCGGGCAGCACGCCCGCAGCGCGGTGGCGGCGCCGGTGCTGCCGCTGGACACCCCGGTGGAAGTGGACGCCATCGCCCATGTCTCCTAAGAGCTCCCCGGAGTTCACCCCGGTCATCATCGGGACGGACCTCAACGCCTACCACATGGCCACGGCCTTCTACGAGGGCTTCGGAATCAGGCCGCACGTCATCGGCAAGGTGAACCTGGGCTTCACCGGGTACTCCTCGATCATCGCCTCCACCACCCTGGTGGACAGCCTCGACGACGCTGAGGTGTTCCTCCCGGCCCTGCTGGAGTTCGCCGCAGCGCACGAGGACGCCGACCCGCTGCTGCTGGTGGGAACCAGCGACCACTATGTGCGCCTCATCATCGAGAACGCGGAGAGCCTGAGCCCGCACTACCGGTTCAACTGTCCGAGCATGGAGCTGCTGGACACGCTGCAGTGGAAGGAGCTCTTCTACCCGTTCGCCCAGAAGCACGGGCTGCCGATCCCGGAGACTCATTTCCACTCGGTGGGCGAGCCGCTGACTGCGGAGATCTCGGACTTCCCCGTGATCGTGAAGCCTTCGGACCCGGTCCAGTACAACCGGACCGCATTCGAGGGCCAGGAGAAGGTCTACCGAGTCTCCTCGCATGAGGAGCTGGCCGCGGTCGTGGAGAAGATCGAGGCCTCCGGGTACCGGGCCCCGATCATCATCCAGGACTTCATTCCCGGCGGGGACACGTCCCTGTACGAGTCGGACCTGTACCTGCACACCTCCGGCAAGGCTGAGTTCGTGAACCTCGCCCAGGTGGTGCTGCAGGAGCACGAGCCGACCGCCATCGGGAACTTCGCCTCCGTCATCTCCCGGTACGACCGTGATGCGATGACTCTGATGAAGAGCTTCCTGGAGGAGATCGGCTACACGGGGCTGGCAAACTTCGACCTGAAGTGGGACGAGCGGGACGGCAGCTTCAAGATCCTCGAGGTGAATATTCGTCAGGGCCGCTCCAGCGACCACGCCACCGCACAGGGCCACAACCTGGCGGGCTACCTGGTGGAGGACCTGATCCGCGGACGGCAGCCCTCCGAGTGCGTGTTCGTGGAGGAGCGGCGGCTCTACACCCTGGTGCCGCGCAGCATCCTGAAGAAGTACACGAACGACCCGAAGGTCCTCGCCGACGTCGACCAGATGTACCGGCAGAAGAAGGTGCACAGGCCGATGATCGCTCAGGGCGAGCGGAGCCTGAAGCGCCGGGCCTGGGCCGCTGTCCGCGCAGTCCGTTACCGGAAGAAGTACGCCGAGGCCACCTGGGCCAAGGGCCTGTGACCAGGGTTTGCCTGTGACCGCTGCTGCTCCCTCTGTGTCTCTGCACCCGATCAGCGCCGCGCAGCACACGGAGTTCCTCTCGGAGCGCCCGTGGGCCAGCTTCATGCAGAACCCCCAGTGGGCGTTGGTGAAGCCCGAGTGGGAAGGGTTCTCCGTAGGGATCTTCCGCAGCGGCGACGGCCGGCAGGAGCAGCTGGTGGGCGCCGCGCTGGTGCTCGGGCGGCGCCTGCCGGTGCCGAGGCGCATCCCGCTGCTGGGCGCCAAGCGTCTGGCCTACATTCCTGAGGGCCCCGTCCTGGACGAGGACGAAGCGCCCCTGACGGAAGTCCTGCCTGCACTGACTGACTATCTGGCCGGGGCGGGCGCCTTCCTCATCCGGATGGGCCTGCCCGGCCATGTGCGCCGCTGGTCTGCGGCGGAGGTGCGCCAGGCCCTCGCCGACGCGGCGGCTGAGGAGCCCGCCGCCCGGGAGGGCATCGCGGGACTGGCCCCGGTGCAGGAGGACCCGCGGATGCTGCGGGCCCGTCAGCAGCTGCTGGACCTCGGGTGGGCTGAGCCGGAGCCCAGCACGGACTTCGAGGCCGGCCAGCCGCAGTTCGCCGCGAGCATCCTGCTGACCAAGAAGAACGACGAGGGCACGGAACCGCCCCTGAGCGTGGATGAGGTGCTGGGCCGGATGAACTCCACCTCACGCCGGCAGACCCGGAAGTCCACCCGCTCCGAGCTCACCGTCCTGGACTCCGCGGACGGTGACGCCGAGGCACGGCTTGCCGAGTTCCAGGAGCTCTACCGGGCCACCGCCGAGAACCAGGGCTTCCTCCCCCGCCCGGCGGAGTACTTCCGCCGGCTCCACTCTGCGATGAACCAGGGGGGGCTGAGCGAGTGCCGGGTGCTCTGCGCACACTTTGAGGGGAAGCCCCTGGCCGCCGCTGTCTATATCCGGCAGGGAGACCTCGGCTTCTACGCATACGGCGCGTCCTCGAACGAGGAGCGGAAGCGGTACGCCCCGCGGCTGCTGCAGCTGCATCAGATCGAATTGGCGCTGGAGGCCGGGTGCCGGTGGTACGGGCTCGGCGGGATCAGCCCCTCCCTGGAGAAGGACTCGCCTGCCCGCGGCCTGGCAGAGTTCAAGACCACGATGGGTGCCGACGTCGTGCAGTCCCTCGGCGAATGGGACTGCACGGTGAACCCCGCGCTCGCCAAGGTCTTCAACCTCTACATGGCCCAGCGAGGAATCTGAGGCGACCTGCGCCTCGGGGGCGCCGGGACTACCGCGAGCGCTGGCGGATGCGCTGAATGTCGAGGATGACGACGGCGCGGGCCTCCAGGCGCAGCCAGCCGCGCTGGACGAACTCTGCGAGCGCCTTGTTCACGGTCTCACGGGAGGCGCCGACCAGCTGGGCCAGTTCCTCCTGGGTGAGCTCATGCGCCACCAGGACGCCGTCCGGGGCGGGGCGGCCGAAGCGGTCTGCGAGGTCCAGCAGGGCCTTGGCCACACGGCCCGGCACATCGGAGAACACCAGGTCGGCCAAGGACTCGTTGGTGCGGGTCAGCCGCTGGGCCAGGGCCTGCAGCAGCTGAACGGAGACCTCAGGGGCCTGGTGGATGACCTTCTTGAGGTTCTCGTGCTTCAGGCCGGCCAGCCGAGTCTCAGACACCGCGGTGGCGGTGGCGGTGCGGGGCGCCGGGTTGAACAGTGCCATCTCGCCGAAGATCTCGCCGGGGCCGAGCACGGCCAGCAGGTTCTCCCGCCCGTCCGGAGTGGCGCGGCCGAGCTTGATCTTGCCGGAGGTGATGAAGTACAGCTCATCGCCCTCCTCGCCCTCGTGGAAGATCGACTTCCCGCGGGAGAGCTCCACCTCGGTGAGCTGGTCGGTGAGGGTGGAGAAAGCGTCGTCGTCGACTGTGGCGAACAGGGGCGCGCGGCGCAGTACGTCGAGGTCCATGACCGTTCCGTTTCTGGGTAGGCGGACGAGGGAATCAGGCAGTTTTTTACTACTGCCTGTAGAAAAGTTACCAGAGTCACACGATATTCCCGCAGGGTGCCGGGCGAGCGGTCTGCGCGCATCAGCACGCGGTGCCATAGGCTGGAGGCCGGCCTTTTCAGCCCGGCCCCTGCACCCACAACGCACAGAAGCACCCGGAGGACACGTGGAGCCCACTCTGCTGGACATCATTCTGGTGCTGATCCTCATCGGGTTCTTCATCGGCGGGGTGGCCCGAGGCTTCTGGAACACCCTCGGAGGGGCCGCCGGGTTCCTGGTGGGCGCGACGGCGGCGTTCTTCGCGATGCCGATGGTGGCCGGCTGGGTGACTGACCCGTTCTGGCGGGTGATGGCGGTGATCGGCACAGCGATCGTGCTGGTGGTTGCCGGGCATGCACTGGGCTCCGCCGCCGGCCGTGAGGTGCAGAAGCTCTTCCGCGGCGAGACCCTTCAGGCAGTCACCGCGGTCTTCGGCGGGCTGCTGAACCTCTTCGTGGCCGCCATTGTGATCGCGGGGCTGAGCTTCTCCGTGCAGGGGATGGGCTTCGCCCCGGTCAACCAGCACATCCAGCAGTCCATGGTGCTGCGCGCCCTCGACGGCGCGATCCCCGACTCGGTGGAGCGGATGTTCGGGCAGGTGCAGGGCGCCGTCGTCGACTCCGACATTCCAGAAATCGCCCAGCTGCTGGTCCCGGAGACCGATGAGGCCCCGGAGCTCAGCGGGGAGCTGACCGCTGAGGCCGAGCAGACCGCCGCCTCCGTGGCCCGCATCACTGGGGTGGCGGAACAGTGCGCCCAATCCCAATCAGGGTCCGGCGTGGCGGTCTCCTCCACCCGGGTGGTCACCAACGCGCACGTCGTCGCCGGGGTCTCCGAGCCTTCCGTGGAGATGCCCGACGGCCAGGTCGTCACTGGTCGGGCCGTCCACTTCGATCCCGCCTCCGACCTCGCCCTGCTGGCCGTGGATCCGCTGGATGCCCCCGCCGCCAGCCTCGGCGAGCCCCTCAGCGCGGGGGATGAGGGCTTCGTGATGGGCTACCCCTCCGGCGGACCGTTCACCGCCGGCCCGGCCGTCGTCCAAGCCCGCGACACCTCGCAGGTCAACAGCATCTACGGCGAGGACCCCTCAGACCTTGAGATCTACCAGGTCAACGCAGACGTCCGGCAGGGCAACTCCGGCGGGCCGCTCGTGGACCCGCAGGGCGACGTCGTCGGAGTGATCTTCGCCCGCGCGATGGAGGGCAACGCAGTCGGCTTCGCCGTGACCGCCGACGCCGCCGGGGAGGTCCTCACCGAGCCCGACGCCTTCGCCGACACCGTCAGCACCGGCCAGTGCACGGAGAGGTGAGAGGCGAAGGCCCGTTCAGCCCTGGTGGAAGGCTGAGCCGCGGATCAGTCCTGCTGCCATGTTCCGGCGGCGTACTTTCTGCCCTGCCTGAGGTGCCGGCCGAGGAGGTAGGCGTTGCGCCGGGGTGAGAGATCCTTGGCATAGGTGAGCGGGTTGCTGTCCCTGCGCTCACGGAAGAGCCGCTTGACCTCGGCCAGCACCTGGGGGTCCTTGACGTACTCCTTGAGCACGTATCGGGGAGTGACCCGGAAGAGGACATCGCCTTGGGCGAGGGTCAGCTCCCTGCGCCGGCCGTGGACGACGTCGTCGACCAGGTACTGCATCATCGGGTGGCCGAGCTGGGAGGTGTAGTAGCTGGAGCGTCCGGGACGGCAGTTGATCTCCATCACCTTGTAGACGCCGTCGCGCTCATCCCATTTCATGTCCGCGTTGGCGATGCCGGTGTAGCCGACGGCTTCGAGGAAGTCTCTGAACTTCAGCATGATGGCCTCGTCATATTTGGAGATGATGGCGCTGTAGGTGCCCACGGCGTTGGCGGCGTGCTCCTGCAGGGCCACCTGGCCGAGGGTGACGAGCTCGCACTTCGCCTCGCTGTTGAGGTAGAGCACCGCGTCCCAGTTCTTGGTGTCGTCGCCGGGGACGTACTCCTGGATGATCAGGGATTCTCGGTAGGGGGAGTCCTCGACCGCGGAGACGACGTCGAGGACCTCGTCGAGGGAGCCGAGCCGGTAGACCTTCTGGTGCCCGCGGATCTGCGTGTGGTGCTGCCACCACTGGTTGGAGTGGGTGGGCTTGATGACCACGGGGAACCGGTCGATCTGCAGCTCGAAGGGCTCGCCGACCCGGTGGATCTGAGTCGCGGGGATGTCGAGTCCGTGCTGCTGAGCGAGCGTGTAGAACGCCTCCTTGTCCATGAGCTGGGCGCGCAGCTCCTCGCGGGGGCTGTTGAACAGGTAGTGCCCGGAGAGCCTCTCAGCGTGGCGGGCGACCATCTCCACGTAGATGTCGTTGCTGGGAACCAGCACCAGGGGCACCCCGTGCTCAGCCTGCAGCTCCGCGGCGGCCTCGGTGAGGATCCGCAGGAACGCGTCGTCGTCGTTGAGGTCCTCGTGCAGCCGCAGGTCGAGGATCGAGGAGGCCCAGGTGTACCCGGTCTTGTTCCGGGCGAGCATCACCGACTTCACGCCGTAGATCTCGTGGAAGCTGCGCGCGGCGGTGTAGCCGTGGATGAGGGGGCCGAGGATCACCGGGAGGAAGCCGGCTTTCGCGGGTGAGGTCATGGGTGTCACGGTAGCTCACGCGCGAGGGCGCGCTGCTTCCACCTCGTGTTGAGGTCCTGCTGAGCCTGGGTTGACCTGCCCGATATCATAGTGCGGATGGCACCGCGCAAATCTCCCCTCTTCGACACCGCCACCACCGTGGGCAAAATCATGTCCTTCCTCGGTGTGAGCGCGCTCTGCGGCATTCTCGCCGCGGGCCTGATCTTCCCCCTGGCAGCCACTGGCGGCGCCGCCGCGGCCGCGGGCTCCGACCTTCTGGAGGAGATCCCCACTGAGCTGGAGGAGGCCCCGCTGTCCACCCCGTCGGTGATGCTGGACGCCGAGGGCAACGAGATCGCGGAGTTCTACGAGGAGAACCGCCAGCCGGTGGACCTGGACGAGATCTCCGACTCCATGCAGGACGCCATCCTCGCCATTGAGGACGAGCGCTTCTACGAGCACGGCGGCGTGGACGCCCGCGGCGTGGGCCGCGCCTTGGTGCACAACCTCACCCGCCCCACCCAGCAGGGCGCCTCGACCATCACCCAGCAGTACGTGAACAACGTGCTGAACAACGCGGTCACGATCACCGGAGAGGGCCAATACACGATCTCCGGCATCAACGAGAAGACCTACGGCGACAAGCTCCGGGAGATGAAGCTCGCCGTCGGCGTGGAGCAGGAGATGACCAAGGAGGAGATCCTCGAGGGGTACCTCAACATCGTCCTGCTCGGCGGCCGGAACTACGGCGTGGAGGCCGCTGCCCAGTCCTACTGGGGGGTCTCCGCCTCCGAGCTGAACATCCAGCAGTCCGCGGTGCTGGCCGGCATGGTGCAGTCCCCCAACGCCTACAACCCGCGCGCCAACCCCGACGCCTCCCTGTACCGCCGGGACACGGTGATCGACACGATGGAGCGCAACGGGTTCATCTCCGCCGACGAGGCGGAGGAGGCCCGGAGCTCAGATCTCGGCCTCATCGAGGACCAGGGCGAGACGGCCGGCTGCATCAACGCCGCCAACGCCCCCTACTTCTGCGACTACGTCACCAAGCTGATCGCTGAAGACCCGCAGTTCGGGGAGACCGAGGAGGACCGCCTCAACCTGCTGAACCGCGGCGGCCTGCGCATCGAGACCACCCTGGACCCGGAGCTGCAGGAGGCTGCAGAGGACGAGGTCTACGACAACGTCGAGATCGGCCACAGCTCCGGCGCGGTGGGCACCATCACCACCCTGGAGAACGAGACCGGCAACGTGCTTGCCATGGCACAGTCCACGGAGTACCACACCGATGACGACGAGGATGCCGGCCGCACCACGATGAACTTCAACACCGACCACCCCTACGGCGGTTCCAGCGGCTTCCCCGTCGGCTCGACCCTGAAGCCCTTCGTCTCCGCCGCCTGGGTGGAGGAGGGCGGCTCCATGGACGACGTCGTGGAAGCCAGCACGGACCACTACGAGCAGGGCCACTCGTTCGACGCGAGCTGCCGCGAGGGCGGCCAGGTCCAGCTGCCCGACGAGGAGGGCTGGCAGGTCGACAACGTGATCGATGAGCTGGACGACGAGGACACCACGGTGGACTTCGGCCTGTTCTACTCCCTGAACACCGCCACGGCGGCGACCGCGGCGGACATGGACCTGTGTGCGCTCAACGACATCGCTGAACGCTCTGGCCTGCACCACCCAGTGCGGGATGAGGACGGCGAGTTCACATACCCCGACTTCACCCGGGCCATCTCGGCCATCATCGGTGGCATTGAGCTCTCCCCCATGACTCTGGCTGAGGGGTACACTGCCTTCGCCCAGGACGGTGAGCGCTGCGAGAACCGCGCGATCCTCTCCGTGACCGACGCGCAGGGCAACGAGTACCCCGGCCAGGAGACCAGCTGCCACCAGGCGTTCGACGACGACATCGCCGCACAGGTCAACGACACCCTCATCAACATCGCCGAGGACATCCCGGACGACGATCCCTCCTACCCGATGCTCGGCAAGACGGGCACCTCAGACGGCGGCACCAACACGTGGTTCGCGGGGTCCACCCAGGGCCTGACCACGGTCAGCCATGTGGGCACTTGGGAGGGCCACACCTATGAGCGTTACAACCTCAGCGACGAAACCTTCGGCGGCACCTTCTACGACGACCAGCTCTACGGCAGCCACCTCGCAGCCCCCATGTGGTACGACTACATGACCCAGGTGGCTGGTGCGTACCCGACCGGTGACTTCAGTGAGGCGCAGGACTCGCCCTTCAGCGACCGGCGCGAGAACCGGTACTGGCCGTACTCCCTGGCCACCGGCCCCGACAACGGCGGCCAGAACGACGACGATGACTCCGATGACGACGACTGATCGGACGGCCCCCTTCGCGGAGTGCGCCCGCTAGCGGCGGCGGCCGGGCTGGTCCTCACGGCAGGATCCGGCACCGCCGCCTACGCGGGCGTCGTCGAGCGTCGCCGGTACACGCTCCGGCAGGCTGAAGCCGCCCTGGCTGGGCTGCGAGAGCCGCTGCGGGTCCTTCACATCGCAGACATCCACTACGTGCCCGGCCAGCGCAAGGCGTTCCGGTGGCTGCAGGGGCTGGCTGAGCTTCAGCCGGACCTGGTGATCAACACGGGGGACAACCTCTCCCACCCGGACGCGATACCAGAGGTGCTGGAGGCGCTCGCCCCGCTGCGGGCGCTTCCCGGCGCGTTCGTGCCAGGGTCCAACGACTACTACGCCCCGCGGGCGAAGAACCCGCTGAAGTACCTGGCCGGCCCTTCCCGCCCGCACCAGGAGCATGGCGAGCCCACTCTGGACACCGCCCGGCTGCACGCCGGGTTCGAGTCCTCCGGCTGGGCCAACCTCACCAACGCCCACGCTGCTCTGACCGTGGGCGCCAATCGGCTGCAGCTGGCCGGCACCGACGACGCCCATATTGAGCGTGACGCGTTCGACGGCTGGGGCTCCGGCGAGGGCGCCCGCCTCGCTGTGACGCACGCACCGGTGCGCTCGGTGCTCGCCGAGTTCGCCCGGGCAGATGCTGGGATCGTGCTCGCCGGACACACTCACGGGGGGCAGGTCTGCCTGCCGGGAGGCCGGGCGCTGGTCACCAACTGCGACCTGCCCACCCCGCAGGCGAAGGGCCTCACCCGGATCGACCGCACCGGGGCCCCCTCCCCCAGCGGCGACACGCTGCTGCACGTCTCAGCGGGGATCGGCACCTCAGCGACCGCCCCGGTCCGCCTGTTCTGCCCGCCCGAGGCCACCCTCCTGACTCTGCTGCCCGCCCCCGACCCCGCCGGAGCTGCCGCCTGATGTCTGATCCGACCGCTTCTCAGCAGCAGGCGCAGCAGGGTGAGCAGCGCAGCCTATGGCGAGCCCTGGCCCGCCTGGGCCCCTACACCGAGGGGCTGCGGCTGCGCTGGGCGCTGGGCCTGCTCTCAGCGGTGGGCGCAGGAGTGACCGCGCTGGCGATCCCGCAGATGCTGGGAACGGTGGTCGATGATGTTGAGGCGGAGGGGGCCGCGGCCCGGGCGGTGTGGTTCGGCGCCGGGTTCATCCTGGCCCTCGGCATCTTCGAGGCGCTGCTGGTCTACCTGCGCCGGTTCTTCGTGATCCCGGTCGCTTCGGACGCGGAGACCTCGATGCGCACGTCCCTGTTCGCCCGCCTGGCGGGGCAGTCGGCGGCGTTCCACTCGGCCTGGGATGCCGGCCAGCTGCAGTCGCGGGCGATCGCGGACCTGAACCTGCTGCGCCGGTTCTTCGCGTTCGGCTCGCTGATGCTGGTGACCGTGGTGGTCACCCTGATCACCGGCCTGACCCTGATGTTCCTGAACTCCCCGGTGATGGCTGCGATCTTCCTGTGCGGGGCAGTCCCGGTGCTGCTGTTCGGCCCCTGGTTCCGGCGCCGCTTCTCGCAGCTGTCCCGGTCCTCCCAGGACCAGGCCGGAGACGTGGCCACCCACGTGGAGGAGTCGGTGCACGGGATCCGGGTGCTCAAAGCCTTCGGCCGGGGCAGGTACGCCCAGGCGAGCTTCCGTGAGCAGGCTCGGCGCCTCCGCATCCTTGAGGTCACCAAGGCGAAGACGCTGGCGACCTTCCAGCTGCTGATGATCCTGCTGCCGGAAGGGGTGCTGGCGATCTGCCTGGCCGGAGGGATCTGGCAGGTCAGCGAGGGCAACGCGACCGCAGGAGCGATCACCAGCTTCTTCGGCGTCGCCATCGTGCTGAAAGCGCCGCTGGAGAACATCGGGCAGCTGCTGTCCATGGTGTTCATGGCGAAGACCGGCCTGGACCGCCACATCGACGTGATGGACATCCAGCCTGAGCTGACCTCCCCGCAGCAGCCGAGGACCGCCCCGGAGCGGGGCGTGGTGGAGCTGGAGGATGTGCGCTTCCGGTTCCCGGACGCCAAGCCGGGCGAGCCGGACCTGCTGGATGGGGTGAGCCTGCGGGTCGAGCCCGGCGAGACCCTCGCCCTGGTCTCTGCGACCGGCGGCGGCACCTCCACGCTGCTGAGCCTGATCCCGCGCCTGTATGACGTCACCGGCGGGGCGGTGCGGGTCGACGGCGTCGACGTCCGCGACTTCGACCTCGCTGATCTGCGCTCACGGGCGACGATCGCGTTCGAGGAGCCCACGCTGTTCTCCGCCTCCGTGCGGGCCAACGTGCTGCTGGGCACCGGTCACCAGCGCGACGGCGATGACCCTCACCACCCGGACCGGGACGCGTTCCCCGCAGATGATGAGCTGCAGCAGGTCATGGAGGACGCCCTCGCCACTGCCGACGCCGGGTTCGTCGAGTCCCTGCCGGACGGTGTGGACACCCGGATCGGCGAGGAGGGGCTGAGCCTCTCGGGCGGGCAGCGGCAGCGCCTGGCCCTGGCGCGGGCCATCGCTTCCCGCCCCTCGGTGCTGCTGCTGGACGACCCGCTCTCCGCGTTGGACGTGGGCACCGAGGAGCGCGTCACCGAACGGCTGAAGGAGGCCCTCGAGGGAACCACCACCATCATCGTCGCCCACCGCCCCTCCACTGTGGCTCTGGCCGACCGGGCAGCCCTGCTGCACCGGGAGCCCGGGCAGGGGGCACGGATCGCAGAAGTGGGCACTCACGCGGAGCTGCTGGCCCGCAGCGAGCTCTACCGAACCGTGATGGCCCCCGAGCGGGAGGTCCTCCGATGACCGAGATGACCGATCAGAGCAGAGGCCCGGAGAAGGATCCGTTCGCGCATCTGCGCGGCACCGCCGGGGAGGAGCAGACTGACCTCAGCAAGGAGGAGCGGAGGTTCATCCGGCGCCGCTCCTGGAGGCTGCTGGTGCGGGTCTCCGAGGGGCAGCGCCTCCGACTGCTGCTGACCGCCCTGGCCGTCGTCGTCTCCCAGGCCGCGCAGGCCTCCACTCCGATGATTGTGGCCTTCGCCCTCGACTGGGGGATCCCCACCCTGCTGGACGGCGACTCCCGCGGGCTCTTCGTCCCCGCCGCGGTGTACATGACCGCGGCCGTCACCGCTGCGGTGCTCCTGTTCTGCTATACACGGATGACGGCCACCGCCGCCCAAGCCATGCTGTACCGGCTGCGGGACGAGGTGTTCGGCCAGACCCAGCGCCTCTCCCTGGACTTCCATGAGAAGTACACCTCCGGGAAGGTCATCTCCCGGCAGACCAGCGACCTCGAATCCCTGCGGGAGCTGCTCGACGGCGGGGTGAACGCCCTGGTGCAGGGCGGTATGTTCATGCTCTTCACCGCCGTCTCGATCGTGATCATGGACCCGCTCTCCGGGCTCGTGCTCGCCTGCGCCACGATTCCCGTCTTCTTCCTGGCCCGCTGGTACCAGAAGCGATCCGAGGTGGCCTACCGGCGCACCCGGATCAGCTCCGCCCGGATGATCGTGCACTTTGTGGAGTCCATGACGGGCATCCGGGCCGTCCAGGCGTTCCGCCGCGAGCACGCCAGGGACCGGCAGTACCGCCGGCTCGCCGGCAACTACCGGGATGACCAGGTCAGCGCCATCGGCCTCTTCGGGGTGCTCCAGCCCTCTCTGCTGCTGGTCGGCAACCTCACCGTCACCGTGGTGCTGCTCTGGGGCGGCTTCCGCGTGCTGGAGGGAGACCTCGGGGCGGGAGTCCTGGCCGGCGTCGTGATCGCCGCCAAGCGTGTGTTCCAGCCGCTGGACATGATCGCGATGTTCTACAACTCTCTGCAGTCCGCCGTGGCCGCCCTGGAGAAGGTCTCCGGCCTGCTGGAGGAGAAGCCGAAGGTCGTCGAGGCGGAGAGCCCCGTCCGCCTGCCGCAGGCCAGGGGCGAGGTGAGGTTCGACGCCGCCGAGTTCAGCTACTCCGAGAACGGGCCGGTGGCGCTCAAGCAGCTGGACCTCCGGATCCCCGCCGGCCAGACCGTCGCGATCGTCGGGCGCACGGGCGCTGGCAAGTCCACCCTGGCCAAGCTCCTCTCGCGCTTCTACGACGTCACCTCCGGAGCGGTGTCGCTCGACGGCGTGGACCTGCGTGAGCTTGCTGAGGAGGACCGGCACCGGCACGTGGCGATGGTCACTCAGGAGGGGTTCCTGTTCTCCGGAAGCATCCGGGAGAACATCGCCCTGGGCCGCCCGGAGGCCTCCTTCGATGAGATCGTCGCCGCCGCGAGGGCCGTGGGCGTCCACGAGTTCATCGAGTCTCTGCCTGAGGGCTACAGGACCGATGTGAACAGGCGAGGCGGCCGTCTCTCCGCCGGCCAGCGGCAGCTGATCAGCTTCGCCCGCGCGTTCCTGGCCGATCCGGCCGTGCTCATCCTGGACGAGGCGACCGCCTCCCTGGACCTGCCCAGCGAACAGCTGGTCCAGCAGGGCCTGGAGCGTCTCCTCGGGAACCGGACGGCGCTGATCATCGCGCACCGGCTCTCCACCGTCACCATCGCCGACCGGGTCCTGGCGATCGACGACGGCGAGGTCGTGGAGGACGGCGCCCCGCAGGAGCTGATCGAGGCCGGCGGCTATTTCTCCCAGCTCCACGCGGCGTGGGAAGCCAGCATGTCGTCCTGACACGCACTGGCCCATTGGCCGTCATCGGTGCCCTCTGCTGGCATGATGACCCTGGGTCCTCTGCAGCCTTCCCCGCATCTTCCCCCGAAGCAGATGGCCTAGGAGAACCGCTGTGCCCACGGAACAGCTGGCTGAACGGCCCGCGCCCGCACCCGCTGAACCCCAGCGTGCCCGTCCCGCCCGGATCAGGGACCGGATCAGGCACGACGGCGGCCGCTCCCGCCTCCACGGGCTCGACGCGCTGCGTGCGCTCGCCGTGGTGCTGGTGATCGTCTACCACATCAACCCGTCCTGGGCGCCGGGCGGCTTCGTGGGGGTGGATGTCTTCTTCGTCATCAGCGGGTTCCTCATCACCTCGCTGCTGATCCGCGAGCACCGGGACCGCGGGCGCATCGACCTGAAGCGCTTCTACATCCGTCGCGCCCGGCGGCTGATCCCCGCAATCGTGCTGGTGGTGGCGGTGTGCACTCTGGCAGCGGCGGCGCTGGGCGGAGACGTCCTCTCCGGGCTGGGCTGGCAGCTGGTCGGGATCTTCACGTTCACCGCGAACTGGGTGCAGATGGTCACCAGCTTCGACTACTTCAACGCATCCCAGGCGGGGCTGTTCGACAACTTCTGGTCTCTGGCCATCGAGGAGCAGTTCTACCTGCTCTGGCCGGTGCTGCTGATCGCGTTCCTGGTGAGGACGAAGCTGCCCAAGCAGGCGTTCGCGCGGATGCGCGCCAACCTGGTGGGCCTGGCCGCGGTCTCTGTGGTGCTGATGCTGGGGCTGGTGCACTTCGGGCAGGCGAACGTCGCCTACCTCGCCACGGTCAGCCACCTGTACGGGCTGCTGCTGGGCGCGGCGCTGGCGTTCAGTCCCAAAGCGTTCCTGAAGACCGGCGGGGTGCACGCCGGCGCCGCCGGGGATCTCTCCGGGCACGCCTCGGGGGGCGCCGCCGCAGCCCCTGCGCCGTCAGAGCCCTCTCGCCTCCGGGGCACGGCCCGGACCGCCGGCCGCGGTGCGCTGGCGCTGCTGATGGCGGCCTTGGGCCTGGCCTCCATCATCCTTCTGACGTTCACCTCGGTGGGTGAGACGCCGGGCCGGGAGCCGCTGCTGACCCTCGGCGCGACGCTCGCGGGCCTGCTGCTGGTGTGGGCCTGCCTCATCGCCCCGGCTGCGGTTCCGCGCCTGGCGGATCGGGGCGTGCTCGGCTGGATCGGCACCCGCTCCTACGGCCTGTACCTCTGGCACTTCCCGCTGATCGTGCTGGCCGACCATGTGATGGCCGCCCGCCGGATCCCGCTGCTGGACCTGCTGGATCAGTACGAGGTCCGGGTGCTCGCCGTCGTGCTCGCCGCCCTGGCCGCGGAGGCCAGCTACCGATGGGTGGAGATGCCGGTGCGACGCCGCGGCTTCGCCCACCTTCTGCGGGCCCCCGTCCGTGCCGCCGCGGCGGGGACGATCGTCGCCCTGCTGATCAGCTCCGTGGCCTGGTCGCAGACGCGCAGTCCAGAGTCCACCACCCTGCAGGACACGCTTGCTGCGGGGCAGGAGCACACCCACTCCTTCACGGATGAGGCCGACGAGGATGAGCCCGCCGATGCCCCGGCCGATGAGGAGCACGACGATGAGGCTGAGTCCGCGTCCCGGGGCGGCATCCTGCCGGAGGAGCTGAGGGTCCCAGGTCACGCCGGCGCTCCGTCCGACGAGGAGCCCGCCGAGCCCGAGGGCGCCCCGAGCATTCCCGACGAGCCCCAGCCCGGCACCCCCGAGGCTCAGACGCCGGAGCCCGAGCCGAGCCCCACCCCGGAGCCCGAGCCCGAGCCCGAATCTGAGCCTGAGCCGACCCCTGAGCAGGAGTCCGGTCAGACGCCCAGCGAGGAGCCCTCCCCCAGCCAGGAGTCTCCTCCCGCGGAGAGCGGCAGCGGCGCCAGCATGGTCGCCGTCGGCGACTCGGTGATGCTTGCATCCACCGGCGCCCTGACCAGCCGCTTCGACGTCGTCGTGGACGCCGCTGAGTCCCGGCAGCTGGTGTCCGCGCCGGACGTGGTCGCCGCGGCGGTGCGCCAGGTGCCTTCGGCCGAGACCGTGGTGATCGGTGTGGGCATCAACGGTGTGGGCGGCGAGGCGGATATGCGCCGCGCCGTCAGCGCCGCCGGCGACCGGACCGTCATCCTGGTGAACCTCTACGGGCCCCAGGCGTTCGTGAGCTCGCACAACGCGATGCTGCGGGGGGTCGCCTCCAGCCGCGGAAACGTCCGGGTCGCTGACTGGAACAGCCGGGCCAGCGCCAACACCCACTGCCTGCAGGCCGACCAGGTCCACCCCACCGGCGAGTGCACCGACGAATACGCGGCGGCGATCGCGGGGGCGCTGTAGCTACAGGACCGGCTCCTCACCGGTGAGACGGCGGTAGGCGTCGATGTAGCGGTCGCGGGTGGCGGAGACGATGTGCGCCGGCAGCGGCGGGGGCACGACGCCGGAGTCCCGGTCCCAGCCGGACTCCTCGCTGGTCAGCCAGTCGCGGACGAACTGCTTGTCGAAGCTGGGCTGGGCCCTGCCCGGCTCCCACTCGTCGGCGGGCCAGAAGCGGGAGGAGTCGGGGGTCAGCACCTCGTCGGCGAGCACCATCCGGCCGTCCTCGCCGATCCCGCATTCGATCTTGGTGTCCGCGAGGATGATGCCTGCCCGTCGGGCACGCTGGTGGGCGACCTCGTAGACCTTCAGGGCGATCTCCTTAAGCCGGCGGGCCTGCTCCGCGCCGACGATCTCCTGGAGGCGGCCGTAGCTGATGTTCTCGTCATGGTCGCCCTGCTCGGCCTTGGTGGAGGGGGTGAAGAGGGGCGCGGGCAGCTCGGAGCCGTCCTCCAGCCCGGCGGGCAGCGCGATCCCGGTGACGGTGCGGCTCCGGCGGTACTCCTTCAGCCCGGAGCCGGTGAGGCAGCCGCGGACGATCGCCTCGGCCTCGACCATGTCCAGGCGGCGGACGACGATCGCCCGGCCGGCGACGGCCTCGGGCACCTCCGTGGAGACCACGTGGTTGGCGATGCCGTGCTCCTCGAGCTGCCGGAACCACCAGAGGCTCATCTGGGTGAGGATCTTGCCCTTGTCGGGGATGCCGGGGGTGAGGACGTGGTCGTAGGCGCTGACCCGGTCGGTGGTGACCAGCAGCATCACGTTCTCGCCGTCCCAGCCGGAGCCTGGTGCGGGGGTGTAGAGCTCACGGACCTTTCCGGAGCCCGCATGCACCCAGCCGGGCAGCTGCGGGGCGACTCGGATCTCTCCGCGCAGCGCCTTGGCTGCGATGTCGGTGCGGTGCTGGGCGCCGGGCCAGCTGATCCTCCCGACCCCGGCGTAGGCGCGGTCACGGGCCTCGGCGAGGCTGGCGCCGGTGCCGACGACGGCAAGCACGCGCCCGCCTGCGGTGACGATCTCCCCGGCGTCGTCGGCCTTGGTCCCCGCGTGCAGCACAGAGACGCCCTCGATCTTCTCGGCAGCCTCCAGGCCGGTGATCGCGTCGCCCCTTCGGGGGCTGTCCGGGTAGTTCTCCGCGGCGAGGACGACGTCGACCGCCGCGCCGGGCCTCCATGCCAGCAGACGGCCGGCTCCGTCCGGGCCGGCGTTGAGGCGGCCCGTGGCAGCATCGAGGAGGAGGGTTCCGAGCCCGGTCTCCAAGCGCTCCAGGACCGCCTGGGTCTCCGGGTCGCCGAAGCGGACGTTGAACTCCACGACCCGCACCCCTCGCGAGGTCACGGCGAGGCCGCAGTAGAGCACTCCGACGAACGGAGTGCCGCGGCGGGCCATCTCCTGGACCGTGGGGGCAGCGACCTGGTCCATCACGATCTGCGTGAAGTCACGGGTGGTTCCGGCGTCGTCGGTCTCGGTGTAGCCCTCGAGCCAGTCGAGAGGGGTGTAGGCCCCCATGCCGCCGGTGTTGGGGCCCTCGTCGTCGTCGAAGATCCGTTTGAAGTCCTGGGCGGGGGTCAGCGGCACCAGGCTCTCCCCGTCGGAGAGGACGAAGAGGCTGACCTCGGGGCCGTCGAGGAACTCCTCGATCACCACGGAGCCGCCGGCCTCGAAGCAGGCCCGGGCGTGGGCGAGCGCGGCGTCGCGGTCCTCGGTGACCACCACGCCCTTGCCCGCGGCCAGCCCGTCATCCTTGACCACATGCGGGGCGCCGAACCTCTCCAGAGCCTCAGCGGCAGCGTCCGGGCCGGAGGCGTGCACGGCCTGGGCGGTGGGGACGCCGGCGGCCGACATGACCTCCTTGGCGAACGCCTTGGAGGCCTCCAGCTGGGCCGCGGCCCGGGACGGGCCGAAGACCGGCACCCCGGCGGCCCGCACCGCGTCGGCCGCTCCCGCGGCCAGGGGCGCCTCCGGACCCACCACCACCAGGTCGAACCCGCCGGCGAGCGCCAGCTCCGCCGCTGCAGCGCCGTCCTCCGCGTCCACCGGGTGACAGGCGACGTCGCGGGCGATCCCCGCGTTGCCGGGGGCGGCCTCCACCGCCTCGACGGCCGGGTCGCGCAGCAGCGCCCGGACAATCGCATGCTCACGGCCGCCAGGGCCCACCACCAGAACCTTCATAGGACCAACACTATCGCTCGGTAGGCTGAGCACTCATGAGCACAGTCCAGACCGCCTCCGCGGCCGATTCCGCCGAGCTGGCCGTGGTGACCCGGGCCGGCATCGTCGAGTCCCGCCATCTCGGCTCGGCCGTGCTGGTCCGTCCCGACGGCAGCGTCGCCCACTCTCTGGGGGCGCCCGGCAAGGTGATGTTCCCCCGCTCCACGCTGAAGCCCCTGCAGGCCATCGCCTCCCTGCGCACCGGCGCGCTGATCTCTCCGGAGGCGGTGGCGATCGCCTGCGGCTCGCATGTGGGATCCCGCAGGCACCAGCAGCTGGTGGCCGAGACTCTCCGCGCCGAAGGCCTGGACGAGACCCATCTGCGCTGCCCGCCGGCCCTGCCCTCGCAGAAGCTGGACCTGAAGGTCCACATCGAGGCCGGCCATGAGGCCACCCCGCTGGCCTACAACTGCTCCGGCAAGCACGCCGCGTTCCTCGCCGCCGTCCGCACCCAGGGCTCCCGGCTGGCCACCTACACCGACCCGGAGCACCCGTTGCAGCAGTCCGTGCTGGAGGTCATCGAGGAGTACGCCGGCGAACGCCCCGCCGCCGTGGGGGTGGACGGATGCGGGGCGCCCGCGCCGGCGCTGAGCCTGACCGGGCTGGCCCGCGGCATCGGGAAGGTCGCCGGCGCCCAGCGGGACCGCGGCGCCGAGCTGCACGCCTTCACCGTCGCCCAGGCGATGCTCGACTACCCGTGGCTGGTCCACGGCCGCCGGGAGACCGACACCGTGGTGATGGAGGACCTCGGGATCATCTCCAAGCTCGGCGCGGAGGGGGTGCTGGTGCTCGCCGCCCCTGACGGCACAGCCGCCGCGGTCAAGACCCTCGACGGCGCCGCCCGCGCCAACTATCTGGTGGGGCTGAGCCTGCTGGCCTCTCACGGCGCGGTGGACCTCGACCGGCTCTCCGCGGTGCTGAAGAAGATCCTGAAGCCGATCACCGGCGGGGCCGACCAGCGCACCGTGGGCGCCGTCCGGCTCAGCGAAGCCGTGACCAGCGTGCTGTAGCGATGGCGCGACGTCGTATCTCCGCTGAGCAGGGCTCCGCCGCAGTCCGCTCCTGGATCCGCGACCAGGAGGCCGGCTCAGACACCGACCGGAAGACCCGCGCAGCAGCGGTGCGGTACCTGCTGGAGGAGCTGGCGGAGCGTGCCCGCGGCAGCAGCGTGGAGGTGCGTGTTCCGCCGTGGGGGGTCACCCAATGCGTGGAGGGTCCCGCCCACACCCGCGGGACGCCCCCGAATGTGGTGGAGCTCGACGCCGAGACCTGGCTCGGCCTCGCCACGGGCAGGCTCTCCTGGAATGAGGCCTGCGCGGCCGGCAGGATCAGCGCCTCCGGCACCCGGGCCGACCTCTCAGCTGTGCTCCCGCTCATCTGATGCCTCCGGGTCGTGAAGCTCCCGGGCCTTGCCCAGCTTCCGAGCCGGATGCCCCGCTTCATCCCCGGCCGCTGCGCTGCAGCAGCTCCGTCAGCTCGGCGACCTCTGAGCGGAGGGCCCTGAGCTCCTGGTAGACGATTTCGCTGTCGCGGCGAGGCTCGCCCTCGGCGTCCTGCTCGGCGTCGGCCTCGGCGGGGGTGGTGCGGTGGTCGTCTTCGACTTTGGCGCTGGGCATGTCGTGCAGCGTATTCATGGCATCCACGATCACCGCGATGATCAGGTTCAGGGCCGTGAAGGCGGCCAGGATGATGAACGGGATGAAGAATGCCCAGGCCCACGAGTGCTCCTCCATCGCCGGGCGCACAATGGTCTCCCAGGAGCTGAGGGTGGCGATCTGGAAGAGGCTGAACAGCGAGGACCAGAAGTTCCCGAAGTACTCCGGCATGGTCTCTCGGAAGAAGGTGGTGGCCATCACCGCGGCCACGTAGAAGATGATGCCCAGCAGCAGGCCGGTGGAGAGGATCCCGGGGATCGCGGCGAGCAGCGCGCCGACGACTTTGCGCAGCTGGGGAAGCTGGGAGATCAGCCGCAGCACACGCAGCACGCGCAGGGTGCGGAGCACCTCGAAGCCCTCGCCGGCGGGCACCAGGGCCGCGCCGACCACCAGGAAGTCGAAGACGTTCCAGGGATCCCGGAAGAACCGCCAGCCGAAGGCGAGCAGCTTCAGGGCGATCTCGACCACAAAGATGGCCAGGCAGATCACGTCGATGGTGACGAGCACCGGCCCGACGGCGTCCATCATCTCCGGGGAGGTCTCCAGGCCGAGGACCACCGCGTTGACGAGGATCACCAGGATCACGAGCCGCTGCACGGGGCTGGACTCCACCCACTCCCCCAGCCGGGCGCGCCACGGCGACGGCGCGACGGGGACGGCTTCAGCAGGGGTGCTCATAGCCCGCTCATCCTAGGGCATGTGCATCCTGTCACCACCCGCGCGCGCAGACGCGCCAAGGCAGTAGACTGGTCCCATGCCTTCACACGAGCCGCGTCGTCGTGCGCGTGTGCGCAGCACGCCCAAGCTCATCCCGTTCCTTGCGGGCGCCCTGATCCTCGCGTTCACCGCTGCGATCATCACCGTGTACTCCACCCCGCCGGCGGAGAACTACACCCGCACAGCCTCCATCGGCACCCTCACGATGTTCTACGCGGTCCCCGCCCTGATGCTCGGGGCGACCGCCTACCTCGTCACGGAGAGGATCATGCGGCGCCGGACCACCACCTACGAGATGGAGCGCCTGTCCCGCAACGGCCGGGGCAGCTCCCCCAGTGAGGGAAATGAGGGCCCGCGCAGTGCCTGATACAACGTCGCGCCTGAGCTTCGACCTCCTCGACGAGGACCCGCTCCCGCAGGACGAATGCGGGGTGTTCGGGGTGTGGGCGCCGGGCGAGGAGGTCTCCAAGCTCGCCTACTACGGCCTCTACGCGCTGCAGCACCGCGGGCAGGAGTCCGCCGGGATCGCCGCCAGCGACGGGCGCAGCATCAAGATCTACAAGGACGTCGGGCTGGTCTCCCAGGTGTTCGACGAGGCGACCCTGTCCGCGCTGACCGGGCACATCGCTGTCGGGCACTGCCGGTACTCCACCACCGGGGCGAACAACTGGGCCAACGCCCAGCCCACCCTCGGCGCCACCCCGCACGGGACCGTCGCCCTGGGGCACAACGGCAACCTCACCAACTCCGCGGAGCTGCGGGACAAAGTCATTGAGCGGCACGGCGAGCGGTCCTTCGGCGAGCTCGCCCAGGGCAACACCACGGACACGGCCCTGGTCACCGCCCTGCTGCACGACGAGCCCGGCAACTCCCTCGAGGAGCAGGCCCTGGCCCTGCTCCCGCAGCTCAAGGGCGCGTTCTGCTTGGCGCTCATGGACGAGAACACCCTCTATGCGGCCCGCGATCCGCAGGGCGTGCGGCCGCTGGTGCTGGGCCGGCTGAGCCGCGGCTGGGTGGTCGCCTCCGAGCAGTCGGCCCTGGCGACAGTGGGCGCCTCCGTGATCCGTGAGATCGAGCCCGGCGAGCTCATCGCGATCGACGCCGAAGGGGTCCGCTCCCACCGGTTCGCCGAGTCCAAGCCTGCCCGGTGCGCGTTCGAGTACGTGTATCTGGCCCGCCCGGACGCCACCATCAACGGACGTTCCGTGTACGAGTCACGGGTGGAGATGGGCCGGCAGCTCGCCCGCGAGGAGAAGCACGACGCCGACATCGTCATCCCGGTGCCCGAGTCCGGCACCCCTGCGGCGGTCGGCTACGCAGAGCAGTCCGGCCTGCCGTTCGCCCAGGGGTTCATCAAGAACGCCTATGTGGGCCGCACGTTCATCCAGCCCTCCCAGACGCTGCGGCAGCTGGGCATCCGGCTGAAGCTCAACGTGCTGGAGCATGTGGTGGCCGGCAAGCGCGTCGTCGTCGTGGACGATTCGATCGTCCGCGGGAACACCCAGCGCGCCATCGTAGGCATGCTGAAGGAGGCCGGCGCGGCTGAGGTCCACGTGAAGATCTCCTCCCCGCCCATCAAGTGGCCCTGCTTCTACGGCATCGACTTTGCCACCAGGGCGGAGCTGATCGCCAACGGCGCCACCATGGAGGAGATCGCCGCGGCCGTGGGGGCTGACTCCCTGGCCTACATCAGCGAGGACGGGATGATCGCCGCCACCGGGCAGCCCCGCTCCACCCTGTGCACCGCCTGCTTCTCCGGGGAGTACCCGATCGAGCTGCCCCCGGAGAACCGGCGCGGCAAGATGCTGCTGGAGCAGCCCCGCCTTCCCGGAATGCCCTACCAGCGGCCCCAGACCGGGTGCGAGCCGGGGCCCGACTCCGAGTTCGAGCTGGACGAGACCGAGCCGCCGCTGCGCGAGGAAGTGACCTCTTAAGTGACCGAACCCACCACCTATGCGTCCGCGGGCGTGGACACCGAGGCCGGCGACCGTGCCGTCGAGCTGATGAAGGCGCATGTGGAGGCCACCCACGGCCCCCAGGTGATGGGCGGTGTGGGCGCCTTCGCGGGACTGTTCGACGCCGCTGAGCTCAAGCGTCTGCCCCATCCGCTGCTGGCCACCAGCACCGACGGGGTGGGCACCAAGGTGGCGATCGCCCAGGCGGTGGACAAGCACGACACCATCGGCTTCGACCTGGTCGGCATGGTCGTGGACGACATTGTGGTCATGGGCGCCAAGCCGCTGTTCATGACCGACTACATCGCCTGCGGGAAGGTGGAGCCGGCCCGCATCGCCGACATCGTCTCCGGGGTGGCGAAGGCCGCCGCGGAGGCCGGCACCGCCCTGGTCGGCGGGGAGACGGCCGAGCACCCGGGGCTGCTGGACGAGCACGAGTACGACGTCGCGGGCGCGGCCACCGGCGTGGTGGACGCCTCCGCGGTGCTGGGCCCCGAGCGGGTCCGCGCCGGCGACAGGATCATCGCGATGGCATCCTCCGGCATCCACTCCAACGGGTACTCGCTGGTGCGACGCATCGTCGCGGACGCCGGCTGGGCGTTCTCCCGGCAGGTGCCGGAGTTCGGACGCACCCTGGGCGAGGAGCTGCTGGAGCCGACTCGCCTGTACACCGCGCCATGCCTGGATCTGGTGACCGCCTTCAACGGCGACCCTGCTGAGGGCGAGATCTCCCCGGAGGCACCGGTGCGCGGATTCAGCCATGTCACCGGCGGCGGCCTCGCCGCGAACCTCGCCCGTGTGCTTCCGGCGGGGATGCTGGCCACCGTGGACCGGTCCTCCTGGTCTGTCCCGGCGGTGTTCAGCGTGCTGTCCGATCTGGGCCGGGTGCCGCAGGCGGATGCGGAGCGCACCTGGAACCTGGGCGTGGGGATGGTGGCCGTGGTGTCAGCCGAGAAGGCCGACGACGCCGTGGCTCACCTCAACGCGGCCGGCCAGTCAGCCTGGGTCATCGGCGAGGTCACCGAGTACCGCCCTGACGCGGTGGACGTCTCCAGCGAGGACTTCGCCCAGGGCGCCAAGGGCGTGGACGGCGGCGGCGTGCTGCTGACCGGCGCCTACTCCGCCTGAGCGCCCCTGCCTCTCCTCAGACTGTCCCTGCGCGGAGGGTCTTGGCGGCTCTCCTGCTGGGCGCCTTCGCTCCCGGCTGCACGAGCCTGCCGACCACCGCGAGCAGCCCGTCGACTGTCAGGGCCAGCACCGTGACCAGCACCGCGCCGACCAGCACACGTCCGTAGTCGTAGAGGGCCAGGCCGTCGAAGATGTACCTGCCGATCCCGCCGAGATTCACGTAGGCGGCGATCATGGCGGTGGCGATCACCTGCAGAGCCGCTCCGCGCAGGCCCGCGACCATGCCGGGCAGCGCGTTGCGCAGCTCGACCCCTATCACCTGACGGCGCGCCATGCCCATCGCCCAGGCAGCGTCCACCACGGCCCGGTCCACGCTGCGCATGCCGGAGTAGACCCCCGCCAGCAGCGGCGGGACGGCCAGCGTGACCAGCGCCAGGACCGGGGGCAGCAGGCCCAGCCCCATGAAGAGCACCAGCAGGGTCATCAGGCCCAGGGACGGTATGGCCCGCAGCGAATTGGCGGCCGTGACGATGAGGGTCTGGCCCCGCCCCGTATGGCCCACATAGATTCCGGCAGGCACGGCGATGACCGCCCCCAGCACCACGGCGATGAAGGAGTACCAGAGGTGCTGGCCCACACGGATGAGAATGCCCTGGTCCCCGAGCCAGTTCTCCGCCTCGGCGAAGTAGGCGAACATGTCAGCCAGCATGGGCACGCTCCCAGGGGGTGAGCAGCCATCCTGCTGCGGCGATGAGCCGGTCGAGGATGAAGGCGAGCACCATGATGGCCAGGATTCCGGCAAAGATCTGGTCGGGGTAGCTGCGCTGGTAGCCGGAGGTGAAGAGCTCCCCCAGCCCGCCGACTCCGATGACTGCGCCGACTGAGACCAGGGAGACGTTGGTGGCGCAGGCTACGCGCAGCCCGGCGGTGAGCACGGGCACGGCCAGCGGCAGGTCCACGAAGACGGCCCGGGAGAGCCGGGAGAAGCCGCTGGCCTGAGCTGCGTCGCGGACGCTGCTGTCCACGGCGTCGAGGGAGTCGAAGACCGACCGCAGCGTCAGGGCCGCCGAGTACAGCGTCAGCGCGGCGATCACGTTGATGGGATCAAGGATCTGGGTTCCGATGAGGGTGGGTATGGTCACGAACAGCGCCAGGGAGGGGATGGTGAAGGCCACGGAGGCCAGTGCCACCGCGATCCTGCGGCCGCTGCGGCCGTCGTTCAGCAGCAGTCCCAGGGGCACCGCGATGAGCAGCCCCAGCACGGTGGGAATCGTGGCGAGCACCGTATGCTCCCAGAACAGCTCCATCAGCCGCGAGAAGTTGTTCAGAGCCCAGTTCACCGCTGGTCAGCTCCTGGCGTGCCCTGCGAGAGCAGCGAAGACGTCCGTGCCCTCCGCCGCTCCGATCAGACGCCCTGATCTGTCTGTCACCGGAGCCATGTGGGCGGGGGAGGACAGCACAGCATCCACGGCGGCTCTGAGGCTTCCGTCTTCGCTGAGGGCAGCGGTCACCGGTGTCCTGACCTGGGAGGAGTCCTCCCACGTCTCGGGGCGCCCCTCGGCGTCCACGATGAGGGCCCAGCCACGCTGCAGCGCCACCCGGCCCCCGCCGGCGCCGGATGCCGGAGTGATGGGCACGCCTGCGGCGCTGGCGAAGGCGAGCGAACGGATGCCCCTTTCGCGCCCGACGAACCGGGAGACGAAGTCATTGGCGGGGGCCGTGAGGACCTGCTCGGGGCTGTCATGCTGCTGGAGCACCCCGCCGGGGCCGAAGACGGCGATCTTGTCGCCGAGCAGCAGGGCCTCCTCAATGTCGTGGGTGACGAAGACGATGGTCTTCCTCAGCTGCGCCTGCAGGCGCAGGAGCTCCTGCTGCAGGTCCTGGCGCACCAGCGGGTCCACGGCGCTGAAGGGCTCATCCATCAGCAGGATGGGCGGGTCTGAGGCGAGGGCCCGGGCAACGCCCACGCGCTGCTGCTGGCCCCCGGAGAGCTGCGAGGGGTATCTCGCGGCCAGGGACTCTTCCAAGCCGACCCGGGCAAGCATGTCGTAGGCGATGCGACGAGCAGCCTTTCTGCTCTCGCCTGTGAGCCGCAGCACAGTGGCCACGTTGTCCAGCACGGAGCGGTGCGGCAGCAGTCCGGCGTGCTGCATGACGTAGCCGATTCCTCGGCGCAGCTGGGTGCGGTCTGCCTCGGCGGTGTCGGCGCCGTTCACCGACAGCGTGCCCTCAGTGGGCTCGGTCATCCGGTTGATCATCCGCATCGCGGTGGTCTTGCCGCATCCCGAGGGTCCCACGAACACGGTGACGGTCCCCGCCTCCACGGTCAGGCTGAGGCCGTCCACGGCGGAGGTGCCGTCCGGGTACACCTTCGACACTGCGCTGAAGGTGATCACGGGGTCCCGCGCTTCCGCAGGGCGGGCCCTTCGGCGGCGCCTGCAGTGCTCATCCGTCGATCAGACCGTGCTCTTGGAGCCATTCCATGGCCGCGTCGGACGGCTCTTGGTTCTCGCTGCCGCCGACGCGGTCGTTGAGCTCAATCAGCTCCTCGGTGCTCAGCAGCCCCGACACCGAGTCGAGGGTTTCGGCGATCTCGTCGTCCAGTGCGTCGCTGCTGATGATGGGCACCACCTGCTGGGCGGGGAAGTTGCTCTCCGGGTCCTCGAGCACCACGAGGTCGTTCTCCGGCAGGGCGGGGCTGGTGGTGAAGATGTTGGCCGCGGTGACGTCGCCTCCGACCAGAGCATCCACGGTGGCCGGCCCCCCGCCGTCGGAGATGGGGGTGTAGCTGGAGACGCTCAGGCCGTAGTTCTCCTCGAGCCCCGGCAGACCGACTGAGCGCTCCTGGAACTCGGGAGGTCCGGCGAAGGTGATGTCCTCGGAGCGGTCAGCCAGGTCGGCGATGGTGGTCAGCTCCCACTCCTCGGCCGTCTCGGAGGTGACCACCACCGCGTCGGTCGACTCGGCCTCGGCGGGGGACAGCATCTCCAGGCCTCGTTCCTCCAGGGCCTCCGGGAGCTCCTCGTTGATGCTCTCAGCGTCCGCCGCTTCGGAGTCATCGTCCAAGTAGAAGAGGAGGTTCCCGGTGTACTCGGGGATCAGGTCGATCGAACCGTCCTCCAGGGCGGGCACATAGGCCTCCCGGGAGCCGATGTTCATGCTGGTGCTGACGTCGACCCCGCTGTCCTCGAGCGCGTGGGCGTAGAGGTAGGCGACGATTTCGGATTCCGGAAAGTCTGCCGAGCCGACGGTGACAGCGCCGGAGTCCGCGTCCTCGCCGTCCTCGTCCGATTCGGCAGTCGGGTCGGCGCAGGCGGCGAGCACCAGAGTGCCAGCAGCTGCGAGGGACAGCCAAGCGGCAGGCCGTCGGCCGAATCGCTGGGGGGTGATCGGCTGGCTCATGAGACGGATCCTCCATGTGTGCTGGTGAGCTTCCCGGCAGAAGCCGGGTCCGACCATCCTAGAAGCTGGATCCTGGACCTATCCTCCACACGGCAAGGGCGAACGTTCAGGAGCCTGCTCCGCCTGCCCCTCCCCGCTCAAGGATGCGCCGGATCAGCCTCTCCCGCAGGGAGGGATCCAGCTGCCGGTCTGCGAGGGCTTCGTAGAGCCACAGCCCGTCCGAGGCCAGCCGGGCCAAGAACCTGTCCACCGCCTCGTCGTCGGCCTCCTCCGGCAGCCGGGGGGCCCAGCGGTCATGCACCCCGCTCCATATGGCCTGCGACTCAGGGTCTTCGGCGGCCTGAAGCATCAGCTGCAGCTCGGCGCGGTCCGGGTTGCCCGCGGGGCTTGCTGATCCGCGCACGTAGGCTTCGAGCCGGCTGTGATCGTCCAGCTCATCGGGGTGAGCGAGTGCGCTCTCGTCGCTGACCTGCTGGGCCATGTAGCGCTCCCAGCCGCCGGAGACGTGCTCGTGGAGGGCGCGCAGCAGCGCCTCACGGGAGGGGAAGTGGTAGACGAGCCCACCCTTGGTCAGGCCGGCCTCTGCGGCCACAGCCTCATAGGACAGGGCGGTCACCCCGTCCCGCTGAACCACCCGGGTGGCCGCCTCGAGTGCCTGCTCACGCTTGGACTCCCGCACGTTCACTCGCTTCCCATCTCATCGCTTCGCGCTGAGCCGGGGCCCCGGCTCGATCTCTTGCCTTACCTTAGTGATTATTGGGGTAGGCCTGGGACTCGGTGCCGGGCTTGTAGGGCCAGAGGAAGGCCGCGGCTGCGATGGAGCCGGCGATCATCACTGCGGCGAGGGTGACCAGGACGCTGAGGTAGGCGGCGTCGAACGCCGATGAGGCCGCATCGATGACACCGGCGTCTCCGCTCTCGAGGGCAGCGGCCGGCGAGGCGCCCGTGTACCCCTCAGCTCCCTCCGGCAGGATCAGCGCGTGGGTGTACACCAGCGTCAGCAGGGCGCCCAGCAGCGCGACGCCGAGCAGGTTGCCGAACTCATAGGACACCTCCTCGGTGGAGGCGGCCATACCGGCACGGTGCGGCGGCACATTGCCCATGATGGCTGTGGAGGCCACCGAGATGGAGCACCCCATTCCCGCACCGGCGACCACCAGGGAGGCCACTAAGCCCGGCAGGGTGTCCTGAAAGGCGGAGAGCGCAGCGGCGACCGTGCCCAGGGCCGCCACGCCCATGCCCCCGCCGATGAGCACCAGCAGTCCCACCCGCTGCAGCAGGGCCCCGCCCACCAGGGAGAACGGAGCGGAGCCCACCGCCAGCGCGGTGACCAGCAGCCCGGCCTGCAGCGGGCTGAACCCCTCCAGCAGCTGGTACCGCTGGGCTACTGCCAGCTGGACCCCGGCGGTGATGAACGTGGCCAGTCCCGCGCCGATGACCCCGCCGGTGAAGCCGCGGTTGCGGAACATCCCGAAGTCGATCAGCGGCTCTGATTCGCGGCCCAGGCGCACCTGCCGCCGGGCGAAAAGGGTGAGCACGACGGCGCCCACCGCCGTGGAGACGATCGCGACCGGATAGTCGATGGGAGATTCTGCCCAGGTCTTGATGGCCAGCACCGCGGCCCCCATGCCCACCAGTGCCTGGGCCGAGGACACCGCGTCCCACTTCCGCGCCGCGTCGTAGACGTTGCGCGGTCCCACCAGGACCATGGCGATGGAGGCGGCCACCACGATCGGCAGGTTGATGAGGAACACTGCGCCCCACCAGAAGAACTCCAGCAGCACACCGGCCACGATGGGTCCCATCGCCATGGCGACCATGAACGTGGAGGCCCACACGGCGATGGCGATGTTGCGCTCGCGCACATTGGAGAAGCTGATGCGGATCAGGGCCAGTGTGGCCGGGAGCATGAGCGCACCGCCGACGGCCAGCAGCGCCCTGGCGCCGATCAGCACCTCCGGGGTAGGCGAGTAGGCGGCGGTCAGCGAGGCGACCCCGAAGACCAGCATGCCGGCCTGGAAGGTCCGTTTGTGCCCGAACCGGTCGCCGAGGGCGCCGGAGCCCGGCAGCAGGCCCGCCATGAACAGCGGGTAGATGTTGAGGATCCACAGCTGCTGGGAGGCGCTGGCCTCCAGCGCGGAGGTCAGGCGCGGCAGGGCCGTGTAGAGGATGGTCATGTCCAGGGCGACCAGCAGCAGCCCGGAGGAGACGATGGCGAGCACGGTCCAGCGCTGCCAGCGCGACAGGGATGTGTCTGGAGCCGCGGAGGGCCGGAGGGGGCCGCTGGCCCGGTAGTCGGCCCGGGGCAGAGGTCCGGTCTCCGTGCTCACCGCCCTGCGCCGGCGAAGTCTCCGCATCACATCCACGACCGGAAACTGTACCGTACGTTTGGTTCAGTTTCCTGGGCGGGTGCGCGTCAGCGTGACTGCTCAGCCGCTGGCTCAGAACTGATGACGCCCGGCCCGCTCGGCGAACTGGTCCATCGCCCCGATGGTCGCGGGGGCCTGGGCGGGGGCCCTCGGAGCACCTCATCCAGCGCCTGGAGCGCGGGGGTGATGCGGGTGCGCCAGCGGTGGTCCGCTTTGGCGTCCGCGCGGGAGGGGCCGCCGTTGATCACCGCGATGGGCTTGCCGGCCCGGTGCATCGCCAGCGCAATCGAGAATCCGCTCATCACTGCCATCGAGCTGCCGACCACCAGCAGGGCCGAGGAGCCATCCACCAGCTGCCGCACCGCCGCTTTGCGCTCCTCCGGAACGTTCTCTCCGAAGTAGACGACGTCGGGCTTCAGCGTGTCCGCCCCGCAGGCCAGGCACCCGATGAGCGTGAAAGCGTCCACCCAGGACTGGTCGAGGGTGACGTCACCGTCCGGGTTCACGTTCTCGGCGGCCACCATGGCCGCCTCCGCGTATCCCGGGTTGGCCTCCTCGATGCGCAGGTCCAGTGCCCGCCGGTCCTCCGTCTCGCCGCAGGTCAGGCAGGTGACCTGGTCCAGGTTCCCGTGCAGGGCGATGACCGGCTCGGAGCCGGCGGCTGCGTGCAGGCCGTCCACGTTCTGGGTGACCAGGCCGGAGAGGAGGCCGCGCTGCTGCCAGGCGGCCAGAAATTGATGTGCGGGGTTCGGCTGCGCGGCCCCCATGTGGCGCCAGCCGACGAATGATCGGGCCCAGTACCGGTGCCGCGCCGCGGCGTCGTACTTGAACTCCTGGTATGTCATCGGCCGGTGCCGGTGCAGAGAGCCCGCCGGACCCCGGTAGTCGGGAATGCCGGAGTCGGTGGACACCCCTGCGCCGGTCACGCAGAGCACAGACCCCGCGGAGAGGAGCCCGGCAATCCCTGCTTGGGCCAACTGCGGGGCCTGCGGCTCCACGGAGTCCTCAACGATCCGGGCGATGGATCGCAGGGCCGCGGCGTGCGCCCGCTCGGCCTGCTGCGTGAAGACCGGTGAGCGATCGCGGCTAGCGCTGCTCCTCGCCATCGGCGTCGAACTCGTCGGCGTAGGGGTCCTCGTACTCGCTGCCGGCACCCTCGGCGTCGTCACCGCGGGATTGTGCGAGCTCCCGCTCCAGGGCCGAAAGGTCCGTGTCCGGGGTGAAGTACTTGATCTCCCGTGCCTGCTTGGTTGCTTTAGCCTTCTGACGGCCACGCCCCATGAGCGGGACCCCCTTAACATCTACTCATGCCGCAGCGGAATCTCGGAAGGTTCACTGCGGGCTTGACTGTTCAGATGATGTGCTTCGTGCCCCCTAAGTTAGCATGAGGCTCCCCGTTGCGTCGCACCGATCGGAAGGCTCCGCTTGGATGAGTGAGGACCCCCGCAGCACTGCCGAGATCGCCCGCCCCGCCACTCGCCGGCAGCGCCGGGCCGCCTCTGAGCAGGGGGTGCAGCTCAACGCCATCCCCTTCCTGATCGCCGGGGCGCTGGTGGTTCTGGTGACCCTGGGGCTGCTGTGGTGGTTCGTCATCCGCGAACCTGGTGAGGATGAGGACGCCGGAGCCTGGGAGTGGATCGAGGAGCCCGCCGACGGCGTTCATGCCCGGGACGTTCCCCCCGAGGACTGGGAGACCGGCTGGTGCTTGGTCGGGTATGCGACGGAGGACGAGCCCGCCGACGTCGTCGACTGCGAGCAGTCCTACGATGTCCAGGTGGTGCTCCGGCAGAACATCTCCGACGGCTCCTACCCCGGCGACACAGAGGTCGCAGACACCGCGCACGAGTGGTGCCACGATGACCTCAGCCTCAACGAGGACGCTGTGGCCGAAGCCGACTATGACCTCGCCGTTCAGCTCAACCATCCCACCGAGTCCACCTGGAACAGGGAGGACGACCGGCTGGTCTCATGCTTCCTCACCCGCAGCGACGACGGCTCCCTCACCGGCGACTACATGCTCGACGAGGACGCCGACGACGAGGATGAGGATGCCGTCGAGGACCCGGCCGAGGACGGGACGGCAGACGGCGTCGACGTCTCGGCCGAGCCCCGCGACCAGGAGTAGCCTCAGCCCTTCTTCAGGGTGAGCCCGTGGGCTGAGCGCTCCTCGAGGGTGAGCTCGTCACGGTCCACCACCACGGTGTCGCCGTCGGCGATCTCACCGGCCAGCAGCGCCTTGGCGAGCTGGTCCCCGATCTCCCGCTGGATGAGCCGGCGCAGCGGCCGGGCTCCGTAGGCGGGGTCGTAGCCGGTGAGGCCGAGCCATTCCTTGGCCGAGTCGGTGACGTCCAGGGTGAGGCGCCGTCCGGCGAGCCGCTCCTGCAGGGAGCGGATCTGGATGTCCACGATGGGCGTCAGCTGGTTCATGCCGAGCGGGTCGAACAGGACGGTGTCGTCGAGCCGGTTGAGGAACTCCGGCTTGAAGGCGGTGCTCACCACACCCATCACCTTCTCCCGCTTGGCGTCCTCGTCCAGGCTCTGGTCCACCAGGTACTGGCTGCCGAGGTTGGAGGTGAGGATCAGCACCACGTTGCGGAAGTCCACGGTGCGGCCCTGCCCGTCGGTGAGCCGGCCGTCGTCGAGGACCTGCAGGAGGATGTCGAAGACCTCGGGGTGGGCCTTCTCCACCTCGTCCAGCAGCACCACCGAGTAGGGCCGACGCCGCACCGCCTCGGTGAGCTGGCCGCCTTCGTCGTAGCCGACGTATCCGGGGGGCGCGCCGACCAGCCGGGCGGTGGAGTGCTTGTCGGCGTATTCGGACATGTCGATGCGGACCATGGAGCGTTCGTCGTCGAACAGGAACTCGGCGAGCGCCTTGGCCAGCTCGGTCTTGCCCACACCGGTGGGGCCCAGGAAGAGGAAGGAGCCGGTGGGCCGGTCGGGGTCGGCGACCCCGGTGCGGGCCCGGCGGACGGCGTCGGCCACGGAGCCGACGGCGCGCTCCTGTCCGATGAGGCGGGAGCCGATGCGCTCCTCCATCTGCAGCAGCTTCTCGGTCTCACCGGCGAGCATCCGTCCGGCGGGGATGCCGGTCCAGGCGGAGATGACGTCGGCGATGGCGTCGGAGTCGACCCGCTCGGGGACCATGCGGTCAGCCTCGTTGGCCTGCTGCTCCTGGGCTTCGGCCTCGGCGATCTCTGCCTCGATCTGGGGGATGTCCCCATAGAGGAGGCGGGAGGCTTCGCCGAAGTGGCCTTCGCGCTGGGCGCGTTCGGCAGCGGATTTGAGCTCGTCGCGCTTGGTGCGCAGCTCGCCGGCCTTCTTGTGGGCGCCGCGCTCGGCCTCCCACCGGGACTGCAGCTCGGTGAGCTGCTCGGACTTGTCGGCCAGTTCGGCGCGCAGGGCCTCGAGCCGCTCCTGGGAGCCGGCGTCGGTCTCCTGGGAGAGCCACTGCTCCTCGACTTTGAGGCGTTCGACGGCGCGGCGCAGCTCGTCGATCTCGACGGGGTCGGAGTCGATCTCCATCTTCAGCCGGGAGGCGGCCTCGTCGACGAGGTCGATTGCTTTGTCGGGCAGCTGCCGGCCGGTGATGTACCGGTCGGAGAGGGACGCGGCGGAGACGAGGGCGGCGTCGGCGATCTCGACTCCATGGTGGGCCTCGTACTTCTCCTTGATGCCGCGCAGGATGGCGACGGTGTCCTCCACCGAGGGTTCGCCGACGTAGACCTGCTGGAAGCGGCGCTCCAGGGCGGCGTCGGATTCGATGTTCTCCCGGTACTCGTCGAGGGTGGTGGCACCGATGAGGCGCAGCTCGCCGCGGGCGAGCATGGGCTTGAGCATGTTGCCGGCGTCCATGGAGCCCTCGGAGGAGCCGCCGGCTCCGACGACGGTGTGGATCTCGTCGATGAAGCTGATGATCTGGCCCTCGGCGGCTTTGATCTCATCGAGCACGGCCTTCAGCCGCTCTTCGAACTCGCCCCGGTATTTGGAGCCGGCGACCATGGCGCCGAGGTCAAGGCTGATGAGGGTCTTGCCCTTGAGCGCGTCGGGCACGTCGCCCTGTTCGATGCGCTGGGCGAGGCCTTCGACGACGGCGGTCTTGCCGACGCCGGGCTCGCCGATGAGCACCGGATTGTTCTTGGTGCGGCGGGAGAGCACCTGGACCACGCGGCGAATCTCGGCGTCGCGGCCGATGACCGGGTCCAGCTTGCCGTCTTTGGCGAGGGCGGTCAGGTCGGTGCCGAACTTGGAGAGCGCCTCGGAGGTGGCCTCGGGGTTGGCGCTGTCGCCGGACTGGCCGGCGCGGACCTGGCCTGCGGCCTCCTGGAGCGCTTCCGGTGTGGCGCCGCCGCGGCGAATGGCCTCAGCGGTGTCCTGGGACTCGGTGGCCAGGGCGAGGAGCAGGTGCTCGGCGGAGGTGTAGGTGTGCCCTGCGGCTTCGGCGATGCGCTGGGCCGCGTTGAGGACGCCGGCGAAGGCGGGCGATCCCTGGGGGTCGGCCGCGCTGCCGAGCTGCGGCAGCTTGGAGATCAGCTCGGAGGCGGCGGAGGAGACGGCCTCCGGGCTGGCGCCGGCGGTTTTGAGCACCTGCACGGCGAGCGACTCGCGGGTGTCCATGAGTGCCTTGAGCAGGTGGGCGGGCTCCACCCGCGGGTTCTTCACCTGCCCGGCGTAGGAGACGGCAGCCGCGACCGCCTCGCGGGACTTCTCAGTGAGCTTGTCAATATCCATGGCCTCGCGGCCCCCTTCCTGTCACACAGACTACGACGACCCAAACTTGAGTCATACTCACTCAACTTAGGGCGTACCGACTTTATTCCGGTTCAGGAGTGCCGGAGAGTCGAACCGTAGATGTAGGTTTCGCTCAATTTGTCAGTAATCCCAGATTTATGTCAGTGGCGTGTCAGAGGTCCCACTGATCTGACAGTAGGCAACACTGAAGCATGGGCATGCGCGAGGCCTCCTGATGCGTACTGGGTTTAGTTCCGGTCTGTTGAGCAGAGAGGATTGGAACTATGGCAGGGACGTATACACCGGAGTTCAAGGACCGGGCATTGAGAATGTTGGCTGATCATCAGCGCATCGAGGAGTCTTCTCGTTGGGCCGCTGCTGAGGCTATCGGCCAGAAACTAGGGGTTTCGCCCCACACGCTGAATACGTGGGCGAAGCAGGCTAAACGAGATGCCGGGGAAGAACCGGGGCCCACCAGTGATGAACTCGATGAGCTGAAGCGGCTACGGCGTGAGAACCGCGAGTTGAAGAGAGCCAATGAGATTCTGAAGTCTGCTTCGGCGTTTTTCACCGCGGAGCTCGACCGTCCCACCACGAGATGATCCGCTACATCGACCAGTACAGGGATCGTTTCGGAGTCGAGCGCATCTGTCGGGTCCTCAACGCGACAGAAGGTGGGTTCATCACCTCCCGAGGATTTCGGGCAGCTAAGACCAGGGTCCGCTCAGCCAAGGAGCTCAAAGACGATCTGTTGATCGGCGAGATCCAGCGTATCCACGCCGCGTCTACGGAGTCCGGAAGATGTGGCCTGCCCTACGCCGAGAAGGCTGGGACATCGGCCGGGACCAGGTCTACCGGCTGATGCGTAAAGCCGGACTCTGCGGTGTTGTGCGGGGCAGGAAACCTCGAACCACGGTGCCTGCCCCAGTTCCAGATCATCGACCTGACCTGGTCGAACGCAACTTCAGAGCCCCCGCACCAGGACGGTTATGGGTCGCCGATATCACCTACGTCAGGGCAAGTGCGGGCTTCGTGTACACAGCCTTCGTGATCGATGCCTACTCCCGTCGGATTGTGGGGTGGGCCACTCGGGCTTCGATGACCACCGAGGCACTGTCGTTGGAAGCGTTGGAGCACGCTGTGGCTACTGCCAGGCGATCTGAGGAGGGAGGACTTGTTCATCACAGCGATCGTGGCGGCCAATATGTCGCTGTGGCCTACACCGAGAAACTCGCTGACCACGGCATCCGACCCTCCGTTGGGACCGTCGGAGACTCTTACGATAATGCCCTGGCCGAGGCAGTCAACGGGCTGTATAAGACTGAGCTGATCTACTCCCAGCCGGCGTGGCGATCCCTAACTGAGGTGGAGTTCGCCACGATGAACTGGGTCCACTGGTGGAACACCCGACGGCTGCACGGACACCTAGGTCACCAGACACCCGCCGAGGTTGAGGCGGCATATTATGAACACCAGCGGGAGCAGACACCCGCTTCATAACCTCGGAACCAAACCCAGTACGCATCATAGGCAAGCCAGATCAGACGTCACCTATTCGTGTGGCAGACCCCGTTGCACTGGCTCTTTATTCAGGTGCGAGTCAGCATCGAGACTAACATTGCCAACTAGGATCGATGAGTCGAGAACATGCTCCAACTGCGAAGAAAGTACACAATCCATGTCAAAGTATTTATATTTTCCAAGTCAATATGACGGTTCTATTCGAAGCTTGCTTCTTGACGCAAATGTTGTGGGCCATTTAGACACAATTTCCCGTAGGGGCTCTTCTTTCGATGAAAAAAACGTCCAGAACCGCGTGGCTGACCTAGTTGCCCGCCTAAGTGAGAATGTCTTCGTGATGCCTGGTCTGGGCGCAGCAGAAAGTCTGATGCGCAGAAAGCCTGGGATAAGAGAAGCCTCGAACTACTCTCGGCGAAGTGCAAATGCCATGCGGCTCCTCGTCGACAACCGGCGGTCGCTGCAGGCTTGGTCTCAAGGCAGTGATGTCTTGCCCGACCCTCAGCACCCTAACGACGGTGAAAGCGGAAACGGAGTCCCTGAGGCGGATCTCCGTATTGTAAGAGAGAATTTAATCCTGCCCTCCTATGCGATGGTACTTAAGGCTTACCAGCTTTTCCTCGAGCGACGGGACCCCTTGGTTGCGTTCGGGAGCCTCGCGTTGTTTGCCGCGGAGCTTTTCGGTCGCGGGTCACGTGAAGTCACTCTCGGAGCCTTGTTGCTTGCCGGCAATTCGCCAGGGCGCGAGATGGCTTTGAACATAATGAAGCTGAGGCAAGAAAAATGTCTCGATTCCACCCTAGATGCACTCTGGAATACGAGCTTTGACCTTACGTATTCTAGGATCGCCACAATGCCATCCCTGCCGGAGTTGAGGGGTCTGATTCCGCAACCGGCAGTCTTCGTTACCGACGACAAGCACCTAGGCAAGTTTCTTGCGCTTGTTCAACCAGTCGGCGCCATGAGCCACAATCACGGCGCAGGTCTCACTGCAGACCTCGTCACGTTTGAAAACCTAGTTTCTGAAAATCTCGCTGATGGTGTGGCTCAAATCGTATCCCGGGGAAATGCTGAGGCGAGCAGTGAAACAACGGACCTTGAGCTCATTGGACGAATCCGACGCTACAAGTCCAGGCAGTACATACAGCAGCTTGAGTCGTGGTTCGCCGACCGTTACCCGGAGAGCTCTCTCGGCACGACGTCAGGAGATTGAGCGCGAACATTATCTAGCCCTTGGACACATATTGCCCCGAAAGCTCAGAAGGGTCTGCCGCACTAATGGGTGACATCTGATCTGGCTTGTTTGCGGTTGAGCTGGGGGAGGTCTGGCGTCGCTCTCACGGCGAGACCATGACTGCCACCCCATGGCGCCGCCCCCTGGTTGCACTCCTAGCCTCAAGGTTAGGGACGGGTTAGCTACCCTGGAATCACACGTACGGGATTGCCACTGTCGAGACGGAAGACTGACCATGATCATTCAACCCGCGTTTGAGGTTCCGCCTGAGATCTACAAAAGCCTATTGGCTGGCGATCTCGTTCGCTACGGCGGCGTAGTGCGCGATACGAGTGGCCGACTTGTGACGCATCTCAAGGAGATTCCTACACCCGAGAGAGCCGCGGAGAACGCGACTCGTATTGCCGCAGCCGGCCTCAAGAACCATTGGGCCGCTGCTGGGTTAGGGACAGTGGTAGCGATTGCAGCCGGCGGCGGGGTGGTCCTAGCGGTGAGAAAGCGCAAGAAGGACGCAGAAGTGAACGTGCCCAAGTGCGTGCAGGATTATAAGGTCTCACTCGAGTCGTACCTGGAAGCGATCCAGACCGGCCGCCTTGATCGAGGCAACATCGATCGTCTGATCACGGACCTTGACGCAGTAGTCGCATACGGCCAGGACAATGACACCACTGTGGCGTTCTCAACCGATCAGCTTGCTAAGATCATGAAAGTTGCCTGTGATTACACCATCGAACTTGCCAGGGCGAACCCAGTCGAACTGAATGAGACTCAGACGCTAAGCGAGGCCGACGATGGTGATGTTGTCGTGGATCTGCGTCAACACCTCGAAACTCAGAGACGAATTTTCGACCAGTCGGCCTGACTTGTGACCGAAGTGATCGTGACGCGGGATTCGCTCTTACCCTCAGCGCAAGGGAAACGGCTGGAACTCTGCACTGATCGGTGACGGCGCGCCGTGCTTTTCAGGTCAGGTCCCCAGGTCTACGCGCCACTACAAGACGTCGGCCTGACGGTAGGCAACCTGTTCGGTGGTGATCACCTGGAATTGGTTGGGTCAGCGAGTCGGAAGACCGGTGTTCCCGCGCCCGCCGGCACTGAGCTCAGCGAAGGTTGGACTGGCACCCGCGTCGCGGAATCACCCTCACCGACTGTTCGAGCCCCTGAGGATTACGACAAGTTAGTGAGACAGACCGCGTCTTAGCGAAATGTCACTCCCCATGTCAGCGGCTGACCCGTATGACAAGTTCCGCGGGATCCTACAGCACGGATCGATTTGGACCATCGCTGAGCAGGTCAACGAACTGAGGAACTTGCAAGGGACTGGTCACGGAAGAACTATGCACATGGGCGTATCTGAAGACCTTGCACTCCTAGTGATTTCGCGAAGCCTGTTCGGTGGCTGAGTACATGCTCAATCTGCTGGAGCGCAGTCACGGGAGATAGTCGAAACGAGTGGAAACCAAACTGTAGGTCAGGTCAGGCGACTCCGGACTGCAGCGCGGCTGCCTCGAATCCTTTTCGAGGACCAGCAGCAGCGGGAGCGCTGATGTCTTCGAGCAACGTGTGGAACGTCGTCTACTGGGGCGGGGCCGACGGAGCAGTCGCTGGAGCACTCGGCGAGGATGCCGCACTCAGTTCTCTCATGCTCTTCTTCACCGCTTTCATGGTTTCCTCCCTGCTCTGGTGCTTCATCTGCGCGGGAGTCATTGCAGGGCTGAAGAGAACGATGAACACCACATGGACCCGCCTCATCGAGGGCCGATCCGGAGTGGCTCTGCTTGTGATGGCGGTGCTGCTCGCGGTTCAGGCCGGTGGCTGATCGTCTGAAGACGTGGAATCTCGCCGTTAAACTCCGACCAGGCAGGTGCTGACAGGGCGCGGCCAGCGCAAAAGGAAGGAACCGCATGCACACGATCCCTGAGGGTATCGATACACCAGAGATCATGATCGACAGGGACGTACTGGTACGCAATATCGCTCGTATGGCCACCACGGTCGGTGCTAAGGGGCTAGAGGTTCGACCTCACGCTAAAACGCACAAGGTGCCGGAGATAGCGGCCCTGCAGCTCTCAGCCGGGGCCGTCGGCCTAACCGTGGCAACCATTGGAGAAGCCGAGGTCTTCGCGGAACACGGCGTAGACGACTTCTTCATCGCATATCCCCTATGGATCGGACCTCGGGAAGCCGACCGACTGCGGCGCCTCTTGCGCGCAAACGTCCGCCTCGCAGTCGGAATGGACTCCCCCGAAGCAGCCCAGATGATGGCGCAGTCCATGGGACCCGAAGCCGGCCAGATACACGTTCTGCTGGAGATCGACAGCGGCCACCATCGCAGCGGGATAGCGCCGGAAGCCGGCGTAGCCGTTGCCGAAGCAGCCGCAGCCGCCGGATTGCACGTCGCGGGCATCTTCACGTTCCCCGGGCACAGCTACGCCCCCGGTATGCCGATCAAAGCTGCAGAACAAGAGGAATCGGCTCTCGGCACAGCCTCGACCCTGCTCGTTGCCGCAGGGTTCAATGTCGAGCGTCTCAGTGGAGGCTCCACTCCTACGGCCGCCCTGACGGGTCCTTCCATTGTCACTGAAGTAAGACCAGGGGTTTATGTGTTCGGTGACGCACAGCAGCTCGAATTGGAACGATGCACCCCAGAAGACATCGTACTCACCGTCGCTGCCACAGTTGTCAGCCGACACGAGGGCACCCACGGCATGCCGCGAAGAGTGATCCTCGATGCGGGTAGCAAAATCCTCGGCAGCGACCGACCAGCGTGGACAACAGGCTTCGGCAGAATCATGGACCGCCTCGACGCCCGCATCACTGCACTGTCAGAACATCATGCCACCGTCGTATGGCCACCCGAAGTGACCCTTCCCGCATTGGGTGAGCGGCTGCTCGTCATTCCGAACCACGTGTGCATCGCGATGAACCTCGTCGATGAAGTAACCGTGACAGCGGATGGCACCATCATCGACCGGTGGCGCGTTGCAGCCCGCGGACATAACAAGTAAGCCAACAACAGTTACCGCGGCGGCTGCTTGCACTCAGTAACGATGTCTCGGCATAGTCGGAACGTGAGGGGCGCTGACTAGGAGTCTCTGGTCCTCGCCGAGGCGCCGGCTTCGGATGAGACCGCCGCACCACTGTGACCACGACGTCGTTTGAGCGTCAGACGCAGGCTCAGTGCCGCGTAATAGATCACGTAGCCGCCGGACAAGGCGATGAGCCACAGGCTCGGCGAGGGGTACTGCATAAGGATCAGCGCGTAAAGGCCGAACCAGACGAGGGTGAGCGTCATGGTCAGCCACCATGCGGTCTCCGTTTGGGAGGGGTAGACGTACTTGATCGGGACGAACACGAGCACTGTCAGAACAAGCAGTGCGGTGGTGGTCGTGGCCACGCCGGCGCCGAGGACGATCAGGTAGAACGCCGCAATGTTCCAGTAGCTGGGGAACCCGACGAAGAAGTGGTCGTCGGTCTTGGCGTCGCTGCGGCAGAACTGGAAGCAGGACGCGAGCAGAGGCACGGAGGCTACGACGCCGCCCCACCACCCGTCCGGGAGATAGCCCGTGCTCCACAGCAGCACCATGGGCGCAAAGGCGTAGGTGATGTAGTCGACGATGTTGTCCAGCAGCGCACCGTCGAAGCCCGGCGTCACCTCCTTGACCCGGAAGTGGCGGGCCAGGAAGCCGTCTGAGCCGTCGATGATCATGGCGGCGAGGAAGAGCCACAGCACGGTCTCGACTTCACCGGCGTAGGACATGTGCACCATGAGCAGGGCAAGGACCACACCCACGGCCGTGTAGGCATGGACCGACACCGCGCTCAGGCGATGCCAAGGGCCGAATTGGGGTCCAGACATGGGGTCACCCTAGTCTCCGATGTGCCGACGGCCACATCGGACTGCTCGACGGGGTCGCCCTACGACAGCAGTGATAGCAAGACCAAGCTCGAGGCCACGGTTCACAGCCTCTGGGATCGCGCCCTAGGGAGCGATCGAGAGATCCCGATCGCCCCCCCGCCGCCGGATTCATCACCGAACGACTCGAGCGTCAGAAGCTCCCATCCGGAACCGAACGATTCGATGTGAAGACGCCTGCACGACTTCGTACTGTTTCAAACGCCGATCTGGACCTTTCTGAGGATTACGACAAGTTAGTGAGACAAACCGCGTCTCAACGAAACGTCATCCCCATGTCAGCGGCAGTCGCGTCTGCCAAGATCCACGGCATCTTAAACGTAGGTAGGTTGTCGGATCTCATCGAACTTGCCCAAGGGTGCAGGCTGAGGCAATGAGCGCTGACGATGCGTATCTGCGAGTTGCTCTCCGGTGCGCCACAAGAAGTCTCGACCACGAGCCGCGCTTGCGGGAATCCCACCAAGGAATAGTTAAAATTTGAACGGGTTACACAAGTCAGCAGCAGATGGCGCTCACTGAACTAAGGAGTAAAAACAATGGCACGTCAGGACAATGGCAAGGTCGCTCTCGTGGTCGGCGGCGGTCAGGGCATCGGTCGCGCGGCAATTGAACGGCTGCACCGGGACGGCTTCAAGGTCGCCGTCGGCGACTTCAACACGGAGGCCGCACACCAGGTCGCGGAGTCACTGGGCGGTAAGGCCAACGGTGCCATCGCCGTCGAGGTCAACGCCACCAACCGTGAAAGCGTCTTCGCCGCCGTCGACGCGACCACACAGGAGCTTGGCGGCTTCGACGTCATCATTAACAACGCCGGAATCGCCCCCCAGACTCCCCTGGAAGCAGCCACCGAGGCCGACTTCGACAAAATCTTTTCACTCAACGTCAAGGGCGTTCTCTGGGGCATCCAGGCCGCGGCGGCCAAGCTGCAGGAACTGGGCCACGGCGGCAAGATCATCAGCGCAGCCTCGCAGGCCGGCCACAAGGGCAACAAGGGGATCCCGCTCTACTCTGCCACCAAGTTCGCCGTGCGCGGCATGAGCCAGACCGCGGCGCGTGACCTCGCCCAGTTCGGCATCACAGTGAACACCTACGCACCCGGCATCGTGCGCACCCCGCTCATGGAGACCCTCGCCAAGGAGACCGCCGCGGCCGCAGGTCAGCCCGAAGAGTGGGGCTGGGAGCAATTCACCACGGATATCTCCCTGGAGCGACTCGCCGAAGCCGACGACGTCGCCAACGTCGTCTCGTTCCTGGCCGGCCCAGACTCCGACTACATCACCGGACAGTCCATCATCGTCGACGGCGGCATGGTCTTCAACTGAGGTGAACCGCGATGTCACCTCGCCGTTGTAAACCAGGCGCACGGCACAGTCGGCAAACATCTTTGCCCGACCGCTCCGTGCGCCTGACCCTATCTTGCCAGTGTTTAAGAGTCAACGACGCTGTTTGGCAAACGATTGGACGCCTAAAGCAGCCTGGACGTGCCGTTTTCGTACGACCGCAACATCAAGCCGATGCGCTCCGAGTAAAACCGGCGCATGATCTCGGCGGCGTACTAGGCGGGCTTTGGCGTCGGCTCTCCAACGCCCCTGGCCAAACGACGTGGCCGCGGGCAGTGCACCTGCCTACCGACAAAGTCCGCGGAACGTTTCTCAAGCTTGGCGCCCAACGTCGGACCCGCCCATCTCGGAAGCACCGGAGTTTCGGCACCTGGCCCACTTCCCCTGGAACCAGCCGAGAGCCGCACCGGTCTTCCTCGGCTGAGCTTGAGGATTCTGACAAGTTAGTGACAAAGTGCGTATCGACGAAATTTCAGACCTCAGGTCAGCGCCATGCGTCTATGACAGATTCGACGAGAACCTACACGCATGTATGACAGGCCAAGTTATCGTCTGCCCCTGCATCAGCCCCCGGTGACCGATATTGCAACTGCGCCTTAACCAGGGCCTAGAACTGGATGCCAGCTTGCGCCATCGCCAAGCCCCCGGCTCGTGCAAGGATTGAAAGCGTAGACCTTGCTAAGAGTTCGCCGGCCAGTAATGGGAGATCTGATGCCAGTAGAGATGGGCATGTGGCGGATCGATGGGGATTCGCCGCAGCGATTGCCGAGCGGGCTGCTTCCCTCCGAAGCCCAACTTGAGGACTTTCTGGAGCGCGACCCCTCGTTACTGGGCGAAAAACTCCTTGTCATTGCCCGACAGTTGCGGACGCCTCATGGAAAACTCATCGATCTGCTCGCTCTCGACGGTGACGGCAACCTCCATGTTCTGGAGCTGAAACGAGACCGGACCCCGCGTGAGGTCGTCGCGCAGATTCTTGATTATGGTTCCTGGGTCACTGAACTCGGTCGCGAGAAGATAGCGGAGATTGCTGCCGAGCATCTCGATACAGAGCTTGAGCAAGCTTTCGCTGAAGTGTTTGACGCCCCCCTCCCCGATGAGCTCAATAACGAGATTCAGATGACGATTGTGGCGACAGAGCTGGACGACAGTTCAGAGCGCATCGTGACCTTTCTGCGCGAATTCGGAGTGCCCGTCAACGCAGTGTTCTTCTCTTACTTCGAAGACGGCGAGCGTCGGTACCTTGGACGGTCCTGGCTCGCATCAGGCGGCCAGCCAACAACGGCTCGAGCAGCAAGCAAACGCAGCAAACAAGCGGAATGGAACGGCAGGGACTGGTTCGTTACCTTCGGTGATGATTCGACTCGTTCTTGGGAAGACGCTCGACGCTATGGATTCGTCTCCGCCGGCGGTGGCGAGTGGTACTAGCGAACCCTTAAGAACCTTCCCACTGGCGCCCAGATTTTCGTTCAGATTCCCAAGCATGGATATGTCGCCGTTGGTGAAACTTTGGCTGAAGCTGCCCCTTTCGAGGCAGCGCAAGTCTTCCATGAAGGACAATGGACGCCCCTGAAAGATCTGCCGCTGTCTGCGGACTACCGTCATACCGATGCGCCCCGAACCACTCCAGAAGATTCGGAGTTTGTAGTACCCGTGCGCTGGACTGCCAGTCGCCCCAAATCCCAGGCTTACTGGGAGAAGGGCATGTTCGCCAACCAAAACAGCGCCGGCAAGCTCCGCCAGCAGTACACACTGGGCAAACTGGTGACGCAGTTCGAGCTCAACGGCGAGAACAGTCGAAGCGCTTAGGACACCAGTCCCTCTGAAGCTCAGATGATCTGAGCAGCCTCGACAGAGACCACCGCTGCCTCAAGCGCTGACCCCTACGCAAAATCCACGCGTCGACGCTGCCGCACGCCCCCGACTAGTCACGACAGAAACACATAAGAAATTCACAGGATAGGTCGATAACTTTTTCAACACAGGCCGTCGGATTCCCGAATCTTCCCGGGTGCATCACCGCTGAAATCCAGGCCATCCGGGGCTTTCGGACTCTTGCTGAACCCTCATCTGTGGCGATCAGATTTCCACGCTGGAGAAGAGCCTAACCGCCCCATAAACCCTGACGGGGAACTGATTGTGACCTTGACGTGATCTTAATTCTGCTGTTGTGTAGGTCACGGCGGGTGAATCCCACCACATTTAAATAGGGTCAGCAAAGAGATCGATTCACTCGCTTCGCCTGGTGACGGCTACTGACGCTTAGATTCGTGTGTTCAGTGCGCCACAGCGCACCGGCGGGCGGGAGAAACCCAACCCACAAGGGGATCCCGTATGAGGCAGTCCACATCTCCATCTCCATCACCCATGACCCGGCCGCCAGCGCGACGAAGTCGCTGGCGCACCCTCGCGGCCTTCATGACCAGCACTGTGCTTGCCTCAGGGGCTGCCCTAGCGGGCGCGGCCCCGGCTCAGGCCTTCGACGGCGAGAATCGCAGTCATGCATTGGCCGAACTGATCAACGCAGATGCCTTGGGCATCGACGCCGCCACCGCCGTCACTGCGGAGCAGAACTTCCTCGACGACGAGGGAGAGGACCCGGCGACCAGCACTATTGACGCCGAGTTGCTGAACCAGCTCGCCGCGGTCGATCTGGGAGGAGTCTCGGTAGGCATCGGCTTGGATGGCCTTGGCGTGGGTGCGCTCAGCGGTTTCGCCCACACCCCCGAACCCACCAGTGCCACCGCCGCCTCCGGCACGGTCACCTCAGAGGGGGCCATCGAGGTCAGCGGCGACACCACCGGGTTCGCCTCGGTGGATTTGACCGCGGCATTGGCGGACCTCGGGCTGAGCACCGAGGGCATCGTCGATGACCTGTCCTTGGAACTGGGCGCATTGGCGTCTCGCGCCCAGGAGACTGAGGGGACGCTCGACAGTGAGTACGTGCTGGCAGGCGCCCAACTCAGTCTGGACAGCCCCGCGCTGGCAGAGCTCACCGGCCTGCTCAATGGGGCAGTCGATGAAATCGATACTGCCGTCAACGGCCTTCTGGCAGCTGAAGGCCCCGTACAGGATGCGCTGGATACTGTCCCCACTGAACCGGTGGAGGTGAACCTGATCGGAGATCTTGACCTGCTCACCGTAAACCTTGGATCTCCTGAGCTGAATGCCGCAGTGGACTTGGCCGGCGTCGCGGATGATCTGTTGGCCGCACCGCTGGTCAGCACCTCGGAACTGGTCACTCTTGATCTCAGCACCGGCGAAATCCTGGTGGACCTCGCCCAACTGCACGGCGGGAGCCTCAACGGGCTGCCGGCCAACACCACCCTGCTGACTCCTGGTGAGATCGAACTGATCCTCAACGAGGTGACTGGTCTTCTGTCCGAACTGGGAGACAACGTCACCGCAGCAGTGAACACAGCTATCGAGGGAACTGCCGTCTCACTGACTCTGGATCCTGACGTGAGCGCTGCATTTGGCGCCGTGAGCGGCGGCATCGACATCACCATAAACACCACCGTGGCCGAGCTCCTGGGCGGCGGCGAGGGCATCAGTGAGGGCGACATCGAAATCGGCGGTGACCTTTCACTGCCGGGAGCCGACGGCCTGCTGGGTCAGCTGCTCGAAGGACTGGTCACCCCCATCCTCACTGATCTGGTCCCGGCGATAGCGGCTCCGTTTACCGCTGAATTGGAAGCCGGACTGGGCACTCTGGCGGCAGACACCGTCGATAACGCCATTGATCCTGTGCTGTCAGGACTCACCCCAGTTTTCGACTCGCTGAACGAGATAGTCAGCCTCACCGTCAACGCACAGAGCTCACCGGGCGATCTCGGCGAGACGTCGTTTACCGTGCGGGCGCTGGTGATCGATGTTCTTCCCTCGATCGACACAGCTGCGGTCCAGCTCGCCTCCTCCACTGTGTATGCCGAGGATGAGGCGGAGGATGAGCCAGGTGATTTCGACACCGAAATCTCCGCAGATCCCTCCAGTGTGGACCAAGGCGAATCCACCACCGTCACCGGAACGGGCTTCGCCCCAGAAGAGACCGTGACCGTCAGCATCCCCGGGGCCACCCAGGACGACGACCCCCTCACCGTCACCACCACCGACGATGACGGCGCCTTCACCGCAGAGCTGCCCATCCCGACGGATTACCCGACCGGCGATGCGACCATCACCGCGGTCGGCGAGGACTCACAGACCCCCGCCACCACCGTCATCACCGTCACCCCACCCGGCGACGACGATGACGATGACGAGGACGCCGACCAGGACCCCACCATCACCGTGGACCCCGACACCGCAGCACCCGGTGAGACCATCACCATCGGCGGAGACGACTTCACCCCCGGCACCACCGTCGACATCGACATCACCGACGACGACGGCAACACCATCGACACCATCGAAGACATCCCCGTCAACGACAACGGCGAATTCACCCACGACTGGACCGTCCCCGAAGGCACCCCACCAGGGAACCTCACCGTCACCGCCGAGGACGAGGAAGGAAACTCCGCCAACGCACCACTGGAGATCATCGCCGTCACCCCACCCGGCGACGACGATGACGATGACGAGGACGCCGACCAGGACCCCACCATCACCGTGGACCCCGACACCGCAGCACCCGGTGAGACCATCACCATCGGCGGAGACGACTTCACCCCCGGCACCACCGTCGACATCGACATCACCGACGACGACGGCAACACCATCGACACCATCGAAGACATCCCCGTCAACGACAACGGCGAATTCACCCACGACTGGACCGTCCCCAGCGATCTCGGTGAAGGCGCGTTGATCGTCACTGCAACGGACCAGGAGGGCAACACCGCGAGTGCAGTACTCGATGTGGTGGGCGCTCCCGTGACGGGTGTGGGCGATTCCGATGACGGGACACAGGCTGATGGTGCGGCCGACACAGCTGGCACGGGCGGAGCTCTTGCTATGACCGGTGCGACAGTCGGCGTGCTGGCCGCCGCCGCGCTGGTGTTGGTCATCATGGGCGTCGGGATATACGCCGCCTCCCGTCGCCGTCGGTCACCAGCAGCGGACTGAGTCCCTCCCGTAACCGACGTGATCGGCAGAGATGAAGGGGGCGGCGTCACCTTACCTTCGGGTGGCGTCGCCCCCTTCATCGTCTGTGTCTGGTGCAGAACGGCCTGAAACTCAATCCGTTAGCGGAGAGGACCGCATCTCGGGGAAATGTCTACTCTCCATGTCAGCGCCCGGCTCATGTGACCAGGGCCGCGGGATCCTGCGGGGATGCACATCTGGTCACGCTGACTGCATCCAGTAGCATGAGACACGACCTTCGACGGGCAGTTTGGCCGTCAAGAGCATTTATCCACACCGGAGGGCTCATGACCGCAATGGGTGTGCGGAGAATTGTCAGTTCAGTCCCTGACGGCGTCTTTTTCGTATTCGGCGTGATCTCATCTGTGTGGTTCGCCATTCTCTTCGCTGTGGCGGACGTCCATTGGGGATGGGGACTGGTCGGATTCGCCATCGCTTTCTGGCTGCTGCTGGCCTATCTCGTGCTTCCGCGGCTGCACAATATCCTCACTCGGATCTATGTTCCGGGGTACTTCATCGGCCGAGCCCGCACCAGCGACGGGCTGCTGGGAGATCCGGTCAATCTTGCGTTCCGCGGTGATGAGTCACAGGTTCACGCAGTCATGCGAAGCGCCGGGTGGATAAAAGCCGATGATCTGACCTTCAACACCAGCCGACGCATCGTCACCTCGACGCTCCGCCGGCACAGCTACCCAGAAGCGCCCGTGAGCCCTCTGCTGCTCTTTGATCGGCAGCAGGACTTTGCTTATCAGCAAGAGGTTCACGGCACCCCGGGCCAGCGCCACCACGTGAGGTTTTGGCGCTGTCCGCCAGGGTGGATGCTGCCGGGCGGGTTCGACGCGGACTGGCTGGCAGCAGCAACATATGACCGCAGGGTCGGACTGTCCCTCTTCACGCTTCAGATCACCCATAAAATCGCACAGGACACCGACGCCGAGCGAGATCACCTCACAGCGACCATTAGCGAAGCAGAGCCCTCTGTGGTGGTCAGTGTTATTGAGGACTACTCGACTGGTTACCACTCCCGCAATGGTGGTGGTGACTCCATTGCCACGGACGGTGACCTCCCCATACTGGATGTTCGCCCCGTCCACGAGCTCGGTCTGTCCGATTCCGCCGACCAGCCAGGAGCCGAGAGCCGCAATCGCACGCCCATCATGACTGTGGTGGGCGCCGCTCTGACCGGAGCACGAGGCCTCGCAGCATTCGCGACGGCGGCAGCGCTCCTGTTTGGGCGCGACGACGACGGCACCGTGCGAACGATCGACGGTTCGGCCCTTGGGCTTCCCGACAATGCCCTCCTCTTCGGCCTGGTGGCCGTACTGGCAACGTTCGCAGTTGCCGAGCTGTTCATCTGCTGGCGGGTGCTCCACGGCGGGAACGCCGCACGCCTGTTCGCCATGACGCTGAGTGCGGCGGCTATCGTGGTGCACTCAGTGACCTACGGATTGGGAGTTCATTCGGCGGCATTGCACTCAGGGCTCGTGGGCCTAGGCTTAGACATCCTGCTGGTGTGTGCCCTGTCCAGCGCACAGGCACGCACTTACGCTGACAGGCCTTCGTCAGGCGCCAGCAGGATGGAACGCCGCGATCGGGCTGCCAGCAGTATGACCACCGACCCCTGATCGAACTTAGGCGGGCGGTGCTCCGAATGGCTGCGCGAGGGTCCCACCCCAGTCGCGCCAGATCGGACAGTCTCGTCCGGGCTGCCCCTCGAGGAACCGAATGGACTCTTCGGCGAAAGCATCGGAAAGAGGCAGATCCGGGTGTGCCGATCGGACAGGGCACGCGTTTCGGTCGACATCCAGCTCACCTCCCCCAGGCATCAGGGCAAGGTCGCCGGCCACGGTCACGCTGAGGGTCCGCACCTCCTCCGGCAGCTGCTGCTCGAGGACCTCCCTCGTAGAATTCGGGGTGGCCTGCAGTTCCAGCGCCGCTGGAGACACGGGATCGAACTCAAAACCTGCGAGCTCCCCCAACGGAGCGGCCAGCTGCAACAGGTCCCCCAGCACCCGGCCCGCGCCGTTCTCCCCCGGCGGCGGGTAGCCGGTGGGGCTGTCCGGCAAGGATCCGACCATCACCAAGGCATCAATATCTGCTTCGCCGGCCGCAAGCGCTTCCCACGCCACCCAGATGGCATGAGAATGGCCTGCCACCACCAAGGGTCGCGGCAGGTCCTCCGTCTGCGCGGCAAAGGAGGCCGCCTGATCCTCCAAGGGCTGCTGAGTATGCTCCGGCTCGTAAGGCGCTCCTGTGGTGATCGGGCATACAGCGTCCCCCTGGGGCTGTCCGTCTCCAGGTCCGGCGTAGGAGAAGTAATACACCTGCCCACAGGAATAGCCCAACCTGTCCGGCTGCAGCTCAACAATGGTCCCGCCGCCTGAAGAGCTGACGATGCCGCCCATGATCATGAGGGACCCTGCACGCGGAGGCGGCTCTTGGGTTCCTTCGTCGTTCCATCGCGGCCACATCAGCGCCAAGGCGCCTGCCGCTGTCACCGCCGCGGCGGTGACAAGCAGCGCCCCGGGGCGAGACACCGGGGGTCGGCTCAGCCCCCACAGCGCCAAGGCAGCGGCCGCCGCAGAGACCGGAACGAGCCAGAGGGTCAGAGATTCAGCACCCTGGGCTAAGGCGCCGATGCCTACCACGACGGCGAAATAGCTCAGCACAATCTCCAGCCGCAGGCCCTCTCGCCAGTTCCGGCTGAATGCGGAGCGAATACGCAGGCGGCGGGGCCAGGCCAGGGCTGAGCCGAGAACCGCAGCAGCGGCCAGCACGCCGACTCCTATCCAGAAGAAGCGCGAATTCGGCATGGTGGAGGCAACCGTCACCATGACCGCAGCGACTGTGGTGGGGATGCTCAGCAAGCCGTACAGCCGCGCGGCCCGACCGAGATTGATCCACGTGAGGCCGCCCACAAGGTAGGCCAACAGGCTGATGCGCATCATCAGGACCGCGCCCAGCGCCCCCGCTGCGACCGGCCACGAGGGGGCATAGACGATGATGAGCCGCAAGTCTGTGAAGAGGTCCAAGGGCGGCAGCGCCACCAAGTGCACCAGACCTGGCCATTGCGGCAGCGCCCCGGATGCTGCCAGGATCACCACAGCGATCGAAAGGCCCGCCAGCGGCCACATGCGGTGCCATTCGAAGCGTGCGACTGCCCCGGCGGCATCGGAACCGCCGTCGTCAGTCACGGCAAACTGGTGACGAGGAGGCACCGTTGTCTCCTGATGTCAGCTGAGCGTCGGACTATGCGCTTTCTCACGCTGGCGCAAGTCTTGCACAGGCCAGCTCTTCAGAGCGACCGACTCCTTGTTGAGCTGGAACGGGACCGCACACCTCGCCGGCATACGGCGTGGCAGGTCGACCAGGGCAAGGACTCACACGGTGGTTGAGCCGTTCCTCGGCTGAGTTCCCCTGCCTTTGGGAATGATGGCTGGCGTGCCCGCCACCGGATCTTCGATCACCACGCATTCCACACCGAATACCCTGCGAACCATCTCGACCGTGACGATTTCCCACGGCGGGCCCACTGCCACGATCTGGCCATCTTTCATGGCGATCATATGCGTCGCGTAGCGTGCCGCCTGGTTGATGTCATGCAGAACCGCGACCAGCGTCTTGCCCGCCCCGTGCAAATCCGTGAAGAGCTCCATCAGATCAATCTGGTGGGCGATGTCCAGAAACGTGGTCGGCTCATCCAGCAGCAGCAAAGACGTCTGCTGCGCCAGGACCACGGCGATCCAGGCTCGCTGTCGCTGACCCCCTGACAGCTCCGCGACTCGCTTCCCGGACAGTTCGGCAAGACCAGTGGCGGCCAGGGCCTCGGACACCGCCGTGGCATCCTCCCGCGTCCACTGCCGCAGCAGCCCCTGATGGGGGTAACGGCCCCGGGACACCAGATCCGCCACCGTCATACCATCAGGGGCAAGCGAGCTCTGCGGCAACAAGCCGATGCGCCGGCTGACCGCCTTAGCGCCATACTCGCGAATATCCCGCCCCTGCAGCAGCACCGAGCCCGCGGCCGGCTTCAGCAGACGCGCCAGTGCGCGCAGAAGAGTTGATTTGCCGCAGCCGTTGGGGCCGACGATCACGGTGAAGGACTCTGGCGGAATGGTTGCGCTGAGGTCCTCGGCAATCACCTCCTGGTCATAGCCCAGGGTGAGTCCCGAAGCAGCGAGGGGCGAGTCCTCAATGAGTCGATCACCTGCGGTGTGGTCGAACCGAACCGGCGCCTCGGCGGTGAGGTCTTTCATGAGTGCTTCCTCGTTTCATGGATCAGCAGCCAGATCAAATAGGTGCCGCCGACCACGACGGTGACCACCCCGACCGGCAGCGGCTCTGGGGCCAGATGCTGGGCCACCGCATCTGCGCCCAGCAGCAGAGCGGCTCCTACGACAGCGGAGGCCGCAACGGGGATGCCGGGGGAACGGAGCAGGCGCAGAGCGATCTGCGGAGCGGCGAGCGCGATGAAGGAGATGGGTCCGGCAGCGGCCGTGACTGCGGCGGTGAGGCCCACTCCGGTCACGATGAGCCATAGCCGCGAATACTCAGCTCTGACTCCCGAAGCCCGGGCGACGTCGTCGCCCATCTCCAGTTGGTGAAGCGGGCGGGACATCAGGACGATGCACGCAGCACAGACGAGAATCATCACGGCAGCTACGCTGATCTGGGTCCAGGTGATGGCGTTCAGTGAGCCCGCGCCCCAAGCCGCGGCGCTCATGGCGACGTCGAGGTCAGCTTTGAGCAGCATCCACGTGTTGAGACTGCTCAGCATCGCTGAGACGCCGATGCCCACAATGATGAGCCTGAACCCTCTGACGCCCCGGCTGTAGGACAGGAGGTAGACCAGCAGCGCTGTGATGATCCCGCCGATGAGTGCACCTTGGGCGACGACGACGAAACTTCCGGACACTGTGATCATCATCAGTATCGCGCCGGTGTAGGCCCCCGATGCGAAGCCGATGACGTCCGGGTTGCCAGCGGGTTCTGCGTCAGTGACTGAAAGACGGCACCTGAGACACCCAACGCCGCGCCGAAGGTGATCGCCGCCAGCACACGAGGCAGGCGCCATTCCAGGACAACGACGCGAGGAAAGCCCTGCTCGCGTCCCAGTGCGACGTCGATGATCTCCCTGACAGTGACGGTATAGCTTCCCATCCCGAGCGCGAAGATGCCGAGTGCAATGGCCGCTGCCGCCGTGACCGTGGTGATGAGCAGACCTCTGAGGCTCACCCGCAGGCAGATGCGCCCGTGGCCTAACTGCCAGTACCGGCGGCCGAAATCGATATCAGGGTGGCCGGTCATAGCATGCTGGCCTTTCGTCGTCGCACCAGGAGGATCATCACCGGGGCACCGACCAAGGCCGTCACGATACCCACGGGCACTTCGCCCGGACGCATGATCAAGCGTCCGAGCACATCGGAGGTCAGAAGCAGCAGCGGTGCCAGAACGAGGGTGTAGGCGAATATCCATCGCTGATCCGGTCCGGTGATCCAACGAGCGACGTGGGGAATCATGAGGCCGACGAAACCGATGGGGCCTGCGAGTGCGGTGGCGGTGCCTGCCAACAGCGTCACCGCGAGGACGACCAGAGCACGAGTAAGCCCGATGCGTGCGCCGAGGGCAGTGGCGACATCATCTCCCAAGGCGATCGCGTTCAAGGCGCCGGTGCACCACAGAGCGATCACGAGTCCCAGGACGAGGAACGGCAGGACGGTCACGATCATCTCCGTTTCACGTCCCGCGAGACTCCCGGCCGCCCAGAACCTCATCTGGTCGAAGGTTTGGGAGTCCAGCAGGGTCAGGCCGGTGGTGAGTCCGGTGAGCACTGCACCCAGTGCCACCCCGGCAAGTGTGACGCGGATCGGGTCAACCGGTCCGCGTCCGGAGGCGGCGATGGCGTAAACCCCGAATGTCACGATGAACGCGCCGCCGAAGCCGAACCATACATACCCGCCGATGGAGGACACTCCGAATACTCCGATGCCGAGTGCAACGGCGAAGGCGGCCCCGGCGTTGACCCCGAGAATGCCCGGGTCTGCGAGGGGGTTGCGCGTCAATGCTTGGATCAGCGCCCCAGCAGTGCCCAATGCCGCGCCGACCACGAGACCCGCCAAGGTTCTGGGGATTCGTGTCTGGTGAATGATCAGTTCCTCTGGAGCAGCCGCTGTCTCAACCGTGATGGAACGGACAGCGTCCATCACCGTGCCCAGAGGGATGTCCCTGGCCCCCACCGCTACGCTGACCACGCACAGGCCAAGCAGTGCGGCGGCCAGCACCAACCACATGGAGAGATTCTTCAGGTGCCCGTGCCGAGTTCCTGGGAGGGCTCCAGCAGTCACAGTCGGGCTTCTCCGAGTCTCCAATACCCGGAAAACAGGATCTTTGACTTATCGACTCCTCTGGCGTTCACCAGGTGTCGACGAACCAGCTTCACGGTCAACGCCTCAGCGCAGACCCAGGCGTAGTCAATCGTATTCGGAAGGTCAGCGCACTCCAGGTCCCTGAGCAGACTCGAGCCTGGCCTCGCCTCATTGCGCACGTGCCACTGGATGGGAACATCGGTGTGAATCTGCTGAATCTCATCATCGCTTGGGACCTCGATATGCACCGTGACGTGCTGACTGTCCAGCCGACCCCTCGTAGGTGCCGGCTCATCAGACTCAAGCAGTGCGGCCAGCGCTGGCAGGGAGGTCTCGTCACCGATGAGCAGCTGAGTCCTCACCGAATCCTCGGGTGCGTAGACACCTTTGCACTCGCAGAAGCCGACGATGTCGCCCCTCTGCGCCCTGCTGGCCCAGCGACCAGCTGGCCCGCTGACCTCTCCCTCACCGTGAAGGACCATATCGACGTCCACCTGGCCCACGGAGGGGCGGTGCTGCCGGACGGTGTACCACCGCACGTCTGGACGCAGCTCTTCGGGGATGAGAGCGACGAGGGCACGGGGAGAAATCTGCGGTGGGTGTTCGGACGGCAGCTCCAAAGTGCCGGAGCGAGGGATCATGAGGCCGAAGTACTCATCCGCGGCCAGCGTCTGAAAGTCGCAGAACTCTTGTGCTTCCAAGGTGAGCCGACGCATCCGCGGGGTCAGCTGAGTGACTTGCGCGACTCGGCAGGCAAAGGCCCGTCGGGCATCACGTTTCAGGGGAGTGCGTCGGCTTTCGGCCAAGGGGTGTCCTTCTCGATCTCTGAAGCGGGAGTCAGCTGTACCTCCGTGATGCTACACAAAACAGCATGTGGGCGTTTCTTATTTTCATCAAAGCGTCCTTCAACGAGGTGCCCTGGAGGGCTAAGAGAGGCGAACGGCGGCAGTTCGTAACATTAGGTTCACCGAAGCCTAATACCTGTTGAACGCATGATGTAATAAGCGTCGTTTGCCGGCGGGAGCTCCCGCCAGTCACTGCTGAAAGGACTTATGACCGTGAACCGCTCACCCATCTCGCCGCGCCACCGCATGTGGTCCAGTGCTGCAGCCTTCGCTGCGCTCGCCTCGCTTGCGCTGACGAGTTGCGCCGCCGAGGGCTCTGAACAGGATGAGGTGAGTGAGGATCAGGCCGAAGGGATCGAGGAAGCGCAGACGGTCGAGCATGCCATGGGCTCCACCGAAATCCCCGACCAGCCAGAACGCGTGGTCGTGCTGGAGATCAACCTCCTGGATACGGCCATGGCGCTCGGGGTCGTTCCCGCCGGTGCAGCACTCATCGTCAATACGGATGAGCTTCCCGACTATCTGGGCGAAGACGTTCAGGACATCGCCAGCGTGGGCAGCATCACCGAACCTTCACTGGAGCAGATCGCCGACCTCGATCCGGATCTCATTCTCGGTGCCAAATCCCGTCATGAGGACCTCTATGACACCTTCAGTGATATCGCGCCCACGGTGTTCGTCGAGTCTCCGGGAGGAGACTGGCGCAGCAGCATCCGCACCGTCGGGGAAGCCTTGGGGGTTCCCGACACCGCCGATGCGCTGCTGGCCGACTATGACGAGCGCACCGCTGAGGTGAAGGAGGACATGGATCTGGCAGGTCTGACAGCCCAGGTCATCCGGCCACGAGAGGCCGGAGCAGTACGCCTCTACGGTCCCGACACCTTTACCGGCGATGTTCTGTCCGATCTCGGCTTCGAGATACCCGAGCAGGACTGGGAGGACAACGGCATCCTGGAGATCTCCTCGGAGAATGTCGGTGACCTCGCCGCAGACCGGGTGTTCGTGTCATCGGACCCCACCACTCCGGACCTGCCGGACTGGACCATGGACCTGTTGGAAGGGACTGACAGCGAGATCCATCACGTCGATCACGAAGTCTGGATTGCCGGCGTCGGCCCACTGGGGGCGCAGGAGATCATCGCCGAAGTCGAGGAGATCCTCAGCCAGCCTTAGCTTGCTGTTCGACAACAGAGCCCAGGTCGCCCTGAAGGCGCCGGAGCGCACGAAAAGAGGCGCGGCACGGAAAACGATCCGCGCCGCGCCTCTTTCACCGGCAGGTGGTCACTCGCCGGTGGGGTGAGCGGCCAACCGTACGAGCCGCTCGTTGGTGAACTCGCGCAGCGCCCACTGGGCGTTCTCCCGGCCGTAGCCGGAGTTGTTGATGCCGCCGAACGGGAACTCGGGGCTGGAGTCCATGTGCGTGTTCACGAACGTCATGCCAGCCTCGATCTGCTCGGCGAACCGCTGGCCGCGCTCCATGTCCTGGGTCCACACGGAGGCCATCAGCCCGTACTGGGTGCTGTTGGCGATCTGCAGAGCCTCCGCCTCGTCATGGGCCTTGAACACCATGACGGCGGGGCCGAAGAGCTCGTTGCAGCCCAGGTCGCTGTCGAGGTCGATGTCAGTCAGCAGAGCCGGTGACATGAACCAGCCGTCACGGTCCAGCTTCTCGCCGCCGGTGTGCAGGGTGGCCCCGTCCTTTGCGGCCTGCTGGACACGCTCCACCACCTCGTCGCGCGCACCCTCGGAGGACAGCGGCCCCATGTCGGTGCTGGGATCATCGGCAGGTCCCACGGCGGTGTTCTCCACGGCCTCCTTGGCGGCGGCGACGAAGTCCTCGTAGAGGTCCTCAACCACGATGAGCCGTTTGGGTGAGGTGCAGACCTGACCCGCGTTGGTCAGCCGCAGGGTGACCAGCTTCTGAGCCAATGCGGAGACGTCGTCAGTGTCCAGCACGACGGCGGGGTCATTGCCGCCCAGCTCCAGGACCGACTTCTTCAGGTGCTTGGCCGCAATGCCGGCCACCGATGCGCCGGCGGCCTCAGAGCCGGTGAGGGATACGCCTTTGACCCGGAAGTCCTCCAGGACCTTCTCGGCGTCGCTGCTGTTGAGGTAGATGTTGGTGTAGACGCCTCGGGGCAGCCCAGCCTCCTCGAGGATCTCCTGGAAGGTCTGGGACGAGACCGGGCAGATCGCCGCCTGCTTCATCAGCACCGCATTGCCGACCAGCAGGTTGGGCACCGCGAACCGGGCGATCTGGTTGTAGGGGAAGTTCCAGGGCATGATGCCCAGCAGCACGCCGAGCGGATCGTGCTTCACATAGGTTCGCTCAGCGCCCTGCGCCTCGGGGAGCTCCGTCGGCTCCAGGAATGATGGGCCGCTGTCCGCATACCACCGCAGCGTGTAGGCGACCTTCTTCGCCTCAGCCACGCCCTGCTGGTGCGGTTTGCCCATCTCGCGACCGATGACGCTCGCGAGCTCATCCACACGGTTCTCGATGATCTCCGCTGCCGATCTGAGGACGGAGGCCCTCTCGGAGACAGGCGTGGAGCGCCATGTCTGGAAGGCGCGGTCTGCCTCGTCGATGATGGAAGGGATCTGCTCGGCTGACACCGAGTCGAAGGTCTCTTCAGTCTTGCCGGTGTTCGGGTTGATGACTGCGAAAGTGCTCATGGGTCCCCATTGAACGCCTCTGAGCGGTTGCCGTACAGGAATTTCGGCAGCGGCGGAACTGAGCGTCTTCGTATTCCCGCCGCACCCATGGCGCCGCATCGTTCGCAGGGGGCGCATCCGACGTGGAACTCGCCATGACGGGGTGTGCGGCGAATAGAAGCGCATGCCCTGACCGCGACCAGGCGACGCCTCGTCATCCCTGATCCAACCATTGATATATCGAGGTTCCTCGATTAGTCTTGAGCCCATGGCTGGTCAAGTAGAGGTCTTCAAGGCGCTGGCAAATGAAACCCGTCTGGACATACTCCGCTGGCTCAGAGTTCCAGGGGAGCACTTTCCGGCGCCCGCGATGCACGCCCCGGACCACGTGCGGGAGAACGGCGGGGTCTGCGTGCGCGACATTCAGGAGAAGGCGGACATGTCTCAGTCGACCGTCTCGCACTACCTGCATGTCCTCCAGCGTGCGGGCCTCGTCCTGTCTGAGCGCCACGGCCAGTGGACCTATTACCGGCGCAATGAGGAGAGGCTGCGCGAGGTCGCAGACTTCATAGAGGGAGAGCTCTAGCGCTGATGCTGGATCTGCCTGCTACAGCCGGAGCTGCAGCGCACCTATACATCGAAATTTCGCAATACCTACAACTTCCGCTTCATAGGTGAAGGAGCCCCACAGTGCCTGTCAGAACAGTGAACGAGCTTCCCGTCTCAATCTTGGATTTGGCGACGATCAGCGAAGGGACGACGCCGGGAGCCGCCCTCCGCAGCACACTCGACCTGGCCGAACGAGCCGATCAGTGGGGGTACCACCGCTACTGGGTCGCCGAGCATCACAACATGGCACCGATCGCCAGTGCCGCGACTTCCGTGCTGATCGGCCTGATCGCCGAGCGCACCAGAAAGCTCCGTGTTGGATCCGGCGGGATCATGCTCCCCAATCATTCCCCGCTGATCATCGCTGAACAGTTCGGCACCCTTGAGTCCCTCTATCCAGGGCGGATCGATCTCGGCTTGGGCCGCGCCCCCGGAACCGACGGGAGAACCGCCCAGGCTCTTCGTCGCTCCGCCTCGGACGATTTCCAAGGCATGGTCGACGAACTGCGCAGCTACTTCACTCCGGAACGCACCGGCCAACGTCCTCAGGTCCAGGCCATTCCAGCTGTCGGCCAGGATCCGCTGGTGTGGCTGCTGGGCTCCAGCGACTTCAGCGCCGGGCTGGCTGCTCAGCTCGGTCTGCCGTTCTCATTTGCGGGCCACTTCTCTCCTGGGTTCACCTTTCCGGCGATCGATACGTATCGCAAGAACTTTCAGCCCTCCGAGGTGCTCTCTGAGCCTTATGTCACGCTCGGCCTGAACCTTTCGGTCGCTGAGACGGACGGCGAGGCCAGGCTCCAGTTCTCCTCCACCGAGCAGCATTTCCTTGCTCTGGGACGCGGCCGTCCGGTGGAGATTCAGCCTCCCCGCGAGATGACGCAGCAGGAGGTGAGGGCTGTGCACAGCTCAGTCTCTGGTGCCGTCGTGGGTTCGCCGGCAACCGTCAAAGAGCAGTTGGGCAGTCTGTTGGACACCGCCGAGATCGACGAGGTCATGTTCACCTCTTACATCTACGAGCATGAAGACCGGCTGAGGTCCTACGAACTCCTCAAGGAGGTCGTCGATGGCGCGTAGCGTCGCATAGAGCGACAGGCCTGCTGCCGCGTGGTTCGGCAAACATTCTGCCGACTCTTGGCAGCACGGAGGGACATGAAGGAGAAGATCGCAAGAGAGGGCGACTCATATGTCGAAGATCATCATCATTGGAGGACACGGAAGGGTGGCGCTCCGGCTGGCGACTCAGCTGGCGAAGCGCGGCGACGAGGTCACCGGCGTGTTCCGCAATCCCGATCACGAATCCGAGGTCGCTGAGACGGGCGCGCAGGCTCAGCTGGGCGACATTGAGAGCATGGATTTTCAAGAGATCACCGAGCTGCTCCGCGGGCAGGACGCCGTCGTCTGGGCTGCAGGAGCCGGCGGCGGCAGTGCACAGCGCACGTATGCCGTCGATCGCGACGCGGCGATCCGGACCATGGACGCCGCTCAGGCCGCGGGTGTGAACCGTTTTGTTCTGGTCTCCTACCTGCGTGCTCGGCCCGGACACGGAGTCGCCCCGGACGAGGCGTTCTATCCCTATATTGAGGCCAAGAAGGCTGCTGAGGAGCACCTCCGCGCCACCGAGCTGGACTATACGATCCTGGCTCCGGACTACCTCACCTCAGACGCGCCCACTGGAATGATCGACCTCATCCTCTTCCCTGCCCAGGAGACCTATGTATCGCGTGGGGACGCAGCGGCCGTTGCGGCCACCGTGCTGGCCCAGACATCGGCTCAGCGGCGTACGATCAGCTTCCGCAGCGGTGATACCCCGATCGCCGAGGCAATCAGTGATTGAATCTCGGCGGCCGCGTCGAAGGACTGGTGAAACGAACGAGGCGCCTAGCCCCGTGGCTGCGGCGGGGGCGTCTTGGTGGTGAAGGAGACAGTGATCCAGCTGTGCGGATCATCGCCGTTCAGCTGCGCCCTGGTCTCATCCCGGATGCTGTCCCATTCCTCCAGGGATCGCATGCCTTTGCCCTCCGGAACGTAGTAGACGACATCGATGGTGCGAGCGCGCCCCTGCTGAGCGGCGTAGACCCGGTAGTCCAGGAATCCGCAGGACTCTGCGACGCCGCCGGCGGCGGCCTCTGCCTGCCTCTTCAGCTCCGGCGGCGTCACCAACGAGATCTCCGCGACGGCTCTGCGCAGCGTCGAGAAGGGCACCGGCAGAAGAATCAGCGCCACAACCCCTAGGACTGCCGGGTCGATGTAGGGCATGAGCCACTCCGCGTCAGTGCCCTGGATGAGCGCGCCGATCAGGAACGCGATCAGCAGGGCGCTGGTCACTCCGCCTGCCATGATCCAGCCCTTCACATCAATGGCGACCAGGGCAGAATCGAGCTTCTTGTTCGCGCGGTGCTCAATGAGCCCGATGACGAATGTGAGCACCACCACCACCGCGGCGTAGACGACGGCCGGGCCGAACTCCACATCGCGCCCGCCGCTCAGCAGCGCCGAGATCGCCTGGAAGAGCGCGTAGGCGGCCACCGACATCATCAGCAGAGCGTTGACGGCCAGCACGATGGGCTCAAAGTGCCAGAAGCCCATGGTGAAACGATCATGGGTTCGTCTCGACAGCTCATGGGACGCCGACTTGGCAATCAGTCCAGCCAGCGTGATCGAGACGATCGACATCACGGCGTCGACCAAGGAGAAGACACCGTCGAACAGGATCGCGAACGAGCCGGAGAACAGGCCGAACCCGATGCCCAATGCTGAGACGAGCAGAACCCCCGCAAGAGAGAGCTTCAGGGCCTGCTGCTCTGTGCGCATCACTCGACACCTTTCCTCGAAGAAGCCAGCGCTGTCTGCTGATCCTCACTGAACACAGCGAGGCCCGGTGATCAGTCCTTGCGGGTGATGAGGGCGACGGCGATCGCGGCCAGCCACGCATCCTTGGCCAGCGGGGTGCCGTCCTGGGAAGGCCTGACACCATCAGCCTCGGTCATGGCGTCGTTGCGAAAGTACATGCTGAGCATGCCGGCCGAAAACCCTCCCAGAGCAAGCCCGGCCAGACGGTTGCTGACCAGGGGAGTGAGCAGCGCCGCGCCCAATGCGATCTCCCCATATGCCAGCGCCTTGCCGAACTTCTCCGGCGGCAGGTTCTTCACAGCGGGGACTCCGGTGGCCGCCATGCCCTGCAGCCCGGCCGCAGACTCTGCGTCCAGCTTCAGCTTGCCGATCCCCGCGTTCAGAATGAAGGCTCCGGGAACAGTGCGCAGCGCCAAGGTTGAAAGCTTCATGACCTTCTCCAACATGTGTAGGGGCAGGAGACCCGCAGCCTCCTGATCTTTCCAAGAACGAGATTACAGGGCGCTCCCGGAGCATGGTGCGAAAATCACCGGTGGGAAACGCCCGGATCTCGTGATGTAGTGGGCCTATGACTGCGCGCATCGTCTCCATCGGCACCGCCGTACCCGGCGCAGCCGTCCCCCAAGAGAAGCTGCGCGCCTTCTTCGCGGACCAGCCCGACGCAGCTCCCCTGACCCGGCGCCTGATCACCGCAGCCTTCGACGCCGCCGCCATCAGCAGCCGGCACACCGTCCTGCCCGGCCTGCACGGCGAAGCAGACGATATCTTCACCCGCGACAGCGGCGAGCTGCTCACCCCCGGCACCGGAACGCGCAACGAGATGTACCGCCGGCAGGCCCCGCCGCTGGCGCGAGAAGCCGCGCACAGCGCGCTGCAGGAAGCCCGCATCGGCGAAGCCGACATCACGCACCTGATCACCGTCTCCTGCACGGGCTTCTTCGCCCCCGGCATCGACTACCATCTGATCCGCGACCTGGGCCTGCCCACGTCCGTCGAGAGAAGCCATCTGGGCTTCATGGGCTGCGCGGCAGCCATCCCCGCCCTGCGCCAGGCCGCGCAGATCACCGACTCCCACCCCGGGGCGGTCGTGCTCATCGTCAGCGTCGAGCTCTGCTCCCTGCACATACGCAGCAGCAGCGACCCAGAACAGATCGTTGCCGCCTCCGTCTTCGCCGACGGAGCAGCCGCCGCCGTCGTCACCGCAGACACCAGCCGAGGACGCAGCGGCGGACTGTCGATGGACCATTTCGCCACAGCCCTCACCGAGGAGGGCGAGGCCGACATGGTCTGGACCATCGGCGACCAGGGCTTCGACATGAGGCTCTCAGCAGAGGTCCCCCGGATCATCGGCCGTGAAATACGCGCGGCAGTCGACAGGCTGGTCGGCTCCGCGGAGGCGCCGCAGACATGGGCCGTCCACCCCGGAGGCCGGAGCGTCCTGGACCGTGTCGAAAAGGGGCTCGAGCTCAGCCCCGATGCTCTGCAGCCCTCCCGTGCGGTGCTGAGCGACTACGGAAACATGTCCAGCGCCACCATTCTGTTCATCCTCCGGCGCATCATGCAGGACCCTGCCCCCCGAGCACCGATCGCCGCTCTCGCCTTCGGACCCGGGCTCACCGTGGAATCGGCGCTGCTGCACACGGTGACATGAGCATGAGAAAGCCCCTGGCCGAGCGGGACGAAAACCTGCAGGAGCTCATGGATGACCCGCAGTGCGACCCGCGCCGCCTGGACGCCACATTCCGACGATTCGGCCTCGTCAACCGCGCCGTCTCCGGATGGGACAGCATCTACGCGTCACACGTGCGGCCGTTCCTGTCCAGCCTGCAGCGGCCCGCCCGCGTGCTGGACCTCGGCTCCGGCGGCGGTGACGTCCTCCGACGCCTCTCACAGCTGGTGGCCAAAGACCGCCTGACCGTCGAGTGGACCGGTGCTGACCCCGACCCGCGCGCCCACCGCGCCGCCACCAGGAAGGGACCGGCCCACGTGAGGTTCCTCTGCACAGATGCCGAGACCCTGCGCCGCAGCGGCGAAACCTTCGACCTGGTGATCACCAACCACGTCATCCACCACATCCCGTCACCTGAGCTGAAGAGCTTCGCCCACGCCTCCCGGATGCTCGCCTCCGGACTGGTGCTGCACAACGACATCGCCCGCAGCCGGCTCGCATACCGCCTCTACGCCATCGGGGTGACTCCCGTGAGCCCAGGAACCTTCCTGAAGACCGACGGGCTGCGCTCCATTCGGCGCAGCTACACGGCCCCCGAGCTCAGCAGCGCCCTGGCAGATCCGTGGACAGTCACATCTGCAGCCCCCTTCCGCGTGCTGGCAGAGGCCCCCGGCGGTGCCTGACGTCATCGTGATCGGCGCGGGGCCCGTCGGTCTCCTCATCAGCGCCGAGCTGCGCCGCCTGGGCGCGGAGGTCACCCTGCTCGAGCAGCGCCCGCAGCCCGGTCCCGGCAGCAGGGCCATCGGCATTCACTCACCCGCGCTCGCCGCGCTGGAAGCCTCAGGTCTCACAGCCCGAATCCTGGATCAGGCGCTGCGGGTCAGAGCCGGCCAAGCCCAGGTGCAGGGACGCGTGCTGGGAACCGTGCGCTTCGACGCGCTGAACCGACGCTTCCCCTTCGTGGCGACCCTGCCCCAAGAGTCCACCGAGGAGGCGCTCAGCGCAGTCGCACCCCCGCCCGAACGCGGAGCGACGGTCCATCAGCTCCGCCCCCGGCACGACGGAGTCATCGTCTGCACTGACTCCGGAGAGCGCAGCGCCCCGCTGGTGGTGCTGGCCGGCGGCGCCCGCTCGCGGCGGCTGGTCTTCGCTGAGCCTGAAGCGCACCACTACCCGGACCGCTACCTGATGACCGACGCCCACGTCGGCGAGTCCTCCGATGAGACGACTGCCGTGATCCACCTGGAAGCACGCGGAGTGCTCGAGTCCTTCCCGCTGCCAGGCCGTCGCAGACGGTTCGTCGCGTGGGACCCGCCGAACAGCTCCCCGGACCCCGCAGCCCGGGCAGCGCGAATGGCGGACGCCCTGCAGGGACAGGCGGAGGACGAAGCCGTCCAGGTGCGAGAGTTCGGCGTCCGACGATTCATCGCCCCGCGCATGCGGAACAACCGGCTCTTCGTCATCGGGGATGCCGCGCACGAGGTCAGCCCCATCGGCGGCCAAGGGATGAACCTCGGCCTGCTCGACGCCGCCTCGCTTGCGCCCCCTCTGGCCCAATGGGCACGCACCGGCTCGGCCCCGGAGGCTGAGCTGCAGACCTGGGAGCGGACCCGGCTGCGCTCGGCCCGACGGGCGGCGGCGCTCGCCGGCGTCAACACGCGGCTCGGCCGGAGCGCCTCGCCGCTGACCCACCATGCACGCCAGGGACTGGTCACGGCGATGCTGGGCCCCGGGGCTCGTCGGCTCTTCACCCACGCCTATGCCATGGGGCTGGACCTCGACGCCTGAACCAACGCCCGGCGCACCGCACGCCAAGGCCCGCTCTAGGCCGTCAGGGAGCCTCCTGAGAGCACCAGCTGAACTGCCAGGATCAGAGCGGCGAGCATCACCAGGCGAAACTGCAGCCGCCCCGAACGGGCTCCCCTGCCGGCTGCGACGGTGAACGCGGCGAGCACCACCACCGCACCGAAGAGGAGCCAGGAAACAGCAGGCACCTCAGCCGCCCGCCATTGCGCCGGCCCGAGCGTGGCGGCCGCGGCCCCCACCACCACGGCCGCGGACGCACCCAGGGCTGAAATCTGCCCGCCGAGGCGGTGCGGCAGACCGCGGATGCCCGTGCGAGCATCGTCCTCCAGATCAGGCAGAACGTTGGTGAAATGCAGTGCGATGCCCAGCGCAGCCCCGGTGCACCACACCCACACGCCGGCCCACTGAGCCGGCTCATCTGCCAGAACCGGCAGCGAGGGGAAGATTCCGAACGTCACCATGTAGGGCAGCACGGACAGTGCTGTAGCTTTCAGCCCGGCGTTGTACGCCCACGCGGAAGCCAGAGCAGCAGCATGGGCAGTCAGCAGGCCTGCCCCCAGCGGAGCCGACAGAAGCAGGGCGGCTCCCAAGCAGGCCCACGTGGCAGCCCAGGCGGCGCGCACGCTGATGTCGCCCCGGGCAATGGGCTTGTCGCTGCGCTGCACCGCACGGTCCCGCTCGGCGTCCAATGCGTCATTGGACAGTCCCACCGAGAGCTGCCCGAAGAATACTGCCGCTGTCAGCAGAGCACCACGCCAGAGCTCCAGCTCTGCGCTGAGCGCAAGCAGGCCGGCCAGAGCCGTCACCACCAGTGTGGGCCCGGGATGGGACGACTTCCACAGCGCGCCCAGTGCTGACATGGAGGTGCTTCTCATACGCGCCAGTCTGCCATCGCCGGCGGCCCAGCATCCTCAGTGCGAAGATGCTCCCCAGGGATGACGATTCCGCGCGTCTACTCCGCAAGAATGATGGGCATGTTGAGCACACTCGTCGCGAACTTCGCTGCTGCCGCCCAGGAGAACCCCTACGCACCCATGCAGGAGTGGGTCGAGAGCCTCCACGGACTCGTGCAGTGGCTGATGGTGATGGTCGTCAGCGCCGTCCCATTCCTGGAGGCCTATGGGGGCGCGTTCCTCGGCGCGCTCGGCGGGATGCCGCTGTGGCTGCTGCTGCCGAGCGCCGTCATCGGAAACATGCTGGTGCTCTTCGGGCTGGTCTACATGGCCCAGTGGATCCGTGGCCAGGCAGTGGGCGAGCCCGCCCCGGAGGAGGAGCTGTCCAAGAAGAAGCAGCGGGTGAAGCGGATCTTCGATCGGTTCGGGGTGCCCGCGGTCGCGCTGCTCGGCCCCTTCGCGCTCCCCAGCCAGTTCACGGCTCCGCTGATGGTCGGGTTCGGCGCCAGCCGGAATGCCGTGATGCTCTGGATGCTCATCTCGGTGATCCTTTGGGCTGTGCTCGGCTGGGCGCTCGGCGCCGGCATCGTCAGCTTGGTGTCCTGATGCACTGACCCTAGCTCTGCTCCTCGTCCCGCGGGTAGCGCTGGGCCTCCCGAGAGCCCTGAGTGAGATTCCTGACCACAACATTGTCATCGAAGTTCGAGCCGAACGCGCCGGCCACGGTGCCCATCGAAGCAGCCATCCAGGCGATATCCACATAATTTCTGAACTCGCCGTCAGCGTTCTCCACTGTGGCGGCCAGGAAGTCCGGGTCGATGAGCATCAGTCCCATCGCCAGGATGGTGAAGAAGAGGATGGCGTACAGCGTGGCCACCGAGACCACCAGGCTGACAATGGTGGATATGTTGTAGAGCATCGCCTCGCGGCGACCGCCCAGGTCAGCGGGCCGGTCCCACAGCCTGTTCGACACGATCAGCCACGTCACAACCGCCGCCACCGATATGAGGCTGGCGAGCATGAGGCGCCACCACGGCAAGGCATTGGACATCTCCCAGATCGTGGAGAAGAACACGCCGAAGGCACCGGTGGCCACGGCGGCTGCGAAGACGCCGGAGAGCTTCGGCATGGACCACAGCGGCTCATTGGCGACCACCATGCCCATCAGCATCCAGACACGGCTGGGCACAGGCAGACGCGGGTTCACGTAGACGGTCTCGTGCCCCTGCTGGTCGCGAACCTCGTTCAGCAGGCCCCCTTTGGTGCGGGCCTCCTCGGCCGTATCGTAGATCAGAGCACGAACAGCGCCGTTGATCTGTACCCGCAGCCCTCCCCGGCAGCCGATCGGTCCCAGGGCCGGCAGCGAAATGACGGCGAGCTTCTCCGCGAAGTGCAGCTCCGTGGTCTTGGAGCGCCGCCCTGCCGTTCTGGGCACCTCCGTGACCACAATGGTGATGTCGGCCTCAGAGTTTCGCGCCCACTGCAGGGCCTGGTCCAGGTCCAGGGTGCCGTCGGTGCGCAGCGGGATCAGCGCCTGCTCATGCGCCACAGCTGAATGGCGCGCCCAGTCCCGGTTCGGCTCATCAAGGATCTTGCGCATGATCAGCGACGTGCGGCCCGGGTCCGAATAGATCGCTATCTTCCGGCGCGAGTCGTCTTCGGGCTGGCGCACGTCACCCTGTCCCTGGTTGCCGTGCCCGCCGTGAGGACCATGCTTTTCGCGCTGGGAGGAAAACACGCCCAGGAATATACGACGAAAGTCTGATAGCAGCCTGACCGGACCGTCGCCGTACGCTGAACCTTCGCTAGGAGCCCAGCTTCTCCAGGACCAACGGCTTGACCTTGGAGCCGTAGAGCTCAATGGCTTCCATCATGTGTTCGTGCGCCAGCGGGCCGTTGCCGTACTTCAGGCCGAAGCGAGTGATGCCCAGGGCCTCCTTGGTCTTCACGATCTTGTCCGCGACGGTCTCCGGAGAGCCGACGAACAGCGCGCCGTGGGTGATCTCCTGCTCGAACTGGTCGCGGCCCGGGTAGCCGTTGCCCCAGCCGCGCTCGCGGCCCAGCTGCGCCATGGTCTCGGCCCAGGAGGGGTAGAAGATCTCCTTGGCCTTCTCGTCCGTCTCGGCGACGAAGCCGTGTGAATGGCTGGCCACCCGGAAGTCCTGGCCGTGGCCGAACTCCTGCAGCGCGCGATAGTAGAGGTCCACCATCGGAGCGAACCTCGGCGGCGCTCCACCGATGATGGCCAGCTCCAGGCCCACGCCGTGCCGGGCGGCCCGCACCACGGAGTTGGGCGTGCCCCCGACGGCGATCCAGGTGGGGAGGCCGTTCTCATGGTTGGTCTTGGGGTAGATCTCCTGGTTCTTCAGGCCCGCGCGGGTCCGACCCTCCCAGGTGACCCTTCCTTCGCTGCGGAGCTTCGCGAACAGGTCGACCTTCTCCTCGAAGAGCTGCTCGTAGTCGGAGAGGTCGTAGCCGAACAGCGGGTAGGACTCGATGAAGCTGCCCCGCCCCAGAGAGACCTCAGCGCGGCCGCCGGTGATCCCGTCGATGGTGGCGAACCGCTGGTACACCCGCACCGGGTCGTCGGAGGACAGCACGGTCACAGCACTGATCAGCTTGATCCGCTCAGTGGCGGCGCCCACAGCTGAGAGCACGACGTCGGGCGCTGAGATCGCGTAGTCGGGCCGGTGGTGCTCACCGATGCCGATGACGTCGATGCCGACCCTGTCGGCGAGCTTCGCCTCCTCGAGGATGTTGCGGAGCACCTCGGGCTGAGACAGGGTGCGGGACCCGTCCGGCGTGCTGGTGACATCTCCGAAGGTGTGGATGCCGAACTCGAACTGGTCGGTGTGACGCTCGCTGCTGATAGCCACGTTCTCTCGCTTCCCGTCTTATCGCTTCGCACTGAGCCGGGTCCCCGGCTCACGCTCCTGTGCCAACCGCCCGTCGTCGCCGAGAATTCCTTCAGATTTGAAGGACTTTTGCGGCCCGCCGCACCGTCTCCGTCAGCCGCTCCATATGCGCGGTGCTGGTGGACCACCGCTGCCAATGCAGCTGCACCTCCTCCGGGGCGAGCTCCGGGATCACCTGCAGGTCCGGATGAGTACCCTCGCGCACCCCCGCCGCGAGCATAGTGTCCGGGATGGTGCCCCAGCCCAGCCCGTGCCCGACGGCTGCGTTGTAGGCCTGCACGCTCGGCACCAGGTGCGTCACCGCGGGGGTGCCCACCCCGAGGCCGGCGAGCGCGGCCCGCTGGGTGTTGTCCCGAATGCTGTAGTCCACCTGGGGGACGCGCACCCAGTCGACGGCGCCGTCGTCGCGCCGGTGCCGGTCCAGCAGCTCCGCTGAGGCGACGGGCCAGTACCGCATGGTGCCCAACGGCTCGGACACGCAGCCGGAGACGGGGGTGGGGTGGTCGGTGACCGCGGCGGCGACGGTGCCGCTGCGCAGCAGCTCGTGGGTGTGCTGCTGGTCCTCGGTGTGCAGGTGAAGCTCGACTCCGTCCCAGGTGGCGGCCTCCTGCAGCACTCGGATGAACCAGGTGGCCAGGGTGTCCGCGTTCACGGCGATGCTGATAGTGGTGACGGGCTGAGCCTCTGCCGATTGGAACCCCAAGACGGCACGAGCCTCATCCTCCAGAAGGAGGGTCTGCCGGGCGATGCGCAGCATCTGCTCCCCGGAGACGGTGGCCCGTACGGGGACGGTGCGGGTGAGAAGAACGTGGCCCACCTCCTGCTCGAGGGCCTTGATGCGCTGGGAGAGAGCGGACCCGGAGATGCGCAGCAGGTCCGCGGCGGCTCCGAAGGTTCCCTCGTCCACCGCTGTGACGAAAGCACGCAGATGATCAGTGTTCACGCTGTTAAGCATAGCTTCAGATGCTGAAGAATTTTGCGCTGGTGCGGATGGGCGACGGCGGCGCAGGATAGTCGTCATGACCATTCTGCTCACCGGATTCCTTACCACAATGGCCCTGATCGTCGCCATCGGCCCGCAGAGCGCCTGGCTGCTGCGGCAGGGGCTCCGGCGCGACCGCGTCCCGCTGGCGGTGGCTGCATGCCTGGTGGGCGACATCGTCCTCATCGTCCTGGGTGTGGTCGGCGTAGGAGTGGCTCTGGAGGCGGCCCCGTGGCTCCTGGAGGTGCTGCGCTGGGTGGGCGTCGCCTACATCGCCTGGTTCGCAGTGAAGTCGTTCCGCTCCGCCTGGCAGGCTCGGCGAGGGGCGAAGGACCAGCGCAGCGACGCCGTGGACGAGGCGCTGACCTCGGAGATGCCGGCGGTGAGTGCCCAGAAGCACGGATACGACGCTGGACCGTCGGGCGGCACTGCGACGCTTCAGCGCACTGCGGCTCCGGCGACGTCACGGGCCTCTGCGGTGGCGGCAGCAGGTCTGGCCCTGTCCCTGCTGAACCCCCATGCCCTGGTGGACACCCTGGTGGTGCTGGGAACGATGGCGAACAGCTTCGGGGACGGCCGCTGGCTGTTCGCGGCTGGGGCGATGCTGGCCTCCGTGCTCTGGCACACGGTGCTCGGTGCAGGCAGCTCCGCCCTGGCGGGAGTGCTCAACCGCCCCCGCACCTGGGTGGTGATCGACGTCGTCGTCGGCCTGACGATGCTCACCGTCGCCACCATGCTCGCCCTCAACGGAGTGTGATCATTGATGTCGACGGTGAGACGGCGCGGCAGCATCAGGGGCCGAGCAGCGCCAGCGGCACCACTGCGACGCCGCCCGCCCTCCGGTAGGCGTGCTCCCCAGTGGTGATGATGATCTTGTCCCGGACGCGGTCGCCGATCTGATCTTCCAGCCAGTTCAGGTGCTTGACGTCACCTGCTCCCACCTCTGCCTTCAGCTTCACCTCAATCGCGGCCACGGAATGATCCCGGTTCTCCACGATGAGGTCAATCTCATGCTCTCCTCCCCGCGTACGCAGGTGGCCGACCTGACTGTGCATCGCTTGGGCATACACGCGCACGGACTGGGTGACCAATGACTCGAACAGGGCTCCCAGCCAGGTCTCCTCGCCTCGGCCCACTCGCTTCCCCTGTCCGGTGATCAGCCCCTGCTTGTCCACGCCGGCCAGCCGTGCCGCCAGCGCAGGGTGAGCTGAATCTACCAAGTTGCGGGTCTTGAACCTACCAAAACGTCGACGCAGCAACTATCGTTGACAACCAAAGGGAAGCAACTTAGGTTGACATTGTGAGCTCTTCCGAGACGGCGCAAGCTGCCGCCGACACCTCAGACCCCCGAGCCGGACTGCGCGCCGTCGCGTCGCTGCGGGGACTCACTGACACCCTCGAACTGAAGCAGGTGGAGGCAGCCCTACGCGCCGGCATGACCTGGCAGCAGATCGCCGACCACCTCGGCGTGAGCCGACAGGCCGTCCACAAGAAGTACGCCAAACGCGTCGACCAGACCATCCCCGTGCCGAGGAGGCGCACATGAGCAGAACCGCCGAAGCACTCTCCACCGCCTACGCGCTCAGCCTCACCTCTGCGGAGGAGGCCTCCCGATGGGGACGGAAGAAGATCGACATCGAGCACCTGTTCCTTGCCGTCCTCCTCAACGAGCAGCCCGCCGGCCAGGCGCTCCGCTCCCTAGGCATCACCCTCGACGCCGCACGGAAGGCCATCGAGGAGCAGCACGCCCATCAGATGAGCAGCATCGGGGTGAATGACGTGCAGCAGCCCATCGGCCGCATCACCCTCTACGAGGCCAAGGCCCACTTTGACTGGAGCGAGAACGCCAAGCGCACGTTCCAAGGCGCAGGCAAGGGCCGCCGCAGCAGACAGCGGAAGCAGGGGAACGCTGCCGACGTTCTCCGCGAGCTCCTGGAGGAGCCCAGCGGGTTCATCGCCGCCGTGCTCGAACGGCTCGGGACGAATGCCGACGAGGGCCGAGAACGCCTCGCAGAGATTGAGTCCCGGTCGGCCTCTCGCCAGCCTGACCGGAAGCCGTCCCAGCTCAGCGTCACCAAAGACACCTTCATCCCCGCCTCTGCGGAAGAAGTCTTCGCGCTCGTCTCAGACCCCGAGCGCATCCCAGACTGGGACACCGCAGGGTCCGACGTCGAGCACACAGGCAAACAGACATGGGAGGCACTCCTCCCGGCCGCATGGCCGAACGGCAAGCCCCGGACGCCCTCCGAGGAGAAACGCCGCCAGGTCTTCGAACTGATGGATGCCGCGGAGCCCCACCGGGTCGTGTGGCGAGTGAGCTTCCCCGGCAATTCCGTCAGCAAGCCCCACTGCCGCGCGATCCGCCTCTGGCCCACGGACGGCGGCACCCATATGCGGTTCACCGTGACCTACCCGCGAGATGCCCACCGGCTCCGCCGCCTCGTCGGCACCGCTGTGCGACCCGGCCTGCAGCCGCTCCTCTGGGTGCAGGCCGCTCACCTCTCCACCCAGATCAGCCTCAACTTCCGCTGAGCCCAGGACCAGTCCGAACTCTCAGGAGGCCAGCCGGCCCCTAATCCTGGAGCTCGAGATCCTTCAGGATGCTGATCGCCGCGTTGTAGCCTCCCATCCCATGGGCGCCGCCTCCCGGCGGAGTCGAGGAGGAGCACATGTACACCCCGTCAGGCCCCGCCGCATAAGGAATCACCGGACGAGGACGGGCCACCATCTGGCTCAGCGTCGGCAGGCCGCCGCTGATGGTTCCGCCCACCAGATTCGGGTTCCACGCCTCCAGCTCCTCCGGCCCCCATACCTTCCGCTCCAGGACCACGTCCCTGAACTCGGGCGCCTGCCGAGCGATCTCCTCCTCAATCAGCCGCACAGCCCGCCGTGCTCCGGAGGCATCCAGCCCCTGCGGCACATGCGCGTAGGCCCACATGGTCTGCCGGTGATCCGGAGTGCGGGCCTCATCAGCGGCACCGGTCTGAGCCATGAGCACGTACGGACGCCCGGGGAGCACCCCGCGGCCGACCGCTGACTCTGCCGCGGCAATCTGGGAGGCCGTGCCGCCCAGATGCACGGTGCCGGCATTCGCCATCTCCTGGTGCTTCCAGGGGACGGGGCCGTTCAGCAGGTAGTCGACCTTCACAACGGCGGGCCCGTAGTCCCACCGGCTGAACCGCCGGCGCAGCCAGCCGGGGAGATCGAGCCCGTCCATGCGCAGCATCTGCGCGGGGGTGAGGTCCAGAACCACCACGTCGTAGACCTCCTCGGCAGTGCGCTGCAGACTGCCGCTGGTGCCCGCCAGCTTCCAGCCCCGGCGCCGGAGGTCCTTGCGAGTGCCCATTCGCCCGGCAGGCAGCCGCGCCTCGACCATCGACTCCACCATGAACCCGCTCTCAACCCGGCCGCCGCGAGCGGTGATTGCCTCCACCAGGGAATCCACCAGCTGCTGGGACCCGCCGCGCAGCACCGGCCAGCCGCCGGCGTGGGCGGCCGCCCCGAAGATCACCCCGAACGCCGAGGTCATCGTTCGGCTCAGGGGGGAGGCGGAATGCCCGGCCAAGCCGGCGAACAGGGCCCGGGTGCGCTCCTCGGAGAAGAGCCGGTCCAGAGCACGGGCGGGCAGTGCCCCGCGCAGCCCCAGCTGAGCCAGGGCGTGGGTGCGCCCCAGCGCGCCCGCTGCCCCGCTGAGCGGCGCGAAGGAGGAGCGCCGCAGCCGCTGTGAGAGGGCGGCGTCGGCGCTGAGGCACGCAGCATCCTCGTACTGGTAGGCGAAGGGACGGCTCGGCGGGGCGAACACGCTTTTGCGGACGTCATCCCAGTGCCGCACCAGCGGACCCATCAGCGCCTCCCACCGGGGGCCATCAGCGCCCAGCCCGGCAGCGGTCTCCTCCAGGGAGGCGTGAAGCACCGCGGGCGGGCAGCCGCCGTCGATCCCGTGCACAGCGGGAATGCGCGGATGAGCCCAGTCCGGGGCGGTGTCCAGGACGGCGTCGTATGCGGGTGAGGCGATGGTCAGCGGGTGCACGCTGGCGCCGAGATCGCTCACCAGCCCGGCGCCGAACAGCTCGGCCGACCGCAGCGCTCCCCCGGGCGCCTCCGCCGTCTCGAAGACGGTCACCTGGGCGCCTGCCTGGGCGAGCCGGTTGGCGGCCACCAGGCCGTTGGGACCGGACCCCACCACTGCCGCGCGCCACCTCATAGGCCTACCCTACGGTCCTCACCCGCTCCACCTGGGCGGCGATGTTCCGGATGAACACCACCAGCCAGCTGAACAGGATCGCGGCGGCCACCAGCTCCATGGAGGTGAGGTTCCAGTAGTCCAGCGGAATCCAGAGGACGAAGGAGAAGATCAGCGCGGCCGCCTCGATGTAGCTGAACAGGTAGAAGGAGCGGGGAAACCCGGGCAGCCAGTACGGCATGCCGAGCAGCAGCACGAGGAAGAAGAGCGCGAACCCGGCGGTGGCGACCACGTGCCCGTCGTGGTGCAGGCTGATCGGGATCAGCCCCACCCCCGCCAGGCAGACCCCCATCCCGATCATGCAGATGCGCACGATGCCGATCCTCGGGGTCCAGAAGTGCCCGTCGAGGCGGATCGAGACCCGGGCGCGCAGAGGGACCTTCCCGCTGCCCTCCTTGGCGCGGCGTCGCCGCTCCGCCAGCCTCCTGCCGACCTTCGCCCGGGCGGCGTCTGCCCAGACGTGCAGGTCTCGGGTGATGAACGCAGTGAGGGTGGTGATGATCACCCCAGAGACCACCAGCGTGGTGTTGAACGTCCAGAAGCTGGTGGTTCCGGCCTGCCCGGTGCCCAGCTCGGAGAACATCACGTGCCACCAGTAGGGATTCTCGGCGAAGAGGGTCGAGATCAGGATGCCGCTGGCCATGAAGATCGCCAGGATCGTCGAGAGGGTGAAGGCGGTGATGCGGGCCCCGGAGTTGAAGCTGAAGTAGGCGCTGACCGCGCCGACCAGGGCCACGAGCACGGACCCGGCGATATGGTCCACGGTCAGGCCGATGAACGCCTCCTGGAACACCCGGAAGATCCCCAACGATGCCATCACCGCGATGGAGCTGTGCACCACGGTCAGCGAGACGGTGTCCATCAGCTGCCGCAGGGCGGGCCGCTGCCCGATCCACAGGTTCGCCATCCGGGTGTTCAGCGACCAGCCGACGACGAACGCCATCCCGGCGGTCACCCCTCCGACCACGGCCCCGTAGAACTGGATGGACATGTCATCGTTGCCGGCCAGGGCGGGCCGCTCCCCTGGGAAGACCAGGAACCCCACGACAAGACCGATCATCCCGCCGAAGAGCAGAGACCAGATCGCCCGGGACTCGATGAGGATCTGCAGCCGGGCCTGGGACTCCGCCTGGGCCGCGGTGGTCTGAGCGGGGTGGGCAGCCTCCTCAGCAGCCGCACGGGCGGCCAGCTGCCTGGCTCTGCCTTGGGTGCCGAAGGAGCTCATCACTCAACAATTATCATTCCGGCCCTACCGCCGGGTCGAAGTGTGAGGGTAGTCTCACAAACATGAAGGATGACATCGTCGCACCTCAGCCGGTGGATGCCGGCCCGCACGCCGTGGGGTTCCGGGCCTTCGTCCCGGCCTCACCCGAGGAGGTGTGGGCGCTCGTGGCGAACCCGCACCGGCACCACGAGTTTGACGGCTCCGGGACGGTGAAGTCCCAGGCGATCGGCCCGCACGAGCTCGCTGAGGGCACGAAGTTCAGCGTGCATATGCGCAAGTTCGGGGTCCCGTACCGGCTGCCGCTGCGGGTCACCCGCGCGGAGCGGAACCGGACGGTGGAGTGGCGCCAACCGACCGGGCACCGATGGCGGTGGGAGATCGAGCCCGCCGAGGGCGGCGTCATCGTCACCGAGACCTTCGACACCTCCCGGCAGCTGCCGCCGGCGCGGGCAGCGCTGAAGGCCGCCGGAGTGCTCAAGGAGAACGCCGCGAACATGCAGGCCTCCCTGGTGCGGATGCGGGGCCTCTTCCCGGAAGGCATATGACCCTCCCGGCCCTCATCCCGAAAACGCGGCTCCTCAGCAGCCGGCCGAAGGACGTGCACGGCATGCGCGCCCTTGGGGCCGGCCACGTGGCTCTGACCAGGTGCGATGCTTTGCGGCTACACTGTGGAGCACAAGCGTCTGCACCGGACGGCCGTTACCTGTCCGCGGACGCTTTTCAGTTGCACCGAGTGACCGTACTGCCGTACCAGGCCGGTCACGTGACATGGGCAGGAGAGGCTGCATGTTCAACCCGGAGATCAACCGCGCACTGACCGCGGCTGCCGATCTGATCAACACTGAGGCGGGCCTCAGAAGCAACCAGCAGGCACCCGACACCCTCACCACGGTGGAAGGCCTGAGGACTTACGCGGGCCGGCAGGACGCCGGCCTGGACTGGCCCACCTCCACGGTGGACCGACCTCAGCTGGAGAAGGTCCAAGGGCTGCGGACCGCCCTGCGGCAGATCTGGAACCAGGCCCCCGTGACCGGGAGCCAGCCGGCGGAGCAGATCAATGAGCTGCTCGCCGGGGTGGGCACCCGCCTGGAAAAGGTCGACGACCCCGGCAGGGACAAGCCTCCCTTCCGGCAGGCGCCGATCCCGGTCTCGAAGAAGCTCGGCGACGTCATGACCGCCACCATCGCGGCGGGGCTGGCGCACCTGGTGGTGGAGGAGGAGACCAGCCGTCTGCGGACCTGCAAGGGCGAGGACTGCGACGCCGCGATCATCGATCTGACCAGGAACCGCTCCAAACTGTTCTGCGACTTCGGCAACTGCGCCAACCGTGCGCACGTCCGGGCCTACCGGGCCCGGCAGGCTGCGGCCCGAAAGAACGGCCGCAGCGACGCCGCTCCCCCGCAGAATGAGGAGGAGCCTCGCCGGGAGCGGAAGCTGAACAAGCCGTCCTCGGCAGAGAAGGCCGCGGCCATCGAGCAGCCGACCTCGGAGTCGGCGGTGGCGGCCAAAGAGTTCCGCGACCAGATGCGCAGCGAGCTGATGGATGCGCGCGCCAAGGCAGAGAAGAAGTCGAAGAAGAAATGAAGGGGGCGGCGGCGCTACTCGGCGTCGCGGCCGTAGGGGGGCTCGCCGTGCTCGCGGCGGGCCTCCTCCTGCTTCTTGCGGCGCTCCTTCTCACGCCGCTCAGCAACCTGCTGCCTGTAGAGCTCCTCTGAGTTCAGATTCACCCCAGAGCCCTGCCTGAGCTCCTCCGGGTTCTCCCGGGAGGCGAGCTGCAGCATGGAGACCAGCAGCAGCGCAACGATGAACGCGATGCCGAAGGCGATGAGCGCCAAGTTGATGGGTGCATTGAGGCCGCCGGCCTCCCCCACACCCTGCTGGACCCGAGGATTGTCAGTGCCGCCCGAGGTGGCCATGAACACCACTGCGGCCGCAACTGCCCCCAGCACCGCCGAGAAGATCAGGGGAGCCTTCACCGACTGAAGCAGGGAGCGCCGCCGGTTCTGGTCATCGGGCACGTGCAGGTTCCAATCGGACGGGGTTCTGGGGCCACACTATTCTACGCGAGACATCAACGGCTCGCCTCGCGGCAGTGCGCCTCAGGCCTTCGCCTGCCGCGCCTCATGAGTGAGGCCCGCAGCGCTGATGAGCAGCAGCGCCGCGGCGAGGATCATTCCCATTCCGGCGGTGCCGGCAACGGCATGAAGGTCGGGGCCGTGCCAGATGAACAGGGCGACGCCGGTGAGCGCGGTGACCGTGCCGACGGTGATGTGGTCGCGGGCGGGGACGAACTCGTGGCGCACCCGGATGCCGCCGATGAGCTCAGCTGCGCCCATGCTGAGAAGTCCGATGCCGGCGGCGACGGCGACGGCGACGCTGCTCGTCATAAAGATGACGACGACGCCGCTGAGCGCCCAGAGCGCGGCCCCGGCTGCCAGTGCCGTCCGCAGCTTCTCCGGCACGTTCTCGTTCTTGCCGTACTCCCACACCATGGAGGAGGCGAGGACGAAGAACGCGGCCATGACGACTTTGCCGACGACGAAGGCGTTCTCGCCCCAGAGCCCGGCAAGCTCCGCGTTGCCGGTCCAGAAGGTGGCGAAGGCGCCGAACGCGGCGGTGAATCCGGCGCGGAGCCAGACGGGCCGCTGGAGCGCGGCGGCGGTCTCAGCAGGAACTTTGGTCACGGACACGGCCAGGAGTCTACGCCCGCTCAGCGGGTTTCGCCGAGGCGCATCCAGGTCTCCGTTCGGATGCGCAGGCCCAGGGTCAGGGCGCGGCCGCCCATGAACACGACGGCGAACGCCAGCCAGAGCCACAGAATCGCCGTCGTGCCCGTGCGTCCCTGCTGAGCGGCCCACCACAGGGCGGGCAGATAGATGCCGAGGTTCACCAGGCCGGCGAGCGCGAGGTAGGGGACGTCGCCGGCTCCCATGAGGACGCCGTCGAGGATGAACACGAAGCCTGCCAGCGGCTGCGCTGCGGCCAGAACAAGCAGGGCGGCGGTGATCCCCGCAGCCACCTGCTCATCCGGGGTGAACAGCGCCGGCGCCCAAGGCGCGGCAGCCGCCACCAGCGTACCGGTGACCATCCCGAAGCCCAGCGACCAGAGGATCATCAGCCGGGTCATCCGGCGAGCCTCCTCCTTGCGCGCACCCCCCATCTCCCGGCCGATGAGCGCCTGAGCTGCGATCGCGAGCGCATCCAGGGCGAACGCCATGGTGGAGAACACCACGAAAGCCACCTGGTGCGCGGCCAGGACCTCCGGGCCCAAGTCCGTGGCCACCAGCACCGTGGCGAAGATCGCGGCGCGCAGCGCCAGGGTGCGCAGGAACATCCAGCCGCCCACCGCAAAGGAGCTGCGCAGTCCCATCGGGTCCGGGGCAAGCGCCACCCCCCGGGCGCGCAGCCGCGGGGCGAGCATCACCAGGTACGCGACCGCCATCCCCCACTGGGCGATCGAGGTGCCCAGCGCGGCGCCGGCGACCCCCAGATCCAGCGGGTGGACCAGGCTCAGGTTCAGCACCGCGTTGCCGGTGAACCCGACCGCGGCGACCACCAGCGGGGTCTTGGTGTCCTGGAGGCCGCGCAGGGTTCCCACAGCTGCGAAGACCAGCAGCATGGCCGGCAGGCCCGGCAGCGACCACAGCAGATACGCCCAGGCGTACTCATGGACAGCACCTTCGGCGCCCATCGCCCGCAGCAGCTCGGGGCCGAACGCGGCGCCGGCCAGCGCCAGGACCATCCCCAGGAGCAGGGCCAGCCAGACGCCGTCGCGCCCTGCTGCCAGCGCTTTGGCCAGCCTGCCCGCGCCCAGGAACCGGGCGACCGCGGGAGTGGTGGAGTAGGCGAGGAAGATCATCAGCCCCACCACCGTCTGCATCACTGTGATGCCCAGCGCCGCGCCCGCCAGGGGCTCGGTGCCGAGCCGTCCGATGATCGCGGTGTCGGCCAGCAGGAACAGCGGCTCCGCCACCAGCGCCCCCAGGGCGGGGACAGCCAGGCTGAGTATCTGCCGATGGACTGGGCGCGGATCCCTGGGCGAGTCCGCGGCGTCCGGCTCGCCTGAAGCGCCGTCGCGCTCTGCGGCTGTCATGTCAGAGGATGATCAGGGCGAGATCGTCCATGTAGGGCATCAGGAAGTACATGCTGCACACGGCGACGATGTTGTTGAACGCGTGCACGAACCAGGCGAACGCCAGCGACCTGCCGCTGAAGATGTACGCAAGGGTCATGATCACCGACATGGTCAGGTAGGTGAACAGGGAGGTCATGATGAGCACCGCATCCCCGGTCATCAGCTCCGCGGTGACGTGCACCCCGGCGAAGATCAGGATCGAGATCGCCGCGCACACCCAGATGTTCAGCACCGTGGAGAGCTTGCCCACCAGCTGGTGCCGGAAGAAGTACTCCTCGATGTAGGGCACCACGATCCCGAAGAGCAGCAGTGCGGCCCAGAACGGCACCACCTGCATCATCTCCTCCAGGCCGGCCTGGTTCTCCGAGACGGTGGGCTCCTCCCCGAAGATCACGAAGATCAGCACCGTGATCAGCAGGTTGCAGAGGATGGTCACCAACCACAGCCCGGGCACGGCCAGCAGCTTCAGCCATGCCAGGGCGCTGTGGGTGAACACCCGGAAGCTGCGGATCAGCGCCTTGGCGTTCAGCGGCAGGATCAGCGCGAGCAGGATCCCGAAGATCACGGCGTTGAGGATGAACTCCCCCATCCAGTCCTCATCGGTGAGCTCTACGCCGCCGGCGGCGTCCAGGCCGGAGGCCTGTGCCAGCAGGGTCAGCAGCGTGGTGCCGATCAGGAAGAACCCGAAGTACGGGACCGCGGTCAGCAGGTCCCACCAGGAGAGCCGGCCCGGGTCTGAGTCCGGCTGTCCCCACAGGCGGGCAGGGAACCCCTTGGCCGGGTGCTTGACCGAATGCCGCTCCGTGCCCCCCCGGGTGCCCTCGGTGTTCTGGGGCTGTCCCGGCGGATATTGGCCCGGTGCCTGCTGGGGCGCGGGCTGCCCGTACCGGCCGGCCTGGCCGTAGGGATCCGACTGGCCGTCCGGACCTGGGGCCTGCCAGCCCGAGCCGGGCTGCGCCCCGTAGGGGCCGGGGGTGTGCGGTTCGGGTGCCTGCTGCTCATTCACGCTGGTCAGCCTAACGGGACAGGCACGACGTCGTACTCAGCCTCAGGGCGGAGATCAGCGGCTCACACCGGGTCCGGGGAGGGCGTCAGCAGCGTCGCGTTGCGCAGGTCCCGGATGCGGCGGGCCTTCTCAGCGACGGCGTAGTCCTCATCCGAGATGGGCTCCCAGCGGGTGATGCGCATCGCCGCGCCGCTCTCGTCGAGCGCGACCATCACCGGCAGCCCGTAGGCGACGTCCTCCGGGCGGCGTTCGGTCCGGTCCCCGCTGCGGACCCGGACGAGCACGTGCATCGATTTGGTGCCGGTGAGCACCAGCCGTGCGTCCACCTCCACGAGGTCGCCCACGGTGATGGGCCGGTAGAACCGGACCCCGCCGGTGAGCACTGAGGTGACCCGGTGGCCGCTGTAGCGTTCGGCGCAGATCTCAGCGGCGAGGTCGATCCACTTCATCACCGCGCCGCCGCGGACCTTCCCGTCCGGGTAGCGCTCCTCGGTGTCGGCGACGAACCGCAGGGTCAGCGCCTCGGGCTCCCCCATGGACTCGGGCAGAGCGCGGATCTGCTCCTCGATCTGCCGACGGTGGTCCATCCGACGGGCGGCGTCGACGTCGCGCCGGATCTCCAGGTCCGTGGAGGGCTCAAAGGGGGCAACCTCAACGGGCTCGCCGTCCTCCCCCACGGCCACGTAGATCATGAAGCACTCGGTGCAGACCTTCCAGGACCCCTCCGCGCGGGAGAGCACCCGGGTCTGGATGTGGACGCTGCGGCGGCCGGTGTGCACCACCCGGGCCTGCACCCGCACCGGGGTGTCCCGGGGGACCGGCCGGGTGAAGTGCATGTTGCCCACGTAGGAGGTCACGCACTGGGAGCGGGTCCATGACGCCGCGCAGGCGTAGGCGGTCTTGTCGATCCAGTCGACCACGGTGCCCGCGGCGACGTTCTTCTTCCCGGAGGTGCCGGTGACCTCCCGGAAGGTCAGCTCAATGTTGGATCGGCGCGCCACAGCCACGACTCTACCCGGCAGCACGCGTCACGCGGCGGCCTCGCGGACTCAGGCTTAGGATGAGGAGGCAGTAAGACCCTGACTTACAGCAGATCCCGATCCGCACAGACGTCTGAGGCTTGATATGCACCCCTTCGAGAACCCCTTCCGCCACAGCGCCGAGGCCAAGCGGCACGCACTGCGCCACTTCCGCGCCGTCATCTTTGACATGGACGGCGTGGTCACCGACACCGCCGGCGTGCACTCCAAGGCGTGGAAGGAGCTGTTCGACGCCGCACTGGCCGAGATCGCCGGGGCCCCGCAGCCGGAGTTCACCGACGAGGACTACCTCAACTATGTGGACGGCCGGCCCCGCGAGGACGGGGTGCGCAGTCTGCTGGCCGCCCGCGGCCTCGAGGTTCCCGACGGCCGCCCCGGCGACTCCCCGGACTCGCTGACCGTCCACAGCCTCGCCGCCCGCAAACAGGGGCACTTCGAGACCGTGATGGACCGCGACGGCGTGGAGACCTTCAGCACCACTGTCACCCTCATCGACCGGCTGCGGAGGGATGAGATCCCGATCGCCCTGGCCACCAGCTCCCGCAACGGGCGTGAGGTGCTGCGCCGCGCCGGGCTGCTGGAGTCCTTCGACGTCATCGTGGACGGCTCCGACATCGCCCAGCTGGGGCTCCCCGGAAAGCCGGCCCCCGACATGTTCCTGCATGCCTCCGTGCTGCTGGGCGTGGAGCCGCAGGACGCCATCGTGGTCGAGGACGCAGTCTCCGGGGTTCAGGCCGGACGGGCCGGGAACTTCGGCATGGTGGTGGGCCTCAACCGGGGCGATGACCCCAAGCGCCTCAAGGAGGGCGGGGCCGATATCGTGGTCAGGGACCTCGCCGCGGCGAAGCTGGAGACCCGCACCACCCGGCCCTTCGACCCCACATGGGTGCTTCGCTACGACAGCTTCGACCCCAAGGAGGAGCCCACCCGCGAGACGCTGACCACCACCGCCAACGGCTACTGGGGCACCCGCGGCTCCTACCCCGGCACATCAGCCGACGCCGCCCACTACCCCGGCAACTACATGGCGGGAGTCTTCAACCGGCTGAAGACCGACATCATGGGGAAGACCGTGGAGACCGAGCACATGGTCAACATCCCCAACTGGACCTTCCTTGAGATCACCCCGGAGGCGGGCAGCCCGCTGCTGCCCGGGTCCCCTGAGCTGATCGACTACTTCCAGGAGGTCGACATGCGCCGCGGCCTCCACACCCGCGTGGCCCGCTACCAGGACCTCCACGGCCGCCGCACCAAAGTCACCATCCGGCAGTTCCAGTCTCTGGCCAACGTCCATCTCGGCTGCATGGAGGTCAAGCTCGAGGCGGAGAACTGGTCCGGCAGCGTCGCCATCCGGTCGATGATCGACGGGCGGGTCGCCAACCGGAACGTCGCCGCGGACCGGGAGCTCTCCGGAAACCACCTCGAGGCCGTGGACGCCCGCGAGGTCGACGGCGAGACCGTGCTGCTGGAGACCCAGACCAGCCAGTCCAAGGTGCAGATCGCCGTCGCCTCCCGCACCTCCGTGACCACCCCCGGGATGACCACCCCCATGCGCCGCCCTGTCATGGAGGGAGACCTGGTGGCCGGCCACGACATCTCCCTGAACCTGGACGCCGGGGTGCCGGTGCGGATCGAGAAGATCGCCGCGGCCTCGAACTCCCACGACCACGCCATCAGCACCGTCTGGCACAACGCGGTCAAACGCGTGCAGCGAGCCTCCAGCTTTCGGGAGCTCCTCAGCTACCAGGAGGAGATGTGGGGGGCGCTCTGGCACCGCTTCGCCGTCTCCCTCGGCAGCGACGCGGAGGAGGCCGGCACCAACCAGCGCCAGCAGCTCGCCCTGAACCTTCACACGTTCCACGTGCTGCAGACCGCCAACGGGGCCCGCCACGACCTCGACGCCTCCCTCGGCGCCCGCGGCCTCCACGGCGAGGGGTACCGCGGCCACCTGTTCTGGGACGAGATGTTCATGTACCCGATGCTGACCCTGCGCCGGCCCGAGCTGACCCGCGGACTGCTCATGTACCGGTATCGGCGACTGGACGAGGCCCGGGAGATGGCCCGCGCAGAAGGCTACGAGGGTGCCATGTACCCGTGGCAGGCCGGCTCCGACGGCCGCGAGGAGACCCCCGCCGAGCTGTGGAATCCCCGCTCCCAGCAGTGGATGCCGGACAACTCGCACCGGCAGCGGCACGTCTCCCTCGCCATCGCCTACTCGGTGCTGCGCTACTTCGAGGTCACCCAGGACTACACGTTCCTCTCCGACTACGGCGGGGAGATGCTCGTGGAGATCAGCCGGTTCTTCGTGTCCATGGCGACGTACGACGCCGAGGCCGACCGGTACGACATCGAAGGGGTCATGGGCCCCGACGAGTACCACGACGGCTACCCGGACTCCCCCGGCTCGGGGCTGCGGAACAACGCCTACACCAACGTGCTCGCCTCCTTCGTTCTCCGGCACAGCGCTGAGCTGGTCCGTGAGCTCGACGACCGGGACGATCCGCTCTCCGAGTGGCTGGACATCTACGACGACGAGCTCGAGAACTGGGACCACGTCTCCCAGCGGCTGCGCATCCACTTCCATGAGGGCGGTGTGATCAGCCAGTTCGAGGGGTATGAGGATCTTCTCGAGTTCGATTGGGAAGGCTACCGCGCCAAGTACGGCAACATCGGCCGCCTGGACCTGATCCTGCAGGCCGAGGGCGACGCCACCAACCATTACAAGCTCTCCAAGCAGGCCGACGTCCTGATGCTCTGCTACATCTTCTCCGCCCAGGAGCTCATCGGGGCGCTGAAGCACATGGGCTACGAGCTGACGATGGACGACTTCGGCCATACCATCGAGTACTACCTGGCCCGGTCCTCCCACGGGTCAACGCTCTCCCGGCTGGTGCACGGCTGGGTGGCGGCACGGTTCGACCGCGCCGGATCCTGGAACCTGTTCAAGGAGGCTCTGGAGGCCGACATCGCCGACACCCAGGGCGGCACCGTCCGCGAAGGCATCCACATGGGGGCGATGGCCGGCACCGTGGACATGGTGATCCGCTGCTACGGCGGCGTGGAGACCCGCTCGGATGCGCTCTGGCTGCACCCGCTGCTGCCGGACGAAGTGCCCGAGGTCTGCTTCCGGATCCGGTACCGCAACCAACCGATCCTGGTCCGCATCGACCACGAGCAGGTCACCCTGAACCTCTCGGAGGGCTCAGCGGAGCCGATCGACGTCAATGTGGAGGGGCAGCACAAGTGTCTGGAGCCCGGGGAGGTCTGGACCGTACCGCTGCAGCACCAGGCCCGTGAGTACGAGCGGCGGAGGGTCAGCGTCTAGTCCCGGGGCCGGTCGGTCTCCCACTGCACCACGCGCTTGGTGCCGGGGACCACGGCCAGGCTGCCGGTCTGCCGGAAGCCGGCCTCGATCTCCTCGAGGCTGCGGCCCTTGGTCTCCGGGACCTTCACCCAGCAGAAGATCAGGCCCGTCAGCGTGGAGACCGCCAGGCCGAGGAAGACCCAGCCGACACCGAAGGCATCCAGCAGCGGCGGGAACCCGAACGCCACGACGGCGTTGGCCGCCCAGAGCGCCGTCGTCGCCAAGCACATGGCAGCCGCACGCACCCCCAACGGGAAGATCTCCCCGAGCATCACCCAGACGATGGAGCCCCAGGAGGCCTGGAACATGAAGATGTACAGGGTGATGCAGACCAGGGTGATGACTCCGACCGCGCCGGCCTCGGGGGTCTGCCCGGCCGCCTCCATAGCCTCCAGCTCCTCCTCGCCGGGCAGCATGGTCAGCCCGGCGATGCCCAGCACCGCCAGGGAGACCATCGCGCCGGCCGCGCCGATCAGCAGCAGGGGACGGCGGCCGAGCCTGTCCGCCATGGCGATCGCGAAGATGACCGCCAGGATGTGGGTGATGCCGACGATCAGGTTGGAGGCGACGGCGTCCTCCGCGCTGAAGCCGACCGTCTGCAGCACGGTGGGGGTGTAGTAGACCACCGTGTTGATGCCCATGAACTGGTTGTAGAACGCCAGGCCCAATCCGATGAGCAGGGCGGGCTTCACCCACGGCTGCGTGAGCGCCTCCCGCACGGTGCGCCCAGCGGTGCGCTCGGCTTCGATGGTGGTTCTGATCTCGAGCATCTCCCGTTCGGCCTCGGCGGCGTCGCGGTCGTAGTGGAGAATCTCCCAAGCCTCGTCCTCGCGGCCCTTCTGCACCAGCCAGCGCGGGGTCTCCCAGACGAACAGCAGCCCGGCGGCGAACAGCAGCGACGGCACCACGGACAGGCCGAGCATCCACCGCCAGCCGTCCACCTCGCCGGCGCTGATGTCACCTGCGAAGGCCAGCCCGATCACGAACCCGAGGAACTGGCCCACGCCGATCGCCAGCGCGTAGAGCGCCGTCGTCCGTCCGCGCAGCCGGGCCGGTGACAGCTCGGAGAGGTAGACGGGAAGGATGAGCGCGGCCAGGCCGGCGCCGATGCCGGTGACGAACCGGAAGACGGTCAGGGTGATCCACTCCGGGGAGAGCGCCATGCCCACCGGGCCGATGATGAACACCACGGCGGTGGCCCAGAGCACGGCCCGGCGTCCGTACTTGTCGGAGAAGTACCCGCCGACGGCGGCCCCCACGACCGCGCCGATCATCAGCGCGGCGACCAGGGTCCCTTCGATCCAGGCACCGACATCGAGGTCCTCACGCAGGTAGAGCAGGGCCGCAGAGATGACGCCGGTGTCATACCCCCAGTTCAGCCCACCCAGGGCTCCGAAGACGTAGATGAGCCACGTGGACTTCTTCGCCGCTGAGGCCGCACGGGGCCGCAGCGGCTTCTGTCGGTCGTGCTCGGCAGGGTCAGGCATCTCTCGATCGTCCTTCCGTCGTCATGCGCATCACACGTTCTTGGGCACCACTTATACACCCAACACTGGCTGAACGCCCCGATAGGCTGGTCCGCATGACTGACCCTGACATGGCAACACCGGCCCTGCTCGCCGCCGCTGAGGCGCGGCTGGAGACGATGATCGCTGACGTTCAGCGGCTGGTCGAGGCGGAGAGCCCCTCGAACGACTACGACGCCGTGGCCCGCGGCGCCGCCGAGGTGGTCGCCCTGGCCTCGGAGCGGCTCGAGCTCGACGCCTACGGGGTGGACGCCGAAGCCCTGGTGCACGACGGCGTGACGAACGTTCGCATCAGGTTCGGCTCGGCGGACCCGTGCGTGCTTCTGGTCAACCACCAGGACACCGTGTGGCCGATCGGCACGCTTGCTCGGAAGCCGTTCACCCGCACTGACGGTGTGATGCGCGGCCCCGGCGTCTTCGACATGCTCACCGGCGTCGTGATGTCCCTCCATGCCGCCGCCCTTCTGCACGAGGCCGGGCAGGACCTCACCGGACTGTCCATTGTGGTGACCGGGGACGAGGAGGTCGGCTCCGCCACGGGCAGGCGGCTGCTCCTTGAGGAGGGGAGGAATGCCCGGGCGGCCTTCGTGATGGAGGGCGCGATCGGTGAGCGTGGGGACCTGAAGATCGCCCGGAAGGGCACCGCGGACTGGCAGGTGCACGTCCACGGGCGTGCCGCCCATGCCGGGCTGGACCCGGAGAAGGGCATCAACGCCGGCATCGCCCTGGGACAGCTGCTCCCTGCCATTGAGGCGCTCGGCGACCCGGCGGTCGGCACCACGGTGACCCCCACGGTCATGGCCGCGGGCACTACGACGAACACGGTCCCTGACGTGGCGACCGTCGCGGTGGACGGCCGGGCCACCAGCATCGCCGAGCAGGAGCGCACCGACCGGCAGATCCGTGAGCTCACCAGCCCGGTGGAGGGCACCCGGGTTGAGGTCACCGGCGGCATCAACCGTCCTCCCATGGAGCGCACCGCCGGTGAGGGCCTTTTCCGTCAGGCGGAGCGGCTCGCCGGGCAGCTGGGCATCGAGGCTCCCGCCGGGCGCGAGGTCGGCGGCGCCTCGGACGGCAATTTCACCGCCGCGGCCGGCATCCCCACTCTGGACGGGATGGGGGCGGTCGGCGACGGCGCCCACGCCGAGCATGAGCACGCCCTGACCGCATACATCGCCCCCCGGACCGCCCTGCTGGCGGCCCTCATCGCCGAGAATCTATGAGACTTCTCAGCTGAGGAGGTCTTTGGCGATGGTCTCCTTGAGGACCTCGCTGGTGCCGCCGAAGATCGTCATCAGGCGGACCGCCAGGAACGCCTGGGCCACCGGATACTCGAGAATGTAGCCGTAGCCGCCGTGGAGCTGCAGACAGGTGTCCACAGCCTGCTTGGTGAACTCCGAGGTGTGGAGCTTCAGCTTCGCGGCCGTGATCTGGTCCAGGCCGCCGTCGTTGTGCTGCTCCACAGCGGCAGCCAGCATCCGCTGGGCGGCCTCCAGCTGGGCGGCGATCTCCGCCAGCTGGAAGCGGGTGTGCTGGAACCCGGCGATCGGCTGGCCGAACGCCTCCCGGTCCTTCACATACTGCAGCGTGGAAGTCAGCACAGTGTCCGTGACGACCACGGCAGCGGCTGAGAGCGCGAGCCGGCCCTGCGGCAGCACCGCCTTGGCGTACTCCAGGCCGCGGCCCTCCTCCCCGATGAGGTTCCCGGCGGGGATGTTCACATCCGAGAAGAACAGCTCGGCGGTGTCCGAGGCCTTCAGCCCCATCTTGTCCAGCTGCCGGCCGGGCTGATACCCGGGGTTGTCCCTCTTCTCCACCAGGAACAGCGAGTAGGAGTCCCCGGTGCGGGCGAGCACCAGGGCCGCGTCGCCGCTGATGCCGTTGCCGATGAAGGTCTTCTGCCCGTTCAGGGTCCACGAGCCGTCGTCATTCTTGACCGCCTTGGTGCGGATGCCGCGCAGGTCGGAGCCGGCACCAGGCTCGGTGAAGGCCACCGAGGTGATCAGGCTGGCATCCATGAACCGGGGCAGCCACGCCTCCTTCTGCTCCTCGGTGCCGAACTGCAGCACCGCGGGCAGCACCCAGTCGTCGTGCAGGTGGAAGGCGAGTCCTGCGGCCAGGCAGTCGGCCCGGGCGAGCTCCTCGTCAATGATCATTCGGAACCGGTAGTCGGACAGGTCCATCCCGCCGTGCTCCTCCGGCACCGCCAGTCCCAGCAGCCCGTTCTCCGCTGCCGCTTCCCACAGCGAGCGGGGCATCATGTGCGCGGCGTCCCACTCCTGATAGTTCGGGGCGACCTCGCGGGTCACGAACTCGCGGACAACCTCACGGAACTCCTCGTGGAGCTCCTCATAGAACCCGTTGAACATAACGGTGAGTCTACGCTCAGCCGGGTGTGCTCAGCGCCGCCTCGTGTCGCTGGATCACGCGTTGGGCCTGGGCGATGACGGGGGCGTCCACCATCTCGGAGCGAAAGCGGAAGGCGCCGCTGCGGGCCGGGTCGGCCATGGGGGCGTCGTCTGCTGGGATGCCGGCGTGGACGGCGAACTCCACCAGCAGGGCCTTCGCCCATTCCACCTGTGCGGGCTCGGGGGCGTAGGCGGACCGGATCGTGGGGACCTGCTGGGGGTGGATGCAGGCTTTGGCGATGAACCCTTCGGCGACGGCATCGGCGGTCTCCTGCCTGAGCCGGGCGACGTCCTTCAGGCTGGTGAAGATCGTGTCGACGGCGGGGATCCCGTAGGCCCCGGCGGTCAGGAGAAGCTGGCTGCGGGCGTGCCGGATCACTGGCAGGCAGGCGCCGTCTGCGCGGCGGGCCCCGGCCCCTCCGAGCCCGGCGATGAGATCCTCGGTGCCCCAGAAGAGGGCGACGACGGAGGGGTGGGCGGCCAGCCGGGCGGCCTCCAGCACGCCGCGGGGCGTCTCGATCTGAGGGATGAGCCCCACGCCGGGCAGGCGGGCGGCGAGGTCGTCGAGCTCGGCGGGGTCCTCCGCCTTCGGCGCGATCACCCATCGGACCTCGGTGCCGGCCACGGCGGCGGCATCCTCGGCCTGCTCCCCGGAGGCCGCCCCGTTGATCCGCACGATGGTGCTCTCAGGGGTGAGCTCGTCCTCCCAGTTCAGGGTCTGGGTGAGGTTCTCCCGGGCATGGGCCTTGTGCTCGAGCAGGACGGCGTCCTCCAGGTCGAGGATCACGGCGTCAGCGCGGGCGGCGGCTTTGGCGAACCGTTCGGGGCGGTCAGCAGGGCAGAAGAGGAGGGCCGGACCGAGCGTGAAAGCTGCCATGCGTCCTACATTACGCCGCCCCTGCCCGGGCGGCGCGGATCGTGCGAAACTGGAGGGCGATTCTGGAACGCTGCGGATACCTGGACTGAAAGGACCTCATGCCGGCACCGCTTCACATCATCACCCTGGTCAAATGGGTGCCCGACTCCCAGCTGGAGCGCCGCTTCACGCAGGAGAACCGCCTGGACCGCTCCGAGGGGATCCTCGGTGAGCTGGATGAGTACCCCCTCGAGGCGGCTCTGCAGATCAAGGAGTCGCTGACGGACCGTGAGGTGCGGGTCTCCGCTGTCACCGTGGGCCCCGAGGGCGCCTCGGCCGCGCTGAAGAAGGCGCTGCAGCTCGGCGCTGACGATGGATTCCGGCTGACCGATGACGCTCTGGCCGGGGCGGACGTCTGGGCCACCTCCGCGGCGGCTGCCGCACTGGTCCGCACGGTGCGCGACCAAGCAGATTTCGAGAGCGACGACGACGCCGAGTGGCTGGTGCTGACTGGCATGGCTTCTGAGGACGGCGAGTCCGGTGCCGTTCCTGCCCAGATCGGCGAGCGCCTCGGCATCCCGGCCCTGACCCAGGCGGTGGAGATCGGCCTGCAGGCCGAGCACCTGGTTGTCAGCCGGATCAGCGGCGGGGCGATCCAGAAGCTCGACGTCGCTCTGCCCGCCGTCGTCTCGGTCACTGACCAGGCCAATGACCCGCGCTATCCGAACTTCAAGGCGATCATGGCTGCCAAGAAGAAGCCGGTGTCTGCTTTCGACCTGGCTGATGTGGGGCTCGCGCCGGCTGAGACGGTCCCGAAGGTGGAGCTTGTGAACGTGCGGCAGCGTGCGGCCCGGCCGGCTGGTCAGGTCGTCACTGACGACGGCGCGGGCGGGAAGAAGATCGTGGACTATCTCGCGAAGGAGCGTCTGGTATGAGCATGGCCACTTCCGGAATCAGCCAGGTCCTGGTGCTCCTGGACCGTGTGAACGAGTCCCTCACGGGCGCGCAGGCGGAGCTGCTGACCATCGCGGAGCGCCTGGGCGATGTCTCCGTGGTCTCCGGCGCCTCGGCGGAGGCCGCGGCCGGACCGCTGAGCATCAAGGGCGTCCGTGAGGTGTACGTGGGCGAGGGCGAGATTCTCCCGCCCGACGTGGCCCTGGTGGATCTGCTGGAGACCGCGGTCAAGGAGTCCGGCGCCTCAGTGATCCTGGGGACGGACACTCCGGACGCGGTGGACGCTCTGGCCCGCCTTGCGGTGCGGCTGGATGCCGGCCTGATCACCTCCGCCACGGGGCTCGATACGGACGGCACCGTCACCAAGTCGGTGCTGGCCGGTGAGCGCACCACGGTCTCCCGGGCTGCGGAGGGGCCGCTGATCGCCACGGTGAAGCCCAATATTGTGGAGGCTCTGCTGGAGGGCGGCGCAGCCCCGGAGGTGACCGCCCTGCCGGTGAAGCCTGCTCCCGGCTTTGAGGTGCTGGAGACGGCCGAACTGCCCAAGTCAGGGAGGCCCCCGCTCGCTGAGGCGCGCGTCGTCGTCGCCGCTGGTCGGGGTGTGGACGGCGACCTGACCCTGGTGGAGGAGCTCGCTGATGAGCTGGGTGCCGCCATCGGCGCCTCTCGCGCGGCGACCGACGCCGGGTGGGTCCACCACTCCGCGCAGGTGGGCCAGACCGGTGTGACCGTCTCCCCGCAGCTGTACATCTCGGTGGGCATCTCGGGAGCCATCCAGCAGAAGGCGGGCATGCAGACTGCTGATGTGATCGTGGCGATCAATAAGGACGAGGATGCCCCGGTGTTCGAGATCGCCGACTACGGCGTCGTCGGGGACCTCAACGACGTCCTCCCCCAGATGGTCGAGGAGCTCCGCGCCCGCAAGGGCTGAATGGCTTTCAGGGGACATTCAGGAAATCAGGCATAGAGTAATCGGTATGACTGAACCGACTCAGAACAACGGTCCTTACGGCCAGCCCGCTGAGCCGAACGCCGCCGAGAGCCCTTACCCCGCAGGCCATTACGGCCAGGCGCCGCAGGGCGGTGAGCAGCCGGGCCAGCAGAACGCCACCCTCTCCCTGGTCTTCGGAATTCTGGGCATCCTGCTGCTGCCGATCGTCTTCGGCCCCCTGGCGGTCTGGCAGGCCAGCGTGGCACGCAGGGCCGGCAACGTCTCCGGCGTGCAGACCGCTGGCCGGGTCACAGGCTGGATCGGCGTGGCCTTCGCTGCCATCGCGGTTCTGTTCGTGCTTCTCGCCCTCGTCGGCTTCATGACCACCGCGCCCTGACGCCGCCGCAGCCCTTGCGCCTCTCACCTCGACGCACGGGGAACGTACGCTCTCTGGAAGGAGCCCCCTGTGACACAGGGATCTGACGACGCCGATCACCCTCGCCCCGACTACGAGCAGTCCAATCAGGGGCACTACCCTCAAGCACCTCAGAGTCCGGCTCAGCCTGGCGGCTACCCCGCCTACCCGCAGCAGACCTACGCTCAGCATCCCGGGTACGGGCACCCCGGCTCTCCGCAGGGCGACTATCCCTACGCGGACGGCCCCGCGCCCGGGTCCGGCTACGGCTATCAGCAGCAGCCGCCGGGAAAGGGGAACGAGACCGCCGGTCTGGTGCTGGGCATTATCGGTCTGGTCAACGCCGTGGTCATCTCCCCGTTCCTGTGGATCACCGGCCCGGTGTCCCTCGTGCTCGGCTGGCTGGGCGTCTGGCAGGGCCGCAAAGCCAACCGCGGCGGCGCAAACGGCGCCCCAGGTGTGGTGATGGGGTGGATCTCCCTGGCGCTGGGAATCCTCTACCTGCTCGTGATCCTCGGGCTCCTCGTGTTCATCCTCATCGCCGCCGGCCAGTACGCCTGAGCACGACCGTCCCACACGCTCAGGGGGCTCAGTCCTGGGCGACGCTGACCTTCACGCCGATGTTGCGGGTGGCCTTGAAGCATGGAGAGGACCCTTGTTCAGGCAGACACTTGGCGGGGGTGGGACACCCGCGCCGGACGTAACCCTCCTGCGTTCCCCAGCAGCCGTGGTGGAGGTTCTGCAAGGATGGCCTCCAAGGACACTACGGCGCTGAGGGGGCGGCATGGCAGAGGAGCAGCGCGGTGGGACAGGCCGGAGCGAAGCCCCATCACAGGGACAAGCCTTCAGAAAAGAAGAACGTCCCCTCACTTTTCCCTCGATGGCGTCCCGTCCAGAACCAGACTTCACCCTGGATGTCTTCCACCGGAGCCTGCTGACAGCTTCGGTTGCCGTCGCGGTGCTGATCAGCGCCTATACGCTGCTCCAGGTGCCTTCCATGCCAGAGGAAGTACCCATCCACTGGTCGCTCAGCGGCACGGTCTCGTACGGATCACGCAGCACAGTGGTCCTCATAGCCCTGACGCTCCTACCGATCGTCATCGGCACGGCTGTACTGACCCGCTTCCCGAAAATCTTCAATTTCCCGTTCGAACTCAGCAAAGACAACGCTCAGCGTCAGTATCGCAACGCCGTGCAGATGCTGGTTTGGGTGACAGCAGCTCTCACCGTGATGAGCACGGGCCTGTATCTTCCCTGGCTCTTGGGCAACGAGAACATCGTCCTTGTCCACGTAGGCACGGCCGTCCTCGTCGCAAGTATGGTCTTCTTCGTCGTGCGGATGTACAAGCTTCGGTGAAGACGAAATGCTGAAAACCCGGGCACCACGAGCCCTGCCCCTCGGGCGGCTTCTCGGCACTGGTGTAAGCATGCGACGCGCAAAGCCGGCCACCACTCTGCACATCTACCGATGCAGATGAAGCCCCACGCGCAGCGGTTCAGAACCTCTTTGCTGCACGCGGGGCCGCACATGTGGCACAGACCTGCCACTGCTCGGGGAAAGTCAGCAGGCTCCTCTCGCCACTGCCGAGGCAAGGATCAACCCGCTGCCTCCCCGTCATTCCGGTAATCAGTCCTGGTCGACGCTGACCTTCACGTCGATGTTGCCGCGGGTGGCCTTGGAGTAGGGGCAGAAGGCGTGAGCTTTCTCAGCCAGCTCCTCGGCGGCGGCCTGCTCCAGGTGCGGCAGGACCACCTCAATCTCAGCGGCGAGGGCGACCCCGCCGTCGTCGTCGCCGCCGATGCTGACCTTCACACCGATGGAGGCGTCCGTGGTGTCGTAGTCGTCCCCGGCCACTTTCTTCATCGCGCCGAGGAAGCAGGCCGACCAGCCGGCGGCGAAGAGCTGCTCAGGATTCACGCCCTCGCCGGAGCCGCCCATCTCCTTCGGCGGGGCAAGGGTGAAGTCCAGGGCCCCGTCCTTGGTCTTGGCCTGGCCCTCGCGGCCGCCGCCGGTGGCAAGAGCCTCTGCGGTGTACTTCACGTCAACTGCCATGGTGTCCTCCTAGAAGAGTCATCGAACGGGTGTCCGTCTCCTAGAGCATCACACCCGGCCCAGATGTTCCAGGGGATCCGGGGAGTCTGAGGCGGACGTTGACCTGCGGCCCAGGGTGGCACAATTGCTCCCGATGACTGACGCCCAGCCCAGGTGGCTCTCCGCGGGAGAGCCTGCCGCCATCGCAGAGAATCTCCGAGCACGTTTCAGCGAGGAGTTCGGCGCGGACCCCGCAGGGGTCTGGTTCGCACCGGGCCGGGCGAACCTCAACGGGGAGCACATCGATTTTCACGGGGGCCGCTGCCTGCCAATGGCCCTGCCCCACGGCACCTATGCAGCAGCCCGCCCCCGCACCGACGGGGTGCTGCGCGTGCGCACCCTGGAGGCCTCCCTGGATCAGGGGGCCTACGACGTCGCGATCTCCACCATAAGCCCCAAGGCCGCCCAGGCCCCGGACGAGCTTCCGGGCTGGACCCGGTACGTCTCCGGGGTGCTGTGGGCGCTGCAGCAGGCAGAGAGCGAGGATCTGCGGCTCCCGGAGGGATTCGGAGCGGACCTGCTGATCCGCTCGACCCTGCCGGTGGGCGGCGGGCTCTCCTCATCCGCGGCGCTGGAGTGCGCGGCCGCCCTGGCGTTCGTCGGGCTGGGCTCCGCCCTGGGACATGAGAACCCCGGCACCCTGCTCACTGACGCGCTCACGGACTCCCACCGGGCGGAGATCGCCGCAGCCTGCATGCGCGCCGAAGTGGAGGTGGTGGGAGCAGGCACCGGGGGGCTGGACCAGACCACCTCGATGCGCGCGGCCGAGGACATGGTGCTGTCCCTGGACTGCCGAGACCTCACCGTCCAGCAGGTGGCGATCGGGTTTCTGCTGCGCGGACATCGGCTGATCGCCGCGGACACCGACACCCCCCACGCGCTCTCCGACGGAGAGTTCGGCTCCCGGCGGGCGGACTCCGAGGCGGCGGCAGAGCTGCTGGGCGTCTCACGGCTGCGCGACGTCCTCGGTCCCCGCGCTCGCAAGGCAGAGGTCGACGACGCCCTGGCCCGCTTCGACGAGCTCGCTGAGGGAAAGCAGGAGATCTTCGGCCGGCCGACGGAAGACTGCCGACGGCGGCTCAAGCACGCACTGACGGAGATCGCCCGGTCCGAGAAGCTGCACCATCACTTCGCCGGGGAGTGCCACGGGGTCACCGAGACGGCCGAGGAGCTCGGCGAGGTAATGACCGCCGGGCACAGCAGCATGCGGCAGTACGCACAGGTCAGCTTCCCCCTGGCCGACCGGGTGGTGAAGACCGCCCTGGGGGCAGGCGCGCAGGGTGCCCGGCTGATCGGCGGCGGGTTCGGCGGCAGCGTGCTGATCCTCGCCCCCGATGCCGCCGTGGACGCCCTCACAGCGGCGGTCAGCCGACTGGACGCGGGGATCCGCTTCGTCAACGTCACCCCCAGCGGCCCGGCCCGGGCCCTTTGGCCCGCCGCGTAGGCTGGAGACGAGATGAGCAGCAAGAAACCCTCGTCCAAGAAGAAATCCCCCGCGAAGAGGAAGCCGGCGTCCAAGAAGCGGCCAGCCGGCACATGCGCCGCAGCCAAGGGCGCTCAGCGGAAGCCCTCCTCAGTGCCGCGGAAGCAGCGGGAGGAGCAGCTGCGCCGTCAGGAGCAGCGCTGGAAATGGGCCCGCCGGCTGTGGGCGGTGGTGACCGCGCTGCTGATCGCCGCGCTGCTGTTCGAGTCGACGATGATCTTCACCCTCGGCATGGGGGTGTACATGCTCTCGGTGCAGGAGTTCATCGGCCTGTGGTTCGTGGCCGGAGGGTACGTGCTGGCGTGCCTGCCGTGGGCATTCGGACTGCTGATCGCCACCGGCCAGTTCTGGCGAAGCCTGACCCATTCCCTCTGGATCGGCCTGATCTACGGCACCGCCGGCTTCCTCTTCCTCGACCAGATACTGGCCGCCCTGTAATCTGCCGGCATCGCGCACGCCTCTCGGCCGGCTGCCGAGGCGTCGCCCTTCGGGCCTCAGGCCCTAGAAGTCCCTCGCCATATCCTGGAACCTCGCATAGTGGCCCTGGAAGGCGACGACGATGTCCCGGGTGGGGCCGTTTCGGTTCTTAGCGACGATGATGTCAGCTTCCCCGGCGCGCTCGGTCTCTTTGTCATAGACCTCGGGGCGGTGCAGCAGCAGAACCATGTCGGCGTCCTGCTCGATGGACCCCGATTCGCGCAGATCGCTGACCTGGGGCTTCTTGTCAGGGCGCTGCTCGGATCCTCGGTTCAGCTGGGAGAGCGCGACGATGGGGACGTCGATCTCCTTGGCCAGGAGCTTCAGGGTGCGGGAGAACTCGCTGACCTCCTGCTGGCGGGATTCGACGCGTTTGCCGGATGAGAGAAGCTGCAGGTAGTCGAGCACCACGAACTTCAGCCCGTTGCGCTGCTTGAGGCGCCGGCATTTGGCACGGATCTCCATCAGGCTCATGTTGGGGCTGTCGTCGATGTACAGGGGCACGTTGTCGAGCTTGTCCACAGCCTGGGAGATCTTCTCCCAGTCCTCGTCCTTCAGGTTTCCTTTGCGAAGATCCCCGAAGAGCACCCGGGACTCGGCCGAGAGCAGGCGGGAGGCGATCTCCGTGCGGCCCATCTCGAGGGAGAAGAACGCAGTGGGCATGTGGTTGTTGACCGCGGCGGACCGGGCGAAGTCCAGGGCCAGCGTCGATTTGCCCATGGCCGGACGGGCGGCCACGACGATCATCTGGCCGCCGTGGAACCCGTGGGTGAGCTCATCGAGCTCCCGGAACCCGGTGGGAATGCCCGTGAGGGAGCCGTCGTGGGCGGCGTTGGTCTCGATCTCGTCGATGGTGGGAGCGAGCACATCGGAGAGGGAGACGTAGTCGGCGGACTGCCGGTTCTCAGCAACGGAGTAGATCTCCGCCTGAGCCTCATTGACGATCGCCTCAACCTCGCCGTCGGCGGTGTGGCCGAGCTGGACGATCTTGGTGCCGGCCTCCACCAGGCGACGGAGCATGGCCCGTTCGCGGACGATCTCCGCGTAGAAGCTTGCGTTGGCGGAGGTGGGGACGGTCTGGGCAATGTTGTGCAGGTAGGTGGGGCCGCCCACCCGCTGCAGCTGCTGCTTCTTGGAGAGCTCGTCATTGACGGTGACGACATCGGCGGGCTCGCCGCGGCCGTAGAGGTCGATGACCGCTTCGTAGATCATCTCGTGGGCAGGGCGGTAGAAGTCCGTCCCGCGGAGGATCTCGACGACGTCGGCGATCGCGTCCTTGTCCAGAAGCATCCCGCCGAGCACCGACTGCTCGGCGACGACATCCTGCGGGGGGATACGGGACTCGTGGCCCGCGCCGGTGGAGGGGTCGTAGGTGTCGATGCTCACCGCACCAGCGTACGGGAGATCGAGGGGGTCACACTCCGCTGATGTAGGGCAGCATGAGCACGAGAATCATCAGGCCTACTCCGACGGCGAGCGTGATGCCGACGGCCCGGTTGGATGCGGAGAAGCCGAGGTCATCATCGGATGAGGGACGGCTCCGCCCCTCGTCGATCTCCTGGTCCTGCTCCGGACGGAGCGCGAAACGGGTCTCGCCCTTCTCAGACTCCTGGAACGTCATATCAGCCTCCGCTCTGATGGCGGGTTGGGATCATTACTGCTATAGAACTGTAAGCACCAACACTGAGAGCGCCCTGAGCACAAGGTAAAACTTCACCTCTGATCCGCGCCGAACCTGGACGAACGGGGGAGTGCGGATGTCAGGGGGTCATGGCTGCGCGGCGACGCCCGTCACCTGTTCCCGCGACCCCCAGGAACAGGGTCACGGCCTTCCTGACGGCGCTTGACCATCAGCTCATGAGTCGGGGCAGCAGGAGTGGAGGCCGGCTGCTGCGCGGCGAACTCCTCCCGCAGCACAGGCACCACCTGCTCGCCGAGCATGTCGATCTGCTCCAGGACGGTCTTCAGGGGCAGGCCGGCGTGGTCGATGAGGAACAGCTGCCGCTGGTAGTGCCCGGCGTACTCGCTGAAGGTCAGCGTGCGCTCAATGACGTCCTGCGGGGTGCCCACGGTCAGCGGGGTGTGTCGGGAGAACTCCTCGAGGCTGGGCCCGCCGCCGTAGACCGGCGCGTTGTCGAAGTAGGGGCGGAACTCGCGGACCGCCTCCTCCTTAGTGGACCGCATGAACACCTGGCCGCCGAGGCCTACGATGGCCTGCTCGGCGGGGCCGTGGCCGTAGTGCTCGTACCGCTGGCGGTACAGGTCGATGAGCCGCCCGGTGTGCTCCTTGTTCCAGAAGATGTTGTTGTGGAAGAAGCCGTCGCCGTAGTAGGCCGCCTGCTCGGCGATCTCCGGAGAGCGGATGGAGCCGTGCCAGACGAACGGCGGAGTGCCGTCCAGGGGCCGAGGAGTGGCGGTGAAGCCTTCCAGCGAAGTGCGGAACCGGCCCTTCCAGTCGACGCTCTCCTCACGCCAGAGCTTGTGCAGCAGCGAGTAGTTCTCGACGGCAAGAGGGATGCCCGCCCGGATGTCCTTGCCGAACCAGGGGTAGACCGGCCCGGTGTTGCCTCGGCCGAGCGTCAGGTCGACCCGTCCGCCGGTGAGATGCTGCACGTAGGCGTAGTCCTCGGCCAGCCGCACAGGGTCGGTCGTGGTGATGAGGGTGGTCGCGGTGGAGAACAGCAGCCGTTCGGTCTGGGCGGCCAGGTGCGCCATAAAGATCGGGGGATTGGCGGGTGCGACGAAGGGCGGGTTGTGGTGCTGGCCGATCGCGAAGACGTCCAGGCCCACCTCCTCGGCCTTCTTGGCAATGGCCACCGTCGCCTCGATACGCTCGTGCTCCGAGGGCACCCTGCCGGTGGTGGGGTCGGGCGTGACGTCGCCGATGGAGAAGATTCCGAACTGCATACGCACCAGGGTAGTTCAAATTTGAAAGAGACACGACTCCCTGTGGTCCTCCCTCATGGACGGCCTGACCTGGGCAGTTATCCCCAGACTCCGCTGTGCGGATTATCACCAGGGTGGGGATAACCTGTGGAAAATGCCTCAGAGACGCTGCCGCAGCACCGCTTATACACGCCTGTGCGGCTAACAGCAAGCGCCGCTCACGGACGGAAACCGCTCCTGAAAAAAGTTCTCCCCACAAGCGTGTCGCTGTAAAACCCCAGGTCAGACCATTGCATCCACGAGCTTCCACATTCTATCCACAACCTTTCCCTCAGGTAGTGCACAGAACACGCCGCATACTTCACAAGTAATCCACAACCCCGGTGGACAGAGCTATTGCTCCGGCCCTCACAGCCGCTCTAGAGTGTTGATCGTCCCGCTTTGATGGGAGCAACAGACGGCGCGGGTATTGGCTGGAGATTCCTTCAGCGTGCATCCGCGTCGACGGATCGCTGGGCCGCCGGCACAGGGAAGAGGATCGGACCTTCGCGGTGCGATCCTGCTGGTACGGCCTCTCGCGAGGGCCCGGCTCGGCGGTCCGCCCCCTCGCCCCTAGGAATGCTGGGCGAGGAAGCCGGCGGTGGTCACCGGCCATGTCTGCAGGTCCTCCGGGGTCTCCGCGATGCGCAGCTGACATCCCGGAATCGCCGCGTGCAGCTTCTGCGCGGTGGAGACGGGGTGCGCGTGGTCATCCGCCCAGGCCAGAATCTGCACAGGGATGCTGATCGTGCTGATCTCTTCCAGCGCCGGGAGGTCCGTCATCGCCGCTCCCCTGAAGATCGAGGGCAGCAGCTCCTGGCTGACGGCGGGCACCCGCTCCTTGGGGCGGTCAGCCAGTGCCGGCGGGGGCAGCACGTCCTCGCCCACGCGGACGAACGCACCGATGCCCTTCTTCTCCACGAGATCCGCTGAGGCCCGGTAGGACTCCCCCTGGGCGACCCGGGTCTCCCAGGCGGTGGGCGGCACCATCAGCGTCAGAGTCCGGAACCGCTCGGGATCTCGAAGAGCCGCGTAGAGCAGCGTGGCAGTGCCCATCGACGGCCCAGCGGCATGGACCTTCTGCCCGGGAGCGAGGGTGTCGAGCAGCCCGAGCAGATCATCCGCGAGGTGCGGCCAGAGGTAGTCGTAGGGGAAGGGCCTGCCGGTGGAGGAGCCGTGGCCGCGCGCGTCGTAGCGCAGCACCCGGAAGTCCCCCGGCAGCCCGGCGGTCATGTCCAGGCCGGCGCGGTGCTCCCGCCAGGCGGAGGAGGTGAGCCCGTGCATCTGCACAAAAAAGGGAGCCTCGGGGGCGTCCGGCCCGGTGAGCTCGTAGGCGAGGGATGCGCCTTCAGTGCGGAGTGCGGCGATCTCGGCTGCTGCCACGGGTGAGAGGTCACCTCTTGCTCATCTGTTAAACCGGCGTTCATACAACCGGCGCTTTCGGTTTTCAGCTGAAACCTAGACTACGCCTCATGCGGCTCACCAATGTCTCCCAGATGCACGTGCAGGCCGGTCGGCTGCTCAGCTACAGCCTGACCGTGCAGGAGGCCGCAGAGCCCGGGCAGCGGATTCCGGTATCGTTCGACCAAGACCGGCACGTCAGCTTCGGCTCCCGCCCGGGGTCCTGGATGGCGGCGGCGTTCCGGCTTCCGGTGCATGCCTCCCGGGAGACGGTCGCGGAGGCCTGGCATGCGGTGATCGCTCGGCACGGCGCCCTGCGGAGCGTCTTCGGCTGGAAGCAGCCGGGCGCCCCCTCCAAGAGGCGCGACGACGCCAGCCCGGTCTGCGGGGGCCCGGACACAGAGTTGGAGCTCACCCCTGTGGAGGTTCTCGGCGGGGCCTGGGAGCCGCTCAGCCCCGCTGAGCCTCTGCCCCCGCAGCCCGAGCGCACAGGCCATCACGACGCTGCGGGCATCGCTGTCCAGCAGGTGCCGTCGCTGACCGCCGAAGAGATCCGGAGCGCTCTCCGCTCCCACTTCGACGCAGTCTGCGACCCATTCGCCCGACCCTCCCACCGGCTCTGCCTGATCGAGGAGACCGCCGACGGCGGCCCGCCCCAGGTCGTCATCGGCTCCGACCATTCCCATGTGGACGCGTGGAGCCTGCTGGTGCTGATGCGAGACCTCTCGGCCGCTGTGGAGGACCTGCTCGCCGGCCGCTCCCCCGGGGAGGCGCTGCCCCCGGCGGAGTCCTTCTCGGTGCACTCGGCGGCCCTGGAGGCCCGGCCGTTCCCTCCGGCTGAGATCGTGGCACGCTGGCGGGAGATCCTGGACTCCGGCGGCGGAGCCATGCCGACCTTTCCCCTGGACCTCGGGGGCTCCTCCCCGGCCCCCGAGGTGGTGGAGGTGCGGGATGTCTTCGACGCCGAGGAGCTCGCCGACGTGGAGGCCCACGCCAAGGAGAAGGGCGTACGGCTGATCGCCGTCGCCGTCTCCGTCATGACCAAGCTCGCGCACGAGCTGGTCGGCGAGCCGCTCCGGGCCGTGTTCCCGGTCCACTCCCGCTATGATGCGCGCTGGTATGACGCGGTGGGCTGGTTCATCACCAATTCGGTGATCGAATCCGCAGACCCGGATTATCATGCCTGCTATGCGGCGGTGAAGGAGGCCGTGCGCCTGGGCTCCCACCCGCTCGCGCCGATCATGCGGCCCTACGGGGGCATGCCGCAGGACCCTGGGATGTTCGCGATGTCCTGGTTGGACCACCGGAAGCTGCCGGTGAACGTGCCGGAGGACCTGCATCCCCAGCACGTCTCTGCGATGATCCGCACCGACGGGGTCATGGTGTGGTTCGTCATCAACGAATCGGGGATGCACCTGCGGTGCCGCTACCCGGACACCCGGCAGGCCCGCCGGGCCATGCGCACCTGGCTGGCCGGACTCGTCTACGGGCTCCGCGGCCCCCTGGAAGGGATGCGGAAGCCCGCCGGACGCAGCAGGGCCCCGGAGCAGGCTCCCTGACGGAAGCCCGGCCCGGGGCCCTGGCTGCGGGGTGACGCCTACTTGCCGGCGGGGATCACATTCAGATCCAGTGCCGCGGTCACATCAGCGTGCAGCTTCACCGTGGCGGCGTAGCTTCCGGTGGCCTTGATCCGCTCGGGGATCTCCACCGTGCGCTTGTCGATGCTGCCGAGGCCTGCGGCCTCCACAGCCTCAGCGATCTGAGCAGGACCCACGGTGCCGAACAGGCGGCCGGACTCGCCGGTCTTCACCTGGATGCTGACGGGGTTGGCCTGCAGCTTCTCAGCCAGGGCCTGGGCCTCCTCAACAGTGGCGATCTCGCGGGCCTGACGTGCTGCGCGAAGGCGCTCCACGTCCTTCTCGCCGCCCTTGGACCACGTCATCGCGTAGCCGCGGGGCAGCAGGTAGTTGCGCGCGTAGCCGTCCTTGACCTCCACGACGTCGCCTGCGGCGCCGAGTCCGGTCACTTCCTGAGTCAGGATGAGCTTTGCCATTGGTTGTTCCTTTCCTTCCTCAGTCGGACTCAGCCGCGGCCTGCGCCGGCGTAGGGCAGCAGGGCCATCTCGCGGGCGTTCTTGATGGCCTGCGCGATCTTGCGCTGCTCCTGCACGCTCACGCCGGTGACGCGGCGAGCACGGATCTTGCCCCGGTCGGAGATGAACTTCCGCAGCAGAGCGGTGTCCTTGTAGTCGATGTGGGTGATGTCAGCAGCCTTGAGCGGGTTCGCCTTCGGCTTGATGGGCTTCTTGGTGTCAGCCTTGCCAGCCATCGTGGTGCTCCTTTTCCTTGATGGAGCCCGCAGCCCGGGTGGGCGCGGGATGGTGATTGATCAGAATGGTGGTTCGTCGTTGCTGGGGGTCTCCCAGCCGCCTCCGGTGGAGGGCTGGCCGCCCCATGGGTCGGGCTGCTGCCCGCCCCCCGGGCCGGAGCCCCAGCTGCCGGAGCTCTGCTGGCCGCCGCCGTAGGAGTCGCCGCCGAAGCCTCCGGAGGGACCGCCTCCGAAGCCGCCACCGCCGCCGCCGCGGTTGCCGCCGCCTCCCGGCTGACGGTTGACCTGCATGGTGGCGAAGCGCAGCGAAGGCCCGATCTCATCGACGTCGAGCTCCCAGCTGGTCCGGTTCTCGCCCTCCTTGGTCTGGAAGGAGCGGGCCTTCAGGCGGCCCTGGGCGACCACACGGGTTCCCTTGGTCAGCGACTCCGCGGCATTCTCCGCCGCCTCGCGCCACAGCGAGCAGCGGACGAACAGAGTCTCGCCGTCCTTGAACTCGTTGGCCTGGCGGTCGAAGTACCGGGGAGTGGAAGCGATGACAAAGTTGGAGACGGCCGCACCCGAAGGGGTGAAGCGCAGCTCCGGGTCAGCAGTCAGGTTCCCGACGACGGTGATGATGGTTTCATTGGCCATGATTTCTCCTCAGAGTGATGTATCCGAATTCGGTTGAGTACCAGCGGCGGAGAGCCACGAAGATCGTCAGGCGATCTTCATCTCTTCGGGACGGGTGATCTTGGTGCGCACGATGGTCTCGTTCAGGCGCAGCAGACGGTCAAGCTCCTTGGCCGTCTCAGGGTTGGAGTGGAAGTCGACGACGGCGTAGATGCCCTCAGTCTTCTTGTCGATCTCGTAGGCGAGCTGGCGACGGCCCCAGACATCAATCTTGTCCACGGTGCCCTCGTTCTTCTTCACGAGCTCCATGTACTTGCCCAGAGTCGGCTCAACGGTGCGCTCGTCAACCTCGGGGTCGACGATCACCATCAGTTCGTAGTGACGCATGTGTGAACCCACCTCCTTCGGTCTTGCGGTGACGGGACTTCCGTCACAGGAGGTTCGATGCGTTCGTGCGCTCTGAAGCGCACAACTCAGCTATCTTACGGCACTCAGGCCCCGCTGAAAAAACTGCTGACGGCATCGCGGAGGTGCGCGATGTCCTCGGCTCCGCACATCTCGCGGGCTGAGTGCATGCTGAGCAGGGGGATGCCGACGTCGACGGTGCTGATGCCCAGGCGGGTTGCGGTGATCGGGCCGATGGTGGAGCCGCAGGGAACGTCGTTGCTGGAGACGAACTCCTGGAACGGGACGCCTGCGTCCCGGCAGGTGCGGGCCCACATGGCGGTGCCGCGGGCGTCGGTGGTGTAGCGCTGGTTGGCGTTGATCTTCAGCAGCGGGCCCCCGTTGAGCAGAGGACGATTGGCCGGGTCATGCCGCTCCGGGTAGTTGGGGTGCACTGCATGGCCGGCGTCGGAGCTGACGTGCCAGGAGCTGTGCATCGCCCGGGCCCGCTCGTCCGGGGCGGCGCCCAGCCCGGCGTAGATCCGGTCCAGCACCTCTTCCAGGAACGGGCCGGCCGCGCCGGAGCGGGAGCCGGAGCCGACCTCCTCGTGGTCAAAGGCGGCCAGCATCGGGATGGCACCGGTGAGGCTCCGCCCGGCGAGCTGCTCGAGGGCCGCCAGCCCAGCGTGCACGGAGGAGAGGTTGTCCAGCCGGCCGGAGGCGAGGAACTCCTCCCGTGCCCCGAACCGGGCGGGCGCCTGGGCGTCGGCGACCACAATGTCGTACCCGTCCACCTCCTCGCCGCTCATGCCGGCGGAGCGGGCGATCATGTCCAGAACGTCGGTCGCCCCGTCGGCGGCGAGCGCGAGGATCGGCTGGGTGTGCTGCTGCTTGCCGAGCTTGAGGCCGTCGTTGACCTGCCGGTCCAGGTGGATGGCGAGCTGGGGGATGCGGGCAACCGGGCCGGTGTCGACGGTGCGTTCGCTGCCGTCGCTGAAGACCATCCGGCCGGCGAGGCGCAGCTCCCTGTCCAGCCAGGAGTTCAGCAGCGGGCCCCCGTAGACCTCAACCCCGGCCTGGACCCATCCGTGCCTGGCGACGGTGGGGGCGGGCTTGAGCTTGAACCCGGGGGAGTCGGTGTGGGCGCCGAGGATCCGCACCGGGGCCGTGGGGACGGCGTCCCCGGGCACGGCCCAGGCGATGACGGCGCCGTCGCGGACCACCACATACTTCCCGCCGGGCCGCATCCGGCCCCAGTCCTGGTGCTCGCCGAGCTGTGTGTATCCGGCTGCTGCGAGCCGCCGGGCGGTCTCCTCGGCAGCGTGGTAGGAGGACGGCGAGGCCGTCACGAACTCTCCGAGGTCAGCCACCAGCTGGTCAGCGCTCATCGTCATGGTGACCAGCCTACTCAGCGCTGAGGAGGCCGGCTTGATAGACGTACACGACCGCCTGGACCCGGTCACGCAGCTGAAGCTTGGTGAGAATGCGGCGCACGTGGGTCTTCACGGTGGCTTCGGAGAGGAAGAGCCGGCCGGCGATCTCCGCGTTGGAGAGCCCTTCGGCGACGGCGAAGAGCACCTCGGTCTCCCGCTGGGTGAGCGGCTCACGGGGGACGCCGTCGTTGAGGGCGCGGGCGATGTCCTCCCCGCAGGGCGCCGCTTGATCAGGCTCGGCCGCGGGCTCTCTGCGGACGGGCGCGGCCGCTGCGGCGTCGGGCTGCCCTCTGCGGAGATAGACCTCGAGGAGGCGCTGGGTGATGCGTGGGGCCACGACGGCGTCCCCGTTGGCGACGGTCCGCACCGCCTCCACCAGGGCGGCGGGCTCCACGTCTTTGAGGAGGAACGCGCTGGCCCCGGCCTGCAGCCCGGAGAACGCGTACTCGTCGAGGTCGAAGGTGGTGAGGATGATGACCTTGGTGTCGGGGTGCTGCTCGACCACTCTGGCGGTGGCTTCGATTCCGTCCATCCGGGGCATGCGCACGTCCATGAGCACCACGTCGGGGATCTCCCCTCCGAGCTGGCCGAGCAGTTCGAGGGCTTCGGCGCCGTCGGCCGCCTCCCCCACCACCTGCAGGTCCTCCTCGCCTTCGAGGATCAGCCGGAACCCCATTCGCAGCAGGTGCTGGTCGTCCACGAGCGCGACTCTGATGCTCATGCGTCTCTCCTCCTCTGGGGCGGTTCGAGGACCGCCCGGACGGTCCACCCGCGGTACTTGCCGGGCCCGGCCCACACGGACCCGTTGTAGAACCCGGCGCGCTCCTGCATGCCGCGGATCCCCAACCCGGATCCTACCGAGGAGCGGGGACCGTCGGCGTCGGCGACAATGCCGTCGTCCGTGATGCTGATGATGACCTGGGCCGGGCCGGCAAGCCCCAGCGCTTCGGCCTCCTTCTGGCTGTATCCGTCCTCGGCGAGGCGCTGCCATTCCTCCTCGGTGGTGCCGGGGAGATGTTCGACGGCGGCTTCGACGTCGGTGACCTGCCGCCCGTATCGCAGCACGTTGGTCAGCGATTCCTGGATGATGCGGTGCACCGTGAGCCCGAATGCGGCATCCTCCGGCAGCGGCGGACCGGAGGTGCGTACCCGCAGGGGCAGCCCGGCCTGCCGAAATCCTTCGTAGAGCTCCTCGAGGGACTCGCGCATGGGCCGGCGGGCCTCACCGACGTCCTCCCCCTTCTTCAGCACTCCGATGACGCGCCGCATGTCTGCCAGCGCGGTTCGGCCGGTGGAGGACAGCTCAGTGAGGACCTCCTCGGCGCGTCCGGGGTCGCGGCGGCTGACCACTTTGGCCCCGTCGGCCAGGCTGATCATCACCGACAGCGAATGGGCGACGACGTCGTGCATCTCCCGGGCGATCCGGTTGCGCTCCGCCGCCTGCGCAAGCTCATGGCTGCGGGAGGCCCACTCGAGCATCTCCTGCTCGTGCCGGCGGGAGGTGCGGACCGCGGAGCCGATGGCTCCCGCGATGCCGGTGGAGAACAGCTGGACCACCACGATGACGGCTCCGAGACCCATGACGTTCTCGGTCGGCGCCATGTACACATCGGTCAGCCAGAAGCTCGGACCGTGCTCAGCAGTCCAGGCGTCCAGCCGGACGTAGCTGGCGTAGCCGAACACCGTGACCGGCACACCGGTGCCCACCGCCCAGATCAGGCCACGATGCAGGCCGATGCAGTAGGCGGCGAACCAGACGCTGAGCATCTGGGTGCCGTTCCAGGGGTAGAAGGCCAGCATCGCCGCCTCCGTCAGCCCAGCCGCGAGAAGCACCAGCAGCGGCCACCGGTGCCGGAAGCAGAGCAGCGCGGCGATGAGCAGGTGCCCGGGCAGCAGCCACCAGGCGCTCTGCCCCATGTCCAGGGCGGCGGTCGGAAGGGTCCACAGTGAGATGAAGAGGTAGATCCCGACGACGGCGGCGTTCATGCACCGGGGGTGGCGTCGGAACCACCCGCGGATGCCGGGCCGCCGGACGAGGGCGAGCTCCTCGAACCCGCTGGTGGGAGACGGCGGCGGCCGCTCAGACTCTGGCATGGGCTCCAGTATCAGGCATCGGCGCGGAGGAATCGGATCCAGCCGGCGATGGTCGGGACGACCGCCCAGACGAGCATGCCGAGCATCGCGACCGGCCTGCCCACCTCACGGTGCTCGTCGCCGAGGCGGACGAACTCGTTGAGGAAGAACATGTAGTGCCACTCGGAGAGCGACTGCACCCAGTCAGCCTGGGTGACCCCATACATCACTGCCAGCGCCAGGTCGATCACGAACAGCAGCACCGCCAGCACCACAATCCCGCCGGCGGAGGAGCGCAGCAGCAGGCCCAGTCCGAACCCGAGGGCCGCGGTGATGATCATCGCCAGCCAGCTGGCCCCGTAGATGATCGGCACGGTGCCGTCGGCGACGACGTCGAGGACGCCCAGCTGCTCGGTGATCAGTGCCGCAGTCAGGTGGCTGATCCCGACGATGACGGCCGCGGCGGCCGCGGTCATCAGCAGCACCGCCACCAGTTTGGCGGCGGCGAGCATCCCCCTGCGGGGCACCGCGGTCAGGGCGGAGCGGATCGAGCCGGTCGAGTATTCGGTGGTGACCGCGATGACGGCGAGCGCACCGAGCAGGATCATCGCGAAGTAGGTGCCGGCCATCGCGCCGTCAGCGATGTCGCTGGGGTGGCCGAGTTCGGCCTCGGCGGCCGCGCCGGTGAAGCTCCAGGAGACGGCCGCGGCCAGCAGCACGCTCAGGCCGACGGAGATGCCGGTGAGCCACCACGCGGTGCGCAGGGCGGCAAGCTTGCGCAGCTCGGAGACCAGCGCCCCGCCGAAGGTCAGCCCCGGCAGATCCGGATCAGGGGTGAAGGGCCGGACGGGCTCGTGGACGCCGCGGGCTGTGCGGTGGGGGCTCATCCGGCTCCTCCTGAACGGTATTCGACGTGCTCTCCGGTCAGCCTCATGTAGGAGTCCTCCAGCGAGGTCTCCTGCGGGGTGAGCTCGTGGAGCACCACCCCGGTGTCCAGGGCGCGGCGGCCGATGATGCGGGGGCAGACGCCGCTGACCTCGAAGGTCTCGGTGTCGAGGGATGTCAGGGTGACGCCTTCGCCGCTGAGCGCGTTCATCAGCGTCGCGGCCTCCTCGGCACGGACGAGGGTGCGCTGCTCCGCGCCGTCGCTGATGAGCTCGCCCATGGGTGCGTCGGCGAGGATCCGACCGCGGCCGAGCACGATCAGGTGGTCGGCGGTCTGGGCCATCTCGCTCATCAGGTGGGAGGAGACGAACACGGTGCGCCCTTCGGCGGCGAACTGCCGGCAGAGCTGCCGCACCCAACGGACCCCTTCCGGGTCCAGCCCGTTGACCGGCTCGTCCAAGACCAGTGCCGCCGGGTCCCCGAGGAGCGCGGCGGCGATCCCGAGGCGCTGGCTCATCCCCAGCGAGTACTGCCTGATCCGCTTGTTCGCCGCCGGCCCCATGCCCGTCAGCTCGATGACCTCCTCGACCCGGCCCGCGGGGATTCGGCAGGGGGCGGCGAGGGCCTTCAGGTGCCCGCGGCCGGTGCGGCCGGGATGGGCGGCGCCGGCGTCGAGCACCGCGCCCACATTGCGGATGGGGGCTGGGTGGCGCGCATACTCCATCCCGCAGACGGTGATGGAGCCGGACGTGGGCCGGTCCAGGCCGACCGCCATCCGCATGGTGGTGGACTTCCCGGACCCGTTGGGCCCCAGGAAGCCGGTGACCTGCCCGGGCTGCAGGGCGAAGCTGATCCCGTCCACCGCGGTGGTGGCCCCGTAGGTCTTGGTGAGGTTCTCGGCTGTGATCACGGCAACCACACTAGGTCCGCCCCCAGGGGGAGCACATCCCTCTCAGGGCTGATCTCAGGCCCGCTGATCTCGATCACATGAACCCGGTGGTGGCCCGCTCCAAAGCAAAGCTACGCCTTCTCCCTATACGTCCACGCCCGGACGGGGGCCTCCAGCGGGCCTCGCTTGAACTTCGCGAACCACAGGTGGGAGACCAGCAGCTGGGCCGCCCAGAGGGCAAGGACGATTCCGCCGACGGCGCCCGCCTCGAGCTGACCTGCCAGGCCCAGGCCGGGAGCGGCGAAGATCAGCATCAGCACCAGCGACTGCAGCAGATAGTTCGTCAGAGACATGCGCCCTGCGGGAGCCAGGAGCCTCACCAGCCAGTCGAATGCTCCGGAGCGGAACGCCAGCAGCAGCACCACCACGTATCCGAAGGACTGGATCGGCCCGGCCGCGAGGGCGAGAGCCTGACCCATCATCGCCCAGGCGCCGCCGTCGTGTCCGGCCGTGCCCGGCGGCCCCCACGCCAGCCACGAGCCGAGCCCGCTGACCAGCAGCCCGAATGCCAGTGCCGGCAGCGCCATCGCCAGCAGACGCCCGGTGGCGAACTCGCCCGCCAGCAGCCGCTCGATCAGCCGTGCGCGGCCGACCACCAGGCCCACAAGGAACGCGGCGAAGGCGAGGGGACCCTGCCCGAGCAGAATGTTGAAGACCATGACGATCCAGGCGATGAGCTGGTACAGCAGATAGGAGCCGATGGATCCGGTGTACGCCTCGGTGACGTCCTCGGCGCTCAGCCCGAAGTCGAACCCGCCGCCCATGGCGTCCCCGCCGGCGGCCGCGTCCATCATGGCCATGAGGGCGGCGCTGCCCAGCACCACTGCCATCACCAGCGCATAGAGGCAGCCTGCGATGATCAGTGCCGGCTTCGCGCTGATCCGGCGGACGGCGAGCAGAAGCATCCCGAGGATCCCGTAGGCGAGCAGGATGTCGCCGAAGAAGAGGAAGATCCCGTGCAGCGCGCCCAGCACGATCAGCGCCGCGGAGCGGCGCAGCGAGCGCCGGGCCTCGGAGGCCCCCGTCTCGGCGGCGCGCGCCCAGGCGAGCACAAAGCTCAGCCCGAACAGGAAGCTGAAGACCACATACGACTTGCCCTCGAACAGCAGGCTGGAGGTGAAGCGGACGACCTGGTCGGCGCCGGTGGGCTGAGCAGTGTCCAATTCCCCGGTGAGGGCTCCGACGATGGTGTCAGGGCGGGCGAAGAACCACACGTTCACGGAGATGATCCCCAGCAGCGCCAACGCCCGCAGCGCATCCACCGCATGCAGCCGGACGGGAGAGGCCGACGACGCCGGCGCCGTGTGGGCCTGTGCGCTCGTGGGTGCTCCGTTCTGACTCTCTTCATGCTCCGCGCTCATGCCCAAAACCTACTGGGATCGCCCGGTCGCTGCATCCGTCGCAAGGATGAGCAGCGCCCAGGTGCCTGGCGAGGACATACACGAGGCCGAAGGCATCTCTTCAGACGCGGACGATGTCGCGGGACGGGCGGTGCATGTCCCAGATGACCTGTGCGCAGATGTACAGGGTGCTGAGCATGTGCGCCGCCGCAGCGATGACGTAGAGGCTCTCGTCGAAGCTGTGCTGCGGCTCGGCGTCGCCGATGATGTTCGCCAGATGCATCCAGATCGCCCAGAAGTGCAGCAGCTGCACCGCATGCCAGATGATCACGTCCCGCATACGGGGTGCGGCCAGCACGATGAGCGGGGCAAGCCACAGCATGAACTGCGGCGAATACACCTTGTTGGCGATGCAGAACGCGGCGACGATCAGGAACAGCAGCTGCACCATCCGCGGCGGCACCGGGGCGGTCATCCCCAGCACGAACACCGCCGCGCAGCAGGCCAGGAACAGCAGGAAGCTGAGAGTGGACACCGTGTCGGCGTCCGGGCCCTGCTCGGCCAGGGTCTGCCACACGTGCCAGATGCTCGAATACCCAGCTCCGCGTTCGGAGGAGAACTCGTAGAACCTGACCCAGGACTCCCAGCTGATCAGCATCGCCGGAACGTTCAGCACGGCCCAGGCGGCCGCCCCCGCCGCCGTGAACCTCACCAGGCTGGCCAGGTCCGGGGCGTCCTCCGGGTGAGCTGCGGCGGCATCGTCCTTCCGCAGCTGCCTGCGCACCGCAAGGGTGAAGAGCGCGCCGAGCATGAATAGGGGGTAGAGCTTGAAGGAGGCCCCAACGCCGATCAGCAGGCCCGCCCAGGCCCACCGCTGCCGCTGAGCGAGAAGGATCGCCCCGGCGAGCGCCAGGGCGGGATAGATGTCCCAGTTGATCCCGATGCCGAAGATGATCGCTGGGGAGAGCGCAACGATCGCCGCGTCCCAGGGCCTGTGGCGGGCCGCCCGCATCGTCACCAGCACCAGGGCGAACCAGCACAGCGCAGCGGTGAGGAACGTGACGTCCCAGAACAGCAGCCCGGTGCGGTGCTCCCAGTAGCCGTCGGTGAGACCATCCAGCCCGTGCGTCACGCTGGCGGCCAAGGAGGCCAGCAGCATGGTCAGCACCGGGTACTCGAAGGTGCTCAGGTCCTCAAGGAACGGCGCCCATGGGGACTCGGCAAAGTCCCGGCCGCTCCACAGCGCGGCCACATCCGAATAGCAGCCGTAGTGGTAGACCTCCACTCCGCCCCAGCCGTTCGCCCGGCAGTGCTGCATGGACAGCGCCGACAGCAGGACCCCCACCGCGGTGAGGGCCAGGAGCACCCGCGGCAGCGTCCAGAAGCCTTCCCTCCGGGGCCCCATGCGCCGTCCCGCCGGGCCTCCCGCCCGGTCGGAGAGCAGCCGCACCACCGGGTCCGTGCGAGAGATCGGAGCGGGTCGCTGCATCACAGGCTCTTGCGGGCCCAATCCTTCAGGAGGGCGACGGCGTCGTCGTGCTCCATGGGGCCGTGCTCCATCCGGTGGTCCAGGAGGAACTTGTACGCCTTGCCGACGCTGGGCCCGGGGGGAATGCCGAGGATCTCCATGATCTGTTCGCCGTCGAGGTGGGGGCGGATCTTGGAGAGCTCCTCCCTCTGCTTCAGCTCGGCGATCCGGTCTTCGAGGTCGTCGTAGGCGTGGGCGAGCCGGTTGGCCTTCCGCCGGTTGCGGGTGGTGACGTCGGAGCGCGTGAGCCGGTGCAGCCGCTCCAGCTGATCCCCGGCGTCCGTGACGTACCGGCGGACGGCGGAGTCGGTCCACTCCTGCTCGCCGTACCCGTAGAACCGCATGTGCAGCTCCACCAGCTTGGTGACGGCTCTGATGCTGTCCTTGTCGAACCGCAGCGCCTGCATCCGCTTCCGGGTCATCTTGGCGCCCACGACGTCGTGGTGACGGAAGCTGACTGCCCCGCCCGGCTCGAACCGACGAGTCTTAGGCTTGCCGGCATCGTGCATCAGCGCCGCGAACCGGAGGATGAAATCAGGCGCCGGGACGGGGCCCTCGGCGTCCGTCTCAAGGTCAGCGGCCTGCTCAAGCACCTGCAGCGAATGCTGGTACACGTCTTTGTGGCGGTTGTGCTCATCATCCAGCCGCTTCAGGGCCGGGACCTCCGGCAGCACGATATCGGCGAGGCCGGTGTCGACCATGAGGTCGATCCCGGCCCGCGGCGACTGCCCGTTGATGAGCTTCACCAACTCCGCCTGGACGCGCTCGGCGGAGACGATCTCCAGGCGCCCCGCCATCTGAGTCATCGCCTCACGCACCTCCGGGGCGACGTCGAGGCTCAGCTGGGAGGCGAACCGTGCGGCACGCATCATCCGCAGCGGGTCATCCGAGAAGGACTCCTCCGGGGTCGCCGGAGTGCGCAGCTGCCTGCCCACCAGGTCCCGCACGCCCCCGTGCGGATCCACCAGCTCCAGGGAGGGAAGGCGCAGCGCCATCGCGTTGACGGTGAAGTCACGGCGGACCAGGTCATCGCCGAGATCCTTGCCGAATCGGACCTCCGGCTTCCGGGAGCCCGAGTCATAGGCCTCAGCCCGGTACGTGGTGACCTCGAGCTGGTAGTCACCCTCCGCGTCGGACTTCCGCAGGCCGATGGTGCCGAAGTCCCGGCCGATCTCCCACACCGCATCCGCCCAAGGGCGCACGATCCTGAGAATCTGGTCCGGCTGCGCGTCTGTGGTGAAGTCCAGGTCAGGCGAGAGCCGACCCAGGAACAGGTCCCGCACCGGGCCGCCCACCAGCGACAGCTCGAAACCGGCGGCCTCAAACCGATCGCCGAGAGCAGCAGCAGCATCCGGCAGGCGCGCACCGTCCGGGAATCCCTGGGGAAGATCAACCATGATGCAGAACAGTCTAGGGGTGCGCACAGGGCATCACGGCGCGCGGCATTCGACGTCGGAGGATTCCTTGTCTTCGAGCCGCGAAGCGGCCTCGTGCATGAGCAGACGTCGCCTGCTGCGCTCCCCGGCTCAGAAGCAATCCTCGTGAAACGGCCCACGGTTAAGGTAGAGAGTATGACTACGGCCGACGCGGGAGGTGAAGCGCAGACCCCCCTGACTGTCTCGATGGGCGCCCGCCGGGCGGCCACCTATCAGCAGGGTCCCGCGCGCGCCCGCCAGTCCGGCCAGATGCCCACCGTGGAGGAGGTCAGCGCCGGCGGAGTGGTGATCCGGCCGGCCTCCCGTGGGTTCGAAGCGGCGATCATCGCCCGGTACAACCGGGGCGGGCGGCTCGAATGGTGCCTGCCCAAAGGCCACCCGGAGGGCGCCGAGGACTACGAGCAGGCGGCCCTGCGGGAAGTGGCCGAGGAGACGGGGATCGAAGGCTCCATCCTGACGTCGCTGGGCTCCATCGAGTACTGGTTCACCGTGCCCAGCCATCGGGTGCATAAGACGGTCCACCATTTCCTGATGGAGGCAGTGGGCGGCGAGCTCACCATCGAGAAGGACCCGGACCACGAGGCGGTGGACGTCGCCTGGGTGAACCTTGACGAGCTGGACCGGCGGCTCTCGTTCCCGAACGAGCGGCGGATCGTGGGCGCGGCCAAGCAGGTCATCAGCGACACCGTCTGAGTGGCCTATAGTCGGCTCCGATGAGCCAACCCTCCCCTCCTGCCCACGCCCCGAAGAACGGGGTCGCTGCGGCGTCGACCATCATGGCGGCCGGCACTATGGTCTCGCGTGTGCTCGGGTTCCTCCGCAGCATGCTGCTTGCGGTTGCGATCGGCGGCACCACGCTGATCGTCGACATCTTTGAGCGGGCCAACACCATTCCGAACTCGGTCTACCTGCTGCTGGTGGGCGGCATGTTCAACATGGTGCTGGTGCCGCAGCTGATCAAGGCAGCGAAGAAGCCGGATCAGGGCGCGGACTACACTTCCCGGCTGCTGACGCTGAGCGTCGTGGTGATGTTCGTCTGCACCGCGGTGCTGACGGTGTGCGCCTACCCGATCCTGCGGCTGCTGACCCTGGGGTGGAGCGAGCCGATGCTGGCCCTGGGCACCTCGTTCGCCCTGTGGACGCTGCCGCAGGTGTTCTTCTACGGGGTGTACGCGGTGATCGGCCAGATCCTCAACGCGAACGCGAAGTTCGGCTGGTACATGTGGGCGCCGGTGCTGAACAACCTGGTGGCGATCACCATGCTGATCGGCTACATCGTGGCGTTCGGCCAGCATCAGGCCGGGGACGACGGGATGGCGGAGTGGACCACCACCCAGACGGTGATTCTCGCGGGCGGCCACACCCTGGGCATCGCCGCACAGGCCGCGATCCTCATCTGGCCGCTGAGCCGGCTGGGCCTGACGCTGCGCCCCAAGTTCGGGGTGCGGGGCATGGGGCTGGGCGCCACTGGCCGGATCGCCGCATGGACGCTGCTGACGATGACGATCGGCAACGTCTCCAACATCATCCACATCCGTCTGATCTCAGGCGCGACGGCGGCCCGTGAGGAGATGGGCGAGGACGGCGCCTCGGTGCCCGGCGAGTATGCGGCCAATATTGCTGAGCTCATCGTGCTGCTGCCGCACTCAGTGTTCGTGCTCTCGATTGCGACGGTGCTGTTCAACCAGATGTCCGACGCGATGGGCGAGGGCCGGGTGGATGAGGCGCGTGAGGTGATGAACCGGGGCCTGCGGATCTTCGCGATCCCCATCATGTTCTCCACCATCGCGTTCGTGGTGCTGGCCGGGGTCCTGGGGCGGCTGTTCGCCGGCGCCGCGGCAGACGCTGACATGGCGGCAGCGGCCATCGGGCAGCTGCTCATCCTGTTCGCGGTGGTGCTGCCCTTCCGCTCCGCCTCCCTGTATATGATGCGGACCTTCTACGCCGCTGAGGACGCCAAGACCCCCTTGAAAGTGACGCTGGTCACTATGGCCTTCGGGCAGGTCACCGCCCATGCCGCACTGCTGGTTGTTCCCTACGAGTCCATGCCCTACGTGGTCGTCGCCGTCTGGGGCGCGATGAACGTGATGCGCTACGGCTGCTTCCACGTGCTGGCCGCGCGCCGCTGGGGCAGCTTCGGCCTGCCCAGCATCATCACGGCCTACGTGAGCTCCGGCTGGGCCGCCGTCGCCGCCGGGCTCGCCGGCGGGCTGGCGGCGTGGGCGATGGGCGCCTACACCTTCGGATTCGCCTACGACAGCATCCTCACCGCCGCCGTCACCCTTTTGATCTCCGGGTCAGTGATGGCCGTGGTGTACATCGCGGTGCTGCGGGTGCTGCGGGTGCGCGAATTCCATGAGTTCATGGAGCCCATCGGCCGCCGGGTGCCGGCAGCTCGCCGCCTGGTTCGGCTGTAGGAGCGTCCCAGGGCGGTACGCTAAGGTTTTCAGGCTGTTCTGATGTCCGTCCCGCTAGTCCAAGGAGTGTCCGTGGCGAAGCCCTTCGGCGTCCGCGATGTGGTCGGCGGCCGCTACCGCATCACTCACCACGTGGTGACCTCCGCGGACCAGGACATCGTCTTCCAGGCCACCGACGAGGCGCTGGGCCGCGAAGTCTCAGTGCTGCTGGCCTCCCGCTCGAACGCTAAGCAGGTCGCCACCTCCGCCCGTGAGCTGGCCGCCGGTGAGCGCGACTCCGAGGTGGAGGTCCTGGACCTCGGACTGGCCGAGGACCGCACCTATCTGATCTCCACCCTCGTGGACCCCAACCAGCTGCTGGATCTGGTGGTCCCGGATGCGGCCCCCTTCGTGGAGCCCTACTTCACGGACTCTCTGGGGTCGGAGATCTTCGGCCAGTCCCGTGAGATGCAGCCGCAGACCTACGAGGACGACGCCGAGTACTACGCTCGTCTGCACGAGTCTCCCAACGCCCCGGCGCCGGGGTGGGCGAAGAAGCGTCTGCGGCGCGGAGAGGGCCGCCAGGGCCGGGAGCACAGTCCCCGCCGTCGGCCTTCGTTCCTGGACAAAGCAGGCCCCGCACCGACGGCCGCGGAAGCCGCTGCTGCGGAGAAGGCCTTCGTTCCCGAGCTGGGACTCCTCTCCGACCTGGATGAGGTCGAAGCTCCTGCGGAGAAGGACACCGACGAGACCCTCGAGGCAGCCTTCCGCCCTCAGAACGTCGGAGCCGCAGAGACTTCCGCGCTGACATCCTCAAATGACGCAGAAGGTGATGACAGCCGTGATGAGGAGGCGGCAGGCACTTTCGTCGAAGATGCCCCATCCCAAGCGATGACAGCCCTGCCCTCTGCCTCTCCGGCAGCCGATGCCTCCCTGAGAGTCGATGAGCTCGTCGCCGAAGGCGAAGAGGTCATCGACAACCCGCCGGAGAAGCCGGACCCCGGCTACAGCCGCACCGCAGCGCCCACCGGCCTGGACCATGACAGCCCCACCATGGGCGACGCCGAGCCGAGCAGCTTCACCAGTCTCATCACCTCCGCCCCCAAGGGGAGCCCTACCAGCTTCCCCTCTGCCGGCAGCCGCAGCAACGGCGGGCCCCGCCCCCGCCGAGCTGGCTCCGCCCCCGCCGAGAGCACAGACAGCGCCCCGGACCGTGCAGCTAAGCTCACCCCCGCACAGATGATCTCCGCCGGCGTCCTCGTCCTCCTCCTGATCCTTGCCGCCATCATCATCTTCTCAGCCCTGCAGGGCTGAGGCCCTCGCGCGGCGCGGGGGGTCACACCCCTGCCCGCACACGCCCCAGATGGAATAGGCTCCACAGAAAGAACTGTTGACTCAATGGCATTCCACGACCACCACGAAGGACACACAGCGTGACTGACCAGACTCCCAACCAGGTGCACGACGTCGTCATCGTCGGATCCGGGCCTGCCGGCTACACGGCCGCCATCTACACTGCCCGCGCCAACCTGAACCCCGTGGTGCTCGCCGGATCAGTCACCGCCGGCGGTGAGCTCATGAACACCACTGAGGTTGAGAACTTCCCGGGCTTCCCCGAGGGCATCATGGGCCCCGACCTGATGATGAACATGGAAGCCCAGGCCCGCCGCTTCGGCGCAGACATCCGCCATGAGGACGCCGCCGAGCTCAAGCTCGAAGGCGACATCAAGGCCATCATCACCGGCTCCGGCGAAACCCTTCATACGCGCGCCGTGATCCTCGCCACCGGCTCCGCCTACCGCGAGCTCGGCGTTCCCGGTGAGAAGGAGCTGTCCGGCCACGGAGTCAGTTGGTGCGCCACCTGCGACGGGTTCTTCTTCCGCGAGCAGCACATCGCGGTCGTCGGCGGCGGCGACTCCGCCATGGAAGAAGCCACCTTCCTCACCAAATTCGCATCCAAAGTCACCGTCATCCACCGCCGCGACTCCCTTCGCGCGTCCCAGATCATGGCCGATCGCGCCCACGCCAACGAGAAGATCGACTTCATCTGGAACCATGAAGTCACCCGCGTCGACGGTGACGGCAAGCTCAATCAGCTGGCCCTGCGCAACACCGAGACCGGCGAAGAGTCCACCCTGGACGTCACCGGCCTCTTCGTGGCCATCGGACACGATCCGCGCACCGGACTCTTCGCCGACCAGGTCGAGCTCACCGAGGACGGAACCGTGAACGTCGACGACCGCTCCTCCCGGACCTCACTGCCCGGAGTCTTCGCCGCCGGTGACGTCCTTGACCCTCACTACCGGCAGGCCGTCACAGCCGCGGGCTCCGGCTGCGCCGCCGCTCTCGACGTCGAGCAGTACCTCGCCTCTCGCCTGCCCACCACCCCCCAGCTGGCAGAAACCTCCTAAGAAAGGAACACAACATGTCAGAGCTGCAGACAGTCACCGATTCCAGCTTCGAGACCGCGGTCCTCCAGAACGACAAGCCCGTTCTGGTCGACTTCTGGGCCGAATGGTGCGGCCCCTGCCGCGCCCTCTCGCCCATTCTCGAAGAGCTGGCCAACGAGAACGAGGGCAAGATCGACGTCGTGAAGGTCAACGTGGACGAGAATCCTGCCACCGCAGCCAAGTACGGCATCACCTCCATCCCCGCCGTCTACGGCTTCAAGGGGGGCGAGCACGTCGTCTCCTCCATCGGCGCCAAGCCCAAGCCGGCGCTCGAGCAGGAGTTCGCTGACCTCCTGAAGTAGTTTCAATCTGTTGCGGGACGTGCCCCCGCAGTGATACCCCTCCTCCTTTGCGACGCCGCATGGCGGCTTCCGCCGGCAAGGGACACTCCGGGGATCACTGCGGGGGCACTTCTGTCTCGGCGCACGGATCCGCTGTCTGTGTGCGACGGTCGGGTGCTTGCTTGTTTCACGTGAAACGGCCCCGCCCCTTTTTGTGGGGCGGGGCCGTTCTGCGTTGTTGCCTACTTTCAGCTCTGGACGTGCAGGCCGAGCTGCTGGAGAACTCGTTCCAAGTCTTCGACTCCCGCAAAGTCGATGGCGATACGCCCCTTCCGAGCGCCGAGCGTGATCTTTACCTGAGTATCGAGCTGGTCGGTCAGTGCCTCTGCATACTCATCGAGCTGCTCATATCGGCTGCTTTGAGGGAGGCGGTCCGTTTCACGTGAAACGGGCTCGTGCGCCTGCTCGCTTCTCTTCTTCATGAGGGACGCCTGCTCTTCGGACGCACGAACCGACAGACCCTCAGCGACCACCCGTCCCGCGAGCTCCTCCATCTCCTCCTCCGTCTCAAGGGAGAGCAGGGCCCGTGCGTGCCCTGAGGAGAGCACGCCGGCAGCGACCCGACGTTGGGCGGCTGCAGGGAGACGCATCAGACGAAGGGTGTTCGAGATCTGGGGCCTGCTTCGTCCGATCCGCCTGGACAGTTCCTCCTGACTGATGCCGAAGTCATCGAGGAGCTGCTGGTAGGCGGCCGCCTCTTCCAGGGGATTCAGTTCGGAGCGGTGGATGTTCTCAAGAAGCGCATCCCGGAGAAGGTTCTCGTCGGCAGTGTGCCGGACAATTGCCGGAATCGTCTCTCGCGCTGCCGCCTGAGAGGCACGCCAACGACGCTCACCCATGATGAGTTCGTACATTCCTCCATCGAGGGGACGAACAACGATGGGCTGCAGAACCCCGATCTCTCGCACCGAGTGAACCAGCTCTGCCATGTCTTCCTCGTCGAACACCTGCCGGGGCTGTCGAGGGTTGGGCTGAATGTATTGCACGGGGACTTCGAGGAACTCTGCTCCCGCGGGCGATTCCGTTTCACGTGAAACGGGAGGCGTGTCGGACATGGAGCCGGCCCTACCGGGTGAGGTGGACGGCATCGCGGGCATCTCTGCGCGCTTCCTGCCATTCGCGCGGCTTACGGTTGTTCGATTGCGAGGAGCATCCGTTTCACGTGAAACCTTCTGGGTCTCGAGATGCGACTTGGCTGAGAAGAAGACATCGATCGGCCGCTCCGGTCGGTCGGCGGCTGCTTCCTGCGTTTCACGTGAAACAGGCTCTGCCGGGATCTCAGGCTCGACCGGCGCAACGGCATGGGCTGTCGCTCCGGAAGCCGACTGGTCTTCTCCGTCGGAGTTGATGAGTGCGCCGAGTCCACGGCCGAGGCCGCGTCGTTTCCGCTCTGCCATAAAAGCTGTCCTCCCCAGCGTATGAATGAATAGTGTCCATTCTATGTGCTAGGGGATGGTCCCCCTATGGGAGTTTCACGTGAAACGGGAAGGTCAGAGCAAGTGGAGACACAACCAGGCCCCGTTTCACGTGAAACGGGGCCGTCGGTCGATATCCGGCTTCACAGGAACATTTCAGCCGACGAACGGAGGTCCATCGGAGTGCTGAACGATTTCAGCCGCAGCTTCAAGATAAGCCAGTGCGCCGGTACTGTCCCGAGCATACGAGATGACGCTCTGCTGGTAGCTCGGTGCCTCAGCGATGCGCACACTGCGAGGTATTTTGCTCTCGAGCACCTCATCACCGAAGTAGTCCTTCACTTCGTGCACCACTTGGGCAGCAAGGTTCGTTCGTGCGTCATACATGGTGAGAAGAATGGTGGAGACCTGGAGCGCCGGGTTGAGGTGCTTCTGGATGAGATTGATGTTGTTGAGCAGCTGGCTCAGCCCTTCCAGTGCGTAGTACTCGCACTGGATCGGGATCAGCACCTCTTTGGCCGCGACAAAGGCGTTGACGGTCAGGAGGCCGAGGCTGGGCGGGCAGTCGATGAAGACGTAGTCCAGCCTGGGCTGGCCCGTCTCTTCGCGGTGACGGATGTACTCGTCGAGGGAACGTTGGAGTCGCTGCTCGCGGGCTACCAGGGAGACCAGCTCGATCTCTGCGCCGGCGAGGTGGATCGTTGCCGGAACCACCTGGAGGTTCTCGACGTCCGGGGAAGTGCCCACAACCTCTGCGATGGAGAGGTCGTCGATCAGGACGTCGTAGATCGAGTCCGTCTCTGCGCTGTGCGGGACGCCGAGTCCTGTGGAGGCATTGCCCTGCGGGTCAATGTCGACGACCAGCACGTTGAACCCGTGGTCAGCCAGGGCCGCGGCGAGGTTCACGGTGGTGGTGGTCTTTCCGACTCCGCCCTTCTGGTTGGAGACGGTGATGATGCGGGTGCTCTCGGGCCGCTCCAGGGACATCTCTGAGAGTCTGCGGCGTCGGCGCTGCTCGTCCTGCAGCTGTGCGGCCAGCGGGGATTCCGAGAGTGAATCAGTCATGACGACGAGTCTAAGTCAGTCGGCTGACACAGGCGTGCGTCGGATTCTCACCACGGTGGTGGGCTCCTCCAGGATCGTCTCGCCGAGCAGCTCGACTGCAGGGGGCTGGAGCTTGAAGCGACGAACTGCCTTGACCGCTGTGTCGATCTCGTCCGCGGCGCTGCGCCCCTTGATGAGCAGCAGCTGCCCGTCATCAGCGAGCAGCGGAGCTGTCAGGGGCACAAGCTTCTTCAGTGATGACACTGCTCGAGCGGTGACCACATCAGCCATCACCTCATCAGTGACTTCCTCCGCGCGGCCGCGGATCACATCCGCGTTGTCGAGACCGAGGTCGGCCACGACGGCCGAGAGCCAGTCGACCCGGCGCTCCATGGGCTCGATGAGGGTCATCCGGACATCGGGCCTTGCGATAGCCAGAGCAAGCCCCGGCAGTCCCGCCCCGGAGCCGACGTCGGCGACGTCGCCCCCTTCGGGGAGCTCCGGTGCCAGAGCTGCGCAGTTGAGCACGTGCCGAGACCACATACGAGGGACTTCTCGCGGGCCGAGAAGCCCATGATCGATCCCAGTGGTGCACAGGTGCCCCACGAAGCGTTCCGCAAGCGGAAGCCGGTCGCCGAACAGCTGCTCGGCGGCGGTTCGTTCCTGGGCGGTCAGCTCTGGTGCCGGAGTCTCGCTCATGAGGCAGAGACCACCACGTGACGCTTGCGGCCCTCGCCCTCGGAGCCTGAGGTCAGTCCGGCCTCGGCGACGAAGTCGTGCACGATCTTCCGCTCGAACGCAGTCATCGGGTCGAGGTGCACCTCCTCCCCGGTCTCCTTGGCCTTCTCGAGTGCCTCGTGGGCCTTGGCCTTCAGCTCCTCGTTGCGGGCGCTGCGGTGACCATTGATGTCGAGCACCAGGCGGGTACGCTCACCGGTGGCGGCGAGCACCGCGAGGCGAGTCAGCTCCTGGAGGGCGTCGAGGGCCTCGCCATCACGGCCTACGAGGTCCTGCAGCTCGGCGCCGCCGTCCTCAGCCTGAATGGAGATGAACGTCCGTTCGCCCCGAATCTCGATCTCGATGTCTCCGTCGAGGTCGACGATGTCCAGCAGCTCTTCGAGGTAATCGGCGGCCACGTCGCCCTCGTCGGGGGCTTCCTCATCGTCAGAGGCCGAGCCCTCGAGCTCTTCGACGTTCTCCTCGTTCTCGACGACGTGCGCCTCCTCGGGGGCCACAGTCTCATTGCCGTCGACCACAGGGTTCTCGGCGGGGTTCTCAGAGGTTTCCGTCATCGTTGTCCCTTTTTCTTCTTTTTCTTCTTACGCTTGCGGGCCGGCTGGGCCTGGGAGCCCTTGTGCTGGCCGGTGGGCTTCTTGGCCTCTTCTGCTGCCCTGCGGGCTTCCTCGCCGACGGGCGGCAGGCCCTTGGCCGCGCGGCGGAGGTTGAGCTCCTTCTCCGCCATGGAGCCTGGGGTCGGGTTGTTGCGGATGACCCACCACTGCTGGCCCATGGTCCACAGATTGGTGCAGGTCCAGTAGATGAGCACGGCCAGCGGGAAGTTCACGCCGCCGAAGATCATGGCCAGCGGCAGCACGTACAGCATGATCTTCTGCATCTGTGCCATCTGGCCGGTCTGGGCAGCCTCGGACATGTTCTTGGCCATCAGCTGCTTCTGGGTGAAGAATTGGCTGGCCACCATGGCGGCGGTGAGGACGCTGGCAAGGATGACGACGGAGACGACATCGCCCTGGGTGTTGGGGTCTCCCTGGACCGCGCCCCAGAGGACGTCGGACATGCCGACGCCGAAGATGGAGGAGCCGTCCAGGCTGGTGACCTCGTCCGGGCCGAGGGCGAAGTAGCCCTCCTCGTGGTACTCCTGCTCGCGCACCCGGTTCAGCATCCAGAACAGGGAGAAGAAGATCGGCAGCTGCGCGAGGATCGGCAGGCAGGTCATGAAGGGGTTGACTTTGTGCTTCTTGAACAGCGCCTGCTGCTCCTGCACCATCGCCTGGCGGGAGACCGGGTCCTTCTTGCCCTTGTACTTGGCCTGCAGCTTCTGCATCTCCGGCTGCATGGACTGCATGCCGCGCTGGGACTTGATCTGCCTGACGAACAGCGGGATCAGCAGGGAGCGGATCACCAGCACCAGCAGGATGATGGACAGGGTCCAGGTCCAGCCGGACGCGGAATCCATGCCGAGGAACTCGAGCACCGTGTGGGCGATGCTGAGGATGAATGACACGGCCCAGCTGAAGGGCCACATAATCGTGTCGAGGAAGTTCATATAACTCTCAAATGGTTGGCCCGGACCTCACTGCTTGGGACGCTGTCCGGGTGAAAGCTCGCAAAAGATCAGCCCTCAGGGTATCGGAAGTTCCTGCTGCCTACGGGCTGCTCGCATCGCGGTCGATGGGCGGGTGGTTAGTCTCTATGATCGCCGGGAGCTCTCCCGCGGGCCAAATCCGCTCAGCGCAGGGAACATGGTCGACTCCGCCGCCGGTGAAAGGGTTGCACCGCAGGATTCGCCACAGAGTCAGCGCGCTGCCCCGGATCAGCCCGTGGGCGGTGACTGCTTCAAGCCCGTAGGCCGAGCAGCTGGGGTAGAACGCGCACACCTGTCCGTAGAGGGGCGAGATGAGCTTCCTCCACATTCGGATGAACAGCACGGCGGGGTACGACGGCGCTCGGCGCGCCCGACCCCACCAGCTGCTGCGGATCTCCTCCTCAGTCGGGGGGTCTCCGGGGCGGCCGGGGAGCTCGCCCTGCTCCACGTAGAAGTCGCGGTGGCGCAGCCAAGCGGCGTTCTCTCCGCTGCTCACGGGGTCTCTCCGTGGCCGGCTCGCCTCAGGGCCCGCTTCAGGCCGCTCCGGAGGTCCTTGGCGAGCTTCTGGTGGTCGGCTTCGATGATCGGGGGCAGGGCCCGGACGACGACGTCGATCCGATGGCCCTCTACCTGCCGGGGCGGGAGCAGTTCGGCGCAGAGGTGACGCAGCCGGCGTGCGGTGCGGTGCCGGGCTACGGCGTTGCCGACGGCCTTGGACACGATGAACCCTGCACGCCAGGGAGGAGCCGGCTCCCCGGCGTGGTCCGCGGGAACCGCACGGACGGCGACCACGACGGTCTCTGTGCCGGCCCGGGCGCCGGCTCGCATGACTGCTTGGAAGTCCTGGGACTTCCGGATGCGGTGCGGGACGGGGAGCATGCTCAGAACACTAACGACCCGCCCCCTGTGCAGGGAACGGGTCGTTGAAGGCGTATGAAGGCGCTCAGGCGCTGAGCTGCTTGCGGCCGCTGCGGCGGCGTGCAGAGATGATCGACCGGCCCGCGCGGGTGCGCATGCGGGACCGGAAGCCGTGCTTACGGCTGCGGCGGCGGTTGCTCGGCTGAAAAGTCCGCTTGGTCATTGGTCTTCTCCCAAATGAGATGGCTGTGAAGTCTTCCAGGCTCCGCTCGGCGCTGGCCCATCCGCCTTCTCTGGCGTCAAGGCGCGCACATATCACAGAGCGACCTGTCAACACTACGCGCCACGGCATTCCAGAGTCAACTCCACAGGTTGTCAACATGGTTCCCACAGGCTTGTGCACAACCTGTGGAATACTGGCCGAGCACAACCCCCGGCCCTATAGCACAGAGCCAGAAAATCACCACGGAGGACCTCGCAGCGTGTCGGAAGACCCACATACCAGCGTCACAGCCAGATGGCAGCAGGTGATCACCGAGCTGCGCGAGAACCACGGAATCAGCGGTCTGAAGCTCACCGACATCGCCCGCGCGATCCCCCAGTCGGACCAGCTGATCGGTGACACCCTGCTGCTCGCAGTCCCCCATGAGCGCATCCGCGAAACGATGCAGTCCACTCTGCAGGCCCAAATATCTGCCGCGCTGCGCAGCGTCTTCGGCAAGGACGTGCTGTGCGCGTACGTCATTGACCCGGAGCTCGCGAAGCGGCAGAAGCCCGAGGCCCCCGCGGCTGCCGCCGCCCCCGACGCCGCGGCTCAGCCGATATCGTCCTTCGAGCCCGCGGCACCGCAGGTCCACGCTCTCCGCCCTTCAGGGGGACCCCCGGCAGAGCCGCAGCGCACGCCCGCCTACGCGGAGCCGGCGGCAGCGCCGCCGCCCCCTGTTCCCGGCCCGGATGCCACCGCTCCGGGAGAGACCTTCGAGGCCTCCCGGCTGAACCCGCGGTACACCTTCGACACATTCGTCATCGGCTCCTCCAATCGGTTCGCGCATGCAGCCGCGAACGCGGTCGCTGAGGCACCGGCGAAGGCCTACAACCCACTGTTCATCTATGGGGACTCCGGACTGGGGAAGACTCACCTCCTGCACGCGATCGGCCACTACGCCCAGCGCCTCTACTCCGGCATCCGGGTGCGGTACGTGAACTCTGAGGAGTTCACCAACGACTTCATCAACTCCATCCGCGACGACGAGGGTGCCAGCTTCAAGACCCTCTACCGCAATGTGGACATCCTGCTGCTGGACGATATCCAGTTCCTCGCGGACAAGGAGCGGACGGTGGAGGAGTTCTTCCACACCTTCAATACGCTCTACAACAACAACAAACAGGTCGTCATCACATCGGACCTGCCGCCTAAGCAGCTCTCCGGGTTCGAGGAGCGGCTGCGCTCCCGGTTCGAGTGGGGCCTGATCACCGACATTCAGCCTCCCGAGCTGGAGACTCGTATCGCCATTCTGCGCAAGAAGGCGAACGCGGAGAACTTCTCCTGCCCGGATGACGTGCTGGAGTACATCGGATCGAAGATCTCCACCAATATCCGGGAGCTCGAGGGCGCCCTGATCCGTGTGACGGCCTACGCGGCGCTGAACAAGCAGGACGTGAACCTGCACCTGGCCGAGCAGGTGATGCAGGATCTGATCTCGGACGATCACGCGCAGGAGATCACCGCCGAGCAGATCATCAACGCCACCGCGGAGTACTACTCCTTCACCGTGGAGGAGCTGATGTCCAAGTCTCGCAACAGAACGCTGGTGACCGCGCGGCAGATCGCGATGTACCTGCTGCGGGAGCTGACTGAGATGTCATTGCCGAAGATCGGCCAGGCCCTCGGAGGCAGGGACCACACCACAGTGATGTATGCGGAGCGGAAGATCCGGGAGCTGATGGCCGAGCGTCGCGCCGTCTTCAACCAGGTCACTGAGCTTACGAACAAGATCAAGCACGGCCGATAGATCCAGACGACCAGAAGTTCTCAACGGGTGTGGACTTCTGGTCTATGCACATCTCACACGGGTGTAGTTCAGCGCAGAAAGCGGCCTGCGGAGCGTTTGACTTTCCAATAATCCACAGTTTTCCCCACATTTCCACAGGCAGGGGTGGAAATAGGCCTCATCCCTTCCCACACCTGTGGATAAATCAGTGGAGAATCTGAGGACGACCACGGGCAAAGCTGGGGATAAGTCGCAGAAGCCTGGGGAAATCAGCTTCATAGGGCGAAAATCCTCCCCATGTGATTCACATCCGCTGCTGTCGCAGTGCACACCTCACCCCACAGGAAGAACACCGGCACCGGCGCTCAACAGGCAGTTATCCACAGAATCCACACCTGTTACTGCTGCTACTGACCTTCACCCCTTATGAATTCGGACAGCGCACAGTGAGCCCACGCCCCGCAGCGCATCGAAGACCGCCTCCGGCAGACAAGATGTTGTGATCAGGTGCGGCTCCGGAGGCTTATCTTGTGATGCTCCAGTAGCGAGGCGCTGCTGACTGCCGGTAGGCTCATGAACCAGACGTGTCCGTTCCCGTAAGGAGACTTTCCACAGTGCAGTTCACCGTTGACCGCGATGTCCTCTCGGAGGCTGTCTCCTGGGCTGCACGGTCGCTGTCTCCGCGGCCCCCAGCGCCCGTTCTCTCGGGTCTGCTGGTCAGGGCGGAGAACGGCCTCGTCTCCATCTCAAGCTTCGACTATGAGGTCTCTGCACAGCTGAGCATCGAGGCGAGCATCGACTCCGAAGGCACAGTCCTGGTGTCTGGCCGGCTGCTGAATGACATCGTGAAGTCCCTGCCGAACGCTCCGGTGACTCTCGCGCTTGAGGATGCGAAGGTGCGGGTGACCTGCCGATCCTCGACCTTCACCCTCACGACGATGCCTGTGGATGAGTACCCGGAGCTCCCAAGCCAGCCGCAGACTGCTGGAAGCGTGGACGGCGCGTCCTTCGCCCGTGCGGTCTCCCAGGTGATCACCGCGGCTTCGCGCGATGACACGCTGCCGATCCTCACGGCAGTGAAGCTGGAGATCGAAGGCGATGCCATCACGTTCCTCGCCACGGACCGCTACCGCTTGGCGATGCGTGAGATCACCTGGACCCCGTCCCAGCCTGATATCTCAACCTCGGTGCTGATCAAGGCGAAGACGCTCAATGACGTCGCGAAGTCATTGGCCGGCGGCGGCGATCTGAACATCTCGCTGTCCGAGGACGATGCGCTCGTCGGCTTCTCCTCAGGAAGCCGACGGACCACCAGCGTGCTGGTGGACGGAGACTATCCGAAGATCCGGCAGCTCTTCCCGGAGGAGACTCCGATCCATGCGGTGGTCAACACTGCTGAGCTTATTGAGGCCTCTCGTCGTGTGTCCCTGGTCTCGGAGCGCAACGGACATGTGCGCCTGCAGTTCACTGAGGACAACCAGGTGACGCTGGACGCAGGTGTGGACGACAACGCCTCCGCCTCGGAGACGATCCATGCCCAGCTCACCGGAGACCCGATCACCGTAGGCTTCAACCCGGCATACCTGAACGAGGGCCTGAATGTGATCAGCACCGAATATCTGCGCTTCTCATTCGTCTCCGCTCCCAAACCGGCTATGATCACCGGCCAAAAGGCGCCTGACAGTGAGAGCTCCACCGAGTTCCGGTACCTGCTGATGCCGGTGCGGCTGCTCAACAATTAGTCAGAGGCCCTGAAGCGTGCGGCTTTCGCAGCTTGTTCTCCAGGATTACCGCAGCTACCAGGATTCCGAGCTGACCCTGGAGCCCGGCTCCAATGTGCTGCTGGGCTACAACGGGGTCGGCAAGACGAATGTGGCTGAGGCCGTCGGGTATCTGGCGACTCTGTCATCACACCGGGTGCCGAATGACGGCCCGCTGATCCGGCACGGCCAGGAGCAGGCCATCATTCGAGCCGCGGCGCACCGGGGGTCACGGGAAGCGTTCCTGGAGGTTGAGATCAACCCCGGCAGGTCCAACCGAGCGAGGATCAACCGGGGCAGTCCGGTTCGGGCCTCGGAGATTCTGGGGATCCTGCGGACGGTGCTCTTCGCCCCGGAGGACCTTGAGCTGATCAAAGGACCCCCAGAGGTGAGGCGCCGTCTGCTGGATTCTCTCGCTGTTCAGCTGCGCCCTGCTCTGGCGGGGGTCCGGCAGGACTACGAGAAGGTCCTCAGACAGCGCAACGCTCTGCTGAAGTCGATCCGGCACGAGGGATTCACCGCCACGCACGAGTCCACCTTGGCGGTGTGGGACGCTCAGCTTTCGGCGGCTGGAGCCCGGCTGCTGCGGGCCCGGCTGGACATGCTCACAGCCCTGCTGCCGCACACCGCGGATGCCTACCAGGAGCTCTCGCAGAGTGTGCGCGCCGCCGCTATGGAGTACAGCAGCTCGTTGGAGCGTGACGGCGGGGAGCTGGCTGGGGCGAGCACCGAGCAGCTGACGGAGTGGATGCAGCAAGCGTTGGGGGAGGCGCGCAGCCAGGAGCGTGACCGTGCCGTCACGCTCATCGGGCCGCACCGCGACGACGTGCACTTCACCTTGGACACCACCCCGGTCAAGGGGTACGCCTCGCACGGGGAGACCTGGTCCTATGCGTTGGCGCTGCGGCTGGGCTCATACCGTGTGATGCTCGATGACGACCCCAATGAGGGCGCGGAGCCGATCCTGATCCTCGACGATGTCTTCGCGGAGCTTGACGCACGACGTCGCCGTCGGCTCGCGGACCTCGCAGCCGGAGAGGGATCCTCCTCGGCGCCGGGGCAGCTGATAGTCACCGCGGCGGTGGATGATGACGTGCCTGAGCAGCTGCTCGCCAACGCCTACCGGGTGGAGTCGGAGGACCAGATCAGTCGGGTCAGCCGTTATGAGTGAGCGCCGCAGTCCGCAGGCGTCTTCGGATGTGAAGGCTGAGGCTTCTGCCGACGGTCGGGAGTCCGCGGACCCTGCGGCAGCTGACGGGGCCAGCATCGACGCCGCTGCCGAGATGTACCGGCGCTTCCGCAAGGCTGCCGAGCAGCGGGGCGAGGCGAGGATGCGCGGCCCGGCCCGACCCAGGCAGCAGCCTGGACGCTCCTCTGCGTCTGGGGAGAGGACGGGTCTGGCCGGCGATCCTCGCAGCACGTCCCGGTCCGCGGTCCCGCCCCAGAGGGCCGGCAGTCTGCGCGATCCCAAACCGTTGGGCGAAGCGGTGAAGGGGCTGATCCGCAGCCGTGGGTGGAGCGCCCCGGTGGCGGTGGGAGGAGTGATCAGCCGCTGGGAGCAGCTGGTCGGTGAGGCTATCGCGGAGCACTGCACCCCCGAGAGCTTCGAGGACGGCGTCGTCGTCGTGGCCTGCGACTCCACCGCTTGGGCCACCAATCTGAAGCTCATGAAGTCCCAGCTGCTGGAGATGTTCGCCCGGGAGCTGGGGCCGGGGATCGTCACCGCCCTGGACATTCGCGGGCCCTCAGCCCCCAGCTGGAAGAAGGGACGGCTCACCGTCCGCGGCCGGGGGCCTCGCGACACCTACGGCTGAACCCCTCATTTCGCCTATGCCGCACTGAGGCCCTGATCTGCGATCAGACCCCCATCGACCAGACCCACAGAATGTCCTGGGCGCCTTCTGCGGCCGCTCAGAGCCAAGTTCTTCTGTGAGAACCCCGTCAGAATGGGGAAAACGGCCTTCTGGGCGGTAGAATGGCGGCAATATCACGACCGCTACGAGGAGACGATCCACCCGCATGACAGCGGATTCCACCACATCGGAAGATCAGGGCAACTACGGCGCATCGGACATCACCGTCCTGGAGGGCCTCGAGGCGGTCCGGAAGCGTCCGGGAATGTACATCGGCTCCACGGGCGAGCGGGGACTCCACCACCTGGTCTACGAGGTGGTGGACAACTCAGTCGACGAGGCCCTGGCGGGCTACTGCGACCACATCCAGGTGACCCTGCAGGATGACGGCGGCGTCCGGGTGGAGGACAACGGCCGCGGCATCCCGGTGGACATGCACCCCACGGAGGGCAGGCCCACGGTCGAGGTGGTCATGACCATCCTGCATGCCGGCGGCAAGTTCGGCGGCAGCGGGTACGCGGTCTCCGGAGGCCTGCACGGCGTCGGCATCTCTGTGGTCAACGCCCTGTCCTCCGATGTGGAGACGCGCGTGGCGCGGCAGGGCAGCCGGTGGTCCATCAAGTTCGCCGGGGGCGGCCGGGTCGCCCAGGAGCTGAGGGAGGAGGGCCCCACGGACGATCGGGGCACCACCCAGATCTTCTACCCGGACGCGGAGATCTTCGAGTCCACGGAGTTCAGCTTTGAGACGCTGCGGGCCCGGTTCCAGCAGATGGCATTCCTGAACAAGGGGCTGCGCATCACGCTGCGGGACGAGCGCCGCATTGCGGAGAACATCGTGGTGGAGGACGAGGTCGTTGAGAAGGACGATGCTGAGGTCTCCTCCGCTGAGGATGCCGCTCCCGCTGAGCCCGGCGAGCAGCAGAACGCGGTGCAGGAGGAGGAGAATGCGGGCCGCGTCGTCGTCTATCAGTACGACCACGGCCTGCTCGACTACGTGAACCATCTGAACAGGGCCAAGCGCGCTGAGATGGTCCACGACGATGTCATCGCCTTCGAGGCCGAGGACGACGAGCGCGGGATCGCCGCTGAGCTCGCGATGCAGTGGACGCTGACCTACTCGGAGTCGGTCCACACCTACGCGAACACCATCAATACGCATGAAGGCGGCACTCACGAAGAGGGCTTCCGTGCGGCGATGACCTCCCTGATCAACCGCTACGGCCGGGAGAAGAACCTCATCAAGGAGAAGGAGGACAATCTCACCGGTGAGGACATCCGTGAGGGGCTGACCGCTGTCATCTCTGTGAAGCTCTCCGAGCCGCAGTTCGAGGGCCAGACCAAGACCAAGCTGGGCAACTCGGAGGCCCGCGGCTTCGTGCAGCGCGTGGTCACCGACCATCTGGGTGACTGGCTGGAGCGCAACCCGGGCGCCGGCAAGGCGATCATCGCCAAGGCGCAGTCCGCGGCCACCGCCCGGATGGCAGCTCGGAAGGCCCGTGAGAATGCCCGCCGGAAGTCCCCGCTGGAGACCTTCGGCATGCCCGGGAAGCTCTCGGACTGCTCCTCCAAGGACCCCTCCGAGTCAGAGATCTACTTGGTGGAGGGCGACTCCGCGGGCGGCTCCGCCAAGCGCGGGCGCAATCCGCGCACCCAGGCGATCCTTCCGCTGCGCGGAAAGATTCTGAACGTGGAGCGGGCTCGGCTGGACAAGGCCCTGGGAAACCAGGAGATCCAGTCGATGATCACTGCGTTCGGCACCGGCATCGGCGAGGAGTTCGACGCCGGCAAGCTGCGGTACCACAAGATCGTGCTGATGGCGGATGCTGATGTGGACGGCCAGCACATCACCACCCTGATGCTGACCCTGCTGTTCCGGTACATGCGCCCTCTGATCGAGAACGGCCATGTGTTCCTGGCTCAGCCGCCGCTGTACAAGATCAAGTGGTCCAACGGGGACCCGGACTACGTCTTCACCGACGCGGAGCGGGACCGTGCCCTGGAGGCCGGCCGCGCCGCTGGCCGCAAGCTCCCCAAGGAGATGGGCATCCAGCGCTACAAGGGTCTGGGTGAGATGGACTACTCCGAGCTGTGGGAGACCACCATGGACCCCGACAACCGCACCCTGCTCCAGGTCTCCATGGAGGATGCCGCCGCTGCGGACGAGATCTTCTCGGTGCTCATGGGCGAGGACGTCGAGTCCCGCCGAGGGTTCATCCAGCAGAACGCCAAGGATGTCCGCTTCCTCGACATCTGACCCCGGCTTCACCTCAAGACTGCGCTGAAGAGAGAGCACACAGACCTATGACTGACACTCCTGAGAACTCCCAGAACGAGGACGGCCAGGCCCCCCACGGCGTCGAGCCTCCCCTGGAGGGCACGCTTGCCTCCGTGGACCGGATCCAGCAGGTGGACCTGCAGACCGAGATGAAGCGGTCCTACCTGGACTATGCGATGGCCGTGATCGTCGGCCGTGCGCTGCCTGACGTCCGTGACGGCCTGAAGCCGGTGCACCGCCGCGTCCTCTACGCGATGTACGACGGCGGCTTCCGTCCGGACCGGTCCTTCAACAAGTGCGCCCGCGTGGTCGGCGATGTGATGGGCTCCTACCACCCGCACGGCGACATGGCGATCTACGATGCCCTGGTCCGCCTCATCCAGGACTGGGTGATGCGCTACCCGCTGGCCGCCGGGCAGGGGAACTTCGGCTCCCCCGGCAACGACGGCGCGGCCGCCCCCCGCTACACCGAGACGAAGATGGCCCAGCTGGCCATGGAGATGGTCCGGGACATCCACGAGAACACCGTGGACTTCCAGGACAACTACGACGGCAAGCAGCAGGAGCCCGTGGTGCTGCCCAGCCGGTTCCCGAACCTGCTGGCCAACGGCTCCTCCGGAATCGCCGTCGGCATGGCCACCAACATTCCTCCGCACAACCTGCGTGAGCTCGCTGACGGCGTGCAGTGGTACCTGCAGAACCCACAGGCCTCCCGGGAGGAGCTGCTGGAGGAGCTGCTGCAGCGCGTCAAGGGCCCGGACTTCCCGACCGGCGCGCAGATCCTCGGCACCAGGGGCATTGAGGACGCCTACCGGACGGGCCGCGGCTCCATCACCATGCGCGCGGTGGTGAACGTCGAGGAGATCCAGGGCCGTGCGTGCCTCGTGGTCACTGAGCTGCCTTACCACGTGAACCCGGACAAGCTGGCGGAGAAGATCGCCGAGCTCGTCCGCGACGGAAAGATCGCCGGGATCGCGGAGATCCGTGACGAGTCCTCCGGCCGCACCGGCCAGCGGCTGGTGGTGGTGCTCAAGCGCGACGCAGTCGCCAAGGTGGTCCTGAACAACCTTTACAAACACACCAGCCTGCAGGAGAACTTCTCCGCGAACATGCTGGCCCTGGTGGACGGGGTCCCGCGCACCCTGAGCCTGGACGCGTTCATCCACCACTGGGTGATGCACCAGATGGACGTCATCGTCCGGCGCACCCAGTTCCGGCTCGGCAAGGCCGAGAGGGAGGCCCACATCAAGGTGGGCCTGCTGAAGGCCCTGGATGACATCGACCGGGTCATTGAGACGATTCGCGGCTCCGCGAACGTGGATGAGGCTCGTGAGGGCCTGAAGAGGCTGCTCGACATCGACGATGACCAGGCCACCGCCATTGTGGACATGCAGCTGCGCCGCCTGGTGGGCCTGGAGCGCCAGCGCCTGCAGGATGAGTACGACGAGCTGATGCGGCTCATCGCCGAGTTCAAGGAGATCCTCGCCAGCGAGGACAAGCAGCGCCAGGTCATCGGCGGGGAGCTGCAGACCATCGTGGACAAGTTCGGCGACGACCGTCGAACCCATATCCTGCGCGGCTACGACGGCGACATGTCCATGGAGGACCTCATTCCCGAGGAGGATGTGGTCGTCTCCATCACTCGCGATGGGTACGTCAAGCGCACCAGAATCGACAACTACCGCGCCCAGCAGCGCGGCGGGGTCGGGGTCCGGGGCGCTCAGCTGCGCGCGGACGACGTCGTCGAGCACTTCTTCGTCACCACCACGCACCACTGGATCCTGTTCTTCACCAACCTGGGCCGGGTATACCGGACCAAGTGCTACGAGCTGGTCGAGGCCGGACGTGACACGAAGGGCCAGCATGTGGCGAACATCGTGGCGTTCCAGCCGGACGAGCACATCGCCGGCGTACTGACCCTGAAGAACTACGACGACGCCGATCACCTGGTGCTCGCCACCCGGGGCGGCCTGGTCAAGAAGACCAAGCTCACCGACTACGACACGCCCCGTCAGGCCGGCGTCATCGCCATCAACCTGCGTGAGGACGACGAGCTGGTCTCCGCGAAGCTGGTCTCCGCGGAGGACGACCTGATGCTGGTCTCCAAGAAGGGGCAGTCCCTGCGGTTCACCGCCTCGGACGAGGCGCTGCGCCCGATGGGCCGTGCGACCTCCGGTGTGACCGGCATGAAGTTCCGTGAGGAGGACGAGCTGCTCACCGCCGACGTCGTCACCGAGAGCTCATACGTCCTGACGGTCACCGAGGGCGGCTACGCGAAGCGTACCGACGTGGGCGAGTACCGGGTGCAGGGCCGAGGCGGCCTGGGCATCAAGGTCGGGAAGTTCGCCGAGGACCGAGGCAACCTGGTGGGCGCCATGGTGGTTGAGGAGGACGACGAGGTGCTGGTGGTGATGGCCTCCGGCAACGTGGTCCGCTCCGCAGCCAGCGGCGTCCCTGCCCGCGGCCGCGACACTATGGGTGTGATCTTCGCCAAGCCGCGGAAGAAGGACCGGATCCTCAAGGTGGCCAAGGCCGCGGGAGCGGCTCTGGAGGCCGCCGGCGAGACTGCTGAGGAAGAAGCGGAGGCCGGCGCCCAGGGGGACTCTCAGGGACAGGCTGAAGCGGCTGGGCAGGAGCAGTAGGCGTATGCAGTACCGTGGTCTCTCGATCATGACCTATGAGACTCAAGATGGAGGTCTCCAGTGAGCGAAAACCAGGCCGGCCACGGAGGCAGTAACCCCCCGACGAGCCGGTTCCCTGCTCCGCGTCCGCGCGCCTCGTCGCCGCAGGAGACCAGTGCCGCGAAGCCCGCGCCCCGCCCCAAGCCGGGCGCACCCCGTCCGCAGTCTGGGCCCCGGCCCCAGTCCGGCGGCGGCAGGCCTGCCGCGCGGCCGCAGGGCGGTCAGCGCCCCCAGCCGCAGCTGGTTCGCCCCACACCTAAGGCCAAGGTCCGAAAAGCTCGTCTGCTGGTCTCCAAGGTGGACCCGTGGTCTGTGCTGAAGATGAGCTTCCTTCTGTCAGTGGCGATGGGCATCATGCTGGTGATCTGTGCGGTCACCATCTGGACCGCCATGGATGTCACCGGGATCTTCGACCGGGTCAACGAGCTGGGCGAGCAGGTGCTCGGCGCGGAGGCCGGCGGCGTCGGCTTCCAGATCGAGGAGCTTGTCAGCGTGGGCCAGGTGGCCTCCTTCGCGACGATCATCTCAGTGGTCAACGTCGTGCTGCTGACGCTGCTGTCGATGCTGGCGGCCGTGCTCTACAACCTCAGCGCCTCCCTGGTCGGCGGCGTCGGCGTCACCCTCACGGACGACTGATTTGAGGCATCAGCTCTCGCTGGTGTAACGTAGAGTGGTCGCCGGGCGAGGCGGCTGCGATACGGGCGTATAGCTCAGGCGGTTAGAGCGCATCGCTGATAACGATGAGGTCCGAGGTTCAAGTCCTCGTACGCCCACAGGCTGAGCAGAGGTTCAGCCGTCACGCTGTTCAGGAGAATTGAAATGAAGAGGCTCCTCATAGTCGCTGCAGCTGCAGCAGGCGCACTTGCTTACCGCGAGTGGCGCCGGAATGAGGAGAGCCGCGCTGTCTGGGCCGATGTCACAGACAGCGTGGAGAAAGAAAACTGAACACCCGCAAGGGGCCTTAGCTCAGTTGGTAGAGCGCCTGCTTTGCAAGCAGGATGTCAGGAGTTCGAGTCTCCTAGGCTCCACAGAACAAGAAAAGTCGCAAAACCCCAGGTCAGAGCCCCTCTCCTCAACGGGAGAGGGGCTCTTTCGTGTCTTGGCTCATATTCCTCAGGTGGGCCAGCACATCACGGCGCAGGGTGGGCTGATAGCCAGGATTGAATTCCTCCATGGTCCTCCCGGGCAGGGAGCCCTGCCCTGGTGACCCGCAGTTCCTACGCTTCACAGCGACGTTTGAGTCATCGGGAGTCGAGCAGATTCACTCGGATCGGTTTGAGAAGGTCGGAGAGTTCCTTCATCTTCTCCGCTGGGATCGCGTCGATGACCGTTCGTCGGACCTGTGCCACGTGGTGCGGCGCCACGCGTTCCAGGAGCGATTGACCCTCCTCCGTCAGGGTTGCCACCAATGACCGCTTGTCCATGGCAGAGGGGGCACGCAGAACCCATCCCTTGTCCTGCAGCTTTGAGACCGCGTGCGAGAGGCGTGATTGAGAGCCGTTGGTAAGGATCGCGAGATGACTCATCGGCAGACTCCCATCAGGGGAGTCGCTGAGCATCGCCAGTGCGTTGTACTCGAACCGTGTCATGCCGAAATCGCGCCTCAGCTGGGAGTCGATCACCGAGGGAAGAAGCTCGATGATCGCCAGCATATTCATCCACATGTCGGCCTCGTGGTCATCGAGCCACTCCGGTTCAGTCATAGATGCCATAGTCACAGAAATTAATTGACTGTTCAAGTAAACAGGGCTAAACTCGATCCAGTACTTGAACATTCAACTAAAAGGACGCATCATGCTCATCGCATTCTGGATCGTTAACGGGCTGCTGGCCATCGTCTTCGTCGGCGCCGGCCTCATGAAGGTGATCCGCCCTCGGGCCGCACTTGCCGACAGTGGCATGGGCTACGTAGAGGACTTCTCCTCCACCCAGGTGAAGCTGATCGGTTTTGTCGAAATCCTGGGAGCAATTGGCCTTGTCCTGCCCATGCTGCTCGACATAGCCCCGGTCCTCACTCCCGTCGCTGCGGTGGCCCTCGCGGCAACGATGTTCGTTGCCGCCTCGGTGCACATGCGTCGGAAGGAATCGCCCGCAGCCCCTCTGGTGCTCGGCTCCATCGCCGTCCTCAGCGCGATTCTGGGGTTCCTCATTCTCTGACCCCGTTCTCTTCGTCCTTTCCCAGGAGGTCCGAGGAGCGGCAGATTCCAGGCTGAGCCGGTCCGGCCGCGGACAGTGCCGGCAAGGTGGGGATCGTGAGTGGCAGTGGCCTTCTGAGCAAGAGTGCGGCGCCGATCGGGGACGGTGAGGTGGGAGCGTCAGAGCGCCAATAGTTCATCCGTGGAGAGATCAGAGACGCTGACGGTGACGCGCGTCCCCCAGGGGTCCTGCGCTGAGACGCTTCGGCCGTCGGTCGTGAAGTCAATGGAGTGCGCAGCCAGTCGAGCCTCCAGGGCCGCGATGTCTTCGTCCCTGGGTACCGTCACTGCCACGTTTCCGAGTCCGAGGCGGGCCGCACGGGGACCGGCACCGCGACTGTTCCAGGTGTTCATCGCGATGTGATGGTGATAGCCGCCGGCAGAGGCGAAGAGTGCTCCGGGATAGCCCGTCTGCGTCGCTTCGAAGCCCAGCGCGTCTACGTAGAAGGATCGTGCCACGTTCAGGTCCCCGACCCTGTGGTCTGGCGGCTCTGCTGTTCCTTCAGCGGCGCGCCTCAGAGTGATGGACTCAGACTGCGCGGTCGCAGATCAGCCCCTAGCTGGGGTTTTCTGGCGCCGAGAGGCTGAAACGAGCACGTGGTCCGCGCTGAATCGTCCGGCACCGAACGTCGCCAAGACCACCAGCCCTGCGAACAGGGCGAGGACCAATTCGAAACCGCCCTGCTCCACGAAGACTCCCGCTGGGGCATGGACCATGACCAGCGCGACCACCATGGCGACCGCATTGACCGCCGCTGCAATCGAGGTGATGAGTCCGACGATGAGGAGTGCGCCACCGATGAGCTCCGCTCCGGTCACCAGTGCTGCACTGAGGGACGGCGCCGGAATGCCCATGCCCTCAAAGGAGCTGGCCGTCCCAGCCACGGTCCACTCGTTGAACTTCTGCCAGCCGTGAGCGATAAGGATAACGCCGAGGCTGACTCGAGCAAGCAGCAGGGCGACGTCGGACAGCACGGGGAAGGCGGTGTAGGGTGCAAGAATTTTGCGCATGAGGATCCTTCCAGATCAACAAAAGTTGGATGCTTTTTCGTGCCTCACAGCCGGAGAGCCATGAGGTCGGTGCGTTAGCAACAAGCTCTGACCGGGGCACTTTGCTTGTCGGTACAACCATAACAGAAGTTGTATCGTTAACTAATGCGCGCCATCGGCCGAGCTCCAACAACCAATCGCCATCGTGACGGGGTCACGAGTCACGGAGGCGGTTCGACAACCTGGTGGAACCGCTAGGCAACTCTCCGGTGCAGGTCTTGAAACAGCGCCGCTCCGCCCGTGAGGCAGCCTCGGTGCGCCCCAGGTGCGCCCTGAGATTCCGCTAACCCTCTCTGACTAGGGGAAATGCGCTGTGCCGCCATGCTTTGCAAGCAGGATGTCAGGAGTTCGAGTCTCCTAGGCTCCACGAAACACACAAAACCCCTTGTCAGAGTGATTTGGCAGGGGGTTTTGTCATGCAACATTGCCCGAACGGGTCGGGTGCGAATCAGGCTGCGACGCGCCGCAGGACCGGGTCAGCCAAGCGCAGGCCCGGCAGGCACAGGGTCTGCCCGAATGTCATAAAGACCTCATCACGGTGTGTGAAGTGGCCGTAATCGGTGATGACGTACTGGGAAAGGTCATGGGGGCCGCCGGCGGTCTCGCCGTTCCAGTCCACGGCACAGCGCCCCGCCGCCTCAAAGAGAGTCTCTGATCCCTCGTTGGTGAACTGCTCTTCTCCGCGGCAGCCGATCGGGCCGAAGAGTTCCGACGCTGATACCCATTCTTTGAGGTGGAACTCCGGCCAGGCCAGCAGGATCTGCGGAGGCAGAAGGAATGAGCTTCGGGGGAAGCGTGGGGCCCAGAAACGGCGGTCGATCATCAGAGCACGAGATCGGGTTCCGATGCCGAGGCCCCTCGTGGCGCTTTCCAGAATCGCGAGGCGCTGGCTGCACGAGCCGAATCCGCGCTGGAGTGTGCGTGAAGCGGGTGTCGTCTCGTTGAGGGCATAAACCCCGCGGACCTCCTGTGCAACGATCCTGTGCACAGTGCCCAGCACGCCACGTGTCACACTCTCAGCAGACTCTGACGAGGCGCGCGCGATCAGTGCCCTGATCGGAGCACTCTGATGGTCAAGAATCGGGGTGGGGCTGGTGGATCCCGCTTCGGCTTCGGTGTTCCCTGTGGAAGAGCGCAGGCGGCGGTACCACGGCGTCGTCAGTGAGGCCACGGAGAGCATCGCCATACTCCGAGACTACGCCAGACGCGGATACAGCCGGTGTCATCTTCTGCAGGGAACTCGGCCTGATCCGTAAGGTGCGGTGGCATGTCCTCCTATCGACGAGGCACTGCACTGACCATGCTCGGAGCACTCGCCCTCACCGCCTGCGGGGCTGACGGGCGAGACCTGCCGGAGGATGAGATGAACACCTCCGAGCTTGCTGAGCTGCTCCTCTTTGAGCCGGATGAATACCCCTTCGAGACGGCGAGCATCGAGGCCGATGACGACCACCCCGCACGAGTGGCTGAGCAGCAGTGGCCCGGGCTCGCCGGAGCTGCATCCGGGGCCGGGATGGGACTCCCCGGCGTACCCGAAGCAGACTGCGGCATGGATGAGCTGGAGGAGATTCTCGACCTGCTGGTCAGTGGGGAGGACCACGACCCGCAGGCAGGCGTGTGGGCGGAGCTGGACTCGTCGGAGGCTGACGACGACAGCGGTCCGCCCCTCTCCCTCGAGGGTGCGGCCATCCTTCTGCAGTCCCACGATGAGGTCGACGAGTCCGAGACCGAGGAGCTGTGGGAGCAGTTCTACGACGCGTGTGCCGGAACCTCGGAGCACGAGGTCGGAGACCTCTCGCTCGAGCCGCTCGAGATCGAAGGTGCCCACGGGTTCAGCCGGCAGGTCGAGTTGGCTGAGGAGGACCCTGACATTCCCGCCCTGGACACCCACGTCGTGCACCTGGAGTTCGGGCAGAACTCGCTGCGGGTGCTCGGCTTCGGCATCATCGAGGAGGAGATGGAAGAGGTCGTCACCGCCCAGCTGGACCGGCTCGAAGAGGCGGGCTGACCAGGGGAGCGACCGCTCACCGATGCGTATGACCGCTCATCGCACCTCAGGGGCCGCACAGTTGCATGAAAGTGTCCTGTTTCACATAGGATACTGAGGTCTGAATCACACCGATTGCAGGCGCTAAGCATGGCCTAGCACACCTCCGTCTTCAGGAAAGAGCAGACCTCCATGACACGTATTACGTGCCCTGTGCTCAGCGAGAAGATCATCTCCGCTGAGGAAGCAGCCAACTTCATTCACGACGGCGACGTCGTCGGCATGTCCGGATTCACCGGCTCCGGCTACCCCAAGGGTCTCCCCGCCGCCCTCGCCGAGAAGGGCAAGGACGCCCGGGAGAAGGGCGAGGAGTTCGGCATTGAGATCTACACCGGCGCCTCCACCGCCACCGACGCCGACGGCGTGATGGCTGACGCCGGAGTGATCCGCAAGCGTTCCCCGTTCCAGTCCGACCCGTCCCTGCGCAAGGCCATCAACACCGGTGAGACCGAGTACGTGGACACCCACCTGAGCCACCTGGCGCAGCAGCTGCAGTTCGGCTGGTTCGGCAACCTTGACGTCGCCGTCATCGAGGTCGCAGCGATCCTGCCCAACGGTCAGCTGGTGCCCTCCTCCGCGGTGGGCAACAATCAGATGTGGCTGGACCTGGCCGACAGGATCATCATCGAGGTCAACGACTGGCAGCCACGCGCGTACGAGGGTCTGCACGACGTCTACACCGGCATCGGCGTGCCGCCGGAGCGCAAGCCCATCAACGTGACCGAGCCCTTCCAGCAGATCGGGTCTCCGTACCTGCAGGTCGATGCTGAGAAGGTCGTCGGCGTGGTCCACACCGACGCTCCGGACCGCAACGCACCCTTCAAGCCCGCTGACGAGGTCTCGAAGGCCCAGGCTGACCACATCGTCGACTTCCTGCGGTACGAGATCAACCAGGGCCGTCTCCCCGACAGCCTGTTCCCGATCCAGTCCGGCGTCGGCAACATCGCCAACGCGGTGCTGGTGAACCTCGCGAACAGCGAGTTCGAGGACCTGACCTCCTACACCGAGGTCATCCAGGACGGCATGCTGGACCTGATCGACGCCGGCAAGCTGAAGTCCGCCTCCGCCACCAGCTTCGCGCTGTCCGCTGAGCGGGCCGCTGACTTCAACGCCAACATCGAGAACTACAAGGGCCGCATCCTGCTGCGCAACCAGGACGTCTCCAACCACCCGGAGATCATCCGCCGGCTCGGCATCATCGCCATCAACGGAATGGTGGAGGCAGACATCTACGGCAACGTGAACTCCACCCACGTGATGGGATCCTCCGTGATCAACGGGATCGGCGGCTCGGGCGACTTCACCCGCAACGCCTACCTGAACTTCTTCGTGTCCCCGTCGGTGGCCAAGGACGGTGCGATCTCCACGATCGTTCCCTTCGCCAGCCACATCGATCACACCGAGCACGACACCCAGGTGATCGTCACCGAGCAGGGCATCGCCGACCTGCGTGGCCTGGCGCCGAAGAAGCGCGCCCAGACCATCATCGACAAGTGTGCGCACCCCGACTACAAGGATCGGCTGCAGGACTACTTCGACCGCGCGGTCGCGTCCAACCCCAAGGGTCTGCACACCCCCCACCTTCTGGGCGAGGCGCTGTCCTGGCACAAGAGCTTCCAGGACAGCGGCAGCATGTGATCCTTCGCCTGCGCTGAGCAGAAGCCCGGTCCCGATCTTGGGGGCCGGGCTTCTGCTTTTCCACAGGTCTTATCCACAGTGTGAAGAACTACACGTGTGTGATTCGTTCCCCAACTGGGGATAAAGCTGTGGAAAACCTCAGCCGCGGGGCTTCATCCGAGTGTTGGGGAGATCCGGTGCCGGAAGCGGAGGATGCTGGCCAGGGGGGAAATCTCCGAACTGAGGGAAGGGCCTTCCGTCCCCGTACCCAGTGCCCGCAAGCTGGTCCCGCAGCTCGCCCTGCACCGGGAGGCCCAAAGCGCCCTCCTCGACCTCCACCTCCCGCTCGGCACCATCGGCTTCCGCAGCCTTTTCCACAGGTCGGAAGGCGGTGTGCTCCACGGTGCTCAGCGGCGAGCCGGCTTCGGGAGCTTCGAAGCCCATCTCCGCCTGATAGGCGGCGCGGTAGGCGGCAATCTCCTCATGGGAGCGGCCCACAAAGTTCCACCACATCACGATCTGCTCGCCCAAGGGCTCGCCGCCGATCAGCAGAGCAAGAACGGGCTCCTCCTGTGCGGTCACCCGGAGCACCTCAGCACCAGAGTCCACCACCGCAAGGTGGTCGGCCGGAACGTCGCAGCGGTTGAGGCTCACCGCGCCCTGGATGCGCAGCAGGGCATGCTCATGCCCGGCGGGCACTTCGATGTCCACACTTGCGCCCGGCTCAAGGCGCAGCTCCGCCCCGGTCAGCGGAATGTAGGTCTTCACCGGGGAGCGTTGGCCGAGGAGTTCCCCGAGGAAGACCGTCGCCTGCCAGCCCTCACCGATGACGGGCTCGGGCCGGTGGGTCTCGAGGCTGGGCTCCACATACCGGTGCTCGTCAGGGAACGCATACCAGAGCTGGGCCCCGTGCAGCACAGTGGTGTCCGCCGTGGAGTACTCGGAATGGCTGATGCCGCGGCCTGCGTTCATCAGTGCCACCTCGCCTGGGCGGACGGTCGCCCAGTTTCCGGCGGAGTCGAGGTGGTCCACCCGGCCGCTGAACAGCCAGGAGCAGGTGGCCAGGCCGGTGTGGGGGTGACGGGGAACCCGCATCGGCGTGGACTCGGTGAGATCGTCCGGTCCGTAGAAGTCGAGGAAGCACCAGGCGCCCACCAGGGAGCGGGCCCGCTGCGGCAGGGTGCGCCGGACGCTCATGGCCCGGGGGCCGCCGAGGGGAACATCTCGGGGCTCGAGAAGCTGCACGCCCGAGGGGCCGGCGGTGATGCCGGGGCTCAGCTGCCCCTCAGGAGGCGCGCTGTCGACGTCGGCTCTGCCCTGCGAGTCGTAGTAGGCATCAGGGCCGTTGATGCAGACCTGTTCCTTGGGCTGAGTCTCGGTGCTGCTCATAGAGCCAGTCTACGCCGAAACTGTTTCAAATTTGAAGAACCCTGGAGGGTGCGAGACCCGCTCTCAGAATCCGAGGATCGGAGGCTGCCCCAGCTGCGGCGGATTCACCAGCGGGATCCCCACGATGGTGAGGGCGATGAGTGCGACGGCGATCCCTGCCAGTCCCAGGGTCTGCCAGAGTACGCGTCGTCCGCGCGGAGCCTTGGCGATGACCAGCGCCACCAGCGCACCGGCGACCAGTCCGCCGAGGTGCCCCTGCCAGGAGATGTTCGGGACGATGAAGCTCATCGCCATGTTCACCGCGACCAGGGCGATCACTCCGCCGGACTCCGCTCCGGAGGAGCGCATCAGGATGAAGAGGGCGCCGAAGAGCCCGAACACAGCGCCCGAGGCGCCCACCGTGGGCACATTGGGCTCGGTCAGCCAGAGCACCGCCACCGAGCCGCCCAGGGCCGAGAGCACCAGCAGCGCGGCATACCGCAGCCGGCCGATCGCAGGCTCGATCACTCGGCCCACAATCCACAGGGCAAGCATGTTGAACCCGATGTGCATCACGTTCGCCGGCGAATGCAGCACCGCAGAGGTCAGCATCCGCCAAGGCTCCATGAGCCACTGGGAGGTGTGCGCCGGCGCATAGCTCAGATAGCCGGTGACGTTCGCACCGGTGGTCTGCGCAGTCCACTGCAGGAGGTACATCACTGCGCAGAGGGCGATCACCGCATAGGTCAGGCGGGGCTTCTCATCCGCCCGCAGGGGTGCCCCGAACTCAGTGCGCTGAGCGGGGCGACGCCGCCGGGCCTCATCCAAGCAGCCGGGGCAGTGGAAGCCCACCGGCGCAGGCGTCTGGCAGTCCGTGCAGATCGGGCGGTCGCACCGCTGGCACCGGATATAGGACGGCCGGTCCGGGTGGTAGAAGCACGACGGACCGGCCGGAACCTCAGAGCTTCCGTAGGACGGGACGCTCACGAGAGACGAATCAGAGCTCGGTGATCTCGATGGTCTCGACGACCACGTCCTCCTTGGGACGGTCACGCATGTCAGTGGGCACGGAGTTCAGCGCGTCCACGACCTTCTTGGACTCCTCGTCCCGCACCTCGCCGAAGATGGTGTGCTTGCCCTGGAGCCAGGTAGTGGGCACTGAGGTGATGAAGAACTGGGAGCCGTTGGTGCCCGGACCGGCGTTGGCCATCGCCAGCTTGTGCGGCTGGGTGAAGTCCAGCTCGGGGTGGATCTCGTCCTCGAACTGGTAGCCGGGTCCGCCCACGCCCAGGCCCAGCGGGTCGCCGCCCTGGATCATGAAGTCCTTGATGATGCGGTGGAACACGGTCCCGTCATACAGGGGGGTGCTCACCTTCTCCTCACCGGTCTCCGGGTGCTTCCAGGCGATCTCGCCGGTGGCCAGGCCCACAAAGTTGTTCACGGTCTTGGGGGCGTGGTTGCCGAAGAGCTCGACGACGATGGTGCCCTGGGAGGTCTTCAGAGTTGCCTTGTGCGTTGCGATAGCGCTCATGCATGTCATTCTCGCACGGTCCAGCCTGCACAGGGGCTGGGAGGAGCCTGGGGGAATTCCCCGAATCGACGGCGCCCCGGCCTCGTCGTAGCACGCGGCAGTGTGAACAACGTAGGCTGTAGAACGCAACCGATCCTGATTCGGAGGAAGCATGGCGAAGAAGAAGAAGTCAAGCTGGGAGCACAAGCTGCTCGCCGGCGTCGAGACCGCCACAGATTGGACTGCGCCCAAGGTCGGCGCAGCGGCTGATTGGGCGGAGAAAACCTACCGCAAGAGCGCTCCGAAGGTTCAGGACGCCTCAGCCAAGGTGCTGTACGCGGTGGAGGATGGTGCCTATCTCGCCGGCGGCCAGGCGAAGAAGCTCGCCGCCAAGGCAGGCGACGGCGTCTACGCCCAGTATGACAAGCTCCCCAAGAGCACCAAGAAGGACATCGAGAAGGTCCTGGCCAAGTACGAGGGCGCCAAGGCAGACGTGCGGAAGAAGTACGTGCCCGCCGCCGCAGGCCAGCTCTCCGGCTACGCGAACAAGACTGCCAAGCTGATCCACAAGGCTGAGGTCGACCCCCGTGTGGAGAAGGCCCTCATCAAGGCCACCGGTGACAAGAAGATCGTCAAGAAGCTGCGGAAGAACTCCGAGAAGGCTGCCAAGAAGGCCTCCAAGGAGCTGAAGAAGCAGTCCAAGACCGGCGGCAAGAAGAAGGCCCTGCTGGTCTTCGGCGTCGTCGCTGCCGGCGTGACCGCCGGAGTCGCCGCATGGCGCGCGTCCAAGCCGGTCGAGGACCCTTGGAAGAAGCCCGAGCCCGTGAAGACCACTGAGGCAGAGGCTCAGAAGCCCGCAGCAGCTCCGGCTGCCAAGCAGGCTGAGACCAACCAGGACACCAAGCCAGCCGCGGCCGAGGTTCCCTCGCCCAAGCCGGCCACCGAGTAGTCCTTCGACTCAGGCTCACCAAAAGGGGCGGTCCGCATTGCGCGCGGACCGCCCCTTTTCGTGCGTCCGATACGCCTTACCGGATCGGGTTGAGCTCGGCTGCCTTCTCGGCTGCGCCCTTCAGGCCCAGGGATTCCAGCCAGTTGCCGAGCATCCGGTAGCCGCCCTCCGTCAGGACAGACTCCGGGTGGTACTGCATTCCCCACAGGGGCGCCTCCCTATGCGCCAGCCCCATGATGACTCCGTCCTCAGTGGAGGCGGTGACCTCCAGAACGTCCGGGACAGTGTCCGGCCTCACCGCCAAGGAGTGGTACCGGGTGGCCTCGAAAGTCTCCGGCAGACCAGCGAAGGAGGCATGACCGGTGTGAGTGACCGGACTGGTCTTGCCGTGCATCAGCTGCGCGGCGTGGGTGACCGTGGCTCCGAATGCCTCGCCCAGACCCTGGTGGCCCAGGCAGACGCCCAGCATCGGCTCCCGGGATTCCGCGCACCAGCGGATCAGCTCCACCGAGACGCCCGCCTCCGCGGGCGTTCCGGGGCCCGGAGAGATCAGCACGCCGTCGTGCGCGGCGGCGATCTTCTTCACCTCCTCCAGAGCGTGGTCATCGTTGCGGATGACCGTGGTCTCCGCGCCCAGCTCCCGGAGGTATCCGACGAGGGTGTAGACGAAGCTGTCGTAGTTGTCGATGACCAGGATGCGCGTCATGCCGGTCCTTCCAGGGTGGAGTCGTTGAGGGGGCTGTACTGGTGCAGCCATGGGAACACCACTTCCATCAGCAGCAGGACAATGGCCGCCGCCAGCAGCAGGGCGAGGATGATCCGCAGCCACAGGGGGCCGGGGAGCACCGTGCTGAAGAACCACGCGTACATCAGTTCTCACCTGCCAGAAGAGGGTCGTCGTCGGTCCAGCCTGAGGCCTGCAGGTGGTGATCGATCTCCTCGGGAGCCTGACCGCCGTAGGGGATGAAGTCGGTGATCTCCGCGTGGTGGATGAGCCGCTCCGCGTTGGAGAACAGCGGGTGACAGGTGGTGAAGGTCAGCACCCCGCTCTCCGGCTCCGCGCCGGCTTCCGAGGGGACCGCCTCCAAGACCCGGGTCTCGTGGGGGAGGACCACCTCACGCTCAGCGACCTCATAGACGAAGATTCCCTCAGCCGCCTCGATGTAGATGCGGTCCCCGGTCTGCAGGTCGTCCTGGTTGCCGAGCATGTTGCCGTTGGTCTGCCGGTGCCCGGCCAGCGCGAAGTTGCCGGGCTCGTCCGGCATCTGGGTGGTGGTGTAATGGCCCAGGGCGCCGCGGTCGATCTGCTCCGGGCCCGTGCCGTGACGGATCGGGGTGGCCCAGTCCTCGCCCAGGCGCGGCACGTAGGCCATCCCCATGGTGGAGACGCCGTCAGCGAGGTCATTCATGGAGGGGGCGCAGCCGATCTCCGTGCCGTCCTCCAACGTGTAGCAGACATCGAAGTCGATCTCCTCGTCCTCAGAGCCCGGGCGGTACTCCTCAAGGCCTGCGTAGTACTCCTCGGCGGACTCCTGCCGGTCCCGCTCCGCGTCGATGCCGGTCCACCACAGCTCCCAGGCCACGAACAGCATCCCCAGCACGCCCAGGGTGATCAGCACCTCGCCGAAGCCGCCCAGCACGGTGGAGAACACGGAACGACGACGGCGGGGCCGGTGCTGAGCCGGAGGGTGCGGCGTCGGCGCTGCATGCTTCATAGGGGCAGCCTCGATCTGCGTAGAATGGCGGGACACAATCAGCTAGATCATCGCAGATTCTCAGCAGGGAGTTCCAGTAGTGGCCGAGGAGTCGAAGAAGAGCCGCAGGAGCGGCAACCCCGCCAAGCGGGCGGCAGCCGAGGCGGAGACCGGCACGGAGGACGCTGAAGCCTCACCGCTGCGCGGCGCCGAGACCTACGCGTTCAAGGACCTTGAGCCTGAGGAGCAGTCGCTGCCCAAGTGGTACATGTACACCGCGGTCGGTCTGCTGCTGCTCGGCCTGCTCTGGATCTGTCTCTACTATCTGATCCCCGGCGGCGGTCCCATTCAGGCCGCAGGCGGCTGGAACATCATCATCGGCGGCGGAATCTCGATGACCGGGTTCTTCATGCTGATGCGTTGGAAGTGATCCGCCCGCTCTCCGGGCGCTGAGCGGGTCTCAGCGGGGACGGACTGCGGCCGCGGACCGGGCGCGGGCGGTCAGATCCGCCACTGACTCGTGCTGCAGGGCGCCGATCTCTGCGTCGTACTTCTGCTTCACCGCTGTCCCGATCAGAAAGTCAGCGACTGCGGGGTTCTTCGGCAGCAGGGAGCCGTGCAGGTAGCTGCCGATGACGTTGCGGCGCCGGGCCCCCTCGTAGGGATCCTGATCATTGTTGCCCTCGCCGGTGGTCACCGTGGCCAGGGGGCTGACGCCGTCGCCCAGCCACGTCTGCCCTGAGTGGTTCTCATACCCGATGATCCGGCCGAACTCCTCCGACTCGGTGACGATGTTTCCGATCAGCCGGCGGTCCGTGCCGTAGGTGGTCACATCCAGCAGCCCGATCCCAGAGATACGGACGCCGTCCCGGGTCTCGAAGTAATGGCCGAAGAGCTGGTACAGCCCGCAGATCATCAGCATCGGCACATCCGCCTCCGCCATCTCGTGAAGCCGGTCCCCGATGCTCAGCAGGTCATTCTGGATGCGGTCCTGGCCGGAGTCCTGACCGCCGCCGCCGATCAGGATGTCGGCCTCCTCCGGGAACTCGTCGCCCGGATCATAGGAGTGCATGACAGGGGTGTACCCGTACCACTCGAGGCGCCGCTGGATGGTCAGGGCGTTGCCGTAGTCCCCGTAGATGTTCATATCCCGGGGGTACAGCTGGACAACGTTGATCTCGGTGCTCATGCGAAGTCCTCCACCTCGGTGTAGGCCGCCAGGTGCCGGCGGATGGCCAGCATGGCCGTGTAGGTGCAGTAGATGCGCTTGGGGGTCTCCGGATGCCCGGCGACGAACGCCTTCAGCGCGGTGCCCAGATCCGGCTCCGCAGAGCCGACGTGCACGTGGTCGTAGGTCAGCCGCAGCGCCATGTCGTAGGCGCGGACCCCGGAGGTCACCGCGACGCCGTGCTCAGCGAGGACCTCGAAGGAGACGTCCCACAGCCATGACATGTCCCGGCCGTCGGCGTAGTCGTCGTTGATGGCGATCATCGTTGCGGTGCCCGCGTGGGGGAAGCTGGAGAGCCCCAGCCGGAAGCCGGCCGGGTTCTTCACCAGCACCAGGTCCAACGGCTGCCCGTTCACGGTCAGGGACTCCCCGCGGCCGAACGCGGGAGCCACGAGCGCCAGAGATTCGATGAGCCGGCCGGCGTCTGCGTCATCGCCGAGGGCCTGGCGGACCAGGGCGAGGGCGGCGGCGGCGTTGTAGACGTTGTACGCGCCGGTGACCCGCAGCTGGGTGCTGATCCGCTCGCCGCCCACCAGGAAGGTGCCCCCGCCGGGGGTCAGCTCTGAGAGCACCACATCCGCGGGCACCGGGGGAGCGTCCGCGTCCACGCTGGCGTGCTCGGGCGACTCCCGGGCGGCGCTGCCGCTGTCTGCATGAAGATCGTCGTCGGAGGGAAAGTGGTGCTTCACGGCGGGGCCGAGGCCGAAGCAGCTGACGGCCCGCCCGGGGACGGAGTCGGCGATGCGTGCGACTCGGTGGTCCTCCCGGTTGAGGACGATGCCGTCCGTGGTGTGCTCGGCGATGGTGCGCAGCAGTCCGGCGGTGGTGTCGATCTCTCCGAACCGGTCGAGCTGGTCGCGCATCACGTTCAGCAGCAGGGAGTGGTTGGGGCGGACGGCTTTGACGAAGTGCACGGCGTGGGCCTCGTCGAGTTCGAGCACGGCAATGTCCGCGTTGAGCTTTCCGAACGCGTTGACCTCTCCGAGCAGCGAGGCGACGACGCCGCGGGTGAAGTTGGACCCGGACCGGTTGGTCGCCACCCGAAGCCCCTGGCCGCGCAGCAGCTCCACGACCATCTTGGTGGTGGTGGTCTTGCCGTTGGTGCCGGAGACCACGACGACGCCGCGGGGCAGCTGGGAGAGGGTGCGGGCGAGGAAGTCCGGGTCGGCCTTCTCCACCACGAGGCCGGGGAACGCGGAGCCGGAGCCGCCGCGGAACCGGGTGGCCAGGCGGGCGGCGCGGCCAAGCGCGACGGAGGCCAGTGAGCGGGGGTGGGGCAGGCTCACCGGAGGCTACTCCTCGTCGTCCTCGTCGCCGTTGCCATTGTTCCCGTTCCCGTTCCCATTGCCGTTGTTCCCGTTGTTGCCATTGTCATCGTTGCCGTTGCCGTTGCCGTTGCCGTTGCCGTTGTCCTCGTCCGAGTCGTCCTCGTCGGGTTCCTCGTCCTCATCCTCCTCGTCTTCCTCCTCCGGCTCAGGCCAGGACTCTCCGCTGACGGTGTTGAGGGTGACGGTGGCGTCGTTGGGCACGCTGCCGCCGTCGTCGACGGACTGGCCGTTGACTTCGAGTTCGATGACCTGGCCGGCGAAGTAATCGTCCGGCTCGTCAAGGATGACCCAGTTCAGCTCCCAGGAGATGCCGGCGTCGGTGAGGGCGGCCTCCACAGGCTCCCGCCATTCGCCGACCAAGCCGGAAGGCAGCTGAACCTCCCCGGTGGAGACAGTCAGGCTCACACTGGAGCCGGCCTGGACCTCGGTGCCCTCCTCGGGGCTGACGGCGAGGACCTCCTCGGCGGAGGCGGAGGGGTCGTCCTCCTCAGTCACCTCGCCGACTTCCAGGCCCAGGCTCTCCAACTCAGCGGTGACAGTGGCCTCGTCGGAGCCGACCAGTCCCTCCGGGATGGTGACGGACTCGGCGCCCTCAGAGATGTAGAGGGTGACCTGTGAGTCCTCCTCCACCATCTGCCCGGCTTCAGGGTCGGTGCCGATGGCGTGGTCGGCGTCGATCTCCTCGTGCGCCTGGTTCTCGATCTGCGGGCGCAGGGTGGCTTCGGAGAGCTCGTCGAGCGCCTCGGACCGAGTCATGCCTTCGACCTCGGGGACAGCGATCTCCTCAGGGTCGCCGCCGCCCAGCTGAGTGAGCAGATACACGCCGGCGGCGATGAGGCCCACCAGCAGGACCGCGCTGAGGATCGGCAGAAGCAGCCCGCGGCGGCGTCGTCCTTCGCCGTAGCCGTAGTCGGCGTAGTCGTCGATGTCCGGGTCTTCAGGGGTGCGGGCCGAGAGCGCGGGGGCCGAGCTGCCGACGAGGTCGTCGAAGCTGCGGTTGGCCCCGGCCCCTGCTCCGGCGGCCGCGACCGCCGGCATTACGCCGGTGGCGTCGTAGTCGTCCACCGGGATTCCCTGGAGCGCGTTCTGCAGGGCGTGGTGGAACTCGCCGGCGTCCTGGAACCGCAGAACAGGGTCCTTGGCCAGGGACTTGGCCACCACGGACTCCATGGCCGGGGTGACTCGGGCGTTGAACTCGGAGACCGCCGGGGGCTGCTCCTTGACGTGCTGATAGGCGACCGAGACCGGTGATTCGCCCACGAAGGGGGGCCGGTTGGTCAGCAGCTCGAAGAGCAGGCAGCCGGCCGAGTAGAGGTCGCTGCGGTGGTCGACGATCTCTCCGCGGGCCTGTTCCGGGGAGAGGTACTGGGCGGTGCCCACCACCGAGGCGGTCTGGGTCATCGTGTTCGCGGAGTCGGCCACAGCCCGGGCGATTCCGAAGTCCATCACCTTCACCGCGCCGTGGTTGGACACCATCACATTGGAGGGCTTGATGTCCCGGTGGACGATGCCGCGCTCGTGGCTGTAGCCGAGGGCGGCCAGAATCCCGGACATGTATCCGACCGCCTCCACCTCGTCCAGAGGCTTGCCGAGGGCGTGGTCGATCTTCTCCTGCAGGGGTGGGGCGATCGCCTGAGTGGGCTGGTCCTCCTCCGAAGGGATCTGGTCGGAGAGCGCCAGGACATCGTCGGAGTCGCCGGTTCCGCTCTCGTGCGGCGGCGGGGGCGGCGCGGCGGTCTGGTCGGCCTCGGTGTTCGGGCTGCCGTGGAGGATGTGGCGCAGGGTGACCCCCTCCACGTGCTCCATGATGATGAAGGGAGTCTCAACCCCGCCGTTGGAGTCCACCGTGGCCTGGCCGGTGTCATACACGCCGACGATGCTGGGGTGGTTCAGGGAGGCCGAGGACTGGGCCTCACGCTTGAACCGGGTGATGAACTGCGGATCCCGGGCGAGGTCCGGGCGCAGCATCTTCACGGCCACGGGCCTCTGGAGGGAGAGATCGTGGGCACGGTATACGTCGGCCATGCCGCCGCGCCCGATCAGGGTCTCAATGCGGTAGCGGCCGTTGAGCACGCGCTGGTCTGTCTCAGTCATGGATCAACTCAGTGTCGCATATGGGCATCGGGGTCACTCCGACGCATTGGAGCTGGTGGTCAACGTTCCGGTGCCGGCGGTCGTGCCGGTGGTGGGCGCCGTGGCCTCGGCCTCGTCGTCCTCCTCGCCCTGGTCTTCGTCCGGGCTGGGGGAAGGGCTGGTGGGGGTCGGCGAGGGCGAGGTGGGGGTGGGCGACGGCGTCTCGTCGTCGTCATCCTCCTCAACGCTGCCGTTGCCCTGGCCGTCGTCCTGGGCCGGCGGGGGCGCGGGGGCCTGGGTGGTGGGCGCGTCCTGCTGCGGCGGCGCCTGGGTGGTGGGCGCCGGCGGCGGGCCTGCGGAGTATCGGAGGTGGATCACGCTGCCGGGAGGCATCTCGCCGGTGGGGATCACCTGGATGACGGTGCCGGCCGGCTCGTTCGAGGCGGCCTCCTCGGTCTCCACCTCGAACCCCTGGTCTTCGAGGATCGCTGCTGCCTCCTCCACGGGCAGGCCCAGCAGCGCCTCCTGGTCGATGTCGATGAGCTCCGGCTCGGCGGTGACCGTCTCCACCTCGGTGGGCGGCTCGGTGGGCTCGCCGGTGGCCAGCTGCTCGTCGGGGGAGTCTCCCGAGGCGAGCCGGGGCAGGAAGATCGCCGCGGCGAGGGCCAGCAGCACCAGCAGCACGAGGATGGCCGCGGACCACTTCCACCCGGGAGCGTCCCCCTGGACCGGGGAGACGGGCCGTTCGCCGGTCTCAGGCTCGTCGGCGGAGAGGCCGTAGGCGATCCCAGGGCCGGAAGGGTCTTCGGGCTGCTCGGGGGTCCTTGCTGACGGGGCCCCCGCCTGCGCTTCCCCCGGGGAATCGCCCCCTGGAGAGGCGTGGTAGGCGGGGAGGATCTGCGTGTCGACGTCCTCGCCGACGGCGAGGTGGCCGCGCATGGCAGGCACGGCCTCCAGCGCTGCGGTGAGGTCCTGCCGCAGCAGGGCCTCAGCGGCGTCGGCCATCTTGGTTGCGTTGGCGGGCCGCTCCTCGGGCTCCTTGGCGAGCATGGTCATGATGAGCGCGCGGACGGGCTCGGGGATGTTCTCGGGCAGGGACGGGGGCGGCTCGTTGACCTGCTTCAGGGCGATCGCGATCTGCGAGTCCCCGGTGAAGGGACGCTGGCCGATCAGCGCTTCGTAGCCGATGACGCCGAGCGCGTAGATGTCGCTGGAGCCGGTGGCGTGCTGGCCGGTGGCCTGTTCGGGGGAGAGGTACTGGACGGTGCCCATCACCTGGCCGGTGGCGGTCAGCGGGACCTGGTCGGCAAGCCGGGCGATGCCGAAGTCGGTGATCTTCACCCGACGGGTGGGGGTGATCAGCAGGTTGCCGGGCTTCACGTCACGGTGGACGAGGCCCTGGTCGTGGGCGACCTGCAGGGCACGGCCGGTCTGGGCGAGGATCGAGAGGGTCTTCTCCCAGGGGAGAGTCTTGTCCTTCTCCAGGATGAGGCTCAGCGGGCGGCCGGGGACCAGCTCCATCACAAGGTAGCCGGAGCCGGCCTGCTCGCCGTAGTCGTAGATGTCGGCGATGCCGGGGTGGTTCAGCAGCGCGGTGTGCCGGGCCTCAGCGCGGAACCGGCGGAGGAAGGCCTCGTCGCCGGTGTACTCCTCCTTGAGGATCTTGATGGCGACGGTGCGGCCGAGGATCTCGTCGTCGGCCTTCCAGACCTCGCCCATCCCGCCGATGGCGATCCGTTCGGTGAGCTTGTACCGGTCGCCCATGGTGATGCCTACTGCTGGCCTCACTCGCTCATCACCTCCTCAACCATCGACGCGAAGTTCCCGGCGGTCAGTGCGGAGCCGGTGGTGTAGCTGGTGCGCTCGTAGGTGACGGTGATCGCATACTCCGGCTCGTCGGCGGGCGCGAAGCCGGTGATCCAGGAGTGGACCTCATCGGTGCCGTCGATCTCCGCGGTGCCGGTCTTCACGGCGATGTCGTGGCTGGTCTGAGCCGCAGCTGCGGCGCCGGTGCCCGATTCGGCGGTCTCCACCATCATCTCGGCGATGTCGGAGGCGGTGGAGGAGGACATGACATCATTCAACACCTCCGGAGCCGGCTGGGAGAGGATCTGGAGGTCGGAGCCGCGGATTGTGTCGACCATCTGCGGCTGCATCAGGGCCCCGTCGTTGGCGATGGCCGCAGCCGCCATGTTCATCTGCAGCGGGGTTGCGGTGACGTTGTCCTGGCCGATGGAGCTCAGAGCCAAGGGTGCGTCGTGCAGGTCCTCCTCCGGGAAGTTCGACGCGGTGACGTGGTTGGGGATGCGCATCGGCTGGTTGAAGCCGAAGGCCTCGGCGGCCTCCAGCAGCGGGCCGTGTCCCATGTCCATGGCGGCCTCGGCGAAGGGGGTGTTGCAGGAGTTCGCAAAGATCCAGGTCAGCTCGGCCTGCGACTGGGCGCCGCAGCCGCCGTCGCGGAAGTTCTGCAGCGTGTTCTCGGTGTCCGGCAGGTCGATCTCCGGCGGGTTGTCGAGCTCCTCGTCGATCTCGTAGTCGCCGGACTCCAGCATGGCGACGGCGTCGATGAGCTTGAACGTGGAGCCCGGGGCGATGGTCGAGTTCATCGGCCTGAAGCTGTAGGGGTCAACCCCAGCTTCGTCCAGCTGATTCACGTTGGCCGTGTACTGGTCATACGACTGCACGGCCAGGTCGTTGGGGTCGTAGCTGGGCTTCGAGGCCATGGCCCTGACCTCTCCGGTATCCACCTCGGTGACCACGATGGAGCCGCGGGCGTCATCGGGAATGAGGTCGAAGGCGGCCTGCTGCAGGGAGTGGTCGAGGGTCAGCTCCACCTGCGCTCCCTGCAGGGTGTCCCCGGTGAACAGGGAGGTCACACGGTCAAAGAACTGGGAGTCCGACTGTCCGGTCAGGTACTCGTTCTCAGCATTCTCGATACCAGCGGGGGCGCCCTCCTGAACTACGGAGAAGAAGCCGGTGATGCCGGCGTAGAGCTCAGGCTCGTGGTACACCCTCTGGTAGTCGTACACGGAGTTCTCCGACTCCACCGATTCGACGATCGGGGTCCCGTCCACAGTGATGGGTCCACGGGGGGCGCCGGCCTGCTGGATGGTCTGTCGGGCGTTCGTGGGATGTGAGTCGAGATCATCGGTGAGGACCACCTGGATGAGGCTCAGCGCCACCAGCAGCACCATGAACATGGCGACCGAGACGATCCAGGTGTGACGTATGGCGCGGTTCATCGGTCACCTCCGGCGGGCTCGCTCTGACGGGCCGGCTGGGTCTCTCCGGTGTCCTTCCAGGTCAGCGGGTGCTCGGTGCCGGAGGCCCCCTCCCCGGAGGTGTTGACCATTCCTCCGACGACGACGGGCCGGCGCGCGGAGTGGCTGATCAGCAGCATCAGCGCGACGATCAGCCAGTTGGCCAGCAGCGCGGAGCCGCCGGCGGCCAGGAACGGTGAGACCAGGCCGGACATGGGAATGACCCGGGTGATGCCGCCGACGACGACGAACACCTGAAGCACCAGCACCACGGCCAGGCCCACGGCGAGCAGCTTGCCGAAGGAGTCGCGGGTGCCGATGCCGGCGCGCATGTAGCGGCTGAAGAGCAGCAGGTAGAGCACCAGCATCGCGGCCAGGCCGATGAATCCCAGCTCCTCGCCGAAGGCGGCGGGGATCATGTCCGAGTTGGCCAGGGGCGCCATCTGGGGGGAGCCCGAGCCGAGGCCGGTGCCGGACAGCCCGCCGTTGGCCAGGCCGAAGAGTCCCTGGACCACCTGGTGGGAGCCGCCGAACTCGCGTCCGTAGATGTCCGGGTCGAAGGGGTCCAGCCAGATCTGCAGGCGCTGCTGGGCGTGCGGGACGTACATGAAGGCCAGGGCGGCGCCGGCTGCGATGAACCCGCCGCCGATGACGATCCAGGAGATCCGCGAGGTCGCCACGTAGATCACGGCCACAAAGAGGCCGAAGAACATCAGGGCGGTGCCGAGGTCGTTCTGCATGATCAGCACGCCCAGTGCCGCCAGCCAGGCGATGAACAGGGGTGCGAGGTCCCGGGCGCGGGGGAGGCTCAGCGGACCGATCTTCTTGCCGGCGAGCAGGATGAGGTCACGGTTGTTGGCGAGGAACCCGGCGAAGAATATCGCCAGGGTGACTTTGGCGAGCTCACCGGGCTGGAAGGTGGCGATGCCGAGGTTCACCCACACCCGCGCCCCGTTGAGCTCCATGCCGATGCCCGGGAGCATCGGCATCATCAGCAGGATGACGCTGGCCAGCAGGGAGATGTAGGTGACCTGGCGCAGCCGCCGGTGGTCCTTGAGGAACCACATCAGGGCGACGGCGGCGAGCATGGACACGGCGGTCCAGGCCAGCTGCCGGCCGGCGACGTCCTCGTAGTTGGGGGTGAGGTCCAGCCGGTGGATCATCGCGATCCCCAGCCCGTTGAGGGTGACCACGATGGGCAGGATGAACGGGTCGGCGTACCGTGCGCGCAGCCTCAGCACCACGTGGAAGCCCAGGGCCATGGCGGCATACAGTCCGCCGGTCACCCAGTAGAAGGAGTCCAGGGTCTCGTCGAGGGTGATGCCGACGAGCAGCTGGGCGCCGATGCCGATCACCAGCGCGGCGGCCAGCAGCAGCAGCTCTATGTTTCGGCGGGGGCGGTAGGTCTCCGTGGAGGCGGTCATTGCTGGTCACCATCCTCAGTGAGGTCGGCGTCGTCGGCCAGGGCTTCGACGATCTGCTCCGCGTGGCGGCGGTCGTCGGCGGGGATGCCGGACTCCAGGCGGTCCCGCTCGTAGCGGCTCAGCTCATCGATGGGGATTCCGGAGTGTTCGTTGACCTCCGAGAGGCTGATGGGCCCGAGCTCCTGGGAGACCCCGGTGTAGATGGCGACCTCGCCGTCGTCCTCGCCCACGTAGTACTGCTGCTGGGTCCACACGTAGCCGATGAACGCGACCACGGCGACCAGAACGGTCAGCAGCGCGACGAACGTCGGCAGGAACCAGGCGCGGCGTCGGCGCGCCTGGGCGAGGGAGTCGACGTCGTCATCGTCGAGCTCGAGGCCGAAGTCCTCGTCCTCCTGCTCCTGCTCCTGGGAGTCTCCGCCGTCCTCGGTGTCGGTGTCGGCGTCGTCGGCCACCCGGGTCAGCGGGTCCTTGTGGTGGGGGTCGTAGCCGGCGAGCATCTCCGAGTAGGTGTGCCGCACCGGCTTCAGCGGCTGCCCGGAGAGCACGGGGACCGGGTGCTCGTCCACGTTGCGCGGCACCAGCGGGATGGTGCCGGTCTCAGTGGCGGTGGTGGCCGCGCCGACCAGCACGTGGGGGCGGACCCCGATGGTGGAGCGGACCATGGAGGCTGAGAGCGGGGAGAGCTCGGCGTCGTCGTACTCGTGGCCGGTCATGGCCTCCTTGTTGACCACGGGAATGAGGTCCATCTCCATCGTCTGGTGAGGGTTCTCGTCCCATGTGTAGGGGCCCTCCGCGGCGGCGACCGCCTGCTCGGACAGCGGCAGGGAGTCGGAGTCGGCGAGGTCTGCCTCGTCGGCGTCGACCACCTCCAGGGCGACGACGGTGACGTTGTCCGGGGCGCCTCCGTCGAGGGTCAGGTTGGTGAGATCGTCGACGATCTGCTCCAGGGAGAGGGTGGAGCGCAGCTTCTGATCGATCAGCCGGTCGGAGACGATCGCGTTGAGCCCGTCGGAGCAGAGCAGCCAGCGCTCGCCGGCCTCGAGCGGGAAGCTGGTGATGTCCAGCTCGGGGGAGGCGTCGACGTCGCCGAGGACCCTCATCAGCACGTTCTTGTGCGGGTGGTACTCGGCGGCCTCGGGGTTGAGCCGGCCCTCGTCGATGAGCCGCTGGACGAACGTGTGGTCCTTGCTGATCTGCCGGAACCGGCCCTTCTTCAGCCGGTAGGCCCGCGAGTCCCCCACGTGGGCGAACTGAAGGCGGTCCTTGGTGATCAGCAGCGCGGTGATGGTGGTTCCCATCCCCTGCAGCTTCGGGTTGGTCTCCACCAGTTTGGACAGGAACGCGTTGGCGGTCTGGATCTCGTCGGGCAGGACGGTGTCCGGCTCGGAGAACCCTCGGGTGTCCAGGTGGGCGAGGTCCAGCACGGTGGAGGCAGAGGCGACGTCGCCGCCGGCATGGCCGCCCATCCCGTCGGCGACGACGGCGAAGAAACGGCCCGCGTAACCGGAGTCGTCGTTCTTGGAGCGGACGACCCCGTCCTCGGAGCGTGCGGCGAAGCGGAAGACCAGGGCCACTACGTTCTCAGCTCCAGGACGGTCTTGCCGATGCGGATGCGGTCCCCGGGCTCCACGGTGGAGGCGCGGGTGAGCTGCTCATCGCCGAGCCAGGTTCCGTTGGTGGAGCCGAGGTCCTCGATGAACCAGCGGGATCCCTGAGGGAACAGGCGGGCGTGGCGGCCGGAGGAGTAGTCGTCGTCGAGCACCACGGTGCACTCCTGGGCGCGGCCGAGCATGACCGGGGATGAGCCCAGCTCCACCTCGGTGCCCACGTGCGGGCCCTCCGAGACCACGAGCCGGCGGGGCTTGGGCCGGTGGGCGGGCGCCTGGTGCATGGTGGCCTGCTCGCCGCTGCCGGGGCTGCTCCCCTGCGGGGCCGGCGGCTGGGAGGCGGGGCTCCCGGTCCGTGTGCGGGAGCGGCGGGAGACCATCATGTCGCGGCCCTGGGCGGCGATGATGGAGAGGATCAGGATCCACAGCAGCAGCAGCAGGCCGAACTGCAGGACGGTGATGGCGAGTTCGCTCATAGGCTCCTCCGAGTCACCCCAGGCGGAATCGCAGCCGGGCGTTGCCCATGGCGATGGTGGCGGAGTCGTAGAGCTCCGCGTCTCCGGTGGCGGGGGTGAGCGGCTGGCCCTCTACGGAGGACCCGTTGGTGGAGCCGAGGTCACGCGCGTACCAGCGGCCTTCGTGCTCGAAGATCTCCAGGTGCTGCCGGGAGACGCCGGTGTCGGTGATGGTGATGTCCGCTGAGGAGGACCGCCCGATGATGGTGTCCTCGCTGAGAGCGTGGGTGTTCCCGGCGTGCTCGAGGATGGCGCTGGTCTTGGCGGCCTCTGCGCCTGCTTTCGCCATGCTGGTGGGCAGGGCGGCGGTGGCTGCGGGGCCTGCGGCGGCGGCGGGCCGGCCGGATGCCTGGGGGGCGGAGGGCGCTTCGGGGGCGGCCCCGGAGTCGGTGGTGGTCTCGATGCTCATCTGGCCCTTTTTGAGCTCAGTGTTCTTCACGAAGGTGGCCTTCACGGAGCCGAGCAGGGTGTAGTCCTGGGAGTCGGCGTGGCGGATGATCTCTTCGCAGAGCTCCTCGGCCAGGGTGGTGCCGTACTTCTTGGCTTCGCTGAAGTCGGTCTCGGAGAGGCGGATCTTGAAGAGGTTGGGCACCAGGGTGGCGCCGTTGGGTGCATGGGTGGACTCGCGGTCCATATGACGGCGGACGGCGGTGGCGATCTCCACGGGGCCGAGGCTCCCTCCGTGCGGGGAGAAGGCGCTGCGGACAGCCTTCTCGATGCCGCGCTCCAGTGAGTCGAGCAGTCCCACAGCCACCTCCTTTTGGGGTTGAACGTGCGTGTGCCTGTGGGGGAAGGGCACGCCGCACTGCGGGCAGTGTCGCGGGACAGTCTACGTCCCGTGGGTTCGGTAACCCCAGAAGAGCATCAGTTCCGGCTTGACGGTGCCTGGATGGGCTGGTGCGAGATGTCGGCGTCGGCGGCGACCATGCTGAGGCTCCACCGCCGCAGCTCCAGGGCCCCGGAGGGGCGGGGCTTTGGCTCTGGAGAGCTTCTCTGCCGCTCTGTTCCTCCGGCCCAGGCTTCACAGGCTCCATTCATCCAGGTGCACGCAGGGCCCGGTCCTCTGCTGTGCTGGCAGATGACCGGGCCCTGCGGCGTCGTGCTTGAGGGGCTCAGCCCTGGTGGACGAAGGCGGACTCGATGTCCAGGGTGACCTTGTCGCCCACGAGGACGCCGCCGGCCTCGAGCGCTGCGTTCCAGTTCAGGCCGAAGTCCTTGCGGGAGATCACGGCGGAGCCGGAGAAGCCGGCGCGGGTGGCGCCGAACGGGTCCACGGCCTGGCCGCCGAACTCGACCTCGAAGGTGATCTCCTTGGAGACGCCGCGGATGGTCAGCTCGCCGGTCAGGTCGAAGGTCTCACCGGTGGGCTTGACCTCCTTGGCGACGAAGGTCAGCTCGGGGTGCTCCTCGGCGTTGAGGAAGTCCTCACCGCGGACGTGGGCGTCGCGGTCGCCGTTCTTGGAGTTGAAGGAGTCGGCGCGCACGTGCACGTCGACGTCGGAAGTGCCGTCCTCGGCGACCTTCAGGGTGCCGGTGGCCTCCTCGAACACGGCGCGCACCTTGGAGATGCCGGCGTGACGCACGGTCATGCCGATCTCGGAGTGGCCTGCGTCCAGGGTCCAGGTGCCGGGGGTGAGAGTAATTGCCATGATGATCTCCTCAGATCTTTTCTCGGGAACTGCGTGGTCTGCTTGAGGTCCTGCTGCGGGTCTGTGCCGTGCACACCTCGAACGTAGGCAACCAAGCTGGGCACCACCTTATTTCAAATTTGAAGAAGCGTCACCTGTTGGGAGTATTAGGTTGAGGACTGGAGCACCGTCGATGGGGGAGAAGAGTGCCTGAGCTGCCTGAAGTGGAAGTGGTTCGCCGCGGTGTGGAGACGTGGGCGGCCCGGCGCCCGGTTCTTCAGGTCCAGGTGCATGATCCGCGGAGCCTGCGCCGGTATGCGGAGGGCCCGGAGCATTTCCGCCGCGAGCTGGTGGACCGGACGCTGGGAGTCCCGGAGCGACGGGGCAAGTTCCTGTGGATTCCGCTGAATGACCAGTACGGGGCCCCGCTGGAGCAGACGCTGATGATCCATCTGGGCATGAGCGGCCAGGTGCTGGTGGAGGCAGCGGATGCCCCGTTGGAGAAGCACCTCAAGATCACTCTGCACCTGGGCGCGCTGCCGCACTTGGAGGAGCAGGGGGCGGTGGAGGAGGCCCCGGATCAGCTGCGGTTCGTGGATCAGCGGATCTTCGGCGGCATGCAGATCAGCCCCCTTGTTCCTGACCCTGTGCTTACGGAGGGGGCGGGCGACGGCGTGCCTCGGCTGGTGCCGGCGGCCGCCGCACACATCGCCCCGGATCCGCTGGAACCGGTGACCACGGCGGAAAGGTTCTTCCGGACGCTGCGGGGGCGGCGCACAGGGCTGAAGCGGGCCCTGTTGGACCAGGGGATGGTCTCCGGGGTGGGGAACATCTACGCGGATGAGGCGCTGTGGCGGACCCGGCTGCATTATGCCCGCCGCACGGAGACGATCACTCGGGCCCAGGCGTCCCTGCTGCTGTCCAGCCTGCAGGAGGTGATGGGTGATGCGCTCGCCGCGGGCGGCACGAGCTTCGACAGCCTGTACGTGAACGTGAATGGGGCGAGCGGGTACTTCGACCGGTCCCTGCAGTGCTACGGCCAGGCGGGCCGACCCTGCTCACGCTGCGGGACCCCCATCAGCCGTGAGAAGTTCATGAACCGGTCGTCGTACTTCTGCCCAAGGTGCCAGCGGTAAGCGTCGTTGTGCGACGAGTGCTTGTCATGCCGTCTGTACACTACGATGATGACCTACCTCAGCTACAGTGCGTTCCCCACTGCGAATGGTGGCGGCAATCCCGCCGGTGTTGTTCTTGATGCGTCGGCAATGGACGCACATGAGATGCTGGCGCTTGCGTCAGATCTCGGATACTCGGAGACCGCGTTTCTCCGCCCGATTGGTGAGCGTGAGTACTCGATCCGCTACTTCAGCCCGCAGGCAGAGGTCGATTTCTGTGGGCACGCGACCGTTGCGGCATCCGTGGCTTTGGCCGAGGATCGATATGGAGCAGGCGATCTGCTGCTGCGCTCGAACGTCGGAGAGATTCCGGTCGAGGTTGTGGACGGTCCTCACGGGCCGCAGGCGACTCTCACCACGGTCACCCCTGACACTACCGCCCTCGAGGTGTTGTCGGAGCTGTTGGAACTGCTCGGATGGGATGAGGGCGACCTCGATCCTTCCTTGCCTTATGGTGCGGCATTCGGCGGCTTGTGGCATCCGATTCTCTGGGCGGCGTCCCGTGAGCGGCTCGCTGAACTCGAGTACGATTTCGAAGGACTCAAAGATCTCATGCTGCGGAAAGGGTGGGGCACGGTCAGCCTGCTCTTCCGGGAGTCACCGACCTTCATTCACTCGCGCAACGCGTTCCCCGTCGGTGGGGTGATAGAGGATCCTGCGACCGGGGCCGCTGCGGCGGCACTCGGTGGCTTCCTGCGGACGCACGATCTTCTCCCCGCAGACGGTCAATTCACCGTTCTGCAGGGGGAGGACATGGGGCAGCCTTGCCTGCTTGCAGTGGATGCCCGAGGAGATGCAGGGGTGCGGGTTAGCGGCACGGCTCGGCCTATTTCGGGCTGATGGGACATTAGGACATACTTGCGCGGTAAGCCAGTTACAGCGGTGTAGTTGGGCTACTTTGACCGGTCTTTGAACGCCTACGGTCGGGGCGGTGAGCCGTGCGATCGCTGCAGCACCCCGATCTGCCGGGAGAGGTTCATGGGCCGCAGCAGCTACTTCTGCCCCGTCTGCCAGCCGAAGCCGCGGAACCCACGGTGGTAGCCGGATGCAAACGCGGTAGTGGAACGTGTGCAAATAAGGAAATGGCCAGGTCGGAAGCTTGCTCAAGAGGGTCAAAGGGTGTTCAAAAGGTAGCGTAGAAGATGTTCGAAAAGTAGCGTAAAGTGTGTTCAAACGGTAGCGTAGGGGTGTGGAATACCGCCTGAGAAGTATCGATGCCCAGCTTGATGAGCTACTCACCTACGAGTCTGCAGTGGCGATCGACGGTCCGAAGGGCGTCGGAAAGACAGAAACGGCGCGGCGTCGCGCAGGCCATTCCTGGCATCTCGACGATGAGGCTGAACGTGCGGTGGTTCAGGCAGACCCTAAGTTCGAAGGCGCTCCTGCGGGAACCCTCCTCCTGGATGAGTGGCAGCATTACCCGCCTATTTGGGATTCGGTGCGGCGGCGAGTGGATGAGGGGGCGCCACCGGCAAGATTCTTGCTGACGGGGAGCGCGTCGCCTGCTCCGGGGAACGGCACCCATTCAGGAGCAGGTCGGATCACCTCCGTCCGCATGCGACCCATGGCTCTCCACGAACGGGGAGCTGAGGACCCTGCCGTCAGCTTGTCGGAGATGCTGAGGGGCAAGGCTGACCGGCTCAGCGGAGAGTCTGTGCTCAGTGCCTCTGACTACTACACCGCGATTACCCAGAGCGGATTCCCCGGTATCTGCACTTTGCCGCCTCAGGGTGCGCAGCGCCGTCTCGAAGCGTACCTGCGAAGGATCGTGGATAAGGAGATGCCGGACCAGGGGTATGCCGTGCGCCGTCCCGAGACGCTTCGTCGTTGGCTCACGGCGTATGCGGCAGCTTCCTCACAGACCGCTTCGTACTCGAGCATCCTGGATTCCACTACGAGCGGTGATGGTTACCAGCCTGCCAAGACCACGACCATCGCGTACCGGGACCAACTCACGCAGCTGCGGCTCCTGGATCCTGTGCCGGCCTGGAGCCCTGCCCTGAACAGCCCGTTCAAGTGGTTGCAGTTCGCACCGAAGCATCAGTTGGCTGATCCCGGGCTGGCAGCTCACCTCTTGGGGCTGACAGCCCAGGATCTTGGTGGATCTAAGGGCGCCGCAATGGCCGGGCACCTCTTCGAGTCGCTGGCGACCTTGTCTGTGCGGGTGATCGCTGAGGCCATGGATGCTCGCGTTGGGCACTTGAGAACAAAGGCGGGGCGCCAGGAGGTGGATCTCATCGTGGAGGCCTTCGACGGCTCCGTGGTGGGGGTCGAGGTGAAGCTGTCGGCGCACGTCACGGATGAGCATGTGAAGCATCTGCGCTGGTTGCGGGAGCAGATGCCTGACAGGGTTTCGGATGTGATGGTGCTCTACTCGGGGAAGCACGCGTACCGCCGGTCTGACGGGGTAGCGGTTGTCCCCTTGAGTCTCTTGGGTGACTAGCCTGGGTGCATGACCACGTTCTTCACGTCGGACCAGCATTTTGGGCACGCGAACATCATCAAGTACTGCGATCGCCCGTTCGCGGATGTCCCGGAGATGGATGAGGGGATCATTGCCCGCTGGAACGAGACGGTGGGCCCGGATGATGAGGTGTGGGTTCTGGGGGACTATGCGATGGGGGACCGCGCCCGCGGGCTGAGCTACCTGTCCCGCATGAATGGGACCAAATATTTGGTGTCGGGGAATCATGACCTGTGCTCCCCGGTGGAGCGGAACGGGCACCTGCACGTGCAGCAGTACGCGGATGCGGGGTTCGCGGCGGTGGTGTCTCAGGCGGAGGTGAAGCTGCCGGAGGTGGTGCCGGGTGAGGGTGGCCTGCGGGTGCTGCTGAATCATTTCCCGTATGAGGGCGATTCGCACACGGAGGAGGACCGTCATGCCCAGTTCCGGCTGCGTGACCTGAGGCAGACCCTGGTGTGCGGGCATGTGCACGATGACTGGCGGGTGCGGCGCTCGCCGGAGGGGACCCTGCAGGTGAACGTGGGCGTGGACGTGTGGGATTTCCGTCCGGTGTCTGCGGAGGACCTCCACCGGTTCATCCTCGAGCAGGGTGACGCTACCCCGTCCAGGCGGTGAGGAGCTCTTCGGCGTTCCAGATGCGCGCGAAGTCGGCGTCGGTTTCCGCATGGCCTGCTGTCACACCTACGAGCGGGGTTTCGCTGATGGCGCCTGGGACGGCGGTGACGGCTGCACTCAGGCTGCGTGCGTCTCGGGCTGTGAGGGGCTGGTCGTCTCGCCATTTGATGGTGCCGGCAAACATGATGTGGCTGGCGGGCCTGGAGTCTGTGCCGATGATGTCGATTTCGGGGGTGTTGCTGCGTGGCCACCATCCGCCGATTTCGCGCACGTGCGGCCAGTCGTCGTTGGGGAGGAGCCGGGAGAGGGCTTCTCTGATGAGGGGTTCAATGGCGCGTCCTCGCCAGGATGAGTAGTTCTGCTGGTGGCGTGCGAGGGCGAGGTCGGGGCGTCCGCGGTCGATGTCGGGGAGGGATGTTTGGACGAAGGCGAGCCAGTAGCGCAGGGACGGGTCTGCGATGCGGAAGCGGCGGAGTTTGCTGGTGGTGCGGGTGGAGAGCGGTTCGTCGACGGCGAGGAGCCTTCGTCCTGTGAGCCGGTGGAGCGACTGGGAGAGGGTCGCTGAGGGGAATCCTCCGTCTGCGCCGGCGCGCTGGATGGCGGTGAAGGTTCGTTCGCCTTGGGCGCCGACGGCGAGGAGGACGTCGTGGTCTGTGCTTGTGGAGCTGATCTCTCCGTGCAGCACGCGGGTTCCGGAGACGACGAGGGCGCTGGTGGGGCGCTGGTATGAGGTGGTGAGGAAGTCGTTGACGCTCATCCCTTTCTCCCATTCTTGGGCGACGAGGGGCTGTCCTCCGGTGATGAGGTGAGCGTCGAATGCTTCGGATCCGTGGGTGCCGGTCATGGTGGCGACTTCGGCGGGGTTGAGGGGTTGGAGCACCATCTCTGTGGCGCGGTCGTGGAAGGGCTGGTCGGGGGCGTTGAGCTGTTCCATGGCGGAGAGATCGCTGCCGAGGAGGAGCAGGAGGACGGGTTTTCTGGAGAGCGCGCGGTCCCAGACGCGTTGGAGTTCGCCTGCTCCGCTGGGGAAGTTTTCGAGGAGCCAGGGGGCTTCGTCGAGGACGACGATGCTGGGGGTGTCGTCGGGGAGGGTGGTGGCCAGGAGGGTGAGTGCGGCGGTGAGGGTCTGGGGGTTGCTGTCTTGGGCGAGCGTGGTGTCGGGGACGCTGGAGTGGGTGACTGCGTGGAGCAGGTCTGTGAGCTCTTGCTGGGCGGGGGCGTGGCGGGCGGCTTGGAAGTAGACGTGGGGTGCGTGGGCTTGCTCGATGAATTCGGTGACGAGGCGGGACTTTCCGACGCGTCGGCGTCCGCGGAGAAGGACAGCGATGCCCTTGTCTGCTCTGGTGCCGCGCTGGACGGTGCTGAAGAGGGTGCGGAGCTCCTCGAGCTCGCGCTGCCTGCCGATGAAACTCACTTCGCCTCACTAAACTTCAAAAAAGTAAACTTTACTCATGCGAAGTTAACACAGGGAGGGGTGGTGTGGGTACGGTCTTTTTCATGAGCGGTTCTGATGTTCGGGTGATTCGTGTGGCTGCGGTGGTCCTGACGGACGCTGCGGGCCGTGTGCTGACGGTGCGGAAGCGGGGGACTGACCGGTTTATGCAGCCGGGCGGGAAGCCTGAGCCGGGGGAGTCGCCGGCGCAGACGGCTCTGCGGGAGACGTTTGAGGAGACGGGTCTGCGGCTGGATCCGGCGGACTTGGTGCTGATGGGTGAGTTCTCTGCACCGGCGGCGAATGAGCCGGGGTTCACGGTGGTGTGTGACACGTTCCGGGTGAGGCTCGACGACGACGCGGAGGATGTTCTTGCTCGGATCCAGCCCGCCGCGGAGATCGAGGAGGTCCGCTGGGTGGAGCAGGAGGACCTCCTCGGCAACGACGACCTCGCCCCGCTCCTCACCGAAGTGATCGCCCCAGCGCTCCTTAAGTAGGAGTGGGACGCTTAGGGGTTCTGCGCTTCTCGGAGCGTGGTTTCGATGCGTTCGATGACTTCTGCGGGGTCTTCGTGCTCCCAGAAGCGAAGGATGGTCCAGCCTGCGGCACGGAGCTTTTGGTCGGTGTCTTTGTCCCGTTCGATGTTCCGCTGGATTTTGGGCATCCAGTAGTCAGGGTTGGTCTTGGGCGGGATGAAGTGCTCAGGACATCCGTGCCAGTAGCAGCCGTCGATGTGGACTGCGACTTTCAGCCGGGTGAAGGCGATGTCGACGGTGCGACGCCGATCCTCGGGGAGGGGCCGGTAGGCCACCCGGAAACGCCATCCCCGCCGGTGAAGCTCCCGCCTGACCAGCAGCTCAGGCTTCGTATCCCGTGCGCGGTTGGCGCGCATCGTTAGACGCGCATGCTCCGAGGAAGCCCATGAATCGCCCATGTGCTCAGCGTAGAGGTCGTGTGAGAGGAGGGGGAACTCTCGATCAGACAGTCGCTTTTGCCTTGCTGAAACTCGAGAATTCGTCAGTACGGCGGCCGAGGCTGGCCTTCTCGTGGTCGTACTTGACCCCTTCGAACGTGAGGAAAAGGGCCCTGAAGATTGCACGCGCACCCTCAGCTGGAACAGCCATCCCGACCTGTTTTCGGATGCTTGAAGGGCCCCCTGAGAAACGGAAATTTTGAGGGAAGGTCTGCAATGTAGCGCGTTCACGGTTGGTGAGAGCGCGGGGCGCGTCCCAGTGATAGATGTGGGTCCCACCTCCTCCGGACCCTGTCACGGTGTAGCTCGGCTCGTCCGGGCGGAGGCGGCGGTAGATGTTGCTTAGGGTTGCTCCCTTCACCTTGAGGCGGAGATGAGCATTCCTGGGATCCTGCAGGCGCTCAGCATTGAAGGCATTCTCGCCTGGCGCGATGAGTTCGAGGCGCTCGCGCACGGCCCCGCGGTGAATCGGCATCTCATGGTGGAGGGCGTCAGGAGCGATCTTTTCGAAGGCTTCCTGGACCGAAAGCGGTTCGTCCTGGGTAGGAGGTGCGGGAACTTTGAACTCGTAGGGCAGATTTCCTCTTATTCCCACAATGATGATGCGCCGCCGTTTTTGGGGCACGCCGTACTCTTCGAAGCGGTAGACGTGCGGAACGAGCTTGTAGCCATATTTCCCGGCATTTCGCATCGCGTTCATGATGGTTGTCAAAGCTCGGTCACTGTTGGCGCTCAGAAGCCCGGTGACGTTTTCTGCTACGAACCATTTGGGATTATAAGTATCAAGGACCTCGATTCCCTTTTCGTACAGAGGCCCGAATTCGCCTTCGAGCCCTTTGTTCTCTCCGGCGCTGCTGAAGTCGTTGCATGGAAAGCCGAACGCAAACCCCTGGATGGGAGTCAGCTCCCCAATTGGAACTCGGGCCTCGTCCCTTACGTCCCCGCGGTAGAACTGATTGGGGCGGATGTTGGCTTCGTAGGTGTCGGCTGTGTCTTCGTCGTAGTCATTCGCCCACTCATGAACGATACGGACGTCGTGACCCATCTCTTGAAGATCCTGGGCGGCCCACCGTGCCCCCAGGGCCATGCCGCCCGGCCCGGAAAAGAACTCGCCCATGCGGTACACGGTGCTCAAGGGAGCTCCTTTCATGCGGGTGGGAGGCTAACTGAAACAGGTTAGCAGCCTCAGCTGGTTGGATTGGGTTCGCTGGGTAGGGGTGGTTGAAGATGATGGCCAATTGTTCCAGTATTCGAACATACATTCGACTGCAGCTCAACCGCTTAACGGACTGCTGCAGGACACAGGTATGTCTGAGGCCCTGTGTAGTGTCGTCCCCGAGCAGCACAACCGCCGGGTCAGAGCCGCAAGGGAGTCACCAATGGAGGATCAGCTTCGTCAACTTCTGCAGACGCAGCTCGAGAACCAGCTGAGCAAAGATGGTGTGACATGGGAGGAGGCCCACCGCCGAATTCTTGCTCAGTTTGGGTCCATGGAGGGTGCAATAGGAGCTATGGAACGTATCAAGGCGGATCGGGACGATTATCTGCTCGAGCGTTTTCAGGCGAGCTCCGAGGTGCAGATCGCAGATAAGCAGGAAGCTTACTGGTACGAGGGCCCCATTCCTGACCAGGTGTGGGATGCGCTGAAGGGCCGTATGGAGTCCGGCGGTCTCGCCGGCGCGGTCGAGAGCATCGACCGACACTCCACAGAGATTGTTGAGCAGCTCTCAGAGCCGCACAACCTCAACGACAAGCGGTCTGGGCTTGTCATCGGGTATGTGCAGTCGGGCAAGACGGCGAACTATGCTTCCGTGGTGGCCAAAGCCTTCGACGCCGGCTACAAGCTCGTTATCGTGTTCGCCGGAGTTCTCAACAACCTTCGTCGTCAGACTCAAGGCCGACTCATCCGTGACCTTGACGTGCACAAGCCTGTGTGGACCGAGCTCACAAGCATGGATGGAGACTTCGCGCGGGTCGAGAATGCCGTTCCCCTCGTCAGCGGCTCGAAAAGACTGCTGGCGGTGGCTAAAAAGAACCCCACACGGCTCCAGAACATTCAGCATTTCCTTGAAGAGCTGCCGGATGAGAAGCGCCTCAACTTGCCGATCCTCATCATCGACGATGAGGCTGACCAGGTCACTCCCGACTCCGCTGCAAAAAAGGAGGAGATGTCCAAGATCCATGCGCAGCTGCGGGAGATCTGGAGCCTTGTCGGCAACGGCTCATATGTGAGCTATACGGCCACCCCCTTCGCCAACCTCTTTATGAAGCCGGACGAGGACGATACGCTCTACCCGAGCAACTTCATCCACGTGCTTCCGGAGCCTGATGGGTACTACGGGGCTCGTAAGATCTTTGGACTTGAGGAGGGCGACGAGGACGTCGCTGGTGCGGACGCCGGCGCAGAGGTGACTCGCGATATTCCGGATATTGACCTCGAAGAGGTCGTCCCGCCTTTAGGGCGTGGTGCGGACGTCTCAGAGTTCAAGGCGACCGTCCCGCCCTCGTTGCGCAGAGCTGTTCAGTGGTTCGTCCTCGCCACGGCGATTCGGCGGAGTCGCGGTCAGGGCAGCAAGCACTCCAGCATGCTTGTGCACACGACTCCTCGAGTGGAGCCGCACTTCTCGATCCAGAGTGCTATTGAGAACTACCGGGATGAGCTCAGCAGGGCGGTCAAGGAAGACGGGGACTGGTCAACTCTCCGGAGTCTCTACTTCCAGGAGATCGAGCGAGCCTCCAGCTTCAGGGAACCCGAGTTCGGCGAGGAATCCTTCGACGACCTGAAATCTCACATTCGGGCTGTGCTGAGCGACCTGGTGACAATCGTTGACAACGGGGCCGAGGAGTCGGAAAAGCGCCTGGACTATCCGGATGATCGGGCTGTCACTGCCATCGTGATCGGCGGTGGAACGCTTTCGCGCGGGCTCACCCTCGAAGGATTGTTTGTCTCCTACTTCACCCGCACGTCCCGAACTTATGACACTCTCCTGCAGATGGGGCGCTGGTTCGGCTTCCGCAAGGGCTATGCAGACTTGCAGCGCATCTGGCTCAGCGAGGGCCTGGCCGACGACTATCGCTACTTGGCGACGGTGGAGGCTGAGATTCGCCGTGAGATTGCTGAAATGCGCAAAGCCGGACTGAAGCCGAAGGACGTGGGGGTCCGCGTTCGACGGCACCCAGGGCGGCTTGAAATCACGGGCCGTTCCAAGATGAAGTTTGCCCACAAGCTGGAGGTCGGCTTCGAGGGGCGACGCGACCAGACGCATGTGCTAGATGCACGCCTGCCTGTCCTCCAGGACAACCTTGAGCAGGGCCGACGCCTCCTCTCCGCGGCGAAGGCCAGTGCTGCTCCTGCTCAGCCGCGTTCCGGAGGCGCTGTGCTCTTGGAAGGCGTCCCCTACGAGGTGATCCGCGAATTCATGGAGGGGTTCCGAGCTCACCCATTCCACGGGAATCTGCACGACGGAACGATGCTGAAATGGCTCGACGAGTGGGATCGCAAGCTGAAGGATGGCTCGATCACTGGCCCAGACCCCGAGAATCTGTGGAACGTGGTACTTGCTTCCGGTGTCAGTGGGGGACCGGAGTGGGAGTACGACGGCGTCACCATTCACAAGACGCGTCGTGCGGCTGTCAGCGGATCCGCACCCGCTGAAGCGCGGAATGAGGACACTCGGAGTATTCGCGCTCTCATGTCAGACGGCGACCATATTGCGGATATTCGTCTTCTTTCGCACGCGGGAGCGCCCGGCTTCGAAGATCTAGAGCTGAAGGACGATGAGACGCGTGCTCTGCGTAAGAAAAAGGTCCAGGGCCGCGGCCTGATCGTCCTGTACGTGATCGACAAAGATTCGAAGCCTGACGCGAATCAGAAGGGTACGAGAGAGGCGCTCGCGGCACCGGAGGATGTGCTCGGTTACGGCCTCATCGCACCTGTGAATCCCCACGCAGCAGCGTTCGACCGCTCAGTGTTCGTCGGAGTCACGCCGACGCCTTCGGCTGCTGTTGAGGATGACGAGCCCATTGAAGAGCTTGCGCCCGAGGACACCGAGGCTGATCATCAGGTAGAGGGCTGAGAATGACGTCCCCCATCGAAGACGCACTCCGGACGGCCCTCTTCTCTGTCGGGAGTTCACCTGAGGATCACGATGATGAAGGCTTTGAGGCTGCGCCTGTTCGCGACCAGGGTGAGGACGCTGTCCTCTTTGTCCGTCATGATGAACGAGGCGCTCCAGAGGGGCTAGTCAGGGTCCATGCCCCGCTTCCGCGCCCAATGGAGATCAGTGATGCCATCCACATTGGTTCCGCATCTCTGACAACAGCAGGGCAGGGCAGTCTCCCTTCAGGCAAACACGAGTTCCTGCGTATTCGATGTACCCAGTTGCATCTCGCAGAGGCGTTCAAGAGCTTTCTTGACGAGATTCGCAGAAAGCTCAAGCAGGGGCGGTACAAACCCCTGGACATCGTGAAGGTGACTGCCAACAATTGGCGTGCTCTCCTGTCGGTGGCTGCGAAGGAGCATTCCGCCGAAAAGCTGGCCGGCCTGTTCGGCGAGCTGACCATCCTTGATCTCCTGCTGGAGCGCCATGGGCACGATGTGCTCGACACATGGCAGGGGCCGGACAGCAAACCCCAGGACTTCCGGTCGTCGTACTGCGCCATCGAAGTGAAGACGTCCTTCAACCGGTCGTCCCAGACCGTGACTGTGCACGGTCTGACTCAGCTCGATCCGCCGCCGCAGAGTGACCTGTTCATTGTGCTCGTCCACGTCGATGAGAGCGCTCATGGAGCTCCTCTGGATGATCTCATCGAGCGTGTCCGAGCCAAGGGGGCGGATGAAGAGATGCTCAGCGAGAAGCTCCACAATTTGGGGTACGTCCCCGGCAACGAGCACAACCGGAAGTCCAAGTTCCAAGTCATGTCGCGAAACACGTGGCAGGTGCAGGATGATGCGCCCGGTCTGCGGTGGTCTCAGCTCTCGGACCGGCACATCACTGGTTTAGCTGGGATGGTGAAGTTCAGCTTCTCCCTCAGCGTCCTCGGCCCCGCACTGACGGAGGAGGAGGAAGACAAGCTTCTGTCGCAATTCATGAGCGGGGAGGGAGGCAACGAATGAGCAGCTCGACACAGCCGCTTGCGCGCTACTCTAAGCCGCACGGCGCGGGAGATATCAGTTCGAGGGGTCTGGACCAGATCATGGGAACTACGGAGCTGTCGCGTGTCGAGATGCTCCTCCGCGAAACTCTGCAGAACGCCTGGGACGCCCGTCTTGAGGGGGAGCAGCCTATCTATGGGGCCGAGGCCCGGTGGCTGAAGCCCGAGTCTCTTCAGGTCTTACGGCACGACCTCTTTGCAGATCTCCCGCCTGTTTCTCCTGTGAAGGATTCTCTGGCCAAGGCCTCCTCAGCAGTAGTCGAAGTCTATGATCGTGGGACATCAGGGCTGGATGGGCCATTGGATCCCACTAGCGGGGAAGTCGATTCTGAGCAGTCGAACTTCGTCAAACTCGTCTATGACATCGGCTCGACCAAGCCCGCCGGCGGGGGTAGCGGGGGCACGTATGGCTTCGGCAAGACAGCAGCCTTCACCGCATCCGCTTCGCACACTGTCGTCTACTGGACCGCCTGTCAGACCCGACAGGGTCCGGAGCACCGGCTGATCGCGGTGTGCCATGGGAAGGATTACGTAGACAGTGGTACCCGATTCACCGGTGTCCATTGGTGGGGTGAGCCGGCAGAGGTCGGCGGGCTCGTGTTGCCAGTGCGGGGCGAAGCGGCTCGCAGGCTCGGCGAAAAGCTATTCTCCAAACGTTTTGCCCCCGGTGAAACGGGAACTTCTATCCTCATTCTGGACCCAGTTTTGGCGAGCGCTGTCGCCGAGGGCGATGGTGTCGGCGAGGAGGAAGTCGCCGAGGGAGTCAACGGCGTCACCACCAGAAAGCAGCTTCGGGAGCTCCAGAGGCAGATCACCCTTGCCTCCGCCAAGTTCGCTTGGCCGAAGGTGACCGTTCCGGCCGACGCCGCTGCGCCCCCTATGGCTCTGCATATTGGGGGAGAGTCTGATCCTGCCCCTGACGAGATCAGGGGTGCGCCGGACCTTCGGCCGTTCAAGCGACTGATGAACGCCCTCCGCGACTATCAGGAGCAGGGCACCTCGCGTGAGAGTAGGGAGACCGTGATCGTGGACGATCTGCTGATGGAGATCGCCTGCCGTCCCCTGCGCAAGGGGTCTGGGGGCTACTACGGAGATCTGGCGGTCGCTAAGGTCCCCAACTATCGCAATGAACAGGGCGAAAGCCACGCGGATTGGGCGATGAATCGTCTCTGCAATATGCGCCACGAAGCTGAGTTGGTAGTCAACTACGAGGAGATCGGAGGCGTCGAAGCAGAGGGGTACGCCTGGTTCGCCGTTTTCAAGCCGCGGGCAGGTTTCGATGCGCACTTCGCCGCTGCCGAACCCCCCGCCCATGATCGGTGGACCCCCGGGGGCGGTATGAGTCCCGAGTCGAACGCGACCGTGCGCAGTGCGAAGCGGCTCGTGCCGCAGAAGATCAGGCAGGTTCTCGCTCCTTCTTCTTCCAGCGTGTCTGGCGGAAGCGAATCTGCAGTGGGAGTTGCCGAGGAGCTCAGCAGCTTCGTTCCCCAGGGTAAGGCATCGGAGATCGAAGGGGCTGCGCCTCGTCCTCCCGGTGAAAGGCGAGCGTCGGCGAAAAAGCGGGCCGCTCACGTCACGCTTGTCTCCTCACAGGCCCAGCGTCTGGAGTCCGGACAGCACCTCTACTCGTTGATCATCGCCGCCGCCTCCTCCGAGGTCATGGTGAGACTCAAAATCAAGGCCCGGACAGCAGGAAAGTCTGAGCTCTTCGATACGGGAGACGTTGCCATCCAGTGGGAAGGCGACGCGGAGGCAGTCTTTGCTGACTCCTCAGAGCGCGAACTGCACGCCGGCCAGCAAACCAGGGTCGAGGTCTTCGTGCCTGCCGACACTGCAATTGATGTCGACCTGAAGGGGGAGACACTGAGCGATGGCTGAACCGCTTTTTCCCTACCCTCGCCTGCAGGATGATGACGTCCAGTGGTCTTCCTATGAAGTTGCTGTCGACGGGGTTCCGACAGTAATCGAAGACGTGTCCTCGAAGGTCGACGGCCTCAGCCGCATCACGGTTAGCCTCGGTGTCCGAGTGTTAAAACCCACGCTCCGGGAGATGAATCTTGCCGCCTCCTCAGTGCTATTGGGGCTGGTGGTCAAAGCACCGGAGTCGAACTATTCCATCAATGCTGAAGCCCACCTGGAGCAGGGTGAGGAGGAAACACTCTTCGGGCGCGCTGCTGTGGGCATTCACGCATCAGATCTCGCAGGTGAGCTGACGTTCGAGGGGGCCCTTCTCGCAGTGTCATCAGGAGGTTCTGCGCTTCCGATGAAGTTGGCAGATATGGAGACGCAACGAGCCGACCTTGTCGATCGGTCGCGCTTCCCCACATTGGCATATTCATTTTCTAAGGCAGGCCAGCCATCCATTCCGTGGAGACTAGATATGAGTTCATCCAACTCAGATGATGATTTTAGTCTTTCAGTGAGATTGCACCTCAACACGGACTTCTCCGTGGTCCGGGACATCAACGCAGGTCGGGCAGGTGCTGACGCAAAGTCCTCACTGAAGAAGGACATCGCACGAGGCATTCTTCTGGAGACTGCTCGGTTGGCTGATGGGCTGACTGAAACTGCTTTCGACGACCTCATCGAAGATGAGCCTTTCTCGGTCCTGGCAGGTGCGGAGCAGACAGCCGAGATGTTCATGCGCACTTCCCTACGGGATGCCCTGCGGCTCCTTCGTGACGACCCGAGCGAGTTCGAAGTGCGACTTTCTGACGGGACGCAGTATTTCCGAGGAGACAAGTGATAGAGAGGCAGACTAGGCAGCAGGGCCTGCTCTTCCCCCGACTCGGCGCGGAAGCTGCGGAGATGGCATGGCAACAGATGCGTGCGGGGAAGGAGCTTCGTCCGCTTGATATGGACTTCCGGCACAACTACGCGCCGACGGGCGGCGAGCGTTTCACTGAGGCTGATGTTTTCCGGGCCCGTGAAGCCGTCTTGGCGGAGATGGCGGGGGTTGCGTTGGACGAGAGCCGCCGTTGGGATCAGGAGATGTCAGCCTCGCTTCGGAAGCACTTCCCCCTCGCTCCCGCAGAAGCTGGTCGCGGCGACACGTGGGACTACATAGCTTTCATGGTCCTGCCCGACTTAATTGTCCATCGCTTTGACCCGACCACCAGTGATCGAGCTCGCTTTCAAGGCGAGAGCCGCCGACACGTCCTGCGCCGTCTTTGGAGACGCACTCAGGTCTTCGAGGAGCGGTTCTACTATGGCGAAGATGCGCTCAGTGAGGATGAGTTCGGCAACCTGCTTGAACGCCAGGTTACAGCGTTGCGGCCTGCTCTCGCGAACACGGCAGCCCGTTACATCCTCAGCAGCATGCTTCATGGACAGGACAGAAGAGATTTCACACGCCGCCTGCTCAAGATCATGACTTATCGCACTGCCATCTACTGGGTCGATGTGAAGGACGAAGACATCCTCGATAACTTCGTCCGCGACTGTGCTCGGGAAGCTCACCCCGCGCTTGCGGCCCGCTGAGGTTGCGTAGGGCCATGCAATGCATGCGGCGTTTCTGTAGCGTCGGAGTGAGTCGCGTACTCAACTGAGGAGAATGATGGCTCATCTGCCGACGTCGGGCCTTCGGGCCGTGACCTTCACTGGAGCGGGGCTGCTGGTTCTTGTGCTCGCCAGCTGCGGAGACACCACAGACACTGAAGACGGGGCTGAAGACCCCGAAGCGGCGCTGGAGCAGTACTGGGACGCCATCGAAGAAGGCAACCCCGAAACCGCCTGTGCGCTCAGCCACTCCGATCACCGCGGCGGTCTCTACGCCGACTGGGACGAAGACGAACAGCAGGCCTGCATCGACGAACTCGACGATCTCAGCGAATGGCTCCAGCAGGAACCCGACAGTGGCGATGTCGACACCGTCGCTCAAGTCTTCAGCAAAGGCGACACTGAAATCCACGAACAGGACAACGGTGAAGCCCGCATTCACCACATCCCCGCCGCCGATGACTACCCCATGGGCCCTACCCTTTACGACGCCATCAGCGTCAATGACCACTGGTACCTCGACGAGCCCGACCCGCTTCCCATCAGCGCCGAGTTCTGATCGCTCATGATGGTGCGGACATCCTGCGTCCAGGAGTGCGGAGATCCTTCATTCGAAGAATAGCTGAACCCTGAGAACAAAGGGATTCAGAGGTATTAGTGGGCATAACGATGCAGGATGTCCGCACATCATGAGGAAGTCATGCCCGCTGTATACCGCCATCGCTTTGCCGAAGATGTGCTCATCGAAATGCTCAGCCACGCGCCCGTGGTCATCTTGGAAGGCGCTCGGGCTGTTGGTAAGACCAGCCTCGTCAAGAACCTCGTAGACCAAGGCCACCTTGCCCAATACGAAACGTTCTCCGACGCCGCCACCCTTCAAGCCGCACAAGCAGATATTCGTGGATGGCTGCGCAGACTCAAGCAGCCCTTTGTCATCGACGAGGCGCAACTACTCCCTGAGCTGCCCACCGCCATTAAGCACCTGCTCGACGAAAACGCTGACCACATCAGCTGCATGCTCACCGGTTCAGCGGCCCTCGGCAACCAAGGCTTCGGCGGTAGCGACCCCCTGGCCAGACGAACCCACCGGTACGGGCTGGAACCTCTGACCGAAGCTGAGCTCAACGACAACAACGGGCTCTGGTCCGTCACCGACAAACTCTTCGACGCCGACCCCTGGGTGAAACACCCGGAAGAAGACGCGACCTGGCAGGAAGCGATCCTCCTCGGAGGGATGCCAGAACACCGCCTCACCGCCAGCCCACGCCCAGGACGCTTCCTGCACAGTCATGTCCGGCTCGGAGCCGAATCGATCCTCACCGAAGACGTCCTTCCCGACGAGCGATTCGACCGCATTCGTGCGCTCACCATCCTTGACCACCTCCTCCGGGTGCCCGCCGGTGAAATCAACGCCGAACCCCGGCAAAGACGCGTTCCGCGGACTCTGGGCGCTCCAAGAGGAATATCCCGACCAGTTCCACCGCGGCTACGTCATCGCGCCGAACGCCCCCCGCAGCCCCCACGGCGAAAACATGTGGACTCTTCCCCTCTCCGCCCTGAAAGACCACAGCCTGTGGGAGTAATAAGGCCGGCAGCTCACCGACCGTTCAGACGAGCGAGGAGCACCCGGCGTCGTGCATATGCTTGACGCCGTGGAAACTGACTGCCTGATCCGGCCGCCCCAGCCCCAAGACGCCGAAGCCCTCGGCCGGATGCACAACACCGCCTGGCGAGAGGCCTACGCCCACTTCATCCCCGAACGGTTCTACGACGCCAAAGCCGAAGCCGACCGCATCAGCATGTGGAAAGAAGCCCTCAGCCAGCCCCGCAGAGGCACCCTGCGCATCGCCCTCCACCACAACCAGATCATCGGATTCGCCAACTACGGGCCAGGAAAAGACGACGACGCCCCGCGCAGCCACCAGCTCTACGGGCTCTACACCCTCGCCGCCCACCACGGCACCGGACTAGCCCACCAGCTCATGGCCCACGTCCTCGGCCCACAACCCTCATACCTCGAAGTCTTCAAAGACAACCCCCGCGCGGTCCGCTTCTACAGCAAATACGGATTCGCCCTCCACGACGAGCTCCCCATGAGCCGCTGGAACCCCAGGGACCAAGACATCGCCCACATCAGCGCCCTACGCCTCACCCGCGACTGAACCCCAGGCTCAGCCCGCCGCGCGCGCAACCCGACGCTGCAGCGCCTCCCACTGAGCCGCCGGCTCCAACGAGACTGACAGGGTATGCAGCTCGATGACCTCGCCATGCTCGGCGACAAAAGGGCCCCTCTGAACCATCGTGCCCGGCATCAGATTCATCATCAGCAGCGCCGCCTGACGAGCACCGCCCTCCGGCAGAGCAACCCCAACAGACACCACCGCAGGCTCAATATCCGGCACCCGACGCGCCGCACGCCGAGCAACATCCACACCACCCCTCGCCGACTGCCACAAAAACCACCCCGCCAACACCAAAGAGCCCCACACACGGGCAGGCCAACGAGACAGCTCCGGGCCGCCCCGCGGAGGCAGAAGCACCAGACTCAGCACCGTCCCCGCAGCCACGCTCACCACCCCATACAGCGCATAGTCCGCCGAAGGACCCGCCAGCACCACCCACACCACGCCCAGAAGCAGGGCGCGCAGAAGAACCGAGACCACAAACCTCACACCAACCACCCCACAGACAGCACCATCAACGCCGCAACCAGCACCACCAGCACCGCAGCACCGCTGAACTCCCACGACCTCAGCCGCCGCTCGCCCCCATCGAGCCCCTGCTCCGTCCGCTCACCCGCAGAAGACATCACATTCCACACCGAAGCCCGCACCATCGCCGTGCCCCGATGCGCACCGTCCAGCACCACCGCTGCGCCCCGGCCGGCGCGAGCGGCCAGAGACTCCTCAGCCACCACCAGATCACCCGGCTGAACAGCCGACCCATCAGCATGCATTGCCCACCCAGGCAGCCAGCCCCGATGCGCCGACCACCACACGCCCAGCCCCAGCACCACACCCAGCAGCAGCGGCCACGTCGCATCCCACAGCGGACCCAACTCCCACGAGAAGCCCCCAGCCTCCAACCAGAACGCGCCCACCAGCCACGGCACCGCAACCCCCGCCGCACACACCAGCAGCCACGACGCCAACTCCCCGGCAGGGCGGTGCTCCGGGTGCCGCTCCGCAGACCACAGCAGCCAGCCGCACCGCATCAGCAGCACCACAGACCCCGTGGCCACCAACGGCAGCAGGTAATAGAGATCCGCGCCCAAGAACGTCACCCCCTCCACCGTCTCCTTCGAGACATACTTCCCATAGGCGCCCGACGTCAGCGGAGCCCCCGCCACCGCCAGCGCAGCGCCCACCAGGCCCACCAGCACCAGCCAGCGAGTCCCCCCGGTGCCGAAGTGCTTCGCCACCGGGACACCCAAGAACAGGGCGCCCTTGGCCAGGCCATGATGCACCGCATACAGCACCGACGCCGCCGCGGCAGTCGACGCCAGCTCCGGCACCAGCAGCCCCGCCGCCACCAAGCACGTGATGAACCCCATCTGGCTGATCGTCGAATAGGCGAGCACCACCTTCGGGTCCCGCTGCAGCACACCGATCGCCGCCGCGGCGAACGCACCCACCAACGCCAAAGCCAACAACGTGTACCCCGTCGCAGCCAGCGCAGCCTCACCCAGCGGCAAGAACCGCAGCCATCCCACCAGGCCAGCCTTCACCATCGCCCCCGAAAGCACCGCCGAGGCCGCCGGAGGAGCCGCCGGGTGCGCCAACGGCAGCCACACATGCAGCGGCACCGTCCCCGCCTTCACCCCAAAGCCGATCAGCAGCAGCACCACAATCAGCCCCGTGAGCTCAGACTCCGCCACCGCCGCCGGAGCATCTGCAACCCGATGGCCCCCCGCGCTCGCCGTCAGAATCAGGCCCGCCAGGATTGCGGTCTCCGAGATCACCGACATCACCAGATAGATGCGAGTCGCCCGCTGCGCCTCCTGGGACCGGTAATGGATCACCAGCCCCGCTGCGGAGAAGCTCAGCAGCGCGAACGCCGCATAGAAGCTTGCCGCATCCGCAGCCACATAGGTCCCCACATTTCCCACGAAGCACACCAGCAGAAACGCCGTCAGCGCCCCCGAACCCTTCTCCGTGTCCCGGAGCTTCGTCCACGAGACCGCCATCAGCGCCGCCGAATACAGCAGCGCAGCGATCAGCGTCAGCGACCTCGCCCACGGGTCCACGTAGAACTCCGCACCGAGCAGCAGCCACGGCACCTCCAGCCGAGCACCTTCCCCGAACAGGCTCAGCAGCACAGCCGGCAGCGTGGTCAGCGGCGCAAGGATCGCCGTCGTCCGCCGCACCCGGTGCGCAGCCGAGGGGCCCGCCGCCCCCGCCAGAGCAATCACACTGACGGCCAGCGCCGGCAGCAGGAACGCAGAAGCAATCAGCATCAGCCGAACACCCCCTCAGCGATGAACCGGGAAACCTCCAAGGGCGAGAACACCAACGAAGCCCCCAGCCCCACCGCCACCGTGAAGGCGGCAGTGCACAGCGCAGGCACCAGAAGCGCCTTCGGCTCATGCACCGCCGGTCCAGCAGAGTCCGCCTCTGCTGGGTGAACATCATCCCCTTCCTTGCGGCCGCCGCTGGGCGCCCACCCGGTATCCGGGGACGGCTCAGAGAACCAGATCCGGAATACCACCGGCAAGAAGTACGCGGCGTTGAGCATCGAAGAGGCCACCAGAACCCACAGCACCCACGGATGCGGAGAGTCCAGCGCCCCCAGGCCCAGCTGCCACTTGGAGATGAACCCGGCCGTCGGCGGAAGACCGATCATCCCGAAGGCCCCCACCGTGAAGGCCGCCGACGTCCACGGCATGCGCCGGCCAGCACCCTGCAGGTCGCTGATCTTATGCGCGCCCATCGCCTCAGCGAACAGGCCCGCGCAGAAGAACAGGGTGATCTTCATAATCCCCTGATGCACCAAGTGCGCGATGCCCCCCGCCGTGCCCGCCATGGAGAACATCGCCACCCCCAGCACCACATAGCTGACCTGCGAGACGGTGGAGAACGCCAGACGACGTTTGAGCTCATCCGCCCGAAGCGCCTGATACGAGCCGTAGAGCACCGTGATGGCCGCCACCACCAGCAGCGGCGTCAGCACACCCAGCTCCTGGGCCGCCTGGACGCCGAAGACATCGTCGACCACGCGCACGATCCCGAACACGCCCGCCTTCACCACCGCCACCGCATGCAGCAGCGCCGAGACCGGAGCAGGGGCCACCATCGCGGCCGGCAGCCAGGAATGCAGGGGAACCAGGGCAGACTTCACCCCCATGCCGCCCACCAGCAGCGCAAAGATCATGACGGCGGTCCCCGGGCTGGCGGAGGCGAGATCAGCGACACTGGCGGCCCCGCCCTCCGCGAAGTCCACCGGGCCGACCTCCATGGTCAGCCAGACCACCCCGATCAGCACCGCGACCCCTCCGCCCAAGGCATACCGCAGATACGTCTTCGACGCCCTCAGCGACTTCTCGTCCCCCCAATGCGCCACCAAGGGGTAGGTCGTCAGCGTCAGCAGCTCGTAGAACACCAGGAACGTGATCAGGTTCCCGGAGAAGCTCAGCCCCACAGTCGCCGTCACGCACAGGCTGAAGAACCCGAAGAACCGGGACCGGTTCGGCTTGCCCTCCAGGTAGCCGATCGCGTAGATGGTGGTCAGCAGCCACAGAATCGCTGAGAGTCCGGCGAACAGCAGCGCCAGAGGATCCACCCGCAGCACCAGCTCGATGGGCTCGCCGCCCGGGGTCGGCAGGAACGGCATGGCGAACTCCGGCCGCAGACCCTCCGCGATCACCCCGGGCACCAATGCGGCAATCAGCAGCACCTTCACCCCGGCAGCGACCAAGTTGATCGAAGACCGCAGCCGCACCTGATGCTCCCCCAACGGGAAGATCATGGTCGCTGCCGCCAAGGACAGCGCCACCATGACCACAGGGATCGCTGTGAGCAGCAGCTGGCTGCTCGTCACATCGTTCACCACGGGGCGCCCACCTCCAGCACATCGGCGAGCCACGCCGGCAAGAATCCCGTGAGGATCGTCGCCGAGCCCAGCGCGAGAACAGCCATGCCCGGAACGGAGGTGAAGTTCCGGGAGGTCTTCACCGTGGGACCCTCGGTGGTGTCATCGCTGCTGAGGTCGTCATCACCGGCGTGCGGGTCCTCCTGCATCAGCAGCGGGGCGATCCCGCGCACCAAATAGCCGGCGGTGAGCACGGTGCCCACGGCCACGACCACCAAAATCCACCACTGCTGGGCCTCCACCGCGGCCGTGGCCACCTGCCACTTGCCCGCGAACCCCAACGACACCGGCAGACCGATCAGCCCCACCGCTGAGAGCCCCATGCTCATCACCACCATCGGGTGCGTGCGCACCGCCCCATGAAGCTCAACGATCTCGTCCGTGCCATAGGTGTCCTTCAAGTACCCGGCGGCGGCGAACAGGCCTGCCTTGGCGATCCCATGGCCCACCGCCAGCGCCACGATTCCGCTGTAGGCGCCCGGGGCGACGTCGTCGTGCCCCGGCATCGTCTCAATCAGCAGCGGGAACGCCAAGAACCAGTAGCCCACCTGCGCCACCGTCGAATAGGCGATCAGCGGCTTCAGCCGCACCTGCCGCAGCGCCACCAGCGACGCCCCGATCACCGCCGCGGCCCCCAGGGCCCCGAGAATCCACGCCAGCGGCTCAGCAGCCTGTGCCTCCGGCAGCACCCACAGCCACACCCGCAGAATGACGAACAGCGCAGCCTTGATCACCAGCCCCGACAGCAGCGGGGACACCGCCCCCGGCGCCTGGGAGTGCGCGCTGATCAGCCAAGCGTGCATCGGCACCAGGGCCAGCTTCAGCGCCAGTCCCACCGTCATCAGACCAGCCGCCAGCAGCAGAGCCGGCTCCTGCTCCCCACCGGGCTGCTGCAGGGCCGCCGCCGTCTGAGAGATGTCCAAAGTTCCTGTCACCGAGACCAGCAGCCCCACACCCACCAGGAACAGAAGCGAGCCCAGCACCGCGATGAACAGGTACCGCAGCGCCGCGGCCCACGCGCCTCGTCCGCCGAGCGCCACCAGAGCCACAGCGGTGAGACCCACCAGCTCCAGGCCCACATACGTGTTGAACAGGTCTCCGGAGAGGAACACCGCGTTCAGCCCGGACCAGCAGCCCAGCCACAGCGGCCAGAACCCGCGCGGGGTGTCCCGGGACGCTGCGGCGAAGACGCTCAGGCTCACCCCGACCAGGGCAGTCAGTCCCAGGAAGACCGCACTCAGGCCGTCCGCGCGCAGATGAATGCCCAACGGGGCCCCATACCCTCCCAGCGCCGTCTCCTGAACGCCGCGGGAGACAGTCTCGAAGATCAGCAGCAGGCTCAGCGCACCAGTCAGCAGCGCCGTCGCCGCCCCCGTGACGCTCCCGCCCCTGGGTCCCAGCAGCGCGGTCGGACCAGCAGCCGCCAACGGCAGCAGCACCACTGCGCCCAGCAGAAGATCGACGCTCACCCGCGCTCACCCCCTTCTTCGATCCGGCGGATCAGCACCGCGCCGAACCCGGTGAACGCCACCGTGATCACCAGCCCGGTGATCACCAGCGCCGAGAGCACAGGCTCCGCCTCCTCCGGGGCGCGGGAGGCGATCGCCAGCAGGATCAGCAGCGAGCCGATCCCCACCACGTTCATCGCAATCAGCCGGGCCACCAGATCCCGCACCAGCAGCAGCCGCACTGTCCCCGCCGCGCACACGGCAGTGCCCAGCAGCAGATAGAGAACAGCGGCGCTCATCCTCCCACCTCCTCAAGCTGACCCTGAGGCTCAAGAGCGAGGAAGATCGTATACAGCCCAGCAGCGATGCCGACTGTCAGCAGCACCTCCACCGTCAGGATCGCCCCGAACGCCCAGGCCGGGTCCCAGCCCAGCCAGTCGCCCGTCAGCACATACCCGAGAAGACCGGCCGCGATGAACGCCAGCACCCCGACCACCAGTGCCGGGCGCAGCACGTAGGAGTGCAGCCGGGTGAGCGTCGCCCCAGCCACCCGCAGCAGAATCAGCAGGGCCGCCAGCAGCGCGCCCGACTGGAACGCCCCGCCCGAGTCCGAGCTGCCGGCGAAGAGCAGCCACAGCCCCGCCACCAGCAGCACCGGCGCCGCCGCTCGGACCATCCACGCCAGGTTCCGCGGCGCCTCCGGCAGGCCGGCCGGATCCCTGAGCCGCGCCGGATCCATGAGCGCCAAAGCCGCCAGCGCGGCGAGCATCAGCACGCCGGACTCCAGCAGGGTGTCATAGGCGCGGAAGGCCAGCAGCACCCCAGTGATCTCATGCTCCACACCGGTGCCCGGCATCTGCTCAGCCAACGGCTCTGACCAGCCCGGCGGGGTCTCCTCCAGCGCCGGCGCAGCACGCAGCCATGCCGCACCAAGGACCACCGTGATGGTCGCGCCCGCGATGATGCCGAACATGGCGTTCAGCCTGGCCCGGAGCCGGCCGGCCCCGGCAGGTCCGCCCCGCTCATCCGTGCCGGTGCTGGGCGCCGCGGCCAGGTACACCAGCACAGCGCCCAGCAGCCCCCCGCCGAGTCCCGCCTCGGCCAGGGCCACGTCGACGCTCCCCATCCGCAGCCAGATCAGAGAGGCGACGACGCCGAGCACCAGGAAGCCCATCGCCTGAGCGATCCGCAGGCGGGGCAGCACAGCGGTGCCCGCCGCCGCAAGTGCGGTGGCCGCGAGAAGCCAGTCGAGCAGGTGAGCCTCAGCCATCAGCCGCCTCCTCCGGAGCGGCATCAGCACCGTCCTGTTCGAGGCGGCCCGGCTCAATGCTGTCCGCTTCGACGGCGCCCAGCACCCGCGCGGACACAGAGGCCGCCGCCAGCGCCAGCACCCAGGTGAGCAGCAGCACCCCCGCCGCGGTCAGGCTGCCCATCAGCATCGCGACGCCGGCCAGCACCAGCCCCAGGCCCAAGTTGTCCGCCTTGGTCAGTGCGTGCAGACGGCTGCGCACATCCGGGAACCGGATCAGCCCCACGGTCCCGGCGGTGAAGAACACGGTCCCGGCTCCGGCCAGCAGCAGACCGAAAACCTCCACAACGCTGCTCATTCGGCGGACCTCCGCGGCAGCGCGGCCCGCACCGCAGCGGTCACCGCGGCAGTGCCGGTGAGCACCAGGGCGACGTCGAGGAAGCGGCGTCCGTCGTCGGACAGCACCGCCAGGATCCCGGTGAGAGCGGCCCCGGTGGTGCCGGCCAGCAGGATCACCAGCAGCCAGCTGCCCGCCATCCCGCGGCGGGCGCAGACGAGCAGAGCGGCAAGCAGATTCAGCAGCAGCACGGCGAAGACCACCGTCAGCACTGCTTCAGCCACTGGCCCTCCTCATGCCGATCAAGCCGGCGGGACATTGTTCCTGGTCAGACGCTCTCAAGTGACCCCATCTTTCCAGGTCCGCCCGGCGCTGGGCCACAGAGACGCTGATCGCACCCCGAGCCTGCGGTTCACCGGGCCGGCTGACCTCGGTAATGTGAGCTTCGACGACGCCGTCGAACCCAGGAGGCACCCATGGCTGAGAAGACTCCGCACCAGAACATCACCTTTCCGCTGCCCGGCTCAGACGTCACCGACACCGGCCACGGGTATCTGGCCACCCCGCCGTCGGGATCCGGCCCCGCAGTGATCGTCATCCAGGAGTGGTGGGGGCTCACCGATCACATCAAGGAGGTCGCCGACCGGCTCGCCGTCGAAGGATTCGTGGCCCTGGCCCCGGACCTCTACGGCGGATGGATCACCCACGACGGCGACGAGGCCGGCGAGATGATGTCCAAGCTTCCCGCCGAGGAGGGCGCCGAGCAGCTCGCAGGCGCCGCCGACTTCCTGCTCGCCCACGACACCGTCACCTCCAAGACCGTGGGGGCGATCGGCTTCTGCATGGGCGGCGGGTTCGTGCTGGCTCTGGCCGCCCAGCAGCGTGAGAAGGTCTCCGCCGCCGTCCCGTTCTATGGGGTCGGCCAGGCGGTCCCTGAGTCCTACGCCGGGGTGAAGGCCGCTGTGCAGGGCCACTACGCCAAGCAGGACCAGATGTACCCGGAGGAGGACGCCCGTCGGCAGGAGGCCCAGATCCGCGAGGAGTCCGGGGCCGAGGTCGAGTTCTTCTACTACGACGCCGGGCACGCCTTCCACAACGACACCAACGCCATCGGCACCTACGACGCGGAGAAGGCCCAGCTCGCCTGGGACCGCTCGGTGGACTTCCTCCGCAAGAAGGTCGCCTGAGCAATACTCCAACGGTCCAGCCGGAACCTCTCTAGGCTGACCCCATGGAGAGGCGCAGCGCACCAGCACCCCGAACGTCCCTGACCGCCGCGGGGCTCAGCGCCCTGCTGCTCCTCTCCGCCTGCGGTGAGGATGGCCCCGCACCCGAGCCGGAGGATTCCCCGGAGCCGACCTCCGAGGAGGCCGACGCCGCCGAACAGGCAGAGGAAGGCGAAGGTTTCTTCGACGGCGCCGACCCAGACGGTGACGAGGAGTCCGAGGAGGAGCCCGACGCTGGGGACGACGCCGTCGACGTCGCCGCCCACGTGCAGGACGCCGAATGGCTCTACTCGCCCTGGGGATGGGAGGAGCCGCGAGAGGTCACCGTCCAGGACGGCGCCGGCACCGCGGACTATGCCGACGGCGTCGAAGGCGCATTCAGCGTCGGCGAGGCTCAGACCGCAGACCTCACCGGAAACGGCGCGGAGGACGCCGTCGTCCCCCTCACTGTGGAGGCCCGGGATCTGACGGAGACCATCTGGTACGTGTGGCTGGGCCCCGATGACGGGGGCGAGCCGGAGCAGATGAAGTGGCCGCTCGCCGCAGAGCAGTCCTGCTGGGACGAGGTCGATTCCGTCAGCATCGAGGACGGCGACACCATCCGGATCACCGGCACCCGCTACGACGGGGGCCTGAGCATCGCGTGCGACCCCACCCTCGAGGACGCCTCGCACGCGACCTCCCGGGACGAGGCCTCCGGCTACGCCGAGCTGAACCGGCAGGTGGAGCTCCACGAGTACGACGGCGAGTGGTATCCCATCCTCACCTCCCCGTTCCATGCCTGGGGCGGCACCTGCCCCGGCAGTGTCCCCGCCCACGGAGAGCCGATGTACGACGTCGCAGCCGCCGTGGCGCCCGCTGACTCCGCGCCGATCGGCCTCGAGCCGGACCCGGTGGAGGACGACCACGAGAACCCCTACGGCGGCGTCCCCGGGGGCGCCCAGTACGTGATGGGCTACAGCTTCTACCACGGCGGCATGGCCCAGTACCTGGGCACCGACCACTTCCTGACCCCCATCCGCCCGGAGGAGGGGGAGGGGTACAGCCACCAGTGCTATTTCATGACTGACTACCCACAGTGAGCGCCCCAGCTGCCCCCTATATAGGCTGGGCGGGTGAGTGACGATGCCGAGCACCAGGAGCAGGCGGGGCTGACCCTCGGCGCGATCCCCGGGGCCTCACCGGACAAATGGGCGGGCCGCTGGCGCGCCCGGTTTCCCGAAGCTCCGCTCGCCGTCGTCTACTATGACGACGCCGGCGGCGCCGACTCCGACGCCGCGCTCGCTCGCCTCACCCGCGGCACTGTGGACCTCGCCTACATCCGCAGCCGGCAAGGAGCCGACCCGGTGGACCAAGGCCTCTTCCACCGGGTGGTGCTCTACACCGAGGTGCCCGTGGTCTGCGCCGCCCGCGACCATTGGGTCGCCGCCGCGGAGGAATCCGTGCCCTGGGGGGACATCGCCGAGGAGACGTTCTTCGACCCGGCAGACATGACTCCCGGGGAGCCCCCCGACCCGCACGCCCCCCGCACCGGAGAGAACCTCGCCCGCAATGAGCGGATCGCCCTGGAGGTCGTCGCCTCCGGGGCCGGGCTGATCCTCCTCCCCAACTCGGCGGCCCGAGCCCTCTCCCGCAAAGACGTGATCATCCGGACCGTGGAGGACCAGCCCGGGTACGACGTCGCGCTCGCCTGGCTGCGGGAGAAGGACAGCGACCAGATCCAAGAGTTCATCGGGATCGCCCGCGGCCGCAAACCTCAGTCCGCCCGCACCCAGCTCCCCAGCAGCCGGAGGAAGACCCCCAAGAAGCCGCAGAGCAGGACCTCGCAGAGCAGAGCAGGCCGTCAGTCCCAGCGCGGCGGAGGCGGGGCCGCACGCCGGCGTCGGCGCAGCTGACCCCGCCGCACGGGGCTCAGCCGTCCTTCAGCGCCTGTCCAGGCTCACCGCTCTAAGGTGGAGGCATGACTGAGGAGAACGTCACGGCCACCACCGTCCCGGAGCCCACCCAGCTCGGCCAGCTTCGTCGCGAGCGGCTGCTCTCGGCCCGGCTCTACGTGTGCACCGACCTGCAGCGATTCGTCACCCGCCCCGAGGCCGGACCCGTGGAGGAGCTGGACCTTGAGGCGCTGCGGAGCTTCTACGTGGAGGCGTTCAGCGGTGGCGCCGACATCATCCAGGTCCGCGACAAGCAGGTCTCGGTGCAGACTGAGCTCACCGCGCTCACCCTGCTGAAGGAGGTCGCCGACTCCTGGGGGACGCTCTCCGCCGCCAACGACCGGGCCGACGTCGCCCTCATCAGCGGAGTGGATGTCTTCCACATCGGCCAGGAGGACCTCACCACTGAGCAGGCCCGGCAGATCCTGGGCGACGACGTCGTGATCGGCCGCTCCTGCCGCACTTTTGAGCAGGTCCGGGGAGCCGCCGCCGACCCCGGCATCGACTACTGCTCCACAGGCCCGGTTTGGGAGACACCCACCAAGCCGGGCCGCGCGGCCGTCGGCACGGATCTCCCCGCCCGGGCCGCCCAGCTGGAGACCGGCAAGCCGTTCTTCGCGATCGGCGGGATCGATGCAGGCAACCTCAGCGAGGTCACCGAGGCAGGCGCGGACCGCGTCGTCGTCGTCCGTGCCGTGACCCAGGCCGAGGACCCGGCTGCGGCCGCCCGCGCACTCCGCGAGAAGCTCCCCGCCTGAGACCCAGTCTCCTGGTCAGGACAGCTCATGACGCCGTGTTCAGGAGCGATCGCCCCTCTGGCTGCCCTGATCAAGGGTGTCTTTGAGCACGACGGCGGTGCGCGCCGCCTGATCGTGCCAGCCTCGACGGTGAGGGTGGCGGCCGATCGCCATCGCCAGGGCGGCCATCGTGGCCAGGCCCAGAAGACTCCAGTTTCCCGGCAGATAGGACAGGGTCAGCGCGAAGAAGACCGCAGCGCGCAGCAGGGAGCGTCCGAATCGAGGCCACTCCCCCGTCTGCAGATCCACTGCCCTGAGGCCCACGAACAGCTTGCCGAGCGTGCCGCCCTTCCACGCGGTCATACCCGGCTCATACAGCATCAGCAGCGCAAGCATCAGGCCGATCTGCCAGGCTGCGCCCTCCATTCCGGCGCCCGCCAGGGCCACAGCGAGCCCTGCCGCGGCCATCGACAGAACGACCAGAAGAACCGCGTCCACCGCCCGTGCCCAGAATCTGATCATCACATCCGCGGGCTCAGCGCTGCCGCGATCCGGGACCACGATCCGCTCAGGCGCCCGGGCGTCCTCATTGCTGCCCTGTGCCAATGCTCGCTCAGCTCCTTCCGCTCCGTCGACTCCGCACGCTACCTATGTGCGGCGGAAGAAGTCACGGGGACCGGGCGTTGGGCACCCGTGAACCGATCCTCAAGTTTTGAAGGAGCTGCAGCATGAGCACCAGCACCCTGGGCAAGACCCTGGACCGTGAGACCATCGGCCGCCTGTTCGAGGGCTCCCGCACCACCAACACCTTCACCGACGAGCCGGTGGACCCCGCCCTCATCCAGAAGGTCTACGAGGATCTGCGCTGGGCGCCCACCGCCTTCAACTCCCAGCCGCTGCGGCTGACCATCCTCACCGACGGTGATGCTCGCGACGCCGTCGTCGAGCACATGATGGACGCCAACCAGGCCAAGACCAAGGCCGCCCCGCTGACCATCGTGGCCGCCTGGACCGCCGACTGGCACGAGCACATGCCCACGCTGCAGCCCCAGCGGGAAGGCGCCCGGGAGCGCTTCGCCGAGGCTGAGGGCATGCGCAAGGGAGTGGGCGAGCAGTCCGCGCTCATCCAGGTCGGCTACCTCATCACCGCCCTGCGCGCCCACGGCCTCGAAGTCGGCCCCATGACCGGGCTGAAGGCCAGCGCCTTCGACGAGATCCTCCACGCCGAGAACGGCTGGAAGACGCTCGTGGTGATCAACGTGGGCCACGCCGCGAACCCTGACGACGAGGACGCCGTCCGCCCACGCGCGGGCCGCCTCGAGTTCTCCGAGGCGTCCCAGATTCTCTGAGCAGACGTTCAGCCTCCATGTCTTGCACGTCAAGATCGACTGACTAGGTTGAATCCGTAAGCGACACAGATGAGAGATCCCGAAGGAGGATGCTCATGGCCGACATCACCGGCAAGAAGATCGCAATCCTGACCACCAACGGCGTCGAGCAGCCCGAGCTGACTGAGCCCAAGAAGGCCATCGAGTCCGCCGGCGGCACCGCCGTCGTCGTCTCGCCCAAGGAAGGCTCCATCCAGGCCATGAAGGGTGACTGGGAGCACGCCGATCACTTCGAGGTGGACGTGCACCTGCCCTCAGCCGACCCGTCCGAATACGCAGGCCTGGTGCTGCCCGGCGGCACGCTCAATGCCGACACCGTCCGGATCGACGAGGACGCCCAGAAGTTCGTCAAGGCGTTCTTCGAGGCAGACAGGCCCGTGGCCGCCATCTGCCACGGCCCCTGGATCCTCACCGAGGTCGGCGCCGCCAAGGGCCGGACTCTCACCAGCTACCCCTCCCTGGCCACCGACCTGAAGAATGCCGGTGCGACCTGGGTGGATGAGTCCGTGGTGGTCTCCGACGGACTGGTCACCTCCCGCACCCCGGACGACCTCGAGGACTTCAGCCGAGAGTTCCTCGCACTGGTTGAGAAGGCCTGACCAGGTCACTCTCTTCGGCTTCTGGGGCCCGCCGCATGCAATGCATCGGCGGGCCCCCTCCCACGCGGGGGAAGGGCCTTCGCGCGTGAGCGAGGCCTCGGCAAGGTAGTACACTGTTCTTCACGCCGTGACGGTGGGATCACTCGCACTCATCACGGCGGCCAGCGGCTGTAGCTTAGTGGCAAAGCTTCTGCCTCCCACGCAGACGACGCGGGTTCGATTCCCGTCAGCCGCTCCGAAATTGGGGGAGCGCCGCCCTCCGCGGGGAGGGCCTTGATCCTCCCCGGTTACATGTCGGCGGCAGGGCCGCCTCAGACCTGAAGGTGGTGCCGTAAATGTCAACTGCTGTTGTCGGAGCTGGCGTCGTCGGGCTCCTGACGGCCTGGCAGCTGCGCCTGACCGGCCATTCCGTCACCATCTTCGATCCGGCCCCAGCCTCCGAGGCCTCCTACGCGGCGGCCGGGATGCTCGCGCCCATCAGCGAGGTGCAGTACGGGCAGGAGGAGCTCTGGCCGCTCATGGCTGCGGCACTCGAGGAGTACCCCGCCCAGATGGCAGCCCTGCAGAAGGCGGTCCGCGCCCCCACCGGGTACTGGGAGAACGGCACCCTGCTGGTCGCCGCCGACCCTGGTGACCGCGAGGCCGTCAATGACCTCGTCGGCGTCCACCAGTCCCACGGGATGCAGGTGGAGCCTCTGACCTCCCGCGCCCTGCGAGAGCGTGAACCAGCGCTCGCCCCCGGAATCTCTAAAGCCTGGAAGGTCCCCGGGGACCATCAGGTCAATCCGCGGCAGCTCGTCGTCGCCCTCAATGAGGCGCTCAGCGCCGAGCTGGACCCCGGCGCGTTCCCCGACGCCGGCCCGCCCGCGGCCTGGGCGGCCGAGAAGGTCGTCGACATCCGCCACGAGCTCGGCGGGGTGCAGCTGACCACCGATCAGGACAATGAGCACGACGCCGCGGCTGCGGTGCTGGTGCCCGGGCTCGGCTACTCACAGATCACCGGAATCCCGCGCGACCACCCTCAGCTGCGCCTGCGCCCGGTGCACGGCGACGTCCTGCGGCTGCGATACACCGACGGGCAGCTCACCCCAGGGGAGCGGCGGCTGATCACCTCCACTCTGCGGGCCCGGGTCTCCGGACGACAGGTCTACCTGGTGCCCAGGGAGCGCGAAGAGCTCGTCGTCGGCGCCTCCGTCCGGGAGGACGCCCGCCCGGGGGCGCACGCCGGCTCCGTGGCAGAGCTGCTCGCCGACGCGATCGCCGTCCTGCCCGCCGTACGGGACATGGAGCTGCACGAGATCACCGCCCGCGCCCGTCCCGGCACCCCTGACGACCGGCCCTACACGGGGCTGCTGAGCCCCGACGTCGTCGTCTCCACCGGATACTCCCGCCACGGGATCCTGCTCGCCCCGCTGGCTGCCCGGCTCACCGCCGGGATGCTCAACGGGACCCTCACCGAGCAGGACCGGGCCCACCTGGAAGCGACGGACCCGCGCCGCCATCGGTGAGGCCGCGCGCCGGGAACACCGCTCGCGGAGCTGGTGTTGAATAGGGCCTATGCCCACAGTCACCATCAACGACGACGTCGTGGCCCTTCCCGAGGCCGCCACTGTGCTCGACGCCGTCTCCCGCACCACAGGCCGGGAGCTGCAGCCCGACGGCACCCCCGCCGACGGCAGGCGGCTCGGCGTGGCCGTCGCCCTCGCCGGGGAGGTGCTCCCGCGCAGCCGCTGGTCCGCCATCCAGCTCGACGAGGGCGCCGAGCTGGAGATCGTCACTGCGGTGCAGGGCGGCTGACTGATGGAGAAGGAGCATATGACTGCCTCGCAGACGCCGCCGCTTCAGATCGGCGACTACACGCTGGACTCCCGGCTGATCATGGGCACCGGCGGGACCACCGACCTCGCCGCCCTGGAGAAGGCGCTGGTCGCCTCAGGGACCACCCTGACCACGGTGGCGATGCGCCGGTTCAGCCCGGAGACCAAGACCAGCGTCTTCAGCCTGCTCGAGCGTCTCGGCATCGACGTGCTGCCCAACACCGCCGGCTGCTACACGGTCAAGGACACGGTGCTCACCGCGGAGCTGGCCCGGGAAGCGCTGGAGACCAGCCTGATCAAGGTGGAGGTCATCGCTGATGAGCACACCCTGCTGCCCGACGTCGTCGAGACCCTCGAAGCCACCGAGCAGCTGGCGGACAAGGGCTTCACCCCCCTCGTCTACACGATCGACGACCCGGCCAGCGCATTGCGCCTGGAGTCAGCCGGGGCCGCAGCGGTGATGCCGCTGGGCTCCCCGATCGGCACCGGCCTCGGCATCCTCAACCCCCATAACCTCGAGCTGATCACCTCCCGGGCCTCAGTCCCGGTGATTCTGGACGCCGGGATCGGCGCCGCCAGCGAGGCCGCCCAGGCGATCGAACTGGGCTGCTCAGCGGTGCTGGTCGCCTCCGCAGTCACCCGCGCCCAGCAGCCCGAGAAGATGGCACACGCCGTGCGGCTCGCGGTGGAGGCCGGGCATCTCTCGGCGCAGGCCGGCCGCATCCCCAAGCGCGAGCACGCCCTGGCCAGCTCTCCGATGGAGGGGATCATCAACCCCGTGGAAGACCTCACATGAGTGACCTCAACCAGTTCACCCGCACCCAGGCAGAGCGGTTCCAGCGGCACTTCTCCCTGGCCGGCTTCGGGATCGAAGCCCAGGCAAAGCTGCTGAACTCCCGGGCGGTGGTGATCGGCGCCGGCGGGCTCGGCGCCCCCATCCTCACCTACCTGGCCGCCGCCGGCGTGGGCACCATCGACGTGATCGACCACGACGTCGTCGACCGCTCCAACCTCCACCGCCAGGTCATCCACTCCGAAGCCGCCCTCGGACAGCCGAAGACCGCCTCCGCCGCCGAGGCGATGCGCGGACTGCACCCGGAGGCCACCATCCACGAGCACCGGCGGCCGCTCACCGCGGAGAACGCGCTGGAGCTGATCGGGCCCGCCGACATCGTCGTGGACGGGTCCGACAACTTCGCCACCCGGTACGTGGCCGCCGATGCCTGCGAGATCGCCGGCAAGCCGCTGATCTCCGGGTCGATCCTGCGGTTCCAGGGCCAGGTCAGCATGTTCTGGTCCCAGCCGGAGTTCGCCGGCGGTCCGGACGCTGAGCGCTGGCCGGCGGGCAGCCGCGGCCCCGGCTACCGGGATCTCTACCCCGAGGCGCCCGACGCCGGGGAGGTCCCCACCTGCGCGGAAGCTGGAGTGCTGGGCGTGCTCCCCGGCGTGATCGGCAGCCTGATGGCCACTGAGACGGTGAAGTTCCTCGCCGGGATCGGCCGGAGCCTGCTGGGCCGGGTGCTCACCTATGACGCCCTGACCGCAGGCTTCCGGGAGCTCACCCTCAACCCGGACCCGGACCGGGACCCCGTCACCAGCATCGGCGCCGACGTCGCGGGCCTCGGCGGCGGTCCCGCCGACGCCTGCGAGGCGGACACGGACGCGCTGCGCAGCCGCGAAACGCAGGGAGCCGCCTCTGATCCGGGTGAGCTTCGCACCCAGGAGAACGGGCAGACCGAAGCGGACGACTTTGATTTCAACCCCTTCACCGGGGAGCCCAAGCGTGCCGATGACCTCACCCCCAAGCAGCTGCGCGAGGCGCTCGCCGCCGGGACCGTCGCCGGCGTCGTCGATGTCCGTGAGCCGCACGAGTGGCGGGCCGGGACCATTGAGGGCGCTGTGAAGATGCCCCTGGGCGACCTCGCCCGCAGCGGTGAGGTCCCCGGTGCCGACGAGGGTGCGGCAGACCGTCCGGTGGTGCTCTACTGCGCCCACGGAATCCGGTCCCGGCAGGCGGTGGACTGGTTCAAGCAGCAGAACCCGGACCTGCCGGTGGCGAACCTGCTCGGCGGCTACGATCTCTACCGCCAGGCGTAGCCGACAGGTTGGGTAGTGTAGAGGCGTGAGCAGCTACCTGGCGGTCATCGGCGAATGTTTGGTGGACGTCGTGCACACCGAGACCTCCGCGCCCATGGCGCACGTGGGCGGCAGCCCCTTCAACGTGGCGGTGGGCCTGGCTCGGCTCGAGCATCCGGTGGTGTTCGTCGGCCGGCGCGGCAGTGACGACTACGGCCGGATGATCGCCCGCTCCCTGCGCTCGGCCGGGGTCACCAGCCTGCTCGGCGCCGACAGCCGCCCCACCTCCGTGGCCTCCGCCACCCTGGACCCCACCGGCCAGCCCAGCTATGAGTTCGAGCTCGACTGGACGCTGCCCGACGCCGCGGCCCTCGAGGAGAGGTTCGCCGCCCAGCGCCGGACGCGCACCCACCTGCACACCGGGTCCATCGCGTCGATGCTTGAGCCCGGCGCGGAGACCGTGAAGGCGCTGCTCTCCGACGCCCGGGAGACCGCCACCATCTCCTACGACCCCAACTACCGGCCCACCATCGTGCCCAACCGGGAGCAGGCCCGCCGGCAGGCGGAGGAGTTCATCGCTCTCTCCGACGTCGTCCAGGCCTCCACGGATGATCTCGAGCAGCTGTACCCGGAGCGCACCCACGCGGACACGATGCACGCCTGGCTGGAGCTCGGACCCTCCCTGGTGACGGTGACCCGCGGGGGCTCCGGGGCGATGGCGGTCGCCGCCAGCGGCATCGCCGAGCAGCCGGTCTTCAGCGTCGAGGTGGCGGACACGGTGGGCGCCGGCGACTCCTTCATGGCCGCGACCCTCTCCAGCCTGTTCCGGCGCGGCCTCCTCGGCGCGGAGAACCGGGAGGCTCTGCGCCGCATCGGCCTGGATGAGCTGCGGGAAGTCCTGAGGGTCTCATCTCAGGCAGCGGGGCTGACCTCCGCGCGCTTCGGCGCCCAGCTGCCCACCGCCGCGGAGCTCACCGCCGCCCTGGAGGCGCCCCAGCCGTGAACCGCCCGGACCCAGAGAGCTCCTTGCCAGCCGCTCAGGCCTCCTACCGGAAGCACCCGTACCGGTCCGTGCCCTACCTGCTGAACTCCCAGGACGGGCCGCTGGCGAACCAGCCGCTGGCGTTCGTGCACCGGGGCGGTATGCCGGAGGCGGAGAACACTCTGGCCGCTTTTCGGCGGGCGGTGGACAGAGGCTACAAGTACATTGAGACGGACGTGCGGACCACGGCCGACGGGGTGCTGGTCGCCTTCCACGATGAAGCCCTGGACCGGGTCACCAGCATCACCGGCACTGTCCGGGAGAGGACCTGGGCGCAGCTGGCGGAGGTCCGGGTGGGCCGCGACGGCGAATGGATCGAGCCGCTGGCTCGCTTCGATGAGCTGCTGGAGCAGTTCCCGGACACTCATTTCAACGTGGACCTGAAGGACTCCGCCGCAGTGGAGCCGTTCTGCGAGGCGGTGGAGAAGCACCGGGCGCACCACCGGGTGCTGGCGGCAAGCTTCAACGACGCCCGCCGTCACCGGGTCAGCAAGGCTCTGAGCCGGAAGGTGGCGACCTCGGGCGGCTGGACGGCAATCGGGCTGATCGTGGCCTTGGGTCCGCTGGGGTTCCTCGGCCGGCTCTCCCGCAGGATTGCGGAGATCGACTGCGTCCAGGTTCCCATCAGACACGGCCCCCTCCGGGTGGTGCGGCCCAAGTTCATCGAACGGTGCCACCGTGCTGGTCTGCAGGTCCACGTCTGGACGGTGAATGAGCCGGAGGAGATCGAACGCCTTCTGGACATGGGAGTGGACGGCATCATGACCGACGACGCCGATGCGCTCGCCGGGGTCATGAGGTCTCGGGGCCTCTGGCCGCAGGGCTGAGCGGACTCCGGTCGCGCAGAGCCGACGTCGGCCGCTCTCTGAGCTGAGGGCCAGCATAGGGGCGTACCCTCGAGGGCATGCTAGAGATGCTGACGACGACGGCGCCTCTCTTTCCCTGGTGGGCACGCTGGCTGGCGCTGGTGGCCGGCGCCCTGTTCATCGGGGCGCTGATGATCTTCGCCCAGACCAAGCACGGCTCCAGCGGGCAGACGGCGGGCTGGTTCGCGCTCATCGCATTGCTCCCGATCCTGGGGCCGATCATCTATTTCGTCGCCATGACCGTCCGCCACCGCAGCCAAGCCGGCTCCACACCCGGCAAGGGGCGCTCGGAGACGATGGCCCCGGAGGAGGTCGCCGAGGCGCAGCGGTACGAGCAGACGCGGCGCCGCGAGAAGGGCGGGCGGGCCTAGCGTCTGATGAGCGAATCTCATCCTGTGGTCTGAAGCCTCCGGAGGGAGCCGCTCCTAGACTGACTGCATGACCGCTCTGCCCGACGCCGAGAAGCGCGGGCCGGTGCACCTGGGCGTCACACGGTTCTTCGAGGCGAGGCGATGGTTGGGCGATGCCCTGTTCAAAGTCCTGCCGCTGAGCCTGCTGGCGCTCAACACCTGGGGGCTCCGCCGTCCCGGGACAGGACTGATGGGCGCGGACATCTTCTGGCCGCTCATGCTTCTGCTGGAGATGAGCGTCATCCTTCTGCTTGCCCTCAGCCGCATCAGGCCGGGCCTGGCCGCCGGGTCCGCCGCGGTCGCCTGCACTCTGCAGATTCTGACCCTCCAGGGGCCCGGATGGTCCTCCCTGGCGGTGCCCGTTTTCATATATTCGGCGGCTAAGTACGGCTCCCGCAGAGCCTCCATCGTCATCTTGGGATGGGGGCTGCTCGGTGCGCTTCTGGCGGCGGCCTACATGGCGCTGGTCTTCCTGATCGAGTGGCACCGGCGCGATCCGACCCAGGTGGGATCGCCTGTCCTGAGCCAGGATCTTCCGCGTCTGCTGACCTATGCGCTGCTGCTTGCCGGCTTCTGCGCAGCGGTGGTGGTCGCGGCGTGGACGCTGGGGGATCTGGGCGGCCGGCGTCGCCGCGAGCAGGCCGCGATCAGTGAGAAGAATCGTCTGCTGGAGGTGGAGCGGGACCAGGAGGCGCGCCTCGCCGCTGATGCCGAGCGGATGCGGATCGCCCGGGAGATGCATGACGTCGTCTCCCACTCGATGTCGGTGATGATCGCCCAGTCCGACGGCGGCCGGTACGTGGTCCACGCGCATCCGAATCAGGCGGAGGAGGCGTTCGAGGCGATCGGCCGCACCGGCAGGGACGCGCTCAGCGAGCTGCGCCGCATGCTCGGGGTGCTGCGCGAGGATTCCGAGGAACTGGCTCGCAGGCCCGCCCCCAGCCTGGAGCAGCTGCCGCAGCTGATCGAAGACGTCCGTGCCTCCGGGCTGGAGGCCCAGCTCGCCGAAGCGCCCAGCAGCGGGCCCGCGCTGACCGAGGGCGCGGGGCTGGCGGTCTACCGGATCATTCAGGAAGCGCTGACCAACACTCTCAAGCACGGAGGAGAGCAGGCCGCCGCCGCAGTCCGCATCACTGTTGAGGGCGGCGCTGAGGCGGACCGCCCAGGGCACGATGACGCCGAGCTCGTCGTCGAGGTCCGGGACACCGGACAGAGCTCCGCCGCGCCCTCCGACGGCGCAGGATCCGGGATCCTCGGCATGACTGAGCGGGCCCGGCTCTACGGCGGAGAGGTCGAGGCCCAGCCGGAGCCGGGAGGATTCCGCCTCACCGCCCGCTTCCCCCTGAGCCGAGTGGCCGCCGCAGCTCAGCCCGACGCAGAAGGTGGTTCCCCGTGAGCATCACCGTCTACCTCGCCGATGATCAGGCTCTGCTGCGCGCCGGCTTCGCCATGGTCATCAACTCCCAGCCGGACATGGAGGTCACCGGGCAGGGCGGCACCGGGAGCGAAGCGCTCGCCGCCGCCCGGGCGCAGCGGCCCGACGTGATCCTCATGGACATCCGGATGCCCCAGATGGACGGGCTGGAGGCCACCGGGCGGATCACCGCGGACCCTGCGCTCGCCGGCACCCGGGTGATCGTGCTGACCACCTTCGACACCGACGAGTATGCCCTGCAGGCCCTGCGGTCCGGCGCCGCCGGATTCCTGCTGAAGGACGTGCAGCCGGAGGTGCTGCTGGACTCCGTCCGCACGGTGATGCAGGACGGGGCGGTCGTCGCCCCCACCACCACGCGGCGTCTGCTGGACGCCACGCTGCTGGGCGAGGGCCGAGCAAGAGCTCCAAGCGCTGAGCAGCAGCAGAAGCTGGACCAGCTCACCGGCCGGGAGCATCAGATGCTGGAGGAGATGGCCACTGGCGACTCCAACACCGAGATCGCTGAACGCCTGTTCGTCTCCGAGGCCACGGTGAAGACGCATGTGGGCCAGGTGCTCGCCAAGCTCGGGGTCCGTGACAGGGTCCAGGCCGTCGTCTTCGCCTATGAGTCCGGAGTGGTCGAGCCCTGATCTCCGCCCGCAGGATGAGATGAGCTTCCGACCCCAGGCCGATGTGCCCGCGCCGGACTCTCCGTAGCGTCGCAGCCATGATCATTTCATCCGTCGCGGAGGCCCCGGCGCAGCCGGCGTTCACCGCATCGCACCTGACCAAGACCTACGGCACCGGCGACGCCGCCGTCCGCCCGCTGAAGGACCTTTCGCTGCAGGTTCCTGCGGGAACCTTCACCGCGATCATGGGGCCCTCCGGCTCCGGGAAGTCCACTCTGATGCACGTGCTCGCGGGCCTCGACACCGCCGAGACCGGCACCGTTGAGCTCATCACCGGCAAGGGCCCGGTGGAGCTCACTCACCTGAACGAGCAGCGCCTCACCCGCGTCCGCCGGGAGCACATCGGGTTCATCTTCCAGGCATTCAACCTTGTTCCTGCGATGACCGCCCGGGAGAACATCCTGCTTCCTTCCGCCCTCGGCGCCCCCGCACCGGACAAGCAGGCGTTCGCTGAGGTCATCGACCGCCTCGGCCTCGCCGACCGGCTGGATCATCGCCCGCACGAGCTCTCCGGCGGCCAGCAGCAGCGGGTCGCGGCGGCGCGCGCCCTGGTGGCCCGGCCCGCGGTGATCTTCGCCGATGAGCCCACCGGAAACTTGGACTCCAGCACCGGCGCAGAGGTGCTGGGGCTGCTGCGTGCCGCCGTGGACGAATACTCCCAGACGGTGGTGATGGTGACTCACGACGTCGCGGCCGCAGCTGAGGCCGACCGGGTGGTCATCCTCAACGACGGGCGCGTGGTGGACACCCTGGAGCGTCCCAGCGGGGAGGCGCTCGCGGCTCGGATGCTGGAGGTGCGGGCATGAGCGTGCTGCGCGCCAATCTGCGCTCCTCGGGCAGGCGGCTGATCGCCGCCGGCATCACCGTGGCGATCTCTGCGGCGTTCATCGTGGGCGGGCTGCTGATGGTCGACTCCTTCACCCGCGGGATCACCGCGGAGGCGGAGGCCGAGGCGGCAGGGGCAGACGTCATCGTCCAAACGGCCGAGCTGGTCGACCTCGAGGATCGCGAGGAGTATCAGAACGACCCTGACCTCGCCGAGCCTGCCGATGCCGAGCTGCTGCAGCAGATCGACGAGCTCGACGGGGTGGAGTCGGCTGAGCCCATCCGGGCCGCCGCACTCGTAGGAGCCGAAGGCGCCGGCCTGCCGGTCTCGGAGCTGACCGGCTCGATGCAGTACGAGCTGATCATCGGGAGCACCCCGGAGGCCGACGATGAGCTCCTGGTCTCCGAGTTCGCGGCTGAGGCCTACGAGATTCAGGTGGGTGACACCTTCAGCGCCCAGCACGGCGTCCCGGACGAGGCCCAGGAGGACGGTTTCACCCTCGTCGAGGAGGACTACGAGGTGGTCGGGATCGCAGACCTGCCCGGCACCTCGCGCGGCCTGCTCGCCGCGGCGGGTATGGATCGGCTGCCGATGAACCCCACGCCCGAAGAGATCCGGGTCGTGCTCCCCGAAGGGTCCAGCAGCCCCGCCGACCAGGCATCCGTCCAGGAGCAGATCGAACAGCTCACCGGCCTCGAGGTGCTCACCCACCAGCAGGTGGTCGACGAATGGGTCGAGCAGCGCACCGGCGAGGCTGACCTCCTGATCTACATCACCCTGGGCTTCGGCGCAGTGGCCGTGTTCGTCTCTGCCCTGGTCATCACCAACACGTTCAGCGTGCTGGTCGCCATGCGCCAGCGCACCATGGCGCTGCTGCGGGCCATCGGGGCCAACGCCGCCCAGCTGCGTCGCGCCACCCTCGCTGAGGGGGCGCTGCTGGGCCTGGTCTGCGGTGCTGCGGGGATGCTGCTCGGCTGGGGCGGCGCCGCTGCGTTCACTCTCGGAGCCAATGCCGCCTTCGACGCAGAGCTGCCGGTGGCGATGCTGAACCTCACCGCCGCCGTGACCGGGCTGGCCATCGGCGTGCTGGTGACCGTGCTGGCCTCCGCCTGGCCGGCCTTTCGGGCCGGACGCGTCTCCCCGATGGCGGCGCTCGCCCCGGCCGGGCTCGCACCCAAGAGCTCCTCGCTGTCCTGGCTTCGGACAGTTCTGGGTCTGCTGCTGGCCGTACCCGGCCTCACCCTGCTGATCCTGGCTGCGGGGACCGTCGGGGAGGAGACGGACGGCGTCGTCGAGCCTGCCGCGGTTCTCGGCCTGCATCCGGCGGTCATCGGTGTGGGCGGGGCGATGCTGGCCTTCCTGGGAGTGCTCCTGCTCGCCCGCCTCTTCATCCCCCCGCTGGTGGGCTGGCTGGGAGCCGCGCTCGCCGGGGCGGTTCCGGGTCTGCGCGCAACGGCCCGGCTGGCGGGCCAGAATGCCAGGCAGGTTCCTGCGAGGACCGCGGCCACAGCCTCGGCCCTGCTGGTGGGGGTGACCTTGGTGGTGACGTTCACCGTGGGCGCGAGCACCGCGGAGCGGGTCCTGTACGACGAGCTGGGCGAAACCTACCCAGTGGACGGGATCGCCTACGGGCTGAGCGATGCTGACCAGGAGATGCTGGCTGAGGACAGCCGGATCGACGCCTCAGCTGAGCTGGGGGTCCTCGAAGCATCCCCCCAGGAGGATCCCGGGGAGCCGGTCACCCTGCTCTTCGCCGATCCGGAGGAGGCGTCCGGGGTGGTCTACGACGACGCCTTCGTTCCTTCCGAGGGAACCGCGGTGCTCGGAAGGGAGCTCGCCGTTCTCTTCGACCTGGAGGAGCCTGTGCGGTTCGAAGCGGAGGGGGACTCCGCGTCCCTCGCCGGTGAACTTCACCACAGTCTGCCGCCTGAGGCTGCTCTGCTCACGGCGGAAGACCGCGGCGGACTGCCGGCCGGGTGGGATGCGGAGGCTGACGGCAGTGCGCTGATGCTCCGGTTCGTCGAGGAAGCCTCCGAGGGGCAGATCGTCAACCTCCTGGAGGAGCTCGAGACTGATGACGCCGCCTTCGACGGCGGAGTGATGCGCGCCGGCATGGGCGGGGTGATCGACGGCGTGCTGCTGGTGGTGCTCGCCCTGCTGGGGGCAGCGGTCATCGTCTCGGTCATCGGGGTCTCCAACACGCTTTCGCTCTCGGTGTTCGAGCGGCGTCGCGAGGGGGCGCTGCTGCGCGCGGTCGGCATGCCGCGCAGAGCGGTGGGCCGCATGATCAGCTTGGAGGCGCTGCTGCTCGCCGCCGTCGCTCTCCTTCTCGGCACTGCCCTGGGGATGCTGTTCGGGTGGGCCGGGGTGGCTTCCCTGGTGTCTCGGCCGGATTGGAGCGTGGCTCTGGAGGTGCCGTGGCTGCGGATGGGCGTGATCTGGTTCGCCACTCTGCTTGCGGCCCTGCTGGCCGCCTGGCTCCCGGCCCGAAGGATGTCCAAGGTCAGGCCCGCCCAGGGCCTCGCCGCCTGATTCTGCTTTCGCAGCCCGTGATTCATACGATTCGTCGAGCACCCATCAAGGGAGTGTCCAGGTTGTCAGGGTTGCGTGGGGGCTATGGCGTTCCCATGAGTTCGCTATGAAGACAGTTGCACCGGATACGTAAGGAGTGATCAAAAATGGGCGGCGGCATCTACATCGGTGGTGGCCTTCTGACCATCATCCTCATCATTATTCTGCTGGTCGTGTTCCTCTGATCTGACCGCAGCGACAGCACGAAGAGAGCGGGCTCGGCTTCATCGGAAGCGGGGCCCGCTCTCTGCATGTCCGAGAGCCCGCACGCCGCGCGGTGGTTCCGGCGGCAGGAAAGCCCCGTCTTCACGCCTGGGGCGGCAGCAGAGGCTCACGCCTCGGCGTCTGCGAGGGCTTCCACGTCGGCGAGCTGGGCGTGCGGGGTGCCGGCGGGGGGTTCGCCGTTGAGGCGCAGTCCCGTCTCCACGTCGAAGAGGTGGACATAGTCCGGGTGGGGCCTGATCCCGACCGTCTCGCCCTTGGCCGGAGGTCTGCGTCCGTCCACCCGGACGATGAAGGGCTGGAAGGTGCTGATCCCTTCGGGGCTGCCGTAGATGTAGGCGTCGGCACCCAGCTCCTCGACCACATCGACCACCATCGGAATGCCGGTGCCGTCGGAGGAGATATCCATGTCCTCGGGCCGGACGCCGAGGATCACCTGGTCGGTGTTCGCTTTGGCCAGCGCCTCGCGGGGAACGGGCAGCCGGTCCCGGCCGAGGGTCACGCCGGCGCCGTCGTGGAGGACCTTGAACAGGCTCATCGCCGGGGAGCCGATGAACCCGGCCACGAAGACATTGGCGGGGGCGTCGTAGAGGTTTCGGGGGGTGTCGACCTGTTGGAGGATCCCGTCCTTGAGCACGCATACCCGGTCTCCCATGGTCATCGCCTCGACCTGGTCGTGGGTGACGTAGACGGTGGTGGTCTTCAGATCCCGGGTCAGGGCGGCGATCTGGGTGCGGGTCTGCACGCGCAGCTTGGCGTCCAGGTTGGAGAGCGGCTCGTCCATCAGGAAGACCTTGGGGGAGCGGACGATGGCTCGGCCCATGGCTACGCGCTGGCGCTGACCGCCGGAGAGGGCCTTGGGCTTGCGGTCCAGGTAGGGGACCAGGTCGAGAATCTCTGCGGCCTTCTGCACTCGTTCGGCCCGCTCCTGCTTGGAGACGCCGGTGATCTTCAGTGCGAAGCCCATGTTCTCCGCCACCGACATGTGGGGATAGAGGGCGTAGTTCTGGAAGACCATCGCGATGTCCCGGTCCTTCGGCGAGACGTGGGAGACATCCTCCCCGCCGATGAGGATCCGGCCCTCGTTGATCTCTTCCAGGCCGGCGAGCATTCGCAGCGCGGTGGATTTGCCGCAGCCGGAGGGGCCCACCAGCACCAGGAACTCGCCGTCGGCGATCTCCAGGTCCAGCTGGCTGATGGCGGGCCGAGCGCCCGGAGTGTAGATGCGGCTCGCGGAGTCATAGGTGACAGAGGCCATTGCTTCCCTTTCACGGGCAGGTACGTGCCCGACGATCCGTTGTGAAGGTGAAAAGTCCGGGCACGACGCCGTGTGAGCGGTCCTCGTTGACCAGATGTGTGAATCACACCACACTTTGGGGGAGGGAGTCCATCCGGAAAGGAGCAGGGCCGGACACAGGAAGGGGCTCCCGCATGGTGCGGGAGCCCCTTCCTTCAGATTCTCAGCCGAGCTTCAGTCCTCGTCGCCGCCGTCCTCGTCCTCCGTCTCGTCAGCGCCGAGGTGGCCCACGCCTTCGCGCTGCTGGGCGTACTCGATCATGAAGTCCGAGCAGAGCTCCTCGACCTCTTCCTGGCTGACATGGGGGTCGTGGGCCGCGCCGCTGCCCCAGGTCACCGGGCAGTGGTCGAGGTGGCCGACGCTGGAGGCCATGTCGAATCCGTCGAGATCCTCGGCGTACGCGCGGTACTCCTCGAGGGCGCCGTCGTGGACGGTCGCTTCGACGTCCTGGGCCTCCCCGTTCACGCTGAGGGTGGCTGGCTGCATGCCGCCCGGGGGAACTTCGACGGAGGAGACGATGTGCTCCCCATCGTGCTCAAGGTTGGCCATCTCGCCGGGCTCGAGGTCGAAGCTCAGGCTTTCGCCGGTTGCTTCGATCTCGATGGAGACGTCCTCGGAGCTGCGGTTGTTCACGGAGCCGAGCAGGCGGGCGTCGCCGCCCTCCTCGTTGGCCACGAGCATGATGTGGCGGAACTGGACTTCACCGATGTCGGCGCGAACGCCGTCGGAGGCGGAGTACTGGTGCGTGGTGGCCTGGTAGTTGATGGCGCTGCAGCCGGCGGTGCTGATGACAGCTGCGGCAGCTGCGAATCCCACGGCTGCGCGGCGCAGGCCAGAGGCGCCCGGCGCGGAAGGAGCGAGTTTCACGGGTGCGTCTCTCCTTGTAAGAGGTGCGTGTACGACGTCTGCGGTCCAGGGTACTTCATCCCGCGGAATTTCTACGCTTTGTAGAAGAAAGATTGCGGCGCGAACCTTATGCCGGCCGCTCGTCGCCACCCGTCATGACACGCCGTGCGCCGCCCCGCCGTGCTAAAGTTGAGGTCGGGAAAGGGGAATAACTACATGAATTTCGAAGTCGGCGAGACAGTTGTATACCCGCACCACGGTGCAGCCACCATTGAAGAGGTCGAGATGCGGACCTTCAAGGGCGAGGAGAAGACCTACCTCACCCTGCGTGTGTCTGAGGGCGATCTGACCATCAAGGTCCCCGCAGACAATGTTGACCTGGTCGGCGTCCGTGACGTGGTCGATGAGGAGGGCCTCGACAAGGTCTTCGGCCTGCTGCAGGCAGAGCACACCGAGGAGCCCACCAACTGGTCTCGGCGGTACAAGGCCAATGTGGAGAAGCTGGCCTCCGGCTCCATCCACAAGCTGGCTGAGGTGGTGCGTGACCTGTGGCGGCGCGAGAATGACCGCGGCCTCTCCGCCGGTGAGAAGCGCATGCTCTCTCAGGCTCGCCGCATTCTGGTCTCCGAGCTTCGCCTGGCCAAGGAGCTGGAGGAGGACGAGGCAGAGAAGCTGCTCGACGACGTCCTCGCCAACAAGGCCTGAGACCCACGCTTTCCACACTTGAGTGCTGAGCTTTCCGAGCGCCCGGACGATGCCCTGACTGAGTCAGGCCGTCGCCGGGCGCTCGTCGTTGTTGCTGCCGGATCCGGCACCCGTCTGGGGCACGGCATGGCCAAGGCGGCAGTTCCTCTGGATGAGCGCACCGTCCTGGCCCACGCGCTGGACGCCGTCACCGAGGAGCTGGGCTTCGGCGTCGTCGTGCTGGTGCTGCCCGCAGGCCCGGAGGTGTTCGAGCACCTCTCGGCCGCGGGGAGTCTCCTGGCGAACCGCACGGGGATCGAGGTGGTGGTCACGGTCGGCGGCGGAACCCGCGCGGCGTCCGTCGACGCCGGCGTCCGGGCCGTGGAGGAGCACGCGAGTGCGCAGGGGTGGGCTCCCGAGCAGACAGCAGTGCTCATCCATGACGCAGCCCGCGCACTGACCCCGCCGGAGGTCTACCAGCGGGTGGCTGCCGCCGTGGAGGCCGGAGCCCCGGCTGCTGTGCCGGGACTCGCGGTCGCCGACACGATCAAGCAGGTCGGGCCATCCGAGCAGCTCGGCGCTGAGCCGGTCCGCTCCACCCTGGCCCGCAGCGAGCTGCGCGCCGTCCAGACTCCGCAGGGCTTCGCGATGCCCACGCTGCAGGCCGTTCGCGCGCACTTTGCCGGCCTGGACGAGACGGCTGCTGAGGCGTTCACCGATGAGGCGATGGCCGCTGAGCACCTGGGGCACCTCGTCGTCGTCGTTCCCGGTCATCAGCACGCCCTCAAGATCACCACTCCCACTGACCTGGTCACCGTCCGCGGCCTTCTCAGGGCATACGGGACAGCGGACGCGCCCGGTGCGAAGGCCGCCGCGATGCGGCCGAACGCCGGGCGTGACATCGGTGCGCCGACGGGACCAGGGCTGCCTCGGGTGGGCATCGGACACGACATCCACGCGTTCGCCCCGGAGACCGAGCCCTGCCGGCTGAGGCTGGGGGGACTGGACTGGCCGGGCGAGCAGGGGCTGGCCGGGCACTCCGACGGCGACGCCGCCGCTCACGCCGCCTGTGCTGCGCTGTTCTCCGCGGCGGGCCTGGGCGACCTGGGGACGCATTTCGGCGCGGACACCATCGGCACCGCCCGGCAGGAGATCGCCGGGGCCTCCGGGGCCAGGCTTCTCGAGGAGGCGGGTCGTACGGTGCGTGAGGCGGGCTTCGAGATCGGCAATGTGGCGGTCCAGATCGTGGCGAGCCGCCCAAAGTTCGCCCCCCGCCGTGAGGAGTCCGAGGCGGCGCTGACCCGGGCGGCGGGCGCCCCGGTGTCCGTCTCGGCCACCACGTCGGACGGATTGGGATTCACCGGCCGGGGTGAAGGAATCATGGCCACAGCAACGGCTCTTGTTTATACGATTTCCTGACGCCTGCGCGGTACAGTTGCCCCGTGGCACTGCGACTCTACGACACTAAAACCGCGGAAATTCGGGACTTTGAGCCCCTCGACCCGGGCCGTGTCTCCCTCTACTACTGCGGTGCCACGGTTCAGGGCCGTCCGCACGTGGGGCATGTGCGCTCCGCGGTGGCCTTCGACGTCCTGATCCGCTGGCTGGAGGCCACCGGGCTGGAGGTGCTGTCAGTCCGCAACGTCACAGACATCGACGACAAGATCCTGGAGAAGTCCGCTGCCTCCTACGCTGAGGACTTCCAGCCGAGTGAGGACTACCCGGCGGCTGAGCCGTGGTTCGCTCTGGCCTACCGGTTCGAGCAGGCCTTCCACGCCGCCTATGACGCTCTGGGGGTTCGCCGCCCGCGCTGCGAGCCGCGCGCCACCGGCCACATCACCGAGATGCATGCCCTGGTGCAGCGGATGATCGACGCCGGGCACGCCTACCCGGCTGAGGACGGCTCCGGCGATGTCTACTTCGACGTCCGCTCCTGGCCCGCCTACGGCGAGCTGACCCGGCAGAGCGCGGATGACATGCAGGACGCGCCCGACGCCGACCCCCGCGGCAAGCGCGACCCCCGCGACTTCGCCCTCTGGAAGGGCCGCAAGGAGGGCGACCCGGAGACTGCTGCCTGGGATTCCCCGTGGGGCCGGGGCCGTCCGGGCTGGCACCTGGAGTGCTCGGCGATGTCCACCAAATACTTGGGGCGGACCTTCGACATCCATGGCGGCGGCCTGGACCTGCGCTTCCCGCACCACGAGAACGAGCTGGCGCAGTCCGCGGCGGCCGGGGACGGGTTCGCCCGGTTCTGGCTGCACAACGGCATGGTCACCTATGAGGGCCAGAAGATGTCGAAGTCCGTGGGCAACACGATCTCCCCGGAGGAGATGCTGGCGATGGCTCGTCCCAAGGCGGTCCGATACTTCCTCGGTCAGGCGCACTATCGCTCCCAGCTGGATTATCGTCCGGGCTCCCTGCAGGAGGCGGAGGCTGCCTTGGAGCGGGTCGAGAACTTCCTCGCCCGTGCCGTGCCCGTCTCGGACGCCGGCGGATCCCGCCTGCCGGAGGAGTTCGCCGCTGCGATGAATGACGATCTCAACGTTCCCGCCGCGCTGGGGGTGCTCCATGAGACTGTCCGGGCCGGCAACACTGCCTTGGCGGAGGGCGAGCACGAGGCCGCGGGGCAGCGTGCTGGCGAGGTGCACCGCATGCTGGGCGTGCTCGGCCTCAACGATGTCCCCGAGCCGGAGGCTGCGGGCGGCGGCCCGGAGGCCGGGGCGCTGAGCCAGTTGGTCGAGTCGCGGCTGACCGCCCGCGCCGAGGCGAAGCGGACCAAGGATTTTGCCCGAGCGGATGCGATCCGTGACCAGCTCACCGCAGCCGGCGTCGTCGTGGAGGACACCCCCGACGGCGCCTCCTGGACACTGAAGAAGGTGGAGGCCTGATGGCCAAGGATTCTCGTCCCAAGAGCGCAGCCGTCCGCAAGGAGAAGAAGGGCGCGACCGTGGGCTCAGGGGGCCAGGGCCGCCGAAAGCTTGTCGGCAAGGGCCCCACTCCCAAGGCGGAGGACCGCGTTTACCATAAGGCGCATCGGCAGAAGCAGCTCGCCGAGCGGGCCGAGGCCAAGCGTGCCGCGAGCCAGCCCCGCACTCGCGGCTCGGGCCGTGGCGCGGACGACGTCGTGGCCGGCCGCAACCCGGTCGTGGAGGCGCTGGCTGAGCGGGTTCCTGCGGTGGAGCTGCGGATCGCCACCGACATCGAGTACGACGGCCGGGTGCGTGAGGCCCTGCGGCACTCTGCCGAGCAGGGAATCCGGGTCAAGGAGGTGGGCCGCCGGCAGCTGGACAGCTTCACCGGCGACGCCGTGCACCAGGGGCTTGCTCTGGTGCTGCAGCCGTATGAGTACGCAGACCCTCAGGAGCTGCTCGAGGGTGAGCTCGAGCGTGCCCGGAAGGGCCACATCGCCCAGCCGCCGCTGTTCATCGCCTGCGATTCGATCACCGACCCCCGGAACCTCGGGGCAATCCTGCGGGCTGGGGCAGCTTTCGGCGCCTCGGGTGCGATCGTCCCTGAGCGTCGCAGCGCCGGGGTGACGGCGACCACCTGGAAGACCTCTGCGGGTGCGGCGGCCCGGGTTCCGGTGGCGCAGGCCAAGAACCTGACTCAGACGCTGAAGCATGCTCAGGAGCAGGGCTACTTCGTGGCCGGCCTGGACGGCGACGGGGATCTGAGCCTGCCGGGGATGAGCCTGGCGAATGAGCCCCTGGTGCTGGTGGTCGGCTCGGAGGGCAAGGGCCTCTCCCGCCTGGTGTCGGAGACCTGTGACACGATCGTCTCCATTCCGATCGCCGCGAGCACGGAGTCGCTGAACGCGTCGATGGCGGTAGGCATCAGCCTGTACGAGATCTCGACTCTTCGTGGGGGGGTCCGGCAGTGATGGGCTCCCGGATCCGGGGTGAGGAGCAGCCGGGATTCTTCGAGATCCTCAGCACCTGGCTGCCCCACCAGCCGTGGTTCCGAGCTCCGCGCGGGCGGCTGTCGCTGACCCGCGTGGGGGGCCTGCGTCTGCCCACCCCGGAGGGCGACGCGGACAGCAGGCTCTTCCTGGAGCTGCACATCTTCGAGGTGGCGCACCCGGAGGGCCCCGAACGGATCTCGGTGCCGGTGGTCCTGCGCTCCCGCCCGTCCGCGCTGGCCGGCAAGTCGGCCTTCATCGGGAAGCTGACCTCCCCGGAGCACGGTGAGCTGTGGGTGTACGACGGCGCGGGAGACCGCGCTTTCCTCGCTGCGTGGATCGAAATGGCCCGCCGCGGGCAGGGCAGCCGCAACGGCCGCTCCCGCGGGCAGGCCTACGCGGACTTTGACCGGAGTGAGCCGACGACGGTCGGGCTGCGCCGCACCGGCGTCGAGCCTCCGCGCGACGGTGTCTCCCGCACCCTGGTGATCCCGGAGGGTGCGGAGGATGGCCCGGCATGGGATCAGCGAAGAGTCGTAGACCTGGTCCGCCGTCCCGAGGGAGAGCAGGATGAGCTGCTGGACGCCCTGGTGACGCTGAGCCAGGCGCACTGCGAGGTGATCCCGAAGGTTCTTGGGACGATCACCGGGGCTTGGGAGCAGAAGGACGATGAGGAGGACCCCGGCTACTGGGTCTCCGGCACCCTTGGCGTGATTCGGGAGGCGGGGCTGGCCGCGCCCGATGCGGGGACGGTCATCCGTGAGGCTCTGCAGGCAGGTGAGGACTTCCGCTCCGGAGGCGAGCAGCTGGGGCGCGCCGTGGGCACATTCCATGCGGATCTGGCAGGCTCCTTCGGCTCGCACCCGCAGTCCGCGGAGCAGCTGAGGAGCATGGCGGGAAGCGCTCAGACCGCCTTGGCTCAGCAGTGGGAGCAGGCGCGCGAGGAATTCGACGAAGATGAGGCAGCGGACCTCAATGAGGTCATCGACCTGATGCGGATGCAGCTGCGCGACGCGGATGAGCCGCTGATGCTGCAGCAGATCCACGGCGACCTGGGTGTGGAGCATCTGCGCCGGACGGCTGAGGACAAGTGGCTGGTGCGGGAGCCGCAGGGGCTGATGTCCCATGCGCTGGGCCTCCGCGATGTGGTCATGGTTCTGATGTCGTCCGCCGATGCGGTGATGCAGGTGGCCGCGGAGACCCCGGAGATCCTCCGGGCGGCGGCCGAGCAGGAGGAGGCGAACGCCAACGCCGGGACTGCCTCGAGCGCTGAGGCGGACGCCCCTGCCGAGCCCGTGAACTTCGGCCTCTGGTACGAGGAGTTCACACAGGCTTTCCTGTCGGGATACCGGGCTTCGGACGCAGACAGCGCCGGTGTGGATTCGGTGTTCTTCCGGGCCGCCATGCTCGCTGAGGCGCTGGATCTCTTCCGCAGGTGGAACGGGCAGTGGGTGTTTCGGCCCAGCATGCTGCTCCAGGTCGACAACTGATCTGACCTGGGGTTAGAGTAGACCTCACGCTCTTCGGAGCGGCCCAGCGGGGCTCGGAGAAATCCGGACTTGCGCAGGGTGTCGGAGAGATATAAAGTTTCTATCCGCGCCGCAGAGCACAGCCGATATGGCAGAAAGCTCAAGGCGATCTAGGATCAAATATGATCCGTCTTCTGTCGAAATGACTCAGACAAAACGGAGTTGACACTCCAAAGAAGAGTCAGGTAAGATAGAAAAGTTGCTTCAGAGCGATCCGGAAGAGATTCCTTCCGGTGGTGCTGACAGCGATTGCTGCTTGAGAACTCAATAGTGTGCCAAGTTTGTTGATACCAATTATTTATTTATTGGTGGTCACGCTACCACACCCCCGTGTGGGAAGACGTGACATGCCAGATCAACTATTCATCTAATGGAGAGTTTGATCCTGGCTCAGGATGAACGCTGGCGGCGTGCTTAACACATGCAAGTCGAACGATGAAGCTTCCAGCTTGCTGGTGGTGGATTAGTGGCGAACGGGTGAGTATCACGTGAGCAACCTGCCCTTGACTCTGGGATAAGCCTGGGAAACTGGGTCTAATACCGGATATGACTACGTCCCGCATGGGGTGTGGTGGAAAGCTTTTGCGGTCTTGGATGGGCTCGCGGCCTATCAGCTTGACGGTGGGGTAGTGGCTCACCGTGGCTTTGACGGGTAGCCGGCCTGAGAGGGTGACCGGCCACACTGGGACTGAGACACGGCCCAGACTCCTACGGGAGGCAGCAGTGGGGAATATTGCACAATGGGCGAAAGCCTGATGCAGCGACGCCGCGTGCGGGATGACGGCCTTCGGGTTGTAAACCGCTTTCAGCAGGGAAGAAGCTTTTTGTGACGGTACCTGCAGAAGAAGCGCCGGCTAACTACGTGCCAGCAGCCGCGGTAATACGTAGGGCGCGAGCGTTATCCGGAATTATTGGGCGTAAAGAGCTCGTAGGCGGTTTGCCGCGTCTGCCGTGAAAAATCCGGGCTTAACTCGGATCGTGCGGTGGGTACGGGCAGGCTAGAGTGCAGTAGGGGAGACCGGAATTCCTGGTGTAGCGGTGAAATGCGCAGATATCAGGAGGAACACCGATGGCGAAGGCAGGTCTCTGGGCTGTTACTGACGCTGAGGAGCGAAAGCATGGGGAGCGAACAGGATTAGATACCCTGGTAGTCCATGCCGTAAACGTTGGGCACTAGGTGTGGGGGACATTCCACGTTTTCCGCGCCGTAGCTAACGCATTAAGTGCCCCGCCTGGGGAGTACGGCCGCAAGGCTAAAACTCAAAGGAATTGACGGGGGCCCGCACAAGCGGCGGAGCATGCGGATTAATTCGATGCAACGCGAAGAACCTTACCAAGGCTTGACATGGACCGGATCGCTGCAGAGATGCAGTTTCCCTTCGGGGCTGGTTCACAGGTGGTGCATGGTTGTCGTCAGCTCGTGTCGTGAGATGTTGGGTTAAGTCCCGCAACGAGCGCAACCCTTGTCCTATGTTGCCAGCGGGTTATGCCGGGGACTCATGGGAGACTGCCGGGGTCAACTCGGAGGAAGGTGGGGATGACGTCAAATCATCATGCCCCTTATGTCTTGGGCTTCACGCATGCTACAATGGCCGGTACAGTGGGTTGCGATGCCGTGAGGCGGAGCTAATCCCTAAAAGCCGGTCTCAGTTCGGATCGGAGTCTGCAACTCGACTCCGTGAAGTTGGAGTCGCTAGTAATCGCAGATCAGCAATGCTGCGGTGAATACGTTCCCGGGCCTTGTACACACCGCCCGTCAAGTCACGAAAGTTGGTAACACCCGAAGCCCACGGCCTAACCCTTGTGGGGGGAGTGGTCGAAGGTGGGACCGGCGATTGGGACTAAGTCGTAACAAGGTAGCCGTACCGGAAGGTGCGGCTGGATCACCTCCTTTCTAAGGAGCTGGCTGCGAGTTGTGGCCGCCCCGTTGTGGCATCCGAGTGTGGTGTCCCGGGGTTTGCTCATGGGTGGAATATCAGCGAATCACACTGTTGTGGTGTGGGCTTGGCTTGCGGCGTGATGCTTTCATGCTTTAGTACGTGGTCTTTGTGGCTGCTGGAACGGGTGTGGGGTTGGTTGTGAGTCTGGTTTTTGGTGCACTGTTGGGTCCTGAGGCAGCAGCCGTTTGGTTGGTGTGCTCTGGATTGTTGCTTCTGCTCCAGAACGCTGCGCACTGTTTGGTGTGTGGTGGTGGGGGTGGGGGTTGTTGTTTGGGAACTGCATAGTGGACGCGAGCATCTTTGTTTGCAATTTTTTTGTTGAGTGTCATCGTGCGCTGGCCTCTTTGTGGGGTTGGTGTGTGATGTGTCGTTTGGTGGCTTACATCGCTATGTGTAGTGGGTGTAAGTGTTTAAGGGCGCATGTGTGGATGCCTTGGCAGCAGGTGCCGATGAAGGACGTGGGAATCTGCGATAAGCCTGGTGGAGCTGATAACCGAGTGTTGAGGCCAGGATGTCCGAATGGGGAAACCCCGTGCACTGTTATGGTGCGCGACCAGCCGCTGAATGTATAGGCGGTTTGGGGGGAACGCCGGGAAGTGAAACATCTCAGTACCGGCAGGAAGAGAAAACAAGAGTGATTCGGTGAGTAGTGGCGAGCGAAAGCCGATGGGGCTAAACCCATCATGTGTGATAGCTGGTAGGCGTTGCGTGGTGGGGGTTGTGAGGCCCAGTGTCCAGGATCTACCAGTCTTGGCGGTTGAGGTGCGGGCGTATAGACGAAGAAGGTTGAGTCCTTCACCGTAGAGGGTGTGAGTCCCGTAGTTGTAATGCGTTCCGCCGGCTGTGCTGGGTTCTCGAGTAGCACGCGGCTCGAGGAATCGTGTGTGAATCTGCCAGGACCACCTGGTAAGCCTGAATACATCCTGCTGACCGATAGTGAATCAGTACCGTGAGGGAATGGTGAAAAGTACCCCGGGAGGGGAGTGAAAGAGTACCTGAAACCATGTGCCTACAATCCGTCAGAGCATCCTTGTTGGTGTGATGGCGTGCCTTTTGAAGAATGAGCCTGCGAGTTAGTGCTCAGTAGCGAGGTTAACCCGTGTGGGGAAGCCGCAGCGAAAGCGAGTCTGAATAGGGCGATGTAGTTGCTGGGTCTAGACCCGAAGCGGAGTGATCTACCCATGGCCAGGTTGAAGCGCGTGTAAGAGCGCGTGGAGGACCGAACCCACCTAGGTTGAAAACTGGGGGGATGAGCTGTGGGTAGGGGTGAAAGGCCAATCAAACTCTGTGATAGCTGGTTCTCCCCGAAATGCATTTAGGTGCAGCGTCGCGTGTTTCGTCCGGGAGGTAGAGCTACTGGATGGCCGATGGGCCCTACAAGGTTACTGACGTCAGCTAAACTCCGAATGCCCGAGACGTGAGAGCGCGGCAGTGAGACGGTGGGGGATAAGCTTCATCGTCGAGAGGGAAACAGCCCAGACCACCGGTTAAGGCCCCTAAGCGTGTGCTAAGTGGGAAAGGATGTGGAGTTGCTCAGACAACCAGGAGGTTGGCTTAGAAGCAGCCATCCTTGAAAGAGTGCGTAATAGCTCACTGGTCAAGTGATTCCGCGCCGACAATGTAGCGGGGCTCAAGCACACCGCCGAAACCGTGGCATTCAGGCTTTTGTCTGGATGGGTAGGGGAGCGTCGAGCAAACCGGTGAAGCCGCAGCGGAAGCTAGTGGTGGAGGTTGTTCGAGTGAGAATGCAGGCATGAGTAGCGAAAGACGCGTGAGAAACGTGTCCGCCGAATGACTAAGGGTTCCAGGGTCAAGCTAATCTGCCCTGGGTTAGTCGGGACCTAAGGCGAGGCCGACAGGCGTAGTCGATGGACAACGGGTTGATATTCCCGTACCGGCGAAGAACCGCCCACGCGAACCCGCTGATACTAACCGCCTGAACCCTGCCATAGTGCCCCTTCGGGGGTGCGTTGGCAGGTAGTAGCGTGGGACCTGAAGCGGTCTAGCGAGCGTATTAACAGGTGTGACGCAGGAAGGTAGCCGGGCCCAGCGATGGTTGTCTGGGTCTAAGAATGTAGGCTGGCTCCTAGGCAAATCCGGGAGCCGTGATGGCTGAGATTTGATGGGCCCCCACTTCGGGTGGGGGATCCGGTGATCCTATGCTGCCGAGAAAAGCATCGACGCGAGGTTCTAGCCGCCCGTACCCGAAACCGACACAGGTAGTCAGGTAGAGAATACCAAGGCGATCGAGATAATCACGGTTAAGGAACTCGGCAAAATACCCCCGTAACTTCGGGAGAAGGGGGGCCATCCGCTTGATCAGCCTGCGCGGCTGTGAGGGTGTGGTGGCCGCAGAGACCAGGGGGGTCCGACTGTTTACTAAAAACACAGGTCCGTGCGAAGTCGTAAGACGATGTATACGGACTGACTCCTGCCCGGTGCTGGAAGGTTAAGAGGACCCGTTAGGCTCTTCGGAGTCGAAGCGGAGAATTTAAGCCCCAGTAAACGGCGGTGGTAACTATAACCATCCTAAGGTAGCGAAATTCCTTGTCGGGTAAGTTCCGACCTGCACGAATGGAGTAACGAGACCCCCGCTGTCTCAACCGTGAACTCGGCGAAATTGCACTACGAGTAAAGATGCTCGTTACGCGCAGCAGGACGGAAAGACCCCGAGACCTTTACTATAGCTTGGTATTGGTGATTCGCATCACTTGTGTAGGATAGGTGGGAGACTGTGAAGCCAGCACGCCAGTGTTGGTGGAGTCATCGTTGAAATACCACTCTGGTGTTGTGGATCATCTAACTTCGGGCCCTGATCGGGTCCAGGGACAGTGCCTGGTGGGTAGTTTAACTGGGGCGGTTGCCTCCCAAAGAGTAACGGAGGCGCCCAAAGGTTCCCTCAGCCTGGTTGGCAATCAGGTGTCGAGTGTAAGTGCACAAGGGAGCTTGACTGTGAGACAGGCATGTCGAGCAGGAACGAAAGTTGGGACTAGTGATCCGGCGGCACCTTGTGGAAGGGCCGTCGCTCAACGGATAAAAGGTACCTCGGGGATAACAGGCTGATCCTCCCCAAGAGTTCATATCGACGGGATGGTTTGGCACCTCGATGTCGGCTCGTCTCATCCTGGGGCTGGAGTTGGTCCCAAGGGTTGGGCTGTTCGCCCATTAAAGAGGCACGCGAGCTGGGTTTAGAACGTCGTGAGACAGTTCGGTCCCTATCCGCTGCGCGCGTAGGAGATTTGAGAAGGTCTGTCCTTAGTACGAGAGGACCGGGACGGACGAACCTCTGGTGTGCCAGTTGTACTGCCAAGTGCACCGCTGGTTAGCTACGTTCGGGATGGATAACCGCTGAAAGCATCTAAGCGGGAAGCCGGCTTCAAGATAAGATCTCCGACACCATTGGTGTGAAGGCTCCCTATAGATGATGGGGTTGATAGGCCAGATGTGGAAGCGCAGCAATGCGTGAAGCTGACTGGTACTAATAAGCCGACCACTTACACCACCACCACAACGCATATGCTCAATATGTTGTGAACTCTGTGCTGCGTCCACTCTGCGGTCCTCTTTCAACAAACCCTGTGTTTGATGGAAGCAGACCTTTGTCCAAGTCAATATTGTTCGTCACGATCCTTGTTGTTCGTGGCCCATAGATTTCCACGCCCCCCCTCTTCTTTGGTGGTTGGTGGGGTGTGGTCTAGGGTTACGGCGGTCATAGCGTGGGGGAAACGCCCGGTCCCATCCCGAACCCGGAAGCTAAGACCCACAGCGCCGATGGTACTGCACCGGAAACAGTGTGGGAGAGTAGGTCACCGCCGGACACACTTTCACAGAAAGGCCCCTGAACTGCGAAGAAGCAGATCAGGGGCCTTTCTGCCGCCGCCAACAGATTCGTGGCAACCCACAAATGCCTGTATGATAAACAATCGCGCATAGCGACCACGGGGTGTGGCGCAGCTTGGTAGCGCGCCTCGTTCGGGACGAGGAGGTCGCAGGTTCAAATCCTGTCACCCCGACCAGTGGAACCCTGAGACAACAGGGATGCAGCCCGGTACCAGCCCGCCCGGTACCGGGCTTTTTGCCGCCCCGAAATATCCACACGGCCAGTACTGCAGGGCCCTCGACGTGCGGCCATGTAGGGTGGAATATCCATCAGGATCTTCGCGCTATTACTTCGCAGTACCCTGAACAGTTCCCGGATGCGCTGCATCGGTATGCAGCGCCACCAGGACGACACCCCGCCCCATGACGGAAGGACGTGCTGATGACGCTGCTGACGGCTATGGCCACAATGCTCATAGCTGTCGGAGTCGCTCGTCCCCTCTCCTACCGCTTCGGCCGCAACGCCGGCTACCCCATCGCCGCACTGTTCCTGACAGCCCTGGGCCTGGTGCTCAGCGGGGCTCCAAAGGTCCTGGACGGCGGCACCGTCACCGGCGAGTGGATGTGGATCAGCAGCCTCGACATCGCACTGCGCCTGCACCTGGACGGACTCAGCCTGGTCTTCTCCATCCTCGTGCTGGGCGTCGGCGGCCTGATCATGTCCTACTGCGCTCGGTACCTGAGCGAGGAGTACGACCACGGCCGGCTCTACACCCTGCTGGCGCTCTTCGCCACCGCGATGCTCGGCATGGTCCTCTCCGCCGACCTCATCACCCTCTTCGTCTTCTTCGAGATCACCACCCTGTGCTCATTCTTCCTCATCGGCGGACAAGGCCTGCACCAGGCCAGATCCGCCACCCGGGCCTTCGTGATCACAGCATCCGGAGGCTTCGCGCTCCTGGGCGCGGTGCTGCTGCTCTGGCACACCACAGGAACGACTGACCTCACTGCCATCCTCGCCGACGCCGAGACCGTCTCCTCCTCCCCCTACGCGCCATGGATCGGCGGCCTGATCATCTACGCGGCGATCACCAAGTCCGCGCAGTTCCCCGTCCACTTCTGGCTGCCCGACGCGATGGTGGCCCTCACCCCGGTCAGCGCGTACCTTCACGCCGCCACACTGGTGAAAGCCGGCATCTATGTTCTGATGCGCTTCTCCGAGCTGTTCGCCGACTTCTGGTGGTGGACCGCCGTACTCCTCACCCTAGGCCTGATCACCACAGCGATCGGCGCCGTGTTCGCCCTCCAGCAGCACGACCTCAAGGCGCTGCTCGCCTATTCGACCGTCAGCCAGCTGGGCTGGATTGTGGCGCTGATCGGCGTCGGCACCAACGAAGCGTTGGGAGTCGCAGGACTGCACAGCTTCTCCCACGCGCTGTTCAAAGCCACCCTGTTCATGCTTGTCGGCGTGATCGACAAGGAAGCCGGCAGCAGAGACATCCGAGAGCTCTCAGGCCTCTACCGAGTCATGCCGTTCACCGCAGTCCTGACAGGCTTGGCGGCGATGTCCATGGCCGGGCTGCCCCCCTTCCTCGGGTTCGTCTCAAAGGAGGAGAGCTACTATGCCTTCCTGAACCTCCCCGGAGGCTGGGGGTGGGCCGTCGGGACCGTGGCAGTGGCCTCAGCCGCGGTCACCTTCGCCTACAGCTTCCGGCTGCTCTGGGGCGCATTCTCCGGGCCGACCCATCAACGAGGGCTCTACGACGCGCACTGGAGCTTCCTCGTCCCTGCTGCAGTGCCCGCAGTGGCGGGACTCATGCTGGGCATTTTCGTCGACTACCTCAACCCCCTGTTCGACCGCTCAGTCCAAGACACCGTGCTCTCAGCGGACGCCTACGCCGGACTGAGTCTGCTGCCCACCTCGGTCGCCTCCCCGGCGCTCTGGATGTCCGTGGCCACAGTGGTGCTCGGCCTGGCGCTCTTCCTGGCCCGCGGCCCGGTGGACCGTGCGCTGAAGCGGCTCGTCCTGCCGGTCACCGGCGTACAGGTCTACGACGCCGGGTACGCGGGGCTGCTGCGGTTCTGCGACTGGATCGCTCGTCCTGCCCGCTCCGGAGCTCTGGCTCCGCACGTGCTCTGGCCATTGGGAGCGATAGCGGCCCTCGGCCTGGCGGCTGCCATCCTAGGGGTCGGTCCCGCCGTGGACATTCCCGCCTCGCGTCCGCAGGACTGGTTCGTCGTCTCCCTGACAGCGCTGGCCGTTCTCGGACTGTGCCTGACCCGCTCCCGCTTCGGCGCAGTCGTGATGCTCGGCATCGTAGGATTCCTCATCGCCGGATGGTTCCTGCTGCTGGGCGGAGTCGACCTCGCCCTGACCCAGATGCTGGTGGAGATCCTCACCGTGGTCGTCGCGGTGCTCGTGCTGCGCAGGCTGCCCGATCTCTTCGCGCCCGTGGGGGCCCTGCGCCGCGGGGGAGCAGCAGTGGTCGCTGTGGTCATCGGCCTCTGCGCCGGGGCCGCGACCCTGGTGCTCACCGGACGGCGGGACCCGACGTTCGCCGCCGACTGGTACGTCCAGGAGACCGAGGAAGCCGCCGGGGGCACCAACCTGGTCAACTCGATCCTCGTGGACTTCCGCGGCCTGGACACCTTCGGGGAGATCACAGTGCTGGCGGTGGCAGCCGTCGGGCTGCTGGCCCTGCTGCGCGGCGAAGCACGGCCTGACGAGAAGGCCCGCTCCATGGACCTGCCCGGCGACCGCAACGTGCTGAGCACCATCAGCACAATCCTGGTGCCGCTGATCGCCGCCGTCGCGCTGTGGCTGCTCTGGCGCGGCCACTACGAGCCGGGCGGAGGGTTCGTCGCCGCGCTGGTTGCCGCCCTGGCTGTGGTCATCGCCCGGCTGCCCCGGTCAGCAGACGCTCCATCCAGGCTTCGCCCTGCCGGACTGCTGGCTGCGGGGCTCATCATTGCGGTGGCCGCCGGGACCCTCGGACTGATCCAAGGCTCCTTCCTCCGTCCGATCACCGGAAGCATCGAGATCGGACCGCTGTATCAGGCAGTCACCACGTCGCTGATCTTCGACCTCGGAGTCTTCTTCGCCGTACTGGGCCTGGTGGCCGCTGCGCTGGACCGATTCACCCGCGGGAAAGTGCTCAGCGCCGACCTGCCCGACGCTGCAGCGGGCCAGCCCCAGCCCCCAGACAGAGAAACCGCCGAATCTTCAGGAGGTGAGAGCCGATGAGCGCCGCACTGCTGGTCACCGTGCTCGTGGCAGGGGGCGTCTACCTGATCCTGCAGCGGGGCTTGGTCCGCGCAGCCTTGGGCTTTGTGCTTATCGGCCACGCCGCCAACGTCATCATCCTCGCCGCCGGGGGCCAAGAGGGCCGCGAACCCGCCTATGTGGGCGAGGGCTCTCCATCCGAAGGGATCGCGGATCCGCTGCTTCAAGCGTTTGCCCTGACCGCCATCGTCATCACCTTCGCCCTGACGGTCTACCTGTTCGCCCTGGCCGGCCACGGCGGCGACGAGGACGGCAGCCCCTCCGACGCCGAGCCCTCCGACGCCGATGAGCACACCGGAACCGTCGTGGACTCGCCGCCGCGCGGAGAGCCCCTCGGCACCCACCGCAGCGGAAACCAGCCCACAGGACGCACCGAGGGGAGGGCGCACGCATGAGCCACGACATCCTCGCGGCGCTGCTGCCGGCCTTCCTGTGGCTGCCGATCCTTCTCGCCGCAGCCGCTCTCCTCGCCCGCCGCTCGCCGGCCCTGCAGCGTGCTCTCGCCCTGGCGGTCCACGCCCTCGCACTGGGGGGCGCGATCACTGCCCTGGTCACCGTCAGCGACGGCTCCGTGATCGCAGAGCAGGTCTCAGGATGGGACGCCGGCATCTCCATCCCGTTCGTGCTGGACACCTTCTCCGCCCTGATGCTGAGCGTGGCCGCCCTCATGGTGCTGGTCTGCACGCTCTTCGCCGTCTTCACCGGCGACGACGCCGACCCGTACTTCCATCCGCTGGTGCTCGTGCTCTCAGCGGGGGTGTACGGCGCCTTCCTCACCGGCGACCTGTTCAACCTCTTCGTGATGATCGAGGTCGCGCTCATCCCCTCCTACGTGCTGCTGACCCGCAGCGGCCGGCCGGCGGCGATGACGGCCGGGCGCATCTACTTCGGCGTCAACCTGTTCGTCTCTGCCGTCCTGCTGGCCGGAGTCGGCATGGTCTACGGCAGCGCGGGAACCGTCAACATGGCCGAGCTCGCAGGCGCCGCCGCTGAGTCGCCCGCTGTGGGCCTGGCCACCGGCGTGGTGCTGCTGGCCCTGGGCGCCAAGGCCGCACTGGTTCCGGTCCACACCTGGCTGCCCCGGTCCTACCCCTTCGCCTCAGTCGCGGTCACCGCTCTGCTCTCCGGGCTGCTCACCAAGATCGGCGTCTACGGCGTCTTCCGCGTCTACGGCCTGATCTATGAGGGGACAGGTCTGGAGACTCTCTGGCTTGTCGTGCTGCTGGCCACCATGATCGTCGGTGTGCTCGGAGCCCTCGGCGAGTCCGGCATGCGCTCGATCCTGAGCTTCCATATGACCAGTCAGGTCGGCTACATCATGCTCCCGCTGGCCTTCTTCGGCCCTCTCGGGATGGCCGCCGGCATCTTCTACATGGTCCACCACATCATCGTGAAGGCCGCCCTGTTCCTCGCCTGCGGTGCAGTGGAGCACCACGCCGGAACCGGGAAGCTCTCCCAGCTGGGCGGCTACGCCCGCCGGGAGCCCTGGCTGGGCCTGGTGTTCATCCTCGCGGCGCTCTCCCTGGTGGGCATCCCCCCGATGTCCGGCTTCGTCGCCAAGATGTCGCTGATCCGGGCCTCACTGGACGCCGGGCTCTACATCGCCGCCGCCTGCGCCATCGTCGTCAGCCTCTTCACGCTGCTGTCTATGCTCAAGATCTGGAACGGGGCCTTCTGGGGAGCTGACCCTGAGCCGGTGAAGGAAACCGTGCAGCTGGCCCCCGCGGCGACCGCCCCTGACGTCACCGACCCCGCCGCCGGCCGTCTGTCCCGCAAGTTCAGCCGCACCGCCCCCAGCAGCCCCGACCGGGTCCCCCGCCGGCTGATCCTGCCCGCAGCGCTGCTGGTCGTCTGCACCATCAGCATCGGCCTGGGGGCTGAGGTGCTGATGGGCCTGGCCACCACCGCCGCTGAGGGGCTCAGCGACACCACCAGCTACACCGAGGCGGTGATGGCCCAATGACCCGCCGTGCACAGCAGCTGATGCGGCTCCCTGGGCTGCTGGTGTGGTTCGTCGGACAGATGTTCCAAGCCAATTGGCAGGTCGCCGTCGACATCCTGACCCCCGGCAGCGCCCTGACGCCCGCGATCGTCGCCTACCGAACCCGTGCAGCCACACCGAGAGAGATCACTGCACTGAGCAACCTCATCACCCTGACCCCCGGCACCCTCACCATCGACGTGGATGAGGCGCCCGGCCGCGGGCACACGCTCTATGTGCTCGGTCTCTACGCCCCGGAGCAGCCCGAGGCGTTCCGGGCAGAGCTGCAGGAGCTGGAAGACCGGCTGCTGCGCGTGACACGCCCCGGCGAGGCCAAGAGCAAGGAGGCCGATCACCGATGAGCCCGCATGAGCTGCTGAATCTGGAGATCTTCGGCATACCCCTTGGGTGGGCCTGCCTCGGGCTGCTGGTTCTCACCGTGCTGCCCGCTGTGCTCCGCGCCGCGCTCGGCCCCCACGAGGCTGACCGCGCCATCGGTGCTGACCATGTCTTCTTCGTCCTGGTTGCATCCCTCGCGCTGCTCAGCCTGCTCTGGGAGCGCTCCCTGCTGATCGACCTGGTGATCGTGGTGACGCTCATCGGCTTCATCTCAGCCCTGATCTTCGGCCGCTACCTCGGCCGGACCCGGGATGCGGGACAGCCCGCTTCGCGAGGAGGTGAGCCCGAGTGATCGAAACGCTGCAGACCCTCGCCGGAGCAGTGCTGCTGGGCGCGGGCATCGCGCTGTTCGTCGTCGCCGCTGTCGGCCTGGTCCGCTTCCCTGACCCTTACACGCGGCTCACTGCCGTCACCAAGTCGGGCACGCTCGGACTGGTGCTGCTGCTGTGCGGCGTACTCGCGATGGATCCGAGTCTGGCCCACGCGATCAAGCTCATTCTTGCTGTGGTGCTCCAGCTGCTCACTGCGCCCATCGGCGGGCTCGCGCTGAGCCGCGGAACCTTCCGCTCCGGAGCGCCGCTGCCTGAGCCGCTGCAGTACAACGAGCTCAGCGGGCACCGTCACGATTCCGCATAAGGCGTGAGGCTGCGCTCTCCCTCCCCAAATACCTGTGCCCTGGGTCACAGAGATCCTTTTCTTCTGCAATGCGAAGAACTGCAGATCTTTTTCCTCCATCTGGTGGTTCCGGGGGTTGCGCCGGGGTGAGACTGGAGTCACATCCCGCAACGAGGAGGTTGCGGGGACCGGTCAACGATTCAAAGGAGATTCACTATGACCGACACGGTGAACCAGCAGGTTGAGGGCATCGCAGAAGAGCCCGCATCCAAGATCGACCCCGACTTCAGCAAGAAGGTGGAGGCCCTCCAGGAGGACTGGACGACCAACCCTCGCTGGAAGAGCGTCAAGCGCGACTACTCCGCCACCGACGTCGTGAAGCTCCAGGGATCCGTGCAGGAGGAGAAGACCCTCGCCAAGCGCGGCGCCGAGAAGCTCTGGAAGCAGCTGACTGAGGAGCACGCCGCGGGCAAGTACACCAACTCCCTCGGTGCGCTCTCCGGCAACCAGGCCGTCAACTACGTCAAGGGCGGCCTTCGCGCCATCTACCTGTCCGGCTGGCAGGTCGCCGGTGACGCCAACATCTCCGGGCACACCTACCCCGACCAGTCCCTGTACCCCGCGAACTCGGTGCCGACCGTGGTGCGCCGCATCAACAACGCCCTCATGCGCGCCGACCAGATCGACTACCTGGAAGGCATCAAGGACGTCCAGGACTACGTGGTCCCCATCGTTGCCGACGCTGAGGCCGGCTTCGGCGGCCCCCTCAACGCCTACGAGCTCATGAAATCCATGATCGACGCCGGTGCGGCAGGCGTGCACTGGGAGGACCAGCTCGCCTCCGAGAAGAAGTGCGGCCACCTCGGCGGCAAGGTGCTCATCCCCACCAGCCAGCACGTGCGCACCCTGCAGGCAGCTCGTCTCGCAGCCGACGTGCACAACGTCGACACCCTGATCGTGGCCCGCACCGACGCCGAGGCGGCAACCCTGATCACCTCCGACGTCGACGAGCGCGACAAGCCCTTCATCACCGGGGAGCGCACCGCGGAGGGCTTCTACAAGGTGAAGAACGGCATCGAGCCCTGCATCGAGCGAGCCAAGGCCTACGCTCCCTACTCCGACCTCATCTGGATGGAGACCGGCACCCCGGACCTGGAGGCGGCCCGCCAGTTCGCCGAGGCAGTCAAGGCCGAGTACCCCGACCAGATGCTCGCCTACAACTGCTCGCCGTCCTTCAACTGGAAGAAGCACCTCGACGACGAGACCATCGCCAAGTTCCAGAACGAGCTGGGCAAGATGGGCTTCACCTTCCAGTTCATCACCCTGGCCGGCTTCCACAGCCTCAACTACGCCTCCTTCAACCTCGCCAAGGGCTACAAGGAGGAGCAGATGAAGGCCTACGTGGAGCTGCAGGAGGCCGAGTTCGCCGCAGAGGGCGACGGCTACACCTCCACCCGCCACCAGCGCGAAGTCGGCACCGGCTACTTCGACGCGATCTCCACCACCCTGAACCCCGACTCCTCCACGGTCGCCCTGAAGGGCTCCACCGAAGAGGGCCAGTTCCACTGAGGAGATGACTGATGATGAGCACTGCAGGAATCATGATCAACGGCGTCGCTGACAGCCCTCGTGCCTCGCTGCACGTGATCACCGCGGACGTGGGCGAGCCTGAAGGCGCGAGCCCGCAGGCAGCGCAGCCCCAGGCCGCGTAGAGCCTGCAGGCCCATACGGAGCCACCGGCCCCCAGGAGTTTTCGAGGTCCTCCTGGGGGCCGGTCCCGTCCGGAAGAAGACCGTTCAACATGTAACATGTCTCACATGCGCTCAGCGGAGAGTGTCGAAGAGGACAACGACGAAGGCGTCGACCTGATCGCCCTCGGCCGTCGTGTCCGCCACCTCCGCAAGAAGCAGTCCATGACCCTGGACGACCTCGCCGAGGCCGTCGGCACCGCGCCCTCCCAGCTCTCTCTGCTGGAGAACGGCCGCCGTGAGCCCAAGCTCTCCCAGCTGCGGCAGATCGCCAAGACTCTGGGCGTCGCCGTCGACGAGCTCTTCGGCACCGAGCCTCCCAGCCGGCGCGCCGCACTGGAGATCGAGCTGGAGAAGACTCAGCGCGGCCCCCTCTATTCCGCGCTGCACCTCCCCAGCGTGCGCATCTCCAGCAGGCTCCCCACCGACGCGCTCGAATCCCTGGTGGCCCTGCAGCGAGAGCTGAAGCGCCGCCTGGAGGAGCAGGCCGCCACCCCGGAGGAGGCCCGGCGCGCCAACACCGAGCTGCGCGAGGAGCAGCGCGCCAAGAACAACTACTACCCGGAGCTCGAGGCCCAGGCCGCCGAGCTGCTCGCCGCCGTGAGGCACGATGCCGGCCCGGGCGGTCAGCACCGGCCGCTGAGCCACCACAAGGCTGCTGACCTCGCCGAGCACCTCGGCTACTCCATCCGCTACGTGTCCCGGCTCCCGCACGAGACCCAGTCCGTCACCGACCAGCGGAACATGGTCATCTATCTCACCCAGTCCAGCACCGGGGCGCGGGACGCGCGCTCCCTGCTGCTGCAGGCGCTCGCCCATCGGGTGCTCGGGCACACCGCGCCCCAGGACTACTCGGAGTTTCTGCGCCAGCGGGTCTACGCGAACTACCTGGCCGGGGCCCTGCTGATGCCGGAGAAGGCCACCACCGACTTCCTCAACCAGGCCAAGCAGGCCAAGGAGCTCGCGATCGAGGACATTCGGGATGCGTTCGCGGTCAGCTACGAGTCGGCCGCCCACCGGTTCACCAACCTCGCCACCCAGCACCTGGGGATCACCTGCCACTTCCAGAAGGTCCACGAGTCGGGGATCATCCACAAGGCCTACGAGAACGACGGCGTCCGCTTCCCCACCGATCACTCCGGTGCGATCGAGGGCCAGACGATCTGCCGCCGGTGGACCTCCCGTGAGGTGTTCGACGTCGAGGACAAGTTCCGCTCGTTCGACCAGTACACCGACACTCCGCTGGGCACCTTCTGGTGCACCGCCCGCACCGAGTCGCACTCCTCCTCCACCTACTCGCTGTCCATCGGGGTGCCCTTCGAGCACGCCAAATGGTTCCGCGGCAGGGCCACCGGCTTCCGCTCCAAATCCCGGTGCCCCGACGACCCCACCTGCTGCAGGGTCCCGCCCGCCGAGCTCTCCGAGGTGTGGGAGGGCCAGGCCTGGCCCACCGCCCGGGCCAACACTCACCTGCTGGCGGCCATGCCGGAGGGCGCCTTCCCGGGGGTGGACTCGGAGGAGGTCTACAGGTTCCTCCAGTCACAAGGCTGAAACAGTCGCACTGTTATTGTTGAACAATCGAAAGTGCACTGGCAGCGAAGGAGACACCCGTGGCCCGGATCGACCTGAACAGCGACGTCGGAGAGTCCTTCGGCAACTGGTCCATTCCTGACGCTTCCATGCTCAGCATCGTCTCCAGCGCGAACGTCGCCTGCGGCTTCCACGCCGGCGACCCGCTCACCATCCGCGGCACCCTGCAGTCCGCCGTGGAGAAGGGTGTGGCCGTCGGCGCACACATCGGCTACCGGGACCTTGCCGGATTCGGCCGCCGCTTCATCGACTACCACCCGCGTGAGCTCTCCGCCGAGGTCATCTATCAGCTGGGCGCTCTGGACGGCCTGGCCCGAGCGGCAGGCACCCGCATCCGGTATGTGAAGCCTCACGGCGGCATGTACAACACCATCGTCCACCACAAGGACCAGGCGCACGCGGTCATCGATGCCATCGCCGAGTATGACGAGACGCTGCCCGTCCTGCTGCTGCCCGGCGGGTACGCGCTGGACTACGCCAGGAAGCAGGGCCTGCGCGGAGTGGCCGAGGCCTTCGCGGACCGCGCCTACAACCCCGACGGCACGCTGGTCTCCCGGCGTGAGCCCGGTGCGGTGATCGACGACGCCGGCCAGGTGGTGGAGAACATGCTCCGTCTGGCCCAGGACGGTGTCCTCATCGCCCGGGACGGAACCCGCATCAGGACCGAGGCCGAGTCCATCTGCACCCACGGCGACACTGCCGGCGCCGCCCAGATGGCCGCCACCCTGCGCAGCGCCCTGGAAGACGCCGGGGTGCAGATCCGCAGCTTCGTCGAAGCCTGAGCCGCTGATGAAGAGCATCAGGCAGGCCGCCACCAGTGTCCGCCGGGCAGGCACCCGCGCGCTTCTGCTGGAGTTCGGTGCGCTGGAGACCGTCCTTGCCGCCCACCAGCAGCTCAGCCGGAAGCCGCTCCCGGGGCAGGAAGACCTCGTCGCCGCCGCCCGGACCGTCATGATCCGATTCTCGTCATCAGCGGCGCTCACCGCCGGCCGGGACCTGCTGGACCGGATGCCGCTGCCCGAGCGCCAGCACGGTGAGGCTCGTGAGGTGACCATCGACGTCGTCTACGACGGGGAGGACCTCCCTGAGGTCGCAGAGGCCCTGGGCATGGGCGTCCAAGAGCTCGTTGAGTGGCATACGTCCCGGATCTGGACAGGCAGCTTCGGCGGGTTCGCGCCCGGGTTCACCTACTGCGTCCCGGCCAGCGGCGCGATGCAGATCCCCCGGCGCTCCTCTCCCCGGACGGCCGTGCCGCCGGGCAGCGTGGCGCTCGCCGGAGAGTTCTCCGCGGTATACCCGCGCAGGTCCCCGGGCGGATGGCAGCTGATCGGCCGCACCGGTGCGGCCATGTGGGACCTGGCCCGGGAGAGCCCGGCCCTCGTCCGGCCTGGAGACACGGTCCGGTACCGCGCCGTCGAGCACCTCCCCCCGCCCGGAGAGCCGGACCCTGCGTCGGAGCTCCCCAGCCCGGACGGCGCCGCGCTGACCGTGGTCTCCCCGGGGGTGCAGACCTTGGTGCAGGACTTCGGCCGTCCCGGCCTCAGCGACCTCGGAGTCTCCCGCGCCGGCGTCGCGGATGAGGCGGCCGCCGCACAGGCCAATCGGCTCGTCGGAAACGCGAAGCAGGCCCCGGTTCTGGAGACGCTGATGGGCGGACTGACCCTCCGTGCGGACCAGACCCTGGTGCTGGGCGCCAGCGGCGCCGAGGTCCAGCTGAGCATCACCGGCAGGAGCGGCCCCCGGACTGCCCCGGTGTCAGCCCCGTTCGTGCTGCTGGAGGGGGAGACGCTCACCCTCGGCATGCCCTTGCGCGGACTGCGCACGGTGGTCGCCGTGCGCGGAGGGATCGAGGCCGCACCGGTGCTCGGCTCCGCCTCCTCGGACACGATGTCCGGGCTCGGCCCCGCGCCCCTGCAGGCGGATCAGCCGCTGCGCATCTCCTCGCCGAAGGGCCTCACTCCGGTGGGAGGCCCGGAGCGGCCCACTCTCTTCATCCCTGATACCGCCGGCCGGGCGGTCCTTCGCTTCACCTACGGCCCCCGTGAGGACTGGTTCGGCGCGGCAGAGCGGACACGGCTGCACAGCCAGGACTGGCAGGTGACTGCCGAGGCTGACCGCATCGGAATTCGGCTCGCGCCTGACCCCGCTGACCCGGAGGCCCGCTCCCTCCGGCGCGCCAAGCATGAGGAGCTTCCCAGTGAGGGCGTTCCGCGGGGCTCCCTGCAGGTGCCTCCGGAGGGAAGCCCGGTGCTGTTCCTCAACGATCACCCCGTGACCGCGGGCTACCCGGTGATCGGCGTCGTCGTGCCCGAGGACCTGTCTGCTGCGGCCCAGCTGGGCCCCGGCGACACCGTCGCCCTGCAGCCGGTGAATCCCGACACGCTAGCCCCGACTGACTCTTTGGAGGCCCGACCATGAAGCGCATTCTGATCGCCAACCGGGGTGAGATCGCGGTGCGAGTGATCCGCTCCGCCCGGGAGGCCGGGTACAGCACCGCTGCCGTCTACGCGGATCAGGACGCCGCCGCACTGCACGTCGAGCTTGCAGATACGGCTGTCGCGCTCGGGGGAGACACGGCCGCGGACACGTACCTGAGCATCCCGCGCATTCTTGAGGCGGCACGGACTGCTGGCGCCGACGCCGTCCACCCCGGGTACGGGTTTCTCTCCGAGAACGCGGACTTCGCCCGGGCCGTGATCCAGGCAGGAATGACCTGGATCGGTCCGGCCCCGGAGCCCATCGAAGCCCTCGGCAACAAAGTCACCGCCCGGCAGATCGCTGTCGACACCGGTGCGCCCCTGGTCCCGGGCACCGACGGCCCCGTCTCCTCAGCGGAGGAGGTCCGAGCCTTCGCGGCCGAGCACGGGCTGCCTGTGGCGGTGAAGGCCGCCCACGGCGGAGGCGGCCGTGGGATGCGGATCATTCGGGAAGAGTCGGAGCTGGATGAGGGCTACGCCTCCGCGGTGCGGGAGGCCGAGGCCGCCTTCGGCCGCGGAGAGTGCTTCGTGGAGCGCTTCCTTGACCGCCCCCGGCACGTGGAGGCCCAAGTGGTCGCAGACTCCCACGGCAGCGTGGTGGTGGTCGGCACCCGCGACTGCTCTCTGCAGCGCCGCAGCCAGAAGCTCGTGGAGGAGGCCCCGGCCCCCTTTCTCGCCGAGGAGGCCCGAGAGCGCATCCATGAGTCCGCCCGAAGCATCTGTGCCGCGGCGGGATACGTCGGCGCGGGGACCGTGGAGTATCTGCTGAGCCCCGACGGGCTGCTGAGCTTCCTGGAGGTCAACACCCGCCTGCAGGTGGAGCACCCCGTCACCGAGGAGACCGCCGGCGTAGACCTGGTCGCTGAGCAGCTGCGCATCGCCGAGGGCGGCCGGCTCACCCTCACCGAGGACCCGCCGCCGGCCGGACATGCCATCGAGTTCCGGCTCAACGCAGAGGACCCCGCCCTCGGGTTCCTCCCCGCCCCCGGACGCGTGGAGCTCTTCAGCCCGCCCACCGGTCCCGGCATCCGGGTCGAAACAGGCATCCGCACCGGGGATGAGGTCTCCGGTGCCTTTGACTCCATGTTCGCCAAGCTCATCGTCACCGGCCCGGACCGCGCCACCGCGCTCATCCGGGCGCGTACGGCGCTCGCCGAGATGCGCGTCGAAGGCATCCCCACCGTGATGCCGTTCCACCGGGCGGTGCTCGAAGCGCCTGACTTCACCGCCGAGTCCGGGGCCGAAGGCTTTGCCGTCCACACCCGGTGGATCGAAGCCGACTTTCAGGATGCGCTCACCGAGTCCGAGCATCTGGCCTCCGCGGTCCGGCACCAGGAGCAGCCTATGCGCCGAGCCGCTGTTGAGATCGACGGCAGGGTCGTGCAGCTGGGGCTCCCCGCCTCGCTGCTGAGGCTGTTCGGCTCCGCAGAGACTGCCGCAGAGCAGGGCGGCCGGCCTCAGGAGGACAGCGCCGTCACAGCACCCATGGCCGGGACCCTGGTCACCTGGCTGGCCGAGGACGGCGCCGATGTGGAGAAGGGGCAGCCGGTTGCGGTCCTGGAGGCGATGAAGATGGAGCAGAACATCACTGCCCCGGTGTCGGGAACCCTCGCCCGGGAGGATGTCGCCCCCGGCGGCTCGGTCGCGGGCGGGCAGGTGGTCGCACGCATCAGCTGACGCCCGGCGGCCCGGTAGGTTTGGGCCCATGTCTGATGATGTCTGGGCCTCGTTGGAACCGGTCGGCTCGGGGCCCGATGCTCACGCCCACCTGCCCGAGCGGGCTGCGGCTGCCCTCCGGGAGCAGATCGCGGCCGGCCGGGTGCTGCCCGGCACCAAGCTCCCCGAGGTGCGGATCACCCACCAGCTGGGCGTTTCGCGGCACACGCTGCGCAGCGCCTTCCAGGTCCTCGCGGGGGAAGGGCTCGTCCAGCGTCACCCCAACCGGGGGGTCTTCGTCTATGAGCCCCAGCCCGAAGACATCCGAGAGCTCTACCGGGTTCGTCGCATCATCCAGACCGGCGCCCTCCGGGCCGCAGCATTCCCGGAGAAGTCGCTCGAAGGGCTTCAGGAGATCGTCGGCCGAGCCCGCAATGCACTCGGGGGTGAGGACGTGCACGGCATGGCTGAGGCCAACCAGCAGTTCCACCGGCTGATCGTCGCCCAGGCCCGCTCCGTCACCTTGGACACCCTGATGAGCGAGGTGCTCGCCCGGATGCGGCTGGCCTTCCTCACCCGCCGGCACGAACCCACGTTCCACACCCGATATGTGCATCGCAACGGAGAGCTTGCCGACCTGCTCAGCACGGGTCGGCGACGAGAGGCCGAAACGTATCTGATCGAATACCTGGTCACCGCGGAGAACGACCTCATCGCCCACCTGGAGCAGGAATGAGCCCCTCTGCGTTACGTCTGCGTAAAACTTTCCCGGATTGTTGGACAATCCCTTGCTCTGATTGTTGAACAACATCTAGTGTCTGGCTCAAGCACCACGACGACGTCGTGAATGCCCACGTACCGCAGCCGTCCTGAGGGGAAGCATCGTGTCTGAGCCGACACCCGCCGTATCCGCCGCCGAGGCGGAGCAGAAGCCCAAGGGCCCCACCTTCACCGCCACCCGCCGCACCGCCATGCTCGGCGCCATGTTCCTCATGGCCGTCTCCGCAGTCGGGCCCGGCTTCATCACCCAGACCTCCGAGTTCACCATGCAGCTCGGCGCCGCCTTCGCCGCGGCGATCCTCATCTCCGTCATCGTCGACGTCGCCATCCAGATGAACGTGTGGCGCACCCTCGGCGTCTCCGGGCTCTACGCCCAGGAGCTCGGCAACCGTATTCTGCCCGGCCTCGGATGGGCGCTCGCCGCCCTGATCTTCTTCGGCGGAATCGTCTTCAACGTCGGCAACATCGCCGGTGCGGGCCTCGGCATGCAGGCCATGTCAGGACTCGATCCCCAGATCGGCGGGGCCGTCTCCGTGCTCATCGCCATGGCGATCTTCCTCTCGAAGAGGGCCGGAGTCGCCCTGGACCGCATCGTGATCGTCTGCGGCGCGGTGCTCATCCTCCTCATGGGCTACATGGCAATCGTCACCAGCCCGCCGGTCGGCGAGGCAGCGATTCAGACCTTCGCGCCCACTCTGCCGGAGGGGGAGGGCCTGAGCACGTTCTTCTTCGTCACCACCACGCTGATCGGCGGCACCGTCGGCGGCTACATCACCTACGCCGGCGCGCACCGGGTCATCGCCTCCGGGCACACCGGCCCCGAGAACGCCTCCACCATCGCCCGCACCTCCGTGATGGGCATCATCGTGGCCAGCGTCATCCGCTACCTGCTGTTCCTCTCGATTCTCGGCGTCGTGACCGCGTACTCCGTCACCCAGATCGAAGAGACAGGGCAGGACAACGTGGCGGCCTCCGCTTTCCTGCTGGTGCTGGGGGAATGGGGACTGCGGGTCTTCGGCGTGGCCTTCTGGGTCGCCGCGATCACCTCCATCCTCGGAGCCACCTACACTTCGGTCTCCTTCATCACCACCCAGAAGACATCCCCCCGGGTCCGCGCCGGCATGCTGATCGGATTCCTGGTGCTCACCTGCGGCATCTACCTGACCCTGGGCCAAGCGCCGGCCACTCTGCTGATCATGGCCGGGGCGTTCAACGGAGCGGTGCTGCCGCTCGGCTTCGCGGTGATCCTCATCGCTGCCTGGTTCAGGCGCGAGACCCTGCTCGGCGGGTACAAGTACCCCAAGTGGCTGCTGATCAGCGGCACCCTCATCTGGCTGCTGACCATCTACATGGGCGCGAACTCCCTCACCGGGATCGCGGACCTGTGGACGCAGGGCTGAGAGCACCAGGATGATGATCACGCCGGCAGAGACCACGCCGGCCGCGGCTCGGGCACAGTTCCGGGCAGGGCTGCGACGGCCCACCAGCGGCTGCAGCGCCGGCTATGCGCAGGCCAACCTCATCGCGCTGCCGCAGGGGCAGGCCTTCGACATGCTCCTATTTGCTCAGCGCAACCCCAAATCCTGCCCGGTGCTGGGCGTTCTGGAGGCAGGTCAGCTGAGCTCTGAGCCTCTGCTGGGCGTCGAGGGCGGAGATATCCGAACGGACATCCCGGCCTACCGGGTCTATCGGAGCGGTGAGCTGGCCGAGGAGGTGCCCGACGTCGTCGAGCAGTGGCGCGACGACCTGGTCGCCTTCCTCATCGGCTGCAGCTTCACCTTCGAGGCGCCCATGCTGGAGGCCGGACTGCCCATTGCCCATATTGACCAAGGCGTGAACGTGCCTATGTATGAGACGGGCATAGCCTGTGAGCCCGCTGGATCGATCTCCGGGCCCATGGTCGTCTCCATGCGGCCGCTGCCCCCGCATCTGGTCTCCGACGCGGTGCGCATCACCTCCCGGTACCCGGGCGTCCACGGAGCCCCGGTGCATATCGGCGATCCGGAGGCCCTGGGCATTGCAGACATCAGCGCCCCTGATTTCGGCGACCCGGTCCAGATTCCGGAGGGCTGGATACCGGTGTTCTGGGCCTGCGGGGTGACGCCGCAGGCCGCAGTGATGGCCTCGAAGCCGGAGTTCGCCATCGGGCACGCTCCCGGACACATGCTCATCACTGACATCCCCGACACTCGCCTGCAGGTTCCCTAGAGCCTCTCTCCGGGTGCCTGTGCGGGCTCTCAGGGCGACGGCGATAGTCTGGTTCGGTGAACGAATCCGAACCTTCCCGGCGCGCGCAGCAGATCCGCTGGGCGGCCTCCGTGCTGGCCTTCCTCATCGGGTCCGCGGCTGTGATCCTGCTGATGCTTCCCAGCGCCTGGGGGATCGCGGCCGGGCTGCTGGTGGGCGGCGCGGCCGGCGCCGGCACCTACGGAACCCTCTACGGGCGGGAGATCAAAGCTCAGGAGCAGGCCACTCTGCTCACCACGGAGCAGGAGGCTCTGCGGGAGCAGCTGAAGCAGACCGAGACCACAGTCCGGACCCGGCAGGGCGAGCTGCCGCCGTCAACCCACGGCCAGCTGCGGATGATGGTCGTAGGCTTGGACGAGATCATCCAGCGCTGGGAGGCCCTGCGGCGCGCCCCCGAGCAGCAGGACGCGGTGGCGATGACTGTCCGCCGGCACCTGCCCCGCACCCTGGATCTGTTCCTGGAGCTGCCGGACACGGCCAAGCCGGAGCACGCAGAGGAGTTCAAAGCGCAGGTCAGCCTGATGGCGGAGGCGGTGGCGAAGACCCGCGACGACGCCGTCGGCAAGGACCTCCAGGCTCTCCGCCGGAACCGTCTGCTGCTGGAAGAGGCGCTCACCGACCCCGATGAGCGCCTCTTCCGCGACCTGTAGCCGACGCCGGCAGGCTCCTCCTTCAGTCAGAGCCTGCGGCGATGCGGCACCGGATCAGCGCAGGTGCTCATAGGCGGGCAGTGTCAGGTAGTCGATGTAGTCCTCGGAGAGGACCAGCTTCCTGACGACGTCGGCGGCCGGCTCGAAATACTTGGCGAAGGTGTCGGCGTCGCCGATCTCCTCCCTCAGCCGGGCGACCTCCTCCTCGAGCAGCCGGTCCACGAGCTCGCGGGTCACCTGGTTGCCGGTGTCGGCGGTGACGGTGCCGTTGTGGATCTGCTGCCACACCTGGGAGCGGGAGATCTCCGCGGTGGCGGCATCCTCCATCAGGTTGTGGATGGCGACTGCGCCGTTTCCGGAGAGCCAGACGGCGGTGTAGTAGGTGGCGACGTAGAGGTTGGTGCGCACACCCTGCTCGGTGACATCGCCCTCAGCATCGCCCGTGCTGAGCAGGTCCGCGACGCTGACGCTGACCTCGGGGCGTTTGCGGTCCACCTGGTTGGGCTTGTCGCCCAAGACCTTGGTGAACTCATCCTTGCAGAGCTCTACGAGGTCCGGGTGGGCGACCCACGAGCCGTCGAAGCCGTCGTTGGCCTCGCGGGACTTATCGTCGCGGACCTTCTCGATGGCCCTCTCGGTGACTTCAGGCTCGCGACGGTTGGGGATGAATGCCGCCATGCCGCCCATGGCGAAGGCGTCACGCTGGTGACAGGTCTTGACCAGCAGCTCGGTGTAGGCGCGCATGAACGGCTGAGTCATGCCGACCTGGGCGCGGTCAGGAAGCACGAACTTCTTGCCTGAGGACCGGAAGTACTTGATCATGCTGAACAGGTAGTCCCAGCGGCCCGCGTTGAGGCCGGAGGCGTGGTCGCGCAGCTCGTAGAGGATCTCGTCCATGCAGAACGCGGCGGGGATGGTCTCGATGAGCACGGTGGCGCGGACGACGCCGTGAGGCAGTCCGAGCTTCTCCTCCGCGAAGGTGAACACGTCGTTCCACAGCCGGGCCTCGAGGTAGTGCTCAAGCTTGGGCAGGTAGTAGAAGGGGCCCGTGCCCTTCTCGTGGAGGTGCTTGGCGTTGTGGAAGAAGTGCAGGCCGAAGTCGACCAGTGCGCCGACGGCGGGCTTGCCGTTGATCTCGATGTGCTTCTCGGGCAGGTGCCAGCCGCGGGGGCGGACGACGACGGTCGGGAGGGTGACGTCGTCGCGGAGCCTGTACTCCTTGCCCTCGGGGGAGGTGAACTGGAGGATTCCCCGGGCGGACTCGTAGAGGTTCTTCTGCGCGTCGACCAGGTTGTTCCAGTTGGGGGAGAGGGCGTCCTCCAGGCAGGCCAGCCACACTTTGGCTCCGGAGTTCAGCGCGTTGATGGCCATCTTGGCCGGGGCCGGCGGTCCGGTGATCTCCACGCGGCGGTCCTGCAGGGCGGGGGGCTGCTCGGCGACCTTCCAGTCGGCCTCGCGAACGTCCTTGGTCGCCGGGTCGAAGTCGAGTGTGCCGGTGCGGGCGGCCTCGGCCTGGGCGGTGCCGCGACGCTCAAGGAGCTCGTCGCGGGTGGGCGCGAACGTGGCGTGCAGCTCCTCGATGAACTGCAGCGCCTCGTCGGTGATGATCAGGTCGGTTCCCTCGACCTCGTAGGGCTGGCTGACGTTGATGCTCATGGTGCTCCTTCTGTTCACAGGTGGGAAGAGCCTGGGCTCTGTCTATTTCTATGCCATACAATTCGCACTATGAAAGAAACAGTCCGCAATGCGGACTCTCCGATGGAGCGGGACCCGCAGAGAGTCCAGGTGGTCGAGCGCGCTTTCGGGCTGCTGGAGACGCTGATGCAGCGGCAGGGCGCGGCCACCGCCGGCGAGCTGAAGGAAGCTTCCGGGCTGGCCGGCCCCACGGTTCACCGGCTGCTGCATACCCTGATGGGGCTCGGCATGGTCCATCAGCTGCCGGATAGGCGCTACGCGCTGGGAGCGAACCTGGTGCCGCTGGGGGAGGGCGCCACCCGGCAGCTGGGCGGCCCGGCGGTCCCGCAGATGCAGTCCCTGGTGGGGGAGCTCGGCGAGAGCGTGAACATGGCGGCGATGGAGTCGGAGATGGTCGTCTACATCGCCCAGGCGCCGTCCCCGCACTCGATGCGGATGTTCACTGAGGTGGGCCGACGCGCCTACATGCATTCCACCGGGGTGGGCAAAGCGATGCTCGCCACGATGGGGCGCGACCGGGTCCGGGAGGTCCTCTCCTCCACGGGGATGCCCTCGATGACGCCGAAGACCCTCACTCGGCCCGATGCTCTGGTGGAGCAGCTGCCTGTGATCGCTCAGCAGGGCTACGCGCTCGACGACGAGGAGCAGGAGCTCGGCGTGCGCTGCCTGGCGGTGGCGATCCCGCACGGCCCCACCCGCATGGGGCTGTCCGTCTCAGGCCCCACCGCCCGCATGGACGACGCCTTCATTCGCCACGCAGTGCCCCTGATGACTCGCACAGCAGCGGAGATAGGTCGAAAGCTCAGCCGGAGGATCTAGTAGACACTCGGCAAATCTGCACCTCTAGTGGAGTTCGGGAAGGCTCCTCCCAGGAGAGTCTCAGCAGGTTCGTGCGAAGACGGATGTCTCTCTCAGCGACTACGTCGATGAGATTTGTGCGGGGGCCTGAGTCTCTCCGTGCCTGGCTGAACGCCTACAGCGCTGCTACGGCGACAGATGCGACCTATGAATCAATTCTCGATGCCGCGACCCCGGGCCAATCGAGCAAGCCTGGGAGCGCAATATGCTTGCCATCGAGGTGAAACTTGCCGCCTCTGCTCGCAACGACCATGTGAAGCGCCTCAACTGGCTTCAAGAGAAGGTCAACGACAATCGCCGTCTTGCTCGAATGGTGATCACTTCCGGGCGCGAGGCATATCAACGCGCATTCTCAGAGTGAGGTGGACCAGGGAAGCTGGGAGCTGGCGGCCGACTCCATGAGCCACTGTGTAAGCACCGCCGTTCCTGAGGCTGATTGATGTTCAGCGGGCATCGGCGAAGGCGTTGAGGACCTCCGCGAGTGATGCTGGCTCGGGGATGCGGAAGCGGGCTCCGGTCTCGCCGTCGCCGACCTTGACGCTGACATCGTCGCCGGCGAGCACGGCGAACCCGGTCTCGTCGGTCACATCATCACCGGCGAAGAACACGGCGTCGGGCTGCAGGTCGGCGCGCAGCTCTTCGATCGCCTCACCCTTGGTGGACTTGCGCACCACGGCCTCGAGAATCTTCTTGCCCTCCTTCTGGTGGGCGCCGTCCACCAGGGTCAGCGCGGCCCGGGCCTCGTTGAGCACGGCATCCTGAAGGGACTCCTCCCTCACATGACGGACGTGCAGGGCCGCGCCCGCCGGTTTGTACTCCACCCAGACGCCTTCATGCTGGTCCGCGATTCCTTCCAGCACGCTGATGATCTCCTGGCGGGAGGCCTCCTCCGCGTGGGTGAGCTGCAGACCCGGCGAGTCCGGCCCCAAGTACTTCTCAGCCCCGTGGGAGCCGATCAGCACGGTGCCCTCCGGGGGTGCGGCCTGCCGCTGCAGGTCGCTGATGGGCCGGCCCGATACGTAGGCCAGGATGATCCTCGGGTCGTTCAGTTCGGCGATCCGATCGATGGCCTCACCGTTGGCGGGCACCGGGACGGCCGAGTAGGCGTCTGCGACAAGCTCGGCGACGCAGCCGTCGAAGTCCAGGCAGACGAGGACCTTCTCCTGTGCGGCGAAGGTCCTCAGGGCCTTCTGCAGGTCATCGGGCAGGGTGAAGCTCACGGGTCTCTCCTGGCGGATCGAGGCGGACGGGACTGGGTCTGAGCCTACTGGGACTTCTGCTGGGAGAGACTCTCGAGGAACTCCTCGGCCCAGCGGGTCACATTGTGGGAGACCACCTGGCGGCGCAGGCTGCGCATTCGCTTCCGGGCATCCTCCTGGTCGATGGTCGCTGCCGTGACCATCGCCGCCTTGAGCTCCTCAATGTCATGCGGATTGATCAGCAGCGCCTGCCGCAGCTGGTCGGCGGCGCCGGTGAACTCGGAGAGGACCAGCACGCCGTCGCCGGACTTCCGCGCAGCCACATACTCCTTGGCCACCAGGTTCATGCCGTCGCGCAGGGCGGTGACGAGCATGACGTCGGCGGCGAGGTAGAGCGCGACCATCTCCTCGATCGGGTAGGAGTGATGCAGGTAGCGGACCGCGGTGTGGCCCATGGTGTCGTACTCACCGTTGATGCGGCCCACGGTCAGGTCGATCTCGTCGCGCAGCAGCTGATATGACGCCACCCCTTCGCGGGAGGGGGATGCGATCTGCACCAGAGTGACGTCGCCGACCTGCAGCTCGCTGTCGCGCAGCAGCTCCTCGTAGGCCTTCAGGCGGTGCCGGATGCCCTTGGTGTAGTCCAGCCGGTCCACGCCCAGGAAGATCGTCTTGGGGTGGCCGAGTTCGGCGCGGATCTGGGCGGCCCGGGCAATGATCGAAGGGTCCTGGGCGAGCTCCTGGATCTTCCCGGTGTCGATGCTGATGGGGAACGCTTTGGCATCTGCGGTGCGGTAGCTGCCCTCCGGAGGTGCGGAGAGCTGACGGGGTGCGGTGCCGCGCTCCGGATCGGCGTCGAAGCCCTTCAGCGGGGAGCCGGCCTGCGAATCGTGCTGGTTGGGCACATAGACGCGGTCCGACTTGATGTAGTGGCCCAGGCGATTGCGCACCGCACGCTGGAAGTTCTTGGCGTCGGACTCCCGCTGGAAGCCGATGAGGTCCGCGCCGAGCAGCCCGCGGAGCACCGAGTGCCGCCACGGCAGCTGCGCGAAGAGGCCCGGGGGCGGGAACGGGATGTGGTTGAAGAATCCGATCGTCACATCCGGGCGCAGCTCGCGCAGCATCTGCGGCACGAGCTGCAGCTGGTAGTCCTGAATCCAGACGGTGGCCCCCTCGGAGGCGACCTTCGCAGCAGCCTCCGCGAAGCGCTGGTTCACGCGGCGGTAGGCGTTGAACCAGCGGCGGTGGAAGCTGGGGCGGACGATCACGTCGTGATAGAGCGGCCAGAGCGTGTCATTGGAGAACCCCTCGTAGTAGTCGTGGACCTCCTGCTCGCTCAGCGGAACCGGGTGCAGATGCAGGCCTTCGTGGTCGAAGGGCTCGAGCTCCTCGTCCACGGCGCCGTGCCAGCCCACCCAGGCACCCTCAGAGGCGGCCATGATGGGCGCCAGGGCGGTGACGAGCCCCCCGGGGGAGCGCTGCCAGCCGGTGGTCCCGTCGTCGCTGGTCACCCGGTTGACGGCGAGTCGATTGGCCACGACTACGAACTCATACCCCTGCTGCTCCATATCCGCCACCCTCCAAGAATAGCCTGGACGTTCGCTGAAAGCCCAGGTCGGCGTCGGCATCCACATTCCGGAGGTACGCTGTCCCCTGCTGTTCCATGAATCCATTCGCACACTGGGAGACGTCTTCCTATGGCACGTAGTACCGAGAGCGCCACCGCGCGCGAGCGCGCCCGCCAGATGCAGGCAGACCAGGCCAAGAAGGACAAGCGGGCATCATTGCTGCTGCCCGTGATCGTCGTGGTGCTGGCTGTGGTCCTGGTGGCCGGCATGATCTTCTGGGCGGTGAGCCGCGACGGTGACGAGGTCGCCTTCACCGAGGGACCGGCTCCGTCCGTCGCGAACGAGTACGGCGGGATCTCCCTGACCTCCTCCACCGAGATCGAAGAGGGCGCGGACCTCGGCACCGTGGACGCTGAGAGCACGCCCGAGCGGGACGAGAACGGCACCGCGCCCCGTGAGGAGGGCGAGCCGCCGCACCTGGTGATCTACACCGACCCCGGCTGCCCCGCCTGCCAGCAGATGGAGCAGAGCTACGGCTCCACCATCGCCGAGCTGCTGGACCAGGGGCTCATCACTGCCGAGTTCCGGTCCGTGCAGGTGGTCGGCTCTCCCACCAACTACTCCGCCCGGGCCTCAAGCGCCTTCGCCTGCATGGCTGAGGAGTCTCCGGAGAGCTACAAGGACTACCTGACCTACATCACCGCCACCTACGCGCAGGATGAGCTGAGCAACGACGGCCTCGCCCAGGTGGCCCAGGACCAGTACGGCGCTGACATCTCCGAGTGCATCGAGGACGGCACCTACCGACCCTTCAGCTCCTGGACCACCAACCAGGCCGGCGAGACCCTCGCCCAGATGGGTGTTCAGTTCGCCACTCCCACCGTCTTCATCGACGACCAGGACTATGGCCTGGACTTCATGGAGGCCCTGGGCGAGGAGATCGACGCCTACTCAGCTGAGATCGGCGAGGACGCCGAGGGCATCGACATCGACGATGAGGATGTCGACACCGACGCGCAGACCGAGGACGAGGCCGAGGACGACGCCGTCGAAGCGCCCGAGGATGACGAGGAAGACGCCGAAGATGACGAGTGATCATCCCCGGCGGTAGCATGGGCAGCCGGCGTCGGTGCGCCTGAGCGCCGTCGCCGCGCCTCCTTAGCTCAGTTGGTAGAGCAGCTGATTTGTAATCAGCAGGTCGTCGGTTCGAACCCGGCAGGGGGCTCCGCAGAAACTAGACGCACCGGTCAGGAATGCGGCGGGAGCCGCAGGTGTTCCCACTCCTTGTGCAATCTACTGATACCCCCGCTGAGTCCTCCGCCTCAGAGCGGATGCCGACCGCGGACAAGCTGACCATCGGCGCGCTGCTTGTCGCCACGTTCGTCATGATCCTCAACGAAACGATCATGAACGTGGCGCTCTCGCCGCTGATGGAGGAGTTCCAGATACCCGAGCCCACCGTCCAGTGGCTCACCACCGCGTTCATGCTGACTCTGGCCGTGGTGATTCCCACCACCGGCTACATCATTCAGCGATTCACCCTCCGCGGGGTCTTCACCGCCGCGATGCTGCTGTTCGTCGCCGGCACCGCGCTCGCCGCCGCGGCCCCCGGATTCCCGGTGCTGCTGGCCGGACGTGTGGTCCAGGCCGCCGGCACCGCCATCATGCTGCCGCTGATGATGACGACCGTGCTGACCCTGGTGCCGATGCATCGCCGCGGCGTCGTGATGGGGAATATCGCCATTGTGATCTCCGTGGCCCCGGCCATCGGTCCGACGGTCTCAGGAATCATCCTGGAGATCGCCGATTGGCGCTGGATGTTCCTGACCATCCTGCCGGTCGCCGTCGTCGCCCTGGTGCTCGGCCGGCCCCGTCTGAACACCGACCCCGGGACCAAGGGGAAGGGGCTCTCCATTCCGTCCCTGCTGCTGGCCGTGCCCGGCTTCGGCGGCATCGTCTACGGGATCAGCCAGATCGGCGGGGGCCACGGCACCGAGGACCTGGACCCGGAGGCGGCAGGCATGTCCGTGGACCCTGCGGCCGTCGGGGTGCTGGTGGGCGGTCTGCTGTTCCTGGCTGCGTTCGTGCTCCTGCAGCTGCGCCTGCAGAAGTCCGACGCTGCGCTGCTGAACCTCAAGCCGTTCACCTACACCCAGTACACCCGGGCCCTGATGATGATGCTGCTGATGATGATCGCCCTGTTCGGCGCCCTCATCCTCCTGCCGCTGTTCCTGCAGCAGATCTACGGGCTCAGCCCGCTGGGCACGGGCCTGCTGATGCTGCCCGGCGGCCTCCTGATGGCGCTGCTGGCCCCGATCGTGGGCCGTGTCTACGACCGCGTCGGTCCCAGGCCGCTTGTTGTTCCCGGCGCCAGCATCCTGATTGTGTCCATGACTGCACTGGGCTTCATCAGCGCGGCCACCCCCTGGTGGATGATCCTGGTGGCCCATCTGGTGCTGTCCGTTGGGCTGGCCCTGCTGTTCACCCCAGCGTTCACCACGGCGATGAACCCTCTGCCCGCGCCTCTGTACTCGCATGGCTCCGCGGCGCTGAACACGCTGCAGCAGCTCTCTGCGGCGATCGGCACCGCCGCCTTGGTGGCGGTGATGGGGCTGGGCGCCTCGATGGCCGCTGCCGACGGACTCTCCCCGGAGGCCGCCGCTGTGGAGGGCTTCCGGACCGCGTTCCGGTTCGCTGCCGCGCTGAGCGTGGTGACCCTGCTGCTGGCATTCGGCCTGAGGGCCACCCCCGCTGCGGGCAGCTCTGAGAAGAGGGAGGCGCTCGCGCACTGACTGCGCAGAACTCTCCAGACAAGGAGCGAGGCCCGGCAGACGCACCATCTGCCGGGCCTCTTCTTGTCGCACCCAAGTGAGCACAACCTTACACATACGTTCCGCGATTAGCAAACATCTGTGTTTCTAAATGAGGGGAATAGCTCGCCATCCGCAGTGTTGACGCCCCCAGAACCGCAGAATCCACCCCACAGGAGGCACCCATGGCTGAGCGCGGAACCGTCATCATCATCGGAGGCCACGGCAAGATCGCCCTTCTCGCGGCCCCCAAGCTTGCTGACGCCGGATACGACGTCCGCTCCCTCATCCGGAACCCTGAGCACGCCGACGATGTCCGGGCCGCCGGGGCCCAGCCCGTCCTCCTCGACATCGAGAGCGCCGGTACGGCCGCTCTCGAGGAAGCCTTCGCCGGCGCCGAAGCTGTCGTCTTCTCCGCCGGAGCCGGCGGCGGCAGTCCCGAGCGCACCAAGGCCGTGGACCAGGACGCTGCCATCCGCAGCATGGAAGCCGCCCAGCAGGCCGGCGTCGCCCGATACGTGATGGTCTCCTACGCCCGCAGCGAGACCGACATCCGCACCCTCGACCCCGAGAGCAGCTTCTACCCCTACGCCGCCGCCAAGCACCACGCAGACAACCATCTGCGCGGCACCAGCCTCGACTACACCATCCTCGGCCCCGGCAAGCTGACCCAGGGGCCCGCCAGCGGAAAGGTCAGGGTCGTCGACGTCGACGAAGCCGCCGCCGCCCAGGAGAGCCCCGAGGCTGTCGCCGCCAGCCGCGAGAACGTCGCCGAAGCCATCCGGCACGTCCTCACCCAGCAGGCCGCAGTGCGCGAGACCGTCAACTTCTTCGACGGAGAGACCCCCCTGCCCGAGGCCATCCGCTGAACTGGAAGAAAATCCGCAAACCCTGCTAAAGTTGGGCGTCGCCGTTCCGACGGCGAAAGCCCGCTCGCCTAGCTCAGTTGGTTAGAGCGCACGCTTCACACGCGTGAGGTCACTGGTTCGAATCCAGTGGCGAGCACCACGTATTGCGGGATCTGCTCTTCACTCTGAAGACCGTTGCGATACTTCGACGTCCAGTCGAGGTCGGCTGCAGGGCGGCCTCCCGATCTCAGGGCTCACTGTTCTTGCGGTGAGCCCTTCTGTGGTTCACTGGCTTTTTGGGAGGAGGCACCGTGGGATCAGAGGACCGTCGGGAGTCCAGCAGCAGGAAAGACGAGGCGCGTCGGCTCAGCTCCGAAGAAGGCCTCACCGGCTACGAATCCGAGCCCATCGATCCCGTCATCTCAGAGCCTGAGGCGGACACCAGCCTCATCCCCGTCGTCAAACCCTCCGCCGAAACCGGCGAGCCCGAGGACGAAGGCTTCGTCTCCTCCCTCACCGGCTCCATCGCCGCTTCCTGGAGATCCGCCGCGGAGGAAGCCACTCTCGAATGGGAGGAGTACGACGCCGAGGCCGCCGCCCGCGCCGCCGAGGAGGCCGAGGCTGAGCAGGAGACCACCCGGCACTCCTACTCGGACGACTTCTCCCTCGCCGACTCTGCCCAGCCCAAGACCGGGTCCAACCCCGCCACCGGCGCTGTCCCCGCCGTCGGCAGCGCCCCCACCGGCCAGCACCCCACCGTGCCCCTGACGGGCCCGTCGACGCCCATCTCCTCGCCCAGACGGCGCTCCGTGCTGCGACCCACCTGGCTCAAGCCCAGATTCGGCAGCCAGTTCGGCAAGGGGCAGATCCTCGACCGGACCGTCTTCGACCGTCGCGCCAGCCCCCAGCATGTCTTCAACAAGATCATGCAGACCGAGCGGCCGGCCACCGGGCAGGAATCCATCGTGGACCGTCTTGCCGGCACTCCCTACCAGCACGTCCAGCAGGCCCAGGCGGCTGAGATGCCGGTCGAGTCCGACGAGCTCGAGACCATCAGCCTGGTCCTCGATCTCGGCGAAGCCCTGTTCCGCTACGGAGCCGGCGCCCTGGAGGTCGAAACCTCCATCATCGCCACGACCGCCGCCTTCGGGATGAAGAACACCGACGTCGACATCACCAACCAGTCCATCAGCCTCAACTGGGCCCCCGAGGGCAAGATCCCCTACTCCCGGGTGCGTGTGGTCCGCTCCTGGTCCTCCAACTTCAATGCGCTCTCGGCCGTGCACCGGCTCGTCACCGACATCACCTCCGGGCGCCTCACCCGCACCGAGGCCGGGCAGCGCCTCACCGAGATCACCCGTGAGCCCAAGCCCTACCCCCGATGGCTGGTCACCCTCTGCGGCGGGATCTTCGCCTCATTCTTCGTCAGCTACCTCGGCGCTCCCATCTTCGACGCCTTCGCCGGGTTCACCGCCACCCTGCTGATTCTCTGGGCCACCCGCCAGCTGGCTGCCTGGCGGGTCCCCGAATTCTTCACCCTCTCCGCCGGCGGGTTCATCGCCTCGGCGTTCGCGATGATCGTCTTCGGCCTCGACGCAGAAGTCACCCCGTCCATGGTGGTGGCAGGAGGGCTGATGATCCTGCTGCCCAGTGTGCGGATCGTCGGTGCCCTGCAGGACGCCATCAACGGATTCCCGCTCACCTCCGCAGGGCGGATCGTCTCCTCCATGATGGCCTTCGCGGGCATGACCGCAGGGATCATGGCCGCGGTCGTGCTCTCCGACATGGCCGGGATCGCGCAGGAGGAGCTGGCACAGGGCCTGGAGCGGATCTACCACCCCACGGTCCTCATCGTCCTGGTGTTCGTGGCCTGCTCCGCGGCCGCCGTCGTCGAACAGAGCCGCCCCAAGCTGATCCTGCCCACCGGCGCGGTCGGAGCGCTCGGGTTCTGCGGGCTCTATGCCGGGGAGCTCGTCGGCCTGGGCGACCGGTTCACACCCGTGATCGGCGGAGCGATCGTAGGCGCGCTCGGCAGGATCGTCGCGCTGCGGCTCGGCGCCCCCCAGCTGGTCGTCGCCGTGCCCGCCATGATGTTCATGCTCCCCGGACTGATGGTCTTCCGCGGCATGTACCAGCTCGCCATCGAGAACACCACAGCGTCGATGCTCGTGGGGCTCTTCGAACTGTTCAACGCGCTCGTCATCATCATGGCGATCGCCGCCGGCATCGTCCTCGGAGACGTCCTCATGAGGCCCTTCACCACCGCTCTGCGATCCAATGAGCGCTCAAGGGCCCGGCGCCGCTGACCCAGCCTTCAGGCGTCGGGCCGGACCGGCTCACTGGAGCTGATGCAGGCGCCAGTCGACCGGCGCGGACCCCATCCGTTCCAGAGCCGCGTTGATGCGGCTGAACGGCCGGGAGCCGAAGAAGCCCCGGTGCGCAGACAGCGGCGACGGGTGCGGGGAGACGATCACCTCGGTATGCTCCCCGGCGTTCAGCAGCGGCTGCATCTTGCGGGCGTCAGCCCCCCACAGCGCCGACACCAGAGGGGTCCCCCTTCCCACCAGGGCGCGAACCGCCGCCTCGGTGATCTCCTCCCAGCCGATGCCTCGGTGCGAGGCCGGCTTTCCGGCACCCACGGTCAGCACTCGGTTGAGCATCAGCACTCCCTGGTGGGACCAGGCGGTCAGGTCCCCGTGCAGGCTCGGCGGCACCCCCAGGTCAGACTCCAGCTCCTTGAAGATGTTGTTCAGCGACTTCGGCAGCGGCCGCACATCCTTCGCCACCGCGAACGACATCCCGATCGGATGCCCCGGCGTCGGATAGGGATCCTGCCCGAGGATCAGCACCCGGACGTCCTCGAACGGCTGCCGGAACGCGCGCAGCACATTCTGCGAGCCCGGAAGGATCTGCTCCCCGCCCGCCCGGCGGCTGACCAGGTCCTCGCGCACCCGCGCGAGCTGCGGCTCCATCCCGCTCAGTGCCCGTTCCCAGCCCGGGTCCAGCGGGGCTGCCAAAGAATCAGTCAATCCCATGGGAGAGCACTCTAATAAAGCGTGGGCCGAGGGAACAGAGCTGGAAATGCGGGAATGCTCGGGGCACCGCCCGTAGAATCGCGGCTATGAGCCACTTCCCCCACGACGAGTTCGACGACGTCGCCCCCTACTCCTCCGGCGAGGCCGGCAAGCACCGCTCCTCCGGCGCTTACGCCGCCGGCGGGCCAGCGGCTGCGGGCGGCTCCTCGGGGGCGATGAAGTGGATCGGCATCCTCGCCGCCCTGGCGATCGTGGCCGTGGCGGCCGTCTACCTGATCCTCCCGCTGCTCAGCTCCGATGATGACCCCGAAGCCGGTCAGGCCGGAGAGGACGAGGCGGTCGAGGAGGAGCAGGACACCGAGGATGAGGGTGAGGAGGCCGATGCCGAAGGCGAGGACGGCGAGAACGGCGAGGGCGCCGAGGACGAGGGCGGCGGGGATGAGGACGCCGCTCAGGAGGACGAGGACGGCGTCGACATGAGCACTCCGGTGCGGATCGCCAACGCAGGCGCCCCGGACTGGTCTGCCAGCGATGTCGACTACCGCCTCACCCAGGAAGGCTTCAACACCACCGGTCGGCTCGACTGGGACTCCTCGTGGGGCCAGGTCGGCACTCCCGTGGTCTTCTACCCCACTGAGGACGAGGCGGAGTTCGCCCAGGAGGTTGCGCAGGCGATGGGCTTCGAGAACACCTCCCACAACCCTGCCTGGGAGACCGCGGTGATCGTAGTCGGTCCCGAGTACTCCCTGGTGCACACCCAGGACGAGCTGGAGCAGTTCGTCGAATCACAGTGACGCCGCCCGTCCGCTGCCGGGAGCCCTGAGCCCTCAGCTCACTTCCGCGGGCGGTATCGTCTGTAGGCAGCGGCGATGACCGGGTCGACGGCGTAGTCCCACTCGCCGAGAGTCTGCATCAGCTCCGCGCCCTGCTTGGTCTTGAACTGGGTGATGCCGGTGGTCGGCTCGGTCCGCTCCAGGGAGGGGCTCACCCCGCCCAGGTTGAACCAGCGCAGCCTGTTCTCCACCAGGTGCTCGATCTGCTGAAGCTTCAGGAAGATCGGCGCCTCCAGCTTCCGCTGCTGCTCGGAGGATCCCGCGTAGAGGGCGTGGCCGGTCTCGCCCTGGCCCACGTACAGGCTCGTCGCCAGCTGCTGGCCCTCAGAGCTGGCGAGGAAGATCGTGGTCTCGGCGATCCCGGAGCTGCTCAGCGCCTCCATCAGCGTCCTCACGCCCTCCTTGGGGCGGGGGGTGAACCCGTGGCGCTGCGCGGTCTGCAGATGAAGCGCGTAGAAGTCCTCCAGCGACTCCGTCCCGTGCCGGGTGACCTCAACCCCGCTGCGGGCCGACTTCCGCATGGATTTGCGGGCGCTGGAGCTCATCCCGGCGAGCACGTCGTCGACGTCGAGCGGCTCCCCGTCCTCTGAGGCCAGGGGAATGCGCGCCTGGAACTGGGGCCAGCCGGCTTCCAGGCTCATGCTGATCGGCAGGTCCTTCCACCCCAGTCCGATCAGCTCCGCCTGCAGCGCGAGGGCCTCCTCGTCGACATGGTCGGGCTCGACGTCGGGGATGGTCCTGGCCTGTTCGGCGGCCAGCGCGTCGCGGATCGTGCCGGCGCTCCACCGGCGGGCCACTGTGGGCAGGCCCATGCGGATCAGGAAGGCCCCGGTGGACTTCAGGTACTCGGTCAGCGCCGGCAGCACCGCGGGGTAGGAGGTGTGCGCGGGGTCGATCACCGGGCCCTCGGGGATGTAGGCGAAGTGTTTGCGGCCTAGCACTGGAATCCGCTCCGGGATCGGCACCCGTTTGCCCAGCACCAGCGCCGTGCCCACCAGGTTCTCTCCCTGCCAGATCCCCAGGGCCTGGGAGCGCCAGGAGCTTACTCGCGCCCAATGCGGGTTCTGCAGGAAGTTCGCCTCCGGCCGGGAGGCCAGGAAGCCCAGGTGCTCCTCGGCGGCAATGGGGCGGATCGTCACAGCGCTCATCGCGCCAACAATACCGTGGGGGCACTCCCGGGAGAGGTGCTTCTCCCTTGCACTCGGAGGGGGTGAGTGCTAAGAATTGTATTAGCACTCTCAGAGTGAGACTGCTAAAGCTGAACCTGACAGGTGAAGGCCATTCGGTGCTCCCGGTGACGCGGGAGCGGGCCGTCCGTCGCGGGCATCTGACAGGGTTCCCCCAACATCGTCAGATCACAAAGGTCCAGGAAGGACAGTGCAGACATGGCCAAGACCATTGCATTCGACGAAGAGGCCCGCCGGGGCCTCGAGCGGGGCCTGAACGCCCTCGCCGACGCCGTCAAGGTCACCTTGGGCCCCCGCGGCCGCAACGTGGTGCTCGAGAAGTCCTGGGGTGCCCCCACCATCACCAACGACGGCGTCTCCATCGCCAAGGAGATCGAGCTCGAGGACCCGTACGAGAAGATCGGGGCCGAGCTGGTCAAGGAGGTCGCCAAGAAGACCGACGACGTCGCCGGCGACGGCACCACCACCGCCACCGTGCTCGCGCAGGCGCTCGTCAAGGAGGGCCTGCGCAACGTGGCGGCCGGTGCTGACCCGGTCGGACTGAAGCGCGGCATCGACACGGCGGTCGAGGCGGTCACCGAGGAGCTGTTCAAGGCTGCCAAGGAGATCGAGACCACCGAGCAGATCGCTGCCACCGCCTCCATCTCCGCCGCCGACAAGCAGATCGGTGACCTGATCGCTCAGTCCATCGAGAAGGTGGGCAAGGAAGGCGTCATCACCGTCGAGGAGTCCAACACCTTCGGCCTGGAGCTGGAGCTCACTGAGGGTATGCGCTTCGACAAGGGCTACCTCTCCGGCTACTTCGTCACCGACGCTGAGCGTCAGGAGGCCGTGCTGGAGGACCCCTACATCCTCATCGCCAACTCCAAGATCTCCTCCGTGAAGGACGTCATCGGCGTGCTTGAGCAGGTCATGCAGTCGGGCAAGCCGCTGCTGGTCATCGCTGAGGATGTCGAGGGCGAGGCCCTGGCGGCCCTGGTGGTCAACAAGCTCAAGGGCACCTTCAAGTCCGTGGCTGTGAAGGCGCCCGGCTTCGGCGACCGCCGCAAGGCCATGCTGGCTGACATCGCCATCCTCACCGGCGGTCAGGTCATCGCCGAGGAGGTCGGCCTCAAGCTGGAGAACGCGACCCTCGACCTGCTGGGCACCGCCCGCAAGGTGGTTGTGACCAAGGACGAGACCACCATCGTGGAGGGTGCGGGCGACGCAGACGAGATCGCAGGCCGCGTCAGCCAGATCAAGGCCGAGATCGCCAACTCGGACTCCGACTACGACCGTGAGAAGCTCCAGGAGCGTCTTGCCAAGCTGGCCGGCGGCGTGGCCGTCATCAAGGCCGGCGCGGCTACTGAGGTGGAGCTCAAGGAGCGCAAGCACCGCATTGAGGACGCCGTCCGCAACGCTAAGGCTGCTGTGGATGAGGGCATCGTCGCCGGCGGCGGCGTGGCCCTGATCCAGGCCGGCGCCCGCGCGTTCGAGGGCCTGAAGCTTGAGGGCGACGAGGCGACCGGCGCGAACATCGTGAAGTTCGCCGTCGAGGCCCCGCTGAAGCAGATCGCCATCAACGCGGGCCTTGAGGCCGGCGTGGTGGCTGAGAAGGTCAAGGGCCTGACCGACGGCGTGGGCCTCAACGCTGCCACCGGCGAGTACGAGGACCTGCTTGAGGCCGGCATCAACGACCCGGTCAAGGTCACTCGGTCCGCGCTGCAGAACGCAGCCTCCATCGCCTCGCTGTTCCTCACCACTGAGGCCGTCGTGGCCGACATCCCTGAGAAGCAGCCGGCTGGTGCCGGCGCTGAGGGCATGGACCCGATGGGCGGCATGGGCGGCATGATGTGATCGTTGCCTGACCTCCTCATAGAAGAGCCCGTGAGGGCATTTCTTGAAGCAGAACTATGAGTTGGACTGAGTAATTGAATCTAGGTCGCGAGGGCCTGGGCCCGGTGCTGAATCGGGCCCAGGCCCTCGCGCTATGTCGAGACCCGATCGATGTCGTACTTCAGGTGGTCGAAGAAGTTATCCATGATTGCGCTGGCTGCGGCTTAAGGCATGCTGCGGCAGCCAATGAGGCTCGAGGGCCCCGCCGGGCCGGTGACTGCTTTTCTGCAGGCGCATCGGTCAGGAGATCTTCGTATGTGCCTGGGTGGACTCGCGGGCGATCAGCTGCGGCTGGAATACGGTGTGCTCGACCGGCGAGCAGGGGTCCTTTATGGCACGCTCAAGAAGCTTGGCGGCGTGTTTGCCCATCTCTGCTGAAGGTTGGCGGACGGAGGTTATGGGTATGGTCGCGTTCGCAGCGAACTCAATGTCGTCGTACCCGGCGAGCATCATCGTTCCAGGGACGTGCACGCCGGCACGCACAAGAACCTGCAGCGCGCCGAGGGCAATGAGGTCATTGGCGGCGAAGATGCCGTCCGGCCGCTGATCGGGTGGTCGGGCGAGGAGCTGCTCGGCAGCACGGCGTCCGGCGGCCGCGTCCATAGCACCGGAATCCGAATACTCGACTGCGACGTTTTCTCGGCCTTCCTGGGCGCGGCTCTCTGCCCCTCTGAGGCGGTCGCGAACCTGACCCAGGCTCTGCGGCCCTCCGATGACCATGACACGTCGCGCACCTTGGCTGATGAGGTGGTCAGCGGCCAGCCAGCCTCCGCGTACGTCGTCAACCGAGACGGACGAGAGCTCGCCGTCTCCGGCCTTCCGGTCCATGATGACCACGGCGACACCGGTCTCTTTCAGCTTCTGGAGCCGTGGCACCACGTCGCCGACGGGCACGATCAGAATCCCCGAAACCCTCTGCTGCTCGAACAGGTCCAAATAGGTCAGCTCTCGGTCGCTCTGCTGCGATGAGTTTCCGAGGAGCAGCGGCCTGCCCTGCTCGGCGAGCTGAAGTTCGGCGCCGCCAGCGAGATTCGTGAAGTACGGATTCCCCGCGTCGAGCACAATCATTCCTACGGCCACGTTGAAGCCAGACCGGAGCTGTCTGGCTGCCTCATTTCGGACGTAGCCGAGCTCTTTGATGGCGGCCTGGACTCGCGCATAGGTGCTCGCGGTGACCCGGTCAGGGTGATTCAGAGCATTGGAGACCGTGCCGGGGGAGACGCCTGCCCTCTCCGCCACGTCTCTGACTTGCGGTGCTCCCATGAGACCTAACGATACAGCCGCGATTGCACGGGCGAGGGGGCGGACCATTGACATCAGTGTGATGTGGCTCATATGATCTAAATCACAGTTTAAATCGATTTACTGTCGGGTGAGACCGCTGTCGATCGAGGACCGAGATCACCAGTCACAACGGAGGGTTCATGGTCGCTACGCAGACCCAGCCTGTTCTCGAGCTAGAGGGCGTGCGCAAGAGCTTCGGCAGCGTCAAGGCGCTCGCCGACGGCACGCTGACGGTGCATCCCGGATCGATCCACGCGCTGGTGGGTGAGAACGGGGCAGGAAAATCCACTCTCATCAAGATCGTTTCCGGACTTCATAAGCGCGACGATGGTGCATTCCGCTTCCGCGGAGAGGATGTCCGGTTCGCCTCAACCGCAGATGCCAAAGAATCCGGCATTGCGGTCATTTACCAGGAGCCGACGCTCTTCCCGGATCTCACCGTGACGGAGAACATCTTCATGGGACGGCAGCCAGTCGGCCGGGTGAGACGCATCGACAAGGCCGCTATGCTCCGGCAGGCTCAGCAGATCTTCGACCGTCTGGGCGTTGATCTGGATCCGCTCCGTCCCGCGGAAGGGCTTTCTATCGCGGACCAGCAGATCATCGAGATCGCGAAAGCAATATCCCTCGATGCCCATCTGCTCATCATGGACGAGCCGACCGCGGCGCTTTCAGGCATGGAGGTGGAGCGCCTCTTCAACGTGACTCGCAGTCTGAAAGACGAGGGTCTCGGCATCGTCTTCATCTCCCACAGGTTCGGTGAGGTCTTTGACCTCACCGACACCATCACGGTCATGAGGGACGGCATGCATGTCGGCACCGTAAGCACCGCAGAGACGAGCAATTCCGAGCTGGTCACCATGATGGTCGGCCGGGAGGTGGACGAACTTTATCCCAAGAGGCCCGCCGAACTCGGGGAAGTCGTCCTCGAGGTGGAGCAGCTCAGCTCAGCCGGCACCTTCCGGGACATCACTTTGAACGTCCGTTCGGGGGAGATCGTTGGGTTGGCTGGGCTTGTCGGAGCAGGTCGCAGCGAAATCGTCCGGGCAGTCTTCGGGGTGGACCACTACGACTCCGGGGCAGTGCGGATGATCGGGAAACCCGTGCCGCGGAAGAGCCCGGGCGCCGCTGTTGAGGCAGGCATGGCTCTCGTTCCAGAGGATCGACGCCAGCAGGGTCTCGTCGTTGAGTCCTCGGTGGCCCACAATATCGGAGCCGCTATTCGTGGCCGGCTGCAGAGGCTCGGGATCATCACCCGCGCTGCGGAGAACCGTACTGCCGTTCCCTGGGCGGGACGCCTTCAGGTCAAAACTGCGGCGATGTCCATGCATGCGGCCACTATGAGTGGCGGCAACCAGCAGAAAGTGGCGATCGCCAAATGGCTCGCCACGGATCCTAAGCTGCTCATCATCGATGAGCCGACCCGCGGCATTGACGTCGGCACCAAGGCCGAGGTCCACCGGCTGCTCTCGCAACTCGCCGGCGAAGGAATGGCGATCCTCATGATCTCCTCCGAGCTGCCGGAGGTGCTGGGTATGGCCGACCGCGTGCTGGTGATCAGCGAAGGACGCCTGACCGCCGAAATACCGAGGGAAGATGCAACCCCGGAGAATGTGATGCACGCGGCCACCTCTCGCCATGAGCAGGTCCGGGACGGAGCAGCGGCATGAGTGTTGAAGCCATCGCCGCGCCGAGCCGCAAGACCGAAGCCCAGCGTTTGGTGCGGAAGGTCCTAGGCTCCCGTGAGACAGCGATCGTCCTTGTCATCCTGGCCGTTATCTTCGCGGCTACCAGCATGAACCACGGTTTCCTGCTGAGCAGCCAGGGCTGGCGTGATCTGTTGCTGACGCCGTCCATCCTGATGGTCCTTGCGGTGGGGTCAGCGATAGTGATCGTCACCCGCAACGTGGACCTATCGGTCGGTTCCACGTTAGCGATCACGGCGTACATGACAGGACGTCTGTTCATCGACTTTCCCGGCATTCCGATCATCGTGGTGGTCCTCATCGGTATCGCGGTGGGAGCCGTGCTGGGCCTCATCAACGGGGCTTTGGTCGCGTTCGGCAAGGTGCCTGCGCTGGTGGTCACCCTCGGCACGATGTATATCTACCGCGGAATCGTCCTGACGTGGGCGGGCAGTGACCGGATCAATGCCTCCGATATGCCGCGCGACTTCCTGCGGCTGGGCACTATGCAGGTCGCGACGATTCCTCTTCTGACCATCGCCGCGGTGATCATCCTCATCGGTGCCGCCTACTGGCTCAGCTCTACGCGCAGCGGACGCGAGATGTACGCAATTGGGTCCAACCCAGAGGCGGCAATGCTCTACGGGCTGCCTGCCACCAAGCGAGTCATCGTGGCCTTTGTCGCCGGAGGTGCGCTGGCCGGTCTAGCCGGCGTAATGTACGCGGCCCGCTACGGCACCGTCAGCGCCAGCGCGGGCATGACCTGGGAGCTCAACGCCATTGGGGCGGCAGTGATCGGTGGCGTCGCGATCTTCGGCGGCTCGGGAACAGTGTGGGGCGCAGCCTTCGGGGCGATTCTGCTGATGACCATCAACCGGACCCTGCCCATTCTCGGAGTGCCGGATTTCTGGCAGCGCGCAGTCGTCGGCGCCCTGATCATCGGCGCGATCGTACTGGACCGCTATCTCGCCGTCCGACGGACGAGGAAGCTCAACGAAGCGAGGGATGAGATATGAGCGCCGCCGCCGCTGAAGAGACGACTGTTCGGCGCTACAGCCACTACCACCGGCCCTTGTGGGTGAGGACACTGCTCACCACTGAGTTCCTCATCATTGGCATACTCGCGTTGGTCTGGGCCTGGGCCAACCTCTCCGTTGACCACTTCTCGGGGCCGCTGACCATCCGGTATCTGCTGCTGGACATTGCGCCGCTGATGATGATCGCCCTGCCCATGACGCTCATCATCGTGACTGGGCAGATCGATCTCTCTGTGGCCAGCATCATGGGTCTCTCCTCCGTAGTGGTAGGCATCGCCCACGTCGAATGGGGCATGTCGTTACCGGCAGCCGGCCTACTGGCGATACTCGTCGGAGTAGCCTGTGGGGCCTTCAACGGGTTCTTCGTGGCCTACGTGAAGCTTCCTTCGCTCGCGGTCACCATCGGTACGCTCGCCCTCTTCCGAGGTTTGGCGGTGGGGCTCCTGGGAACCACCGCTCTGACGGACTTCGACCCAGAGTGGACCTCATTGGCCACCGCCTCTCTCGGAGACTCGCGAGTGCCCCTCATAGTCATTCCCGTCCTGGTGCTCATCGCGATCTTCGTGGTGCTGCTGCACTTCACCCCTTTCGGGCGGGGCCTGTATGACATTGGGCACAACGACACGGCGGCACGCTTCAGCGGCGTGAACGTCGCCCGGTCACAGATGACTACTTTCGTGCTTTCAGGCGCGGTCTCAGCCTTTGCCGGCATCTTTTACACACTGCGCTACGGCAACTCCCGCGGTGACAACGCCATGGGCCTTGAGCTTGAAGTGATCGCAGCAGTCCTGCTCGGCGGGGTCCTTATCTTCGGCGGTCGCGGTGCGCTCCACGGAGTGATCGCCGGGGTCCTGCTGATCGGCGTCATCTCCTCCGCCTTCCGCATGGAAGGCGTCACCGTGAACGTCATCAACATCATGATCGGCGTGCTCCTCATCGCTTCGGTGACGACTCCCCAAATTGTCTCGGGCCTCCAAAGACGGCGGCCCACTAAGAGAAAGGCAGAACAATGAAGAACCCCACCAGCAAGCGGACAGCGCTGCTCGCCGTCAGCATGAGCGCAGCACTGGCATTGGCAGCCTGCGGCGGAGACGCTGAGGGCAACGGCGGAGAAGCGGAGGGCAGTGATCTGGAGGTCACCTTCATCCCCAAGAACCTCGGCAACCCGTACTTCGACACCTCCAATGCTGGCGGTGAGAGCGCCGTAGGGGAGTTCGGCGGAAGCTTCTCAGAGGTCGGCCCCCAGGAAGACACTCCAGATGGGCAGGTGCAATACATCAACACCGCAGCTCAGCAGGGTGCTGACGCCATTGTGATATCCGGCAGTGACCCTTCGGCGCCCTGCGATGCACTCAACGAGGCGCGGGACGTGGGCGTCGCGGTTGTGACCTTCGACTCGGACACCAATGCTGACTGCCGCGATGTCTTCGTCAACCAAGCCGACGCCTCAGGCATCGCCCAGGCGCAGGTGGATCTGGTCTCCGAGCAGATCGGCGGGGAGGGGCAGATCGCAGTCCTCTCCGCCTCCGCCAATGCGACGAACCAGAACCATTGGATCGAGCTCATGGAGGAGGAGCTGGAGGACAACCATCCCGACATCGAGCTGGTGGAGATCGCATACGGCGACGACGATGATCAGCGATCCTTCGATCAGACCGCTGCCCTGCTGCAGACCCACTCCGACCTGGATGCCATCGTGTCGCCGACGACTGTGGGGATCGCAGCCGCTGCCCGATACATCTCCGACTCCGACTACGCGGGCGAGGTGCTGGTGACCGGGCTCGGCACTCCGAACCAGATGCGCGAATACGTCGAGGACGGCACCGTCGAAGCATTCGCGCTCTGGAACCCAGAGGACCTGGGATACCTCTCCGGGTGGACTGCTCATGCCTTGACGACTGGTGAGATCGAAGGCGAAGAGGGCGACACCTTCGAGGCGGGTGAGCTCGGCGAATACACCGTCGGGGCAGACGGAGAGATCATCCTCGACGACCCCTTCGTCTTCGACGCCGACAACATCGACGATTTCGACTTCTGAGCCAGAGGCGCCCACAGTCTCAGAGCAGAAGGTCGACTGGTGCCCCGACTGGGCACCTCGTCTCCCTTTGCAGCCGTCCGAAGCCCGTGATCGGGGCCGACAGCCCCGGAAAGGACCCCTCCATGCAGCGCGTCTGCTTCCAACTGCAGGTCAAGCCTGACCGGCTCGAAGAGTACGCTGCCCGGCATGCTTCCGTGTGGCCCGAGATGCTCCGAGCTCTGAAGGACGCCGGGTGGCAGAACTATTCCCTGTTCGTGAGGGAGGACGGTCTGCTCATCGGTTATTTCGAAACACCCTCCCTTGAGCAGGCTCAGTCTGCGATGGAGGGCACACGGGTGAACACACTCTGGCAGTCCGAGATGAGCGAGTTCTTCGTGGAGCTCGGAGACGCACGGCCGGACACCGGCTTCGTGCAGCTCAGAGAGGTCTTCCACTTGGAGGACCAACTGGCCGTTGCAGGCACCAAGATCACTCCCGACCCAGAGAAAGCCTGACTCACCATGCCCACCTTTGAGCAGATCGCATCTCAGCTCGATCACCAGGCCATTGAGGTGCCCTCCTGGGCCTACGGCAACTCCGGGACCCGTTTCAAGGTGTTCGGATCAGCAGGCACGCCCCGCACCGTTGAGGAGAAGATCGCTGACGCCGCCGCCGTACAGCGGTTCACGGGCCTTGCCCCGAAGGTCGCCCTCCATATTCCTTGGGACAAGGTGACCGATTACTCCGCCCTGCGCACGTACGCAGCGGAGCAGGGGATGGAGATTGGGACCATCAACTCCAACACCTTCCAAGACGACGACTACCGCCTGGGAGGGCTGACCCATCACGACTCGCGAATCCGCCAGAAGGCGATCGATCACCACTTTGAGTGCATTGAGATCATGCACGCAGCTGGCTCGCAGGACCTCAAGATCTGGCTCGCCGACGGGTCAAACTATCCCGGTCAGGCAGATCTGCGATCACGTCAAGACCGTCTGGCGGACTCTCTCCGGCAGATCTATTCGAAGCTGGGGAAGGAGCAGCGGCTGGTGCTGGAGTACAAGATCTTCGAACCTGCGTTCTACCACACTGACGTTCCGGACTGGGGCACAGCACTGACCCACGTGCAGGCGCTCGGAGACCGTGCGCTGGTCTGCCTGGACACCGGCCACCACGCCCCCTCTACCAACGTCGAATTCATCGTCACCCAGCTCCTGCGCGCCCGAAAACTGGGTTCGTTCGACTTCAACTCCCGTAATTACGCCGACGACGACCTCATCGTCGGCTCCGCTGACCCCTTCCAGCTCTTTCGGATCCTCTTCGAAGTCATCCGGGGAGGAGGCTACGAGCCGCACTCTGGGGTCGCTTTCATGCTCGACCAGTGCCACAACGTGGAAAAGAAGATCCCCGGGCAGATTCGCAGCGTACTCAACGTCCAGGAGATGACTGCGCGGGCACTCATGGTTGACCGCGAAGCCCTCACCGGCGCCCAGGAGGCCTCTGATGTTCTCGGAGCGCACGAAATCTTCATGGACGCGTTCTACACCGACGTGCGGCCGGCGCTCGCCGGCTGGCGCGAAGCCCGCGGCCTGCCCGCCGACCCCATGCAGGCCTACGTCGAGTCCGGATACCAGGAAAAGATCGAAGCCGACCGCGTCGGCGGAACCCAGATGAGCTGGTAGGAGCCTTCATGACACACCCCACCATTGAACAACTGATCGCCCGGTCCAACCGCCTCGGCTCCGACCCTAAGAACACCAATTACGCCGGCGGAAACACATCCGCCAAGGGCACCGACCGCGACCCCGTCACAGGTGATGACGTTGAGCTTCTTTGGGTGAAAGGGTCTGGCGGAGACCTCGGCACCCTGAAGGAGTCAGGCCTGGCGACTCTCCGGCTGGACCGCATGCGCGCGATGGTGAACACCTACCCCGGGGCGGAACGCGAAGACGAGATGGTTGCTGCGTTCGACTACGCCCTTCACGGCAAAGGTGGGGCCGCCCCCTCCATCGACACCGCCATGCACGGCCTGGTCGACGCTGCCCACGTGGATCACCTGCACCCGGACTCTGGCATCGCCATCGCCACTGCCGCCGAAGGGCCTGAGCTGACCCAGAAGATCTTCGGCGACAAGGTCGTCTGGGTCCCGTGGCGCCGTCCCGGATTCCAACTGGGTCTGGACATCGCCGAGATCAAGAAGCAGAACCCGCAGGCCGTCGGCTGCATTCTTGGCGGCCACGGCATCACGGCTTGGGGCGAGACCTCCGAAGAATCCGAGAGGAACTCCCTGTGGGTCATAGACACCGCTGCTGAATACATCAGGGAAAACTCCAAGCCCGAACCTTTCGGCCCCGCCCTGGACGGCTATGGTGCCCTGAATGAGTCTGAGCGCCGGGCAAAGGCGGCCGCACTGATGCCGACCATACGTTCCTTCGCCAGCCAGGACAGGCCTCAAGTGGGGCATTTCACCGACGACCACGCGGTCCTGGACTTCCTCGCTCATGCCGAGCACCCGCGCCTGGCTGAGCTTGGCACCAGCTGTCCGGATCATTTCCTGCGCACCAAGGTCAAGCCTTTGGTGCTGGACCTGCCCTCTGATGCTTCCGTCGAGGACTCCGTCAGTCGGCTGCGGAAGCTGCATGAGACCTACCGCAAGGACTACCAGGCCTACTACGATCACCACGCTGGGCCCGACTCGCCCGCCATTCGCGGGGCTGACCCGGCCATTGTGCTGGTGCCGGGTGTTGGCATGTTCAGCTTCGGCAAGGACAAGCAGACCGCCCGGGTGGCCGGTGAGTTCTACATCAACGCGATCAACGTGATGCGCGGCGCCGAGGGCCTGTCCACCTACGCTCCCATTGATGAGCGCGAGAAGTTCCGCATCGAATACTGGGCCCTTGAAGAGGCCAAGCTGCAGCGCATGCCCAAGCCCAAGGAACTGGCCACGCGCATTGCTCTGGTCACTGGAGCCGCCTCAGGGCTCGGCAAGGCCATTGCTGGGCGCCTCGTTGTTGAGGGGGCAGTCGTCGCCATCGCGGACCTGAATCTTGAGAAAGCCCAGGAGGCCGCAGCTGAGATCGGGGGGCCGGACAAGGCCGTCGGTATCGCCGTGGACGTCTCCGACGAGAACGCCGTTCGACAGGCCGTCGATGAGACTCTGCTGGCTTTCGGCGGACTGGACATTGTGGTTAACAACGCCGGGCTCTCCCTATCCAAGTCTCTGCTGGAGACGGCTGAAAAGGACTGGGACCTTCAGCACAACGTGATGGCGAAGGGCTCCTTCCTGGTGTCGAAGACCGCCGCCGAGGTCCTCATCGACCAGGGACTCGGCGGAGACATCATCTACATCTCCTCGAAGAACTCGATCTTCGCCGGGCCCAACAACATCGCCTACTCTGCCGCCAAAGCCGACCAAGCCCACCAGGTCCGCCTGCTGGCTGCTGAGCTTGGTGAGCACCAGATCCGCGTGAACGGCATCAACCCCGACGGCGTGGTGCAGGGTTCGGGAATCTTCGCCTCCGGCTGGGGTGCCAACCGCGCCAAGACCTACGGCATTGAGGAGAAGGATCTGGGCAAGTTCTACGCCCAGCGCACCATCCTCAAGCGCGAGGTGCTGCCGGAGAATGTCGCCAACGCGGCTTTCGTCCTGTTGAGCTCGGACATGTCCCACACCACCGGACTGCACGTGCCGGTCGATGCCGGTGTGGCTGCGGCCTTCCTGCGCTGAGCAGAGCACACTGGACATGGCAGAGAAGACTCTCCACGCGGCCGTGGACCTCGGGGCCTCGTCCGGCCGTGTGGTTCTGGGGCGAATCGGACCAGACGCCCTTGAGCTCCGGCAGACCGCCCGCTTCCCCAACGGCGCAGTCAACCTCCCAGACGGTCTGCACTGGAACCTGGTGGGGCTCTACGAGCATTCGCTGAACGGGCTGACCGCTGCGGTGCGGCAAGCCGGCGACAGCGGACTGACCTCAGTGGGGATCGACTCCTGGGCAGTGGACTATGGGCTGCTCGCAGGACCGGATCCCTCGCGGATGAGGCTGCTGGGCACCCCGTTCCATTACCGGGATGAGCGCACTGTCCAGGGTGTGGAGAGGACCCACGCAGTGACTCCGTTCGCGGAGCTCTACGCGCGCAACGGTCTGCAGTTCCTGCCCTTCAACACGCTTTATCAGCTGGCGGTGGAAGAGCAGCTGGAAGTCACGCGCCGGTTGCTGCTTATCCCGGATCTGCTGGGATACTTTCTGACCGGCGAGCAGCGGACCGAAGCAACCAATGCATCCACCACCGGACTGCTGAACATACAGACTGGCCAGTGGGATGCTGAGCTTATACAGCGACTGGGGCTGGACGCGGAACTCTTCGCCCCGGTGGCAGCGGCTGGCGCTGCCTTAGGCAGGACCCGGCAGGAACTGGCCCCGCAGCTGGGTGGCCGCAGGATCCCAGTGACTCTGGTGGGCTCCCATGACACCGCCAGTGCCGTTGTGGGCACCCCCCTCTCTACCCCGAACTCCGCATACATCTCCTGCGGCACGTGGGGCCTTGCGGGTCTGGAGCTTGGGGAGCCAGTCGTGACTGAGGCCAGCCGCAAGGCCAATTTCACCAACGAAGGAGGGGTCGACGGACGCGTCCGCTTCCTCACCAACGTGATGGGCACCTGGCTTCTGTCCGAGACCCTTCGCGCCTGGGAGCAGCAGACCGGCCATGCCCAAGATCTACCAGCTCTGCTGCGGGCCGCTGGTGAGGTACCCGCCTCCGACGTTGTCACCTTCGACGTGCAGGACCCCCGATTTGTCCCGCCCGGCGACATGGCCGCTCGTATCGCAGAGCTCTGTGCCGAGCAGCAGAAGCCAGTGCCGCCGGCGAAGCCGGAGATGGTGCGCAGCATCATCGAATCCATCGCCACCGGCTTTGCTCAGGCAATGAAAAGTGCTGCCCAGCTGTCCGGGAAGCCCCTGGACGCCGTGCACATGGTCGGAGGAGGCTCGCTGAACGCGCTGCTGTGCCAAGCCACAGCCGACCGCAGCGGACTTCCTGTCCTCGCCGGCCCAGTGGAGGCCACCGCCATCGGCAACCTGCTCGTACAAGCCCGCGCCGCCGGGACAATCACGGGAGAGCTCGAGGATCTCCGTGAACTGATCACCTTCACCTGCCAGCCCACCACGTATCAGCCCCGGCACTAAGGAGCGCCATGATCCAGCGACAACTTCCCAAGCCCCGCGACCTCGCGCCGCTGATGCAGTTCAAGAAGTTCGACTTCAACGCCTCCCGTCGCCGCCTCAACGCTGCGCTGACCATTGAGGATCTGCGGAAGATCGCCAAACGTCGCACCCCGAAGGCTGCCTTTGATTACACCGATGGCGCTGCCGAGGGCGAGCTGTCATTGTCCCGGGCCCGTCAGGCCTTCCAGGACGTGGAGTTCACCCCCTCTATTCTTCGAGATGTCTCCGAGGTGGACACCAGCACCCAGATCTTCGGAGGAAGCTCCGCACAACCCTTCGGCATCGCGCCCACCGGGTTCACCCGGCTGATGCAGACTCAAGGAGAGACTGCCGGTGCCTTGGCTGCCGGGGCCGCCGGCATTCCGTTCACGCTGTCGACCTTGGGCACCACCAGCATCGAAGACGTCAAAGCCGCGAATCCTGACGGGCGCAACTGGTTCCAGCTGTACGTCATGAAGGACAGGGAGATCTCCTACAAGCTTACCGAGCGTGCGGCAGCCGCTGGTTTCGACACCCTCATGTTCACCGTGGACACTCCGGTGGCTGGGGCTCGCCTTCGCGACACCCGCAACGGCTTCTCAATCCCGCCCGCATTGACTCCCTCCACCGTCATCAACGCGATTCCGCGGCCCTGGTGGTGGTATGACTTTCTGACCACCCCGCCGTTGGAATTCGCCTCGCTCACCTCCACCGGGGGCACCGTGGGCGAACTGCTTGACAAGGCGATGGACCCATCCATCAATTTTGAAGACCTCAAGGTTATCCGTGAGCTTTTCAACGGCAAGCTCGTAGTCAAAGGTGTCCAGTCGGTTGAGGACGCCCGGAAACTCGCAGACCTCGGCGTCGACGGCGTGGTGCTCTCCAATCACGGCGGACGGCAGCTCGACCGTGCGCCGGTTCCCTTCCACCTGCTGCCCGACGTGGCGCGGGAAGTCGGTAACGATCTGGAGGTCACCATCGACACCGGCATCATGAGTGGAGCAGACATTGTGGCCTCGCTTGCGCTGGGCGCGAAGTTCACCTTCATCGGCCGTGCCTACCTCTATGGGCTGATGGCCGGCGGACGCATCGGTGTGGAGCGGGCCATCGAAATCCTCAGTCAGCAGATCGAGCGCACCATGAAGCTGCTTGAGGTGTCCAGCATTGAAGAGCTCGAGCCCAAGCACGTTATGCAACTGACCCGACTCGTACCACGAGTCTGAAACAACGGCTCAGTACTGCAACTCTCACATTAGCAACTTGCTGTGATGGCGGAACCGAAGTGCAGAGACTTGTTCCTTGGCACCGGGGACGCCACAGCGGCCTCGAACCTCGGGCTCTGGTCTGCATCGTTGCGCAGAGAGAGGCCCCCGCAGGAGCATCACGCGGGGGCCTCTCTCTGTCTTCTGGGCGAGGGCTTGGCTCAGCGGCCGAAGACGCGAGTGTTCGCGGACTCGGTCTCCTCGTACTGGGCGGATGCTGAGGCCATCGCCTGACGGACGCTTGCCAGGGACTGCTCCACCTGCACCTGGGCGGAGCGCCACTGGGTCAGCACATCCTGGAAGGCGACTGCCGCGGAGCCCTTCCACGTCTCCTGCAGCTGGCGCAGCTGTCCCTCCATCATGTTCACGTCCGACTGGATGCGGCCCAGGGTGGCCTCGACGTTCTGACTCTTCGACAGCAGCTCCGTGGTGTCGATCTGAAAAACCGCCATGATCCGTTCCTTCCGTCTGGGGCGAAGGCGTCTCCTTCTGCCCCGACGGTATGAAGCCGAACCCCGACCCTGGCGGCGGCTGAGCACATCATGTGGAGCGGCCAGCGCGCCCCCGCCCCACTCTGCCTGTCTGTGGAAGACCGGTGCCCGGGCGGGCCTGCCTACTCGCTGCGGTGCTGCAGCGCCGCCTCCCGCAGATGCTCGATGTCGCCGGTGTCAAAACCGGGATCATCCTCCAGGCCCTCAGCCTCGTCGTCGTCCAGGGCGTCCTCCTCCGGAGGCTCAGCCATGGGCAGGCGCAGGGTCATCGTGGCGCCTCCGCCCTCCGTCTCGGAGTGGCGGACGCTGCCGTCGTGCTGGGCGGCGATCGCCGCGCAGATGGCCAGCCCCAGCCCAGTCCCGCCGGTCTCCCGCTGCCGGGAGGAGTCCGAGCGGTAGAAGCGCAGGAAGATCTTCTCCGCGTCCTCCTCGCTGATCCCCTCGCCGTGGTCGCGCACCTGGATGACCGACTCCGGCTTACCCGTGATCAGGCTTTCCGTGCCCACCGCCAGCTCAATGGGGCTGCCGGCCGGGGTGTAGCGCAGAGCATTCTGCACCAGATTGGTGACCACCTGACGGATGCGGCCCTCGTCGCCGATCACCGGGGCTGGGCGGGCCCGTCCGTCGTCGAGCCCGATCACCTTCGCCTCACGGTCCGGGGCGTTGACGCTCATATCCATCATCGCCTCGTGCGCGACGATGTTCAGGTCCAGCGGGACCGGCTCCATGGGCCGCTGCTCATCCAATCGGGCCAGGGTCAGCAGATCCTCGACCAGGTCGCCCAAACGAGTGGCCTCAGATTCAATGCGCCCCATGGCCGCGTGCACGGCGTCAGGGTTGTCCTCCATCCCACCGTGGCGGTAAAGCTCCGAGAACCCGCGGATAGTGACCAGAGGGGTGCGCAGCTCGTGGGAGGCGTCCTGGATGAAGCGGCGCATCTTCTCCTCGGAGGCGACGCGGGCGTCGAAGGCACGCTCAATGTGCTCGAGCATCACGTTCAGCGAGGCCGCCAGTCGTCCCACCTCGGTCTCCCGGGGAGCAGTGGTCTGCACGCGCTGGGAGAAGTCCCCTGCGGCGATGGCGCCGGCCGTCCGCTCCACCTTCAGCAGGGGGCGGAAGGCACGGGTGACCAGCGAGTAGGCGATGATTGAGGCGCCCAGGGTGGCCAGCAGGCCGATGGTCGCCACCAGGAACGTGGCTCGCTCCACTGACGTCTCCACCGAGCGCAGCGGCAGGGCGATCACCAGCGATCCCTCCTCGCTGCGCAGCGGATGGACCTGAACCCGCCAGCCGCGGGAGTCCTCCTGAGTGCCCGCAACCTCGAAGGACTCGCCGAACTGCTCCCTTGCCTCCTGGATGGTGGGACGAGGCAGCTCCGGGTGGTCGCGGGCCTCAGAGGGCCAATGGGTGCGCAGCAGCGGCTCGCCCCCCTCATCAACCACCCAGGCGTGGAAGCGGACGATGCTGCCGTGGTCCACCTCCGGCTGCTCGGGGTCCACCTCCTGGTGCAGGTACCCGGAGACCAGATCCGCGTTGGCGGCCAGATCCTCGTCCATATTGCGCAGCAGCTCCTGCCGGAACAGGGATGCGGAGACGAAGGTGGTGACGACCAGCGTCAGCAGCAGCAGGGCGGTGGTGATGGTCACCAGCTGGGTTCGCAGCGACGTGCTCCGCCACGTGCTCGAGAGCTTCTGGGCGGCGCGGCGAGGCATAGGGGCCAGTCTATCCTGCAGGGAAATTCAGCCTGAGGGTGAGCTAGGGTGCTGGTGCGCGCAGATGTGACACCGGAGTGAAGAGGGAGCTCATTGAAGAAGACGCTGCTGGGCTGGGGCCTGTTCGTGGCGGGCGTGATCGTGCTGGTTTCTGCTGCGATGATCGGCGGCGGCCTCGCACTGGTCCATCAGCCTGATCAGGAGGAGCGCGAGGTCCCCGCACCAGCCCAGGAGGAGCCGGAGCCTGAGGATGAGCCGGTCGCGGGGGATGAGCCCGAGAACGACCCTGAGGCCGAGGAGGACGAGCCGGCTGCGCACATCGCCTCCGAGGTCCTCGCAGGGCCCGCAGACACAGATCTGAATGTCCGCCTCGAGGAGATCCTCGAGGGGCGCCCCGGGGAGTACAGCGTCAGTCTCATCGAACTCTCCGGAGAGGGCCGGCACGCCGCCTACAGTGCGGATGCTCCCATGGAGCCGGCCAGCACCTATAAGCTGTATGTGGCCTACAGCGCCCTGAAGCAGGTCGAGGCCGGCGAGCTGGCCTGGGATCAGGCCATTGCTGATGGGCGCGATCTCGACCAGTGCTTCTACGACATGATCGCGGTCTCGGACAACCCCTGCGCCGAGGAGCTGCTCTACGACGTCGTCGGCCGTGACCAGATCGTCGCGGACCTCCCGGAGACGGGCGTGGAGACCACCAGCTTTGAGGTCGGCGACGTCCACACCACGGCCGAGGACCTCGCCGGGATGCTCGCCCGCTGGGAGTCGGGGGAGCTTCCGCTGGATACTGAGAGCGATGCCGTGCTGATGGATGCCATGGCGGAGAACATTCACCGCGACGGCATCCCCGCCGGAGTATCCGGCGACGTGCACGACAAGGTGGGCTTCATCGACGGGTACCTGCACGATGCCGCCGTCATCCACGACGAGGCTGGCACCTGGGTGCTGACGATCCTCACCGAAGGCTCCAGCTGGGATGAGATCGCAGAGATCGCCGAGGAGGCTGAGGCGGCGCTGGGACGCTGACCCCAGCATGCCCGCCCCGGCTAAGCCTCGGCCTGCTCCTTCTCCCCCTCGTTGAGGCGCTCCTCCCAGGGCACCCACTCAGGCGCCAGCAGGGCGTCCCCGCTGGGCAGCATTCCGACCTCGCACACGGTGACCTTCTGGGAGCGGGGCGCCCGGGCCAGGGTGGCGAACCATTCCCAGCCCCAGTAGCCGGGCTTGTCCGCGGCGAAGCGATGAGTCACCAGGCGCAGATCCTCGGCGACGGCGGAGACGTGATCGCCGACCTCGCCGGGCCCGGCGATCTCCTCCACGGCGGTGCGGGCCGTGGTCACGGCGGCAGCCAGGGGCTGGTCAGGGGTGGCCATGCTGGTCCTCCTCAGGCATCGAAATCGTCGGCCACGCGGCGCAGCAGCGCGGCGATCTGCTGGGCGCGCTCCGGCTTGGGGTAGTGCCCCCTGCGCAGCTGGCCGGTGGTGTTGTCCAGCATGGTGACCAGGTCCTGGACCAGCTCGCCCATCTCCTCGGCGGGCTTGCGGGCGGCCTTGGCCACCGACGGGGTTTCGCTGAGCACCCGCACCGACAGCGCCTGCTTGCCGCGGCGGCCGTCAGCTACACCGTAATCGAGACGGGTGCCGGACTTCACGACGGCGCCTCCGGGCAGCGCGGAGGAGTGCAGGTAGACCTCCTCGCCGTCATCGCCGGTGACGAACCCGAAGCCCTTCTCGGCGTCGAACCACTTCACTTTTCCAGTGGGCACTGTGCTGAACCTCCTTCTGACAGAAGCTTTAAGGGTAACGCCGATAGAATCGGCCTCATGCCAGACGCCCCCGCAGTCCTCCCCGCCCCGGGGCCCGTGTCCCGGGCCGCCCTGATTCTCGGCGTGATCATCACTGCCGTCTCCTTCGTCGCGCTGCTGGTGATCCTGAGCCTCTACTTTGTGGAGACCACCCCGCACGCAGCACTGTACTGGCTGTCGCTCTGGGGCCTTCCTCTGGGCTTCATGCTGATGCTCAGCTACGTGCTGCTGGCACTGCGCCGCCGCCAGCACGCCCGGCGCCTGCGAGCTCTCGGCGCCCCTGCTTGAGCGGAGAAGAGCGCCGGCGTCCCTCATGCTCACTGCTCAGCCAGGAAGTATTCAGCCGACTCCCAGAAACCGGGTGTTCACTGGCGCCGTGACTGAGAACAAGACCGAAGGCAAGCTGCTCGTCGTTGACGACGAGCCGAACATCCGTGAGCTGCTCGCAACCTCCCTGCGCTTCGCGGGCTTCGAGGTGGCCGCGGCCGCCAATGGCCGCGAGGCCCTGGACACCGTGGAGGAGTTCTCCCCGGACCTGGCGGTGCTGGATGTCATGCTCCCGGACATGGACGGCTTCACCGTCACCCGCCGCCTGCGCTCAGCCGGCAAGCACTTTCCCGTGGTGTTCCTCACCGCCCGGGACGATACCGACGACAAGATCACCGGCCTCACCGTGGGCGGGGACGACTACGTCACCAAGCCGTTCTCCCTGGACGAGGTGGTCGCCCGCATCAAGGCCGTCCTGCGCCGCACCGCCCCGGATGACGGCGAGGACGCCATCCTGGCCATCGACAACCTGGAGCTCGACGACGACGCCCACGAGGTTCGCCGCGACGGCGAGATCATCGAGCTCTCACCCACCGAGTTCAAGCTGCTGCGCTACCTGATGATGAACCCGAACCGGGTCCTTTCCAAGCAGCAGATCCTCGACCACGTGTGGGAGTACAACTTCAACGGGGACGCCTCAATCGTGGAGTCCTACATCTCTTACCTGCGCCGCAAGATCGAATCCGGTGCTGAGGGGGCCCCCGCCATCCAGACGAAGCGTGGGGTCGGCTACGTCCTCCAGACATGGGAGCGCCGTCAGAAGACTCAGGGCATCGGTTAGGCTCCGACGCCGCAGCCAAGCAGAGGGAGGGAGAGCCCATGGGCTCTCCCTCCCTCTGCTGATGTGCGGAGGCTCAGCTCTGCAGCACGAAGTCGATGGACTTCAGCAGCTGGCTGATGTCGTCGGGCTCGATGGCGGTGAAGGTTGCGATGCGCAGCTGGTTCCGGCCCAGTTTGCGGTACGGCTCCACGTCGACGATCCCGTTGGCTCGCAGCGTCTTCGCCACGGCGGAGGCGTCAACGGCGTCGTCGAAGTCCACGGTGCAGATCACGTTGGAGCGGTCCTCGGCCCGCTGCACGAACGGGGCCGCGAGGCTGTGCTGCTCCGCCCACCGGTAGACGCGGGAGGCGGAGTCGGCGGTCCGGGCGACGGCGAAGTCCAGACCGCCGGATGAGCTGATCCACCGGATCTGCTCATCAAGGGTCACCAGGGTGGCCAGGGCTGGCGTGTTGTACGTCTGGTCCTTGCGGGAGTTGTCCACCGCGGTCTGCAGGTTCAGGAAGTCGGGAACCCATCGCTCGGCGGTGAGCTTCTCGGTGCGGGCCAGCGCCTTCGGGGACATGATCGCGATCCAGAGGCCGCCGTCGGAGGCGAAGTTCTTCTGGGGCGCGAAGTAGTAGACATCGCTCTCGGCGACGTCCACGGCGAGGCCGCCCGCGGCGGAGGTCGCGTCGATGACCATCAGCGCGTCGTCGTCGGCCCCTGCCACGCGCTCAACGGGGGCGGCCACGCCGGTGGAGGTCTCATTCTGCGGCCAGGCGTAGACGTCTGTGCCGACCTCAGGCCGCGGCTCGGGACGGGTGCCCGGCTCCGCCGTGAGGATGCTGGAGGCCTCCAGGAAGGGAGCCTGATCGGTGGCCTTGGCGAACTTGGAGCCGAACTCGCCGAAGGAGAGGTGCTGGGCCTTGGAGGAGACGAGGCTGAAGCTTGCGATGTCCCAGAAGGCGGTGGAGCCGCCGACGCCCAGCACCACCTCGTAGCCCTCCGGCACCTGGAACAGCTGGCTCAGCCCCTCGCGAACGCTTCCCACCAGGGACTTCACCGGAGCCTGACGGTGGGAGGTGCCCAGCAGCCTGGCGCCCGCCTCGGAGAGCGCGGCGACCTGCTCTTTCCGGACCTTGGAGGGCCCGGCCCCGAAGCGCCCATCGGCGGGCAGCAGCTCGGCGGGGATGGTGATGTGCTCAGCGACCACTGGCGTGACTCCTTGCAGGTGAGATGATGTGTGCTATGCCATGCCCAGCCTAGTTGTTACGGGAGCACAGGTTGACCGATCTGATCGACACCACAGAGATGTATCTGCGCACTATCCTCGACCTCGAGGAGGAGGGGATCGTGCCGCTGCGCGCCCGGATCGCCGAACGCCTCGAGCACTCAGGGCCCACGGTGTCGCAGACCGTGGCCCGCATGGAGCGCGACGGGCTTCTGCATCTGACCGAGTCCCGGCAGCTGGAGCTGACCGAGTCCGGCCGCGAACTGGCCGTCCAGGTGATGCGCAAGCACCGGCTCGCCGAGCGGCTGCTCTCCGACGTGATCGGACTGGACTGGCCCTATATCCACGAGGAGGCCTGTCGCTGGGAGCACGTGATGAGCGAACGCGTGGAGCGCCGGCTGGTGGAGATCCTCGAGGATCCGGTGGAGTCTCCCTACGGCAACCCGATCCCCGGGCTGGAGAAGCTCGGCGTGAAGAGGGTCGCGCATCCGGCCTCGCTGGCGCGCACCACGCTTCGCCGGGCCGCGGAGCTGCACGGCGGGCAGAACAGCCACTGGCGGATCCAGCGCTTGGCCGAGTCCATCCAGGTGGAGCCGGAGGTGCTCGAGCAGCTGCTGGACGTGAGGCTGCGCCCGGGCGTGGATGTGACGGTCAAGGGGATGAACGAGGCGTACGTGCTCCTGTCTGTGCTGGACGAGCAGGAAGGGGAGTTCGACGTCGAGCTGCCGCTGGAGGTCGCCCAGCACATCTTCGTGAACGAACGGTCCGTGTGAAGATTCTCCGCTGACCTGCCCCGGGCAGGCACTCCAGGCGGGGATGCATCCCCGGGGCTTCAGCGCGTGACCGTTCTGTGACAAACCGACACACGCCGCTCAGCGCTCGTGCTCTTGTCCGGGGGATTTCAGCCTTTCCGCAGGCTGATCGGGGTGCGTCGTGACCTGAGCGTGACATTTATATCGAACCGTTATAAAGTCGTTGCCGTGCTCGGGCGCATGTCCGAGATGCCTGAGCACGCCGGACCGGCACCAACCCTGCGGCTGGCCCGGAAGCACACCACTACCGCATGCAGGGGAAGAGGTTTTGAAAGTGACAGAGAACACCGAATTCGCTTCGCGCCGCGACCGGCGTCGCGCCCGTGGCCTTGCCGGCGCTGTCTCCGCCCACGCCGGCGCTGCTGGTCGCACCGCCGCCGCCTCCCTGGCTGCCTCCGGTCTGGTGATCGGCTCCGGCGTCGCCGCGAATGCTTCAGAGACTTCCGCAGACGAAGGCCGCGAGGCCACCACCGTTGAGGTCACCACCGGCGATCTCAGCGTGGAGCGCGCCTCCAGCGCCGCTCCGGTCAGCGTCACCGCATCGCGCGACGCCGAGCTTGCCTTCGAGCGCCCAGCCGTGACCTCCGAGTCCGCCGCTCCCGCTGAGGAGGAGGCTGAGCCGGCTCCTGCCCAGACCGAGTCCGCACCGGCCTCCCAGGGGCAGACGCAGGCCCAGAGCCAGCCCGCTCAGACTCAGCAGGAGCCCGCGCAGGAGAGCTCGGGCCAGTCCTCCGCCGCCGGCGGCCAGGCTGAGCAGAGCCAGTCCGACGACTCCCAGTCCGGCCCGCAGGCTGCTTCCGGCGGCGATTCCTCCTCCTCTGAGTCCTCTGACTCTGGGGCAGGCTCCGGCTCCATCGTGAGCGCGGCGCACGCAGCATTGGGAACTCCCTACAGCTGGGGCGGCACCACTACTGGCGGCATGGACTGCTCCGGGTTCATCAACTGGGCCTATGCCCGTGCCGGAGGCCCCACCGTCCCCCGCACCACCCACGGCATGATGGCTTCGCTGCCCCGTGTCTCCAGCCCCCAGCCCGGCGACATCGTGATCGCAAATGGTCAGTCCCACGGCGGCATCTACATCGGCAACGGCCAGGTCATCTCCGCCACGGTATCCAACGGCGTGAGCATCCATTCTCTGCACGCCGGCTGGCACAACCCGACCGCCTACCTCCGTCCGGGCGGCTGAGCCTCGCGTCACTCTTCGTGTGCTTCCTCAGGGGCGCAGTCCGCAGGGACTGCGCCCCTGACGCGTTTCCACAGCTTTTCCAGCCTGCTCCAAGGCTGCATGTGGCCTGGTCAGCGGCCACCGTGATGAAAATGTGACATCGAGACCTTTCTGTTATAAAGTCATTCCCGTGCTGATCACAGAGACCAAAACCCAGAGCCGCCGCGAGCGTCGCGAGGCCGCCGGCATGCAGGCCGTGCAGCTCCGTGCCGCAAAGCGCACCGCCCGTACCGGTGGGGTCGCCGCCCTGGCCCTCACCGCCCCCGGCCTCCTGGCCGCCACCCCCGCTGTCGCAGAAGCCGCTGAGGCCACCGACACCACGCGCGCCTCCCAGGAGATCGGCCTGACTCTCGAGAAGGCCGAGCGCGCTTCTCAGGTTGAGTCCCCCGAGTCCGCAACCGTCGTGGCCTCCCCCAGCTCGGAGCTGGCCTTCGAGCGCCCCTCGGTCAGCTCCGAGTCCGCTGCCCCGGCTGAGTCCGAGGAGCCCTCCTCCACCACGACTGAGCAGCAGACCACGACTGAGTCCGCCCAGACCGGCGGCACTCAGGAAGAGGCTGCTCAGGCCGGCACCGCCACCGGCCAGCAGGAGACCGCTGACGAGAGCCAGTCCATGGCTGCCGCCAGCGAGACCGCTGAGCCCGCTCAGTCGGCCACCAGCGGCGGCGGCATCGTCTCTGCGGCCTACGCGGCCATCGGAACCCCCTACGTGTGGGCCAGCTCCAGCCTCTCCGGCATGGACTGCTCCGGCTTCGTGAACTGGGCCTACGCCCAGGCCGGCGGCCCCAGCATTCCCCGCACCACTGGCGGCATGCTTGCCTCCCTGCCCCGGGTTTCAAGCCCGCAGCCGGGTGACATCGTGATCTCCAACGGTGGTGGGCACGCTGAGATCTACATCGGCAACGGCCAGTCGATCTCCTCCACCACCAACGGCGGCGGCGTGCACCAGCACAGCACCGGGTACTCCGGTGTGGTCGCCTACCTGCGGCCGAGCGGCTGATCCCAGCCGACTCTCAACGTGATCGTCAGGGGCGCAGTCCAAAGGACTGCGCCCCTGACGCGTCCCCGGGGCCCTGAGGCTGAGCCCGCGCCGCAGATGGCATATAGTTGAGGACGGACAGATTCGCAGCGCACGTCCATCCAGCCCTGGAGAGACGGCGCCCGGGAGGCTGATCAGATGCGAACACTGGTGCTCAACGCCGGCTACGAGCCGCTGAGCGTGGTGTCCTCCCGCCGTGCCGCCCTGCTGGTGATGCGCGGAAAAGCCAGCATCCTCGCCCAGGACGGCACGCCCATCGCCTCGCCCTCTGCTCTGATCCCCAGGCCCAGCGTCGTCCTTCTGCATCGTTACGTGCGGGTGGTCAGGCGCGGGCCCGCGACCCCTTCGCGGCGCGGTGTTCTGCGCAGAGACCATCGGACCTGCGCCTACTGCGGCAAACCCGCCGCCACCGTGGACCACGTCGTCCCTCGTGCCCGGGGCGGAGACTCCTCCTGGCAGAACCTCGTGGCCTGCTGCGGTCCCTGCAACGTGCGCAAAGGGGACAAGACCTTGGAGCGGCTGGGCTGGACGCTGCGTGTCACCCCGAAGGCTCCTCTTCACCACATGTGGCTGCCCCAGGAGCTCGACGCCCCGCAGGAGGCCTGGATGCCCTTCTTGGAGCACAGCCCTGCCTGAGAGCGCCCCTACGCCTGACGCCCCTCACGAGGGAGCCGTCGCGGTGCGCGCAGCGATTCTGCTCGCAGGCGGACGAGGCGCACGCCTGGGCGGAGTGGACAAAGCATCTCTCACCCAGCACGGACGCACGCTCCTGAAGCACTGGATCGAAGCGCTGAGCGTCCGAGGCGCTGAGGAGATCGTCGTCGTAGGCCCCGAGCACCTCAAAGACCAGGTTTCGATGCTGCCGTACGCGTCGAAGGAACCCGGTGGGGGCGGAGACCCCTACGTGCGGGAGCGCCCGAATGTCACGGTGGTTCGTGAGGAGCCTGCTTACGGGGGGCCGGCCGCTGCTGTCTACGCGGGGATGCAGGCTCTGCAGGCCCAGACAGGACACGTGCTGCTGCTGGCCGTCGACGTCGTTGATCCCGGACCGCTGCTGAACTGGCTGCTTGATCAGGCCGCGGGCAGCGGAGCAGAGGCCGTAGTGCCCCTGGATTGGGAGGGCCGGGATCAGTTCCTCAGCTCAGCGGTTCCCGTGCAGGCTCTCCGAGAGCAGATGCTTGGACTGGACGCACAGACGGTTGAGGGCGGCCGCGTCAGAACCCTCCTGGCTCCTATCCCTCATCGCCGGCCGGTCATGCCTGCGCATCTTGGGAAGGACGTCGACAGGCCGGAGGATGCGCGGCGCCTCGGAGTGAATCTGCCCTAGACACAGCTGTGTCCCGGCCCCCACACGGGCAGCCGGGACACAGTCAGGGGCGCACGGATCAGCTGATCACGGAGTGAACGCTCCGCACGGCGGCCGCTGCCAGACGTGCTGCGGTGAGCAGTCCGCTGGCCTCGGTCTCAGCGTCATCGCCGTCGACCTCGTCAGGCTCCGGCGGGAAGAACAGCTGGATCGCGTTGATGAAGGTGTAGACCAGGCCGTACAGCATCGGAATGGACACCACCACCCAGGCCACCGGGACCGGAACGATCGGGGCGCCGGCCGGCTCGACCTTTGTGTCGGAGCCCTTCTTCTGGGTCTCGGCCTCAGCCTTCTCCTCTGCGTCGTCCTTGTCCTCATCGTCCTCGGAGGGCTTGGACTCCTCATGCCACTTCTCGCTGACCGGGCGCACCATCAGGTTGGCGATGAAGCCCACCACGAGCAGGCCGGCCATGATGAACAGCGCCGGCCGGTAGTCCGCGGCGGTCAGATCCTCACCCGGAACGCCGTCAGCGGCATCCAGAGTGATGTTCACGATGGCCGGTCCCACGATGCCGGCGGCCGACCAGCAGGTCAGCAGCCGGCCGTGGATCGCGCCGACCTGGACGGTGCCGAAGAGATCCCTCAGGTAGGCCGGAATGGTGGCGAAGCCGCCGCCGTAGAAGGACAGGATGATGCCGATCAGAATGATGAACGCGGCCATGTTCGTGTTGCCGAACATGCCCAGCGCCACGTAGAGCGCAGCGCCCAGACCCAGGTAGATCATGTAGATCGGCTTGCGGCCGATCTTGTCCGAGGTGGAGGCCCAGATGAACCGGCCCAGGGTGTTGGTCAGCGACAGGTAGCCGACAAACCCGGCGGCGGCCACTGCCGCGACCTCCGGGTGGGCAAAGGTTTCGCCGTCGTCCTCGCGGAAGAAGTCCTGCACAAAGCTGGCCGCCTGCGGCAGCAGACCGATGGACGCGGTGATGTTGACGAACAGCACCACCCAGAGCAGCCAGAACTGCGGGGTCTTGACGGCGTTGTTGGCGGTGACGTTGCCTGCCGAGATCATCTTGGAGGATTTCTTGGTATCCGGGTCGAAGCCCTCCGGCTTCCAGCCTTCGGGCGGGACCCGGACGATCCAGGCGGCGAAGAGCATCATCAGGCCGTAGACCACGGCCAGGGTCAGGAAGAGGTAGCCGACCGAGGCGCCTTCGTCAGCACCCATGTCATCGAAGATGCCCATCATCATGTTCGAGAACGGTGCGGCGATCATCGCGCCGACGCCGAAGCCCATGATGGCCATGCCGGTGCCCAGGCCGGGACGGTCCGGGAACCATTTCATCAGCGTGGAGACTGGGGCGATGTAGCCGATGCCCAGGCCGATGCCGCCGATGACGCCGTAGCCCAGGCCCACCAGCCAGAGCTGCTGGGTGAAGATGCCGACAGAGCCGACCAGGAAGCCGGAGACCCAGCAGACCGTGGATGCCAGCATCGCCATCCGGGGGCCGCGGGAGTCCACCCACTTGCCGAACAGGGCTGCGGAGAGGCCCAGCAGCACGATGGACAGGGAGAACGCGAAGAACGCCACCGCGGTCTGGGCTGCGTCCTCACCGCCGAAGATGGGGCCGAGGATCTGGCCGAAGATGCCCACCAGCGGGTCCTCGGAGAAGTGCTCGGCCAGCCGCCCCTGGTACACCGAGGTGCCGTAGACCTGCCCGATGCACATGTGGATTGCCAGGGCGGCCGGTGGGATGAGCCAGCGGTTGAACCCCGGACCCGCAGTGATCTTGCGGTAGGAGTCTGCGCGCGTGTCGGCGCTTGGAGCCATTGGTGCAACTCTCCTCAGTATTGGTTTTGTGCGGGGATTCAGCGTGGGCACGTTATCACCGGGCTGCTTCGGCGTGCTTCTACGGCCTGTAGAAGACCCACCGATCTTCCGGGGCGCCGGCGAGCCTGATGGGACGGCGAGCCTTATGAGACCCTGGAGGGCAGCTGGTCACCTATCTGAACGTCCCAAGCTCCAAGGAACCTGAAATGTCTGTCAGCGAAAACCCTGAAAAGTCCGAGTCGCAGCTCACCAGGGAAGCTATTGAGCTCTGGGTCGACGAGCTCAAGGAGCACCTGGAGATCCCCGAGACTGAGATCGACATCAATAAGCTGCTGAAGCTTGCCGGCGTCGCCGCGCACACCGTCGTCCGCCCCGCAGCGCCGGTGAGCACCTACGTCATCGGATACGTGGTCGGCCTGGCCGAAGCCTCCGGGCAGGCCACCTACGAGCAGGCCTTCAATGCCGCCAGCCGGGTCGCTGAGCACCTGCTGGAGCAGCGCCAGCAGGCCGAGGGCTGATCCCCGCCCATCATGCTGAGCCTTGCTGAGGCGCGACGACGAGCCGCGGCGGCCGAGCCTGCGCCTGCCCGGCGAGTGCCGCTGGGGGAGGCCGGCGGCCTGATCAGCGCGGAAGGGGTTCGTGCCCGGCTGGACATTCCGCACGTCTCAACCTCCGCCATGGACGGCTGGGCGGTGAGCGATGCAGGGTCCCACGGCGGCTGGGAGGTCATCCCGGAGCGCGCCGAGGGCCCTGCGGACATTCTGCCGGCGCTGCGCCCCGGCCAGGCAGCAGGAGTCGTCACCGGGTCTCCCGTCCCGGAGGGCACCGTCTCCGTCCTTCGTCAGGAGCACAGCGAGCACAGTCAGCGTTCCCTCCGCGCGCTTCCGGAAACTCCTGATCTTGAGCCGGGGCGCAACATCCGGCCCCGCGGGGTGGAAGCCTCCCAGGGGGACTCGCTGCTGCCCGCAGGGGTGCGGATCACCCCAGCCAGGGCCGCGGCGGCCGCCGTCGCCGGATACGACGAGCTGCTCGCCCGTCCGGCCCCGACAGTCAGGCTGGTGCTGACCGGCACGGAGGTGGTCACCTCCGGCATCCCTGGGCCCGGGCAGGTGCGTGATGTCTTCGGAGTCGCCCTGCCCTCGATGCTCACCGGGCTCGGTGCGGTTCCCGCGGCCTCCGCCCGGCTGCAGGACGACCTCGGCCAGATGCTCGAGCAGCTGCGCACCGCATCAGAGGATGTGGTCATCACCACCGGCGGCACCGCTCACTCTCGGGCGGATGTGCTCCGGCCGGCCCTGGAGAAGCTCGGTGCGGAGATCGTCGTCGACTCTGTGGACATACGACCCGGCCACCCGGCTCTGCTGGCCCGGCACGCCCAGCGGTGGGTGCTCGGCCTTCCGGGCAACCCCCTCGCCGGCTTCGCCGCGCTCTCGGCGCTCGGCGTTCCGCTGCTGTCAGCGCTGGCCGGCCGGACCGCGCCCAGCCTGCGGCTCACCGCCGCCGAGCAGCTCACGGGCGCCCGCCGGGGCCTCCGCCTGCTCCCCGCCAGCGCGGCCCAGGACGGTGTTCGTGCTTCCGGGCACGACAAATCCCACATGATGCGGGGCCTGGCTGAGGCTGATGTCTTCGCCGTCGTGCCGCCCGCGGGGATCTCGGCCGGAGAGCCCGTGGAATGTTTCGAGGTCCCCGGCGCGTTGCCCTCTCTACGCCGTACCCACGAGGAGCAGTGATGGGCCGTCTGATCCAGCGCAAACGCGTCACCCGGGTGATCCGTCCCCAGGAGGGGGACGCCGTTGCCAGCCACCGCACCAAGCTCGACTCCATCGCCGTGGAGGAGCCCCTGGAGCTGCGCCTGGGCGGCGAGTCCTTCACCGTGACGATGCGCACCCCCGGCAACGACTTCGAGCTCGCCGCTGGGTTCATGGTCGCCGAGGGGCTGGTGGTCTCCGCCGAGCAGCTGCGCGGGCTGCGCTACTGCTCCGGGCAGGACGAGTTCGGCAACCAGACCTACAACGTGATCGACGTCGGCATGGACCCGGTGCTCGCTCAGTCGGCGCTGTCCGGAAAGCGCAACGTCACCACCACCTCCGCCTGCGGGATCTGCGGCACCACCAGCATCGACGCCGTGGAGAAGACCCTCCCGCCGGGGCGCGGCAGCCGAGACCTGAGCATCACTGCCGAGCAGCTCCTCAGCCTCCCCGACGCGCTGCGCGACTCCCAGGCGCTCTTCTCCAAGACCGGCGGAGTCCATGCCGCCGGCCTCTTCGGCGCCGACGGTGAGCTGCTCTGCCTCCGTGAGGACGTGGGCCGGCACAACGCGGTGGACAAAGTGGTCGGCTGGGGCCTCATGGAGGGCCGGCTCCCCCTGGCCGGAACCGCCCTGCAGGTCTCCGGCCGTGCGAGCTTCGAGCTCGTCCAGAAGGCCGCGCTCGCCGGGGTGGAGCTGCTCTCCGCCGTGGGGGCGCCGTCCTCGCTCGCCGTGGACCTCGCAGACCGTTCCGGGCTCACCCTGGCCGGTTTCTCCCGGGGGAAGAGCATCAACGTGTACACCCACCCCGAGCGGATCATCGACCTCGCCGAGGACGATGCCTCCGCCTCCGAGATCCAGCCCGGGCGTGATGCCGCAGGCCGCTCCGTTCCCGCAGAGCGGAACACTGAACAGGCCGTGAATGCGCCCGCCTGAGGGCCTCGGTACGATTGAGACCAAGCAAGCCCGAGACATCTCACCCCACTGTGAAGGATGAGCGCACCCATGAATGACGTTCGCGGACGCATCGCCAATTTCAAGGACATCGACGAGAGCAATCTCAAGATCACCCACAAGAAGGACTATGCCGCCGGTCTGAAGGCGGTGCAGGTCTCCTTCAAGCGCAGTCTCTTCCACGGCGGCGTCCGCCGCACGGTGAGCAACTTCTACCGCGTCAACCAGGACAAGGGCGTGGACTGTCCCGGCTGCGCATGGCCCGAGTCCATCACCGGCGATCGCAAGCAGGTTGAGTTCTGCGAGAACGGTGCCAAGGCCCTCGCCGAGGAGCACACCAAGCGGATCTGCCCGCCCGAGTGGTGGGCCGAGCACCCCATCTCCGAGCTCGAGAGGAAGACCGAGTACTGGCTGGGCCAGTCCGGCCGCATCACCCACCCGATGATCATTCGGGAGGGCGAGACCCACTACAAGCCCATCTCCTGGGACGAGGCCTTCGAGACCATCGCCGAGCACATCAAGGCCACTACGCCTGAGCGCTCCGTGTTCTACACCTCCGGGCGCACCCCCAACGAGACTGCGTTCATGTTCCAGCTGATGGCGCGCTCCCTGGGCACCAACAACCTCCCTGACTGCTCCAACATGTGCCACGAGTCCTCCGGCACCGCGATGAACCCCACCATCGGCATCGGCAAGGGAACCGTCTCCCTGGAGGACATTGAGAACGCCGAGCTGATCTTCGTGATCGGCCAGAACCCCGGCACCAACCACCCCCGCATGCTCGGCTCCCTCGCGAAGGCCCGCCATCGCGGCGGCAAGGTGGTCTCCGTGAATCCGCTGCCGGAGGCCGGCCTGATGAAGTTCAAGGACCCCCAGGCTCCCATGGAGCACCCGCTGCAGTCCCACAAGGTGCTCACCGGCGACAAGATCTCCGACGAGTACCTCCAGATCAAGGTCGGCGGCGACCAGGCGCTGATGCAGGCGCTGGGCCACCTTCTCCTGAAGAAGGAGGAGGAGAGCCCCGGCAGCGTGCTGGACAAGGACTTCATCGAGCAGTCCACCAAGGGCTGGGAGGACTACAAGGCTGCCCGCCAGGAGCTGGACTGGGACGAGATCGAGGAGGCCACCGGCCTCGAGCGCGCCGAGATCGAGAAGATCGGCGACATGCTCGCCGCGTCCAAGGCCACCATCTTCTGCTGGGCCCTGGGGATCACCCAGCAGCCCCATTCGGTGGACACCATCAAGGAGATCATCAACCTGCTGCTGATGCAGGGGAACTTCGGCAAGCCCGGCGCCGGCGCCTGCCCCGTCCGCGGCCACTCCAACGTGCAGGGCGACCGCACCTTCGGGATCTGGGAGAAGCCCAAGGAGGACTTCCTCCAGGGGCTCGACGCGGAGTTCGGCATCGTCTCTCCGCGCGAAGAGGGCTACGACTCCACCCACACCATGTACGCCATGGCGGAAGGCAACGTGGACGTGTTCGTCTCTCTGGGCGGCAACCTCGCCATGGCGAACTCCGACACTGAGGTGATGGAGAACGGCCTGCGCAACACCGGGCTGACCGTGCACATCTCAACCAAGCCCAACCGCAGCCATGTGGCCCACGGCAAGACCAGCATCATTCTGCCGACCCTCGGCCGTTCCGACCGGGACGACAAGCACCCCGGCGGACGTCAGTTCCTGTCCGTGGAGAACTCCATGTCCGTGGTGTCCTCCACCCAGGGCCGCCTCGAGCCGGTCTCCGACCACCTGCTCTCCGAGCCGTCCATCCTCGCCGGCATGTCCCAGGCGATCTTCAAGGACGACCCGGACCACCCCATCGACTGGCAGGCCATGGCCGACGACTACGACGTCATCCGCGACCACGCCTCCCGCGTGATCCCCGGGACCCAGGACTTCAACAAGCGCATCCGCCAGAAGTACGGCTTCGTGCTGCCGAACCCGCCGCGCGACCACCGCGAGTTCGCCACCGAGGACGGCCGGGCCTCCTTCACCGTGCGTGAGATGGAGTACCTCAAGCCCCCGGAGGGGCACCTGGTGCTCCAGACCATGCGCTCCCACGACCAGTACAACACCACCTTCTACGGACTGGACGACCGCTACCGCGGCGTGAAGGGGGGCCGTCGTGTGATCCTCATCCACCCCGACGACCTCAAGGAGAGCGGCTTCGAGCACCGCGAGGTGGTGGACGTGATCTCCGTCTACGACGGTGAGGAGCGTCGTGCCAACCAGTTCACCCTGGTGGAGTACCCCACTGCGCGGGGCTGCGCGGCCGCCTACTACCCGGAGGCGAACGCCCTGGTCCACCGGGATCTGAAGGCGCGCGAGTCCAATACTCCGGGCTTCAAGGCCATGATGGTGCGGTTCGTGCCCTCCACCGGCACCGACCGCACCACCATCAACCACCAGGTCGAGGTCGAAGTCGCGGCCTGAGTGGCGTAGACTGAAGCGCAGTACGTCATTTTCATATTTGTTAGTGGCCGAAAAATCTTCCCTCAGGGCCTGGCCAGGCGTTGAGGGAAATGCGCCGTGAACTCATCGGTGCAGAGAAACAGCAGTAAGGAAACACCATGGCCACTGGCACCGTGAAATGGTTCAACGCCGAAAAGGGATACGGCTTCATCGCCCCCCAGGACGGCTCCGACGACGTGTTCGTGCACTTCAGCGCGATCAACAGCTCTGGCTTCCGCTCCCTCGAGGAGAACCAGCAGGTTGAGTTCGAGACTGCCCGCGGACCCAAGGGTCTGCAGGCTGAGAACGTCAGCCCGCTCTGATCGAGAGACGAGCGATGATCAGGCGCTAGCTGCCTGAGACGGCACTGTGGCCCCCGTTCCATCCGGAGCGGGGGCCACAGTCATGTCTGGACAGACTTTCTTCTCCTGGGGGCGTGGGCTCTTCCCCCAGGAGCTCAGCTGTGGGCGGCCATGGCGCGGAGCTCGCCGAGAGCCCCGGCGCCGCGGACGGCGACGCCCTGGTCCTCCTCCTGGGCGGCGAGGCGGACGACTTCGCCGATCACCAGCACAGCGGGCGGACGCAGCTTGGCGTTCGCGGCGGTGGCGATCATCTCCTGCGAGTCGGCGATGAGGATCCGCTGGTCGTCGCTGAAGCCGCGCTCCACCACGGCGACGGGAGTGTCGGCGCGCATCCCGTGACTCTGAAGCCCAGTGAGCGTATTGGCGAGGGTGCCGACTCCCATGAGGATGACGGCAGTCCCGCCGAGGGCGACCAGGCCTGTGAGCTCCTCGTCGGTGAGAGGGTCGTGCCCGGAGATCACAGTGAAGGTGCGGGTGATGCTCCGTGCGGTGACGGGGATCCCGGCAGCAGCCGGAACAGAGATCGCCGAGGTGATTCCCGGCACGACGGTGACGGGGACGCCGGCGTCGCGGCAGGCGGCGACCTCTTCGCATCCGCGGCCGAACACGAACGGGTCCCCGCCCTTGAGCCGCACCACGTGCTTTCCGGCCTGCGCGGCGTCGAGCATCATGCTGTGGATGTTCTCCTGGGTGACCCTGTGATGGCCGGGACGCTTGCCGACGTCGAACAGCTCTGCCTCGGGGGCCCACTCGCGCAGCTCCTCGGTGGGGGCGAGCCGATCGTAGAAGACCACGTCGGCTGCCGCGAGGGCACGCATGGCACGCACGGTCATCAGGTCCGCGGCTCCGGGGCCGCCGCCCACCAGTGTGACGCGCCCGGTGCGGTCGGGCTTCTGTTCAAACATATCTTCAAGAGTAGGCCCGGCATGTAACTCGGGGATGACAGTGCCTTCACGCAGAGTCACATGCCGACCGGTACGATGGATGAGTCCCGCCTCAGTAGCTCAGGGGATAGAGCACCGCTCTCCTAAAGCGGGTGTCACAGGTTCGAATCCTGTCTGGGGCACAGAGCATCGGCGGTCCTTGTCGAGGAGCCGAGCGAAGCGACCCCAGTGCAGTCCGCCTCGGAACGGACCGCAGCATGGTTCAGAGGGCATTCATGACAGGTCCTCGAGCATCTCCTGCATCTGGCTGATCTCCGCGCTCTGCTCTGAGATCACGTTCTCTGAGAGTTCCAGGGCGTCGGGGCTCTCCCCATTCTCCAGGTGGTCCTCAGCCATGCTCACTGCACCTTCATGATGGATGATCATCTGCTCCAGGAAGAGTCGCGAAGCTTCTTCTCCCGAAGCTGTTTCAAGCTGCTCGAGGTCGCCCTCACTCATCATGCCTTCGTGCGAGGCCCCATGCTCGCGGTGTTCGTCCTCATCGCTGGTCTCGTGCCCCCACGCCGCCAGCCACGTCTCCATCTCATCGATCTCAGGCTGCTGGGCGGCTCGGATGTCTTCAGCGAGAGCGGCAGCATCAGGGTCTGCGTCATCCTCCTCCAAGAGGAGGTCGGACATCTCCACGGCCTGCTGGTGGTGGACGATCATCCCCGACACGTACTCCACGTCGGCCTCGTTGAACTGAGCGTCTGTCGCCTCAGGAGTGTGCTGATCATGCTCACCTGCCGGGGAAGACCCTTGGTCGCCGTCCTGCGCGCAGGATGACAGCACAAGCGAAGCTGCCAGCAGGCCGGCCAGCTGGGGGGTGAAGGTGGTTCTCATTCTGAGCTCCTTTCGGTGGGCTTCTCGGACTGATTCAACCCGATGGGAAGCAGCTCCGTCGCTCCAGCAGCCCGCTCTTGCGAAAATCTTCATAGAACCCTGAGCAGCCGTTGACGACTGCGGAAGGCCCTGCGGCTATCTCTTGCTGCGGCTTCGGTCCCAGGGCGGACGAAGCAGCGCTTCCAGTGGACCCTGGTGCGCGACTCGGAACCAGAGGATTGCGAAGAGGATCAGCCCGGTGCACAAGGCGATCGTGGTGGTCAGCCCGCCCAGCAGCGTCTCAGGTCCCGGCCTCACCACGAGTGCGAGGACGAGGAGATGGGCTGCATAGGCGGTGAGAGCCATGCGTCCCAGCGCAGCAAGTGATCGGGCGCCGGGCCCGCTCCATCCGGGGACTTTCAGGCACACTCCCAGCACGAAGACGGCCGCTCCGCCGCCCCCGAGTATCCATAGGGGCATCTCTGAGTGCGCCACATCACTGACCAGGCGCTGCCAGTCATTGTGGCTGGATGGTTCGCCGAACACTCCGATGAGAGTCAGCGATGCGACGTGCGCAGCCGCAGCCGTGAGTCCTCCCCACAGGATGAGGCGGGTGCTGATCTTTGGCTGTGCGAGGTCCAATCGTCCCAGCCACATTCCGAACAAGAACGGGGCAGCCCACACCACGGCTGGGTAGGGGCCGGTCACAAGGACATCGGTGAGTATCTCCCAAGGTGGTTCAGCCGCTGTCACAGGTTCCCGTTTGAAACCATGCTCTTGGTGGTCTTGGATCAGGATCCACAGGAGTGGGCCGAGGCCGACACTGGCGACGGTCAGAGCCAGCAGCAATCGGCTGCCTGCCCTGATGAGGGGCAGCCCTGCCAAGAACAGCGCCGCATACGTTGTCAGAATGACTCGGATCTCATGCTCTGGCTCCTGGAGCAGGAGCCCCACCGCAAGGAGCAGAAGGGCGCGCCAGAGAATCGCCTCCCAAGGAACGCTGCTCTGATGGTTTCTGGCTCTTCGGGTCATGAGCGTGAAGCCGACGCCGCCGAGCAGGACGAAGAGAAGTGACGCTCGGCCGTGGGGCAGGCGGTAGATGAAATCCATAAGGGACGAGCCGTCCCGCGGCCCGACATTGACAGCGACCATGCCGATGATGGCCAGTCCGCGTGCTGCATCCAGGGCTGAGACTCGAGCTGGGCCTGGATGATGCTCAGTCGCGGAGAAAGTCACTCTCGAAGGTGACACATTCAGTCTCCCGGGGTTTGAAGCTGGAGATGGCGCAGAGTTTCTGGTTTGCGCGCGACCATTGACACTAACGAGCGCGCCGCTGGTTTACGGGCCAGATCGTCGTTTCTTGACTGAATCTTCACACGCCGCCCGTCCGTGGGCGGCCGTCACTGCTGGTCTTCGTCTGCCGCGTACGGGAGTTCGATGGTGAATGTCGCTCCGTGCCCAAAGCCTTCACTCGTCGCCGTGGCTCGCCCGCCGTGAGCCTGGACGATGGACCGAACGATGGCAAGGCCGATACCGGAACCGCCGTGGGTGCGGTTTCGTGCTGAGTCCACGCGGTAGAACCGCTCGAAGAGGTGCGGCAGGTGCTCGGCTGCGACGCCGTGTCCGCTGTCCTCGACCTGAAGAACTACCGCCTCTCCGGCTCTCAGAGTGCGCAGAGTGACGGCATCGTTGCTCTGGGTGTTCCGCAGGGCGTTGTCCAGCAGGTTGGTCAGCACTTGGGACAACCGGTCCCTGTCCCCGTAGATCACGGGGTCATCCGCGCTGACTTCCGCTGACAGCCGCACGCCTTCGCTGAGGAATGAGGCGCGCGCCTGCGCCTCAGCTGCTCGGACCAGTTCATTCACAGAGAGCGGTTCGTTCTTCACGCTGAGCCGATGCTCCTCGGCAGCGCTGACCAGCGAGACGTCGTCAGCAAGGCGCCGGAGGCGTTCAGTCTGCTCACGCAGCATGACGATCGTCTCGGGCTCGGCTTCGGTGACCCCATCAAGCATCCCCTCCAGGTACCCGTCAACGGTTGCCAGGGGTGTCCGCATCTCGTGGGCCAGATCTGATAGAAGACGCTTTCTCGTCTGCTCCGTGGTCGCCAGCTCCGCAGCCATACTGTTGAAGGCCGACGCGAGCTCCCTCAGCTCCACCCCCATCTTCCCGGCGGGAACCTCCCCGCGATAGTCGCCGCCTGCCACCCGCAGCGCAGCGCTGCGCAGGGTGTCCACCGTTGATGTGATGCGTCGGGCAAGAATCACGCTGACCAGGACTGAGGCGAGGCAGGCGGCAAGGAGGGCCAGGGCCAGGGACAGCTGCCATGCATGCCCGAAGGCCTCCTCCGCGTGAGCAACCACCTCAGGGTCCGGGTCAGAGGTCTCCACCATGAGCATGTGCTCATGAAAGATCGCCGGCCCTGTCACGAGTGCAACAGTCCAAGCCGTCAAGCCGGCTGCAGCTACCACCAGAACTACCGAGAGCAGGATTCTGCTCTGAAGTCTCAGCTCGCCCGGCAGTCTCATGACGAGGCTCTGTCCGGCTCGAGCTTGTAGCCCACGCCGCGAACAGTGCGGATGAAGCGGGGACGGGCGGGCTGGTCGCCGAGCTTTCTGCGGAGATTGCCGATGTGAACATCGACCAGGTGCTCGTCACCAACCCATTCCTCTCCCCAAACCTGGTTGATCAGTTCCCGGCGAGAGAACACGGCGCCGGGCTCGGCGATCAGTGCGGCCAACAGGTCGAACTCGGTTCGGGTCACCTCGACCGGGTGAGAGTCCAGCCGTATTTCCCGGGAGGCCTCATTGACACGCAGGGGCCCCACCAGATGCGTCCGGGGCGGCGGTGCGGCCGCCAGCCGAGGCCTGCGGAGCATAGCTTTGACTCGAAGCACCAGTTCTCTGGGGCTGAAGGGCTTGGTGACATAATCATCAGCCCCTACGGACAGCCCGATGAGGCGGTCACCCTCATCTGCTCGAGCCGTAAGCATGATGACGTAGCAGTCAGAGAAGGTCCTCAGCTGGCGGCATACCTCAACCCCGTCCAATCCGGGCAGCCCGAGATCCAGGACAACCACTGATGGCTGGTGCGAGCGGATCAGTCGCAGGGCCTCGTGCCCGTCGTCGGTGGCACGAACAGCGAACCGATCCCGCCGCAGGTAGTCGCCGACCAGTCGAACCAGCGGCGCCTCGTCCTCAACGATCAGCACCGACGGCTGCGGGCTCATGGCGTGGTGGCTCATCGTTCGAGCGTAGAACACCCACGCGGCACCAGGCTTCCACGTCTCGCAGGCAGCAATGCCGTGCGGTGATCGCTTCGCGGCATACGTGAGCCGTCCTGCCTGGGTGCGCGCCGCGGCCCCGGCCTCGTTGTGCTGAGGCTTCTGCCCGTGGGACGATATGGGCAGAGATCGAGGCTTCCTAGGGGTACTGCCCATTCGGGCGCTTTCTGCAGTGTGATCTGGTCGTATCTCGACAGCCGGTCGGCTTTCTCCGCCTCACATATCTCTCCACATCGCCGACATCCGCACTTTTCCCTGGAGGGCCTATGCCGCCCCACAATCCGACGACCCCGATCGACCCCGTGGTCTCCGAGCCGGACACCAGCAGCCAGCTTCTGCCCGTGGTCAGGCCGGCGTCCGAGACGGCCCCCGTGCCTAAGCAGAAGCGCCGCGCCAAGCCTCCGCGGGCGGCCGGGAAGAAGAAGCCGGCTCGCTTTGACCCCGCCGCGTTCGAGCAGAAGGCCGACGTCCGCCACGTCTTCCGTCGGGTGATCGAACCCGCCCAGGCGGCCACCGGCACCATCCCCATCGTCGACCGGCTCGCCGGCACCCCCTACGCCAATCCGATGCTCGCCGAGGCGCCGCAGGAGGCCGACGAGCTCGTCACCATCGACTTCGTCCTCGACCTGGGGGAGACCCTCTTCCGCTATGGGGCCGGCGCCTTCGACGTGGAGACCAGCATCATTGCGGTCACCGCCGCCTTCGGGATGAAGAACATCGATGTGGACATCACCAACCAGTCGATCATCTTCAACTGGGCGCCCGAAGGCAAGGTCCCCTATTCCCGGGTGCGTGTGGTCCGTTCATGGTCCGGGAACTTCCGGGCACTCTGCGACGTCCACCAGATGGTCACCGACGTCATTTCCGGGCGGCTGACCCGTGCTGAGGCGCAGCGGCGGCTCGAAGAGATCCGCAGCGAGCCCAAGCCCTATGCGCGCTGGGTGGTCACCCTCGCCGGTGCGCTCTTCGCGGGCCTTTTCGCCAGCTACACGGGCGCCCCGCCGCTGGATGCTTTCCTCGGCTTCGCAGCCACCCTGCTGGTGCTCGGCATCACCCGGCAGCTGGTCGCCTGGCGGATCCCGGAGATCTTCACCCTCGCCGCCGGCGGGTTCACCGCTACGGCGTTCGCCTTGGCGGCGGTCTGGATCGGCGCCGACATCACCCCGTCCATGGTGGTCGCCGGAGGGCTGATGATCCTTCTGCCCAGTGTGAGGATCGTCAACGCCATGCAGGATGTCATTCATGCCTTCCCGATCACCGCGGCCGGGCGGCTGGTCTCCACCTTGGTGTCCTTCGCGGGCATGACGGCGGGGATCATGACTGCAGTCATCGCCGCCGACGCCCTGGGCGCCCCCGAGGTGGAGATCGTCCAAGGCATCCATCACATCTATAACCCGGCGGTCCTGGCGCTGCTGGTGCTGGCGACCGCTGTGACCGCCGCGATCGTGGAGCAGGCGCCCTGGCGGCTGCTGCTGCCCACAGGCGCCGTCGCCTGCCTCGGCTTCTCCGCGTACTACGCCGCGGAGAGCCTCGGCCTGGGCAGCTGGTTCTCGCCGGTGGTCGGTGCGGTGGTGATCGGGTCCCTGGCCCGCATCATTGCGCTGCGGCTGCAGGCCCCGCTGCTGGTGGTGGCAGTGCCGGCAATGATGTTCATGCTCCCTGGTCTGATCATCTTCCGCGGGATGTATCAGATCGCGCTCGGCTCCTCCGCGGAGATGATGAACGCAGGGCTTCACCTGCTGTTCACCGCCATGACCATCATTGTGGCGATCGCCGCCGGCATCGCCCTCGGGGACGTGCTCATGCGGCCCATCACCTCCCGTATGCGGCAGAACCGGTGCCGGGTGGACCGCCGTGACCAGGTCGACGACCTTGCTGCGAACACCGGGACCATCCCCATCGGCGGAAGGGCAGACATCGAGGACTAGGCGCAAGCCCGCCGCTGCCCTCCGAGCCGGCGTCCTCGTGTGGGATTCCCCACTCCCCGGAATGCGACGTCGGGCCCTGAGGTTGCCCCTGCCGGACCGCACGACCCCTCCAGGCAAGGACACCGATGACCTCCGCCCTCTTCACCCCCGTCACCCTCGGCTCCATGAATCTCGCCAACCGGCTCGTCATGGCCCCGCTGACCCGCATCCGCTCCGAGGAGGACGGAACCCCCAACAGCACGGTGGTCGAGTACTACCGGCAGCGGGCCGGCACGGGACTCATCACCACCGAGGGCACCTGGCCGGCGGGGGAGGGGCGCACTTGGATCGGGCAGCCCGGCATTGAGACGCAGAAGCACGTGGAGGGCTGGCGCCGGGTGGCCGAGGCGGTGCACGCCGAAGGCGGCCGGATCATCATGCAGATCATGCATGGCGGGCGTATAGGCCACCCGAGCATCTCCGCCACGGGACGGGTCGCTGCGCCCTCGGCGATCGCCGCCCCGGGCGAGATCCGCACCCCGGAGGGCAAGCAGGCCCACCCCGTCCCGCACGCTCTGACCACAGAGGAGGTCGGCGAAACCGTGCAGCAGTTCGTCCGGGCTGCGGAGAACGCGGTCGCCGCAGGAATGGACGGCGTCCAGATCCACGGGGCAAACGGCTATCTCATCCACGAGTTCACCGCTCCCACCACCAATCAGCGCACCGATCAGTACGGCGGAAGCCCCGAGAACCGGGCTCGGCTCTCCGTGGAGATCGCCGCTGCCACCGCGCGGGCGATCGGTGCGGGCAGGACCGGCATCCGGCTTTCTCCGCAGCACAACATCCAGGGCGCCCTCGAGGAGGACGACGCCGACGCGCTGGCCACCTACCGGGCGCTCGCCGAGGGCCTGGCGCCGCTCGGCCTGGCCCACATCGACGTGCTGAATGCAGATCCGGCCTCTGAGCTGGTTCAGATGATCCGGAAGGTGTCAGGTGCTCCGCTGGTCGCCAACACCGGCTTCGGCGTGCAGACCGACCGGGAGGCTGCCGCGCGTCTGGTGGACGAGGACCTTGCTGAGGCGGTCAGCGTAGGACGTGCGGTGATCGCCAACCCGGACTTGGTCCGCCGCTGGTGGGAGGACCTCGCGGAGAATGAGCCCGACCCCGCCACCTTCTACGTGGGCGGAGAGCGCGGCTACACCGACTACCCCTTCTACGAAGGCTGAGCTTCTCCTCAGCAAGGCAGGGAGCACGGCGCTTTCCGCCGCAGCGGCTCCTGCCATGCAGGGTCTCAGCTGACTGCGATGAGAGCGATTCCGGCGGCGACCACCGCGGCCCCTGCCAGCCGGCGGACGGGGTCCTTCTCCTTGAACAGCCACCAGGCCAGCAGGGAGCCGATGATGATCGATGACTCCCGCACCGGGGCCACGAGCGCGACCGAGGTGAAGGTCATCGCATAGAGCACCAGGATGTACGCCAGCGGGGAGAGCGTCGCGATGATGACGGCGGGCCTCTTGTCACTGCGCCAGGTGGGGCCTATCAGCTCCCGCCTGCGCAGCACCCACGGCAGCATCACAGCGGACTGGAAGACCCCGCTGAGACCGAAGTAGAGGATCGGGTCGATGCCCAGGCCATTGACGGAGTAGTTGTCCCACAGCGTGTACGCCGCGATGGCCGCGCCCGTTGCCGAACCGTAGAGCAGCCCGGTGCCCAGCCCGGAGGAGCGCTGGAACAGCTTCCGTCCCGTGACGAGCAGAATCCCTCCGATGACCACGAGGCCTCCGATCAGCGCGAGGGTCTCTGGGCGCTCCCCGAGGACTGCGACGGCGATCACAATGGTCAGGACCGGGCCGACTCCGCGTGCCACCGGGTAGACCACGCCGAGATCAGCCTTCCGGTAGCCGGTCTGCAGCAGCTGGGCGTATCCGATGTGCAGCAGCGAGGTGACGAAGGCCGCCGCGGGGAGCTCCCAGCCGTAGTCCGCGTCGGTCACCACGGCACGGGCGACGCCGACGGGAAGGGTTGCCGCACACGCCATCGAGTAGTACATCCAGATGAAGATGGTCGTGTCCCCGCGGGATGTCTTCGCCGCCAGGTTCCACACGGCGTGGAAGACCGCGGCCGCCAGCACCATCGCCAGCGCGATGCCGCTCATGCCGTCACCCCGAGGGCCACCGCCGAGCGCAGCATGTCCACCACGGCGAGGCTCTGGCGGGTCTCACCGGTGTGGCGGAGGCCGACCGGCCGATGATCTGCGCGGCGGTGCCATTGAGCGCGGACTGGGGGTCTGTGGTGACAAGGTTCACCACGCGGGCGTGGCCGTCCTTCAGCCTCGGCAGCAGCGACCGCAGCCGTCCCCGCATCGCCAGAAGATCCTCACACTCTGAAACCACATTTCATAAATTATCATCAATGAGAAAACCGTTTCATTGCTCTTCCAGCCATTCGGCAAAGGTCTGCTCACCCAGCTCGGCATCGCTCACCCAGTGGGGACAGGCCTGAGCCCTGCCCTTCGCAGCCGAGCCGACAGTCGCGCGGGCCCTCTCTGGATAGAGGCCGGGTAACTCAACAAGGCTGGGACTCCTGTGCAGAGGATGTCGTGTCAGGGGGCGGTCGTAGAATGGAGCCGTCATGGATTTTCTCTTCACTCCGCCTTCAGAGCGTGCCGGCCAGGGGGCCCGCGGGACACGCAGCGGCCAACTGGCCGGTGCCCACGACGACGCCCCGGCGGTTCTGCAGGAGTCGCCGGCTCCGTCCGAGGCGGCTGTGGAGGGGCTGAACCCGCAGCAGAGGGAAGCGGTGCTCCACTCCGGGTCCCCGCTGCTGATCGTGGCCGGGGCGGGCTCCGGGAAGACCGCGGTGCTCACCCGCAGGATCGCTCACCTGATCCAGACCGGAGCGGCCCGGCCGCACGAGATTCTGGCGATCACCTTCACGAATAAGGCCGCCCGAGAGATGAGGGAGCGCGTGGAGCGGCTCATCGGCCCGGCCGCTCAGCGGATGTGGATCTCCACCTTCCACTCCTCCTGCGTGCGGATCCTGCGCGCGGAGGCGGCGACCATCGGCCGGAAGTCCAGCTTCACCATCTATGACGCCTCCGACTCCCTGCGGCTGGTCACCCAGATTGCGAAGGAGCACCAGCTGGACCCCAAGCGGTTCAGCCCGCGGGCCATCCGCAACAGGATCAGCGCCCTGAAGAATGAGCTCATCGACGCCGAGGAGTTCAGCGCCAAAGCGCCCAATGAGCCGTTCTCCGAGGCGGTCTCCACGATCTTCGCCGAGTACTCCCAGCGGCTGCGCGCGGCCAACGCCTATGACTTCGACGACCTGCTCACCGAGACCGTCTACATGCTGGAGGCGTTCCCCGCCGTCCGTGACAGCTACCGCCGCCGCTTCCGGCACGTGCTGGTCGACGAGTACCAGGACACCAACCATGCTCAGTACCGGCTGATCAGCCAGCTGACCGCCCCGGATGAGGAAGTGCAGACGGCTCCGGCCGAGCTGACCGTCGTCGGCGACTCCGACCAGTCGATCTACGCGTTCCGGGGTGCCGACATCCGCAACATCACCGAGTTCGAGCGGGACTACCCCCAGGCCCATGTCATCAAGCTCGAGCAGAACTACCGCTCCACGCAGAACATCCTTGACGCCGCCAACGCGGTCATCTCCCAGAATTCGTCCCGCCAGGAGAAGAGCCTCTGGACCGAGTCCGGGGCGGGGCCGGACGTCACCCTGCATGTCGCCCATTCCGAGTCCGACGAGGCCGAGTGGATCGCCCGGACCATCGACCGGCTCGGCGACGACGAGGGCGTGAAGCCTTCCGACGTCGCCGTCTTCTACCGCACCAACGCCCAGTCCCGCTCCCTGGAGGAGCGACTGATCCACCGCGGCATCCCCTACCGGGTCATCGGCGGCACCCGGTTCTACGACCGCAAAGAGATCAAGGACGCGCTCGCCTACCTGCACGTGGTCAACAACCCCGACGACGACGTCAACCTCCGGCGCATCCTCAACGAGCCCAAGCGCGGCATCGGGGAGAAGGCGGAGGACGCCGTCGCCCAGCTCGCCTCCCGCGACCGGATCACTTTCCTCGAGGCGCTCCGCCGGGCCGATGAGACCGCCGCCTCCACCCGCGCGGTCAAGCAGATCGGATCGTTCGTCCGGATGATCGACGACGTCACCAGCCTCGCCGTCGATGAGAACCCCTCCGTAGTGCTTGAGGCGGCGCTCGAGCAGTCCGGAATGATGGCCGCGCTGCGCGAGTCCAAGGATCTGCAGGACGAATCCCGCGCCGACAACCTGGGCGAGCTCGTCGCCGTGATGAAGGAGTACGAGGCCAACACGGAGGAGGCCTCCCTTGAGGGCTTCCTTGAGCAGGTCAGCCTCATCGCCGACGCCGATGCTGTCCCCGCCGCCGACGATGACGAGTCCGCCCGCCTCGCCGCCGAGCAGGGCCAGGTCACCCTGATGACTCTGCATACAGCCAAAGGCCTTGAGTTCCCGGTGGTGTTCCTCACCGGCATGGAGCACGGCGTCTTCCCCCACCAGCGCTCCATGGGCGACGCCGAGCAGCTCGCCGAAGAGCGACGGCTCGCGTACGTGGGGCTGACCCGGGCCGAGCACCGGCTCTGCCTGAGCCGGGCTGAGTCCCGCAGCCTCTGGGGGCAGGTCTCCTACAACCCTCCCAGCCAGTTCCTCGCCGAGATCCCGGAGCATCTGCTGCACTCCAGCCCCGAGTCCGTGCCGGCCCGCAGCGGCGGCTCCCGGGGCTTCGGCTCCGGCGGGTTCGGAGGCAGCAGCGGAAGCTTCGGCGGCACCGGATGGAGCAGCGAGGAGTCCCTCACGGGAGCTCGCTCCGCCCCCTCCGCGCCGAAGAATGTGAACCCGACCCGGGAGATCCCCTCACTCAGCGCCGGTGACCAGGTCAAGCACGGGAAATTCGGCGTCGGCGAGGTGCTCGGCGTCGAAGGATCAGGAGACAAGACCGTGGCGAAGGTTGCCTTCGGCGGTGCTGAGAAGCGTCTCCTCCTGCGATATGCTCCCCTGGAGAAAGTCACCTGAGTCACATTTATGAAGTGATGTGACGCCAGCGGGCTCTCGTCACTCGCTTTGTCGTCAACACAGAAGGACACCCCTGTGGACCTTTACGAGTACCAGGCGCGCGACCTGTTCGAAGCGCACGGAGTCCCCGTGCTCGCAGGCGTGGTCGCCACCACCCCCGAAGAAGCAAAGAAGGCCGCCGAGCAGATCGGCGGCACTGTGGTCATCAAGGCCCAGGTGAAGGTCGGCGGCCGCGGCAAGGCCGGCGGCGTGAAGCTGGCCAAGACCCCGCAGGAGGCCTACGAGCACGCCCAGGCGATTCTCGGCATGGACATCAAGGGTCACACCGTGCACCGGGTGATGGTTGCCCAGGGCGCGGAGATCGCGGAGGAGTACTACTTCTCCATCCTGCTGGACCGCGCCGAGCGCCAATATCTGGCGATGTGCTCCAAGGAGGGCGGCGTCGAGATTGAGCAGCTCGCCGAGGAGTCCCCGGAGAAGCTCGCCAGGGTCAACTTTGACCCCAACGTCGGCGTCACCGGCTCCATCGGCGGCTATATCGCCGCCAAGGCAGGGTTCGACGCTGCTGACGCACCGGCGCTGGCGAAGGTCTTCAAGCAGCTGTGGAAGGTCTTCAAGGAGGAGGATGCTTCTCTGGTGGAGGTCAACCCGCTGGTGCGGACCGGGGACGGGCGCATCATCGCTCTCGACGGCAAGGTCACGCTGGACGAGAATGCCGCGTTCCGCCAGCCCGGGCACGCCGAGCTGATCGACGAGTCATCCGTGGACCCCCTGGAGGCCAAGGCTGCCGAGCACGAGCTGAACTACGTGAAGCTCGACGGCGAGGTCGGCATCATCGGCAACGGCGCAGGGCTCGTGATGTCCACTCTCGACGTGGTCGCCTACGCCGGTGAGGCTCATGGCAGCGTCAAGCCCGCCAACTTCCTCGACATCGGCGGCGGTGCCTCCGCCGAGGTGATGGCTCACGGCCTGGACGTCATTCTCTCCGACAGCCAGGTGAAGTCCGTGTTCGTCAACGTCTTCGGCGGGATCACCAGCTGCGACGCCGTCGCCAACGGCATCGTCAAGGCCCTGGACATCCTCGGCGACACTGCCACCAAGCCGCTGGTGGTCCGCCTCGACGGCAACAACGTGGAGGCCGGGCGGAAGATCCTCGCCGAGGCCGACCACCCGCTGGTCACCACTGCCGACACCATGGACGCCGGGGCCGATAAGGCCGCCGAGCTGGCCAATAAGTAAGGGACGGAGACAGATATGTCGATCTACCTCAACAAGGACTCCAAGGTCATCGTCCAGGGCATCACCGGCGGCGAAGGCACTAAGCACACCGCCCTGATGCTCAAGGCGGGCACCAACATCGTCGGCGGCGTGAATGCCCGCAAGGCCGGCACCCACGTCACCCACGTCCACAAAGACGGCTATGAGACCGACCTGCCGGTCTTCGGCTCCGTCTCCGAGGCGATGGCTGAGACTGGTGCCGACGTCTCCGTGGCCTTCGTGCCGCCCAAGTTCGCCAAGGACGCCGCCGTGGAGGCCATCGAGGCCGGCATCGGTCTGCTGGTGGTCATTACGGAGGGCATCCCGGTCCAGGACACCGCCGAGTTCTACAACCTGGCGGCCGCCAAGACTGGGTCCGACGGCAAGCCGACCACCCGCATCATCGGCCCCAACTGCCCCGGCATCATCACCCCCGGCGAGGCACTGGCCGGCATCACTCCGGCCAACATCACCGAGTCGGGGCCTGTCGGGCTGGTCTCCAAGTCCGGCACCCTGACTTACCAGATGATGTACGAGCTGCGGGACATCGGGTTCTCCACGAGCATCGGCATCGGCGGCGACCCGGTCATCGGCACCACCCACATCGACGCGCTCGAAGCCTTCGAGAACGACCCCGACACCAAGGCGATCGTGATGATCGGTGAGATCGGCGGCGATGCTGAGGAGCGTGCCGCGGAGTACATCAAGGCCCATGTCACCAAGCCGGTGGTCGGTTACGTGGCAGGCTTCACCGCACCGGAGGGCAAGACCATGGGCCACGCCGGTGCCATCGTCTCCGGCTCGTCCGGCACCGCCGAAGCCAAGAAGGAGGCCCTCGAGGCAGCCGGGGTCAAGGTCGGCAAGACGCCGTCCGAGACGGCCGAGCTGCTCCGTCGAGCGGTCAAGGGCTGAGGCTGAAGCAGAACCAGGCAGCGCCGCCGCAGCTCCTCCCAAAGAGCTGACGGCGGCGCTTCTGCGTGCCGGCACATTTTCTACAGAGTGTAGAAAAACTCGGCGGGTCTCGATACGATGGTGTCCCCGACCCCCCCCCGAGGTGCCGGGGGGAGAGAGGAAGCTCCCATGCTGTTCGACCACCCGAACCAGAACCCCGTCCTCACACTGGCCGAAGACCAGTCCTGGCAGCTGCTGAGCACCGCGGAGCTCGGGCGCCTGGTCCTCGTCGTCTCCGGCCGGCCGGACATCTTCCCGGTCAACTTCGCCGTTCAGGACCGGACCATCGTCTTTCGGACCGCTCCCGGCACTAAGCTCGCCGAGCTCACCGTCAATGACCAGATCGTTTTCGAGGCTGACGCCGTGCTGCCCGAGGAAGGCTGGTCCGTGATCGTCCGCGGCACCGCCGAGCAGCTGCAGACCTCCGATGAGCTCGCCGCGGCGGAGGCGCTCGGGCTGGAGACCATTGTGCCCACCGTCAAAGAGCACTACGTGCGCGTCACCCCGACTGAGATCACGGGTCGTCACTTCCTGCGGGGTCCGGCCCCCGAGGCCGATCCCGGCTCCGGGTCCAACGCCAGCTGACCAGGCCGCAGCGCCGGTCCGGCCCACCGCACGTCACTCACCGCACCTTGAGAACGGAGACGCCCATGACCACGCACACCCAGAGCCGGCTGCCAGTTCGGGCTGAGGCCCCGCGCATCCTCATCCCTGCGCTCTACCTGCTGGCGGTGGTCAGGATTCTGCTCGGATTTGAGTTCCTCTGGGCCTTCCTCGACAAGACCTTCGGGTGGCAGCTCAACACCCCGCCCGGCGCCGGGTGGATCGACGGCGGCTCGCCCACCGAAGGCTACCTCAGCGCCGAACGGGCTCTCGAGCCGGTCTTCAGCCCGATGGCGGGGGCCACCATTGTGGATATCCTGTTCATGGTGGGCCTGCTGTGCGTGGGCATCGGCCTGATGCTGGGCATCGCGGTGCGGCTGGCCGCCGTGGCCGGCGCGCTGATGCAGTTCTTCATGTGGCTGGCGGCCTTCCCCATTGAGGCCAACCCCTTCGTCAACTACAACCTGACCAACGCAATCGTGATTCTGGCCTTCGCCTTCCTGGTGGGCCACATGCGGCTGAGCCTTGCGCAGCCGTGGCAGCGGGCTGTGACCAGCATCGCCGGTGAGAAAGGAGCTGCATGGCTGAAGTGAGCGCCCGTCCCCAGAACGAGCTCACGCCGCCGCATGCGCTCACCGCGGAGCAGGCGCTCACCCAGTATGAGGCCGACGCCGCCCTGGGCCTCACCCAGCAGCAGGCCCAGGAGCGGCTGGCCGTGCACGGGGCCAACGCTCTCCCCGCCGCGGAGAAGGACAGCGCCGTCGTCCGGTTCCTCCGGCACCTCAATGACGTGCTGATCTACGTGCTGCTGGGCGCGGCGGCCCTGACCGCTGTCCTGCAGCACTGGATCGACACCATCGTGATCCTGGCGGTGGTGCTCATCAACGCCGTCGTGGGCTTCCTCCAGGAGGGTCGGGCGGAGCGGGCGTTGGAGGGAATCCGCGAGATGCTCTCCCCCTCTGCCGCCGCTCGGCGCGACGGGCAGTGGCAGACCGTGCCGGCCGGGGACCTCGTCCCTGGGGACATCGTCCGGCTGCGCGCAGGCGATCGGGTTCCCGCTGATCTGCGGCTAACTGAGGCTCAGGAGCTGAACATTGAGGAGTCCGCCCTCACCGGGGAGTCGGTTCCTGCCCAGAAGAGCGCCGCCCCGGTCAGCCCGGAAGCCCCACTGGGCGACCGTTCCTGCCTTGCCTTCTCCGGAACTATGGCTACCTCCGGTGCGGGGCAGGGCGTCGTCGTCGGCACCGGCTCGCAGGCTGAGATCGGCCGGATCAGCACCATGATGAGTGAGGTGGAGTCGCTGCAGACCCCGCTCACCCGGCAGATCGCCGCCTTCGGGCGTTGGCTGGCGCTCGCCGTGGTGGTCATGACCCTGGTGCTGGTGCTGGTCGGAATGTTCGCCCACGGCACCGATACCGGTGAGCTGCTGCAGGCCGCCGCGAGCTTCGCCGTTGCCGCAATCCCGGAGGGCCTGCCCGCGCTGATCACCATCACCCTAGCCCTGGGCGTGCAGGCGATGGCCCGGCGGAAGGCAATCACCCGGCGCCTGCCTGCTGTGCAGACGCTCGGCAGCGTCACCGTGATCTGCTCGGACAAGACGGGAACGCTCACCAAGAACGAGATGACCGTGGCCGCCGCCGCGCTCGCAGACCGGGAGCTGACCGTCACCGGGACCGGGTACGCCCCGGAGGGCGAGGTGCACGACGACGCTGCTCGCGTGGATCTGCAGGACCCGGCATTGCGCCGGCTGACCGAGGCGATGAGCATCGCCAATGACACGCAGCTCATCGAGACGGACGGCCGATGGGGTATCAGCGGCGAGCCCACCGAGGGCGCGCTGCAGGCCTTCGCCGCCAAGGTCGGCTTTGACCCTGCTGGGGTGAAGCGCACTGCGACCCTGCCGTTCAGCTCGGACAACAAGCTGATGGCCACGGCGGCTGAGACCGACGGCGGGCCCCGGGTGCTGGTCAAAGGCGCGCCCGACCGTCTGCTGGACCGGGCCGCCGCACAGATGGGCCCGGACGGTGCAGCACCCCTGGACCGCGCCTACTGGGAGGCCCAGGTGGAGCGGCTCTCCGCGCAGGGGCTGCGCGTGCTCGCTGCCGCTGAGCGCGACGGCTCAGCCGGGGACGCTGAGCTGCTGACCCTCGATTCTCTCGAGGAGCTGACTTTCCTCGGCGTCGTGGGGATCGTGGACCCGCCCCGGGAGGCGGCGATCACAGCAATCGAGACCTGCCACGATGCCGGGATCAGTGTGAAGATGATCACTGGCGACCATGTGGGCACTGCGAGCGCCATCGCTGCCCAGATGGGAATCGATGGGGGAGCGGGCGCGGTCAGCGGGCACGAGCTGGAGCAGGCCGATGACGCCGAGCTGCGGCGCCTGGCCGAGACGCACAACGTGTTCGCCCGCACCAGCCCGGAGCACAAGCTGCGGCTGGTCAAGGCCATGCAGGCCGAGGGCGAGGTGGTGGCGATGACCGGCGACGGCGTCAACGATGCTCCCGCCCTCCGCCGGGCTGACGTCGGCGTCGCCATGGGTGTGAAGGGCACTGAGGTCACGAAGGAGTCGGCGGAGATCGTGCTCGCCGATGATGACTTCACCACCATCGAGGCGGCGGTGGAGGAAGGACGGCGCATCTATGACAACCTGCGCAAGGCGATCGTCTTCCTGCTGCCCACCAATGGTGCCCAGTCCGCTGTGGTGCTCTTTGCCGTGGCACTGGGATGGACGCTGCCGCTGACGCCGCTGCAGGTGCTCTGGGCCAATATGGTCACTGCGGTGACCCTGGCGTTCGCCTTCGCGTTCGAGCCCGCGGAGCCCGGGGTGATGCGACGGAGGCCCCGGGACCCTGCCAAGGGGCTGGTGGAGCTGCGTCATATGGTCCAGATCGGTGTGGTGTCCCTGCTGATCGCGGCCGCGACGATCGCAGTGTTCCAGTGGCGGATCGCCGTCGGGGACGACCTCGAGTCGGCCCGGACGCTGGCGACCACGGTGCTGGTGGTCTGCCAGGCCTTCTACCTGTTCAACGTCAAGGCCCTGGAGTCCTCCAGCCTTCGGCCGGCGGTGCTCGGCAGCAGCCGGGTCGCCTGGGGCTGCGTGGCGGGACTGACGGTGCTGCAGCTGCTGTTCATCTATGCGGCACCGCTGCAGGCGCTCTTCGAGTCCCAGCCGCTGAGCCCCGAGCACCTGGCGGTGGTGACGGGAGCCGGCGTCGTCGTCTTCCTCGTGACCGAGCTCATCAAGCTGGCGCTCCATGGGAGGAAAACACGGGTCGTGCGGTCAGCGAGGCCCAGAGGAGCGGATCTTTAAGCACCAGGAGTTCGGGTCTGAGGGCCCGATGGTTAATTGCGCGCCGATGGATTGCGCACGAACATGCATTCCTTCCAACCCTATACATGAAGATCCCCATGGAGGATACGGCTCGTTCCTCGAGCAGTTTGGGGAGGTGCTGATGGTGAACACGGAGATTGCCCGTGAGCTGCATTTCAGCAAGGAGACAGTCAAGACGTATAGCAAGCGCCTGAACGAGCGTTTCGGCACGCATGACCGAACATAGCTGCTGGTCCGTGCTGCCGAGCTGGGGTTCGTCGAGCCGCGCCTGGGTTAGATCTGCCCAACCTGCAGTGTCCACCGGGGACGGTAGGCCGAGGTGTTTAATGTCCCCTGAGGGGGACTAGAGGTGGGCTCTAAATTCCTAGAAGCATTGAAGCGGCGTCACAGTGGCATCCAAAGATGGTGAAAGGAAACTTGATATGACGGCAGTCTCGACTCCTGAAAATACGTCTCCCGGGACGATAAGTGTGGCGGCATTGCTTGCCGTGGCTGTGATGGTGGCTGCAACCTTCGTTGGCGCACCAGGTGCTCAGGCCGAAGAAGTAGGCGCCCCCGAGGCTCCGGAACACGCAGTGTTGGCAGACGATAATCTTGAGCCTGCTGAGCTCACGACTCAGCAGCAAGCTGACGTTGAAGCGGTCTCGGCGGCTATTGATCGTGAAAGTGGCGTTTTTGATGCTTCTGCTGCTCGAGAGACGGGCCTCTCTGAGCAAGGCATCGCGGACGTTGCTGCTGTTGTAGATGGAATGGGCGGTGAAGTCAGAGGGGAAGCGCCGATCGCAGATGCAAGTGAAGAAGTTGGGGCCATGGCTTCGACTATGAGTACCTGCACGGCCTCCTACAATCAGTACTACATTCCGTGGGGGCATCAGTGGATTTTGGACTCCTGCGCTACTGACCGTCTGATTGCTGCAGTTGGGCTCGGTGCTGCTGCGCTTATCGCTTGCCAAACCTTTGGCTCCACCGGTGGTATCTATCTCAACGCAGGAGGAACTCCTCCTGTGAGCTGCTGGGGGCGCTGATGGGGCGTCATCCGGAAAGGAGAAATTCGTTATTAGTGAAAGTTCTCTTCGGAATTGTCGTGATGGGATATGTTGCTGTGGCTGTCTTCGGGGTGGATATTCTGCTGCATGACGACCCAGTGATAAGTATCAGGTTTTTCGGTAATCTTCTCGTTCTCGTGACAATCGGAATGCTGTGGTTAGTTGTCCTAACACGTGATGCACGAACAAAGGGATGAAATGGTTGCTAGGCCGTGGCGCGATTGCGAATCGATGGTCAGCCGACGGTGACGCCGAGGACTGAGCCGAGGGCGTAGGTGAGCGCGGCGGCGCCCAGGCCGATCGCCAGCTGACGCAGCGCGCGGGTGGTGGGGCTTGTCCCGGACAGCAGCCCCACCACCCCGCCGGTCCCCAGCAGCGCCAGTCCCACCAGGCCGGTGGAGAGCCCGACGGCGAGCCACCCGTCCGCGCCGAACAGGTACGGCAGCACAGGGATGAGCGCGCCGACGGCGAAGAAGCAGAAGCTTGAGCCCGCGGCGGTCCAGGCAGAGCCGACGGCCCGGTGCTCGTCCTCCGCAGCCTCCTCGCTGTGGGAGAGCTCGGGGCGGCAGTCGCAGTCGAAGACGTTCAGCCGCTCAAGGGCCCGATGCTCGGCGTCGGCCTCGCTGAGCCCGCGGGCCCGGTAGACCAGCATCAGCTCGTTGTGGTCCAGATCCAGGTCAGGTGCCGCGCGCAGGGTCGCCTGGGTGGGGCGCGTGGCGTCCAACAGCTCCCGCTGGCTGCGCACGGAGATGAACTCTCCGGCCGCCATGGACAGCGCCCCGGAGAGCAGCCCGGCGATCCCAGCCAGCAGCACCACAGTGGCACCCACGCCGGTGCCGCCCATCCCCATGATCAGCGCGAAGTTGGAGACCAGGCCATCATTGGCGCCGAAGACGGCGGCCCGGAAACCGCCGGAGAGCTTCTCCCTGCCGCGGGCGGCAAGCGCCCGGACGACCTCCTCATGGACTTCCTCGTCGGCAGCCATGCGGGGGGTGGCATCCTCGTCACGGGCGTAGGGAGAGTCGCCCTCGGCGCGCTGGGCCAGGGCCAGGACAAACACTGAGCCGAAGATCCAGGCCATCCGCCCCAGCAGCACCCGGTGGGCGCTGGGACGCGGCAGGTTGTAGGAATGGGGGCCGAGCAGGGTCCGCCAGTGCGCCTGGTGGCGCTTCTCCGCCTCGGCCAGGCCCAGCAGGATCTGCTTCTCCTCGCCGGTGCGCTTCTGCGCCAGCTTCCAGTAGAGCTTGGCCTCGGCCTCCTCATCGGCGAGGTACTTCCGCCACCGGCGGATCTGCTGCGGGGTCGGCTCGGCGGGGGCGCTGTCGGGCTCGTGCTGCTGCTCGGTCTCCTCGCTCACCCCACTATGGTGCGCAGAAAGTGGCACCTGGCGGCGACAGGCAGACTCCGCGTGACAAAGCTTCAGCGTCCCTAACCCTTCGGCATTCCTAAACCTTCATCAACCTTAGTGGTGAGCGGACCTGAGAAAGGTCGGTAATATGGCCAGCCGTTGCCAAGAGGCTTTATCGAAACCCTCATGGAGGCCATATCTGTATTGACGGATTGGCGAACTCGGCCACCGTTCCAGTGTGATGCCGTAGTGGTTGACGCGGAGAGAACGGGACCCAACATCTCTGTGTCCTTGGCCGAACGCGCAACGGGTAAACACGCAGGGGTTTTGCTGCTGGACCTCAGTGCGAGACTGATCGTCAGTTACGAAACCCCAGAGTTTGAGTGCCACCTCAGCGATATATCGCCTTGGGCCGTAGGGTTCTGATTCAAAGTTGATGACGGGCCAGCCCTTAGAGGGCATCGGGCCTGAGCTCAAAACGTCACTGGTTCCAGACGAACCGGGCAGGGACCTCTTCCGCGGTCGGGGACTCCACCCCGGGGGCCAGGCCCACGTAGCCCGGGGCCAGGTGGGCGTGCGGGGACGGGGCGCCGTCGAAGGACAGCTCACCACGGGCTCCGTAGGGCCGGAAGGTTCCTCCGGCGCGGGTGAGGATGAGCTGGGCGGGCGCAATGTCCCAGGGGCTGGTGCGGCAGTTCACGACCACATCGGCCCAGCCCGCGGCGGCGTAGCAGAGCTCCAGGGCGCCGGAGACGATCCGCCGCACGGTGGCGTAAGCAGTCACAAGCTGCCCGAAGGTACGCAGCGCCTCATCTCCGTGCCGGTTCACCATCCAGGGGCCGGGGAAGTTGGTCAGCAGGTTCAGGTTCGGCTCGGCCACGCCGGTCTTCGGGGCCGGCGCGAGCACGGACTCCGGGACGTCCCGGGTCCTCAGGTATGCGGCGTCGTCGTCAGCGGAGAAGGTCAGCTCGTTGATGGGGTCATAGACCACTCCGGCGACCACGACGTCGTCGACTGCCGCTCCGATGCTGATGCTGAAGTGGTCGAAGCCGTGCGCGAAGTTGGAGGTCCCGTCGATGGGGTCGATGATCCACTCCACCCGGCCCTCACCGTGGGATCCGCCCTCCTCGCCGGTGAACCGCGAGTCCGGCACCGCCTCGGAGAGCCGCTGGATCAGCGCTTCCTCAGTCCGATTGTCGTGGATGGTGACGAGGTCGCTGTTGGAGGTCTTCGTCTCCACCTCCATGGCGGCGCGGAACGCCTCCTTCAGGGGAGTGCCCACCGACTGTGCGGCGGAGACGGCGATGGTTCTCAGGTCTGCGGGGGAGGGGATGGTGCTCACCTGGAACAGGCTACCGGCCGCGCGTTTCAGCTCCCGACGGTGCCGTTCACGCAGAGTTCATCGCTATTCAACCTGGGGGCCTCCCGCCCGTCACCAGGGACGTCCTAATCTGGGAGTGATGAAAGTCGCGGTTGTTGCTGAAAGCTTCCTGCCTCATATGAACGGGGTGACCAACTCCGTGCTGCAGGTGCTTGCTCACCTGCATCGCCGCGGCGATGAGGTCACCGTCGTCGCACCCTCCGACTCGATGTTCGACTCCCACCCGCTGGCCGAGGAGCTCCCGGACCAGCCGGAGCTCTACCACGGCTACCCGGTCATCCGGGTGCCGGCCCTTCCGCTTCCCGAGTACCCGAGAGTGCGGGTCGCCGCCGGCTTCGTGACGCGGATTCGCCGTATTCTGGAGGACCTGCAGCCCGACGTCGTGCATGTCGCCTCCCCGTTCGTGCTGGGGTGGCGGGCCATCCAGGCCGCCGACGCCCTGGGCCTGCCGACGGTCTCCATCTACCAGACCGAGGTCCCTGCCTACGCGGGCCGGTACAAGGTCCCGTGGGCCGAAGAGCTGCTCTGGCAGCACGTGGAGCGGATGCATCAGGCCTCCACCTACACCCTGGTGCCCTCCGCCTTCACCAAGCAGCAGCTGCGCGAGCGCGGCATCAGACGACTGCGGACCTGGCGGCGCGGGGTGGACGCCGAGCTGTTCAGCCCGGTCCGACGCTCCGCGGAGCTGCGGGCTCGGATCGCTCCGGACGGTGAGCTGCTCATCGGGTTTGTGGGCCGCCTGGCTGCGGAGAAGCAGGTGGAGGACCTCGCGGTGCTGGACAGGATGCCGGGCACCCGGCTGGTGATCATCGGCGTCGGCCCCATGGAAGAGTCCCTGGCCAGGGAGCTGCCCAACGCCTGCTTCGCCGGGTTCCAGTCCGGCGAGGACCTCGGCGAGCATGTCGCGAGCTTGGACCTGTTCGTGCACCCCGGGGAGGCGGAGACCTTCTGCCAGACCATCCAGGAGGCCCAGGCCGCCGGGCTGCCGGTGGTTGCCGTCGGCCGCGGGGGACCCCTTGACCTGGTGGACGAGGGCCGCACCGGCTGGCTCTACCCGCCTGGAGACTTGGAGGGTATGCGACGCCGGGTGGAGCACCTGGTGAACGACGACGCCGCACGCGCCTCCTTCGGCACGGCGGCTCGCGCTCAGGTGCAGGGGCGGACCTGGGAGGCGATATGCAATCAGCTGATCGGCCACTACGCCCGGGCCATCGAGGTCAACCGCCGCGTCCGCTCAATGCGTGCCACCACCTACATCCGTGCCCAGAACCGCGTCATCGGCACGCTGCTGCCGCGCTGATCGTCAGCTGGCCGGCGTGCGCCTGAACGTTCGGCTCAGCGGGGCGGTGAGGTACCCGGCGGCGCAGCCCGCGGCCGTCCAGGCGCCCAACAGGCCGGCGGTGAGCAGCGCATCGGGGCCGACGTCGGCGAAACGGCCCACCCCCAGGGAGAGGTGGGACAGCCATAGGGGCCCGACCAGCAGCACGGCCGCCACGAGCCCCGTCAGGGCCCCGAGCACCAGGGTGGAGATGCTCAGTGAGACGGCCCGTACCCGAATCCTCAGGGCGCACCAGTCGTCAAAGTGATTCTCTCCCTCGCGGGCCAGCCAGACACCGGCGTACAGTCCTGCGAGCACCGGCAGGGCAAAGACCACCCATCCGTGCTCGAAGCCATGGTCGGGAACCACCGCCAGCACAGGCAGATAGTCCACTCCCGCAGCGGCTGAGAAGCCCGGCTCCACCGGCGCGTCCGCGCCCAGGCTGAAGCCGGCGCCGGTGGTGTAGGCGAGCGTCCAGAGCAGCAGGTTCGGCACAAGCGCCAGCTGCAGCACGGTGAGCCCCACAGCGCCGCCCCAGCCTGCGTCGGCCTGCTGGTAGGCGTTGGCGATGTCCATCCACCCGGCGAGGACCACCCCGGCCAGCAGCGCCGCAGCCAGTCCGACGGCGGCCACCGCGGATGCGGCTCCGGCTCGCAGCACCGCCCACAGGTAGGCTCCCGCCCATTTGACGGGCGCGGACCACCGGTCAATCCGCTCCTCCATGTCCATCCCGAACATGCGGGCCACGCTGCGCGCCTCGGACACGCAGCCGCCCGTGGAGGCCAGCAGCGCCAAGCCGCCCGCAGCCAAGGCCGCCCACATCGGTGAGGTGGCGCCGAACGGGGTCTCCACCCATACGGCCAGCCCGGCGGCCGCGGCGAGGAGCACCAGAACGAACGTCGCCAGCCCCAGCCAGAGCTGCGTCGGGTAGGCGCCCTGGGCCAGGCGCCGCCCGGACCGCCAGGACAGCAGCACCGGAATGAGCGTCAGCCCCAGCGGCACCGCGTGGAAGACGCCGTCGCGGCCGACGGCTTCCCCGCTGAGATCCAGCGGAGCGGCGTGCATGATCAGCCACAGCTGCCCTGCTGCCTGGCCTGCGCCCTCCACGTCCCAGGCGGCAGGGTCGGCCAGGAAGGTGATCAGCCCAGTGGGAACCGCGATCAGCAGGGCTGTCAGCAGAACCGTCTGGACGCCCTCGAGCAGGCCGAAGAGCCACAGCGGCGGGGTCGGAAGACGCAGCCGGCGTCGTCGTCCCTCACGGGCGTCGGCGTCAGGGGCGGAGGCAGAGTCCTCGGGCATCATCACTATGGTGCCAGTGCGAACCCGGGTGAGCGGGATGAAACCCCGCGTTGTTCAACGGTGATTATGATGTGCCGTGATGATGCCGCCGGGTGACCGCAGAGAGCAGGACGACGCCGCGCCTGCCTGGGCGGACGTGGGCTGGAGCAATCAGGACCTCGCCGCGCTGCGCCGGCACTACACCGACGCCGGCCGCAACCAGGCGATGAAGATCGAGGACCGCTGGCACCAGTTCCGGCTCGGCCTCTCCCGCAGGCGCGGCCAGCACGTCACCGTCCTCTCCCTGGCCGGGTACGGGTCCCCACGATGGGTGCGGGTCTTCTCCCGGGTGGTGATGGCCCCGGACCGCGACTTTGAGAACGGCCGGCGGGTGGCCAAAGTGATCGCCGACGGGGTGCGCGGGTGGCGGAACTTCGTCTCCGCCCCGGTGCCGTTCGCCCAGCTGAAGGTCACCATCGCAGGCCGCGAGTACGACGTCGCCGCCGACCGGGGCGGGATCGTCGACGAGGTCATTGAGATCGAGGGTGACCCGCTGCCGGACGGCTGGACTCAGATCACCCTGCAGGCGCCCGGCGAGGATCCCACCTCCGCAGGCATCCGGGTCATCGGCGACGAGACCGCCGCCGGCATCATCTGCGACATCGACGACACCGTCGTGGTCACCAAGCTGCCGCGCCCTTTCCTTGCGGCCTGGAACTCCTTCGTGCTGGATGAGCATGCCCGCACCCCCACTCCCGGGATGGCGGTGATGATGGAGAGGATGAAAGCGTCGATGCCCGGCCCCCCGGTGCTGTACCTCTCCACCGGGGCGTGGAACGTGGCCCAGACCCTCACCCGGTTCCTCACCCGGAACCTGTACCCGTACGGTCCGCTGCTGCTGACTGACTGGGGCCCCACCGAAGAGCGCTGGTTCCGGTCCGGCCGCATGCACAAGGAGGAGCAGCTGGAGCGTCTTGCCCGGGAGTTCCCGCACGTGAAGTGGGTGCTCGTCGGCGACGACGGTCAGCACGATCCGGCCATCTACGCGGAGTTCGCCCGGGAGCACCCGGACAACGTCCAGGCCGTCATCATCCGGGAGCTCACCTACACCGAGGCGGTCCTGGCCGGCGGCCGCGCCGAGGCGCCGGAAGGTGAGGAGCTGCTGCAGGCTGGGGGCCCCGGTGAGGACACCCACGGGTACCAGCACGTGGGGGAGCACCGGATCCCCTGGGTCTACGGGCCCGACGGCAAAGCCATCAGCCACCAGCTCAGCGACATCGGCCTGCTGCGGTAGAGGAGACGGCCTACTGCTGCTGGTTCATGCTGAGCGGCGAGAGCATGCTGTCCTCGTAGTCCTGCAGGCACTGGTTGTGGGCGCGGTCGGTCACGGCCCGTTCGGTGCAGGCCTCGAACTCGGCGGTCGCCTCCCAGAACAGTGCCTGGGCGCCTGCGCTGATGCCGAGGAGCCCGCAGCACAGTCCGGTGAAGACGGCGGCCAGGTGCATCATTGCCCCGGCCTTGACGCGCACGGACCGGACCAGCATCAGGACACCAAGGGCGATCCCGGCGAGTCCGGCGGCCACGGCCAGCAGCTTGTAGGGCAGCGGCAGCTGCGCGGTTCCCCAGGCGATCACCACGGCGAGCATGCCCCAGCCGAGCCATTTCAGGTCGGCCCTGAGCTTCTCGGGGGAGCGCTGCCCTCCGGCGGGGGCCCCTGAGGGTGATGTGGTGGTGCCCGGCTGCCCGCCGGAGGGTGGGGTCGTTGTCATCCCTGTGATCGTATCCAAGAGCCGTTCGCAGATTCCTCCTCAGGGATGATTGCGGACAGGGGCGTGCGGCGTAGGCTGAAAGGTATGACGACGACGCCGAACGGTGACAACGCGCCCGAGAACGAGTCCGGCCGGCAAGGGTCTGATGAGGACCGTCCCCAGCCGCGCTACGGGGCCTACGCTCCCCGCCAGGAGACCCCGCAGGGCGGACAGCCGGAGGGTCAGCAGCAGCCGGCCGGGCCGTACGGCCAGCCCACCTGGGGCCAGCCCGGCGGGACCGAGCAGCCGGCGTCGGCCCCTCAGCAGCCCAACCCGTACGGCAGCCCCTCCGGCCAGCCGCCCCAGGAATCCAGCTACCACACCGGCTACCAGCCCTCCCCGTACGGCCAGCCGCCTGAGGCCCATCACCCGCAGGGTGAGCAGGGCTTCGCCCCGGCAGCCCCCGCGGAGAAGCCGAAGCGCCCGGTGGCGCTGCTCGTGGCAATGCTGGCGATGCTGGGCGCCGGCGCACTCTCCCTCGGCTGGGGCATCTACAGCTTTGTCCTCCTGAACTCCATGGAGCTGCAGGAGGTCATGGGTGAGGCCCAGTACCAGCAGTTCCTGGACCAGATGGATGAGCAGTGGGAGGCCCAGGCGGCCGGGAACCCTGAGCTGGAGGGCACAGATCCGGAGGAGTTTCTGGACCTGTACATGACGATCTTCGGCGGGATGGCCCTGGTGTGGGGCCTCTTCCTGCTGGCGATGTATGTGCTGTGGGGCCTCCTGGGCACCATGGTGAACAACGCCTGTCGGATCATCGCGACCATCTGGTGCGGCCTGAGCGTGTTCATGCTGTTCCTCGGGTTCTTCGCCCCGCTGGCCTTGGCGATGACTGCTGGTGTGGTGGGGCTTTCGATCCTGGCGATCGTGATGATGTTCCTGCCGCCGTCGAACGAGTTCTTCAGGCAGCGCCGGCGGTGGAAGGACGGCCAGCGCGCTCAGCCGGTCCGCTGACGGCGGTGCACGGACCGGCGTCGAAGTAGGCTGAAACGCATGCGTATTGTGGTGCTGGTCTCCGGCTCGGGGTCCAATCTTCAGGCAGTGATCGACGCCGCCCAGTCAGGTGACCTGCCTGTGGAGATCGCGGCCGTGGGTTCGGACAAACCGGAGGCCTACGGCTTGGAGCGGGCCCGAAGCGCCGGGATCGAGACCTTCATCGCCCCCCTGCAGAAGGGGGCGACGCCGGAGCAGCGGCAGGAGTGGAACCGGCGGCTGGGCGAGGCCGTGCTCAGTTTTGAGCCGGATGTGCTGGTGTCCAGCGGGTTCATGCGGATCGTCTCCGCCGAGTTCCTCGACACCCTGGTGCGTACGGACGGGCAGGCGGTGCCGATGATCAACACGCATCCGGCCCTGCTGCCCAGCTTCCCTGGGGCGCACGCCGTCCGGGACGCCCTCGCCCATGGGGTGAAGGTCACCGGCTGCACCGTGCATCAGGTGGACTCCGGGGTGGACACCGGACCGATCCTCGCCCAGACCGCGGTGGAGGTGCTCCCCGGCGACGACGAGCCGACCCTCCATGAGCGCATCAAGACGGCGGAGCGTGACCTGCTGAACCGGGTCCTCGCCGAGACCGCGCGCGGCGAGCACACGTTCAGCTGAAGGAGAGTGGCCTTAGACGCAGCGTCGCCGGCATCGCTGGCAAGTTGAGTTCACTTGGCTTGAGCAGCATGACAGAAGTGCGCTGGGACATGACGTGGAAAACAAGCAATGCAGACGAGGCCAGCACTGCAAGTAGCGGTGACTTTGCCATCGAGGTCGTCGTGCGGGAGATCGGCGAGGTGTCGGCACTCCCCGCAGCTTGCGTCAAGACCGAGGTAATATTCAGTCGCCAAAGCGATCATTCTCCTTGATTTGCGTTCTGGGTGGTTGAGGATCTCGCCGCCTGGGCAAAGATGACGACCCCGATCAGGGCTTGTCCGACATAAAGGAATACAAAATTCCTGGTTTCCATACATCAGGAGTCCTATAGCCAGTACGAATAGCGCAGCACCGCCGACTGCGGGAACTGTGTTCCAGGGGATCTGTTTTCGAGTCAAGAGAGGCTCCGATTTTCTGGGGTTCACTTTTATGGTTTCAGGGTGGACAGGGTCTTGGCGTGTCCCCTGCGGTGGACATTCGGTCAGACGGGATGACTCCGATTTCTGCAAGACTGGAGGGTATGATGTCTGCCTCTGCCGCCCACTCCGCTGCACCCGTCCCGACCACCGGCCACGCCACGGTGCATCTGGTCCGTCATGGGGAGGTCTACAACCCGAACAAGGTGCTGTACGGGCGCCTCCCGGGATTCGGGCTCTCTGACCTGGGCAAGCAGATGGCCCAGGGCCTGGCCGACCACTTCTCTGTCCGCTCTGAGCGAGGCAATGGTCCCGTGATTCTGGCGTCCTCCCCGCTGCAGCGCGCCCAGGAGACCATTGCCCCGGTGGCTGGGGCCCTGAACCTGCCGGTGCGGATCGAGGGCCGGGTCCTGGAGGCGGAGAACGCGTTCGAGGGGATGTCCTCGGTGAAGCGGCAGCTGCGGCGTCCTAAGCACTGGCCGCTGCTGGTCAACCCGTTGCGGCCCTCCTGGGGGGAGCCGTACAAGGCTCAGGTGAACCGGGTGCTCGCCGCGGTGAAGGATCTCGCCGATGAGGCGATCGCTGAGCACGGCGACGGCGCGGAGGTGGTGGTGGTCTCCCATCAGCTGCCGATCTATGTGACCCGGCTGTGGGGGGAGAACCGGCCTCTGTTCCACGACCCGCGCTCCCGCGAGTGCACCCTGACCAGCATCACCAGCCTGCACATCGGGCCCCGCGGCGTGGAGGCCGTCAGCTACGAGGAGCCCAACCGGGAGCTCAGCAAGCAGGCCCTCGCCCTCCCCGGCGCTTAAATAAATAAGTATCTGCAATTCATCTTTGTGGGTTCCGCCACCGTACTAGATGTGCCGCAGACACTTTCCGGTTTGAAGCCCGATGCGGTCCGGACACACAGATGACAGCAGGACTTCAGTTGTTTGTTGAGTTGTCTACTTAGGCAGGGGTATCTTTGGTGATGTAGCCGCGGGCACCCGCCCGGAGGGGTCGTACGACGTGGTGATCTGTTGTGAAGGTGGTCACCATGAGGATGGCGAGCGCGGGCATCGAGTCCAGTAGTTCCTGAGCGGTGTGGATACCGTTCTTTCCCAGAAGGTCGATATCCATGACGACGACATCCGGCTCTATTGCCAGCACGTCTCTCACTGCTGTCTCACTGTCGCCGGCTTCTCCGGCCAGGCTCAAGTCCTCGGTAGAGTCCACGTAGAGACGGAGAGCTTCCCGCATAAGCGGCTGATCCTCCACCAGAAATACACGAGTCATGGTTCCTCCCGATCCGGAGCCTACGGTTGCCAGGATGCAGGGGCCAGAGAGGGAGTCGGATTGTCCACCAAAGTGCACTCTACGGGTACTCTTCACTGACATACCTTCGGAACATGAGCACCGCGATTACTGCCAGCGCAGTCTTAGCACTGTCCGTGTCGAGTGTCCTTGGTGCGAGCTACGAGCCCGATACATGGATTGGCCATCACGTCTGTGAGATGGTCCCCAGTCATGCTCTATGTGATTGACTAGATTCTTGTGAGGCGTAGCGCCAGCGTCATATGGGATTCGGAGCCGCCGGGCCGGAAACTGCTGAGCGTTCTGACTATCTAATCGGCGCTTTGGGTCCTGGTTGACGTCCTGCTGGCTGCATTCGCGCATGAGATTTCCATCTCGGCGAGTGGGCTCCTTTCACTGCTTCTATGGAACCTCTGTCTCGGCCTCTTATGGATTGGCCTCGCTCCTGCAGCAGCCGGTGCCCCGTTCGCACTGGGTGTTGTCCTCGTGTTCGAGCACCTGCCTGTCTACCAAATCGTTCCTATCCTGTTGATGGCGACGTTGGTGGCAATATATGCAGGTGCCTGGTTGCGCAGAGCCTACCTAGTTGCCGCCCTGGCGTCGCTACGTGGTGCCGCCTGACTGGGTGACTGTATATGTAGCGCCTGTTGCCTGAAGATCCTCTTCAATGGCCTCTGAGTCTGCTCTCGAAAGATGTACTTCCTCGGGGTTGAGTGCAAGGCCGTCAGGAGCGTTCTTCTTCTATCTGCCTCAACGATTCTCCTTTACCATCGATTAAGGCGTTGACTAATGCACCAAGGAAAATAATGAAGAGCGCTGGGAGTAGATCGGCCAAAGCCCAGCTGGTGTTGGGGAGAAGGGCTTTGAGGAAGAGATAGCCAATGCTTCCTCCCGCCATCACAAGTGCAGATCGGGCGGTGGGATTTCGCTTTGGCATGACTTCAGCCTCGTTGAAATCAGAGTGGAGGGACAGCCCCCGGGGCGGACTCTTCTCCTTCACTGCCGCAGGACTGTGACGTCCCCGGAGACGGATGAGACCTCAATGAGGTCCTCGGCCTCCGGGTTGTCCTCGAGCCTCGAGTAGACCCCTCCCTGCTCCGTCTCGATGTCCGTCCGGAACGAGGCCTCCTCAGGCAGAACGAGGGTCACGTTGCCCGAGCCCGTGGAGACTTCCACGTCACCGGGCTCAGCCAGCTCCAGCCGGATGTCGCCCCCGGCGGTCCGCGCCTCGACGGACGCGGTCTCCAACTCTTTGCCTGTGATGCTCCCGGAGCTGCTCCGCGCACTGAGCCGACCTGTGAGGCTGGTGGCTGTCATGGGTGCGGACTCGCTGCGCACCTCCACCGAGCCGGAGAGACCGGAGACAGACTGGCTTCCACGATCAGCATGGGTGCTCACCGCGGTGCCCGGCGGCAGGGCCACGTCGAAGGAGGCTGTGCATCCCCGCCCATCAGCCTCATCGGGGGAGTGGAAGTACGCGTCCATGGTGAACATGCGCCCGTCGGTTGCCTCCGGGTCTCCGTCGAATCCTCGCTCCGGCCTGTCCACCAAGGAGGCGGGGCAGGTGCCGGAGTAGGCCCACTCCGCGCTGACGCCGGCGGCCTGCTCCCAGACCTGCATCTCGACGTCGTGCCCGCCCAGCTGTGCGGCCGCCGGTGATGCGGTCTCAAAATGCGAAGCGCCGGCTCCGCCCTCCCCTCTGACGGGGCTCAGGCCCTGAGGGGTCACGATCAGTGCCGCGCAGCTGGCGGCGAAGAAGAGCAGCGCAGTGAATGTCCCCCCGAGGTTCACCCAGTTCCTGACGGCGCGGGGCGTGGTCGGAGGTCTGGTGCGTGCGGTGCTCATCGGCTGCTCTCCTGTTCTGCCCCGAGGTAGCGCAGCACCGCCAGCACCCGTCGGTTCTCTGCCTGGGCGGTGGTGATGCCGAGCGTGGTGAAGATCGAATTGATGTGCTTGGAGACTGCCGAGTCGCTCAGGTGCAGCTCGGCGGCGATGCCCGCGTTGGAGCGGCCCTCCGCCATCAGCGCCAGCACCTCGTGCTCGCGCGGGGTCAGCAGCTCCAGCCCGTCCCGGGCGGAGCGCCGCGCCATCAGCTGGGTGACGACTTCCGGGTCCAGGCTGGTGCCGCCGTCATGCACCTTCCGGACGGTCTGCAGAAACTCAGCGACGTCGGCTACCCGGTCCTTCAGCAGGTAGGCAACCCCGGAGGTGTCCCCGGCGAGCAGGTCCACCGCGTACTTCTCCTCCACATACTGGGAGAGCACGACGACGGCGATGCGCGGGTGCGCCCTGCGGAGAGTGAGCGCGGCGCGCAGCCCCTCGTCGGTGTGGGTGGGAGGCATCCGGACATCAGCGATGACGAGGTCCGGGGTGTGCTGCTCAACTGCCAGCAGCAGCGCCTCCGCGTCCTCGACGGCGGCGACGACCTCGATCCCGGAGCTGGTGAGCAGCTGGTGCAGCCCCTCGCGCAGCAGTACGGAGTCCTCGGCGATGATCACGCGCACGGCAGCTCCACCTCGATCCGTGTTCCCTCTCCCCGTGGGGAGGCGATGGTCATGGTCCCGCCCACTGAGCGGACCCGCTGCTCAAGCCCATCCAGCCCGGAATGGAGGGCGGAGACTGCCCCGCCCTCGCCGTCGTCGGTGATCACCAGGCGCACCGTGTCCGCCTCGCGCCGCGCCCACACGGTGCCGTACGAGGCGTCAGCGTGCCGGACCATGTTGGTCACCGCCTCAGAGATGACGAAATAGGCGACCGACTCGATGTGCGCGTGTGGACGGTCCTCGATCCGTATGTCCACCTCCACCGGGTGCGGCGCGCGGGATGCGATACCGGAGACGGCGGCGTCGAGGCCCCGGTCCTCCAGGACCGCCGGGTGCAGGCCCCGGACGATGCTGCGGATCTCGGTGAGCGCCTCCCGGACCTCCCCCTGGGCCGCGCTGATCAGCTCCGGGTCCACCGGCTTGTGCGGGTCGATCTCATGCCGCTGCCTGGCCATGCCCAGTCGCATCGCCAGGGCGGTGAGCCGCTGCTGGGCGCCGTCGTGCAGATCCCGCTCAATCCGGCGACGCTCCGCGTCGGCCGCGCTGACCGCCGAGTCCCGGGACTCCGCCATTTCCTCGAACCTGCGCTGCAGCTGCTCCCGATCGTCGGCGCCCCACATCCGGGACACCACCCATACGTCCGCGCGGGAGACCCACCTGATCAGCCCGGGCGCCAGGGTCAGCAGGAACAGCAGCAGGCCGCGGAGCAGGTACGCGCCCTCCGCGGTGATCCCCGGCAGGTTCCCCAGCGGCATCAGCAGCCCCACCGGCACCACCACGAACGGGATCGCGACGACGGCCAGCATCACCGGCGAGAGAAGCACCCCTACCACCGTCCATCCGGCTCTTCTGCGCACCTCCGGGTCGGAGAGGTTGAGCTTGGGCGCGGCCGTCCAACTGTGCCGCCGAGCCGGGGCGGAGATGAGCCCCTGCGGGTGAATATGCCCCACCAGGGAGGCGACCCGGCTGCGGTGCACATGCGCCCAGTCCTGCGAAACGGCAGTGAAGATCCAGGCCAGAAGCAGCCCGAGCGTGGCCAGCAGCGCGAGCTCCAGGAAGAAGCTGCCCGAAGGGCGCCGTCCGAACGTCAGTAATTCGAACGAGTCGATGACCAGCCACGCGAAGACGCCGACCCCGCCGAGCATCAGGAAGAGGAGGCCGCCGATGGTCAGCGAGATGGTCTCGGCGACCATCTGCGGGACCGTGTCGTGCCGAAGGCGCCGAAAGAAGCCCGGACGGCGCTGCTGCTCAGCCGCTGAAGCTCCAGGGCCGGGTGCCGCGCTCGCCGTCGTCATAACTATGACCCTACGAGGCCGCCGATGCCCGGAGCGAGGCCTTCATCTGTACGGTTCAGGTGGAGTTATCTGCACCTATGGTCAGAACCTCTGCCCCGTGGCCGGGGGTGCGGCTGAACTTGGTGTCAGGGGTGAGCGGAGGGTGTCTGGTCACTTCGGCCAGGACGAGGTCGAGCGCTTCCCTAAGCGATGGTCTTGGCTCGTAGCTTCCATACGGCTCAGAGGCAGGGTCGTTGAAGGGCTCCCGCCTTTGAGCGAACGATGAACTGCATCTCAGAGATTGACCCGGCCATCCCCCGTATTTGCTTGACCTCGCTTGCGCCAGAGGTACGCCAGAAGACATGAAATGCCAGCTAAGACGGAAAGGAGAGCCCCGATCGCTCCAGTCGCAGAGTCCTTGCCGCTTAAGTTATCGACGATGCTCCATACGCCCATCGTGATCCCGAGGAGGAAGAAAACTAGCCCACTCGTGAAGATGATCCGATTCATCATGGTTTGTCTGCCTGTCCTCTCACTGGCTCCAGCACACTGGGACAGTGCCGGTCAGATAGATCCGGATGCACTGGCCCCACGAGTTGCAGAGAACTGGGGTGCAAGGTGCTCCATCTCCGGCGGAAAATGGGCAGTGTCCTCCTCCTGTGCCTGGGCGCTGGTGATGTTTGCAAGCAAGAGAGCTGCTCCAATTCGTTGGCGCTCAGCCGCGATATGAGCGGCAAATCAAGTCTGCTAATCGAACGTGTATGTCCGCGAGTCCTCTGTGGGGGACTGTTTGGCCTCTTCGAGGTGGACTACTGCGTATCGTCTGAAGTGTCGTCCCGCCGTACTGGTTCTTCCACCGGTAGTAGGTGGCCTCGGGTACTCGAGTTCGCGGGCGATAACGGCGACATCGCGGCCTTCGGCATGGAGTTTCTCGGCGTCTTGGATCTTCCGGATCGTCTGTTCCGGGGCATGGCGTCGTCTCTTGCTTGTCACAGTCACACCAGTTTTCCCGCCCGGAGGCCCGGGCGCTAGGGCAAATCTCATAACCGGTGGACCGAAACCAGGGGGGTCACTCCACTGGAAAAGTAGTCCTCTCAGGAGACTGAGCGGGCCTCTAATAATTTGATCGTGGTTCGACGACCCCAAGTTCTGCGGCCCGAACTAGTAGCTGAGTGCGATCATGTGTGCCGAAACGCTCATTGAGCCGCTTGCTGTAGGTTTTCACGGTTTCTCTGCTGAAGTGAAGGGAGCGGGCGATCTCAGTATTCGTCTGGCCGCGCGCGATGCCCTTCAACACTTGCAATTCCCCAGGCGGGACGTCAGGAATCCCCGCGTTCCGGGCGAGGGCTTCAGCAATATCCAATGGCGCAGTTTCTGGGTGCAATGGGGCACCAAGGGCACTTCGAGGGGTCAGAGGGTGGTGGCCGGCAAAAACGGATCGAACCGCCTCAAGGACCGTCGAAGCATGTGCGTCCTTGGTGATATACCCGCGAGCCCCCGCTCGGAGAGCTCGGACTACATGGTGGTCTGTCGTAAAGGTGGTAACGACCAGGACGGCAAGTTCGGGCATTTCTTTCAGAAGCGACTGGGTGGCGGCGACGCCGTTCTGGCCGGGGAGATCAACATCCATCACGACGACATCTGGGCGATGCGCCCTGATCTGCTCTACTGCTTCAACCCCGTTGTCGGCCTCTCCTGCGAGCTCAAGGTCGTTCGTAGATTCAATGTAGAGGCACAGTGCTTCCCGCATCATGGGCTGGTCTTCAACTACAAAAACGCGAATCATGGAGCCTCCTGCTCGAAGCCTAAGTCGTTCTGCCTGCGTGACACGAGGAGTAGCTGGCAATTGTCCCCCAGAGGGGACTGTCTCAGGGCGCAATCGGTGCATAGCCTGCGCTTATGACGAAGGTGCTTTCAGTTACTCTGGCCGCCACAATGTTCGTTGCTCCCGAAGCGCTCCTTGGGGAAGTGGGCCCGGACTTTTGGATCGGGGAACAGCTGTGTGAGCTGTTCCCCGACTACGCGGCTTGTGATTGACTGAAGGGCGATGGCTTCAACGTCCGGCAGCACGTGGTTCGCGGAGAAGCCTGATCGCAAATTTCTAGGAGTTCTTACAGGGATATCTGCTCTCTGGATCCTCGCCGATGTGACGCTCTTTGGGGCCTTTGCCGAGAACCCCGTATCAGTAGGGGGCCTTGTTTCGCTCCTTCTGTGGACTTTATGCCTCAGCGTGCTGTGGGGTGGAGTCCTTGTCGCTGCTCTCGCTGCTCAGATGTGTTTGGCCCTGGTTCTGACTGTCGGGTACATACCCTTCTATCAGGTGCTTTTTCTCATCTTGATGGCCGCAGTAACAGCTATGCATGCTGTCGCATGGCTGCGCTGGACCTACATTTTGTCGTCCTTGATGTGGGCTTGTGCTGTCGGCATGCAGTTCGGGTCGACAAGCACAGCGTTAGGCGCTGCGATCTTCATTTCTATCCTGCTCTTAGCGTCGTATGGGGCGGGGTGGGGTGTGCGGCGCGTGCTCGCGCGAAGTTGCGAAGACCGAGCTGAACGACTGCAAGCGGAGAAAGCGAGAGAGGAAACGCTGCGAGCGGAGCGATCTCGGGTCGCTCGCGAACTGCACGACAACATTGGGCGTGACCTCACGATTCTGGCAATGCGAGCCGATGCCATGAGCTTGAACCCGTCAGCCGCGGCTACGCCTGAAAAGGTGAAGCTCCTAGGAGCAACGGCACGCTCAGCGCTGGACGATCTTCGAGAAATGGTTTTGGTCCTAAAAAGGGACGGAGCTCTACTGGGCGAAGGAGAAGGAAGCCTTTTCCCGGACGAGGCTGACAACTTAGTTCAGGAAGTCGAATCTCACGGAGCTTTGGTGAACAAGGTCATTGGTGGGGAGTGGGCGGATGTTCCTCGTTGGGTGAGGGCGCAGCTCTTCGCCATTGTCGGCGAAGCCCTTTTAAACGCGCATAAGCATGGGCAGTCGAGGTCCGGTCGCGTGGCCATCAAACTTGGCGCGCAGGCACATGGGGGACAGTGGGACATCCAGGTGGAAAATGAAATGGCGGAGCCGTTCCCCTTGGCTGAGAGTGCTTACGGATCATCAGGTGTAGGCCTGGAAAGTATGCAGGCAAGGTCGCGAAGCGTCGGGGCTGACTTTTCAGCAGGGGGCGATGCTTCTGGCCGATGGGTGTTGTGGCTGGGCTCCCGCAGCGCTTCGGAGACTTGCGCGCGGTCGTGACTGTTTCTGCGGCAGGTTGCTGCCGAAATTGGTCCGCGAGTGCGAATTTCGGTGCTGGGGAGCCCTGGTGTGATCTCAGAAGCAGGGGGCCTCAGATGAGACCCCCTGCTGTACGAGTTCGCGATTGTAGATGCAACGTGCTCCAGGTTGGGGCCGGTGCTCCGCCCCCAACCTGGACATCGATGCGCAAGTATCGACGCCCTGGGGGGGGGCGGCGTGCTGGAGGGCACATGGCGGATGTTTTCTACCGCCGGTAGAATTTATCGGTGATGCTTCGCCGTCGTTCCCCCCGTGCCTCACGTGCCCTGACCGCCGTGGCCCTGTGCTCTGCGCTCGCCCTCGCCGCCTGCGGCTCCGAGGGCGATGACCTCGCCGACCGGGCCGGCAACGACGGCACCAACTACGTGGCCGGCGACGGCACCGTCGAGGAGTACGCCCCCGAGAGCCGGGGGGAATCTCTCGCCTTCGAGGCTGAGACCTTCGACGGCGACCAGGTCAGCGAAGACACCTTCCAAGATGAAGTCTCCGTGGTGAACTTCTGGTACGCCAATTGCCCGCCGTGCCGCAAAGAGGCCCCGGACCTCCAGGAGATCCACGAGGACTACGCCGACGACGGCGTCCAGTTCCTCGGGGTCAACACCCGCGACACCCAGCCCACCGCAGAAGCCTTCGAGCGGAACTTCGGGATCACCTACCCCTCCATCGAAGACCGCGGCGGCTCAGTGATGCTCGCCGTCACCGACTATGTGCCGCCGTCCGCGGTCCCCACCACCCTCGTCATCGACCGTGAAGGCCGGGTCTCCGCCCGCATCATCGGGCTGGTGGACCCCGGCACTCTGCGCGCCCTGATCGACACCGCCCTGGACGAGGAATGAGCCCTGCGCTGACCACGGCCGCCCAGGCGGCCGCCCCACCCGCGCTCGCCATCACCAACAACCGGTTCGCCGAGATCATCTTCGACGGCGGATTCCTCATCGCAGCCCCCGTGGCCCTGCTCGCCGGGCTGGTCAGCTTCCTCTCACCCTGCGTGCTCCCGCTGGTGCCCGGCTACCTCGGCTACGTCACCGGCCTCTCCGGCACTGCGCTGAACGAACGCTCCCGGCCCCGCATGGTGCTCGGGGCAACTCTGTTCGTGCTCGGGTTCAGCGTCGTCTTCGTGCTGATCGGCGCGGTCTTCACCTACGCCACCACCTGGCTGCGGGTCGAAGGCGGCTGGGTGACCCAGCTGCTCGGCGTCCTCGTGATCCTTATGGGCCTGATCTTCATGGGCGCCTTCAGCTTCTTCCAGCGGGAGGCCAAGATCCGCCGCCGCCCCCCGGACGGTCTGCTCGGCGCCCCGCTGCTGGGCGCCACCTTCGGCATCGGATGGGCCCCCTGCATCGGCCCGACCCTCGCCGCGGTGCTCACCCTCACCTACGGCAGCGACCCGGGTCGCGGCGCCCTGCTCGTCTTCATCTACTGCCTGGGGCTGGGGCTTCCGTTCATCCTGATCAGCCTCGGACTGCAGCGCGGCATGCGCGCCCTCGACTTCTTCAAGCGGCACAAAGCCGCCGTCATGCGCACCGGCGGAGGCGTGCTGATCGCCATCGGGGTGCTCATGGTCACCGGACTCTGGAACACCTGGGTCTGGGCCCTGCAGGACTGGTTCGCCACTGAGATTGTGATGCCCATCTGATGAGCAAGAAGAAGCACGACGACGTCGTCCCCTCGGCCCACCGCGACAACGCCCGCGAAGACGCCATGAACGAGGCCGCCGGGGAGCCCAAGCCCCGGAAGCAGGCCACCTCGCCTGAGCTGGGCCTGGTGGGGATGCTGCGATGGGCGTGGACCCAGCTGACCAGCATGCGCACCGCCCTGATGCTGCTGCTCCTGCTGGCTGTGGCCGCCGTCCCCGGATCCCTGTTCCCGCAGCGGGTGCAGGACGACTTCGCCGTGCAGACCTGGATCGAGGACAACCCCACCTGGGGCCCCATCCTCGACGCCCTCCAGTTCTTCGACGTCTACAGCAGCTTCTGGTTCAGCGCGATCTACCTGCTGCTGTTCATCAGCCTGATCGGCTGCATCATCCCGCGCGCCCGCAAGCACTGGCAGCAGATGACGACCCCGCCGCCGCGCACCCCCAAGCGCCTCCAGCGGCTCCCCGAGTACGGCGCCCTGGAGCTGGACGACGATGGTCCCGCCCCCGAGCAGGCGCTCGAGGACGCTGCGAAGGCGCTGAAGAAACGCCGCTACCGGGTCGAGGTCCGACCCAACGAGGACGGCACCGGGTCGGTCGGCGCCGAAAGGGGCTACCTCAAGGAAGTTGGGAACATCATCTTCCACGTCTCTCTGGTGGGGGTGCTGATCTGCGTGGCCCTGGGCTCCCTGTTCAGCTACCGCGGGCAGAAGGTGATCGTGGAGGATGAGGGCTTCGTCAACGCGCTGGCCGCCTACGACAACTTCTACCCCGGCTCCTGGTTCAGCGAGGACCAGCTGGACCCGTTCAGCATCCAGCTCAACGGCTTCGACCGGACCTTCGACCGTCAGCTCGACGGCGAGGGCGAGCCCAGCGAAGGATTCGGAAGCGCCATCGACTTCACCGCTGACGTCACCGTCCAGGACGGCGCCGACGCCGAGCCGGAGGAGACCACCCTGCGGGTCAACCACCCGGTCACCCTGGGCGGGGCGAACCTGTACCTGGTCGGCAACGGCTACGCCCCGGTGGTCACCATCCGCGACGGTGAGGGCGAGGTCGCCTTCTCCGGGCCGGTCATCACCCGTCCCGACGACGGCACCTACACCTCCATGATGGTGATGAAAGCACCTGACGCGAACCCTGAGCAGCTGGGCCTGCAGGGCCTGTTTCTGCCCACCGCGGTGGACGCCGGCGACGGCATGGCCGTCAGCGTGGACCCGGAGCTCGGCAACCCGGAGCTGCACCTGAACTCTTACTACGGGGACCTCGGCCTCGACGACGGCCTCCCCCAGAACGTCTACGTCCTGGAGACTGACGACCTCGACGTCCTGAACTCCCGTGAGGTCGACGCCGGCGGCATCGTCCTGGCCCCCGGGGAGACCCAGGAGCTGCCCGAGGGCCTCGGGGAGATCGAGTTCCACGAGGTGCAGGACTACATCGCCATCGACATCACCTACAACCCCGGCGAGCTGGGCGTGCTGGCGTTCGCCCTGCTGGCCACCGGCGGACTGCTGGGCAGCCTCTTCCTGCGCCGCCGACGGGCTTGGGTGACGGTGGAACGCGCAGGCTCCGGGCGTACACTGGTGCGCTACGGCCTGCTCTCCCGCGGAGAGGACTTCTCCCTGCGCGAGGAGAGCATCGCACTGCGCACCCAGCTGGAAGAGAACTGGCCGGTGCGGCCTCCGGAGTCCCCTGAGGACGACGGCGCCCCCGCCCCGGCAGAGAGCCCCACAGAAACACGAGGCAGCTGATGATCACACTGGCTACGGCCCCCGCCGAGCAGCCCACCATCAACGTGGAGCTGGCTGAGTACTCCGAGCTGTTCATGCTCATCGCCGCGTTCATCTACACCCTGGCGTTCATCCTGTTCACCGTCGACACCGTACGATCTTCGGCGACTATCCGCCGGGTGGAGGCGGAGCTGGCCGAGGAGCAGGCCGCCGAGCGGCAGGGCACCCTCGTCAGCGCCGGGGTCGGCGGTGACGCGCCCAACGCTCCGGCGAACGACCAGGATGTGCCCGACCAGGCCGAGGTGGACGATGAGCTGGTCGACAACGACATGGCCTACACCGGCGCCCCCCGGCCGATCGCGAACGTGGCGGTGGCGCTGACGGCGGTCGCCCTGGCCGCCCACGCCTTCGCTGTGGTGGCCCGCGGACTCTCGGCCAGCCGCTGGCCGATGGGGAACATGTACGAGTTCCTGGTCTCCACCACGGTGCTGGTCGCCGCGGTCTACCTGGTGGCGCTGATCCGGCGCGACCTGCGCTTCCTGGGCTCCTTCGTGCTGGGCCTGATCGTCACGATGATGATTGTGGCGACCATCGCCTTCCCGACGCCGATCGGACACGTCCAACCAGCTCTGCAGTCCCCCTGGATCGCCATCCACGTCTCCCTGGCCTCCCTGTCGATCGGCCTGTTCGTGCTGACCTTTGCGATGAACGTGCTGCAGCTGATCCAGGCCAAGCGGGAGAAGGCTGTGACCGCCGGCCCGGCGTCGCGCACCGAGCGGGGCCTGGCCGGCGGCTCCTTCCTGCGGCTGGTGCCCAACGCGTTCTCCCTGGAGAACTGGGCATACCGCTTCAATGCCGTCGCGTTCGTCTTCTGGACTCTGGGCCCCATGATCACCGGCGCCATCTGGGCCCAGCAGTCCTGGGGCCGCTACTGGGGCTGGGACACCAAGGAGATCTGGACCTTCGTGATCTGGGTGGTCTACGCCTGCTACCTGCACGCCCGTGCGACCCGCGGCTGGACCGGCAGCCGGTCGGCCTGGCTGAGCATCATCGGCTTCGCCTGCATCGTGTTCAACTACGCGGTGGTCAACGTCTACTTCCCGGGCCTGCACTCCTACGCGGGCCTGCCGGAGTGACCCGATGGCGATTCTGAAGTTCTCCCTGATCCGGCTCGGCGTCTTCCTGCTGGTGTTCTTCGCCGCGTTCTTCGCGCTGCCCCTGGAGGCCCTGCCCGGAGTGCTGCTGGCGATGGCGATGGGGCTGATCGTCTCCTACGCGGTCGGTTTCCTGTTCTTCAATCAGCTGCGCCTGAATGCGAGCAGGCAGTTCGGCCGCCGGATGGAGGGGCACCGGCCCGAGTCCCGCACGGAGGCGCAGGACAACGACGCCGAGGATGAGCTGGCCGAGCAGTTCCACGAGGAGCAGGACGGCCCGGGGCCCAGCGCCGCCCGCTGAAGCAGCTGCTCAGCTCCGGCTGAGGCTGTGCGGGGGTGCGTGATTTACCCTTGAGGGCATGCCTCGACTGCTGCTCGGACTGGGTGTTGTTGCCCTAGCACTGACTATCTACACGCTCATCGAGTCCCTCCAGACCCCACGACACCGGGTTCGGGTGATGTCCAAGGTCGCCTGGATCGCGGTGATCATCCTGGTGCCTCTGATCGGCCCGCTGCTCTGGCTTTTCTTCGGCCGGGTCCGGAAGGACGGCCCCGCCGCCCAGCAGAAGCGCCCCTCCGCCCCGGACGACGACCCGGAGTTCCTCCGCGGCGTCGAGTTCCGCCGTCGCCAGGCCCAGCGCCGCGAAGAGGAGGAGCGCAAGCGCCGTGAGCAGGAGCAGAAGAAGAACCGGGACAAGCCCAAGGATGACGAAGAGACCTCCGACGGCACCGACTCCGACGACGAATCCCCAGGTCAGCCGAACACTTAGCGTTCAGGAAACGTCCAGCGGAAAGCCAACTGCTTCCAAGGGCCGGGTGCCATGCTCGCACGCAGAACATCACCTCGTGATCCAAGGAGTTGCACCGAACTATGGCAGAAGCACTTTTGGCCACCACTACTCTGGCTGCGAACAACACCGGCCTGCTGGGCGGCGTCGGCATCGTCGGCCTCATCGTCTTCATCATTGCGGTCGTCATGGTCTGGCAGTCCGGCCTGGGCACCCTGCCCAAGGTCCTGCTGACCATCCTGGCACTGCTCTTCCCAGTGGTGGGCGGCATCATCGCGATCGTCGTCGCGGCCATGAACAAGGCTTAGCGCCGTCGCGCAGAGATCCCACCGCTGTTGACTTATCTGCTCCCTGTACGGGCCGGATAAGCGAAGAAGGGTAGGACGAACGAGAAGGAGGCCCCGGCTGGGAAAGATTCCCGGCCGGGGCCTCCTTCTGTCTGTGCCCGGTCAGCTGAGCAGCAGCGCCGCGGAGAACGTGGCGGCGAAGCCCAGCCCCAGGATGGAGGTCTGCTGCAGCGCCGGGATCAGGGCCGGGCCCGTGCTCTGCTGGTTCAGAACCAGGCGGCTGGGCCGGACGGCCAGAGGCAGCGTGAGAAGCGTCAGCGCGTACCAGAAGCTGACGGCGATCATTCCCTGTGCCAGCAGCACGGGCAGGATCAGCATGAGCGCGAACCCGATGCGCGCCCGACGCTGTCCCAGCCGCACCGCCAGGGTCCGTTTGCCAGTCTCAACGTCGGTGGGGATGTCACGGATGTTGTTGGCCATCAGCAGGGCGGAGGCGATCAGCCCGTGCCCGACGGCGCCCACCCAGACCTCATGCGGGAACTCTGCGACGGCGCCGTTCGCCGCGGCAGCCTCCACCACGGCGAACGCGGTGCCTGCCGTGGCCACCAGCCCGAAGAAGATGAACACCATGACCTCACCGAGCCCCAGGTACCCGTAGGGCTTCTTCCCTCCGGTGTACCACCAGGCGGCGAGGATGCAGACGAGCCCGACGCCGATCAGCCACCAGTGCCCGGTGAGGGCGACGATGACCAGCCCGGCCAGTCCCGCGACGCCGAAGCTGAGGAACGCTGCGCGCTTCACCGCGGCGGGGGAAGCGGCGCCGGAGCCGGTGAGCCGCATCGGGCCCACTCGCTCGTCATCGGTGCCGCGTACGCCGTCGGAATAGTCATTGGCGTAGTTGACCCCCACCTGCAGGGCCAGCGACACCACCAGTGCCAGCACGGCAACGGTCCACTGGATGGCATAGATGCTGCCAGCGGGGGCGTAGGAGGTGTCGGCAAGGGGGGCTTCGGCGAACCCTGTGATCCTGAATCCCTGGGAGAACGCCGCGGCGGCGCCGATCACCGCGGGTGCGACCGCCATGGGGAGGGTGCGGGGGCGTGACCCGGCGATCCACTGCTGTGCTGTTGCCAAAACTCTCCTGCTCGATCAGAGGCGCAATGATTCAGCGGCCTATTCTCCCTGATCCCTGCGCCGAGTGGTCAGTCTGAGCAGCATCGGGGCCGATTTCCGGAGGTTCAGCCGTTGGAATTGGCCTTTCGGCGCCCGGGCTGGGCCGCGGCCCGCAGAAGACGGTTCAGTGCCTGCCGGTCGGGTTTGCCGTTGCGCAGCTGGGGAAGAGCGCCCAGCAGCTCGTAGTGCTTCGGAACCGCGGGGGCGCCGAGCTGCTCCCGCACTGCTGCGTTCAGCTCATCGAGGGTGCTGCGGCTGCGGCTGACCTGGGACAGTACGACGACGGCGCACACCTTCTGCCCCCACTCGGGGTCCTCCGCGCTGGCCACGAACGCGTCCCTGACGCTTGGATGCTCCTCCAGCACCTGCTGGATCCGGACGGCCGAGACTTTCACCCCGCCGGTGTTGATCACGTCATCGGTGCGCCCGGTGATGCTGAGCACCCCGTCGCGGATCTCGCCGAGGTCGTCGGTGCGGAACCGGCGCTCGCCGGCCGGTGTGCTGTCGAACCTCTCGGCGGTCAGCTCGGAGTCCCTATACCCCAGCGCGACCTGCGCCCCGGAGAGCAGGACCCGGCCCTCGGCGTCGAGTTCCACGCCGACGCCGGGCAGGGGAGCGCCGTCGTACACGCACCCGCCGCAGGTCTCCGCCATGCCGTAGGTCCGCAGTACGTTGAGCCCCAGGCGCTTCGCCCGGCCGAACAGCTCAGGGGAGGTTCGCCCTCCGCCGAGCAGAATTGCGTCGAACCGCCGCATCGCCCCCAGCAGCCTCTGGTCCTCGCTGTCGAGGAGACGCTGCAGCTGGGTGGGGACCAGGGAGACGTAACGGCGCTCTGCGGTCAGCTGCTCAGCGGCCGCAGCGAACGCCGTCGGCTCAGCGGACCGCTCGAGCAGGGGAACGGGCACGGTCCCGGCTCGGAGGGAGCGGGTGAGCACCGCGAGCCCGGCCACATAGGAGGGGTGCAGGGTCAGCAGCCACTGCCCGTGGCCGCCGAGCGCCTGCGCGGTCATATCCGCTGAGGCCCGCAGCGCCTCGGCGGAGAGCAGGGTCTCCTTGGGCGTCCCGGTTGACCCGGAGGTCCGCACCACCACCGACACTCGCTCAGAGGATCCGGGACCTTCTGCGGCTTCGATGGCCGTGGGGGCTGGGCCCCGGGCAGAACGCACCGGCCATCTCCCCCCGGAGACCTCCGGGCGAGGGGCCCACGACGGCGGCTGGCCGGGCTGAGGGGGCAGGAACTCTGCTGGCGGGGCGTCCCCGTCCATGGCATCCCGCAGCGTTTCTAAGGCGCCGTCCACCCACTCGCTCATGCGGCGTCGGGCTTGGCCCGCTTTTCGAGGCAGGCTCCGAGGATGTCGAGGTGCCAGAGCTCCTCGCCGGCGATCCATCCGTACCTGGGCATGCGCTGCTCCGTCTCAGTAGTCCTGCGAGAGGTCTTGGGCCGGCGTCGCGCCGCTAGCTGGGCCGGCCACGCGGCCAGCTTAGCGAACGCTGGATCTCGGCTCCGGCCCTGGATGAAGACTGCTGCCCTCAGCGGTCAGCGGTCGAGGTCGGTGAGCTGCTGGACGGTGACTCGGTGCGCGGAGTTTGACCATCCGGCCGACTCGGCACCTTCGCCGGTCTGACCTTCAGGGCGCCCAGGTGCGATCACATCGAGCACTTCGCCGAACTTCGTCAGGAGAGTCTGAGCCGGCACAGAGTGACGTAGGATCCTCCCATGGTCTTGCCAGCAGCCGATTCCCTGTCAGTGACCAGAGGATTGAGCATCGCTCCGAGCCAATCCTGCAACTCCCAGCTGGCAGAAGCCCCCTGGGAGTTCGACGCCGCCCCAGGCTATGGCCCCGGCTCATCCCAGGCGGACCCGGTGCCCGCCCATACGGTGAACGCCGAGGCCCGCCCCGGGCAGCTGCCCGAGCTGTACCGCCGGCTCCCCGAGGAGGAGCTGGCCGAGCGGATCCGGGCCGCCAAGGCGCACCTGGGCGAAAGGCTGGTCACCCTCGGGCACTTCTACCAACGGGACGAGATCGTAGAGCACACCGACTTCGTCGGCGACTCCTTCCAGCTGGCCAAAGCGGCGCTGACCAAGCCCGAAGCCGAGCACATCGTGTTCTGCGGAGTGCACTTCATGGCCGAGACCGCCGATATCCTCTCCTCGAACAGCCAGAAGGTGATCCTGCCCAACCTCGCCGCGGGCTGCTCCATGGCAGATATGGCCGATGAGGACTCCGTGGAGACCGCCTGGGAGGAGATCTGCGAGGCCTACGGCGCCGACCCGGAGAACGTGGCACCCGACGAGGGCGGCATGCTGCCGATCCTGCCGGTCACCTATATGAACTCCTCGGCCGCGCTGAAGGCGTTCTGCGGCCGGCACGGCGGCATCGTGTGCACCTCGTCCAATGCGGAGACTGTGCTGGAGTGGGCCTTTGAGCGGGCACACCGGGTGCTGTTCTTTCCCGACCAGCATCTGGGCCGCAACACTGGCCGGGCGATGGGCGTGCCCACAGAACGGATGCCCATGTGGAATCCGCGCCGGCCTCTGGGCGGGAACACCCACGCCCAGCTGCAGGACGCCGAAGTGCTGCTGTGGCACGGGTTCTGCTCAGTGCACCGCCGGTTCACCGTCGCTCAGATCGAGAAGGCCCGCGCCGACTACCCCGGCGCCAAGGTCATCGTGCACCCGGAGTGCCCCATGCCGGTGGTCGACGCCGCCGACGCCGCCGGCTCCACCGAGGCGATCCGTCACTACGTGGCAGCCAGTTCGCCGGGGGATGTGATCGCAATCGGCACCGAGATCAACCTGGTCAGCCGGCTGGCCGCCGAATACCCTGACCGGACCATCTTCTGCCTGGACCCGGTGGTGTGCCCATGCTCCACCATGTACCGCATCCACCCCGGCTACCTGGCCTGGGTGCTCGAGGAGCTCTGTGAGGGGCGCACGGTCAACCAGATCAGCGTGCCGGGGCCGGTGGCCGCGGATGCGAAGATCGCCCTGGACCGGATGCTGGCCGCACAGCCGAAGTAGGAGGTCCAGACGTCCATGAGCCTGCATCTGACCGACCAGCAGATCGACCGTGTGATCCGTCTGTCCCTGGAGGAGGACGCGCCCTTCGGGGACCTGACCTCGCAGGCGTTCGTTCCGGCAGAGGCCCAGGCCCGTGCTGCCCTGGCAGCGCGAGAGCCGGGGGTCATGGCCGGCGGGCGGGTCTTTGCCCGGGCCATGGGAGCGGTCGACGCTGGCGTGCTCGTCGATCTGAGAGGTGCCGAGGGTGCCCCCTTTCAGGCGGGGGAGACGCTGGCCGTGGTGACCGGGCCCGCGCGCGCCATGCTGACCGCTGAGCGGACCGCCCTGAACCTGCTGCAGCGGATGTGCGGGATCGCGACCCTGACAGCCCGGTATACGGCAGCGGTGGAGGGCGCCGTCTCGGCGGCGGGGCGCCCGATCCGGATCACCGACACCAGGAAGACGACCCCGGGCCTGCGTGCCTTGGAGCGTCATGCGGTGCGCTGCGGCGGCGGGCACAACCACCGGTCCGGGCTCTCTGATGCGGTCCTGGCCAAGGACAATCACCTGGCACTGGTGGGAGATCTGGCGGAGGCGATCCGGCAGGCCCGCAGCCGCCTCCCCCACACCGCGCATATCGAAGTCGAGGTGGACCAGTACGAGCAGATCCCGGCCGCTCTCGCGGGCGGGGCCGACACCATCATGCTGGACAACTTCGGCCTCGATGACCTGCGCCGCGGTGTGGAGCTCATCAGCGGGAATGCCCTGGTGGAGGCCTCCGGCGGAGTCACCCTGGAGACCGTGGCAGATATCGCGGCTGCCGGGGTGGACCTGATCAGCGTGGGAGCGCTGTCCCACAGCGCACGGGCGCTGGACATCGGGCTGGATATGGATCTGGGCCTGAATGGGAAGTTGCGGGCGGACTGATGGCTGATCCGCTGTCCTCGTCCCCTCTCTATCTTGACCATGCCGCCACCGCTCCTCCACGGCGCGAGGTGCTGGAGGCCATGTGGCCCTACCTGGCGGGGAACTTCGCGAACCCGTCCAGCCGGCATGAGCCCGGCCTGGCCGCCGACCACGCCCTGCAGGATGCGCGGCGGAGGGTGGCCGCACAGCTGGGGGCCCGGCCCGCAGAGATCGTCTTCACCTCCGGGGGGACTGAAGCGGACAATGCCGCCGTCAAGGGCATCGCCCTGGCTGCTTCCCAGCGAAGGGATGAGCATGCCAAGCACGTGCTGGTCTCCGCGGTGGAGCATCCCGCAGTAGGGGAGTCTGCCGCCTGGCTTGAACGGTTGGGGTTCCTCGTCGAACAGATCCCGGTAGATGGGACTGGCCTGGTTTCCCCGGAGGTCCTTGCCGGGATGATCCGGGAGGAGACCGTCCTGGTGAGCGTTCAGTACGCGAATCCTGAGGTCGGCACGGTTCAGGACATTCCTGCCTTGAGCGCGGTGACCGCTGAGCGTGGGGTTCCGTTCCACACCGATGCTGTGCAGGCCGCGGGGTCCGCCGACCTCAGCGTGGACGCTCTGGGGGTGCAGGCGATGACCCTCGCCGGGCATAAGGTCGGCGCTCCCCACGGAATCGGGGTGCTGTACCTGCGCCGCCGCACCCCGTTCGAGCCGCTCATCCATGGTGGAGGCCAACAGCGAGACCGGCGTTCGGGCACCGAGAATGTTGCCGCTGCGGTGGGTATGGCTGTGGCCATGGAGCTGGCTCAGGGCTCACAGGAGCGGGACGATTCGGGCTCCCTGACCGCCCGCCGGGACCGGTTCATCGACGCGGTCGAGCTCCAGGTCCCGGGGGCTCGGCTCACCGGTCACCGGACCCGCCGCCTGCGGGGCCATGCCTCCTTCGTCCTGGCAGGCCGCAGCGGCGAATCAGTGCTGCTGGACTTGGAGCGCCGCGGCATTCTCTGCTCTTCCGGCTCAGCGTGTGACGCCGGAAGCGCCGATCCCAGCCCCGTCCTCCTGGCGATGGGCGTAGAGCCTGAACTGGCCCAGACCGCTGTTCGCTTCACGTTCGGGCCGGACACTGCGGATGCGGACCTGGAACGTACCGCCCGGGCGCTTGCTGCCTGATGCGCGCCACCGGCGTGGAGCTCACCGCCAGCTGGGACGAGGAGGACGACGATGCGATGTATGTGGGCTGAGCAGGCCCCTGAGCTGCTGAGGTATCACGACGCTGAATGGGGCTTTCCCGTCTCTGATGACCGCCGGCTCTTCGAGAAGATGTGCCTGGAGAGCTTTCAGTCCGGCCTGAGCTGGCGGACCATCCTCAACAAGCGGGAGAGCTTCCGTGCGGCCTTCGCGAATTTTCAGATCGAGGCCGTTGCCCGCTTCGGTGACTCCGACGTCGCGCGTCTGCTCGGCGACGCGGGAATCGTCCGGAATCGGGCCAAGATCGAGGCAGTGATCAATAACGCTCGCCGCGCTGAGGAGCTCCTGGAGCACGAGGGGCCTCTGGCGAGGCTCATCTGGTCCTATGAGCCAGCCGCTGCCGAGCTCGGCGAACCGCAGACGATGACGACGTCGCCTGCCTCCATCGCCATGGCCAGGGACCTCACGTCTCGTGGCTGGAAGTTCCTGGGCCCGACGACGCTCTTCGCATTCATGCAGTCGATGGGTCTTATCAACGATCACCTGCTTGCCTGTCCCACTCGTCCCGCTGTGGACGCAGCGAGAGGGGAGTTCACCCGCCCGGGGCCACGCTGATCATCGGCTACTGCAGTGAGGAGGGATGATGCGGACAGGCGGGATCCTGTGGTCGATCAGTAGTAATAGGGGAACTGGGACCAGTCGGCGTCGCGCTTCTGGAGGAAGGAGTCGCGGCCCTCCACGGCCTCGTCCGTCATGTAGCCCATGCGGGTGGCCTCCCCGGCGAACACCTGCTGGCCGGCGAGCCCGTCGTCGGCGGCGTTGAACGCGAACTTCAGCATCCGCACCGCCTGCGGCGACTGCCGGGCGATATCCGCGGCGTACTCCAGAGCAGTCTCCTCCAGCCGCTCATGCTCGACCGCCTCGTTCACCGCGCCGGCGGCGACCATGTCCTCCGCGGAGTGCTCCCGGGCCAGGAAGAAGATCTCACGCGCCTTCTTCTGGCCCACCTGCCGGGCCAGCAGCGCCGAACCGTACCCGGCGTCGAAGGAGCCCACCGTCGCATCCGTCTGCTTGAACTTTCCGTGCTCCGTGGAGGCGATCGTCAGATCCGCCACCACGTGCAGCGAATGCCCGCCGCCGGCCGCCCAGCCGTTCACCACAGCGATCACCACTTTGGGCATCGTGCGGATGAGCCGCTGGACCTCCAGGATGTGCAGCCGGCCCGCCCGGGCCGGGTCCACGGACTCGGCGGTCTCACCCTCGGCGTACCGGTAGCCGTCGCGACCGCGGATCCGCTGGTCCCCACCGGAGCAGAAGCTGTGGCCGCCGTCCTTGGGGGAGGGCCCGTTGCCGGTCAGCAGCACGGCCCCGACGTCTGAGGTCATCCGGGCGTGGTCCAGGGCCCGGTACAGCTCATCCACCGTGTGGGGCCGGAACGCGTTGCGCACCTCTGGCCGGTCGAAGGCGATCCGCACCGCGGGCAGGTCCCGGAGCACCGCGCCCCCGGTGTCGCGCTCCACCCGCCGGTGGTAAGTGATGTCGGTGAAGCCGAAGCCCTCCACCCTCCGCCACTGGTGCGGGTCGAAGACATCGGAGACCTGGTCCGGAAGCTGCGAGTCAGTCACAGCAGACGAGTGTACTGACCGCGCAGTACTGTGGGGGTATGACGACGACGCCGGACGCCAGCGCCCAGCCGGACATCACCGAGGAGCACGCCGCCGAGCTGCTCATCAGCTGGGACATGGTGGAGAAGACCGCCTCCCGGCTCATCCCCGCAGGTCCCCGGATGAAGCCCTCCGAGGCGAAGGCTGAGGTGCAGGCGCTGCGGCAGGCCGCCGCCGACGCGGTCCCGCACGTGCACCGGATCACGGGGATCGCCGCGGCCGAACACCTCGGGGAGGACCTCTCCGACGTCCGGGTCGTTGACCGCGCCGGCTGGGCCCGCGCCAACACCCAGACGTTCCGGCAGCTGCTGGGCCCCGCCCTCCACGCCGCCGCCCGGAACAAGCCCGAGCTCGCCCAGAAGGAAGGCTCCGCCGGCCAGGTGCTGGGGGCCTCCGCCGCGGGTGCGGAGCTGGGCGCGATTCTCGGCTACCTCTCCGCCCAGGTGCTCGGCCAGTTCGAGCCGTTTGAGCAGTCCCGGCTGCTGCTGACCGCCCCCAACGTGGTCACCATCGCGGAGGAGCTCAACGTGGAGCGCGACGACTTCCGCCTCTGGGTATGCCTGCACGAGCAGACTCACCGCGTCCAGTTCGCCGCCGCCCCCTGGCTCGCCGACCATCTGCGCGGCAAGATCACCGAGCTCTCCGCCTCCACCATGGCCGAGGCCGACTCCCTCCCCGAGCGGATCGCTGAGACGGCCAAGCAGGTGCGCGCCGAGCTGCAGGAGGGTCGCCGGCCCGGCCGCAAGCAGCTCCTCAGCGCCATCCAGACGCCCGAGCAGCGTGAGACTCTCAGCCACCTCACCGCGGTGATGAGCCTGCTGGAGGGCCACGCCAATGTGGTCATGGACGCCGTCGACGCTGACGTCGTCCCCACTGTGAAGACCATCCGCCGCCGCTTCAACGAGCGAGCCAAGCGTCGCAGCCCCATGCAGAGGATCGTCCGGAGGCTGCTGCAGCTGGACAAGAAGGCCGCCCAGTACAAGGACGGCCAGTCGTTCGTCTCCCGGGCCGTGGAGCTGGTCGGCATGGACCAGTTCAACACGGTCTGGGAGGCCCCCGAGCACCTGCCCACCGAGGATGAGATCCACGATGCCGAGGCGTGGGTCTCCAGGGTGGGGCTGAAGAAGCTCTCCGACACCGGCGCCCAGACCTTCGGCGGCTGACCTTGGCCGCTCCTGTCCCTCTTCACCCGGCCCGCCGGGCCGTAGGAGAGGCGCTCGCCCCCGGGGAGCTGAACCTGGTGGGCTGCTCGGGCGGGGCCGACTCCCTGGCGCTCGCCGCAGCGGCCTCCTGGCACCACCGGAAGGAGTCCGGTCCGCACGCCGGCACCCGGGTGGGCGCCGTCGTCGTCGACCACCACCTGCACCCCCGCAGTGTGGAGATCTCCGGGCAGGCGGTTCGGCAGCTGAAGGGGCTGGGGCTGGAGCCGGTCCGGATCGTCTCAGCGGATGTGGACTGCGATTCTCGCCAGGGGCCGGAGGCCGCCGCGCGGACCGGCCGCTATGCCGCCTTCCGGAAAGCCATGAGTGAGCTGGGGGCGGCACGGGTGCTGACTGCCCACACCAAGGACGACCAGGCCGAACAGGTGCTGCTCGGGCTCGCCCGCGGCTCCGGCACCCGGTCCCTGGCCGGGATCCCCGCGGCCCGCGGCCCGTATCGCCGGCCTCTCCTGGAGCTGGCCCGTGCCGACACTGAGGCGATCTGCGCCCACCATGGGCTCACCTGGTGGGAGGACCCCGCCAACAGCGATCCCCGTTACCTGCGCTCCCGACTGCGGACCGACGTGATGCCGCACCTGCGCGAGCATCTCAGCCCCACCATTGCCGACTCCCTGGCGCGCACCGCCGCGATCGCCGCGGAGGACGCCGCCTACCTCGAATCCCAGGCCAAAGAGATCTTCCCCACCCTTCTTGAGGACCCGGACGCCTCTGGTGCCCTGCGCCTGCAGCTCAAAGGACTGCGCGCCCAGCCTCCGGCGATCCGCCGTCGCATCGTCGCCCTCGCTGCTGTGGCGGCAGGCGCCCCGGCCCCCAGCTCCGAGCGGCTGCAGGCGGTGGAGCGCCTGGCCTCCGGCAGCCGATCCCGGGGGCCGGTCCAGCTTGAGGGGGAGCTGGAGGTCTACCGGGGTGCACGGGGAACTGCTGAGTATGGAAAACTGATCCTCATCCCGCCGTCGTCCGGCTGAGGCAAGGACCCTGTGACGCCGGACCCGCACCGTTCGCCTGAGAAGGAGCCTGCAGACGCATGGACAGCCATGACGTGACAGCTGATCTGGAAGAAGTTCTCCTCACCAAGGAGCAGATCGACGAGCGCATCAGAGAGCTGGCGGAGGCGGTCGACGCCGACTACGCCGGCAAGGACGTGCTCCTGGTCGGCGTCCTCAAGGGGGCGGTGATGGTCGTGGCGGATCTGGCCCGGGCGATGACCAGCCACCTCTCCATGGACTGGATGGCGGTGAGCTCCTACGGCTCCGGCACCAAATCCTCCGGTGTGGTGCGCATCCTGAAGGACCTGGACACTGACCTCACCGGCAAGCACGTGCTCATCGTCGAGGACATCATCGACTCCGGCCTCACCCTGTCCTGGCTGAAGGCCAACCTGGAGTCCCGCGGCCCGGCCAGCGTGGAGATCTGCACCCTGCTGCGCAAGCCGGAGGCGGTCAAGGTGGACATCGACGTGAAGTACGTGGGCGTGGACATCCCGAACAAGTTCGTGGTCGGCTACGGCCTCGACTTCGCGGAGAAGTACCGCAACCTCAGCTGCATCGGCATCCTCGCTCCCCACGTCTACGAGTGATTGCAGGGCCATTGAGCCGAGTCGATCGTGATCGATCTCACAGCAGGGTGCTGTAGGCTCGCCAGAGCCGACCACCCCTGGAGGCCCGCGTGCATGAGTCTTCTCCGCCGCTGAGCAAGGCGGCAGCAGCGTACGCCTCCCTGCGGAGGAAGATCCAGACCGGCGAGCTCGCCCCGGGAGAGCGGGTCACCCTCCACCAGCTCGCCGAGATGCAGGGCATGAGCCTGACTCCTGTCCGGGAGGCTCTCAAGCGGCTGGTCGCTGAGGGCTTCGCCGTCCACGACGAGCACGTCGGCACCCGCATCGTCGAGTTCACCTCGCAGCGGGTGGAGCAGATCTACCGGCTGCGCACCGTGCTGGAGCCGATGGCGGTCCGTCTGGCCGCGCAGCGGGCCGATGACGAGTCCGAATACATCCTGGGGGAGTTCCTGCGGCGGACGGAGGCGGCGCAGACCCCGCAGCAGCGTGCGGAGGCCAATGAGCAGTTCCACTTTGCGCTGTATCGGCTGAGCGGTGACCGGATGCTGGTGGGGTTCATCGAGCAGCTGTGGGCGGGCGTGCCGTACACCGCCCAGCGGATCTACCGGGACCCGGAGGGCGGCCGCAGGTCCTCGAGGGAGCATCGCCGGATTGCGGAGGCGGTGGCCGCCGGTGATCCGGAGACGGCGTCGGCGGAGCTGGAGCTGCACATCGGACAAGGGCTGATGTCGGCCCTGGCGAGCTTTGAGCTTTGATCCTTTATAAAAACCCGGCTAGTGTAGCGCCGCTCACACATGCGTGATGTGGGCAACACAGACAGACAGAACCTCGAAGGAGCGACGTTGAGCGTCGAAGCGACGGACCGGGCAAAGACGCCCGGCGATCAGACCTCTGAGGCCCCGGAGGGGGTCGACGGCGACCGGACGAATATCCCCGCCGCACCTGCGGCCTCGGCGGCCGCCGAGTTCGACAGGCCGGACTCCTGGACCCGGATCATGGGTCTGCCGATCCACTGGTTCGCGATCTTCTTCGCGGTGATCATCGCCTGTGCCTGGCTGGAGGTGCTCCCCAACGCGATGCTGGCCGGGTTCGCCGTGGTGATCCTCGTCGGCGGACTGCTGAACTGGATCGGCGGACGCGTGCCGCTGCTGCGCAACTACGGGCTGCCCACCGTGCTGGCGATCCTCTCCCCGGCGATCCTTCTGCACTTCGGACTGTTTCCGGAGTCGCTGGCGGAGAACATGGAGATCTTCACCGACGGCAGCGAGATCGGCTTCATCGACTTCTATGTGGCCAGCCTCATCGCGGGCTCCATCCTCGGCATGCCCAGAGCTCTGCTGCTCAAGGCCGGCGCCCGCATCGCGGTGCCGCTGCTGGGCACCATTGCCACGGTGTTCGTGGTGATCGGCGCCGTGGGCGCCGCGCTGGGCTTCGGCCTGCGCGAGGCTGTCCTGTTCATCGCGGCCCCGATCATGGGCGGGGGCGTGGGAGCCGGGATCGTACCGATGTCGGGGATCTACGCGGACCAGATGGGCGGCGACGCCGGTGCGTACGTGGCGCAGCTGATCCCCGCGGTGATCATCGCCAACGTGCTGACGATCTTCTGCGCGGGCGTCTTCAACGGCATCACCTACAAGGGCCAGCAGTTCTTCGTCGGCTTCAACGGCAACGGGCAGATCGTCCGGGTGGAGGGCAGGAGCGACCAGTTCAAGGCCAAGCCGAAGCCCACCGGCGGAACGTTCAACGTGCTGGCCATCGGCCTCACCACAGCTGCTGTCCTCTTCCTGGCGGGCAGCCTGATCGCCGAGTTCGTGCCGGGCCTGCACGCCTACGCCTGGACGATCCTGCTGGCCGCTGTGATCAAGATCTTCGGCCTGATGCCGGAGGCCTTCGAGGACGCGGTCTCCACCTGGTTCGGGTTCGTCTCCGGCACCCTGACCCCTGCTCTGCTGGTGGGCATCTCGATCACCTTCTTCGAGTTCGACGAGCTGGGTGCGCTGCTCTCCGACTGGCGCTACCCGGTGCTGGTGCTGCTGGCTGTGGTGACTGCGGTGACCGTCTCCGGCGCGCTGGGGTGGCTGGTGAAGATGTACTACGCCGAGACTTCGGTGGCGATCGGCATGGGAATGACGGATATGGGCGGCACCGGCGACGTCGCGGTGGTCTCGGCGGCGAACCGCCTTGAGCTGATGCCTTTCCTGCAGGTCGCCTCCCGCATCGGCGGCGCCCTGGTCCTGCTCCTCGTCAGCCTCCTCATCCCAGTGCTGGGCTGACCGTCCCCGGGTCGGCAGAGGGTTCGCGGACCTGATAGAACTGCGTGGTGAGTCGACGAGGATCTGGGCTGCCGCGGGTGCTGCTGGTGGCCACCGTGCTGGTGGTCGCCGCCAACCTTAGGCCCGCCATCAGCGCCGTCGGCCCCCTGCTGGAGCAGATCCGGGCTGACACCGGCCTGAGCCCCTCCCTGCTCGGGCTGCTCGGGGCAATACCCGTGCTCAGCTTCGGGGTGGTCTCACCCTTCGTGCACACCCTCGCCTCCCGGTGGGGGCTGGAGCGCAGCATTCTCGCCTCGCTGATCCTGCTCGCTGTCGGGACCGTCATCCGTTCCCTGCCGCCCGGAGCGCTGCCCGGCGACCCCGCCGCCAGCGCCCAGATCTCCCTGCTCACCGGCACCGCGATCCTCTCCATCGCCATCGGCGTCGGGAACGTGCTGGTCCCCGCCGTCGTCAAGCGCGACTTCCCCGACAGAGTGCCGGTGATGACCGGGCTGTACACGGCCACGATGGCGGGCTCCGCGGCCCTGGCCTCCGGCACCGCGGTCCCGCTCTCAGGGCTCGCGCGCTGGGAGCTCGCCCTCGGGGCAGGAGCGCTGCTCGCGCTCACCGCCGCGGCGCTCTGGAGCCTCCGCTTCCGGGAGCCGGCGCCGAAGACCGCCTCCATCCCCGTGGCCCCGCACGCCGCTCAGCCGAAGGCCGCCAGCATTTGGAGCTCCCCGGTGGCCTGGCAGGTCACCGCCTACTTCGCGCTGCAGTCCACCATCTTCTACCTGCTGCTGACCTGGTACCCCTCGATGCTCGCCTACCAGGGCATCGGGGAGGCCTACGCAGGGTGGATGCTCTCGCTCTGGCAGGGCGTCGGGATCGCCGCCAGCCTCACAGTCGGCCCGGTGCTGCAGCGGTCCCAGGACCAGCGGCTGGTGGCCTTCCTGATCTGCTGCAGCATGGCCGCCTCGCTCATCGGCCTGCTCGCCGCGCCGGCGCTGGTGCCGCTGTGGACCCTTCTGGGCGGGTTCGCCACCGGCACGATGCTGCTGCTCGCGCTGACGATGATCTCCCTGCGTGCCCGCACGCCGCAGGAGGCCAGCCGGCTCTCCGGGATGGCGCAGGGAGTCGGCTACCTGTGCGCCGGCACGGGTCCGCTCCTGGCCGGGGCGGTGTTCGACCTCACCGGCTCCTGGGCTCCCGTGATCTATGGGATGCTGGCCGCCGTCGGACTGCTGGCCGCGGCTGGGTTCCTGGCGGGCCGGAAGGTGCATGTGCGCTGAGGGCTCTACGCTCTGGGCGAGGCGGAGCCGCCCCGTTCCGCGGCAGGATTCAGACGCTAGTACCGTAGTGTCAGTCTGAATCTGCCCTGACGACGGAGCGCTATTGAACTTCAAGAAGATCTTCACCGGACCGCTTTTCTGGATCCTCGCCGCGGTGGTGCTGCTGCTCGTCGTCGTGCCCCTGCTGTTCGGCTCCTCCGGAGCCGGCGAGCAGGTGGACACCAACGTGGGCATGGAGCTGCTCGAGGAGGGAGAGGCTGAGGAGGCCCGGGTCGACGACGGCGACTCCCGGGTCGACCTGACACTTTCTGAGTCCTTCGAGCTCGATGGGCAGGACCTCGGCGACGCCGTCCACTTCCACTTCTCCCAGGCCCGTGCCGAGACGGTCGCGGAAACGGTGGCCGACGCTGGCCTGGAGGGCTACACGGACGAGCCGGAGCAGTCGAACTGGCTGCTGAGCATGCTCGGGTTCATGATTCCGTTCCTGCTGATCGCGCTGCTGTTCATCTGGCTGATCACCCGGATGTCCGCCGGCGGCGGCCGGATGATGCAGTTCGGCAAGTCCAAGGCGAAGATGTTCGACAAGGACATGCCGCAGGTGACCTTCGCCGACGTCGCCGGCTCCGAGGAGGCGGTGGAGGAGCTCCACGAGATCAAGGAGTTCCTCTCCGAGCCGGACAAGTTCCAGCGCCTCGGCGCGAAGATCCCCAAGGGCGTGCTGCTCTACGGTCCGCCCGGCACCGGCAAGACCCTGCTCGCCAAAGCGGTGGCGGGCGAGGCCGGCGGCTCGTTCTACTCAATCTCCGGCTCCGACTTTGTGGAGATGTTCGTCGGGGTGGGCGCCTCCCGGGTGCGTGACCTCTTCAAGCAGGCCAAGGAGAACTCCCCGGCGATCATCTTCGTGGACGAGATCGACGCCGTCGGCCGACAGCGCGGCGCAGGCGTGGGCGGAGGCAACGACGAGCGCGAGCAGACTCTCAACCAGCTGCTGGTGGAGATGGACGGGTTCGACGCCAGCACCAACATCATCGTCATCGCCGCCACCAACCGGCCCGACGTCCTGGACCCGGCGCTGCTGCGACCCGGGCGCTTCGACCGGCAGATCCCGGTGGAGGCCCCGGACTTCGCCGGCCGCAAAGCGATCCTGGAGGTGCATTCCAAGGGCAAGCCGATGGTGGATGACCTGGACATCAGCGCCGTGGCCCGGAAGACCCCCGGGTTCACCGGCGCGGACCTCGCCAACGTGCTCAACGAGGCGGCCCTGCTGACCGCCCGCTCCAACGCCGACCTGATTGATGACCGTGCCGTGGACGAGGCCATCGACCGTGTGATGGCCGGCCCGCAGAAGCGCACCCGCCTGATGAAGGACCACGAGCGGAAGGTCACCGCCTACCATGAGGGCGGGCACGCCCTGGTCGCTGCGGCCCTGAACTACTCGGCTCCGGTCACCAAGATCACCATCCTGCCCCGTGGCCGCGCCCTGGGCTACACGATGGTCATCCCGGAGGACGACAAGTACTCCACCACCCGCAACGAGCTGCTGGACCAGATCGCCTACGCGATGGGCGGGCGAGTGGCCGAGGAGATCGTCTTCCAGGACCCCTCCACCGGCGCCGCCAACGACATCGAGAAGGCCACCGACACCGCCCGGAAGATGGTCACCGACTACGGCATGTCCGCGAAGATCGGCTCCGTGAAGCTGGGCTCCGGGGACACCAGCCCGTTCCTCGGCAAGGAGATGACCACGGGCAAGGAATACTCAGAGGAGCTCGCCGCCACCGTGGACGCCGAGGTCCGCGGGATCATCGAAGAGGCCCACGACGAGGCCTACGGGGCCCTGAGGGAGAACCGGCACGTCCTCGACCGTCTGGCCGAGGAGCTGCTGCGGGTGGAGACCCTCGGGGCCAAGGAGGTCGCTGAGATCTTCTGGGACGTGAAGAAGCGCCCAAGGCGCCAGGTGTGGGAGTCCAGCCCCGACCGTCCGATCATCGTCGAGGGCGAGACCGTCTCGAACGGCACTCATGAGGACGCCGGCAGCACCTCCTCCGCCCCCTCGGAGAGCGGCGATGGCTGAGGGTGTTGACCTGCCCCGGCTTGAGGCGGCCGTCCGGGAGATCCTGCTCGCCGTGGGGGAGGACCCCGACCGCGACGGCCTGAAGGAGACCCCCCGACGGGTGGCCTCGGCCTACGCGGAGTCCTTCAGGGGCCTGGCGGAGGATCCCGCGGACCTGCTGTCCACCAGCTTCGACATCGGGCATGAGGAGCTGGTCCTCGTCCGGGACATCAGCTTCTACTCGATGTGTGAGCATCACCTGCTGCCGTTCTACGGGGTCGCCCACATCGGCTACATCCCGTCCGAGCACGGCAAGGTCACCGGGCTGTCCAAGCTGGGCCGGCTGGTGGAGATCTTCGCCAAACGTCCCCAGCTGCAGGAGCAGCTCTCCGCGCAGATCGTCGACGCGCTGATGACCCACGTGGCGCCGGCCGGAGCGATCGTCGTCGTCGAGGCGGAGCACCTGTGCATGTCGATGCGCGGGGTGGCCAAGCCCGGCTCCAAGACCATCACCTCCGCAGTCCGCGGACAGCTGCGCGACGCCGCCACCCGCAGCGAAGCGATGAGCCTCATCATGGCGGGGCGGTGAGCATGCGCACCCTGGTGATGGGCATCCTGAACGTCACCCCGGACAGCTTCTCCGACGGAGGCCGGCACGACGACGTCGCCTCAGCCCTGGCCCAGGCCCGACGGATGGTGGCCGAGGGCGCAGACATCCTCGACCTCGGCGGGGAGTCCACCCGCCCCGGTGCCGAGCCGGTGGAACCGCGGGAGGAGCAGGCCCGCCTCCTTCCGGTGCTGGAGCATCTCCTGGAGGAGGTCCCGGCGCGGATCTCCGTGGACACCCGACACCCGGAGACGGCCCGGGCGGCGCTCAGCCTTGCCCGGGGCCGCGCCCCGGAGCTGATCATCAACGATGTCTCCGGCCTCCTCACCCACCCGGACATGCCGGCCGCGGTCGCGGAGGCCGGCTGCGACGTCGTCATCACCCACAACCGGGGCGACTCCAAGACGATGCAGGACCGCGCCCAGTACGACGACGTCGTGTCTGAGGTGCTCGAGGAGCTGCAGCAGATCCGCCAGCAGCACCTCGACGCCGGGGTGAGCCCCGAGCGGATCATCCTGGACCCGGGGATCGGCTTCGCGAAGACCCACGAGCAGAGCTGGCAGCTGGCCACCCATGATCTGGACAAGTTCGTGAGCACCGGCCACCGGGTGCTTCTCGGGGCGAGCCGAAAAGGCTTTCTGGGAGCTCTTCTGGCAGATGCGGAGGGCATGCCGCGCCGAGCAGAGGAGCGGGACACGGTCACCGCCGTCCTGAGCGCCCACGCAGCCTCCGTCGGGTGCTGGGCCGTGCGGATCCACGCCGTGCGGCCCAGCGCCGATGCAGTCCGCTTCGCCGGCGAGCTGGGAGCCGAGCCCCGCTTTCGGCGGGAGGCTCCGACACCGGGAGGCTTCGCGTATGTGAGCGGACCTCGTTCGGGCACTTGAGGGTTGCGGTAGCGGAACCCCCACCCCTGCGAGAGAGTAGTGGCATGGGTGCAGACATCATCCGGGTGACCGGGCTGCGGCTCCAGGGCCGGCACGGCGTCTTTGAGGCGGAGCGGGCTGCCCCGCAGCCTTTCGTCATCGACGCTGAGGTGCACCTCAGCGTCGCCCAGGCCGGCCGCACCGACGATATGCGGGACAGCCTCTCCTACGCGGATGTGGCCACCGACCTGGAGCGGGCCGTCACCGGTGAGTCCTACCACCTCATCGAGCGGGTGGCCGCCGAGTGCGCTGAGCGGGTCCTCCGCCTGGACTACCGGGTCTCCAAGGTGACCATCACCCTGCACAAGCCCGAGGCGCCGATGCCTCAGGACTTCGAGGACGTCTCCGTCACCATCACCCGCACCCGCGCGGACCTTCCCATCACCTCCGTGCCCGCCCCTGCCGGCCCGGCTGCTCAGACCGCCGCCGAGCACTCTCCGTACGGCAGCATCTCCCTGGCAGAGGCGGCCGATGAGGCGGCGACCCGGCACCTGCGCGACCCCGACCTTCCGGCCGCCTTCCCGGTCCGCAGCGTGCTCGCCCTGGGATCCAACCTGGGAGACTCCCGCCTCACCCTGGCCTCCGCCGTCGCCTCCCTGGAGGAGAACGAGGACATCGTCGTGCTCAGCCAGTCTCCGCTGGCCCAGACCAAACCGATGGGCGGGCCCGGCAACCAGCGGGACTACCTGAACCAGGTGGTGGAGATCGAGACCCGGCTCTCCCCGCACGCCCTGCTGGACCTCGCTCAGGCGATCGAGGCGGAGCACAACCGTGTCCGGGAGCAGCGCTGGGGCCCGCGCACCCTGGACGTGGACATCGTCACCTATGCCGGCGCGGTCATCGACTCTCCGCGGCTGCAGGTGCCGCACCCCTCCGCGGCGGAGCGCGCATTCGTGCTGCTGCCGTGGTCCTGGATGGACCCGGTCGCACTGCTGGAGGGCCGGCCGGTCCGGGAGCTCGCCGCCGAGGCGCACGACTACGACGACGTCGTTCAGCTGCGCCCCGGCGACGCCGCTGCTGAGCAGGACGCAGCCGGCACGGAGGAGGACGCTCAGCAGTCATGACTCCGATGCGTCCGGCCTGGCTGCTGGTGATCTTCGGGGCCTCCGCGCTCGCCGGCTTCCTCGCCGCCCACCTGACCGCGGCCGTGGGCATCTCCTCGCCGGTGCTGCCGATCATCTCGGTGATCACCTTTGTGGGACTGGGAGTGCTGCTGCTGGCCTTAGGGCTGGTGGTCCGCTCGGACCAGCGCCGGATTGAGCGCGCCGCGCACGAGGCCGGGCTGAAGAATGAGGAGCCCCGGCATCCGGCCCGTCGGCTCCACCCCCTGCAGGCGCTCCGGGTCGCCGTCGCCGGGCAGGCCGCCGCCTACGCGGGCGCGCTGATCGCCGGATGGCACGCCGGCGTGCTGCTCGACCTTGCCCCGGCTGGGGGTCTGGGCACCCCGAATGTCAGCGCCGCGGTGGTGATCGGTCTGGCCGGGGCCGGCTGGGTGGTGGTCGGCGCCGTCGTCGAGCGCCTCTGCCGGATACCTCCCGACACCGGTGCTGGGGGAGGCGGTACGCTCGCAGACGAGAAGAACACTGAGGACGGAAACGAGGGATATGCGCTCTGAGGCGATCGACCCCGCGGGCGTGGAGTGGACCCGGGTGGATGAGAAGCTCATCACGGTCCGATACATCTCCGGAGCGGCCGGCTGGCTGCTGTGGCTGGCGTTCCCGGTGGCAGCGGCTGTGCTGAAGCTGCTGGGGATCTGGGACATCTGGGCCTGGCTGCTGTGGCCGGTGCTGGTCGGGATGGTGGTCTGGGCGGCGATCGACCTGGCGCTGATCCCCCGCCGAGTCCGCGCCATCGGCTACTTCGAGCGCCAGGATGACCTGCTGATCCGCACCGGAATCCTTTGGCAGCGTGTCGTTGCGGTGCCCTACGGCCGGCTGCAGTACGTGGACATTGAGGCTGGCCCGATCATGCGGAAGTTCGGGATCTGCACCGTGCAGCTGAAGACCGCCTCCGCCGACACCGACGCCTCCATCCCGGGCGCCACCCGCGCGGAGGGCGCCCGGCTGCGCGACGAGCTCTCCGCCCGCGGTCAGGCCCGACTGGCAGGACTCTGATGGCTGAGCGGCACCCGGATGACGGCGGCGCCCAGCCCGTGCCCGAGAGCAGCGAGACCAAGGAGCCCTGGTTCGACGAGACCTGGACGCGGGTTCATCCGCTGAGCCCGCTGGTGCAGGGCTGGGCGATCTTCATCGGTCTGCCGGTGATTGTGCTGGGCTACAACTGGCAGGCCTGGCAGGGACTGTGGGAGGCGCTCCGCTCCGGGGAGCTGCAGGAGACAGTCCGGGAGAACCCGACCGCCACGCTGATCGGCGCCGGTCTTCTGCTGGGGCTGTTCCTGATGATCTTCGGCGGCGCGTTCCTCGGCTGGTGGTTCACCCGATACAAGATCACCGATGAGCACGTGATGGTGAAGTCCGGGGTGTTCGTCCGGCAGCACCGGCAGGCCCGGATCGACCGGGTGCAGTCGGTGGACCTGCGGCAGCCGCTGCTGGCCCGGCTCACGGGCCTGGCGGAGCTGAAGTTCGAGGTGGCCGAGGGCGACGCCACCGCGGTCACCCTGTCCTTCGTGCGCCGGTCCGAGGCGGAGGAGCTGCGCAGCGAGATCATGGACCGGGCGGCGGGCCGCAACGATCGTGCGGCTGATGCAGCAGGGCACGCCGACGGCGGGCCGGGAGCTGGGCTCAGCGAGGACGGCGCCCCTGCGCCGCGCCCGGATGCCGCTGCGCCGCAGCCGGGCGGCGGACCCGAAAGATTCATCGCCAAGGTGCCGACGGGTCGGCTCATCGGTTCGATCGTGCTGGGCCCGGTCGTCGGCGTCGTCGTGTTCATCACCGTGCTGGCGGCGGTCGCCGCCGGCGTGATCACCGTGATTCCGGCGCTCTTCGGGGACGCGGACAACCCGGCTGGGGTGTGGATGGTGATCGTTGGGGGAATCGGCGCAGTGCCCTTCCTGATCCCCGTGGCCCTCGGCATGGTGTTCACCGTCTGGGGCCAGCTCAACAGCTCCTACGGGTTCACCGCGACGATGACCGACGCCGGGCTGCGGCTGCGCTACGGGCTGACCACCACCAACGCCCAGACGGTCCCTCCCGGCCGGGTGCAGGGGCTGAGCATCCGGCAGCCGCTGCTCTGGCGAATCCCCGGCTGGTTCCAGATGAACGTCACTGTGGCCGGGTACGGGCTCGATGCTCGCAACCAGGTCCTGCCGGTGGGCACCAAGGACGAGGTGATGGCGATCGCCGCGGAGATCTTCCCGGACCTGCAGGTCGACAGCCCCGAGGAGCTGTTCCTGCACGGGCTGACCGGCTCCGGGGAGGAGGCGGGCTTCACCGCGGTGCCGCGCCGGGCCCGGATCTTCGACCCCCTGGTGCGCAGGCGGCGCGGATTCTTCACCACCCCGAGCGTCCTGATGCTCCGTGACGGCTGGGTTGCCAGGGTGCTGCGCATGGTCCCGCATGAGCGGGTGCAGTCCCTGGAGCTGAGCCAGGGGCCGCTGGCACGGAGGCGCGACGTCGTTGACCTGCGGGTCCACCTGCCGTCCGGTCCCGTGCTCGGCCAGGTGAAGAACCAGGACCTGGCCGCCGCCTCGGAGCTGTTCGAGTTCGAGGCCGCTCAGGCGGCGGTCGCTCGCCGCATCTCCGACCGCAACCAGTGGATGCAGCCGGAGGAGCTCGCTGAGTTCGAACGCATGGTGGAGAAGATCGAGGCCGAACAGGATGAGCCCCGTGCCGATTGATCCGTACGCGGGGGACCTCCCGCCCTCGGCGCGGGACGGGCGGCTCGGCGTCGGGGTGATCTCCGCGGGCAGGGTCGGGGCCGTGCTCGGAGCCGCGCTGCGGAGCGCCGGACATCAGCTGGTGGGCGTGCATGCGGTCTCCTCCGCCTCCCGGGAGCGGGCTGAGCTGCTGCTGCCGGACGTCCCGGTGCTCGAGATCCCCGAGATACTGCGCCGGGCCGAGCTCATCCTGCTCGCCGTCCCCGATGACGCCCTGCCGGAGGTCGTCTCCGGGACGGCGGAGGCCGGACACTTCCAGCCCGGACATCTGGTGGTCCACACCTCCGGCCGCTTCGGCACCGGGGTGCTCACTCCTGCGGAGCAGGCCGGAGCGATCGGCCTGGCCATCCACCCGGCCATGACGTTCACCGGCACGAGCATGGACCTGCAGCGGATGACCGCCGCAGCCTGCGCGGTCACGGCTCCCGCGGAGGTGCTGCCGGTCGCCCAGGCGCTCGTGGTGGAGATGGGCGCGGAGCCGGTCGTCGTCGCGGAGGAGCATCGCGGCACGTATCACGCTGCCCTCGCGCACGCCTCCAACCATCTGAACACCATCACCGCCCAGTCCGCCCAGCTGTTGGAGGCGGCGGGGGTGGAGAGCCCGGCCCGCCTGCTGGGCCCGCTGATGCAGGCCTCCCTGGACAATGCGCTCGCCTCCGGGGAGTCCGCGCTGACCGGGCCTGTGGCCCGCGGCGATGTCGGCACGGTGCGGCTTCACCTGGACCGGCTGGCGGCTGTGGGCGTCCCGACGGACATCCGCAGCGCCTACACCGAGCTGGCCCGCGCCACCGCCCAGCGCGCCCTGGCCCGCGGCCTCATCACCGAGGCGAAGGCCGCTGAGATCCTCGACGCCCTCGGCCGCTGAGCAGTCTTTGCCGAGAGGCCAATCTGCGCAGCATCCGAGACTGAAACTGCCCAGATGCTGCTCGATGTGGCCTCTCGGCGCCCGGATTTAGACTGGCGCCGTGAGTCAGATCTTCCGAACCGTCCCCGAGTTCCAGGCCGCCCTCGCCGAAGCGGTCAGCCGCACTCCGGCGGAGCCCGCCGTGGTGGGATTCGTCCCGACGCTGGGTGCGCTGCATTCGGGGCACGGCGCCCTGCTGCGGTCTGCCCGGGAGACGTCCGACGTCATGGTCGCCAGTGTGTTCGTCAATCCGCTGCAGTTCGACGACGACGCCGACTACCTCCACTACCCCCGCCAGCTGGAGTCCGACGCCGCACTGCTCGCCGAGCATGGGACGGACCTGATCCTCGCCCCGGAGCTGGAGGAGATGTACCCCAGCCACCCCGGGGACGCTGAGGCGCCTGCGCCCCAGCTGCGGGTCAGCGCCGGTGAGATGGGCCGAATGTGGGAGGGCGCCTCCCGCCCAGGCCACTTCGACGGCGTTGCCACGGTGGTCGCCAAGCTCTTCAGCATCGTCGCCGCCCCCCTGGGGGGAGCGAAGCTGGAGGCCTGGTTCGGGGAGAAGGACGCTGAGCAGCTGGCGATCATCCGTCGCCTCGTCACCGACCTCAGCCTCCCGGCGACGGTTCGGGCCCTGCCCACTGTGCGGGATCAGAACGGGCTCGCGCTCTCCTCCCGCAACCAGCGTCTCTCCGCTGAGGAGTATGACTCCGCGCTGGCGCTCTCCCGTGCGCTGCGGGCCCTGGCCGGCCAGGCTGAGGCGGGCGAGCCGCTGGACGTGGACCGGCAGGCGGCCCAGCTCAACGCGGCCGAGGGCGTGGACCTGGACTACCTCGTCGTCGTCGACCCCAGCACCCTTCGGGAGGTCGACCTGCAAGAGGCCGTCCCCCTGGCCCGGGAGGCCCTCGCCCTCATCGCCGCCCGCGTCGGCCCCGTCCGGCTCATCGACAACATGAGACTGGTGCCCACGGTTTAGGCTGACTGCATGACTTCTGCGCTGTTTCCGCACACTGATGAGTCCGTCCGGCCGCAGGATGATCTGAACCGGCATGTCAACGGCGCGTGGCTGGCCACCGCGGAGATCCCCGAGGACCAGGACGCCTACGGCGCTTTCCACCAGCTGCGGGACAAGGCCGAGGAAGACGTCCGCTCGATCCTCGAGGAGGCCGCCCAGGCGGTGAGATCCCCCGACACGGCCCAGTCCCTGGACCCTGACTTCGGCGAGATCCAGCACCGGATCGGCACCTTCTACGCCGCGTTCATGGATGCCGAGCGCGCCGAGGAGCTCAAGCTCGCCCCCATCGAATCCAAGCTCGCAGAGATCGACGCCGCGGAGACCCCCGGCGCGCTGCTGCGACTCTCCGCCTCCTGGCAGCGAGAGGGCGTCAGCGGGCTGGTCGAGGCTGGTGCGGTGCGGGACGCGGGCAACCCCCAACGGGTGCTGTGGCATGTGATGCAGGGCGGTCTCGGCCTGCCGGACGAGGCCTATTACCGGGAGGACACCTACGCGGAGATCCTTGCCGAGTACGAGCAGCACCTGGTCCGCCTGCTCACCCTCGGCGGCCGCGCCCAGGACGACGCCGACGCTGCGGCAGCCGCCGTCGTCGACCTGGAGAGGCGTCTGGCCGGGCACCACTGGGACCGTGTGACCACCCGCGATGCGCAGAAGCGCTACAACCTGATGCCCCGGGCTGAGGCTGAGGCGCTGATGCCGCTGCTGGCTGAGGCGATCGAGGGCTGGGGGCTCAGCGATGCGCAGGCCGCGGAGATCGTCGTCGGCCAGCCGGACGTGCTGGAGGGCTTCCAGGCGGCGCTCGTCGAGGAGTCCCTGGAGACCTGGAGGAACTGGCTGCGCGTCAGCCTGCTGCGCAGTGCGGCCCCGCTGCTGCACGAGGCGATGGTCGACGAGCACTTCGACTTCTACGCACGCACGCTCAACGGGACCCCGCAGCTGAAGGAGCGGTGGAAGCGCGGCGTGGCGATGACCAACGCCCACCTGGGGGAGGACATCGCCCAGATCTATGTGGCCCGGCACTACCCGCCGGAGGCCCGCGCGGCCATGGATGAGCTGATCGCTTCGCTGCTGGAGGCCTACCGGCAGTCGATCTCCCAGCTGGAGTGGATGGGGGAGGACACCCGCGCCCGCGCTCTGGAGAAGCTGGACTCCTTCACTCCGAAGATCGGGTTCCCCAACCGGTGGATCGACTACTCGGACGTGCAGGTGGGGCCTGACGCTGTCGCGAACTCCTCCTCTGCTGCGATCGCCGAGTGGGAGCGCGACGTCGCGAAGATCGATGAGGGGCCGGATGACGAGGAATGGCACATGACCCCGCAGACGGTCAACGCCTACTACCACCCGCTGGAGAACGTGATCTGCTTCCCGGCGGCGATCCTGCAGCCGCCGTTCTTCTCCGCGGACAGGGACATGGCCCAGAACTTCGGCGGCATCGGCGCGATCATCGGGCATGAGATCGGTCACGGGTTCGACGATCAGGGGTCCCGCTACGCGGCCGACGGCTCTCTCACCGACTGGTGGACCCAGGCCGACCGGGAGGCCTTCGAGCAGCGCACCGGCAAGCTCGTGGACCAGTTCAAGGAGCTCGCCCCCTCCGTCCTCAACGAGGAGCACACCGTCAACGGGGAGCTCACCCTGGGTGAGAACATCGGTGACCTCGGCGGCATCGGCATCGCTCACAAGGCCTACAAGCTGTGGCTGGACGGCGGCGAGGACGAGGAGGTCGACGGTCTCACCGGGGATCAGCGGTTCTTCTGCGCCTGGGCCTCCGGCTGGCGTCAGGTGATCCGTCCCGAGCGCGCCCTGACCCTGCTGAGCATCGATCCGCACAGCCCCGCCGAGTTCCGCGCCACCCAGCCGGTGAAGAACGTGGACGCCTTCCATGAGACCTTCGGCACTGCTGAGGGCGACGGCATGTGGCTGGCCCCGGAGGAGCGCGTCACTATCTGGTGAGGGGCGAGGGCCTCGGGCGGGTGCTGCGGCTGGGCCTGCCCCCCGGTCCGGGAGGTGCGGACGGCAGGCGGAGCCGGTAATGCGCAGACCCGTGAGGCAACTAGACTGACCCGGTGACTTCTGACGCCCCCGCCGCCGAGAACACTGTGGACAACACCGACCAGCGTGCCGTTCGGACGGACAAGCGCGCCCGCCTGCTCGAGAAGGGTGTGGCCCCCTACCCCGTGACCGTGCCGCGCACGACGTCGCTGGCTGGCGTCCGTGAGCGGTTCGACGGCAGGATCGAGGCGGGGGAGTCCGCCGGCGAGACGGTCTCGGTGACCGGACGGGTGATGTTCATCCGCAACACCGGCAAGCTCTGCTTCGCCACGCTGCAGGAGTCCGGACCCTCCGGTGATGCCGTCCGCCTGCAGGCGATGCTGTCTCTGGCGGAGCTCGGCGAGGAGGCGCTGGCTGACTGGAAGGCGCTGGTGGACCTGGGAGACCATGTGCAGGTCACCGGGGATGTGGTGATGTCCCGCCGCGGCGAGCTGTCAGTGATGGCGACGTCGTTCGCCATGGCATCGAAGGCTCTGCGGCCGCTTCCGGTTCTGCACGCGGATCTGAACGAGGAGACCCGGGTGCGTCAGCGCTACGCGGACCTGATCGTCCGGGACGAGGCCCGCCAGATGGTCCACAGGCGTGCGGCGGTCACCCGCGCGATCCGGGATTCCCTGCACTCTCGGGAGTACGTGGAGCTGGAGACCCCGATTCTGCAGCTGGTCCACGGCGGTGCTCAGGCGCGGCCCTTCGAGACGCACCTGAACGCCTTCGACCAGCCGATGACGCTGCGGATCGCCACGGAGCTGTACCTCAAGAGGGCCGTGGTCGGCGGCATCGACCGAGTGTTCGAGATCGGCCGGGTGTTCCGCAACGAGGGCGTGGACTCCACCCATTCCCCGGAGTTCACCACCCTGGAGTCCTATGAGGCGTGGGCGGACATGTACACGATGGCGCAGCGGATGCAGGAGATGATCCTGGCCGCCGCGGACGCCGCAGGCGTGGACCGGCAGATCGAGACGGAGGCCGGCACTGTGGACCTCGACGGCGAGTGGGCCTGGATGTCTGTCTACCCAGGGCTTTCTGAGGCTGTGGGCCAGGAGGTCACTCCTGGCACGGACGAGCAGGCCCTCCGGGAGATCGCTGAGAGGCATCGCGTCTCGGTGTCTGCGGACTGGAACGCGGAGAAGCTGGTGATGGAGCTCTTCGGGGAGATCGTGGAGCCGACCCTGATTCAGCCGACCTTCGTCTGCGACTACCCCCCTGCGGCTCAGCCTCTGGCTCGTGAGCACCGGGAGAAGCCCGGGGTCATTGAGGCCTGGGACCTGATCATCGCCGGCAGCGAGCTGGGCACTGCGTTCTCTGAGCTGATCGACCCGGTGGTCCAGCGGGAGCGATTCGTGGAGCAGTCGGAGAAGGCCGCCGCGGGTGATGAGGAAGCCATGCAGCTGGACGAAGATTTCCTGCGCGCCCTGGAGTACGGCGCTCCGCCGATGGGCGGCCTGGGGTTGGGCATTGACCGCTTGGTGATGCTTTTCACCGGCGCTGGAATTCGGGAGACAATCCTGTTCCCCCTCCTCAAGCCCGAGGTGAAGGGCTCCTAGGAAGGAAACCATGGGCGAAGAGTTCTGGGACTATTTCTCCGCATTGGCCCCCTCCATTGGTGTGGGGCTTCTGTTCTGGTTCGTTATCCGCGCGATTTTCCGTGCTGACCGGGCAGAGCGCGCCACTGAGGCTCAGATTCGGGAAGAGACTAAGCCGGATAATGACGCCGGTCACACATGAGAAGCTGCAGATTTACTGTAATTCTTGCTCGTAAATACTGAGTTTTCTGTTGGGTTGACTGGCCAGTAATTCTCCTGAAATACTGATATGACAGTCCCGCCGTGGTGTCATGGCAGGACAAGTCACATTCATTGGCCTGAACGGAACACCCGGGGGTGGGTATCAGGCTTAAAAATCGCTGATCAGTGAGGAATTTAGCCCATGGCTAAGAAGGTTGAAGAAGTTCTTATCGATGATCTGGACGGCACTCCTGCCAAGGAGACCGTCAATTTCGGCATCGACTCCCAGTTCTACGAGATTGATCTGAACGAGGAGCACGCCAAGGAGCTGCGGGACGTGCTGCGGAAGTACAAGCGCAAAGCCCGCACCATCGGTCCGCCGTCTCCGCAGAACGAGGCCAAGCAGATTCGTGAGTGGGCCGTGGAGAACGGCTACACCGTTGCTAAGCGTGGGCGCCTCCACCGCGACATCGTCGAGGCCTACCGCGCGGCGAAGAAGAAATAGTGAGCTTTCCTCTCACGCTGGGGGCCCGGAAGCACACGCTTCCGGGCCCCCAGCTTTTCCCTGTGGCGAACAGGGGAGCATCCGGGCTCCGGCTCCCTTACTGTTGAGGTCAGGAACGACAATGCAAGGAGTGTCTGTTGGCCATGTTTGAGAGATTTACTGACCGCGCCCGCCGCGTCGTCGTCCTGGCCCAGGAAGAGGCCCGGATGCTCAACCACAATTACATCGGCACCGAGCACATCCTGCTCGGACTGATCCACGAGGGCGAGGGCGTGGCCGCCAAGGCGCTGGAATCCCTCGACATTTCGCTGCAGGGCGTGCGGGAGAAGGTCCAGGAGAAGATCGGGCCCGGCCAGAACGCCCCCTCCGGCCACATCCCCTTCACCCCGCGCGCCAAGAAGGTGCTGGAGCTGTCGCTGCGCGAGGCGCTGCAGCTGGGTCACAACTACATCGGCACCGAGCACATCCTGCTCGGCCTCATCCGTGAGGGTGAGGGTGTGGCAGCCCAGGTGCTCGTGGAGCTCAACGCTGACCTCAACAAGGTCCGCCAGCAGGTCATCCAGCTTCTCTCCGGCTACTCCGGCGGTGAGCAGGGCGGCAAGGAGAAGGCCGGCGCCGGGGTCGGCGGCGGCGGATCCGAGGGGCAGCCTGCAGGCTCCGTGGTGCTGGACCAGTTCGGGCGGAACCTCACAGCGGCCGCGCGTGAGGCCCAGCTGGACCCGGTGGTCGGCCGCGACTACGAGCGCGAGCGCGTCATGCAGGTCCTGGCCCGCCGCACCAAGAACAACCCTGTCCTGATCGGCGAGCCCGGTGTCGGCAAGACCGCCGTCGTCGAGGGCCTCGCCCAGGACATCGTCAACGGCGATGTGCCTGAGATCCTCCGCGACAAGCAGCTCTACACCCTGGACCTCGGCTCCCTGGTGGCCGGCTCCCGGTACCGCGGCGACTTCGAGGAGCGCCTGAAGAAGGTCCTCAAGGAGATCAAGACCCGCGGCGACATCATCCTGTTCATCGACGAGATCCACACCCTCGTCGGGGCTGGTGCGGCTGAGGGCGCGATCGACGCCGCCAACATCCTCAAGCCGATGCTGGCCCGCGGCGAGCTGCAGACCATCGGCGCCACCACGCTGGACGAGTACCGCAAGCACATCGAGAAGGACGCCGCGCTGGAGCGTCGCTTCCAGCCCATCCAGGTGGATGAGCCGACCGTGGAGGTCACCGTGCAGGTTCTCCGCGGGCTGCGTGACCGCTACGAGGCCCACCACAAGGTCTCCATCACTGAGGAGGCCCTGGAGGCTGCCGCCAACCTCGCCCACCGGTACATCAACGACCGTTTCCTGCCGGACAAGGCGATCGACCTGATCGACGAGGCTGGCGCCCGGCTGCGCATCCAGAAGATGACCCCGCCGCCGGAGCTCAAGGAGTTCGAGACCAGGATCGAGGACGTCCGTCGGGAGAAGGAAGCCGCCATCGACGCCCAGGACTTCGAGGGCGCCGCGAAGCTCAGGGACGACGAGCAGAAGCTCATCGAGGAGAAGGAGTCCAAGGAGGAGGCCTGGAAGTCCGGCTCCATGGACGAGATCGCCGAGGTCGACGGCGACCTGATCGCGGAGGTGCTCGCGTTCTCCACCGGCATCCCGGTGTTCAAGCTCACCGAGCAGGAGTCCGACCGCCTGAAGCGGATGGAGGAGGAGCTGCACAAGCGGGTCATCGGCCAGGACGAGGCCGTGAAGTCCCTCTCCCGTGCGATCCGCCGCACCCGCGCCGGCCTGAAGGACCCCAACCGGCCCTCCGGCTCGTTCATCTTCGCCGGGCCCACCGGCGTCGGCAAGACCGAGCTGGCCAAGGCTCTGGCGGAGTTCCTGTTCGGCGATGAGGATTCGCTGATCACCCTGGACATGTCTGAGTTCAGCGAGAAGCACACCGTCTCCCGTCTGTTCGGCGCCCCTCCGGGGTACGTCGGCTACGAGGAGGGCGGCCAGCTGACCGAGAAGGTCCGGCGCAAGCCGTTCTCCGTGGTGCTCTTCGACGAGGTGGAGAAGGCCCACGCGGACCTGTTCAACTCGCTGCTGCAGATCCTGGAGGACGGTCGCCTGACCGACTCCCAGGGCCGAGTGGTGGACTTCAAGAACACCGTGATCATCATGACCACCAACCTCGGCACCGGGGACATCTCCAAGGGTGTGATGACCGGCTTCACCTCGAACGCGGACACCTCCACCAACTACGAGCGGATGAAGGGCAAGGTCAGCCAGGAGCTGCGGCAGCACTTCCGGCCTGAGTTCCTGAACCGTGTGGATGACACGATCGTCTTCCCGCAGCTGGCGCAGTCCGAGATCGTAAAGATCGTGGACCTGTTCGTGGACCGCCTCCGGTCGCGCCTGTCCGAGCAGGCCATGACCCTGGAGGTCGCTCAGGAGGCCCGCGAGTTCCTCGCAGAGAAGGGCTATGACCCGACAATGGGTGCCCGCCCGCTGCGCCGGGCCATCCAGTCGATGGTGGAGGACCAGCTCTCCGAGCGGATCCTCTACGGCGACATTCCGCACGGCGCGGAGATCAGCATCGGCCTCACCGGCGAGGGTGCCAGCCGCGAGCTGACCTTCGACTGGAAGATGCCCGCTGAGGAGCTCGAGGCAGGTCAGGAGCCCGCAGCCATCGAAAGCTGAGGCCTGATCGGACTCATCCGATCAGGAGCTGAGCCATCAGGATAGAGCCCCGGGGAGGGTGACCTTCCCGGGGCTCTCCTGTGCCCGTTCGGCGAGGCCGTCGGCCAGCAGGGAGTCCAGGCAGCGACGGCGCTGTTCGGCTGAGGCATCCGGCAGCGGAAGAGACTCCAGGAGAACGTGCTCCTCAGGGGGCTGGCCCGCGGCGGCAGCCTCCCTCAAGGCGGCCATGATCGCGCCGCGGACCTGACGGTCGGTTCCGTGCCAGGCCTGGCCGCGGGGCTTCTGCTCCTCCGTCGGAGCGGGGGAGCCTGCCGCCACCCACGCGCACATCTCCTGCACGGGGCAGACCTCGCACGTCGGGGACTTTGCCGTGCACACCAGCGACCCCAGCTCCATCGCAGCGATGTTCCAGGCACACGCCACCCCGCCCTCGTCGAGCGCAGGGTCGGGGAACACCTCGTGCGCCAACCTCCGCTGAGCCGCCGTATAGGTCTTGCCCGCCAGCGGCTGGGCCTCGAATATACGAACCAGCACCCGGCGGATGTTCGTGTCCACCACCACTTCCGGCTCCTCGAAACCGAAGCAGGCCACCGCCGCCGCCGTGTACTCACCCACCCCCGGCAGGGCGCGGAGCTCGTCTCGGGTGCCGGGCACCTCGCCGTCGTGCCTCTCCACCATCGCCGCCGCTGCCTGCTGAAGCCTCAGGGCACGGCGCGGATACCCCAGCCGGTCCCACACGGTGAGAACGTCCGCCGCCGATGCCTCCGCGCACACGGCAGGGGTGGGCCAGCGGCGCAGCCACTCCTCCCACCGAGGCAGCACCCGGTTCACCGGGGTCTGCTGCAGCATCACCTCAGAGACGAAGACGCCCCAGGGAGAGCAGTCCGGCCGGCGCCATGGCAGGTCACGCTTCTGCGCGTGGAACCAATCGATCACCGGCCCATGAACCTGCTCCGGCTCCGGGGGGCAGAGGGTTTCAGACACAGTGGCGGCGCTCAGCCGTCCAGCCCGTAGCGGCGGCGGACTGCTGCCGGGGGCTGTTCAGAGGACTGCTGCCATCGGTCCCGTCCGAAGCTGTACTCGGTCGGCTCGTTGCTCATCGAAGCAATCCTAACCAAGCACGGGGAGATGGGCGTCAGCTTCGTCATGCTCCATGCCGGTGGCCTCCAACAGGTCCACCACCATCGTGCGGATCAGCAGGACAATGGTGTCGCCTTCGAGGTTGTGGATGCCGAGGCGCTGGGGGTGCAGCTGGGCGGCCACAGCAGCCAGAGACTTCGCGGCGGCCTCCATTCCTCGGTCGAACCCGGGCCCGGACTCCGCGACCGCCCGGGAGAGCAGCGCGGTGCCGTCGGCGAGCTCGTCGAGGAGGCGGGCCAGGTTCTCCGCGCCGGCGGTGTCCAGGGCGGCGTGGTCGATGCTGCTGATCGAGCGCCGCACCACCACCCGCAGGGAACGCACGGCGAGGTCCAGCTTGTCGGCGGTGCGTTCGATCCGGCGGATGTAGTGCCGGTGCCGCCGGTGGGCCGGCGAGTAGCGGGTGAGCTCCTGGGCGGTGGTGACCGCCTTGGTGACCTCGTCGATCTTCGGCTGGGTGCCGCGGGCCCGGATGAGCGCATGCCAGCCCTCGCGGGAGTCGCCGTCACGCACCGCTGCTGCGGTCTCCCGCAGGGCACGGGTGAGGTCCCCGGTGACTCCCTTCAGCTCCCGGACCGGCTCCGAGCGCGGGTCCTTGGGGGTGAGCAGGGCGATGGCCAGGGCGGTGGCCCCGCCCACCATGGCGTCAGCGCTGCGGCTGAACACGCCCAGCGCGGTGTCCTCCGGGGCCGGCAGCACCACCACGAGGAGCGCCTGCAGCCCCATCTGCATGGCGAAGGTGGCCCCCGAGTCCAGGAATCTCGCGATCATCACCGCGAGGAAGACGACCCCGACGGCCACCAGCCACCCCTGGCCGAAGAAGTGGACGAGCATGTCGGCGATGAATACGCCCAGGGTGCAGCCGGCGGCGACCTCGATGACTTTCCGGCCGCGCGGCTCCTTGGTGAACCCCATGGCGACCAGTGCGGCCACGGCGGCGAAGATCGGCTGATGGTGGCCCAGCAGCTGCTCGGCGATCAGGTACGCGCCCACCCCGGAGGCGGTCATCTGCGCGGCCGGAACCACAGAGCGCCGCGCCCGGGCGAAGCCGGCCCGGCTGTGGGTGAGCATGAAGCGTACGCCGCCGCGGCTGGCGTGCTTGAAGGAGTCGGCGGCGCTGCTCACATGCACGAGTCTATGACGATGCCTCGAACAGCAGGCTCATCGCCTCCGCCAGCGAGCCGACCTCCCGGACCTTCAGGCCCTCCGGAGGGTCCTCGGCGCCGCCCCGGGGCACCAGGGCGTGGGTGAACCCGAGCCGGGCGGCCTCCTGCAGGCGCCGCTGCAGCCCGGTCACCGGGCGGACCTCGCCGGCCAGGCCCACCTCCCCGAAGGCGAGGAACCTGTTGGGCAGGGACTTCTCCAGCGCGGCGGAGGCCACCGCCAGTGCGACGGCGAGGTCCGCGGCGGGCTCGCTGATCTTCGCCCCGCCGACGGTGGCCACATATGTCTCGGACTTCATCAGCGCGGCGAGCTTGGCTCGGCGCTGCAGCACGGCCAGCAGCATCGAGACCCGGGGGGAGTCCAGGCCGGAGACTGCCCGGCGAGGCTGGGCAGCCTGAGACTCGGCGACCAGAGCCTGAACCTCTGCGGTGAGGGGCCGGCGGCCCTCCAGAGAGATGGTGATGCAGGTGCCGGGAACGCGTTCGGCCATGGCGGAGACGAACAGCCCCGAGGGGTCGGCCAGAGATTCGAGGCCGTTCTCGCCCAGGTCGAAGCAGCCGACGTCGTCGGTGGGCCCGTACCTGTTCTTCACGGCGCGCAGCAGGCGCAGGCGGGAGTGCCGGTCGCCTTCGAACTGGCAGACCACGTCCACCAGGTGCTCCAGCACCCTGGGCCCGGCGATGCTGCCGTCCTTGGTGACGTGGCCGACGAGGATGGTGGTCATGTTCCGTCGCTTGGCGGCCTCGATCATCGCTGCGGTGACCTCGCGGATCTGGGTGACCCCGCCGGGGGAGCCCTCCACCTCCGCGGAGGAGAGCGTCTGGACCGAATCCATGATGGTCAGCTGCGGGTCGGTCCTCTCGATCTGCCCGAGCGCCTGCCCCAGGTCTGACTCTGCGGCCAGGTAGAGGTGGTCGGAGAGCCCGCTGATCCGCTCAGCGCGCTTCTTCACCTGCGCCGCGGACTCCTCACCGGTGAGGTACAGCACTGGCTGGGAGCTCCCGTGCCGCTCCGCCACCGCGGCGGCGGCCTGCAGCAGCAGGGTGGACTTCCCGACGCCGGGCTCCCCGGCCATGAGGATCACCGCGCCGGGAACCAGCCCGCCTCCGAGCACCCGGTCCAGCTCTCCGACCCCGGTGGGACGGAACTCTGCGACTGAGGAGTCCACCTCGCCGATCGTCGTCGCCGGGCTGGCCACGCTGGCGGCCGCGGCGGTGCGGGCGGTGAGTCCCGCGTCCTTCTCCTGCACGCTGCCCCAGGACTGGCACTCCGGGCAGCGGCCCACCCATTTCACGGTCTGCCAGCCGCATTCGGCGCACTCGAAGGCAGGCGCGGAGGACTTCTTCTTGGCCATGCTTCAGAGGGTATCCCTCGTCCCGGACACGCCGCTCGGCGTTGCTGTGCGGCGGGAGGCCTCACACCCGATAGAGGTGAGCGAAGTTCTCCGGGATCGGGTAGCGGATCTGCTCGGCCTGGGTGCTGGAGGAGGGGACTCCGCGCTGGCGGCGGCCGGCCTCTGAGGCGAACAGGCTGATGCCTGCGCCCGCCACCATGAATGCCGGGCCCCCGGAGAGCAGCGCACCCGCCAGCCAGTGCCACAGGGTCGGGTCCTCAGCGCCGTCCAGCAGGCCGGACCAGCCCCCGCCGAAGAGGAAGCTCAGCCCCGCGGACGCGGTGAACAGGATTCCGAGAACCCAGCACAGCGCCGCCGCCGGAGCAGCCGTCGGCGGGTTGTCGATGAGGACCGTGTTGCGGTTCGGGTCGGCGCGCATGATCGCCCAGCCGGCGATCAGCCCCCATGCCGCCACCACCAGGTAGGCGGCGATCATGTCTGAGGGCCGGTGCCAGTCCTCAATGAAGATGTAGGTGCCCCAGCCGCCGGCCCACACCGCGGCCAGCAGGCCCATGAAGGGGCGCTGCCGGGGACTCGCCACCAGGAAGACGGCGACGGCGGCCGAAGCGGCGAGGGTGGTGTGCCCGCTGGGCAGCGAGTTCGGCAGGTCTGCCTGGGTCAGGAACGCCGAGACGTTCCGCCCGTCCTCGACAGGCTCCCGCTCCATCCAGCCGTACTTCATCACCTGGGTGGTGATGTTTGCGGCAGCAGCGCTGCCCAGGGCGATCAGCCCGGCGATGAACTTCTGCCGAGTCAGCACCAGCAGCCCGAAGAGGATCGCCGGCGGGGTGAGGATCCACAGGCCGGTCCAGAAGCTCTCGCCCTCCTCCCGCGGCAAGTACGGCAGCGGGTGCTCGAAGTGCACGGCGGTCAGCCGCGGCACCGTGTCCACCACCTGGCCGAGCGTGGTGCGGACGAAGATCTCATAGGTTCCGATGAGCAGGGCGCAGCACACCAGGATCCCGGCGATCCACAGGCCTGTGCGGCGGGCAGGCGGACGCAGCGTGCTCGACATGCACAGAAGTATCCCAGCTTCTGCCCCGCCCGCGGCAACATAGGGTGAGAAGCATGCCGGACCGTGTCGCAGACCTGCCGCCCCTCGAGGAGCTCCTGCACGAAGCCGTCGCCGTCTCCCTGCCGATGCGCACCCGGTTCCGCGGGCAGGCGGTGCGGGAGGCGCTGCTGCTGCGCGGGCCCGCGGGCTGGGCCGAGTTCGCCCCGTTCCCCGAGTACGGCGCCGAAGAATCATCGGCATGGCTCGCCGCCGCGGCGGAGGCCGGCTGGACCGGGCTGGGAGCCCCGCTGCGGGGGAGCGTTCCTGTCAGCGCGACCATGCCCGCAGTCGCCGCCGACCGGGTCCCGGAGGTTCTCGCCCGGTACGGGGACGGCATCACCACGGTCAAGATCAAAGTCGCCGAGCCGGGGCAGGGCGCCGACGACGACGTGGCCCGGGTGTCCGCCGTCGTTCACCAGCTCCCCGGGGTCAGCGTGCGGGTGGACGCCAACGCCGGCTGGGACGTCGCTGAGGCCGCCGCCGTCCTGCCGCGGATCGCCGAAGCCGCGCACGGGCGGCTCGAATACGCTGAGCAGCCCGTCCCCGGGGTCGAGGGCCTCGCCCGCCTGCGCGAGGCCCTGCACGCCGCTGGGCACTCTGTGCGGATCGCTGCCGATGAGGCCGTGCGCAAAGCTGAGGACCCCCTGCGGGTCGCCCGGCTGGGCGCCGCCGACCTGCTGGTGCTCAAGGTCCCGCCGCTGGGGGGAGTGCGTCGGGCGCTGGACCTGGTGGAGCAGGCCGGGCTGCCCGTCGTCGTCTCCTCCGCCCTGGACACCAGCATCGGGCTCACCGCCGGCCTGGCGCTCGCCTCCCGCCTGCCCCAGCTGCCCTACGCCTGCGGGCTGGGCACCGTGACCCTGTTCGAGCACGACGTCGTGGGCTCGCCTCTGCTGCCCGCGGACGGTCGTCTCGGCGTGCCCGTGCGGGACGGTGTGATCGCTGCGCCCGAGCCGGACCCGGAGCTGGTGGGCCGCGCCCGCCTCGGCCCTGAGCGGCAGGCCTGGTGGTTCGACCGCGTCCGGGCCGCACACCGCGTGCTCGCCAGTAGGATGCTGGAGTGAGTTCCCCCCGGCGTCCGTTCCGCGAGTTCGACGACTCCCACGACGCCGAATCCCTCCGGCTGGCCCGCCGCGTCATCCGAGGTCTCACCCCCGGACTGCGGCACGTCGTCGTCGCCCCAGGATCCCGGTCCGCGCCCCTGGCGTACGCGCTCGCCGAGGCCGAGCAGCTCGGCGCCGTCACCGTGCACATGCGCATCGATGAGCGCTCCGCCGCGTTCACCGCCCTCGGACTGGCCCTCGCCGTCGGGGAGCCCGCCGCCGTCGTCACCACCTCCGGCACCGCGGCCGGCAACCTGACACCCGCCGTCATGGAGGCCGACCTCGCCGGGGCGCCGCTCGTCGCCATCACCGCAGACCGGCCCGAGGAGCTGCACGGCACAGGCGCCAACCAGACCACCTGGCAGCAGGGCATGTTCGCCGGCCGGGTCCGGGATGAGCTCCACCTCGAACAGGGACTGATCCGGCAGGGGCACCTGCGGCTCGAGCCCGAGTCCCGCGACGACATCCTCGCCGCCGAAGCCCAGGTCGCCCTGCTGCTGCGCCAGGCCGGAGCCCGCAGCCGGCACGAGGCTCCCGGGCCGGTTCACCTCAACATCGGGTTCGCCGACCCGCTGGTGCCGGCCGAGCCTCCCTCACCGCGAGGCGCCGGACGCTGGGCCCGCCGGAGCGTGATCCCCCCAGGGAGACGGCAGCGGCCGCACCGTTCCGGCGACGGGGTGGTCCCGAACGCCTCTCGGCCGGCTGCCGGGACGCCGGCCCTGACGCCCGCAGGCGCTGCGGCCGCGGCCCTGAGCCCCGCTGAGCACCGCCGGTCCCGCCGGGACTTCGATGTCGCCTGGCTCGACGACAGCGCCCCCGAAGGCGCCCCCAGGATGCTTCAGGAGACGGCCGCACGGCATCGTACGGTGTTCGTCCTCGGGCACGACGCCCCCGCCGAAGCCGTCCGCATCGCCCGCCGGCTCGGCCAGCCGGTCCTCGCCGAGCCGACCTCCGGGGCGCGCTGGGCTGAGCTCGGCCCCGTTCAGGGCTACCGGCTGGTGCTGCAGGCCCCCGAAGGCACCGACACGGCCAGCCTGGTGAGCTCCGTGGAGTGCGTGGTCGTGGCAGGCCGGCCCACCCTCACGCGGCCGGTCCAGCAGCTCATCAGCCGGGAAGACGTCCGCGCCGTCCAGTACGCGCTCACCGCCGAGCCCTGGTTCACCAGCCGCCTGCCCCGCCGGGTCATCAGCGAGGCCGGCGATCTCGCCGAATTCGCCGGGGACGCCCCCGAAGGCTGGGCGGAAGCCTGGGAGGAGGCCGGGCTGACGGTGCAGCGCGCCGTGGACTCGGTCCTCCGTGACGACGACGGCGAGCTCACCTCTGTGCGCGCCGCCCAGTTCGTCGCCGAGACAGCCCCCGGCCCCCTGCTGCTCGGCTCCTCCTCCGTCATCCGGGACGTCGACCTCGCCGCCGTCCTCACCCGCCGGGATCCGACCCGCCGGGTCTACGCGCTGCGCGGCCTCTCCGGCATCGACGGCAATGTCTCCGCCGCCGCCGGAATCGCGCTCGCCGGCGGGAACCGGGTCACCGCGCTCGTCGGCGACCTCACCTTCCTCCACGACTCCAACGCCCTGCTGCACCCCAGCACCGAACGCCGCCCCACCCTGGACATCGTGGTGATCAACGACGGCGGCGGCGCGATCTTCGACCAGCTGGAGCATGGCACCATCGGCCGCCGCCCCGGTCAGGCCGAGTCGGTGGAGCGGCTCTTCGGCACCCCGCAGACCGTGGACATCGAGGCGCTCGCCGACGCCCATCAGCATGAGTACCGGTTCGCGGACACCCTCGAGGAGCTCGGCGACGCACTGGCGCACCCGGACGACCGGATCGGGATCCGGATCATCGAGCTGCGCACCGACCGCACCGGTCTGCGGGACCTCCACGCCAGGGTCCGAGCCGCCGCCTACCCCGACGCGGTGTAGGGCAGCCCCAGCGCCGAGAGCATCGGTCGGAGCTTGGACTCGGTCTCGGCGAGCTCGGCCTTCGGATCCGAGCCGGCCACAATCCCTGCGCCCGCGTAGAGCCGCACCCGGTGCGCCTCCTCCTCCAGCACGCCACCCCGCAGGGCGATGCCGAACTCGGCGTTGCCGGCGGCGTCCATCCAGCCGATCGGCCCGGCGAAGGGCCCACGGTCCAGGCCTTCCAGCTGCTCGATCAGCTGCCCGGCGGCGCCGGTGGGCGTCCCGCACACCGCAGCGGTGGGGTGCGCCGCGTAGGCCACCTCCAACGGTCCCGGTAGCCCGTCGTCGTCCGTGCGCGCCAAGGTTCCGGTCACATCGGTGGCCAGGTGGTACACGTTCGGCAGCTCAAGCAGCCGAGGGTCTGCCGCAGACTGCAGGGAGTCGGTCAGCGGGGCCAGCTGATCCCTCAGGGAGGCGACGGCGAGGTGGTGCTCCCGGCGCTGCTTCCCGTCGGCGAGCAGCGACTGGGCCGATGCCGCGTGATCCACAGTTCCGGCCAGCACCCGGGAGAACAGGCGGTCCCCGCGCAGCTGTACGAGCATCTCCGGGGTGGCGCCGAGCATCTGCCCCACCCGGTAGGTCCAGGTCTGCGGGTAGTCGGCGGCCAGGCGTGCCAGCAGCGGCCCCGCGGGAACCGGGGCATCAGCGGAGACGACGACGTCGCGGGCCAGCACCAGCTTCTCCACCGTCCCGTCGCCGATGGCGCTCAGACCGGCGGTCACCGCGCTGAGGTACTGCGCCTGCGAGCGTGTGCCTGCCTGCAGGGCAGTCCGGGGGAGGGGCGGCGGGGTCCCCGGCCCCGCGAGGCGCAGGGACCGGCCCTCCAGCACCAGCCCGTGCCGGGCCAGGACGCTGACGGTGTCGCCCTGACCGTCATCGGTGATGATCACTCGGGCGCCGCCGTCGTCGTCTGTGCGGATCAGCACTTCTGGAACCACCAGCAGCGAGGTGTACTCCGACTCCGCCGAAAAGGTCACCGAGACGAAAGCCACCAGGTCACTGTGCTCAGTCCCCAGCTCGTCCCACACCTGCGCGAGCCGCTCGAACCGGCGGGGGCCCGACGCCGTCGTGCGCGCCGCCTCGCCCAGGCCGATCAGCCCGTCTCCCTCACGCACCCACGCCGCGGAGGGCTCGAGCCCAGCCAGCAGCCCGGTGAGCTCGCGGCCGGCAAGATCCACCTCGACTGTGCGCAGGGTCAGGGGACGGGGCGCGGAGGTCATGGCCTGCCAATCCTACTCGTCGGGCGAATCTGCAAGAATGCTGGGGTGAATCCCACAGGACCCCGTGCTGGGCTGGACAAGAATCCCGACGACGTCGCCGGCATGTTCGACCATGTGGCTGAGCGGTACGACATCACCAACGACGTCCTCTCCATGGGGCGGACCAAAGTCTGGCGCCGACGCCTGGTGGAGGCGCTGGACGTGCAGCCGGGCGAGCACGTCCTCGACCTCGCCGCCGGCACCGGCTCCTCCACCGAGCCCTTCCACGACGCCGGGGCGCATGCCGTCGCCTGCGACTTCTCCGAGGGGATGCTCGCCGTGGGCCGCCGTCGCCGCCCCGACATGACCTTCGTCCAGGGTGATGCGATGAGCCTGCCGTTCGAGGACGGCCGGTTCGACGCCGTCACCATCAGCTTCGGCCTGCGGAACATCGCTGACCCGGCCGTGGGCCTCGCCGAGATGCTCCGGGTCACCAAGCCCGGGGGCCGGCTCGCCGTCATGGAGTTCTCCGACCCCACCAACACGGTCTTCCGCACCATCTATCAGGAGTATCTGATGCGTGCCCTGCCGCCGGCGGCTCGCGCCGTCTCCTCCAGCCCGGACGCCTACGTCTACCTCGCCGAGTCCATCCGCGCCTGGCCCGGCCAGGACCTCCTCGGCCGCATGATCGAGGGCGTGGGATGGTCCGACGTGCGATACCGCAACCTGACCGGCGGGATCGTGGCGATCCACCGCGCGGTGAAGACCCCCGACGCCGGATAGAGTTGCCTGCGATGACTGATCCCTCTGTGCAGACCGATTCCCCGGCGGATGCACTCACCATCAAGCTTCCCGCGGGCTTCGACGTGCTCGCGGCCGACGAGGCGCTGTCCGCCGGCATCACCGAGGCGCTGGACCAGGTCGAGGAGCAGCTCCTTGAGGCGCTGACCACCGACGATGAGCTCACCAACACCTCCGCCCGCTACCTGGCCGAGGCCGGCGGCAAACGGATCCGGCCGCTCCTGACCGTCCTGACCGCCCAGCTGTTCGACGGCGTGAATGCGGAGGTCCGGCAGGCGGCGGCTGTGATGGAGATGATCCACCTCGCCACCCTGTACCACGACGATGTCATGGACTCGGCGCCGCTGCGCCGCGGCACCCCATCCGCCCACGAGGTGTGGGGGAACTCGGTGGCGATCCTCACCGGGGACCTGATCCTCTCCCGGGCCTCCCGGATGATGGCGGAGCTGTCCCAGGAGGGGGCCCGGGTCCAGTCCCACACCTTCGAGCGCCTGGTGATGGGTCAGCTGCACGAGACCGTCGGGCCGCAGGGCAGCGAGGACGCCTACAAGCACTACCTCAGCGTCATCGCGGACAAGACAGGCTCCCTGGTGGCGGCGGCGGCCCGGCTCGGCGCCCACTTCGGCGGCGCCGAGGGCGCTCAGACCCAGCTGCTGCACGACTACGGGGAGGCCGTCGGCATCGCCTTCCAGCTCGCCGATGACATCATCGACCTCGCCGCCGACGGCGAAGCCTCCGGGAAGACCCCCGGAACAGATCTGCGCGAGGGGGTTCCCACCCTGCCGGTGCTGCTGCTGCGCGGGGCCGCCGCCCAGGGCGACGAGGCCGCCCGGGACGCGCTCACGCTCGTCGACGGGGACCTCAGCTCTGATGAGGCGCTCGCGGAGGCCGTGTCCGCCGTCGTCGCTCACCCGGTGACTGAGCGGGCCTGGGAGGTCGCCCGCTCCTGGTCTGCACGCGCCAAGGAAGCAATCGCCGACCTCCCCGACTCCACCGTGAAGCAGGCCCTCAACAGCTTCGCCGACGCCGTCGTCGACCGCGAAGGATGAGCCGGGCCCGGGGGCGTTCCTGTCCCGCGCGCTCCCGGCCGGCCCCAGAGGCGCTGGCCTTCACGCCGAAGGCCTCTTCTCCGCCAGCACCTTCTCCAGCGCCGGGCGGAGCTCCACGGCCTTCTGGGCACGGAACTCCGGGCTGAGCGGGGCGCGGACCTGCCGGTAGAGCATGTCGTCCCTCCAGCGCGGGAACACGTGCAGGTGATAGTGCCAGACGTGCTGGTTCCCGGCGGGCTCATTGTGCTGGCGGGTGCTGGTGCCCTCCGGGTCCCAGGCCAGCTTCATCGCCAGTGCGACGTCGCGGGACATCGAGCTGATCCTGGCGAGGATCGCATCGTCCATGTCGTACAGCGCCTCAAGGTGCTCCGTGGGGCAGATCATCGCATGCCCGGGATAGGGGCCGAACCCGTCGCAGGCGATGAACACCACGACATGCTCGTCCTGGTGCACCAGATCACCCAGCTCACAGCGGTTGGCCGGGTGCGAGACATCGCCGGCCACCAGGCCGCAGAACGGGCAGGCGTAGTCCGGCGGAGCGTGCGACTCCCAGGCAACGGGCAAACTTACGCCTCGTCCTCTTCGAAGGAGAACTCCAGCAGGTCGAAGAGGAACTCGCTGACCGTGGCCCCCTCCGCGGTCCACTCATGGGTGGCGTTCTTCCGGCGGCGGATCAGCGGGTCCGGCACCCTCAGGTCAGAGACCTCGATGCCCCAGGCGAAGCGCTCCTCCTCATCCTCCAGGAACAGCAGGTGGCCCTCCTCGGTCACCAGCTCGTCCGGGTCGAAGAAGAAGTGGTACGCCTCCATCAGCTCCTCGCAGCGGCCCAGCGCGAGGTAGAACTCCTCCAGCACCAGGGGCAGGCGGGAGGAATCCGGAAGCTCAGAGTCTGCCAGCAGGTCAGCAAGCTCCTCACGTGTGTACCCCTCATCCGGGGTCCACCTGTCGTCAAGGTACTTGGGGACCAGCGCCTGGAACTTCTCGTAGAGCATCTCCGCCACAGAGACAGCCTAATGCCCGGCCATGTCTTTGAGCCGCTGGATGCGGTCGTCCATGGGCGGGTGGGTGGAGAACATCTGCTTGGCACGGGGCCCGAAAGGGTTGGCGATCATCATGTGGGCATGCGCGTCGTGCTTGGGATCCTCGTTCAGGGGGATCTGCCGGATGCCGCCTTCGAGCTTGTTCAGCGCTGAGGCCAGTGCCAGCGGGTCCCCGGAGAGCTCGGCGCCGTCGGTGTCGGCGTCGTACTCGCGGGTGCGGCTGATCGCTGAGCGGATCATGCTTGCGGCGATCGGCATCAGGATCGCGGCAAGGATGGCTCCGATCAGCGCCAAGGGGCTCTGGTTCCGCCCGCCGCCGCGGCCGAAGAGGATGAAGAACTGCGTGATGGTGGTCAGGAAGCCGGCGACAGCGGCCGCCACCGACGAGATCAGGATGTCCCGGTTGTAGATATGCATCAGCTCATGGCCTGTGACGCCCCGCAGCTCCCGCTCGTTGAGCAGGTTCAGGATGCCCTCGGTGTAGCAGACCACACCCTTCTCCGGGTTGCGTCCCGTGGCGAACGCGTTGGGGGTCGGCTGGGGCGAGATGAAGATCCGGGGCGCCGGCTGCTGGGCGCGGGAGGCCAGCTCCTCCACCATCGCGTAGAGCGCCGGGGCCTGCTCGCGGGTCACGGGATAGGCCTTCATGGCCCGCAGCGCGATCTTGTCCGAGTTCCAGTAGGAGTACGCCACCGACACCAGGCCGATGATGCCGAAGATGAAGATGAACGCGGGGGTCTCCGTGGCGGCGGCGACGATCGCGCCCACCACCAGCACCATGGCAAAGAGAAAAGCGAGCAGGCCTGCAGTTCTGAGCCGTCCGTGATGGTTGTGCATACGGTCCCTTTCGCCGGTGTGGTGTGTCCCTAGGAGGGCAACATCATCGTATCCGGGGAGATTCCGCAGGGCCTCCCGCAGAAGTGTTGAGAAGTATTTGGCCGGAGTTAACCTAAAGTTCACCTTGGGTTGGGAGCGTTCATCATATGGCCGTTACCCCCGCCGAGCGACAGGTCACCGCTCGCGCCGCAGACGCCCCCGCACCCGCCATCACCAACAGCCTCGAACAGGGAAAGACGCCGGCTCCGCAGCACCAGGCGCAGACCCCCGTCAGCCGCCGTCGGGCGCTGCTGAACTGGGCCGCCGTCGCTGCCGGGGTCTACCTGCTGATCACTGCTGTGGGCATCATCGGCTCCGGATTCTCCCTGGCAGCCGGGGACCAGGCTGAGGAGCTCTTCAGCTTCGCCGCGAACCCGATCATCGGCCTGATGATCGGCATCGCCGCCACCGCGCTCACCCAGTCATCCTCCACCACCACCTCTGTGACCGTCGGCCTCGTGGCGGGCGGGCTTCCGCTGGGCATCGCGATCCCGATCATCCTGGGCGCGAACATCGGCACCACGCTGACCAACACCCTGGTCTCCCTGGCGATGGTGAGGGACAAGGACCAGTTCCGCCGCGGATTCGCCGCCGCCACGGTCCACGACTTCTTCAATCTGCTGGCAGTGGCCATCTTCCTGCCCCTGGAGATGGCCTTCGGGCTGCTCGAGCGGACGGCCACCGCCGCCTCGGGACTCCTGGGAGGCAGCGAATCCGCGGAGACCGGCCTCATCGAGACCATCCTCGGAGGGTTCGGCGCGCTGATCAAGGGCGCCACCGGCCCGGCCGGCGACCTGGTCGAGGCCGGCTTCTCCCCGCTGCCCGACGTCTGGGCCGGCATTGCGATGATCGTCTTCGCGATCGTGCTGATCCTGCTGGTCATCAACATGATCAGCCGCAAGCTCAAGGCCGTGCTGGTCGGCCGCGCCGAACGGGTGCTGCACGCCTCCGTGGGCCGCAGCCCGATCACCTCCATCGGCTCCGGCGCCCTGGTGACGGTGATGGTGCAGTCCTCATCCACCACCACCGCGCTGATGGTGCCGCTGGCCGGCTCCGGCAAGCTGTCCCTGCGCCAGATCTACCCGTTCACCCTGGGCGCGAACATCGGCACCACCATCACCGCCCTCGTCGCGGCGATGGCGTTCGACGGCGAGCTCGGCACCATCGCGCTCACTGCCGCCCTGGTGCACCTGTTCTTCAATCTCTTCGCCACCGCGGTGATCTTCGGCATCCCGGGCCTGCGGGAGGTGCCGCTGCTCGGTGCCCGCTGGCTCTCCGAGCTGGCCGCCCGCCGCACCCTCGCGGCCTTCGCATGGGTCGGCGTCGTCTTCGTCGCAGTCCCCCTCGTCCTGATCTTCGCGCTGTAGCATCCCGGCGGCGCGCGCAGGTCGCGCACGCCTCTTGGACGCGTGATCGCGGCCTTCACGCCTGAAGAGGAATGGCCGACGGCGAAGATTCTGCCGTCGGCCATTCCTTGTGCCTGCTGCTCAATCAGCGCATGTTGATGAACTGCAGGGCGGCATCGTCGAAGTCTTTGAGCAGCGCGATGACCTCCTGGAGGTCATCGCGGGACTTCGAGCTCACTCGCAGCTCGTCGCCCTGGATCTGGGCCTTCACCGATTTGGGACCCTCGTCCCGGATGGTCTTGGAGATCTTCTTGGCGGCGGCCTGGTCGATCCCCTCCTTGATCTGTCCCTCGATCCGGTATTCCTTGCCGGAGGCCTTCGGCTCCGATGCCTCGAAGGACTTCAGGCTGATGCCCCGCTTGATCAGCTTGGACTCGAACACGTCCTGGGCGGCCTTGGCGCGCTCCTCAGAGCTCGCCCGGATGATGATCGCTTCGCCGGAGAAGTCCACCTCTGTGCCGGTTCCCTTGAAGTCGTAGCGCTGTGCGATCTCCTTCTGCGCCTGGTTCAGGGCGTTGGAGACCTCCTGCTTGTCCACCTGGGACACAATGTCGAAGCTTGACTCTTTAGCCATGGGCTCACCTTTCGTCGTCGAGTGCTGTGTGTAAGATAACGTCCATAACTTAATGATGAACATTTCTCGCAGCGAGCATGCGAAGCCTCGCGACTGTAGTGGTCACCGCTGCGAACCCTTCCTTCCAAGCACCTGACGCGTGCTCGGCCGGCAAGAGGTTCGCACCGGTCGGGGCTCCACCCGGTACGGCGCTCCCTCCCACGGCTGAGCCCAACCGACACGAAAGGATGCGGCTCGCATGCCCCTCTCCCAAGACCCCTCCCAGCAGATCCTCGTCTCCCACGCCGGGTCCCTGCCCCGCACCCCCGAGCTCATCAAGGCCAACGCCGCCCGCGAGTTTGAGGAGGACGGCCTCACCCTCAGGCGGACCCCCGAGTTCGAACGGCTGCTGGCGGAGGCTGTTCAGGGCCTCGTCGCCCGCCAGGCCGCCCAGGGCGTCAGCCACCCGGGCGACGGCGAGTACGGCAAAGCCATGCGCTCCGCTGTCGACTACGGCGCGTGGTGGTCCTACATCTTCCAGCGCGTCGAAGGCCTGGAAGTCACCGGAGAGGACATCTTCTCCCAGCCCCACGTGGAGTCCAGCCCCGGCAACGTGCAGCTGACCAGCTTCCCCAACCGCCGCGACTGGGTGAAGTTCTCCGATGCCTACTCGGACCCGGACTCCGGCATCGGCACCGGCAACCACGCGACCCCCTTCCCCGCCACCGTGGGGGAGCTGAAGTACACCGGGCATGAGCAGGTCGCCTCAGACGTGAAGAACTTCCGCGCGGCCCTGGACGCCGCCGGTCTGGAGACCGGCTTCATCACTTCCCTCTCCCCGGGATCCGGCGCCCGCATCGCGGACCGCCACTACGGCGACGAGGAGGCGCACATCTACGCCTGGGCCGATGCCCTCCGGGAGGAGTACAAGGCCGTCATCGACGCCGGCCTCATCCTTCAGATCGACGACCCCTCTGTGGCAGAGAACTGGGACCAGATCAGCCCTGAGCCCAGCGTCGAGGACTACCGGAAATTCACCCAGCTGCGCGTCGACGCACTGAACTATGCGATCCGGGACCTGCCTGAGGACCAGATCCGGTTCCACCTGTGCTGGGGCTCCTGGCACGGCCCGCACACCACCGACATCGAGTTCAAGCACATCGTGGACCTGATGCTGCAGATCAACGCCAAGTACTACTCCTTCGAGGCCGCCAACGTCCGCCACGAGCACGAGTACACGGTGTGGGACGACGTGAAGCTCCCCGAGGGCAAGGTCATCGTGCCCGGCATCGTCTCCCACGCCACCAACGTGGTGGAGCACCCCGAGCTGGTCGCCCAGCGCCTGGGCCGGTTCATCGAGCGGGTCGGCAGGGAGCACGTCATCGCCTCCACCGACTGCGGCCTCGGCGGACGCATCCACCCGCAGATCGCCGACGCGAAGCTGGAGTCCCTCGCCCAGGGGGCAGCCCTCGCGACCAAGAAGCACTTCTAGCCAGTCCCGGAGGCGCAGGGGTCACGCACGCCTCTCGGCCGGCTGCGGAGGCGCCGGCCATCGTGCCTGAAGCGCGCATGAAAACGGCGACGGCGGCCCGTCACCCTCACCAGGAGGGCCGGCGGGCCGCCGTCGCCGTATCCGAAAGGAGCTGAGCGTCAGGACTGCTCGGCGTCGCCGCCCTCGGCCTGCTGCTCCTCCACCTGCTTATGGATCTCCGCCATGTCCAGGTCCTTCACCGCCTTCACGACGCCGTCCAGCTGCTCAGCGTTCAGGGCGCCGGGCTGGGAGAACACCAGAACCTTCTCCCGGAACACCATCAGCGTGGGGATCGATGTGATGCTCGCTGCGGCGGCCAGCTCCTGCTCGGCCTCAGTGTCCACCTTCGCGAACGTGGCGTCAGGGTGCTGCTCCGAGACCTGCTGGTACACCGGAGCGAACTGTTTGCAGGGACCGCACCAGTCGGCCCAGAAGTCGATCAGCAGGATGTCGTTGTCCTCGAGCGCCTGCTGGAAGCCGTCAGCGGTCAGGTCTGTAGTAGCCATGGGGCTACGGTACGCACCCGCGCTGCCGATTCGAGAATTTTTCCGCTCTTGGGTAAAGTTGCTTGGTGCCTCGAACGAGGCCTCACAACTTCATGGCAGGTTACCCGAGCGGCCAAAGGGAGCTGACTGTAAATCAGCCGGCATTGCCTACGGGGGTTCGAATCCCTCACCTGCCACAGGGAATGAGAAGGGGGACTCTGGCCACGCCAGAGTCCCCCTTCTCATTCCCCTCCCTCCTATGGGCGCTCGCGCAGCTGCCTCCCGGCCCGAAGGGCCCGTCCACATTTCCTTCGGGTCCGGTGATCACTGTGACCGGTACCCTGTTGGGCGTAGCTTCTTCACTCATGCACGCACAGAACTTCTCCCGGAGGCCCTGATGGCAGAGATCGATGCCGCCGAACTGGCGCGGCGGCTCGGATCGCGCACCCCCGCAGGCATCGCCTCCCAAGTGCAGGAGCTCATCGATGACGGCACCCTCGCCCCCGGGGCCCGGCTCCCCACCGTCCGAGACCTCGCCCAGGAGCTAGGCGTCTCCGTCGGCACCATCGCCCAGGCCTGGGGGCTCCTCCGCGAGGAGAACGCCGTCGAGACCCGCCGCCGCGGCGGCACCCGGGTGGTCGATGCCCAAGGGGCAGAGGCCGCCGGGTTCCGCGGCTTCCACGCCATCGACCTCCACGCCTGCAGTCCCGACCCCGCCCTGCTGCCCCCGCTCGAAGATGCCGCCGCGGCCGCGCTGAAGCACCCCAGCATCAACGCCTGGGGCCGCGAGTACCTCACCGAGGATCTCCGCCGCGCCTGCGCGCAGGACCTCCCCTTCCAGCCTGAGCAGGCGATCGCCGTCGCCGGCGGCGCCCGCGGGCTCTGGCTCGCCACCGCCGCCGCCGTGAGCCCCGGCGGGACCCTCGCCGTCGAGAGCCCCTTCGACCCCGGGTTCCTTGAGACCGCGCGGAAGATGGGCATCACCCTGCACGCCGTCGCCACTGACGAGCAGGGCCCCCTCCCCGAATCGCTGCAGGAGGCGCTCGACGCCGGGGCCGCCGCGTTCGTGCTCGCCCCCGCCGGACCCTTCGGGCACCAGCACATGCTCACCGAGGATCGCGCCGAGCAGCTCCGGGCGCTCCTTGACAGCACTGACGCCGTCATCATCGAGGACGACCCGCTCGGTCCCCTGGTGGAGAGTCCGCCCGCCAGCCTCGCCGCCTCCTACCCGGACCGCAGCCTCCGGGTCCTCGACTATGCCCGGGCCTTCGGCGTCGACATCCGCACCGCCGTTCTCGCCGGCCCCGAGCGGCTGATCGCCCGGGCCGTGCAGCTGCGCGCCGAAGGTCTCTCCTCGCACAGCCGGATCCTGCAGCAGATGGTCGCCGAGCTTGCCGGCTCCACTGGCCAGCGCCGCCGGCTCAAGAGCGTCCGTCAGCGCTACGCCCGCCGCCGCGAAGCAGCCGTCAGAGCCTTCGAAGCGGCTGGATTCCCGGTGGCCAGCGGCCCCAACAGCTGGAGCGTCTGGGTGCAGGTCGTCGACGAGCATCGCACCACACTCGCCCTCTCCTCCCAGGGAGTGGTGGTCGACGCGGGCAGCTCCGCCTACCTGCAGCCCGCGCAGGCCCCCAGCCTGCGGATCAGCATCGCCCAGCTGCCCGAGGACCCCGAACGTCTTGCCGAGCTCACCCAGATGGTGGGTGTGGCAGCGGCCGGCAACCTTCGCCCCACCTTCGTCTGAGCCGCTAACGGCTCCGGTGATCCTCCGAGGTGAGCTTGGGGCCCATTCGCTGGTGCTGAAACCCTGAGAGCTTCAGCAGCCGGACGATCCGCTGCCGGTGCGGACGGTACGGCTCCAGCAGCTCCACCATCCCGGCATCGTCGGTGCGGGTCCCGGTCATCGCCTCGCCCACGAAATGCGCCAAGTGGTAGTCGCCCACTGCGGGAAGGTCCGCGGCTCCGTGGGAGCGCTGCAGCGTCTCCGCCGCAGTCCAGACTCCGACGCCGGGGATCCCGGCCAGGGTCTCCGCGAGCTGGTTCACCGCATCGGTCTCCACCGGGGTCTCTGCCCCCAGGCGGTGGACTGCGGAGGCGCGCCGGGCGATCTGCTGGATGGTCTTGGACAGCGGCGGCTGCACCCACAGCCGGTGCCACTCCCAGGACGGCACCGCTCGCAGCTGGGCCGCTGTGAGCGGCATCCGCAGCCACTCCGGGACTGGCAGCGCCGCACCCTGAGCCCAGTCGGCGGCCGGCGCGTCCCCGTGCCGGCGCAGCAGGCTCCGCCATCCGTGCCGAGCCTGCTCGTGGGTGACCTTCTGCTCCAGCGTCACATTGATCAGCTGGTCGAACAGCGCTCCGGCGGCAGGCAGCCGCACCCCGGGGTGACGACGTCGGACGGTCGCCAGAGCGGTGGAGACACGGTCTCCGAGGGCGTCGAGCAGCAGTTCGAGGCAGGTCCAGTCGTCAGCGGCTCCCAGCACCAGCGGAGCCCGGTTCAGCGCCGCGGCGGATGCGTCCTCGGAGTCAGCGGCGACCCGGGCGCGTACGCGTGAGACGTCCAGCTGATCGAACCGCAGCACCGCCCGCCCGGACGAGCCGCCCGCGTCGCCCCTGTCCGCTGACGGCACCCGCAGCGACAGCCAGGCGCCAGCACCCGGAGCCCCGCGCGGCCCTCCCTCAAACACGCCGCGGTCCACCCGCACCGCCGGATCGGCGTGCCCGCGCTGCAGCACGCCCAGCGAGCGCGGCAGGTCATAGGGCGCCCCCAGGTCCACCGTCCGCTCGGCCTCGCTGATCATCACCGGTACAGCCTCCCACTTCACTGTTTCTCCGAAAGTCCCGCACCCTCGGTCCGGGGCTCGCCCACCGGTAGTCTGGGACCCATGAATTATGCCGATTCCGTTGTGGAGCTCATCGGCTCCACCCCGCTGGTGAAGCTGAACAAGGTCACCGAGGGCATCTCCGCCACGGTGCTGGTCAAGCTCGAGTATCTGAATCCGGGCGGGTCCATCAAGGACCGCATCGCGCTGAAGATGATCGAAGCCGCCGAAGCCGAGGGCAAGCTCTCCCCGGGTGGGGTGGTGGTGGAGCCCACCTCCGGCAACACCGGGGTCGGCCTGGCGCTCGTCGCCCAGCAGAAGGGGTACCGGGCCGTGTTCGTCACCGTGCCGAAGGTCGCGCAGGAGAAGCGGGACGTGCTGCGCGCCTACGGGGCCGACGTCGTCGTCGGCCCTGCCGGGGTGGACTCGGAGTCCCCGCTGAGCTACTACGGGATCTCCGACCAGCTCGCCGAGGAGATCAGGGGCGGCTACAAGCCCGATCAGTTCTCCAACCCGAACGCGCCCGGCTCCCACTACGAGACCACCGGCCCTGAGATCTGGGAGGACACCGAGGGGAAGGTCACCCACCTGGTGGTCGGGGCGGGAACCGGCGGCACCGTCACCGGCACCGGCCGCTACCTCAAAGAGGTCTCCGCGGACCGGGACTCCGGGTCCGTGCGGGTGGTGGTCGCCGACCCGGACGGCTCCATCTACTCCGGGGGCGAAGGCCGCCCCTACTTCGTTGAGGGCGTCGGGGAGGACGTCTGGGTCAAGAACTATGACCCCTCCGTGCCGGACGAGCACCACGCGATCACCGACGCCGAGTCGTTCGCGATGTGCCGCCGGCTGGCCACCGAGGAGGGCCTGCTGGTGGGAGGCTCCTCCGGCACCGCGGTCTCCGCCGCGCTGAAGGTTGCCGAGGGCCTGGGGCCGGATGACGTCGTCGTCGCCGTGCTGCCCGACTCAGGCCGCGGGTATCTGGCCAAGATCTTCAACGACCAGTGGATGGTCGACCACGGCTTCGGCGAGGTCGTCTCCACGACCACCGGCACGGAGCTGGCCGTGAAGACCTCCGAGCAGCTCTCTGAGGCGGTCCGTGACGGCGTGATCGGCGCCGCCACCACCGACCAGGCCCCCGGCACCGGTGAGAAGGACCCCTCCACCACCACCGCGGCGGACCTGCTGCACGGCAAGCGGGACATGTTCTCCGAGGCTCTGCCGGAGGTCATCTCCATCAGCCGGGAGACCACCCTGCGGGAGGCGGTCAGCGTGATGAACCGCTACGGCGTGGACATCGTCCCGGTGATCGACCACCCGGGCCCGGTGGCCCGCATCGGTGAGGTCTACGGGGTGGTCGACGTCGAGCATCTTTCCGAGGACGTCATCGAGGGCCAGGCCAGCCCGGACGAGCTGGTCTCCGACCACCTGCGGGACGATCTGCCGCTGGTGGGGATCACGGAGACCGTCTCGCAGATCCTCGCCAAGCTGCGCAGCAACCCGACCCTGCTCGTCGCCGATCGCGGCGACATCGTCGGGGTGCTGACCCGCAACGACCTGCTCGCCCACCTCTCCGGCGCCGACCGACAGGAGATCGACCTCAATGAGTGACCAGAACCGGGCCCCCGGCTTCTCGACCCACGCGATCCACACCGGCCAGGACGTTGACGAGGTGTACGGGGCCGTGGTGCCCCCGATCCACTTCTCCACCACCTACGCCCCTGACGGCATCGGCAACCTGCGCAACGGGTACGACTACGGCCGCGCCGGCAACCCCACCCGCACCGCCCTGCAGGAGCAGCTCGCCTCCTTGGAGGGCGGCAGGCACGCCTTCAGCTTCGGCTCCGGGCTCGCCGCGGAGGACGCGCTGATCCGTGGACTGATGCGTCCCGGCCAGCGTCTGGTCATGGGCAACGACGCCTACGGCGGCACCTACCGGCTCTTCGCCCGGGTGCACGGGGACTGGGGCGTCACCAACACTCCTATCGACCTCTCCGACCATGAGCGGGTTGCCTCCGAGCTGAAGCACGACGACGCCACGCTGCTCTGGGTGGAGACCCCCTCCAACCCGCTGATGGGAGTCACCGACATCCGCGCCCTGGCGGACATCGCCCACGCCAACGGGGCGCTGCTGGTGGTGGACAACACCTTCGCCACCCCGTACCTGCAGCTGCCGCTGAGCCTCGGCGCCGACGTCGTCGTGCACTCCACCACCAAGTACATCGGCGGCCACTCCGACGTCGTCGGCGGTGCCGTGGTCCTGGGGGAGGGCGACGACGCTGATGACCTGGCGGAGAAGGTCGCCTTCCAGCAGTTCGCCGTCGGCGCGGTCTCCGGGCCGCTGGACGCCTACCTGACCACCCGCGGCCTGAAGACCCTGGGGGTGCGGATGGACCGGCACTGCTCCAACGCGCTCACCATCGCCCAGCACTTCGAGGGCCACCCGGCCATCGAACGGGTCCTGTACCCGGGACTGGAGTCCCACCCGCAGCATGAGCTGGCCAAGTCCCAGATGCGCGGCTTCGGCGGCATGGTGTCCCTGCAGCTGGCCGGCGGGGAGCCCGCAGCCCGGAAGGTCGCCGAGGGCACCAAGCTGTTCATCCTGGCCGAGTCCCTGGGCGGGGTGGAGTCTTTGATGAACTACCCGCACGAGATGACACACGCCTCCGTCCGCGGCACCGAGCTCGCCGTCCCGGAGAACCTCCTGCGGCTCTCTGTAGGCATCGAGGACGTCGAGGACCTCATCGACGACGTCGAGAAGGCCCTCGCAGGCCTGTGACGCCCAGAAGGGGCCTCCTCGGCGCTGTGGAGGCAGTCTGCGTGGTGCATCAGCTGACGTTTGATCCCGGGCCGGTGGGGACCACTGCTATCGATAAGCGGCCGGTTGAGGGGCCGGTGAAGGTGCGGACCCTGGGGCTGCACGGGGATGTGCAGGCGGATCGGAAGAATCACGGAGGCGAGGAGAAGGCGGTCTACGCGTACTCGGCCGACGACGCCGCATGGTGGGGTGATCAGCTGCAGCAGGAGATCCCCGCCGGGTATTTCGGGGAGAACCTGCGCATCACTGGCCTGGACGTAGACTCCGCCACGGCGGGGGAGCGGTGGCAGGTGGGGGAGCGCGTGGTCCTTGAGGTCACCCGTCCCCGCATCCCGTGCGCGACCTTCGGACGTTGGGTGGACCAGCCCCAGTGGGTGAGGCGCTTCCTCGCCGCAGGCCGCCCCGGCACCTATTTCAGAGTCATCACCACCGGCGAGATCCGAGCCGGGGACGAGGTCCGCATCCTCAATGAGGGCGAGGGCCCTACTATGCGGGAGGTCGCCGCAGCCAGAGGCCCCGCAGCAGCCCGCCCCAACGACTGAATGCGCAGCGGGACAACGGAGGGGTCTTTTTGTCGGCAGAGAACTTACGGTCCCCTCCGTTTTCGCGTTGAGGCCGCGCAGGCGCTCCTGACGCGAAAACGGAGGGGACATAGGGCCTGAGCGGCGGCGCGAATCTCCTCGAAATGCCCGTTGGGGAAGGGAGTCCGCAGAAACGACGAGACCCCGGGCGGATGCCCGGGGTCTCTGTGAAGCGGTAGCGGTGCCGGGGCTCGATCCCGGGACCTCACGATTATGAGTCGTGCGCTCTAACCAGCTGAGCTACACCGCCATGCGAAAGGCCCACGCCGCGCAACTTCGCTTGCGCTGCGCGGGCCCTATTTTCGCGAGCCCCAACCGGGAATCGATCCCGGGACCTCAGTCTTACCAAGACTGCGCTCTACCTCTGAGCTATTGGGGCAACGACAGAACATCCTAGCACCGGATATTCATGCCGCTCAAATCGCCTCAGCGCGGCGATCTGCGATCAGTGGCGGGCCTTCTTCTTCCCGCTGAAGCCGGCCTTGCGGGGGCCTTTTTTGAATCCGCCGCGGTCGCCGCCGGAGCGGGGCCCAGGGGCGCCGGCATCCTTCTCGATACGGATCAGCTCGCCGCCGATCCGGGTCTTCGCCAGGGCGCTCCACTGGTCGCTGGAGAGCTGCTCAGGCAGCTCCACGAGGGTGTGGGTGGGCCGGATGTCGATGCTGCCGATCTGGGCGCCGGTCAGCCCGGCCTCACCGGTGATCGCTCCGACGACGTGACCGGGGGTCACCCGGTTGTTGCGGCCGACGGCCAGCCGGTAGAGGGCGTTGCCCGGCGCGGCCGACGGTGCGCCCTTGGGGCCCCGCTCGGCGCGCGGGCCGCGGTCCTCGAACCCGCCGCCGCGGTCGCCGCCCTTATCCTCACGGAACTCGGGCATGGCGCCGCGCATGCCGGCGTCGTCGTTCTCATCCAGCAGCAGGGAGCGGCCCTCGTGGACCATGGAGACCAGTGCGGCCGCCACGTCCTCGGCGGGCACATTGTGCTGGTCCACGTACTTGCTCACCAGGCCGCGGTACTCCTCGAGGTCCTCGCCGGAGAGAGTGGCGGTGATCCGCTCGGAGAACTTCTCCAGGCGGGAAGCGTTGACGTCGGCCACCGAGGGCAGGCTCATCTGCTCCACGTCCTGGCGGGTGGCCTTCTCGATGGAGCGCAGCATCCGCTTCTCGCGCGGGGTGACGAACAGGATCGCCTCGCCTGAGCGGCCGGCACGGCCGGTGCGGCCGATCCGGTGCACGTAGGACTCGGTGTCCAAGGGAATGTCGTAGTTGAACACGTGGCTGATCCGCTCCACGTCGAGGCCGCGGGCGGCCACATCGGTGGCGACGAGCACGTCGATGCGTCCCGACTTCAGCTGCTCCACGGTCTTCTCCCGCAGATTCTGCGGGACGTCGCCGTTGATGGCGGAGGCGCGGAACCCGCGTGCGTTGAGCATCCCGGCGACCTCCTCGGTGGCGGAGCGGGTCCGGACGAACACGATGGCGGCGTCGTGCGCCTCGGTCTCCATGATCCGGACCAGCGCCTCCGGCTTGGCGTGGTGCTTGATGAACAGGAACCGCTGCCGGGTGTTGGAGCTGGTCTGGGTCTTCGCCTTGACCTTCACCTCCACCGGGTCGTTGAGGTACTGCTCGGAGATCCGGCGGATCGCGGTGGGCATGGTTGCGGAGAACAGCGCCACCTGCTTGTCGGCGGGGGTCTGGGCCAGGATCTTGTCGACCTCCTCGGCGAAGCCCATGCGCAGCATCTCGTCAGCCTCGTCGAGCACCAGGTGCTCCACCTCGGAGAGGTCCAGGGACCCCTTCTCCATGTGGTCGATCACACGGCCGGGGGTGCCGACCACCACGTTCGCGCCGCGGCGCAGCCCCTGCAGCTGGGGGCCGTAGGGGGCGCCGCCGTAGATCGGCAGCACGGAGATGCCGTCCACCTTGTTCGCGTAGGTGGTGAAGGCCTCGGCGACCTGGATGGCGAGCTCACGGGTGGGGGCGAGCACCAGGGTGCTGGGGCGGCTGCCGAGGGTGCCGGCATCATGGGCGTTGGCCATGTGGGTCAGAGCCGGCAGGGCGAACGCGGCGGTCTTGCCGGTGCCGGTCTGGGCCAGCCCGACGACGTCGCGTCCGGCGATCAGCTGCGGGATGGTCTCCGCCTGGATGGGGGAGGGGGTCTCGTAGCCCATGGCCTCGATGGCGGCCATGACCCGGGAGTCCAGGCCCAGCTCGGAGAACGGCGGGATGGAGGGGGTCTCAGTGTCAGACATGGCGGGTGACTCCTTGTCACATCAGTGGCCTCAGGCCACCGTGGCCGCACCTCAGCGCTCCGACGACGTCGACCGCTCGTGCTCGAGCAGCCCGCTCAGGGAGCAGGGCTGCGCATGGGCACGGCAGGACTTATCGGATGGTTTTCGCTGAAGCGAGGATCACGGGGACTCAGGCCGGGGAACGGCTCCGGAGTCGACCCGCACACAGAACAACAGAACTCCACCGGACCTACCAGCTGGGGTATCCAGCTGCGCCGGGAGTCAGCAACAGATAAACGGGATTATCCGGAGAATGCTCAACCAGCATACGCGCACTTCACGAGAAACCCCAATCGCCCCTGGGCGGTGCCGTCATCCCCGCCGTCTCACTCCGAGCCCGGACGCCGGTGAGGTTCGTGTCAATCATCGGTCACATGGCCAATACGGCCGTGAAATAGGCGGCTCCTAGTGTGGGCGTCATGAACTCACTCGACCGACGCAGATTTCTGGCCGGAACCGGCGCCGTCTCGCTCGCCTCCCTGCTCACCGGCTGCCGCGCCTTCGGCATCAGCGGCAACGGCGGAGGCGCAGAGGAGGGCGAGACCGCCGGCGACGGCGCCCGCGACGTCACTCTGGGCTTCATCGCCCTGACCGACTTCGCGGCTCTGGCGATCGCGGAGATCAACGGGTACTTCGAGGAGCGGGACCTCAACGTGCTGGTCCGCAAGGAGACCTCCTGGGCCACCACCCGGGACAACCTGCAGTCCGGCGAGATCGACGGTGCCCACTGCCTCTATTCGATGCCGTTCAGCGTGGCCAGCGGGATCGGCGGCAACGGCGCCCGCGACATGCGGATCGCGATGATGCTGAACCACAACGGCCAGGCGATCAACCTCACCCATGAGCATTTTCCCGACGTCGGCTACGGGGATATCGACGCCGCGGGAGAGGCGCTGCGCGGGATGAGCAACCCCACCCTGGCGATGACCTTCCCCGGCGGCACCCACGACCTCTGGCTGCAGTACTGGCTGATGGCCATGGACATCGATCCGATGAATGATGTGAACCTGCAGGTCACCCCGCCCCCGGAGATGGTCGCCAACGCTGAGCGCGGCGAGATGGTCGCCTACTGCGTCGGCGAGCCCTGGCCCGGGGTGACCGTCTCCCGCGACATCGGACGCACCCACCTGGCCACCCAGGACCTGTGGACCCACCACCCGGAGAAGGCGCTGGTGGTCAACACCCAGTTCGCCGAGGAGCGCGAGGACGTGCTGCGCGACGTCATGGGTGCGATCCTGCAGGCCTCCGAATGGCTCGACAACCCGGACAACCGGGCCGAGGCCGCCGAGCTGATCTCCCCGCAGGAGTGGGTCAACGCACCGGTGGAGGACATCGAATCCCGGATGCTCGGCGAGTACGACCTCGGAGACGGCACGACCGAGCAGTACGAGGACACCCAGATGCTCTACTTCAACGACGGGTTCGTGAACTTCCCCCGCAAGTCCCACGGGATCTGGGCGCTGTCCCAGTACGTCCGCTCCGGCCAGCTCGGCGCCGACGAGGTCGACTACGACATGGTTGACGAGATCGTCATGCAGGACCTCTACCGGGAGGTCGCCGAGGCCGAAGGCATCGACGTTCCCGATGACGACATGGAGCCCTTCGAGGTGGCACTCGACGGTGCCACCTTCGATCCCAACAATCCCGAAGAGGAGGCGAACCGGTCATGAGCCAGATCACGGCCACCGCCGAGGAGACAGTCACAGCATCGGACAGCAGCGGGACTCCCCCGCATTCCGGCACAGGAGAGACTCCGCCGCCCCCGGCGCGGAAGTCAGCCTCGGCGGCCTACCTCTCAGCACTGGGCTGGGGGCTGGTGGGCTTCGCCGCCGTCGTCCTGCTCTGGTGGGTCTTCGCCCCGGACCGGCTGCCTGCGCCGCCCGAGGTCGGAGCCCGCATCATCGAGGACATCTCCGACCCGTTCGGCGCCGGCGGAATTGCGATCCTGCTGGGCCTGTCCCTCGGACGTGTGCTGGAGGGGTTCGCGCTGGCGGCCGCCGTCGGCATCCCTCTGGGGCTGGCGATGGGCACCTCCACCAAATGGTGGAACTCGGCGAACCCGGTGGCCCAGCTGCTGCGCCCCGTCTCCCCGCTGGCCTGGTTCCCGATCTTCGCAGTGATCTTCATGGACTCCGAGCAGGCCTCCATCTGGGTCATCTTCATCACCGCCCTGTGGCCGATCGCGATCAACACCGCGGCCGGGGCCTCCGCCATCCCCGAGGACCAGAAGAAGGTCGCCCAAGTGTTCAAGTTCGGCCGGGCCGCCTACATCCGGCACGTGCTGCTGCCGAACACCTTCGCCTCCATCGTCACCGGAATGCGTCTGGCCTTCGGCATGGCCTGGCTGGTGATCGTAGCCGTCGAGATGCTCGGCACCGCGGTGGGCATCGGCAATGACACCTGGGAGGCCTACAACGGAAGCCGCTTCGACCAGATGATGGCCAACATCCTCTGGATCGGACTGATCGGACTGGTCGTAGACTGGCTGTTCCTCAAGGCCGTCGACGTCCTGTCCAAGAAGGAGAACAAGTCGTGAGCCTGAACATCGATCACATCTGGAAGTCCTATGACACCAAGCGCGGCGTCCAGTCCGTCCTGAGGGGCGTGGACATGGAGGTCAAGCGCAACGAGTTCGTCTCCCTGATCGGCCACTCCGGCTGCGGGAAGTCGACCCTGCTCAACGCGATGGGCGGGCTGAACAGCATCGACGGCGGCAGCATCACGCTCGACGGTGAGCCGATCGACGGGCCCGGCCCGGACCGGGCGATGGTGTTCCAGAACTATTCGCTGCTGCCCCGTCTCTCGCTGGCTGAGAACGTGGCGGTGGCCGTCCGCGAGGCCCGGCCCGACTGGGGCAGGGCCCGCATCGACGAGGGCGTGGAGAGGTACCTCAGCGCCGTCGGCCTCTGGGAGCAGAAGGACAAGAAGCCCTCCGAGGTCTCCGGAGGCATGCAGCAGCGGTGCGCGGTGGCCCGGGCCTTCGCGGTGGAGCCGGCGGTGCTGCTGGCCGATGAGCCCTTCGGCGCCCTGGACGCACTGACCCGCGCCCGGCTCCAGGACCAGCTGATCGATCTGTGGAAGTCCGAGTCGGACACGGAGATCGTGGTGATGGTCACCCACGGCATCGATGAGGCGATCCTGCTCTCGGACCGGATCGTGGTGATGGGCGCACCGCCGAACCCCTCGATCATCGAGATCATCGACGTCGACCTCCCCCGGCCCCGTGACCGGGTGAGCATCATCGACGACCCCCGCTACCGGGAGGTCCAGGAGCGGATGATGTACCTGCTGACCACCACCCCCAACGAGCGCGAGAAGATGCCGCCGAAGGACACATCCGTGGCCCCGCGCGAGCCCGCGCCCGCCCACGGCTGAGAACAGGAGAGATGACGACGCCGCCTATGGCTGCCAGCGAGGCCCCGGAGACGGGGACCCCGGCGAGACGACGGACAGTGCAGACGCACTGCCCGTACTGCGCCCTGCAGTGCGCGATGAGCCTGACGGTCACCGAGCGGCCGGGCGAGGAGAACGCGTATGAGACTGCGGGCGCGAGGTTCCCCACCAATCAGGGGCGCCTGTGCCGCAAGGGGAGCACCGCCCATGAGCTGCTGAAGAGCCGCAGCGACCGGATCACCGCCCCGCTGATCAAGGAGGACGGCGCCTTCCGGGAGGCTGACTGGGAGGAGGTCCTGGACCTCGTCGCTGACCAGGTGCGGACCATTCAGTCCGAGCACGGGAAGGATGCCGTCGGGGTCTTCGGCTCAGGGGCGCTGACCAACGAGAAGACGTACGCGATCGGGAAGTTCGCGCGGGTCGGGCTCGGAACCTCCCAGATCGACTACAACGGGCGCTGGTGCATGTCCTCTGCCTCGAAGGCCTCCACCCTGGTGTTCGGCCTGGACCGGGGGATGCCGTTCCCGCTCACCGACCTCAACGGCGCGTGCACGGTGCTGATGCTCGGCTCCAACGTGGCCGATACGATGCCGCCCTTCGTCCAGCACCTCGACGGCGTCCGGGACAAGGGAGGGCTGATCGTGGTGGACCCGCGCCGGTCCGCCACCGCAGAGCTGACCGCCGACGGCGCCGGCGTGCACATCCAGCCCACCCCCGGCGGGGATCTGGTCCTTCTGCTCTCCGTGATGCAGGTTGTCCTCGAGGAGGGCTGGGCGGACGCCGATTACCTGACTGCCCGCACCAACGGCCTGGAGGAGCTCCGGCGCTCGGCCGCTCACTGGTGGCCCGAGCGCGCCCAGACGGCCACCGGAGTCGGTGCCGACCAGATTCGCCTGCTCGCACGGAAGCTCGGCCACGCCGCGCACGCTGCCCGCCACGGCGGCGACCCCGTCTTCATCCTCACCGGCCGCGGTGTGGAGCAGCACCGCGACGGGACCGACACTGCCCGTGCCGCGATCAGCCTCGCCCTGCTGCTGGGTCTGCCCGGCGGCGGGATGCCGGGGGAGAGCGGCGGCCGCCGCGGCGGCTACGGGACGCTGACCGGCCAGGGCAACGGCCAGGGCGGCCGCGAGATGGGTCAGAAGTCCGATCAGCTGCCCGGCCTCCGGATGGTCGCCGACCCGGAGGACCGCGCCCGGGTCGCTGAAGTCTGGGGCGTGGACGCCGCCGACATCCCCGGCCCCGGCAAGCCCGCCACCCAGCTGCTGCACCAGATGGCCGGCCCCGACGGGGTGAAGGCACTGTTCGTCCACGCCTCCAACATCGCGCTCTCCGCGCCCGACGCCGGCCGTGTGGTGGAGAACCTCCGGAAGCTCGACCTGCTCGTCGTCGCCGACTTCTTCCTCTCCGAGACCGCCGAGGAGGCCGATATCGTCCTCCCTGTCCTGCAGTGGGCCGAGGAGGAGGGCACCATGACCAACCTCGAAGGCCGGGTGCTGCGGCGCCGTCGTGCCGTGGAGCCGCCGGAGGGTGCGCGCTCGGAGCTGTGGATCTTCGCCGAGCTCGCCCGCCGGCTGGGTGCGCCGTCGGCCTGGCCCACTGAGCCCGCCGAGGTCTTCGAGGAGCTGCGGGAGGCTACCCGCGGAGCGAAGGCCGACTATTCCGGGCTGGACTACGCGATGCTCGACGACGGCCGCGCCGCCTACTGGCCGGTCCCCTCGGCGCTGAGCTCCGGTGAGACCTCCATGACCGGAGAGCCGGTCATCGGCACCTCCCGGATGTTCTCCGAACGGTTCGCCCACGCCGACGGGAAGGCGAAGCTCTCCGCCATCCGTCCCCGCCGCCAGAACCAGCCTCGCGCAGCCGGGGAGATCACCTTCACCACTGGTCGGCTGATGGAGCACTACCAGTCCGGAACCCAGACCCGGCGGGTCCCCGCGCTCGCCGAAGCCCAGCCGGAGGTCTATGTGGAGGTCCACCCCGCCACGGCCGCCCAGTACGCCCTCTCGGAGGACGGGTACGCGGTGCTGGAGTCCGCGCACGGGCAGATGCTCGCCCGGGTGGAGGTCACCGACGGGATCCGCGCCGACACCGTCTTCGCGCCCTTCCACTTCCCCGGCTCGGGCACAGCGAACCTGCTGACCCGGGGGCTCACCGACCCGGAGAGCTCCATGCCGGAGTTCAAATCCACCCCTGCCACCATCCGGCCGGCCGCACCGCACGAACGGCCCGCGCCGGAGGGGGCCAGAGCACCGGAGGGAGCAGCCGCATGAGCGCGTCCCGCATCGTCATTGTCGGGTTCGGGCCTGTCGCCTCCCGGCTGGCCGAGGAGCTGATGCCCGAGGTCCGTGCCGGCCAGGTCGCACTGACCATCATCGGCGCTGAGCAGCGTCCCGCCTACAACCGCATCCGCATCGGCGACGTCAGCGTCGGCCGGATCGCTCCCGAGGAGCTGGTCATCGACTCCCCGGAGGCGCTCGCCGCTGACGGTGTGGACCTGCGGAGGGGCATCCAGGCCACCCGCATCGACAGGTCCGCGAAGATCGTGGCCCTCTCCGACGGCGAGCGGCTGCCCTACGACAAGCTCGTCCTCGCGGCCGGCGCTGAGCCCCGGGTGCCCCGCTGCACGGTGGAGGCCCGGCGCGGCGGAAAGCTCGACGCCGAACGTGCCGGTGCCGAGATGCCCCAGGGGGTGGTGCCCCTGCGCACCATGGAGGATGCGCTCGCCGTTCGGGAGAAGGTTCAGGCCCAGCAGCCCGTCGTCGTGCTCGGCGGCGGCGTGCTCGGCGTGGAGGCGGCCCTGGCGCTGGCTGAGATGGGGCGCGAGGTGAAGCTGCTGCACCGCGGGAACATCCCGATGAGCCGTGAGGTGGACCTGGATGCCGGCATGCTCCTGCGCCGGGAGCTTCTCCGGGTGGGCGTGGACGTCCGGGCGGCCTCCGACGTGCGCGAGGTGGTCTCCGACGACGGGAAGCTCACCGCGGTCCGCACCTCCCTGGACGAGCGGATCCCGGCGGCGCTGCTGGTGGTCTGCATCGGCGTGGCCGCCCGGGACGAGCTGGCGAAGGATGCGGGGCTGCCCTGCTCCTGGGGTGTCACGGTGGGGTACGACGCCCGCAGCACGGGCGACCCGGACATCTTCGCCGTGGGCGACTGCTCCTCGGTGGACGGCAAAGGCTCATCCGGGCTGATCGCCCCGGGCTGGCTGCAGGCCGAGGCCGCCGCGGCGAGCCTGCGGCAGGACCTCGGCCTGGCACCACAGGTGGACCTGGACGCCGCAGGGGAGCCGATCGAGTTCGCCCGGCCGCAGCAGCCCGCTGGGCTGGACGTCATCCTGATGAAGTCGAAGACGCTGAACATGGCCTGCGCCGGGAAGACAGACGTCGACCCGTGGGATCCGAGCTCCCCGGAGGTCTCCACCTGGTCTGACCCGCGACGCGGCCAGTACCTGCGGATCGTCGTCGAGGGGGAGAAGCTGATCGGGTTCGTCTCCATCGGGATGCCGCGGACGGCAGCGGAGCTGTCCATGCACGCTTCGCGCGGAACCCTGCCGGCTGCGGACCGCACCGCGCTGCTGGCCGCTGAGCATGCCACCAAGGAGGCCGAGCTGGGCCCTGAGGATGTTCTCTGCCGCTGCGCCGGCACCACGGTCGGAATGGTTCAGGAGGCCGCCCTCTGCTGTCAGAGCATCGACGACGTCGCGTCCCAGACCCGGGCAGGAACCGGCTGCGGCACCTGCCATCGCACCATCGAGAAGATTCTCGATGAGTCGGAGAAGCAGCCCGCCTAACCGTGGGCGAGGAGGTCCGCCGAGGCTTGGTCGAGGACGAGGTCGGTGACCAGGCCGGCGGCGAGGGCTCCGCGGAGCGCCGGGATCTTGTGCGGGCCGTTGACCACGCAGACCCGGCGGGGGATGCGGGAGAGCTCGTCCGGGCGGATGCCGGAGCAGCGGCTGTTCAGCTCGATGTTCCGCCACGACCCGTCCCCCCGCAGAAAGACGGTGCAGATGTCGCCGACCACCTGCTCATCCGTCAGCTGGTTGAGGTCCTCCCGGCTCAGGTACCCCTCCGCGTAGACCTGGGACGGCCTGCCCGCGGCGAACGTACCCACGCCGAACACGGCGAGTGAGGCACGGCGCTGCAGGTTGAGCACGCGTGAGGTCGAGCGCTCCCGCCAGAGCATCTGCTTGGTCTGCTCGTAGTCGAAGATCGCCGGAACCGCGAAGAGGTGCGGCCGGCCACCGTACACCTGCGCGAAGCGTTCGACGACCCCCATTCCCAGGCCGGTCCCGGCGGACTCAGCCCCGGCCGGCTGGGAATTCACCGCTCCGTTGAGCTGGACCACCTGCAGCCCCGGCACCTCTTTGGCGGGCAGCCGACCCACCACGGAGGTCATCGTTGCGCCCCAGGCGGCACCGATCACCATGTCCGGCTCCACCAGCGAATCGATCACCCCGGAGGCCAGCGCGGCGACCGCCTCCTGCCGTGCGGAGGCGTCTTCGCGGCTGAGGGTGTGGGCCACATGCGCGGTCACCCCGTAGTCCTCGGCGATCCGGTGCTCCAGGGCGCTGGGCCGGTCGGTGGGCGGGTGCAGGCTGATCCGCACGATGCCCTGCTCGCGCGCCTCGGCCAGCAGGCGGGAGACGGTGGACCGGGAGACGCTGAGCTCGTTGGCGATGTGCTGCATCGTCCGGTTCTCGGCGTAGTACATCTGTGCAGCCGTGTACTCGATCTTCTCCCGGTATGAGGTCTTCATAAACCCATTCTGAACCACTGGTGCACGTATGTGCATACCTATTGAGAAAAAGACCGGTGTTCGGATGTTATGGAGGTCACAGTCAACGCCGACCTCTACAGGATGAGCCATGAAGCCTCTGCCGATGAACCCCTCCTCCCGCGCCGACGCGCTTGAGGCATTCGCCGGCACCAGTCCGGAGCATCCGCTGGACGTCATGGTGGTCGGCGGCGGTGTGGTCGGCGCCGCCGCGGCCTTCGACGCCGCAACCCGCGGGCTGAGCACCGGCCTCGTCGAGGCTCGGGACCTCGCCCAGGGAACATCATCGCGCTCATCCAAGCTGGTCCACGGCGGCCTGCGCTACCTGCAGATGCTCGACTTCAAGCTGGTCGCTGAGGCTCTGCGGGAGCGGAACCTGCTCATGACCCGCACCGCGCCCCACCTGGTCAAGGGCCTGCCCTTCGTCTTCCCCTTCGAGAAGCGCGCGATCGACCGCGCATTCATCGGCTCCGGGGTCACCCTCTACGACAGCCTGTCCTTCGGGGCCTCCGTCCGCGGCAACGGCCTGAAGTCCGTGCTCACCGGACAGGGCCGCGCCCCCCTGCACCGCCACATGAGCCGCAAGGGTCTGCAGCAGCGCTTCGCCGGGCTGGACCAGGAGAAGTTCGTCGGCGCCCTGGAGTACTTCGACGCCCAGGTCGACGACGCCCGCCTGGTGATGACCCTGGCCCGCTCCGCCGCCAGCCTCGGCGCCCACGTTGCTGTCCGCACCGAGGTGGTCGAGTACGTGCGTGAGACGCACCACGGCGAGGAGCAGGTCACCGGCGTCGTCATCCGCGACCGGGAGACCGGGGACACCACCACCGTCTACGCCCGCGAGACCATTATGGCTGCCGGCGTCTGGACCGGCGAGCAGGAGAAGCTCGCCCACGACGACGCCGAGGACGGCTCCGCTCCCGCGCTGAAGGTGCTGGCCTCCAAGGGCATCCACATCACCGTGCCGAAGGACCGCATCCCGGCGCAGGAGCACGTCGGGGTCATCACCCAGACCGAGAAGTCGGTGCTGTTCATCATCCCCATGGGCGACTACTGGTCAGTGGGCACCACAGATACCGCATGGCATGAGCCGGTCGATGTCCCCGCCCCCAACGCCGCGGACATCGACTATGTCCTCGAGCACGCCAACGCCGTGCTGTCCACTGATCTTGTCCGCGAGGACGTGATCGGCACCTGGGCCGGCCTGCGCCCGCTGCTGCAGCCGGTGGACGCCGGCGAGGCCGCCAGCTCCAAGGTCTCCCGCGAGCACACCGTGATGCGGCTGGCTCCGGGGCTCTCCGCGGTGGCCGGCGGCAAGCTGACCACCTACCGGTCCATGGCCGAGGACGCCGTGGACTTCGCGATCTCAGAGAAGTTCGCCGACCGCGCCTCCCTCACCGAGCGTCTGCCGCTGCTGGGCGGGCAGGGCTACGGCGAGTGGGCCGGCCGTGCCGAGGAGATCGCCGCGCAGCACAGCTTCTCGCCGACGACGGCTCAGCGTCTGCTGGGCCGCTACGGCTCCCTGCTCGGGGAGCTGCTGGCGCTCATCGATGAGCAGCCTGAGCTCGGCGAGGAGGTGCCCGGAGCCGCCGGCTACCTGGGCGCCGAGTACGTGTACGCCGCCCGGTATGAGGGGGCCGTGCACCTGGAGGACCTGCTGGAGAGGCGCACTCGTCTCTTCCACGAGACTGCCGATCGCGGGCTCGAAGCAGCCGATCACGTGATTGCCATGGTCAGGGACGATCTCGGGTGGGACGATGAACGTGCCGCCTACGAGAAGCGGGCCTACACCAGCTACGTGGAAGCCCACCTGGCGGCCGAGCAGTCCGCCACCGACGTCGAGGCCGCTCAAGCGATGGCCGAGGCGCTCCCCGTCCAGCAGACCCTCCGCACCACATGACCGATTAAGAGGAACGAAGAACCAGCTCACATCGAGCACCGTGACAAAGGAGTCATCCGGTGGAAACCATCTTTCTGTTCGAAATCATGGGCACAGCGACCCTGACCCTGCTGGGCGGCGGCGTCGTCGCCAACGCCCTGCTCCCCGGGGCCAAAGGAAACGGCGGCGGCCCGCTCATGATCCACTTCGGCTGGGGGCTGGCAGTCTTCGCTGCCGTGTACGTCTCCTGGGGCTCCGGGGCGCACATCAACCCGGCGGTGACCACCGGCATCTTCGTCTCCGGGGAGGCCGAGTTCGCCGACGGGATCGCTGCGAACGTGCCGCATATGCTCGCCTACTTCGCTGCCCAGGTCATCGGCGCCTTCCTCGGTGCGGTGGCCGCGTGGCTGGCGTACAAGAAGCACTATGATGCCGCGGACGATCCCGGAGTGATCAAAGGGACCTTCTCCACTGACCCTGCTGTGCGCAGCTACGGCTGGAACACCACCACGGAGGCCATCGCCACCTTCGTGCTGGTGCTGGTGATTCTGCTCTTCGGGGCCACACCCTCCGAGCTGGGCCCGCTCGAGGTGGCCCTGCTGGTCGTCGGCATCGGTGCTTCCCTGGGCGGTCCCACCGGCTACGCCATCAACCCGGCCCGTGACCTGGGTCCGCGCATCGCTCACGCGGTGCTTCCCATCCGGAACAAGGGCGGCAGCGACTGGGCCTACGCCTGGGTGCCGATCGTGGGGCCCATCCTGGGCGCCACCGCCGCCGGACTGACAGCCCCCATCCTGCTCGCCGGCTGAGCGCCGCCGGCGCACCCGCTGACCTGACTGTCCACACTCTGAAAGGACACCGCAATGACTGAGAACGCCCCCACCACCAAGCGCCCCACCGAGGACCAGTACGTGCTCGCCATCGACCAGGGCACGACGTCGACCCGTGCGGTGGTCTTCGACCACGCCGGCCGCATCGTATCCTCGGGGCAGCGCGAGCACCAGCAGATCTTCCCCAAGGCAGGCTGGGTGGAGCATGACGCCAACGAGATCTGGCGGAACACCCGCGAGGTCATCGGGCTGGCCCTGGCGGATGCCGACGTGAACCGGCACAGCCTCGCCGCCGTCGGCATCACCAACCAGCGGGAGACCACCCTCGTCTGGGACAGGAGCACCGGGGAGCCGGTCTACAACGCCATCGTCTGGCAGGACACCCGCACCCAGGCCATCTGCGACCAGCTCGAGGAGTCCCACGGCTCCGAGAAGTTCCGGGAGCGGACCGGTCTGCCGCTGGCCACCTACTTCGCCGGCCCGAAGATCCGCTGGGTGCTGGACAACGTCGAGGGCGTCCGGGAGCGCGCCGAGGCCGGGGACCTGCTCTTCGGCACGATGGACTCGTGGCTGATCTGGAACCTCACCGGCGGCACCGCCGGCGGCATCCACATCACGGACGTGACCAACGCCTCCCGCACCCTGATGATGAACATCGACACCCTCGACTGGAACGAGGAGCTCGCCGAGGCGGTCGGCGTGCCGGTGAGCATGCTGCCCCAGATCCGCTCCTCCTCCGAGGTGTACGGGTACGGCCGCAAGGAGTCCCTGCTGATCGACACCCCGATCACCGGGATCCTCGGCGACCAGCAGGCCGCCACCTTCGGCCAGGCCTGCTTCACCCCCGGCCAGGGCAAGAACACCTACGGCACCGGCAACTTCATGCTGATGAACACCGGTGAGGAGATCATCCGCTCCGATCACGGGCTGCTGACCACCGTGGCCTACCGGCTGGGCGAGGAGACACCGGTCTACGCCCTGGAGGGCTCCATCGCCGTCACCGGCTCCCTGGTGCAGTGGCTGCGCGACAGCCTGGGCCTGATCTCCTCAGCCCCTGAGGTGGAGACCAAGGCGAAGAAGGTCGAGGACAACGGGGGCGCCTACATCGTGCCGGCGTTCTCCGGGCTGTTCGCCCCGCACTGGAAGCCCAATGCCCGCGGCGTGATCGTGGGCCTGACCCGCTATGTGAACCAGAACCACCTGTGCCGTGCGGCCCTGGAGTCGGTGGCCTACCAGTCCGCTGAAGTGGTGGACTCCATGGCCCATGACGCCGCCGATCCGCTCAAGGAGCTGAAGGTCGACGGCGGCATGGTCGTCAACGAGACGCTGATGCAGTTCCAGGCCGACGTGCTCGGCGTGGACGTGGTCCGCCCGGCCGTCATCGAGACCACCGCCCTCGGCGCTGCCTACGCAGCCGGTCTGGCCGTGGGCTTCTGGGACTCCATCGATGACGTCACCGCCAACTGGTCCGAGGACTCGCGCTGGTCCCCGCAGATCGAGGACACCGAGCGTCAGCGCCTCATGCGGAATTGGTCCAAGGCCGTCACCCGCAGCTTCGACTGGGTGGACGAAGACTCGGAGCAGTAGTTCTCAGACGTTTTGAATGGGGCGAAATGTAGGGGGCTGGTCATGAACAGGGCCAGCCCCCTTGTTTCCGGCTCCGCTCAACGGACAGTAGGTGTGACATCTCCTCTGGAGCGTATCCAGATTCCGCAGTAGCCTCGTGCTGAGCGATGAACTCGCTACCGAACTCTAAGGCCCGCTCTTCGTCACAGGAAGTGGTGGAGCAGCCAGTTCCGACATAGGCGACTATTAGCGACCCCAGGGCCATAGGTGAAACCATCTGTGGTTGTTGTGTTCGGTGGGTCAGCGACGCCAAGTACGTCGACACTAGAGGCCGACTGTGAAGTCAACACCCCCTGCACAGAAACTTGATGCTGAAGAGCACCCCATGCAGGACGCCGTGCGCGCAGGCCCCGCTTACGTCTTGATGCGGTAGCCGCGCTTGACCACGGTCTGCACCAGGTCTGACTCCGGGAGAGCTTTGCGCAGCCGGGAGACCCACATCTCCAGGGCGTGCTCGGAGTCGCAGTAGCGGACCTGCTCGAGCAGGTGCTCCCGGGAAAGGGTGGCGCCCTTGACCTCCATGAGGGCGCGCAGCAGGCTGAGCGGGCCCGGCGCCAGGCGCACGGGGTCCTCCGTGACCTCGGGTGCCCGGAATTCGGCGCCGCGAAGCTCGATGGGCCCGTGCTGGGTGTCCAAGCGCAGGGTGTGGTGGGTCTCCAAGTGGTCGATGACCTTCTTGATCATCGCCCCGAGCCTCCACCGGGACGGGATGACGGCGTCGACCCCGGCCTCATAGAGCGGCTGGGCGGTGACTCCGCCGACGGCCGCGGCGATCACGTCAGTCTGCAGGGCCTCGATGAGCGCCTCGCGCTTGCCGTACTGCTGGGCGACGCCGAGCATCGCGTCCACCCCGGGGGCGGCGGTGAAGGTCAGCAGGTCCAGCTGACGCTCGATGACAGCATCGATCATCTTCAGCAGCTCGGAGTCCTCCGGCGGCTTGGTCCAGGTGTAGGGCATCACAGCGACGACCTGGGCCCCGGCCTGCTCCACCCGGGAGATCTGGTCATGGTTGAGCAGGCCGTGCAGCTGGAACGCCACGGTCTTCCCGGAGATGTCGTTCTCCAGAAGCATGTCGAGCATCGTCTCGGTGCGCTCGTCCTCGGCCGCGCCGTCGTCGTCGAGCCCCACGGCCCGGACAGCGCCGCGTGCCTTGGGGCCGCGGACGAGGATGGAGGCGCTCTCCAGGACGTCGGAGAGCTGCGGCCAGACGCCGTAGGCCTCGGCGGCCTCGGCCCAGCGGCGCATCCCGTATGCGGTGGTGATGACCGCGTAGTCGGGCTTCGCATCGATCACCTTGTTGGTGTCGTGCTGCAGGGTGATGGATTCGGTCAGGGAGGCGATCCGCAGGGCCGGGGCGTGCATCACCTCGGCGCCGCGGCGTTCGAAGGCGCTGATCAGCTCCTCCGAGCGGCGGTCGGAGGTCACGCCGATCCGGAACCCGGAGAGGGTCTGCGGCAGCGACGAGGCGGCCGAGCCCTCCGCAGATCCGGTGGTCGGCGCCTCGGGGATCTCCTGGGGGGAAGGTGTGGGTTCCACGGTCCCCACCCTAGTGCGCTGTTCGTTCACAGGCGTCCGTCCGCTGGTGCGCCGACGAGCTCAAGCTGCTCATCGGGCTCCATGCCCTCCTCGCCCTGTGCGAAGGCTTCGGTCTCCTCGGACCTGACGGGGATCTCGGGGCCCAGCAGCACCGGCCCGGTGCCGGTCTCCGCGGCCTGCTTCTCATCCTCGGTGGCCGGGCGGATCTGGTCACGCTCGACGATGTACTTCAGGTCGGTGTCGGGGGCGTCGGGGGCGTTGATGAAGCTGCGGAAGCGGCGCAGCTTCTCCGGGTCGTTGAGGGTGGCGGCCCATTCGTCCTCGTAGCGGTCCACGTGCCGCTGCATGGCCTCCTCGAGATCCTCGGCGATGCTCAGGGAGTCGCGGACGACGACGTCGTAGATGTGGTCCACGCCCCCGGGCAGCTCCTCGATCCAGCGAGCGGTGCGCTGCATCCGGTCTGCGGTGCGGATGTAGTACATGATGTAGCGGTCCATGTACTTCAGCAGGGTCTCATCGTCCAGGTCCTTGGCGAGCAGCTGGGCGTGCACGGGGGTGGCCCCGCCGTTGCCGCCCACGTAGAGGTTCCAGCCGTCCGGGGTGGCGATCACGCCGGCGTCCTTGCCTCGGGCCTCGGCGCATTCGCGGGCGCAGCCGGAGACGCCGAACTTCATCTTGTGCGGGGAGCGGATGCCCTTGTACCTGTTCTCCAGGCGGATTCCCATGGCCACAGAGTCCTGCACCCCGTAGCGGCACCAGGTGGTGCCCACGCAGGACTTCACGTTGCGAAGCGCCTTGCCGTAGGCCTGCCCGGACTCGAAGCCGGCGTCGACCAGCCGCATCCAGATCTTCGGCAGCTGCTCCAGCCGGGCGCCGAAGAGGTCGATGCGCTGTGCCGCGGAGATCTTGGTGTACAGCCCGAACTCCTTGGCGACCTCGGCGAGCGCTCCCAGCTTGTCGGGGGTGATCTCCCCGGCGGGGATGCGGGGCATGACCGAGTAGGTGCCGTTCTTCTGCATGTTGGCCAGGGCCCGGTCGTTGGTGTCCTGCAGCGCGCCGCGGCCGTCGTCGAGGATGTACTCGTCGTGCAGCGCGGCGAGCATGGAGGCGACCGCAGGCTTGCAGATGTCGCAGCCGAGGTTCACCGAGCTGTCCGCCGGGGAGCCGAACTGCTCCACCACCTCGGTGAAGCTGCGCAGCCCCGCGCCCCGGACCTTCTCGAAGAGGTCGTGGCGGGCCAGGGCGAAGTGCTCGCACATCGCCCTGGAGACCTCCATGCCCTGCATGAGCATCTCCTTCTCCATGACCTTCTTGGCCATCGGAAGGCAGGAGCCGCACTGGGTGCCGACCTTGGTGCACTTCTTCATCCCGCCCATGTCGGTGACGGGCTCACCGGTGGTCTCGCCCTTGACCGCGCAGCGGAGGTGCCCGGCGTCGACTGCCTTGCAGGAGCAGACCTCGGCGTCGTCGGGCAGGTCCATGTCCACGCCGCCGCCGGAGACGGAGAGGAAGGCGCCCGGCTCAGCGGGCAGCTCCCTGCCCAGCAGGGGTCGCAGGGAGGTGTAGGGGGAGGCGTCGCCGACGAAGACCCCGCCCAGCAGGGTCTTGGCGTCGTCGGTGACGACGAGCTTCTGGTAGAGGCCGGCGACCGCGTCGGCGAAGGTGACCTCCAGGGCTCCCGGTGTGGTGCCCAGAGTGTCGCCGAAGCTGGCCACGTCCATGCCCGCCAGCTTCAGCTTCGCGGCGGTGTCGAAGCCCTCGAAGCTGGCCTCGCCGCCGCAGAGCCGGTCGGCGACGACCTCGGCCATCGCGTTGGCCGGAGCCACCAGTCCCATGCAGATGCCCTCAAAGTTGGCGACCTCGCCGATCGCCCACACATGCTGGGCCGAGGTCGAGCAGGTCTCGTCGATGGTGATGCCGCCGCGGGAGCTCAGCCCCAGCCCGGCCTCCCGGCCCAGTTCGTCCCGGGCAGTGATGCCGATCGCGGCGACCACCAGGTCCGCCGGGACGTCGTCGCCGGTCTTGAAGCTCAGGGTGTGCTTCGCCGAGGAGGTGTCCTCATTGACGCTCAGCGACGCCGGCCGCTCGCCCATGCGCAGGGCGTAGCCCTCCTTGGCCAGCAGCCGGTTCAGGGTCCGGCCGCCGCCTTCGTCCAGCTGCGCGTTCATCAGATAGTCGCGGGAGTGGACGATCGTCACCTCGGCGCCGTGGCCCTTCAGCCCGCCGGCGGCCTCCAGCCCCAGCAGCCCGCCTCCGATCACCGTGCACTTCGGAGTGCGGCCGAGCTCCTCGGCCAGGCGGTGGACCTCGTCGACCAGCCAGTCGACGTCGTCGAGCGTGCGGTAGACCGCGATGTGCTGGCTGCCGTCGATCGGCGGCCGCGGCGCAGAGGACCCGGTGGCGAGCACCAGCTCGTCGTATCCGTGCACGGTGCCCTCGGCGTCGGTGATGGTCTTCGACGCGGTGTCCAGTCCGACGATCTGAGTGGAGGTGTGCAGGCTGACCTGCGGGTTCTCCCAGAGGTCCTCCTCACCCAGCAGCAGATCATTGCCGCGGTCCTCGAACCGCTTGGACAGCGCCACCCGGTCATACGGGGGCAGGGCCTCCTCGGTGTAGAGACTGATCCGCAGACTGGCCTCGTTGCGGTCCGTCAGGGCCTCCACCAGCCGGTGCGCGGCGGGGCCGCCGCCGACCACGGCAACGTGACGGCGACGATCGGTGCTGTTTCCGTGGGCGGGTGACATGGGTCCAGAGTCTCAGCGCGCCATTAAACCCCCGTGACCTAGGTGTGAGACCGGTGTGACAGTCTCCTCACACCCTCGCCCGGATCTCTGTGAGGTGATTTTTACGCCCGCCCTGTTGATCTGAAACGGGGGCTGGCTACGATGATCCCAATGGCTGAAACCGAGGAGAAGCGCCCCGCGAAGACCCAGTGGCACACGATCTGCCGCATGGACGACCTCGACCCCATGTGGGGCGAGGCGGCCCTGGTGGGCAGCAAGCAGATCGCCCTGGTCCGCCTGCCCGGCGACCGGGTCTTCGCCGTCGACCACTGGGACCCGGTGGCCCGCGCCAACGTGATCGCCCGCGGCATCGTCGGGTCCAAGGGCGGCATGCCCACCATCGCCTCGCCCATACACAAGCAGGTCTACGCCCTCGAGACCGGCGAATGCCTCTCCGACCCCGAGGCCGCCGCCATCAGCACCTACGATGTCCGCATCACAGACGGACAGGTGGAGGTCAACGCATGAGCGTCTCCGCCGAAGGCATCACGCTGCAGGCCAACGCCTCCGAAGGGCCATGGACGGAGCCCGCCGCCGCGCTCGCCGCGATCTCCCACGGCACCTCCTCCGCCCACGGCCAGGCCGTCGTGGCCGCGCTCGCCGAGCAGGTCGCCCAGGCTGCCCGCGGCGCCGAGAAGGTCACCCAGGTGAAGCTGGGCCATGTGGACGTCCAGCAGCCCGACATCGCCGCCACCCTGGACTCCCTGCCGGAGGGCACCCCGGCGGTGCTGGTGCCGCTGCTGCTCTCGGCCGGCTTCCACGTCAACGTGGACATGAGGGAGGCCGTTGAGGACACCGCCCGTCCGGTGACCATCGCCGGAGCGATGGGTCCCGACGAGCGGCTGGTCAAGGCCCTCGCCCAGCGGCTCTCCGAGGCAGGAGCGGACCCCCAGAGGGACCAGATCGTCCTCGGCGGCGCCGGGTCCTCCGACACCTCGGCCCAGGCCGATGTCCGCGAGACCGCGGAGATGCTCGCCGACTTCCTCGGAGCCCCGGTGACGGCGTCCTTCCTCTCCTTCGCCGAGCCCACGGTCGCCGACGCCGTCGCCGAGGCGCGTGCCGCGGCGCCCGGCGGGCGGGTCGCCATTGCCAGCTATCTGCTGGCCCCCGGCTACTTCCAGGACAAGTTGGGCGCCCAGGGCGCAGACCTTGTCACCGAGCCGCTGCTGAGCATCCCCGACGGCACCCCGGACATCCCCGCCGGCCTTGCCGAGATGGTCCTCGACCGCTTCGCTGAGGCACTGACGAGCCTCTGAGCCCCGGTAGGATGAGCCTGATGTCCCAGCAGCTCTCCAACGCCCAGATGGACCCCTGGTCCACCGGAACCCCCGCGTACCGGGCCGCCCTGGTCATCGGTATGGCCGGCAGCCTGATCGGCATCATCCTCATCGTGGTGTCCGGCATTCAGAACAGCTCCGCGCTGCAGACCGCGGGCCTGGTGGTGCTCGGCGTCGGGATGGTCTCCCACCTGGTGGGGATCGGGCTGCGCAAAGGGCAGGCCGCCCGCATCATTCGCAAGCGCGGTGCTGCCGATGACGCCGAGAGGAGCAGCACGTGAGCATCTCAGCCGAGCGCGAGGGGCACACCTATGACCCCGCGCAGCCGTACCAGGTCTCCCGGGAGGCGGTCCGTGAGTTCGCCGCCGCGGTGAAGGCCGAGCACCCCGCCCACTTTGAGCCTGAGGCCGCCTTGCGGCTGGGGCACGCGGACCTCGTCGCTCCGCCGAGCTTCGCCGTCGTCGTCGCCCAGCGTGCCGAAGCAGCCGTGATCAACGACCCGGCCGCCGGCATCGACTTCTCCCGGGTGGTCCATGCTGAGGAGCGGTTCACCCACCATGCCCCGATCACCGCCGGGGAGGCCCTGACCGGTCAGACCACCCTGGACCGTATTCGTGTGATGGGCGGCGGGGCGATGGTCACCACCGTCACCGAGATCACCAACCAGGACGGTCAGGCGAAGTCCACCGTGACGTCATCCCTGCTGGTCCGCGCTGAGGAGGAGAGCTGATGACTGAGGATCTTCAGGCGCGAAGGCAGACGCCGCCGCAGGCTGCCGAGAAGCTAGCGGGCTCTGCCCGCAGCTGGGACCAGCTCCGGAAGGGCCGGAGCATCGGCAGCAGCCGGGTCAGCCTCTCCCGCGCGGACCTCATCCGCTACGCCGCTGCCTCCGGGGACCACAACCCGATCCACTGGAACGAGCGCTTCGCCCGCGAGGTCGGGCTCGACGGCGTGATCGCCCACGGGATGCTGACCATGGGCGCGGCCGTGGACCTGGTGAGCCAGTGGGCCGGCGACCCGGGCGCCGTCGTCGACTATCAGACCCGCTTCACCAAGCCCGTGCCCGTGGCCGACGCCGCGTCAGGCTCGCCCGAGCAGACGACCGCCGAGCTGGAGATCACCGGCAAGGTCGGCAAGCTCGACGAAGAGGCCGGCACCGTCCGCATCGACCTCACCGTCGAGCTGCTCGAGAGGGAGGACCGCACCAAGGTCCTCGCCAAGACTCAGGCGCTGGTGAAGCTTCCGCCGTCTGGGCACTGAGGCCCTTCAGCGCAGTGCGCCGTGACATGCGAGCGCCTCATTCCATGGCACAGCTGGAAGCTGGAGCTTCCTTCACCTCCGTGATGGGAAGAATGAGCGGAGCTCTGCCGTTGGTCAGAGGACGACGGTCGCGAGCGACGGGCCGTCCTGCCTGGTAAGGACAGCCGACAAGAAGGGAAGCTTCCCTATGGGCGACATACGCAGCGTGTTGAAGGACAAGATCGGATTCGGGACCGCACCCCTGGGGAACATGTACCGTGCCATACCCGAGGAAGAGGCCCTGGCGACTGTTGAGGCCGCATGGGACCAAGGCATCCGGTACTTTGACACTGCCCCCTTCTACGGTGCTGGTTTGGCTGAGGCTCGCCTGGGAGAGGCGCTGTCGCAGCACCACCGCGACGACTACGCATTGAGCACCAAGGTGGGGCGCCTGATCCTCGATGAGCAGGAGGAGAAGGAGGGCCTGTTCGCGCACGGCCGGCCGAACAGGGTCACCACGGACTACTCCGCCGACGGCACTGCGCGGGCCATCGAACAGAGCCTGGAGCGGCTGAAGACCGACCGGCTGGACTTTGTGTTCGTCCATGACATCTCGCGGGACCACTTCGGGGATGACTGGATCTCAAAGTTCGACGAGGCGCGCACCGGTGCCTTCCGTACTCTTGCGCGCCTTCAGCAGGAGGGCGTCATCGCCGGGTGGGGCTTGGGCGTCAACACGACGGAACCCATAGAGCTGGCCCTGGATATGGACGAGGCCGCCCCGACGATCAGCCTCTCCGCCACCCAGTACACCCTCCTGAACCATGAGCGCGCTCTGCAGCGCATGATGCCCAGCGCTGAGGAGAAGGGCGCTCGGATCGTTGTCGGCGGGCCCTTCAACTCGGGCGCTCTGCTGGGCGGCGACCACTACAACTACGCGGAGATCCCGCCCCGCATCGAACAGCGGGTCACCGAGCTCACGGCGATCGCGGAGCAGCACCGCATCAGCCTGAAAGCTGCCGCGATCCGATTCTCCGCGGCCCACCCCGCGGTGGCTGCGGTCATTCCCGGCTCGAGCCGTCCCGAGCGCATCGCGGAAGACGTCTCGGCGATGAGTGCTGACATTCCGGGGGCGTTCTGGGAGGAGCTGCTTGAGAAGGGGCTCATCTCAGCGGGGGCCCCGCTGCCGCGCTCCTGAGGCCCCTCGCCGGTTCATGTCCTGCCTGCTTGCGCCTCTAGTAGAAGAGGTGCGCCATGCCGACGATGATCGGCAGGGTGATGATGGTGCGGCCCAGGAAGATCATCACCAGGTGGTGGAACTTCACCGGGATCCGGGAGGCCAGCAGCATGCCGCCGGTCTCGGACATGAAGATCAGCTGGCTCACTGAGAGGGCACCGATGATGAAACGGGTCATCTCCGCTTCGATGCCGGCGCCGATGATGGCCGGCAGGAGCATATCCGCGAAGCCGATGAGGACAGTCTCCGACGCGGCCTGGGCCTCCGGGACCTGCATCAGCTCCAGCACTGGGACGAACGGGTACCCCAGCCAGCTGAACAGGGGCGTGTGCTCGGCGATGACGACTGCGATGGTGCCGACCGCCAGGATGATGGGGATCACCGCGAGCCACATCTCCAGGGCGTTCGAGGCGCCGCTGCGGGCCACTTCGCGCACCCGGACCTGGCTTCCCCGCGTCAGGGCACTGTCCCAGGCGCGACGCAGCAGGGGCTGGGACTGCTCCTCGTCGTGCTTCTGGCCGGTCCCCGGGGATACTGCCGCATGGGCCGCGGTGCGCGGGTCAGCGGTGATGCCTTCGGCAAGCTCGTCGGGGAAGCGTGACAACGGGGGGATGCGCGGCATGATGATCGCCGCGGCGAGGCCGGCCGCGATGATCGTGAGGTAGAACGGAGCGAACATATGCTCCAGGCTCAGGTAGCCCAGGATCACCACGATGAACGTCACCGAGACGATGTTGAAGGTGGTGCCCAGCACCGCGGCCTCACGCTTGGTGTAGTGGCCCTGAACGTACTGCTGGTTGGTCATCAGCACGCCGATGGTGCCGTCGCCCAGCCAGGAGGTGAGCCCCACCACCGAGGAGCGTCCCGGCACCTTGAACAGCGGGCGCATCACTGTGGTCAGCAGGGCGCCGGCAAAGTCCAGGAGCCCGAAGCTCAGCAGCAGCGGGAGCAGGAAGCCGGCCAGGGCGAAGACCACGACCAGCAGTGAGGCCAGCTCCAGGATCAGCCCGCCGGTGTCATCGCCCCATATCCATTCCGGGCCGAGCTGGAAGAGGATCGCGACGCCGAACACCAGTCCCAGCACTCGGGTCACCAGCCAGAAGGGGGAGGCCTTGAACAGGGTCCTGCCCCACTCGTTCTCCAGGAGAGCGGGGCGGGCCGCCCTGTAGAGGATGGTGCCGACAGCGGAGACGGCCAGCAGCGCCAGCAGAAGCCAAGGGATCAGCGCTGCCAGCGCATCGCCCACGTTCCCCGCCATCCACGCGATGGGGATGGTCAGCGATCCGGCGCCGTCGGGCACCGGAACCATGAAGATGAAGACGCCCAGGAGGGAGGGCAGGATGAACCAGAGCGCGGCGCTCCTGCTGTTCTGCACGGCGGTCATGGTCCTCAGATCCTTCGTAGGCGCAGCGGCGATGCCCGATCCGTTGCTCAGGCCGGGGTAGATCCTATGCGGAGAACTCGTCAGGCGCGATGTCGGTCCTCGGCGGTTCGTCCGGGATAGGGTCAGTGCCGATGAAGACTTTCGCCCAGAACACGACTGCCCGCGTGGGCGGACCGGCGGGGGAGTGGATCACCGCCTCCTCCGACCAGCTCGTCCTGGCCGTGCTGCGGGAGCACCACCTGCCCAGCGATGAGGACCGCGCCGCCGGCCGTGACACCCTCCTGGTCCTCGGCGGAGGCTCCAACCTTCTCGTCTCCCAGGACGGTTTCGACGGGACCGTCCTGCAGCTGGCTTTCTCAGGCATCAGCGCCGAGCCGGTGGATGAGGACGGCGTCATCGTCACGGTGGCAGCTGGGCACCTGTGGGACGACGTGGTCGCCTGGACGGTGGAGCGTGGTCTGTCCGGCGTGGAGGCCCTCTCCGGGATTCCCGGCGCCACTGGTGCCGTGCCGGTGCAGAATGTGGGCGCCTACGGGGCCGAAGTCTCACAGACCCTCCTGGACATCACCGCTTGGGACCGGCTTGAGGATGAGCGGGTCGTGCTCACCAACGAGGAGCTCGAGTTCGGCTACCGGGACTCCCTGCTGAAGCGGGAGACCATCGCCGGCTCGCCCCGCTACGTGGTGGTCGAGGTCCGCTTCCGGCTGAGCCACGCCCCCGGCCGGGCGCTGTCGGCCCCTGTCCGCTACGCGGAGCTGGCACGTCAGCTGGGCCTGGACATCAGTCTGCCGGAGGAGCAGCGGCGTACGGATCTGCTTGCGGTCCGCCAGAAGGTCCTGGAGCTGCGCGGCTCCAAAGGCATGGTGGTGGATCCCGATGACTATGACACCTGGTCCACCGGCTCCTTCTTCACCAACCCGATCGTCCCGGCGTCCTCGGCTGAGCACATCCCGGCCGAGGCGCCCCGCTTCCCGGCCGGAGACAACGAGGAGGGCGAGCCGCTGGTGAAGCTCTCAGCGGCCTGGCTGATCGACAACGCGGGAGCAGGCAGGGGCTTCGGCGCAGACCTGACGGCTGGAAAGGCCTCCCTGTCCACCAAGCACACGTTGGCGGTCACCAACCGCGGCGGGGCCAGCACGGAGGATCTGCTGACCGTGGCGCGCGCCGCACGCGACAAGGTGAAGGACGCCTTCGGCATCGAGCTGCGCCCCGAACCAGTCCTCATCGGCTGCCAGCTGTGAGCTGAGCCGCCTGTTCAGACCCGTTCCCCGGGGGTGGGGATGTCTCCGGTGTAGAGGCCGGTGGAGAGGTATCGCTCACCGCCGTCGGGGAAGACCGCCACGATCGTCCTGCCCTCGTTCTCGGGGCGCACCGCCAGCTGCTCGGCGGCGTGCAGGGCGGCGCCGGAGGAGATGCCGACCAGCAGGCCCACAGAGTGCGCCAGCTCCCGCGCCACCCGGTATGCCTCAGCCCCGGGGACGTCGAGGATCTCGTCGGCGAGCTCCAGCTCCAGCACCGGCGGGACCCCGTTGCCGCCGATGATTCCCTGGATGAGGTGGGGGCTGAACTCCCCGCCGCGCAGCACCGGCGCCTCGGCAGGCTCCACGGCAACCGCCTGCACCCGAGGGTTCTGTGACTTCAGGTACTCGGCGGCTCCGGTGAAGGTTCCCCCGGTGCCCGTGGTCGCCACCAAGAAGTCCAGCTCGCCGTCGGTGTCGGCCCAGATCTCGGGGCCGGTGGTCTCCCGGTGCACCTTCGGGTTGGCTGGGTTTCCGCCTTGGCCGGACAGGAAGGCGCCGGGCGTCTCCTCCACTATCTGCCCGGCCCGCTGGTTGGCTCCGGCCATGGCGTCCTTGCCGGGGGTCAGCACCACCTCGGCGCCGAGCGCCTCGAGCAGTCCGCGGCGCTCCACCGAGGCGTCGTCGGGCATGGCGATGATCACCTTGTAGCCCAGCGCCGCGCCGATCCAGGCCAGGGCGATCCCTGTGTTGCCGCTGGAGGCCTCCACGACGGTCCCGCCCGGCTTGAGCTTCTCCTCGGCGACGGCTGTCTGCACGATGGACAGGGCTGTGCGGTCCTTCACGCTGGAGGCAGGGCTGAAGTATTCCAGCTTCGCCAGGATCCGCGCCTTGGAGCCGGGGACCGCGGCGGTGACGTCCAGCAGCGGGGTGCCGCCGACGAGCTCAGTGAGGTTCGAGAAGATTCGGCCCATGTGACGCGATCAGAGCTTGCCGATGGAGATCAGCAGCATCCGGCGCAGCGGCTCGGCCGCACCCCACAGGAGCTGGTCGCCCACGGTGAAGGCGCTGATGTACTCAGGGCCCATCTCGAGCTTGCGGATGCGGCCCACCGGGATGGTCAGCTCGCCGGTGGCGGCCACGGGGGTCAGCTGATCCATGGTGGCCTCCTTCTCGTTGGGCACCACCTTCGAGTATTCGGTGCCCTTGTCGATGATGGACTCGATCTCCTCCACGGAGAGGTCCTCGCGCAGCTTCAGGGTCAGTGCCTGTGAGTGCGAGCGCAGAGCACCGATGCGCACGCACAGGGAGTCGAAGGGCACAGCGTCCCCGCGGCGGTCCACGCCGGGAGCGAGGCTGTCGCCGCGGCCGAGGATCTTGTTGGTCTCCACGCCGCCCTTCCATTCCTCCTTGGCGACGCCGTTGCCGAGATCCGCGTCGATCCAGGGGATGAGGGAGCCGGCCAGCGGCACCCCGAAGTTGGAGGCGTCGACGCCGCCGCGCTGAGCCTCAAGCACTCTGCGGTCGATGTCGAGGATGGCGGATGCCGGGTCCTCCAGCTCGGCGCCGACGGTCTCGCTCAGGGCGCCGAACTGGTTCAGCAGCTCACGCATGTGCTTCGCGCCGCCGCCGGATGCCGCCTGATAGGTCATGGCCGTGCCCCACTCGATCAGGTCCTCCTTGAAGAGCCCGCCCAGGCCCATCAGCATGCAGGAGACGGTGCAGTTGCCGCCGACGAACTCTTTGACCCCCGCATCGAGCCCGGCGTCGATCACGTCCCGGTTGATGGGGTCCAGGGTGATGATGCTGGAGTCCTCCATGCGCAGAGTGGAGGCGGCATCGATCCATACGCCGTCCCAGCCGGCCTCCCGCAGCTTGGGGTAGACGGCTTTGGTGTAGTCCCCGCCCTGGGCGGTGACGATGATCGGCAGCTTCGCCAGGGTCTCGATGTCGTGCGCATCCTGGAGGGAAGGGGTCTCCAGCTCGAGGTTCTCGAAGGCCGGCGCCGGGCCGCCCGCGTTGGAGGTGGAGAAGAACACCGGGTTGAAGTGGTCGAAGTCTCCTTCGTCGAGGAACCGCTGGATGAGCACGGAGCCCACCATTCCGCGCCAGCCGACCAGTCCCACAGACGGGGTGCCGGCGGCGACAGCGGACGTGGCGGCAGAAGCAGGCGCAGAAGTCATGCTCTCCACCCTAGCGAATCCGGCTCAGGTGCCACAGGGCACAGGTCACACTCGGCGGTAGGTCTCGAAGCGGTAGGGGGTTCCGGTCTCGGAGATGTCCCAGTTCCCTGCGCCCTGTGCGCTGCCGATCAGCTCCCACCGGCGAGGGTCCAGCTCGGGGGCGTAGGTGTCGCCGTCGACGCGCTCGTTGATCACGGTCACGCTTGCCATGCCCGCGAGGTCCTTCTCCACGGCCTCCGCGTAGACCGCGCCGCCCCCCATGATCCAGATGGTGCTGCGGGCGTCGCTGATGTGCGCCTGAGCGGTCTCCAGCGCCTTCTCCAAGGACGACGCTGTCACCGCGCCCTGCTCAGCCAGCTCGCCGGTGCGCGCGGCGTCACGGGTCACGACGACGTTCACCCGGCCGGGCAGGGGGCGGAACCTCTCCGGCAGCGACTCCCAGGTCCGCCGGCCCATGATCACCGGGCAGCCTGCGGTCACCGTCTTGAAGTAGGCGAGATCCTCCGGCACGCGCCAAGGCATGCCCCCCGCAGCACCGATGACACCGTCCGGGGTCTGGGCCCAGATCAGGCCCACCGCACCGCGGCTCATACGGCGACCGGGGCCTTGATGGTCGGGTGCGGCTCGTAGCCGAGCACCTCGAAGTCCTCATACTCATAGTCGAAGATCGACTCCGGCTTCCGCGCCAGCCGCAGCTGCGGGTACGGGCGGGCCTCGCGGGACAGCTGCTCCCGGACCTGCTCAGAATGGTTGGAGTAGATATGGCAGTCCCCGCCCGACCAGATGAACTCGCCCGGCTCGAGGCCGGTCTGCTGCGCGACCATCAGGGTCAGCAGCGAGTAGCTGGCGATGTTGAACGGGACCCCGAGGAACATGTCCGCGCTGCGCTGATACAGCTGGCAGGACAGTTTTCCGTCCGCCACATAGAACTGGAAGAGGATGTGGCAGGGCGGCAGGGCCATCTGCTCGATCTGTCCCGGATTCCAGGCGCTGACGACGTGGCGGCGGGAGTCCGGGCTGTGGCGGATCTGCTCCACGATCTGACTGATCTGGTCGATGCTGGTGCCGTCCGGGGCCGGCCATGAGCGCCACTGCACCCCGTAGATGGGCCCGAGCTCACCGTCGTCGTCGGCCCACTCGTTCCAAATCCGCACATCCCTCTCGCGCAGCCAGGTGTTGTTGGAGTCCCCGCGCAGGAACCAGAGCAGCTCCAGCGCCACACCCTTGAAGTAGACGCGCTTGGTGGTGATCAGCGGGAAGGACTCGGACAGGTCGAACCGGATCTGACGGCCGAACACGCTGCGGGTCCCCGTGCCGGTGCGGTCCTCCTTCAGCGTGCCGCTGTCCAGCACATCAGCGAGCAGGTCCTCATAGGGGGTTCGGATCGCGGCAGTCACGCCGGCCAGTCTAACGGGCCGCGCGGCGGCGGCTCCTCGGCCTGCCGGTCCGCCTGCGCGGGACGGTCAGGGCCCCACTATGGAGCCTGCGCCCGTCGCTTCGCCCTGAGGCTCAGTCCTCGTACGGTTCGTAGATCTCCACGGAGACGATCTGTCCGCCGCGGTCCACCGCCTGCTGGGCGACGAGGACCGCGCCCGGCTGCAGGTAGGGGTCCGCCTGAGGGATCGCCTCGGCGAGGGAGGGGCTGTCCAGCCAGGTCTCCAGAGTGTTGAGGACCAGGGGGAGGACCGGGCGGTGGGTGCACACCAGGCTGGGGGCGATCAGCTCCAAGGATCTCCGGATCCGGCGAGCAGTCTTGTCGGGGTCCTGGCGGGCGCGCTTCTCGGTGAGCGTCTTGCGGTACTTGATCCGGTGCCGGTGCTTCTTCACATACGGCGCGACAGTCTCCGCGCAGCGCTTCCAGGGCGAGCAGTGCAGGGTGCGGGGCCGCCAGGCGCTCAGCAGCTTCTCCACGGTCTTGGCCTGGCGCTTGCCGGTGGCTGCCAGAGGACGTTCTGACTCCGGCTTGGACCAGGAGGAGCGGGGCTTGGACTTGGCGTGCCGCAGCACCACGAACGGCACAGTGCGCAGCCGGGCCTCCTCGCTGAGGCGCTCCAGCTCCAGGAGAGGATCGACGTCGCCGGGCTGGGTGAGCAGGTCGCGGGCCTGCTCAGGCGTGGCCCAGCGGACCTGGTCGGTCTCCTCGCCGTCGTGCTTGGGCTTGCCGTCGATGATCTCCGCGGCCCAGTACCAGACCTCCTTGGTGCGAGGGCCGTCCTGCCCCGGCACCTCGTAGCGGGTGACCGGCAGCGGGACGCCGAGCCGGATCTTGGTGCCGACCTCCTCTGCGACCTCACGGACCGCGCACTCGGGCAGCGTCTCGCCGTCGTCGAGCTTCCCTTTGGGGAAGGACCAGTCGTCGTACCGGGGGCGATGGATCAGCAGCACCTGCAGCTGGCCCTGGTGGAGCCGCCACACGAGTGCGCCGGCGGCGAGGACCTCCGCCTGGGTGCCGTCGTCTGACAGTGCGGCGCTGCGGCGGCGGGGGACGTGCTGCATGGGATGCTGCGCGGGCTCCAGGGCGTCCGGACGGTTCACAGTCAAAAAGTACCAGTCGGGGCGTACTGCGTGTCGGTCTTGAACACCTCGAAGCCCAGCTTCCTGTACAGCTCGACGGCGGGGGTGTTCGCCGCGTCCACGTAGAGGATGATCTCGCCGAGGCCCTGGGAGGCCATGTGGCCGATTCCGGCGAGGGTCAGCTGCCTGCCGAGGCCGCGGCCCTGAGCCTGCGGTGCGACGCCGACCGCGTACACCTCGCCGACCGGGCCCGGCTTCCCGTCCTGCAGGGGGATCTTCGTCCAGTGGAACCCGAGCAGCGACCCCTCCTCCCAGGCGAGCAGCAGTCCGGCGGGGTCGAACCAGTCCTCAGCCATCCTCGCCTGCAGGTCAGAGAGGGTGAGGCGGCCCTGTTCGGGGTGGTCGGCGAATGCTCCGGCGTTGACCTCCAGCCACGCCTCCTCGTCATGCTCGGGGGAGAACCTGCCGAGGCGGACTCCCTCGGGCAGCTCCGGCTCAGGGAGGCTGGCCGGGTCGGTGTGCCGCATCACCCAGAGCTCACGCACCGGCTCCCAGCCGAACCGGGCTGCGAGCTTGGGGGCGGCGGGGTGGCCGCCGTGGGCCCAGGCCAGCCGGGTGCGGCCCTCTGCGGGGGCGAGGGCGCCTGCAGCGAGCTGCTGCATCAGGCGGGTGCCGACTCGGCGGCCGCGGCAGTCGGGACGGACCACCAGCTCCAGGGTCGATTCGGCGTCCCCGCCTTCTGCGGCCGCGTGCACGACGAGGCCGGCTCCCTCCATCTCCAGCCGTCCCGAATCCTCAGCGGACCAGGCGCCGATCACTGTCGCCGAAGGGCGGCGGCCGTCTGCGCCGGCACGGATCTGCACTTTGGACGCGTCGTTGAACGGCTCCGCGCCGTCGGCGTCCCGGGCGGCGTCGGCCAGGCGAGTGAGCTGTTCGGCGAGGTCGGCGCTGAGGGCTGCCGGAAGGATCTGGAGCTCGGGTGAGGGGTGGTCGCTCATAGTCCCCAGGGTAGTGCGACGCTCAGGCGTCGTCGGCCTCGCCGTCCACCAGCAGCCGGTAGCCGACGTTGCGCACTGTGCCGATGAGCGATTCGTGCTCCGGCCCCAGCTTGGAGCGCAGGCGCCGGATGTGCACGTCCACGGTGCGTGTGCCGCCGAAGTAGTCGTACCCCCACACCTCGTGAAGCAGCCGGTCGCGGGTGAACACCTGGCCCGGGTGCAGCGCGAGGTGCTTGAGCAGCTCGAACTCCTTATAGGTGAGGTTGAGCAGCTTGCCGTGGATGGTGGCCATATAGGTGGTCTCGTCGATGACGATGGCGCCGGCGCGGATCTCCCCGGCGGGAGCCTCCTCCTGCGTCTCCACAGCCGCCATGCGGATGCGGGCGTCCACTTCGCCCGGGCTCGCGCCGGTGAGGATGAAGTCGTCGGCCTGCCAGGACTCGTTCAGCGTCGGCAGCGCGGCCTCGTTGACGATGACGATGACCGGGGAGAGCATCGAGGACCTGACCAGTTGGCAGAGGGAGCGCGCGTGGCTGAGATTGTTCCGGGCATCCACCAGTGTGATGTCCACCGTGGGCGCCCGAACGATGGAGGAGGCCTCCGACGGGAACGGACGGGTCCGGTGGTTCAGCAGCTCCAGAGAGGGCAGAGCGTCCTCGGGGGAGTCGGAGAGCAGGAGCACCTGCGCCATCGGCCTTCCCTCCACTCATCAAGACAACTGCGGCTGGCCAGCGACACTACACGGACGGCAGGCCCAGGGCATTCCAATTTCCGCCATGCGAAAATTGTCCGGAATGATTCGACCTTGAGTATAACCATGGCGTGATCCGGGTCTCTGGCAGGATGGGACTGTGACCCGGATATCCCTGATCATTGCCGCCTGCGCCGCAGCGCTCGCCGTCATCCTCGCCGTGCTCTTCGGCGCACGCCCTGCGATGGCCGCCGCTGCGGTGCTGGCCGCCGGCTTCATGATCGCCGTCGCAGCCCAGGTTCTCTGGGGTGCTGGTCCGCACCGGCTGCAGCGCACGTTCGCGGTGGTCTCCGGCCTGGCGGCGGGCTCTCTGGCCGCAGGGGCCGGCGCCTACGTCATCGACAGTCTTCTGCTCGCCTGAGCAGGAGTGTGACCCGGTACACTGACCGCTATGACTGACGCACAGATCATTGCACTTGAGGTGTTCTTCATCGGCCTGATCGCGCTGGCCGGCCTGGTGATCGGATACATCGCCTACCTTGTGCTCTCCCGCCTGTACAAGGGTCAGCGCTGAGCCCGCTGTGACTGCACCGTCACCTCTGCTGAACCGCCATGGTGCGGTGGCCGCATCCGGGCCCGACGAAGGCGTCGCAGCCCATTACGGCAGCCCCGTGCCCGAGCAGCGAGCGCTGGAGGCCGGCCGTGCCGTGGTGGACCTGTCCCACTATGCGGTGGTGACGGTCTCCGGGCCCGACCGGCTGTCCTGGCTGACCACCCTGAGCTCCCAGCAGGTCGCCGGCCTGAAGCCGGGAGAGTCCTCCGAGCTGCTGCTGCTGGACATCTCCGGCCGCATCGAGCAGGCACCCGCCATCACCGACGACGGCGAGACTGCCTGGCTCATCACCGAGGCGTCCCACGGCGCCGCGCTGGCCGAGTGGCTGGACTCGATGAAGTTCACGCTGCGGGTGGAGATCGCTGACCGCACCGCCGAGTATGCGGTGCTCGGCTCCGCAGCGCCGCTGCCGGAAAGCGTCGAGTCCCCGGCGGCGTGGACCGATCCGTGGCCGCAGCTGGCCCCCGGTGCCGAGAGCTACTCGGCTGTGGCCGAGGAGGAGCACCCAGGCGCCGACTGGGCCTGGCACCTTACGGTGGTGCCCCGCCGCCAGGTGGAGGAGGCCATCGCCTCCCTGGAGGCCGCCGGCACCAGTCTGGCAGGCATGTGGGCCTATGAGGCGCTGCGGATCGCTGCTTGGCGTCCCCGGCTTGCCCAGGACGTGGACGCCAAGGCGATCCCGCACGAATTGGACCTGATTCGCACTGCCGTTCATCTGAGCAAGGGGTGCTACAAGGGGCAGGAGACCATCGCCCGAGTGCATAACCTGGGGCACCCGCCTCGTCGCCTCGTGTTCCTGCACCTCGACGGCTCCGAGCACACGCTTCCCGCCCCCGGGGCTGAGGTGCTGGCGCCGAAGGACCCCGGCGATCGTGATTCCCTCGCCAAGGAGCGCTCTGTGGGCGTGGTCACCTCAGCGGCCCGCCACCATGAGGCCGGTCCGATTGCGCTGGCCCTGGTGAAGCGGAAGGTGGACACGGAGGCGCAGCTGGTGGTCCGCCATCGGCCCCCGCAGGAGGAAGGCTCGGAGGAGCCGCCGGAGCCGGCCTTCTACGCCGCGGGACAGGAGCTCATCGTCCGGCCGGACGCGGGCCAGGCCGTCGGCAGGCCCCAGGGCGATTTCCTGAGGGGCAGGCCCCGCTGATCCGCCGGCCTCAGCGGCCGAAGAGGATCTTGGCCTCCTCGTAGCGTTCGAGAGGGACTTCCTTGAGCCCGTCGAGGGCCTCCTCCAGGTCCACCTTGACGATCTCAGTGCCGCGCAGCGAGGCCATGTGCCCCCACGCCTTCTCATGGACGAGGTCCAGCGCCTTCATGCCGAACCGGGTGGCGAGCACCCGGTCATACCCGGTGGGGTTCCCGCCGCGCTGGATGTGGCCGAGCGTGGTGTTGCGGGTCTCGATGCCGGTACGCTCCTCGATCTGGGCCGTCACCCATTCGCCGATGCCGCCCAGGCGGGGCCGTCCGGAGTCCTCCACCCCCTTGCCGGCCAGCGCCTCCTCAGCACCTTCGGGGATGAACCCCTCGGCGACGACGACCAGGGGGGACCGGCCGCGGGAGTGGACCTGTTCGGTCCATTCGCAGATCTGGTCCATGCTGACCCGCTGCTCGGGGATCAGGATGGCGTGGGCACCGGCGGCCATCCCGGAGTGCAGGGCGATCCAGCCGACGTGCCGTCCCATCACCTCGGCGACCATGGAGCGGTGGTGGGACTCGCCGGTGGTGCGCAGCCGGTCCATCGCGTCGGTGGCGATGCTGATCGCAGTGTCGAACCCGAAGGTGTAGTCAGTCGCCTTCAGGTCGTTGTCGATGGTCTTGGGCACACCGACGACGGGGATGCCGTCGTCGGCCATCCGCTTGGCGCCTGCCAAGGTGCCCTCGCCGCCGATGGCGATGACGGCGTCGACGTCGTGCTCCTTCATCGTCTCGGCGATGTTCTCGGCCCCGCCCTGGGGGTGGTTGTACGGGTGGGTGCGGGAGGTGCCGAGGATGGTGCCCCCGTTGCGGGAGATGCCGCGGACGTCGTTCCTGGTCAGGGGGAAGTAGTCGGCCTCGATGAGGCCTCTCCAGCCTCCCCGGAACCCGAGGAACTCGTCCTCGAAGCTCTTCTCCCCGTGGAGCACTGCGGCACGGATGACGGCGTTCAGGCCGGGGCAGTCGCCTCCGGAGGTCAGCAGTCCGATGCGCATAGTTTCAGGCCTTCCCAATCAGGTCTCGGATGCGGTCGATGCCAGTCTTCAGGTCTTCGTCGCCGAGTGCGTAGGAGAGCCGGAAGAACCCTCCCGGGCCGAATGCCTCACCGGGCACCACGGCTACCTTGGCCTGCTCGAGGATCACTTCGGCCAGCTGGGCGGAGGTCTGCGGCACCACCCCGCCGATCTCCTGGCCGAGCGCTGCGCGCACGTCCACGTAGGCGTAGAACGCGCCGGCGGGGGTGGGGCAGTCGAACCCTGCGATGGAGTTCAGCCCATCGACCATGGCGCGCCGGCGCCGGTCGAAGGCCGTGCGCATCTCGTGGACGGCGTCCAGCGGCCCGGTGACCGCGGCCAGGGCAGCCATCTGGGAGACATTGGCCACGTTGGAGGTCGAGTGGGACTGCAGGTTGGTCGCACCCTTGATGATGTCGGCGGGGCCCACCATCCAGCCCACGCGCCAGCCGGTCATTGCGTACGTCTTGGCCACGCCGTTGACGATGACGACCTGATCGGCGAGCTCCGGCAGTGAGGCGATGGAGGTGAAGGGGACTCCGTCGTATGTCAGGTGCTCGTAGATCTCATCGGTGATGACCCACAGCCCCTTCTCGGCGGCCCAGCGCCCGATGGCGAGAGTCTCCTCCTCGGAGTAGACGGCGCCGGTGGGATTCGACGGCGAGACGAACAGGATGGCTTTGGTGCTGGGGGTCAGCGCGGCCTCCAGCTGGTCCACCGTGACCTTGAACCCCTGCTCTGGGCCGGCGAACACGTCCACGGCGTTTCCGCCGGCCAGCCGGATGGCCTCCGGGTAGGTGGTCCAGTAGGGAGCGGGGACGAGAACATCCTCGCCTGGGCCGATGAGCGCGGCGAGCGCGGCGTAGACGGCCTGCTTGCCGCCGTTGGTGATGAGCACCTGGGAGGCGTCGGCGCTGTACCCGGAGCCGCGGGCGGTCTTCTCCGCCACGGCCTCGCGGAGCTCGGGGAGTCCCGCCGCGGGGGTGTAGCGGTGGAAGCGGGGGTCCTTCGCGGCGGCGACGGCGGCCTCGACGATGTAGTCCGGGGTGGGGAAGTCGGGCTCTCCGGCGCCGTAGCCGATCACGTCCTCGCCGGCGGCCTTCATGGCCTTCGCCTTGGAGTCCACCGCCATGGTGGCGGAAGGGGCGATGGCGCTGATGCGGTCTGACAGGCGTGAGGCTGGAGAAGGCATATGGACAGCCTAACGCGACCCGTCCCAGCCGTCACCGGTGCTCCGGGGTCAGACGGCAGGTCCGGGATTGGATTCCCTGACCATTTAGGGTGCACAATAGTAAACATGACAGTGGCGTATTTGGAGCAGGGTTCCCCATCCGGGCACTGCGTCTCCGGCATCGAGCGGACGCCTGTGCCGCCCCTGCCTCCCAAGTGGAGGACCAGCCGATGGCCGCTCATCGAGGAGGATGACGAGCAGGGCTTCGTCACGGTCACCTTCCTGCGCCTGGCCCCCTCCGCCCACACTGTTCTGCTCATCCTTGACGGCCTCACCGAGGTTGAGGATGCCCAGCGCTCTGAGATGGAGTTCCTCGGCGATGGAATCTTCGCCATCGCCTGGCGGATGCCTCGCGGCGCCCAGCTCGGCTACAGCTTCTATGACTGCTCCGGCGCCTGCGTCCCATGGCGCGACCAGGCCGACTGCCCCCTCGGCCGCCTGGTCGACCGGTCTCAGGCCGACCAGCGCAACCCCGAGCGCTGCAGGGTGGACGGCCGCGAGCTCTCTCTGCTGAGCATTCCGGCGGAGAGGCCCCGCCGGCTCGCGGCCTGAGCGGCGCCGGTTCCGGGCAGTTGGCTTCCTGCGCCTCCCGTGCGTAAAATGGAGCACTGGTGTCTCAGGCACCTGGACTCAGTGTGCCTTTCAGGAGGCTGCTGGTTCGGGCTGGGAGCCCTAGGGCAGTGGCGCAATTGGTAGCGCAACGGTCTCCAAAACCGTAGGTTGCAGGTTCGAGTCCTGTCTGCCCTGCACAGCGTTGGAAGGTCGGCCTGCTGCGGCGGCGCGGGCCTCCGGCCTGAAGATCACCCAGTGATCTGTTTGAAGAACTGACCACGGCAACGCACAGAAGATGGAGCCTGCGTGTCCCACACCCCGGTGACTGACGTCGACGGCGCATCCGGCGACGGCGGGTCCAAGAACCCCTTTGTGCGGACATGGCGCTTCCTCAAGCAGGTCATCGATGAGCTGCGGAAGGTCATCGTTCCGACTCGCTCGGAACTGCTGAACTACACGCTGGTGGTCCTGGTCTTCGTGCTGATCGTGATTGGGATCGTCTCCGGGCTGGACTGGGTCTTCAGCCGCGGAGCGGACTTCATCTTCGGCGCCTGAGGCGACGTCGTCGTACGCATACATACCAAGGAGAATCGTGTCTGATCAGGAGCTTGAGCAGGAGGAGGCAGCCGAGGCTGTCCCGGCCGACCAGGAGCAGCCTGCCGCTGCCGAGGAGGAGGAGGAGGTCGTCCCTGCTGAGGAGGAGAAGACCTACGAGGAGCGCGCTGATGAGCTCAAGGCTCAGCTGCGCCGCGGCCTCGGCGACTGGTACGTGGTGCACACCTACGCCGGCTACGAGAAGCGTGTGAAGTCCAACCTGGAGACTCGCATCCAGACCCAGGACATGGAGGACTACATCTTCGAGATCGATGTCCCCATGGAAGAGGTCGTCGAGATCAAGAACACTCAGCGCAAGATCGTCAACCGGGTCCGCATTCCCGGCTACGTCGTGGTCCGCATGGAGCTCAGCGACGAGTCCTGGGGCGTCGTCCGCCACACCCCAGGGGTGACCGGCTTCGTCGGCAACGCACATGACCCGCAGCCGCTGTCCACCGACGAGGTCTTCGAGATGCTCAAGGAGCACCGCCTCGGCAAGCCCGGTGAGCAGAAGAAGGTCGAGGTCGGCGACGGCGAGGACGGCTCCGCCGGTGCAGCGTCCTCGAGCGACGTCAAGGTCGACTTCGAGGTCGGCGAGTCCGTGACCGTCACCGACGGTCCGTTCGCCACCCTGCCGGCCACGATCAACGAGATCCACGCCGACTCCCGCCAGCTGGTGGTGCTGGTCTCGATCTTCGAGCGCGAGACCCCTGTCACCCTGAACTTCAACCAGGTCGAGAAGATCTACTAGCTGAGCCTCCGCAGCCGAGGGACAGCCCTACGCGCTGCTGAAGCTCATGAGCGGCGCCTCGGCGTCGCCGCACAACTTAAGCTTCGTCGTCGTGCTCCGTGCTTTGGGAGCGCGACGACGTCATGAGCGGCCCGGCCAGGTCCGCTCGCCCCAGCGCTCACGCTCCTGTGACCGTTGGACGCACGAACAGTAAGGACAGATTATGGCCCCGAAGAAGAAGGTCGCCGGTCTGATCAAGCTGCAGATCGAGGCAGGCGCCGCCAACCCGGCACCGCCCATCGGTCCCGCGCTCGGTCAGCACGGCGTCAACATCATGGAGTTCTGCAAGGCTTACAACGCCGCGACTGAGGCTCAGCGCGGCAACGTGATCCCTGTGGAGATCACGGTCTACGAGGACCGCTCCTTCACCTTCATCACCAAGACCCCGCCGGCCGCTGAGCTGATCAAGAAGGCAGCGGGCGTGAAGAAGGGCTCCAGCGTTCCCCACACTGACAAGGTCGGCAAGCTGACCCAGGCTCAGGTTGAGGAGATCGCCCAGACCAAGATGGAGGACCTCAACGCCAACGACATCGAGGCTGCCTCCAAGATCGTTGCGGGAACTGCCCGATCCATGGGCATCACCGTCGACAGCTGATTGAGCCGCGTGAGGACGCGAGCTCGCTCATAGTCCTTCGAGGCGATCGAGAGCGGTGAGCGCCGACGGCGCGAACGGCTGACAGAACAAATTTGAGAGCCCGGCACCGTCCGGGTCCGTGGGATAGGGCCGAGCGCGGTCCGCGTACCACAACTGCTAAGGAGAGAACGCAGATGGCACAGCGCAGCAAAGCATATCGGGCGGCCGCCGAGAAGATCGACGAGAACGCCCTGTACTCCCCGGCCGAGGCAGTCGCCCTGGCCAAGGACAGCAACCCGTCGAAGACCGACGCGACCGTTGAGGTCGCCATGCGGCTTTCGGTGGACCCCCGCAAGGCAGACCAGATGGTTCGCGGCACCGTGAACCTCCCGCATGGCACCGGCAAGACCGCCCGCGTGGTCGTCTTCACCCAGGGTGACAATGTGGCAAAGGCCGAGGAGGCCGGTGCGGACTTCGTGGGCGGCGACGAGCTCATCGCCAAGGTCGCAGACGGCTGGACCGACTTCGACGCGGCCGTGGCCTCGCCGGACATGATGGGCAAGGTCGGCCGTCTCGGCAAGGTCCTGGGTCCTCGCAACCTGATGCCGAACCCGAAGACCGGCACCGTCACCCCAGATGTGGCTAAGGCAGTCGGCGAGATCAAGGGCGGAAAGATCGACTTCCGCGTCGACAAGCACTCCAACCTGCACTTCATCGTCGGCAAGACCAGCTTCGACACCCAGGCTCTTGCGGAGAACTACGCCGCAGCCCTGGAGGAGATCCTTCGCCTGAAGCCTTCGGCATCCAAGGGCCGCTACATCCAGCGTGCCACCGTGGCCACCACGTTCGGCCCCGGTATTCCGGTGGACCCGAACGTCACCAAGGTGGTCGCTGAGTAAGTCCGCGCACCCCTCAAAGAGGCCCGCTCTCCATCGAGGGCGGGCCTCTTTGCATCCCGGCCTGCGGCGAACGTCTCAGGGGGACCCGGCCTGTATGCGGGCAGGCGCGCAGCGCACTTGGCGGACCCGCCGCGTTTCCCGTATAGTTGAGCACTGACCAAAGACCGCCGGTCGTTCATGTCGTGAAGATCCAGTTGGCTCTGGAGATTCGGTCACCGGGAATCACTTCTCGGAGTACGGCAGAACTGTAAAGACCCACACGGGCGACCTGCGCAGGACACTGAGCCGAACCGGCAGCACAGCTGAGACGATTATGTCGCGCTGTCTGACTCTGGTGAGCCCCGTGCGTCTGCGCAGCGGGGCTTTTTTGATGCCCCGATTCTCCCGGACCCGTCTGGCCGGCCCTGCAATCGGAAGGAGTGCCATGGCGAATCCTGAGAAGGCCGCCGCGGTTGAGGAGCTGAAGAACCTGTTCAGCGGCTCCGACGCGGCCGTGCTCACGGAATACCGCGGCCTCAGCGTGGAGAAGCTGCAGAAGCTGCGCAACTCTGTGCGTGAGAACGCGAACTACGCCGTGGTGAAGAACACGCTCACCGAGATCGCGGCCGAGGAGCTCGGCATCGATGCCTTTGAGGGCAAGATGCAGGGTCCCTCCGCGATCGCCTTCGTCCACGGCGACCCCGTCGACGTGGCCAAGGCACTGCGTGACTTTGCCAAGGAGAACCCCGAGCTCATCGTCAAGGGCGGCTACATGGATGGCGCAGCCCTCGACGAGAGCGAGATCAAGAAGCTCGCGGATCTTGAGTCCCGTGAGGTTCTGCTCGGCAAGCTGGCTGGCGCCTTCATCGGTGCCCAGTCCAAGGCTGCCGCCGTCCTCCAGGCGCCGCTGTCCAAGACCGTCCGCACGGTCGAGGCGCTGCGCGCCAAGGAAGAAGAGGCTGCCTGACGCTTGTCAGTGCGCCGCATAAGCATCAAGATCCGCAACAAGCAACAGAACTAAGGAGCCGTCACAATGGCCAAGATGAGCAATGAGGAGCTGCTGGAGCAGTTCAAGGAGATGTCCCTGATCGAGCTCTCCGAGTTCGTGAAGCTCTTCGAGGAGACCTTCGACGTGACCGCCGCAGCCCCGGCTGCCGTGGCTGCAGCCCCCGCCGCCGGCGGCGAGGGCGCTGAGGAGGCCGAGGAGCAGACCGAGTTCGACGTCGTCCTGGAGGACGCCGGCGACAAGAAGATCGGTGTCATCAAGGAGGTGCGCGGTCTGACCTCCCTCGGTCTGAAGGAGGCCAAGGACCTCGTCGACGGTGCCCCGAAGCCGGTCCTGGAGGGTGTCGACAAGGAGGCCGCCGAGAAGGCCAAGGAGACCCTGGAGGGCGCAGGCGCCAAGGTCACCCTCAAGTGATCCCCGCCGCGTAAGCGGCACATCACGTCAGAAGAAGCCCCCCGGAGGAGCAGTCCTCCGGGGGGCTTCTCGTATCTGCAGGCAGGGCCTAAAGGCGCGTTCCGGGCTTGGGCCGCAGGCCGGCCAGCACCAGGGACAGGCCTGCCGCCGTGCAGACCACCAGACCCACCACGATCGGATCGATCATCAGCCCGAGCGTCACCGTCGCCAGGACCCACAGGGCCAGCAGCAGACACACCGCCCCAAAGATCACAGAGCCCAGACGAACACCCTTTCGCTCCCCGGCAGAGGAGCGGACCGTCGTCGAGCCCGCAGAGGCCTGGTGCATCTCCTGACGCTGCCACCAGCGCGGCTTCCGCTCCGGCTCCTTCCATGTGAAGTCCTCCTCCGACTGGGCCCGCAGAGACTCAGCCAGCAGAGCATCCACATCCTCCGGCGGGGGAACATCGGGCCGTCCCGAAGGCGGCATTGGGCGCGTCCTGTCATCCTGGCTGCTCATGGTCAGCCCTCCTCCTCGTACGTAGCGGCGTCGTAGACGGTGACGCTGCCGAATGCCTGATTCACGCTGATCTCGATCTGCCCAGCGACATGGCCCGCCTCATCGGCCGGGCCGAAGCTGCGCTCCTCCGTGCCGATGCCGACCCGCTCCTCGCTGAACGTCTCCGTGCGGAACTCCAGCTTGGAGAACGCGTGCGAGGCAGTCACCGTCACCTCGGCGTCGTCGGGCACCACGACATCAACGCTGCCGAAGCCGCCGTTGACCTCCGCATGGTGGGCATAGCCCTCATCCGTCCCCGCGTAGGACGATGGGTCCGTGAGGTCGACCGTGGTGTTGGCGAAGGCAGTGTTCACCTCCTCGGACGAGGTCGCGTAGTTGCCGAACACATGAGTGGCGCCCCCGCCGGAGTGGCCGAAGGCGAGTGCCAGCATCACCGCGGTCAGCGACGCGAGCAGCCCGGTCCGTCCCCGCCGTCCGCGCAGCCCGGAGCCGATGTGCATCAGCGCCAGCAGCGCCACCAGTCCCGCAAGCACGGTGAGCACCGCCCCAGTAGCGGTGAAGCCCAGTGCGGAGCCGAGAAGCATCGCGATGCCGAAGGCCGGGGCAGCAAGCAGGAGCAGGCCGAAGGTCACCATCCGGCGACGGCGCCTCTCCTCCCGCTCAGCCGGGTCCGGGTCCGCTGCGGCCCCGCGCTGGGCGCGGGCGTGCCGGGCGGGAGCAGGGGCGGTTCCCGTCTCCGGGGAATAGGTGTAGGTGTGCTCGCCGTGCGCGTCGGCCGCTGTGGGAGATGCTGCCGGGACCCGTTCGGCGCCCTCCTTGGGGTACCAGGCGGGTCTGCCGTCGTCGCGCGCGGGCTGAGCCTCCTCCCGACCTCCGCCGGAGCGCCCGTCCCCTGAGGGCCGCTCCTCTCGGCTCCCCCGGGAGAAGTTCCGCATCAGCAGGTAGACCACCCAGCCGACGACGCCGAGGACCACCACGTTCACCACGAACTGGAACGGGCCGGCAGTGGCGGGGGTGAACACGTTCAGCGCCCCGAACCCGGCCAGCAGGCCGCCGCCGATCGCCCCGGAGCTGAAGTCTCCGCGGAGGGCGCGCTGAAGGTGGATGCGCCCCTCCTGGTCCGGAAGGAACAGCCACGCCAGCCCGTACAGCAGGGCGGTCGGCGCAGCCACGAGGATGAACGCCAGGACGCCCAGCCCCCGGACCAACGTCGAATCCCAGCCCAGCTTCTCGCCCAGGGCGGCGAAGACACCTCCCGCCCAGCCGTTTGAGGGGCGGCGTGCGCCGGTGGAGCGCACCCAGTCGAAGATCTGATGCCCGGCCTCACGGCGGCCGTCGTGCTGCTTGTCGTCCATGCTCCAATCCTCTGCTCGGCCGGGCATCCGTCGCTATGAGGGGGCACCCTGACAAATACCCTGATCCTTCCCTCAGGCTCCCGGAATTCCGGTGCGCAGGGCGTGTCAGGCGCGCGGCCCCGTGGCAGGATGAACGTATGACCGCCACGCCCAGTCCGTCCCCGCGCCCGGCCGGCCGGCCGCCGCTGCGGCGCGCCCTGGGCACACCGCTGGCGGGCGTCGCGCTCGGCACCGCCCGCCACCTGGGGGTCTCAGCCCCCGCGGCGCGCGTCGGCTTCATCCTGCTGGCCGCTCTGGGGGGAGCGGGGATCCTGCTGTACCTGTGGCTGTGGATCTTTGTGCCCGCCGAGCATGAGCCCGCTCCGACCGCTGGCGCCCGCGGCCTGTCCGGGCCCGCGGCTCAGCCCGCCTCTGAGAGCGCGCCGCAGAGCACGCGGGACGACGCCTCGCCCGCTGCCAGAGTTCGAGGTGCCCTCGACTCGCTCACCAGCTCCCCGGAGGTCCTCGCCGGAGGGGTGCTGCTGGCTGCCGCCGCTCTGCTGGCCGGGCAGATGCTCGGCCTGGGCGTGGACTGGCGGATCGTCCTGCCGCCGGCGGTGCTGCTCCTCGGGGTGCTGCTGGCCTGGCACCAGCTGGACCGCACGGGCCCCCACGCGTCCTCGGGGGACGGGCGGGCTGCCCTGCTGTGGCAGATCGGCGGCGGGGCCGCCATGGTGCTCATCGCGGTGCTGGTGATCGCATCCGGTCTGGTGCCCGCCGGGGAGCTCATCATGGGGATCACAGTGGCGGCGATGCTGCTCGCGGGGCTGGGGCTGGTCGTCGCCCCGTGGCTGATCCGCCTGCACCGCACCTCCCAGGCTGAGCGTGCACGCGCCGCCGCTGAGGCGGAACGGGCTGACATCGCAGCGCACCTGCATGACTCAGTGCTCCAGACCCTCGCGATGATCCAGAAGCAGAAGACCGACCCGGCCGCCGTCGAGCGCCTTTCTCGGGGTCAGGAGCGGCAGCTGCGTGCCTGGCTCTATCGGCAGAACGCTGAGTCCACCGGCACCTTGAAGGATCAGCTGCTCGCCGCGGCGGCCGAGCTGGAGGACGCGCACTCCGTGCCGGTGGAGGTGGTCAGCGTGGGCGAGTCCCAGTCCCCGGACCACAGTGCGCTCGTCGGAGCCGCCCGCGAGGCCATCCTCAACGCCATCAAGCACGCGGGCCCCGCCAGCGTCTACATCGAATCCTCCGCGGAGGAGGACGCGGTGTTCGTCCGGGACCGCGGCGCGGGCTTCGACGTCGAGGCGCTCGCCGAGGACCCGGAGAAGTCCGACCGTCTGGGCGTCCGCGAGTCGATCATCGGCAGGATGCGGCGGTCCGGGGGAGAGGCTCGCATCCGCTCCGGCGCGCGCGGCACCGAGGTCCAGCTGCACATGCCCGTGGAGCCGCGGGCCCCCGCTGAGCCTCCCCGTGCTGCCCCCGCTCCTGTTCAGAAGGGACCCGTCGGATGACGCGCCGCGTGGTGATCGTGGATGATCACGGGATCTTCCGCGCTGGGCTGAGGTCCGAGCTGGGCGACGCCGTGGAGGTGATCGGGGAGGCGCACGATGTGGAGTCCGCCGTCGAGGCGGTCACGGAGCAGAAGCCCGAGGTGGTGCTGCTGGACGTGCATCTGCCGGGCGGCACCGGCGGCGGGGGAGCGGAGGTGGTGCGGGCCTGCCGCTCGCTGCAGGAGCAGACCCGCTTCCTGGCGATCAGCGTCTCGGACGAGGCCAGCGACGTCGTCTCGGTGATCCGCGCCGGCGCCCGCGGCTACGTCACCAAGACCATCAGCACCGCGGATCTCGTCGACGCCGTCGAGCAGGTGGCCCAGGGCGACGCTGTGTTCTCTCCGAGGCTGGCGGGATTCGTCCTGGACGCCTTCGGCACCACGGGTGCGGCTGAGGACGTCCGCGACGAGGAGCTGGACCGGCTCTCCGCCCGGGAGGTTGAGGTGATGCGGCTGATCGCTCGCGGGTACACCTACCGGGAGCTGGCGGGGGAGCTGTTCATCTCCATCAAGACCGTGGAGACGCATGTCTCGAGGGTGCTGCGGAAGCTGCAGCTGAGCTCCAGGCATGAGCTCACCCGATGGGCTGAGCAGCGGAGAATCGTCTGAGCAGGCGACACGAACACGCCCCGGCGGCGCAATGCTCTCGCCGGGTGCGCCGTCGTCCTGCTACTGTGTGTGCCAGCTCGTGAATTTGGCCGGGCTTCTCTCTGCGCGCACTTGCACGCGCGCCCTTATGGATGTATTCTCAAAGTTCGCGTCGTCTCCATTTGTCATGCCTTCATATAGCGGTGGGCAGCTTAGGACGGTGCCGCCTGGAACGGGCGGCGCGGACCTAAAGACCATTGGACGCTGACATTCGGAAGCTACGAAGGTCTTCGGAAGGATCCCTCTTGGTCGCCTCGAGCACCTCAATCAATACCGCTGCATCGGCCCGTACCGCTGAATACGCCGGCCGCATCTCATTCGCAAAGATCCACGAGCCCCTGGACGTTCCGGAGCTGCTGGCTCTGCAGATCGAGTCCTTCGACCGCCTCGTCGGCAACGAGGCCTGGGCCGCTCGTGTGGAGGAGGCCCGCGAGAAGGGCATCAAGGGCGTCTCCGACACCTCCGGGCTCGCCGACATCTTCGAGGAGATGTCCCCCATCGAGGACTTCCAGGAGACGATGTCGCTCTCCTTCTCCGACCCGGAGTTCGCCGACCCCAAGATGACGGTGGAGGAGTGCAAGGACCACGACACCACCTACTCGGCCCCGCTGTACGTCAAGGCCGAGTTCATGAACCACAACACCGGTGAGATCAAGCAGCAGACGGTCTTCATGGGCGACTTCCCCCTGATGACCGACCGCGGCACCTTCATCATCAACGGCACCGAGCGCGTGGTCGTCTCCCAGCTGGTCCGCTCCCCGGGCGCCTACTTCGAGAAGTCCCCGGACAAGACCAGCGACAAGGACATCTACACCGCCAAGGTGATTCCTTCCCGCGGCGCATGGTTCGAGCTGGAGATCGACAAGCGCGACCAGGTCGGCGTTCGCCTCGACCGCAAGCGCAAGCAGCCGGTCACCGCTCTGCTGAAGGCCTTGGGCTGGACGGAGTCCCGCATCCTCGAGGAGTTCGGCGACTACGACTCCATCCGCGCAACCCTGGAGAAGGACGCCTTCGCGGACCAGGACGAGGCCCTGCTCGACATCTACCGCAAGCTGCGTCCGGGCGAGCCGCCGACAGTCGAGGCCGGCCGCTCCCTGCTGGAGTCCCTGTACTTCACCCGAAAGCGCTACGACCTCGCCAAGGTCGGCCGCTACAAGCTGAACCGCAAGCTGGGCGTGGACAAGGAATTCTCCGCCGCGGACGCCTCCGTCCTCACCGAAGAGGACATCACCGCGATGATCCACTACCTGTGCGCCCTGCACGCGGGCCGGGAGTCCATCAAGGGCGTGCGCGACGGCGACCAGATCGACCTTCCCGTGGCCGTGGATGACATTGACCACTTCGGCAACCGGCGCATCCGCGCTGTCGGCGAGCTCATCGAGAACCAGGTCCGCACCGGCCTGTCCCGGATGGAGCGCGTGGTCCGCGAGCGGATGACCACTCAGGACGTGGAGGCCATCACTCCGCAGACCCTGATCAACATCCGTCCGGTGGTGGCCAGCATCAAGGAGTTCTTCGGAACCTCCCAGCTGTCCCAGTTCATGGACCAGAACAACCCGCTGGCCGGCCTGACCCACAAGCGTCGCCTGTCTGCGCTGGGCCCCGGCGGCCTCTCCCGCGACCGTGCGGGCATGGAGGTCCGTGACGTTCACCCCTCGCACTACGGCCGCATGTGCCCCATTGAGACCCCTGAGGGCCCGAACATCGGTCTGATCGGCTCACTGGCGACCTATGGCCGGATCAACAACTTCGGCTTCATCGAGACCCCGTACCGCAAGGTGGTCGACGGCAAGGTCACCGACCAGGTCGAGTACCTGACCGCCGATGATGAGCTGCTGGCCCAGATCGCACAGGCCAATGCTCCGCTGCAGGAGGACGGGACCTTCTCCGAGGAGAAGGTCCTCTGCCGAGGCCGCGCCGACGCCGCGGCCGGCGAGCAGGGCGAGCCGATTCTCGTGGAGCCCTCCGACATCGACTACATGGATGTCTCTCCGCGCCAGATGGTCTCCGTGGCCACCGCGCTGATCCCCTTCCTGGAGCACGACGACGCCAACCGTGCGCTCATGGGCGCGAACATGCAGCGTCAGGCTGTGCCGCTGCTGGAGGCCGAGTCCCCCTACGTCGGCACCGGCATGGAGAAGTACGCCGCGGTCGACGCGGGCGACTCCGTCACCGCCCAGAAGTCCGGTGTGGTCACCAAGGTGGCAGCGGACCTGGTCACCGTCCTCAACGACGACGGCACCCAGACCCACTACCCGATCATGAAGTTCCAGCGCTCCAACCAGGGCAACGCCTACAACCAGCGGGTGCGGGTCTCCGAGGGCGACCGCGTCGAGCGCAGCTCGATCATCGCCGACGGCCCCTCCACCGAGTTCGGCGAGCTGGCCCTCGGCAAGAACCTGCTGGTCGCCTTCATGTCCTGGGAGGGCCACAACTTCGAGGACGCCATCATCCTGTCCCAGCGCCTGGTGCAGGACGACGTGCTCACCTCCATCCACATCGAGGAGCACGAGGTCGACGCCCGTGACACCAAGCTCGGTGCTGAGGAGATCACCCGGGACATCCCCAACGTCTCCGAGGAGATGCTCGCTCAGCTCGACGAGCGCGGCATCATCCACGTGGGTGCCGAGGTCGAGTCGGGCGACATCCTCGTCGGCCGCGTCACCCCCAAGGGTGAGACCGAGCTGACGCCCGAGGAGCGCCTGCTGCGCGCCATCTTCGGCGAGAAGTCCCGCGAGGTTCGGGACACCTCCCTGAAGGTGCCCCACGGTGAGGCCGGAACGGTCATCGGCGTGCGCATCCTGGACGCCGAGGAGGGCCACGAGCTTCCCCCGGGCGTGAACCAGGTGGTCCGCGTCTACGTGGCCCAGAAGCGCAAGATCACCGACGGCGACAAGCTCGCCGGCCGGCACGGCAACAAGGGCGTCATCTCCCGCATCCTGCCGGTGGAGGACATGCCCTTCATGCCTGACGGCACCCCTGTGGACGTCGTCCTGAACCCGATGGGCGTGCCCGGCCGTATGAACATCGGCCAGGTCATGGAGCTCCACCTCGGCTGGGCAGCCTCTCAGGGCTGGACCATCGAGGGTGCCTCCGAGTGGCTCAAGGATCTGCCGAACCTTCCGCTGGAGACCGGCCCCACCAAGGTCGCCACTCCGGTGTTCGACGGGGCCAACCCCGAGGAGCTCACCGGAATCCTCGAGTCGATCAACCCGAACCGGGACGGCGAGAAGATGGTCGCGCCTTCGGGCAAGGCCCAGCTGTTCGACGGCCGCTCCGGTGAACCGTTCCCGGAGCCGGTCTCTGTGGGCTACATGTACATCCTGAAGCTGCACCACCTGGTGGATGACAAGATCCACGCCCGCTCCACCGGCCCGTACTCCATGATCACCCAGCAGCCGCTGGGCGGTAAGGCCCAGTTCGGCGGCCAGCGCTTCGGCGAGATGGAGGTCTGGGCCCTGGAGGCCTACGGCTCCGCGTACACCCTGCAGGAGCTGCTGACCATCAAGTCCGACGACATCCACGGACGCGTGAAGGTCTACGAGGCCATCGTCAAGGGCGAGGACATCCCTGAGCCGGGCGTTCCTGAGTCCTTCAAGGTGCTCATCAAGGAGATGCAGTCCCTGTGCTTGAACGTCGAGGTGCTCAACTCCGAGGGCAAGGCCTTCGAGATGCGTGACGCAGACTCCGACGACTCCGGCTTCAGCGCCGCTGAGGAGCTCGGCATCGATCTCTCCCGCGCCGAGCCCAGCTCGGTCGAAGAGGTCTGAGCCTCTCCAGCATCGCCAGAACGTCTTACGAAGCTTTCAGACAGAAAAGAGAGATACGGACTATGTCCCCTGAATCCTCATTCGGCACAATGCGCATCGGCCTGGCCACCACTGATGAGATCCTCAACTGGTCCCACGGCGAGATCAAGAAGCCCGAGACCATCAACTACCGCACTCTGAAGCCCGAGAAGGACGGCCTCTTCTGCGAGAAGATCTTCGGCCCTTCCCGGGACTGGGAGTGCTACTGCGGCAAGTACAAGCGCGTGCGCTTCAAGGGCATCACCTGTGAGCGCTGCGGCGTGGAGGTCACCCGCTCGAAGGTGCGCCGCGAGCGGATGGGCCACATCGAGCTCGCCGCCCCGGTGACCCACATCTGGTACTTCAAGGGTGTGCCTTCCCGCCTGGGCTACCTGCTGGACCTGGCTCCGAAGGACCTGGAGAAGGTCATCTACTTCGCGGCCTACATGATCACCCACGTGGACGAGGACAAGCGTCACGACGAGCTGCCCAACCTTGAGGCAGAGGTCACCCAGGAGCTCAACCACCTGAGCACCCAGCGCGACGCAGACCTCGCAGCCATCTCCAAGGAGCTTGAGGACGGCCTGGCCGAGCTCGAGTCCGAGGGCGCAAAGGCTGCCGAGAAGAAGAAGTTCCGTGAGGGCAAAGAGAAGCAGATGGCTCAGCTGCGCAAGCGCGCAGACGCCGAGATCGACCAGATCCAGAACACCTGGGACCGCTTCAAGAGCATCAAGGTCGGCGATCTTGAGGGCGACGAGACCCTCTTCCGTGAGATGCGCGCCAAGTACGGCGAGTACTTCGAAGGCTTCATGGGCGCCGAGGCGATCCGCCGGCGCCTGGAGAACTTCGACATGGAGGCTGAGGCCGAGTCCCTGCGCGAGACCATCGCCACCGGCAAGGGCCAGCGCAAGACTCGCGCCCTGAAGCGCCTGAAGGTCCTCAACGCCTTCCTGGTCAACGGCAACGCGCCCACCGGCATGGTCCTCGAGGCAGTCCCGGTGATCCCGCCGGAGATCCGCCCCATGGTCCAGCTCGACGGCGGCCGCTTCGCGACCTCCGACCTCAATGATCTCTACCGCCGTGTGATCAACCGCAACAACCGCCTCAAGCGGCTGCTGGACCTCGGCGCACCCGAGATCATCATCAATAACGAGAAGCGCATGCTGCAGGAGTCTGTGGACTCCCTGTTCGACAACGGCCGCCGCGGCCGCCCGGTCACCGGGCCGGGCAACCGTCCGCTGAAGTCCCTGTCGGACATGCTCAAGGGCAAGCAGGGCCGCTTCCGCCAGAACCTGCTCGGCAAGCGTGTGGACTACTCCGGCCGTTCGGTCATCGTGGTCGGCCCGCAGCTGAAGCTGCACGAGTGCGGCCTGCCCAAGCAGATGGCGCTGGAGCTCTTCAAGCCCTTCGTCATGAAGCGTCTGGTGGACCTCAACCACGCCCAGAACATCAAGTCCGCCAAGCGGATGGTGGAGCGCCAGCGCTCCCAGGTGTGGGACGTGCTCGAGGAGGTCATCACCGAGCACCCGGTGCTGCTGAACCGTGCACCTACCCTGCACCGACTGGGCATCCAGGCCTTCGAGCCGCAGCTCGTGGAGGGCAAGGCCCTGCAGCTGCACCCGCTGGCCTGCACCGCCTTCAACGCTGACTTCGACGGCGACCAGATGGCAGTGCACCTGCCGCTGGGACCGGAGGCTCAGGCTGAGGCACGTGTCCTGATGCTCTCCTCCAACAACATCCTCAAGCCTTCCGACGGCCGTCCCGTGGCTCTGCCCACCCAGGACATGATCATCGGCCTGCACCACCTGACCACCGTCCGTGAGGACGAGGCAGGCGCCGGCCGCGTGTTCTCCACCGTCGGCGAGGCCTGGATGGCCTATGACCTGCGTGACCTTCACCTGAACGCCCCCGTGAGGATCTCCGTCGACGGGTTCGTCCCCTCCGACGACGTCTCGGCGCCTGAGGGGTGGACGCAGGGCAGCCCCGCCCTGATCGAGACCACCCTGGGCCAGGTCATCTTCAACGAGCTGCTTCCGGAGGACTACCCCTACCAGGGCAGGGTCGCCGACAAGAAGCAGCTGGGCCGGCTGGTCAACGACCTCTCCGAGCGGTACTCCACCGTTCAGGTTGCCCAGACCCTGGACAACCTGAAGGACGCCGGCTTCTACTGGGCCACCCGGTCCGGTGTCACCGTGGCCATCTCTGATGTCACCTCGGACTTCGACAAGGCCGCGATGATGGAGGAGTACGAGGCGCAGGTCGCCAAGGTCGAGGAGGACTTCGGCCTTGGTCTGATGGACCGTGATGAGCGCACCACCGAGCTGCAGGAGATCTGGAACAAGGCCACCGCCGAGATCCAGGACGCCATGATGGCCGGAATGGACAAGTTCAACAACATCAACCGGACCGTGACCTCCGGTGCCCGCGGCAACTGGCACCAGATCCGTCAGATCGCCGGCATCCGTGGTCTGGTGACCAACCCGAAGGGCGAGATCATCGCCCGGCCGATCAAGTCCTCCTACCGTGAGGGCCTGACCGTGCTCGAGTACTTCGTCGCCACCCACGGCGCCCGCAAGGGTCTGGCCGACACCGCGCTGAAGACCGCCAACTCGGGCTACCTGACCCGCCGGCTGGTGGACGTCTCCCAGGACGTCATCGTCCGTGACGAGGACTGCGGCACTGCTCGGGGCGTTACAGTGCCGATCGCCCAGCCTGTGGCCCACCGCCATGACGCGGGCGGCGCGCAGGACGTGCTGGTGAAGTCCGGCCGGACCTACGTCACTGACGCCGAGGGCGTGGAGTTTGAGCTGCATGACATGGTTGAGACCTCGGCCTATGCCCGGACGCTGGCTGAGACCGTCGCCGATGAGAACGGCGAGGTGCTGGCTTCGGCGGGCGCCGAGCTGGGCGACGTGCTGATCAGCAAGCTGTTCGAGGACGGCGTGAAGACCATCAAGGTCCGCTCCGTCCTGACCTGCGAAGCGCCGGTAGGCACTTGCGCGGCCTGCTACGGGCGGTCCATGGCATCCGGCTCCCGGGTCGACGTCGGCGAGGCGGTCGGCATCATCGCGGCACAGTCCATCGGTGAGCCCGGCACGCAGCTGACCATGCGTACCTTCCACTCCGGCGGTGTCGCCTCAGCGGACGACATCACCCAGGGTCTGCCTCGTATCCAGGAGCTCTTCGAGGCTCGCTCCCCGAAGGGTGTGGCTCCGATCGCGGAGTCCTCAGGCAGGGTGCGCTTCGAGGAGGACGAGAAGCAGGCTCGCCTGGTGCTCACCCCGGATGACGGTGGGGAGGAGCAGGTCTACCCGATCCTGCGCCGCGCCACCCTGCTGATCGAACTCGGCGAGAACATGGACCAGACCGTCCACGTGGAGGTCGGGACCCAGCTGACCCGCGGTTCGGTGGACCCCAAGCAGGTTCTCCGTGTGCTCGGCCCCCGTGCGGCTCAGAAGTTCCTGGTCGCCGAGGTGCAGGAGGTCTACCAGTCTCAGGGTGTGGACATCCACGACAAGCATGTCGAGGTCATCGTCCGTCAGATGCTGCGCCGCATCACCGTCATCGAGTCGGGGGAGACTGACCTGCTTCCGGGTGAGCTGGCTGACAGGTTCCGTTTCCAGGCCGCCAACAAGGCAGCCTTCCAGGCGGAGCGCAGGCCAGCATCCGGCCGTGACGAGCTGATGGGCATCACCAAGGCCTCCTTGGCCACCGATTCGTGGCTGTCGGCAGCCTCCTTCCAGGAGACCACCCGGGTTCTCACCCAGGCGGCCATGGAGGGCAAGTCTGACCCGCTGGTCGGGCTCAAGGAGAATGTCATCATCGGTAAGCTCATCCCTGCCGGGACCGGGCTGGACCGTTACGTGCAGACCGAGGTGGAGCCTACTGAGGAGGCGAAGGAGAACCTGTTCACCGGGCCTTCCATGTACGGCTCCAGCTTCGACTACGCCGGAGCTGAGGGGGACGCGGAGTTCCACGCGATCCCGCTCGAGGAGTACAACACCGACGTCGACTTCCGGTGAGCCGGTAGTCTTCGCTTCCCCGTGATGGCGGGGGCCGAATCCCAGCCGGAGCAGTCCTTGTGCGCGGCGCCGAAGGCGCACCATGAGGACCGGGCTGGGAGAAGGCCCCCGCCGTTCGCGCATCAACACACGGACCTGGTATCGTTGACCTGATTGTTTCTGTGTGGCAAAGGACTCGGTCCGGGTTGCGGGGAAGGTGCGCAACGAATGCCACATGTTTTTGTGTCTGCACCCAGACAGGAGAGCACCGGCAGGCCTCCCCTGCGCAGAGACGTGACCCGGCCGGCACGGCCATAAACCTCTGAACCAATGGAGAACAGATAGTGCCTACTATTCAGCAGCTGGTGCGCAAGGGCCGTCAGCCCAAGCCCACCAAGAACGCAACCCCTGCCCTGAAGGGCAGCCCCATGCGCCGCGGCGTCTGTACCCGCGTGTACACCACCACCCCCAAGAAGCCGAACTCCGCACTCCGCAAGGTCGCCCGTGTGCGCCTCGGCGGCGGGGTCGAGGTCACCGCGTACATCCCTGGTGAGGGCCACAACCTCCAGGAGCACTCCATCGTGCTGGTCCGCGGCGGCCGTGTGAAGGACCTCCCCGGTGTGCGCTACAAGATCGTCCGCGGAGCCCTCGACACCCAGGGTGTCAAGGGTCGCGGCCAGGCCCGCAGCCGCTACGGCGCGAAGAAGGAGAAGAAGTAATGCCTCGTAAGGGACCCGCGCCCAAGCGCCCCCTCGTCCAGGACCCGGTCCACGGCTCCCCGCTGGTCACCCAGCTGATCAACAAAGTGCTGATCGACGGCAAGAAGTCCACCGCTGAGCGCATCGTCTACGGTGCTCTCGACGGCGTCGCCGCAAAGACCGGCGAGAACGCCGTGGAGACCCTGAAGACCGCGATGGACAACATCCGTCCCGCGCTGGAGGTCCGCTCCCGCCGCGTCGGCGGCGCCACCTATCAGGTGCCCGTGGAGGTCAAGCCCGGCCGTGCGACGGCCCTCGCGCTGCGCTGGCTGGTCGGCTACTCCAAGGACCGCCGCGAGAAGACGATGACCGAGCGTCTGATGAACGAGATCCTGGATGCGTCCAACGGTCTCGGGGCGGCCGTGAAGCGCCGTGAGGACACCCACAAGATGGCAGAGGCCAACAAGGCCTTCGCCCACTACCGCTGGTAAGCACTACTTCCAGAAGCAACCACTTAAGGGGAAACACCGTGGCACAACAAGAGGTGCTCACTGACCTGAAGAAGGTCCGCAACATCGGCATCATGGCTCACATCGACGCCGGTAAGACCACCACCACCGAGCGCGTCCTGTTCTACACCGGTCTGAACCACAAGATCGGTGAGACTCATGATGGTGCGTCCACCACGGACTGGATGGATCAGGAGAAGGAGCGCGGCATCACCATCACCTCCGCCGCGGTGACCTGCTTCTGGGAGGACAACCAGATCAACATCATTGACACCCCCGGCCACGTCGACTTCACCGTCGAGGTGGAGCGTGCGCTGCGCGTCCTCGACGGCGCAGTCGCCGTGTTCGACGGCAAGGAGGGTGTGGAGCCGCAGTCCGAGACCGTGTGGCGCCAGGCGGACAAGTACAACGTGCCGCGCATCTGCTTCGTCAACAAGATGGACAAGCTGGGCGCTGACTTCTACTTCACCGTCGACACCATCAAGGATCGCCTCGGCGCCAAGCCGCTGGTGATGCAGCTGCCGATCGGCTCCGAGTCCGACTTCGTCGGCGTGATCGACGTTCTGAACCAGCAGGCTCTGGTGTGGCCCGGCGATGCCAAGGGCGATGTGACCATGGGTGCCCAGTACGAGACCCGCGAGATCCCGGACGAGCTCAAGGAGCGTGCTGAGGAGTACCGCAATGAGCTCATCGAGAACGTGGCTGAGGCCGACGAGGAGCTCATGGAGAAGTACCTCGGCGGTGAGGAGCTCACCGTCGACGAGCTCAAGGCCGGCATCCGGAAGCTGACCATCGAGGGTGAGGCGTACCCGGTCTTCTGCGGATCCGCCTTCAAGAACCGCGGTGTCCAGCCCATGCTCGACGCTGTCGTGGACTACCTGCCCGCCCCGGCGGACATGGACTCCATGGAGGGCCACAAGCCTGGCGACGAGGAAGTGTCGATGACCCGTAAGCCGGGCAAGGACGAGCCGTTCTCCGCCCTGGCGTTCAAGATTGCGGCTCACCCGTTCTTCGGGCAGCTGACCTTCATCCGCGTCTACTCCGGCAAGCTGTCCTCCGGCGCGCAGATCCTCAACTCCACCAAGGGGAAGAAGGAGCGCATCGGAAAGCTCTTCCAGATGCACGCCAACAAGGAGAACCCGGTTGAGGAGATCCAGGCCGGGCACATCTACGCGGTGATCGGTCTCAAGGACACCACCACCGGTGACACGCTCTGTGACCCGAACGAACCGATCGTCCTGGAGTCCATGAGCTTCCCGGAGCCGGTGATCTCCGTGGCCATCGAGCCCAAGTCCAAGGGCGACCAGGAGAAGCTGTCCACCGCGATCCAGAAGCTGGCCGCCGAGGACCCGACCTTCACGGTCACCCAGAATGACGAGACCGGCCAGACTGAGATCGGCGGCATGGGCGAGCTTCACCTGGACATCCTGGTGGACCGCATGAAGCGCGAGTTCAAGGTCGAGGCCAACGTCGGCAAGCCGCAGGTGGCTTACCGCGAGACCATCAAGAAGCCTGTCCAGAAGGTGGAGTACACCCACAAGAAGCAGACCGGCGGCTCCGGCCAGTTCGCGAAGGTCATCGTGGACTTCGAGCCCCTGGACACTTCCGAAGGCGAGCTCTACGAGTTCGACAACGCTGTGACCGGCGGCCGCATCCCCCGCGAGTACATTCCCTCGGTGGATGCCGGCATCCAGGATGCGATGCAGCTCGGAGTGCTGGCCGGCTACCCGATGGTGGGCGTCAAGGCCCGCCTGACGGATGGTCAGTACCACGACGTCGACTCCTCCGAGATGGCGTTCAAGCTCGCCGGCTCCCAGGTCTTCAAGGAAGGTGCCAAGCGCGCCAACCCGGTCCTGCTTGAGCCCAGGATGGCCGTTGAGGTCCGGACTCCTGAGGAGTACATGGGCGACGTCATCGGTGATCTGAACTCCCGCCGCGGTCAGATCCAGTCCATGGATGACGCGGCCGGCGTGAAGGTCATCAAGGCTGGCGTGCCGCTGTCGGAGATGTTCGGCTACATCGGCGAGCTGCGCTCCCGCACTCAGGGGCGCGCAGTGTTCACGATGACCTTCGACTCCTACGCCGAGGTTCCCAAGGCTGTGGCGGAAGAGATCATCGAGAAGTCCCGGGGCGAGTAGCCCACTGGCCGGATAAGGTCAATTTCAAGAAACACCCCGTTATTTAGTAGACTTCCGAGAGTTTCAGCCTGGGACGCCCCTGTGCCTGAAAGAAGTCTTCTTCACCAACACGTTCTATAGGAGGAACCTGTGGCCAAGGCAAAGTTCGAGCGGAGCAAGCCGCACCTCAACATCGGCACCATCGGTCACGTCGACCACGGCAAGACCACCCTGACTGCTGCCATCTCCAAGGTCCTGGGGGACAAGTACCCGGAGCTGAACGAGCAGCGTGACTTCGCCTCCATCGACAACGCACCCGAGGAGCGCGAGCGCGGCATCACCATCAACGTGTCCCACGTTGAGTACCAGACGGAGAAGCGCCACTACGCACACGTCGACGCTCCCGGCCACGCTGACTACGTGAAGAACATGATCACGGGTGCCGCTCAGATGGACGGCGCCATCCTCGTGGTCGCCGCCACCGACGGTCCGATGGCTCAGACCCGTGAGCACGTCCTGCTGGCCAAGCAGGTCGGCGTCCCCGCTCTGCTGGTCGCTCTGAACAAGGCCGACATGGTGGAGGACGAGGAGCTGCTGGACCTCGTTGAGATGGAGGTCCGGGAGCTGCTCTCCGACCAGGACTTCGACGGTGACAACGCTCCCGTGGTGCGCACCTCCGGCCTGAAGGCTCTTGAGGGCGACGCCGAGTGGGTCAAGTCTGTTGAGGACCTGATGGAGCAGGTCGACGAGTTCATCCCCGAGCCGGAGCGTGACAAGGACAAGCCGTTCCTCATGCCCATCGAGGACGTCTTCACCATCACCGGCCGCGGCACCGTGGTGACTGGACGCGCCGAGCGCGGCACCCTGAAGATCAACTCCGAGATCGAGATCCTCGGCATCCGCGAGAAGCAGAAGACCACCGTCACCGGCATCGAGATGTTCCACAAGCAGCTTGACGAGGCATGGGCCGGCGAGAACTGTGGCCTGCTGCTGCGCGGTCTGAAGCGTGACGACGTCGAGCGTGGTCAGGTGGTGGCAGCTCCCGGCTCCATCACCCCGCACACCAAGTTCGAGGCCAACGTCTACATCCTCTCCAAGGATGAGGGCGGGCGTCACAACCCCTTCTACACCAACTACCGTCCGCAGTTCTACTTCCGGACCACCGACGTCACCGGTGTCATCGAGCTGCCCGAGGGCACCGAGATGGTCATGCCCGGTGACAACACCGAGATGTCCGTCGAGCTCATCCAGCCCATCGCCATGGAGGAGGGCCTCGGCTTCGCCATCCGTGAGGGCGGCCGCACCGTTGGCTCCGGCAAGGTCACCAAGATCGTTGAGTGATCTGCTGTCCTAGGCTGCTCAAGGTGGCCCCGGCGCTGTGCGCCGGATAACTCCTTGAGGGACTCGAGAGGCCCCCGGCACCGTGAAGGTGCCGGGGGCCTCTCGCATGCGCTGTCGCCTGTTCGCGGCAGGCTTGGGGGTCATGTCCTATGGGTGGGTTTGCATACGGCAGTCCCGCCGTGGCACTATAGACAAGTTGCTCGCCGCCGGGACCACGTGCGCCCAGCTGTGCAGCAGACAAGCTATACAAACCACCCCGACCATACCGCGGGTGCCGCTGTGCGCTCTCACCAGCGCATCGTAAGCGACACGCCCGACCGCGGGGGCCGGAAGCCTACAGGGTGAGGAACCCGTCGGAATCGGCGGATTCACTCTGTTCGGCCAGACCAGAACTGCAGAAGGTGTTGACAGCTTCACTGTCGGCCGCTCGTCGGCCGCGCCCCCTCTCTTGGGGTTGGAGTCCGCATCGTCTCTGCAGCCCGGGGCTGGCCGCATTGAGGACGTACTGCAAGGACCACAGAGAGGCTCAATGCCATGGCGGGACAGAAAATCCGCATCCGGCTGAAGTCGTACGACCACGAGGTCATTGACACCTCGGCTCGGAAGATCGTCGACACGGTCACGCGCGCAGGCGCCACGGTGGTCGGCCCCGTGCCGCTGCCGACTGAGAAGAACGTCTACGCCGTGATTCGTTCACCTCACAAGTACAAAGATTCTCGCGAGCATTTCGAGATGCGCACCCACAAGCGCCTGATCGACATCGTGGACCCCACGCCCAAGGCCGTGGACTCACTGATGCGTCTCGACCTGCCCGCTGACGTCAACATCGAGATCAAGCTCTGAGAGGGAGGTGCCTGAACAATGAGCAACATTTCTCGCGTTGAGCTGCCCGTCAAGGGTCTGCTGGGCACCAAGCTCGGCATGACACAGGTCTGGGACGAGGACCACAACCTCGTGCCGGTCACCGTGATCCAGGCTGACTCCAACGTCATCACTCAGATCCGCAGCGAAGACTCTGACGGCTACAGCGCCGTGCAGATCGGCTTCGGCGCCATCGACCCCCGCAAGGTGACCAAGCCCCTGGCAGGCCACTTCGCCAAGGCCGGTGTGACCCCCCGCCGCCACGTGGTTGAGATCCGCACCGCGGATGCCGCTGACTACGAGCTCGGCCAGGACCTCTCCGTGGATGCCTTCGAGGCAGGCCAGAAGGTCGACGTCGTCGGCAAGACCAAGGGCAAGGGCTTCGCCGGCGTCATGAAGCGTCACGGCTTCGCCGGCGTCGGCGCATCCCACGGCCAGCACAAGAACCACCGCAAGCCCGGCGCCATCGGTATGGCAGCGACCCCGGGCCGCGTGTTCAAGGGTCTGCGGATGGCCGGCAAGATGGGCAACGCCCGTCACACCACCCACAACCTCACCGTCCACGCCGTGGACGCGGAGAAGGGCCTGCTGCTGCTGAAGGGTGCCGTTCCCGGCTCCCGCGGCGGCACCATCCTCGTCCGCACGGCCGTGAAGGGAGCATGATCCACATGGCTAAGAAAGTTACTGTCGATCTCCCCGGCGCCATCTTCGACGTCGAGACCAAGCCCGCGCTGATCCACCAGGTGGTTGTGGCGCAGCAGGCTGCTGCTCGTCAGGGCACCAGCAAGGTCAAGACCCGCTCCGAGGTCTCCGGGACCACCGCCAAGCCGTTCCGCCAGAAGGGCACCGGCCGCGCCCGTCAGGGTTCGATGATCGCCCCGCACATGATCGGTGGCGGCGTCGTGCACGGGCCCACTCCGCGCTCCTACGAGCAGCGGACCCCCAAGAAGATGAAGGCAGCCGCTCTGCGCGGGGCCCTCTCCGACCGGGCCCGGAATGGCCGCGTGCACGTCCTGGACGCCATCGGCGGCGAAACCCCCTCCACCAAGGCCGGCAAGGAGGCCCTGGCAGCTGTGGGCGTCGCCCGCAACTGGCTCGTGGTCATCGGCCGCGAGGAGGACAGCGCTGCGCTGAGCCTGCGCAACCTGCCCGAGGTGCACACCCTCTACGCAGACCAGCTGAACACCTACGACGTCGTCGTCTCCGACGAGGTCGTGTTCACCCAGGCCGGCTACGACGCCTTTCTCGCCCACGCTGAAGGCGGCCAGAAGGACAAGGAGGAGGCCAAGTGAGCGCCACCATCAATAAGGACCCGCGTGATGTGATCATCGCTCCGGTGATCTCCGAGAAGTCCTACAACAACATCGACGAGGGCAAGTACACCTTCCTGGTGGCCCCCGGCTCGAGCAAGACCGAGATCAAGTACGCCGTGGAGCAGATCTTCAGCGTCAAGGTCGACAAGGTCAACACCATCAACCGCGAGGGCAAGCGCCGCCGCACCCGCTTCGGCTGGGGCAAGCGCAACGACACCAAGCGCGCGATCCTCACCCTCAAAGAGGGCTACGCAATCGACATCTTCGGAGGAGCCGCAGCCTGACCGGCTGCCGGCACCACTTGATCGAAGGAAGAGCACATGGCAATTCGTAACCTCAAGCCGACCACCCCGGGCCAGCGCGGCTCGTCCGTGGCCGACTTCGCAGAGATCACTCGGGACACCCCCGAGAAGTCCCTGCTCAAGCCGCTGACCAAGACCGGCGGCCGCAACGGCCAGGGCAAGATCACCACCCGTCACAAGGGCGGCGGCCACAAGCGCCAGTACCGCGTGATCGACTTCCGCCGCTCCGACAAGGACGGTGTGCCCGCCAAGGTCGCCCACATCGAGTACGACCCCAACCGCACCGCACGCATCGCGCTGCTGCACTTCGCAGACGGCACCAAGCGCTACATCCTGGCTCCCGCCAAGCTGAATCAGGGCGACGCGATCGAGTCCGGCCCCAACGCGGACATCAAGCCCGGCAACAACCTGCCGCTGCGCAACATCCCCCTGGGCACGGTCATCCACGCAGTGGAGCTGCGCCCAGGAGGCGGAGCGAAGCTCGGCCGCTCCGCAGGAGCCTCCATCCAGCTGGTGGCCCGCGAGGGCAAGTACGCCCAGCTGCGTCTGCCCTCCGGCGAGGTCCGCAACGTTGACGTGCGCTGCCGTGCCACGGTCGGACAGGTCGGCAACGCCGAGCAGTCCAACATCAACTGGGGCAAGGCAGGCCGAAACCGTTGGAAGGGCATCCGTCCGACCGTCCGCGGTGTGGTCATGAACCCTGTCGACCACCCGCACGGCGGCGGTGAGGGCAAGACCTCCGGCGGTCGCCACCCGGTCAACCCCAACGGCAAGCCCGAGGGCCGCACTCGTCGTCCCAACAAGGAAAGCGACAAGCTCATCGTGCGTCGCCGTCGTACCAAGAACAAGCGATAGGAGCCTGGAAACATGCCACGCAGCTTGAAGAAGGGCCCCTTCGTTGATCAGCACCTGTTCCTCAAGGTCCAGGCTGAGAACGAAAAGGGCACCAAGAACGTCATCAAGACCTGGTCCCGCCGTTCCATGATCATCCCGGACATGCTCGGCCACACCATTGCCGTGCACGACGGACGCAAGCACATTCCCGTGTTCATCACGGAGTCGATGGTCGGGCACAAGCTCGGCGAATTCGCTCTGACCCGCACATTCCGCGGACATGTGAAGGACGACAAGAAGGGCAAGCGCCGCTGAGCGGGGCTGCACTTCAGGAAAGAAGGAGAGCAATGGAAGCCAAGGCAATTGCGCGCTACCTGCGTGTGACGCCTATGAAGGCCCGGCGCGTCGTCGACCTTGTCCGCGGCAAGCAGGCCAATGAGGCACTGGCCATTCTGCAGTTCGCCCCGCAGGGCGCTTCGGAGCCGGTGTACAAGGTGGTCGCATCAGCGCTGGCCAACGCACGTCAGCATGCTGACCGTGCAGGTGCGGCCTTCAACGAGGACGACTACGTCATCACTGAGGCCCGGGTGGACGAAGGACCGACCATGAAGCGGTTCCGCCCCCGCGCTCAGGGACGTGCCTTCCGCATCAACAAGCGCACCAGCCACGTGACCATCGTGGTCGGCACAGAAGAGAAAGGTGGGGATCAGTAGTGGGACAGAAGATCAACCCCAATGGTTTCCGTCTGGGCATCACCACTGACCACGTCACCCGCTGGTACGCCGACTCGAGCAAGCCGGGTCAGCGGTACAAGGACTACGTGAAGGAAGATGCCCAGATCCGTGAGCTGCTCGAGAAGAGCGTAGAGCGCGCCGGCATCTCCCGTGTGGAGATTGAGCGCACTCGTGACAGGGTCCGTGTTGACATCCACACCGCCCGTCCCGGCATCGTCATCGGTCGCCGCGGCGCCGAGGCTGACCGGATCCGCGGTGCGCTGGAGAAGCTCACCAACAAGCAGATTCAGCTCAACATCCTTGAGGTGAAGAACCCCGAGACCGATGCTCAGCTCGTCGCACAGGGCGTCGCTGAGCAGCTGGCCGCCCGTGTGGCCTTCCGCCGCGCCATGAAGAAGGCCATCTCCTCCGCCATGCGCGCCGGTGCCAAGGGTATTCGTATCCAGTGCGCCGGCCGACTCGGCGGCGCTGAGATGTCCCGCTCCGAGTTCTACCGCGAAGGCCGTGTGCCGCTGCACACCCTGCGCGCCAACATCGACTTCGGCAAGCACGAGGCCAAGACGACCTTCGGCCGCATCGGCGTGAAGGTCTGGGTCTACAAGGGCGACCTCACCGCCAAGGAGCTGGCTGCCCAGCAGGCATCCCAGCCCTCCGGCCGCGGCGGTGCCCGCGGAGGCCGGAACGAGCGCGGCGGTGAACGTCGTCGTCGCGGCGGCGGACGCCGTGACGAGGCTGCCGCAGCACCTGCCGCAGAAGGAGGGCAGAACTGATGCTGATGCCTAAGCGCGTCAAGTACCGCAAGCCGCACAAGCCCAAGCGCGGCGGCATGGCCAAGGGCGGCACCGAGCTGGCCTTCGGCGAGTACGGTATCCAGGCACTGGCCCCGGCCTACGTGACCAACCGCCAGATCGAATCGGCTCGTATTGCCATGACCCGTCACATCAAGCGCGGCGGCAAGGTCTGGATCAACATCTACCCCGACCACCCGCTCACCAAGAAGCCCGCCGAGGTCCGCATGGGCTCCGGCAAGGGCTCCCCCGAGTGGTGGGTCGCCAACGTCAAGCCCGGACGAGTGATGTTCGAGCTGTCCGGTGTCAGCGAAGAGGTCGCCAAGGAGGCCCTGCGTCTGGCAATCCACAAGCTGCCGATGAAGGCACGCGTCATCAGCCGAGAGAGTGGTGAGTGAAATGGCAGTCGGATCCAAGGACCTGACCGTGGAGAAGCTTGCCCAGTTGGAGGACTCCGAGCTCTCCGAGCACCTCCGCGGTGCCAAGGAGGAGCTGTTCAACCTCCGCTTCCAGCACGCCACCGGGCAGCTGGAGAACTCAGCCCGCCTGAAGGCTGTCAAGCGAGACATCGCCCGCATCTACACGGTGCTGCGCGAGCGCGAGCTCGGCATCCGTGAGGCCGCGGCCGAGGCCGAGAAGGAGACTGAGGACTGAGTATGAGCAAGCAGGACACCACCGCCGCAGCGCCGGCGAACAAAGCGCAGAGCGACGCCGCCTCTGAGCGCAACTACCGCAAGAACCTTCGCGGCGTCGTCGTCTCCGACAAAATGGAGAAGACGATCGTCGTAGAGGTCGAGGACCGCATGAAGCACTCCCTGTACGGGAAGGTCATGAAGCGGCACACCAAGTTCAAGGCTCACGACGAGAACGGCGAGGCCGGCATCGGCGACACCGTTCAGATCTCTGAGACCCGCCCCCTGTCCGCCACCAAGCGGTGGCGCCTGGTGCGGATCATCGAGAAGGCGAAGTAACGCCTCGAGCCCGCTGAGCAGCGAAAAGGGACCGGACCCCGTGTTTTGGGGTCCGGTCCCTTTTTCTGTATGATAGTGAAATTGTGCGCCCGTGTGCGTTGGTTTCGTCATGATTCCGCCGCGGACAGCGCATGTCCCCCAATGTCGCCTCGGCCAGTGACAGGGCCCGCAGCGTGATGGTCGGCAGTTCCGCTGCCACTGACCTGAAGGCAGCTGTTCGGGCCCAAAGACCGGATCCGCCCGGTCTCGCTCACTGGGAAAGCGACGGGGGAGAACACCCGTATTTCTATATGTTCCACAAGGCTCGCGTGCGCGTGAGAACCAGTAGGACGACAGGAGAAACCACGTGATTCAGCAGGAATCGCGGCTGAAGATCGCCGACAACACCGGTGCCAAGGAAATCCTTGTCATCCGTGTGCTCGGCGGATCCGGACGCCGCTACGCAGGCATCGGTGACACATTCGTCGCCACCGTCAAAGACGCCATCCCCGGCGGGAACGTCAAGAAGGGCGACGTCGTCAAGGCCGTCGTCGTCCGGTCGAAGAAGAAGGCACGTCGCAACGACGGCTCCTACATCTCCTTCGACGAGAACGCCGCCGTCATTCTCAAGGGTGACACTCAGGACCCGCGCGGCACCCGTATCTTCGGGCCCGTGGGCCGTGAGCTTCGCGACAGCAAGTTCATGAAGATCGTCTCCCTGGCTCCGGAGGTGCTGTAACCCATGGCAGCAAAGATCAAGAAGGACGACCTCGTCCAGGTGCTCACCGGCAAGGACAAAGGCAAGCAGGGCAAGGTGCTGGAGGTGCTCCCCAAGCGCGACCGGGTGGTCGTCGAGGGGATCAACCGGATGAAGCGCCACCTCCGTGCCGGTCAGTTCGGCAGCACTGAGGGCGGCATCGTCGAGTCCGAGGCTCCCATCCACGTCTCCAACGTCGCCGTCGTCGACCCCGAGTCCGGTCAGCCGACCCGCGTCGGCTTCCGCGTCGAGGAGGCAGACGGCGAGACCAAGAAGGTCCGCTACGCCAAGGCCTCCGGGAAGGAGCTGTCATGACCGAGACCGTCAACGAGACCAAGATGACTCCGCGGCTGAAGACCAAGTACCGCGAGGAGATCCGCAGCTCCCTGCAGGGCGAGTTCGAGTACGCCAACGTGATGCAGATCCCGGGGCTGGTCAAGGTCGTGGTGAACATGGGCGTCGGCGAGGCAGCTCGCGACTCCAAGCTCATCGACGGCGCCGTGACCGACCTGACCAGCATCACCGGCCAGAAGCCCAAGGTCACTCGGGCACGGAAGTCCATCGCGCAGTTCAAGCTGCGTGAGGGCCAGCCGATCGGCACGCACACTACGCTGCGCGGAGACCGCATGTGGGAGTTCGTGGACCGTCTGGTCACCTTCGCACTGCCCCGCATCCGCGACTTCCGGGGCCTGAGCCCCAAGCAGTTCGACGGCAACGGCAACTACACCTTCGGTCTGAACGACCAGTCGGTCTTCCACGAGATCGACCAGGACAAGATCGACCGTCCCCGCGGTATGGACATCACCGTGGTGACCACTGCGAGCACCGACGAGGAGGGCCGGGCGCTGCTTCGCGCACTGGGCTTCCCGTTCAAGCAGGACTGACTCCTTAACGAAAACGACGTCGTAGGTCCCCCCACCAGAGCTCGACTCCGGAGGGGGAGAAACCGCGGCGAGGAAGGGCACACGCCCCAATATGACGATGACCGATCCCGTCGCAGACATGCTGACGCGTCTGCGCAACGCCAACTCGGCCTTCCACGACCAGGTGTCCATGCCCAGCTCCAAGCTGAAGGTGCGGATTGCCGACATCCTGAAGGCGGAGGGCTACATCACCGACTGGCGCGAGGAAGAGGCCGAAGTCGGCAAGACCCTCGTGATCGACCTGAAGTTCGGTCCGAACCGTGAGCGTTCGATCGCCGGCCTGCGCCGGATCTCCAAGCCGGGCCTGCGGGTCTACGCGAAGTCCAACAACCTCCCGCACGTGCTGGGCGGCCTGGGCATCGCCATCCTGTCCACATCCTCCGGTCTTCTGACCGACCGGCAGGCAGGCAAGAAGGGCGTAGGCGGAGAAGTTCTCGCCTACGTCTGGTAACCGGAAGGAGCGCACCAGAAATGTCACGAATTGGTCGACTTCCGATCACCGTTCCCTCCGGAGTTGAGGTCAAGCTCGACGGCCGCGAGGTGACCGTCAAGGGCTCGAAGGGCGAGCTCTCCCGCACCATCGCGCAGGGCATCACCCTGGAGATCGAGGATGGCACCATCACGGTCAACCGTCCCGACGACTCCCGCGAGGCCCGCTCCCTGCACGGCCTGACCCGCAGCCTGATCAACAACATGATCATCGGCGTCACCGACGGCTTCACCAAGAAGCTTGAGATCGTCGGCACCGGCTACCGCGTCCAGGCCAAAGGCAGCGACCTCGAGTTCGCACTGGGCTACTCCCACCCTGTTCCGGTTGAGGCCCCTGACGGGATCACCTTCACCGTCGAGGGTGCGAACAAGCTCGCCGTCACAGGCATCGACAAGCAGCAGGTCGGCGAAGTCGCCGCGAACATCCGCAAACTGCGCCGCCCCGACCCGTACAAGGGCAAAGGCGTGCGCTACGAGGGCGAGCAGCTTCGCCGCAAGGCCGGAAAGGCAGGTAAGTAATCATGGCTATCGGTATCAAGGGCAAGTCCAAGTCCGCTGCCCGCGGCCGGCGCCACCTGCGCCTGCGCAAGAAGGTCTCCGGCACCGCCGAGCGGCCGCGCCTGGTGGTCAACCGCTCCTCCCGCCACATGGTGGCCCAGGTGGTCAACGACCTCGAGTCCCACACCGTGGTCTCCGCCACCACCATGGAGGCAGACCTTCGGAGCTTCGACGGCGACAAGACTGCCAAGGCCAAGCGCGTGGGCGAGCTCATCGCCGAGCGGGCCAAGGCTGCCGGCATTGAGGCCGTGGTCTTTGACCGCGGCGGCAACAAGTACCACGGCCGCGTGGCCGCCGTCGCCGACGGCGCCCGGGAAGGTGGGCTGAAGCTGTGAGCGAGAACACCAACGAGAAGGACGCACAGGTGACTGAGGCGAACGAGACCACCGAGGCAGCTGCCCAGCAGCAGCCCCAGTCCGAGAACACCCAGAGCCAGGGCCGCAGCGAACGCTCCGGCGGGCGTGACGGCGGCCGCGGAGGTCGCCGTGAGGGCGGCCGCGGAGGCCGCGGGGGAGGCCGCGACGACGACCGGGACAAGTTCCTCGAGCGCGTCGTGACCATCAACCGTGTCTCCAAGGTCGTCAAGGGCGGTCGTCGCTTCAGCTTCACCGCGCTTGTGGTCGTGGGCGACGGCGACGGAACCGTCGGCGTCGGCTACGGCAAGGCCAAAGAGGTTCCCGCCGCGATCCAGAAGGGCGTCGAGGAGGCCAAGAAGAGCTTCTTCCGCGTGCCTCGCGTCGGCTCGACCATTCCGCACCTGGTCAAGGGTGAGGACGCAGCCGGCGTCGTGCTGCTGCGCCCCGCATCCGCAGGTACCGGTGTGATCGCCGGCGGTCCCGTGCGTGCCGTGCTTGAGTGTGCAGGCATCCACGATGTGCTGACCAAGTCCATGGGCTCGGTCAACGCGATCAACATCGTTCACGGAACCATCGACGCTCTGAAGCAGCTCGAGGAGCCCGAGGCTGTGGCAGCCCGCCGCGGCAAGTCCCTCGACGAGGTCGCCCCGGCCCCCATGGTCAGGACCATGCAGGCCGACCGTGAGGCCCGCGCTCAGAAGGCAGGTGCATAAGCAATGGCACAGAAGATCCAGCACAGCACCGCACCGGACTTCAAACCTTCCGATGCGACGCTGGAGATCACCCAGATCAAGTCCACCATCGGTGCCAAGCCGGCCCATCGCGAGACTGTCCGGTCCCTCGGCCTGAAGCGCATCCACCACACCGTGGTGCGCCAGGCCGACCCGGTCACCGTGGGCATGCTCAACGCGGTCAAGCACCTCGTCAAGGTTGAGGAGACCAAGTAATGGCAGAGAACACCCCCGCAGAGGGCGATGTCCTCAAGCTGCACGACCTGAAGCCTGCTCCGGGCTCCCGCAAGGCCCGCACCCGTGTGGGCCGCGGTGAGGCCTCCAAGGGCAAGACCGCGGGTCGCGGCACCAAGGGCACCAAGGCCCGCTACCAGGTTCGGCCCGGCTTCGAGGGCGGTCAGCTTCCGCTGCACATGCGCCTCCCGAAGCTCCGCGGCTTCAAGAACCCCTTCCGGGTCGAGTACTCCCCGGTGAACGTCGGCAAGCTGGCCGAGGTCTACCCCGAGGGCGGCGAGGTCACAGCATCCGACCTCATCGCCAAGGGCCTGGCCCGCAAAGGCCAGCCGGTGAAGATTCTCGGCACCGGCGAGATCTCCGCCGCGCTGACGGTGAAGGCTCACGCCTTCTCCGGCTCCGCGGAGCAGAAGATCACCGCAGTCGGCGGGTCCGTTGAGACCCTGCCGGTGAAGGGCGCTCCGAAGCCGGAGTGAAGAAGCCCCTGACGTGAGACGAGCCCCCTGGGGCCTCAGCTGAGGCCCCAGGGGGCCGTTCGCGTTAGGATGGCAGACTGTGTGGTCGCCTGACCCATTTGAGGAGGACGCTTGTTCAGCGCAATAGCCAGGGTGTTCCAGTCACCCGACCTGCGCATGAAGATCCTGTTTACGCTCGGGATCATCGTGATCTACCGCATCGGCGCATTCATCCCCGCCCCCGGGGTCGACTACGCCGGCGTTCAGCGGTGCCTTGCGCTGGGCAACGCCGAGGGCGGCCTGTACAACTTCGTGAACATGTTCTCCGGCGGGGCGATGCTGCAGCTCTCCGTCTTTGCGCTCGGAGTCATGCCCTACATCACGGCGGCCATCATCGTGCAGCTGCTGCGCGTGGTCATCCCTCGCTTTGAGGCGCTCCAGCGGGAAGGAGCGCAGGGCCAGGCAAAACTGACCCAGTACACCCGCTACCTCACCCTTGCGCTGGCCCTGATGAACGCGACAGTGCTCGTCACCATGGCGCGCACCGGCACGCTCCTGGGGTGTGAGGGCGAGTGGATCATCCCCGACCAGTCGCTGTTCATCATCGTGCTGATGATCCTCACGCTGGTCACCGGCGTGGCGATGATCATGTGGCTCGGCGAGCAGATCACTGAGCGCGGCGTCGGCAACGGCATGTCCATCCTGATCTTCGTCGCCATCGCCGCCGGCTTCCCCGGCTCCATGCAGGAGATCTGGGCCGTGCAGGGCTGGCGGGTATTCACCGTGGTCTGCGTGATCGGCCTGCTGCTGATCGCGGCCATCGTCTTCGTCGAGCAGTCCCAGCGCCGCGTGCCGGTCCAGTACGCGAAGAAGCAGATCGGCCGCCGCACGGTGGGAGGCTCCTCCACCTACATCCCGATCAAGGTCAACATGGCAGGGGTCATCCCGGTCATCTTCTCCTCCTCGGTGCTGATGCTGCCGAGCGTGTGGATGCAGTTCAACCAGCCGGAGGCCGGCGAGGATGTGGGGCCGCTCTATGAGTTCGTCGCACAGTACTTCGGCTCCGGCGACCACCCCCTCTACATGGCGGCATTCTTCCTGGCCACGGTCGGCTTCACCTACTTCTACGTCTCGATCACGTTCAACCCCAACGAGGTCGCGGAGAACATGCGCAAGTACGGCGGCTTCATCCCCGGTGTGCGTGCAGGCAAGGCCACTGAGTCCTATCTGGGCTACGTGATCAGCAGAATCACCTTCCCGGGCGCCCTGTACCTCGGCTTCATCGCGCTGATCCCGCTGATTGCGTTCGTGCTGATCGAGGCTGACCAGAACTTCCCGTTCGGAGGCACGTCGATCCTCATCATGGTCGGGGTGGGGCTGAACACGGTGAAGCAGATCAACGCTCAGCTTGAGCAGCACAACTACGAAGGGCTTCTGCGATGACACGACGCATGCTGATCGTCGGCCCCCCGGGCGCCGGCAAGGGAACCCAGTCCAAGAAGATCTCCGAGGAGCTCGGCATCGTCGCCATCTCCACCGGAGACATATTTCGGGAGAACATCAAAGGCGGCACCCCGCTGGGCCAGGAGGCCCAGAAATACGTCGAGGCCGGCAATCTGGTGCCTGACTCCCTGACCAACCGGCTCATCGAGGACCGGCTGTCCTGGGACGACGCCGAGAACGGCTTCCTGCTGGACGGCTACCCCCGCAATCTGACCCAGGTCGAGGCATTCGATGAGATCATCGCTCGCCTGGGCGTGGAGCTGGACGTAGTCCTGGAGCTCACGGCGGAGAAGGAGGAGCTCGTCTCGCGGCTGGCCAAACGAGCTCAGCAGGAGGGGCGCAGCGACGACACCGAGGATGTCATCCGCCACCGCCTGGAGGTCTTCGAGTCGGAGACCTCCCCGATGATCGCCGAATACTCCACCCGTGGGCTGCTCAAGCAGGTCGACGGGCTCGGCGCCGTGGACGAGGTCAACGCGCGCATCATGAAGGAGCTCCGCTGAGCATGTTCCGCTCGCGCGTCGAGCTGAAGACCCCCGAGCAGCTCCGGCACATGGACGCGGCCGGCAGCATCCTCTGTGAGGCGCTGGACGCGACCGTCGCCGCCGCAGCCCCAGGGGTGACCACCGGTGAGCTCAACGACGTGTTCTCCGAATTCATCGCCCGCCGGGGCGCCAAGCCGAACTTCCTGAACTACCACGGGTTCCCAGCCTGCATCTGCACCTCCGTCAACGAGGAGGTCGTCCACGGGATCCCCGGGGGGCGGGTCCTTGAGCAGGGCGATGTCCTGAAGATCGACGGCGGCTGCATCATCGCGGGGTGGCACTCCGACTCTGCCCGCACGGTGATCCTCGGCTCATCCGCCGACGGTACGGCGGACCCGGCCGATGAGCGACTCTCTGAGATCACGAAGGGTGCTCTCTGGGCCGGCATTGCCGCTTTCGCTGAGGCGAAGCACATCGGCGAGGTCGGGGAGGCCATCGAGGAGCACATCACCTCCCAGAAGGGTCCCGCGCTGGGGATCCTTGAGGACTATGTGGGGCACGGCATCGGTTCTGCCATGCACATGGCTCCGGATGTCTTCAACTATTCGACCGGCATGAAGGGCACCAAGATCAAGCCCGGCATGGCCGTGGCCATCGAGCCCATGCTGGTCCGAGGCGGCATCGACACGAAGGTGCTCGACGACGACTGGACCGTGGTGACCACTGACGGCTCCCGCTCCAGCCAGTGGGAGCACTCCGTCTGCCGGCACGAAGACGGCGTCTGGGTCCTCACCGCGCCCGACGGGGGAGCAGTCGAGCTGGCTGCGCACGGCATCACTCCGGCGCCTCCGGCCTGAGCGCAGACCCGCCGAGTGGCGCGCGTTGCTTGACTCCGGTAGGATCGTCTGTTGGTTGTCTCTGCGGTCATCTGTGCCCAGAGGCTCTGAAGCAGAAATCCAGATCCTCCGCTGAGACTCAGCGCCATCAGTCCGTCTGACGGCGTATTCGCTGCGGGGGATCGCGACCGGTGTGTGGAGCGTATGGGGAAAAAAGAAGGCGTCATCGAAGTAGAGGGCTCAGTTGTCGAGGCTCTGCCCAATGCCATGTTCCGAGTGAGGCTGGAGAACGAGCACGTGGTGCTCGCCACCATCTCGGGCAAGATGCGCCAGCACTACATCCGCATCCTCCCCGAGGACAGGGTCGTCGTGGAGATGAGTCCCTACGACCTCAACCGCGGCCGCATCGTCTACCGCTACAAGTAAACCAAGACAGAGGTATAGCCATGAAGGTGAAGCCGAGCGTCAAGCCGATCTGCTCCGACTGCAAGCTGATCCGCCGCAAGGGCGTGGTCCGAGTGATCTGCAAGAACGCACGCCACAAGCAGCGCCAGGGCTGAGGCCCAGCGCAGCACCGCAGCTCGAAAAAATAGAACAGCAGCGCAGCTCGCAGGAGCTGGCGAGCACACCTCCGGTTGCCGAAGGCCGGAGACCCGATGAGAGCCTCACCTCCGAGGCCGGGCCGGAAATGGTCCCAGCGGGGAGCACTGCTGAAGACCTTCGGACGAACTAAGGAGGACTGACCAGATGGCACGTCTGGCAGGAGTCGACATCCCCGATGCGAAGCGCTCGGTGATCGGACTCACCTACATCTACGGCGTGGGCCGCACCCGCGCCGCCGAGGCCCTTGAGGCCACCGGCATCGACCCCAACACTCGCGTGAAGGACCTGACTGACGACCAGCTCGTTCAGCTGCGCGACTACATCGAGGGCAACTTCACCGTCGAAGGCGACCTCCGCCGTGAGGTCTCCGCCGATATCCGCCGCAAGGTCGAGATCGGCTCCTACGAGGGGCTGCGCCACCGTCGCGGCCTGCCCGTCCGCGGTCAGAAGACCAAGACCAACGCGCGCACCCGTAAGGGTCCGAAGAAGACCGTCGCAGGCAAGAAGAAGTAGTTCAGCAGGAGAATTATGCCCCCCAAGACTCGAGCAGCCGCGCGCAAGCCGCGCCGCCGCGCATCAAAGAACATCACGCAGGGCCAGGCTCACATCAAGTCGACCTTCAACAACACCATCGTCTCCATCACTGACTCCACCGGTGCGGTGGTCTCCTGGGCCTCCTCCGGCGAGGTCGGCTTCAAGGGCTCCCGCAAATCCACGCCCTTCGCTGCGCAGATGGCCGCTGAGCAGGCTGCCAAGCGGGCGCAGGAGCACGGGATGAAGAAGGTTGACGTGTTCGTGAAGGGTCCCGGCTCCGGCCGCGAGACCGCCATCCGCTCCCTGCAGGCCGCAGGCCTGGAGGTCGGCTCCATCTCCGACGTCACCCCGTCGGCCCACAACGGCTGCCGCCCTCCGAAGCGCCGCCGCGTCTGACACGGCTTCTTCGCCGGCCACACAGCACCCCGGCGGCACGCATGCCGTCGTCGTGCGCCACATCTGAAGTTCCCCGCCGACAACAGTGTGCGTCAAATAGCGGACGCATACGGATAAGGAACCACAAGTGCTCATTGCACAGCGCCCCACGCTGACAGAAGAAGTCGTCAACGACACCCGCGCCCGTTTCACCATCGAGCCGCTTGAGCCCGGCTTCGGCTACACCCTCGGCAACTCGCTGCGCCGCACCCTGCTCTCCTCGATCCCCGGCGCTGCTGTCACCAGCATCCGCATCGACGGCGTGCTGCATGAGTTCAGCACCATCAACGGTGCCAAGGAGGATGTCACTGAGCTGGTCCTCAACGTGAAGAAGCTCTCCGTCTCGTCCGAGCACGACGAGCCCGTGGTCGCCTACCTCCGCAAGGAGGGCCCCGGCCCGGTCACCGCAGCCGACATCACCCCGCCGGCGGGCGTGGAGTTCCACAACCCGGACCTGCAGCTGCTCACCCTCAACGAGGACGGCAAGCTGGACCTCGAGCTGACCATCGAGCGCGGCCGCGGATACGTCTCCGCCGCCATGAACAAGCTCGAGGACTCCGAGATCGGTCGGATTCCCGTGGACTCCATCTACTCCCCGGTGGTCAAGGTCAGCTACAAGGTCGAGGCCACTCGTGTGGAGCAGCGCACGGACTTCGACAAGCTCACCATCGACGTGGAGACCAAGCCCTCCCTGGTGCCCCGTGATGCCCTGGCCTCCGCCGGCTCCACCCTGGTGGAGCTGTTCGGCCTGGCCAAGGAGCTGAACTTCTCCGCCGAGGGCATCGAGATCGGCCCTTCGCCGACCGATGCCGCCCTGGCTGCGGACATGGCTCTTCCGATCGAGGACCTGGAGCTCACCGTGCGCTCCTACAACTGCCTCAAGCGCGAGGGCATCCACAGCATCGGTGAGCTCACTGCTCGCTCCGAGGCTGACCTGATGGACATCAGGAACTTCGGTGCCAAGTCCATCGACGAGGTCAAGGAGAAGCTGGTCGAGTACAACCTCCAGCTCAAGGACTCCCCGGAGGGCTTCGACCCCGCGGCAGCCCGCTTCGCCGCTGAAGAGGAAGAGTACGACGACGAGGACCCTCAGTTCTCCAACTGAGGCTCCGCACAGATTCGGCTCGCCTCACAGGGTGAGCGTGTAACCAAGGAGTAAGACAATGCCAACCCCCACCAAGGGACCGCGTCTGGGCGGAGGCCCAGCGCACGAGAAGCTCATGCTGGCCAACCTCTCGGCCCAGCTTTTCGAGAACCGTTCGATCACTACTACGGTGACCAAGGCCAAGCGTCTGCGTCCCTACGCTGAGCGGCTCATCACCCTCGCCAAGAAGGGTGATCTGGCTGCCCGTCGCAGGGTGGTCGCCCAGATCAGCGCGAAGAACGCCACCAACCAGGGCATCGTGCACGAGCTGTTCACAGTGATCGCCCCGGCCATGGCCGAGCGCGAGGGCGGCTACACCCGCATCACCAAGATCGGCAGCCGCAAGGGCGACAACGCCCCCATGGCTGTCATCGAGCTGGTGATGGAGCCGGTGAGCCCCAAGCAGAAGGTCGTCCGCGACGCTGAGGCTGCGGCTGCTGCTGCCGCCCCCGCCGAGGAGGAGCCTGCTGAGGAGCAGGCTGCCGCCGACGCAGTCGAGGCAGAGGCATCCGACGAAGCTGCCGCTGAGACCCCGGCCGACACCGAGGCTGACGAGACCGCAGCCGAGGCCGCGGCCGAGGAGACCCCGGAGGAGGACAAGTAGGTCCTCTGCTCTGATACAGAAATGCCCCCGTGCCCGATCTAGGGACGGGGGCATTTCTGTATCGTTCTCCCCATGCCCCGCATCCGCCTCGATCTCGCCTACGACGGCAGCGCCTACCGCGGGTGGGCGGCCCAGCCCGGGCTCGCCACTGTGGAGGGGGCGCTCCGGGACGCCCTGGCCACCATCATCCGGCGCGAGGTGCCCGTGACCGTCGCCGGGCGGACCGACGCCGGAGTTCACGCCCGTGGCCAGGTGGTGCACCTCGATCTCAGCGACGAGGAATTCGACGGCCTCTCCCGCAGGCGTGAGATAGAGCCCGCCGAGGCGATGCGCCGCCGACTCTCCGGAGTGCTGGGACGGCAGGCGGGCGCCGTCGTCCTTCATTCCGTCCGAGAGGTGCCGGGAGAGTTTGATGCCAGGTTCTCCGCGCTCAGCCGCACCTACACCTACCGGATCGCCGACCAGCAGCTGCTCTGGGACCCCCTGCGCCGTCAGGACACCGCCTGGGTGCGCACGCCTCTGGAGGATCGCGTCATGGATGCTGAGGCGATCAGCGTGCTCGGCCTGAAGGATTTCGGAAGCTTCTGCAGGCCGCGCGAGCACTCCACGACCATCCGGGAGCTGCAGGATTTTCGCATCCGTCGCGGCGAGGACGGCATCATCACGGCGCTGCTGACCGCTGACGCATTCTGCCACCACATGGTGCGAGCACTGATCGGGGCATGCATGGACGTGGGGGAGGGGCGACGCGAGCCCGGCTGGCTGGCGTCACGCCTCCGCGAGCCCTCCTGGGATCAGCGCGTCCGCCTCGCGCCGCCCCAAGGACTGGTCCTGGAATCAGTGGCGTATCCAGAGGACGCTCAGCTCGCCGGACGGGTCTCGCAGACCCGGGCGATGCGCCCTGGGAGCTGATCCCTCCCGCATCATGCACGAAGCTCCTGGCCCCTCAGCGCGACACTTCTCACCAAATATGTTGCATCAGAAGTTATAAGTCGGCAGAATCAATGCGATCATGCTCAACGACGAGTAGAAATGAGAGCAAAGATGACCTCGAACAGTGAAGCAGCAAGGGGGTCACTGGGCGGTGCGGTCGCGTGGGTCGTCCTCGTCGCCGCGTTCGGCGGATTTCTCTTCGGCTTCGACACCGCCGTGATCAACGGCGCGGTCGGGCCCATTGCCGACGAATTCGACCTCGGCGCATTCATGCAGGGCTTCAGCGTCTCCAGCGCGCTGCTGGGCTGTGTGATCGGCGCCTTCGCTGGCGGAACCATCTCGGACCGTGTGGGCAGGCAGAAAGCGATGCTCATCGCCGCCTCCCTCTTCTTCGTCTCCGCGATCGGCACCGCGCTGGTGTTCAGCGTCTACGACCTGATCTTCTGGCGTGTGGTCGGCGGCATCGGCGTCGGTATGGCCTCGGTGATCGCCCCGGCCTACATCGCTGAGGTCTCCCCGGCGAACTGGCGCGGCCGTCTCGGCTCGCTCTTCCAGCTGGCGATCGTCACCGGCATCTTCATGGCCGCGTTCTCCAACTGGATCTTTGCTGAGGTTGCCGAAGGAGCCTCCAACGAGCTGTGGTTCGGCCTGGAGGCGTGGCGCTGGATGTTCCTCTCTGAGGCGGTTCCCGCCCTGATCTACGGACTCCTGGCGCTCTCGGTGCCGGAGTCGCCTCGCTACCTGGTCTCCCGCGGCCGCGACAAGGAAGCTGCGAAGGTCCTCCAGGACGTCGTCGGCATTCAGGGGCAGGACTCCCTGGCGGCCAAGATCACAGAGATCCGCGACACCATCAACTTGGAAGCGCGACAGAAGCTCAAGGATCTGTTCGTCGGCGGAAGACTGATGCCCATCGTCTGGGTCGGGATCGGCCTGGCCGTCTTCCAGCAGTTCGTCGGCATCAACGTGATCTTCTACTACTCCACCACGCTCTGGCAGGCCGTGGGCATTGAGGAGGACCAGGCGATGCTGGTCCAGGTCATCACCACCAGCCTGAACATCATCGCCACCATCGTCGGCATCCTGATCGTGGACAAGGTCGGCCGTCGCATACCGCTGGCCGTGGGCTCCGCGGTGATGGCTGTGGGCCTGGGCATGATGGCGATCTCCTTCTCCTTCGCCCAGGTGGTCGGCGACGCCGGTGACGATGGCGGTGTGATGCTGCCCGAGCCGTGGAACATCATTGCCCTGATCTCGGCCAATATCTTCGTGATCGGCTTCGGCGCCACCTGGGGTCCGTTCATGTGGCTGATGCTGGGCGAGATGTTCCCCAACCGGGTGCGCGCTGTGGCCCTGGGCGTCGCCTCCGCGTTCAACTGGGGCTCCAACTTCCTGGTCTCCTCGCTGTTCCCCTCGATGGCGGAGCTCTCACTGGTCTTCGCCTACGGCTTCTATGCGATCAGTGCGCTGGTCTCGCTGTTCTTTGTGCTGAAGTTCGTGCCGGAGACCAAGAATCGCGAGATCGAGGAGATGACGCAGAACGCCTACTCCAAGGCCTGAGCCAACGCCTCGACGAAGCTGGAGAAGTCCCTGCTGCGCCTGATGATGCGCTGCAGGGACTTCCTCTCTCCGAAGACTTCCACCAGCTGCTCGAAGACCGTCTGGAACGCGTCCCGCTCAGCTTCGCTGAAGGCCACGAGCGCAATGGCCTGGACCCGTTGGCCGCCCCAAGGAAGGCCGCCCTCCGCGATCCCGATGGAGATGGCGGTGGTGGTGGCTGTCATCTCCATGGCGTGAGGCACAGCGAGCGCCTCGGTGAACGCGGTGGAGGACATGGCCTCCCGGGCCACGGATGCCTCGATGTAGGAGGCGTCGATCACGCCCCGCTCCACCAGCGGCTCGCCGAGCAGGCGGATGGCGTTCTCCTCGTCGGAGGCCTCGAGAGGGCGGAAGAACGCGTCTTCGCTGAAGTACCGTTCGAGCTTCTGGCGCAGCCGGGCCAGCCGGCGAGTGCGTCGTACGCGGGCGGCGGCAGCGGTGATGCGGTCCACGTCGGACTGGGTGAGGAAAGGCGCGAGGGTGACGATGCGCTCGTCAGGCGTGGGCGGCGGGACGGTGCTGAGGATGAGGTCGGTGTCGAAGGATGACCAGTCGGGATCCACGCCCGTCTCCATCCGGACCACTTCCACCGAGGCGCCGAGGGTCTCGTCGATCCGTGAGCGGAGCAGCTCGTGGAGCTCGTAGTAGCCGGGGCTGACGATTGTCGCGGTGAGGGCGGTGTCGGCCCACCGGGTGGCTTCGAGCCGCCCTCCGACGTGCATGGCGAGGTAGCCGATCTCGTCGTCGGGCAGGGGGACGCCGAGGCGCTGGGAGATGTCTGAGGCGAGCGCGACGGCGATCTCGAAGACCATGGGGTAGGCGGATTTGAGCGATTGGGTCATGGGGTTGCGGGACCAGGCGTGCTGCTCGGCGCGGAGCATGAGGTTCTGCACGTGGAGGGAGAGGCGCCGGACGAATCCGGGATCGTCGAGGCCGACCATGTAATCGTGAGCGGCACGGGCGACGGCGGCGGCGACGACGCTTTCGACCTGCGGGTCGGCCTGGACCGGGCGCGTCCCGCCGGGGGCGACGACGCGGGTCAGCGCCAGGGATGCCAGGTGGTCGAGGTCCGCGGGGGTCAGGCGCAGGCTGAAGTGGCGGGTGCTGAGCTCGCCGAGCATGGCGGTGATGCGAGCGCGGTCCTCGTCAGGCGGAGATGCCGCCGCCGGGGGCCGGCCGTCGGCGGCGGATGGCTCCAGAGGGCGCCCTCGGGCGGCGCGGTCGGCGGCGATCGCGGCGTGCAGGGCCACGTCGGCGGAGGCGAACTCGTTGACGTAGAACCCCAGTCCGCGCAGCTGTTCGGCCAGCTCCCGAGCGAAGGGGCCCAGTGCGGCGCCGTCAACCGTCCGCAGTGCGGCGGCCCGTCGCATGGAGTCGACGTCGAAGCTCTCCTGCTCCATCTCCTCATGCACCAGGGAGGAGATCAGCCGGCGCTGGGCGGCTTCGCTGCCGGAGAGCATCGCCCGCGAGCCGAAGCGGTCCAACGTGAGGTCACGGCCGAGCATCATGGTCCGGGCGCGCTGCAGGTCTGCCTCGACGGTGGCTTCGCTCAGGTGCAGCCGCTCGGCGGTGCGTGCGAGGTCGACCCCGGAGGCCGCCTCGAGCAGCTCACGGATGAGTGCGCGCGCCCTTGCGTCCGGGGACGATTCGGAGCGTGCGGGGCGCAGCCGGCTCAGCCGGCGAGGGTCAGCCCGGTAGCCTTCGGGGCCGGACTCCACCGCGGGGGCGCCTTCTCCGGCGTCGTGAGTCTCCTCGGCCCCGGCCCGCGCGTTGATCTGCGAGATGTAGCTGCGCACGCTGCGCGGGGTGACGCCGAGGGAGTCGGCCAGGGAGGCGCCGGTGATCCACCCCTGCTCCTTCAGGAGCAGAGAGATCAGCTGATCCTGGCGCCGGGTGCCCACCTGTGCATCCTCCCACAGGCCTGTCGGCCGAGTTTCCGCGGGGGCGGAAAAAAGCATCGTCCGCGGACCTATGGCTCTGTGCCCTGCATCACGGGACAATCGAGGACGGAAGAAAACTCCGGAGAACTCACAGAACGAGCAGCAGAAGGCAGATCGATGAAGATCCTGGTGGTGTGCGGCGCAGGCGCGTCCAGCACATTCATCGCCCAGCGCCTCAACCGGGCGCTGGAGGGCGAAGGCCTGCCGCACACCGCGCAGCCAGGTGCCCAGTCGTCGCTGCTGTACGAGCTGGATGAGGCCGACGCCGTGCTTCTGGGTCCCCACCTGGCGGACCTTGCCGAGGACGTGCGCGGGCTCAGCGGGCCGCAGCAGACGCCGGTCGGTGTGCTTCCGGAGAGCATCAGCACAGACCTCGACGGCAGCGCAGCCCTGGGTGCGCTGCTCGAGCTCATCAGCAGCGCGGAGAGCCCCTCCGCCTAGATGAGTCATCAACCCCACGAAAGGCTTCTCATCATGTCCGCATCGCGCACCGTCACCGTCGCCTCCTCCAGCGGCCTGCACGCCCGCCCTGCCAAGCTGTTCGTCTCCGCAGCCCAGGAGACCGGTGTTCCGGTGACCATCGCCAAGGGCGAGAAGACGGTCAACGCCGCCAGCATCCTCACCGTGCTCTCTCTGGGAGTGGAGAAGGGCGACGAGGTCGTCCTCACCGCCGAGGGGGAGAGCGCCGAGTCCGCGCTGGACACCCTTGAGCAGCTCCTCGTCACCGACCACGACGAGGCCTGAGCATGACTCCCGCCGGATCCAGCGCCGGGATGCTCATCGGCACCGGCATCGGCCAGGGCGTCGCCCACGGCCCGGTGGCCCGCATGGCGCCCCCGCCGGCCGCCCCCCTGGCGGAGAAGTCCACCCTCGCCCCTGAGAAGGAGAGGGAACGGGCCGCTGAGGCCGTCAGCGCGGTCGCCGCAGACCTCGCCGCCCGCGGCGAGAAGGCGGGGGGAGAGGCTCAGGAGGTCCTTGAGGCCCAGGTCATGATGGCCCAGGATCCGTCCCTGGCGGAGGCCGTGGAGGCGAAGACCGCTGAGGGCAGCCGGGCTGAGTGGGCGGTGCACAGCGCATTCGAGGAGTTCGCTGAGATGCTCAAGGGCCTCGGCGGCTATCTGGGCGAGCGTGCCGCCGACCTCAACGACGTCTCCCAGCGGGTCGTCGCCCACCTGCGCGGCCTGCCCGCCCCAGGCGTGCCCGATCCCGGCCGCCCGTTCGTGCTGGTCGCCCGGGACCTCGCTCCCGCTGACACCGCCCTGCTGGACCTGGACAAGGTTCTCGCGCTGGTGACCGTGGAGGGCGGCCCCACCTCTCACACCGCGATCCTCGCCCGCGGCGCGGGAATCACCGCCGTCGTCGGGGCACGGGGCGCCGAGACCCTCGCTGAGGGGCAGGACATCATCGTCGACGCCGCCTCATCCCATGTCATCGCAGACCCCACCGCTGAGCAGCGTGCTGAGGTGCAGCGCCGCATCGAGCAGCGCGCCGCCGTACAGTCGGCCCCCGTCACCCCGGGTGCGCTCGCCGACGGCACCGCCGTGCCGCTGCTGGCCAACCTGGGCAGCCCCGAGGGTGCGGAGAACGCGGTGCAGCTGGGCGCTGAGGGCGTCGGGCTGTTCCGCACCGAGTTCCTCTTCCTCTCCTCCGACAGGGCACCGTCCGTGGATGAGCAGGCCAAGGCCTACACCCAGCTGCTGGAGGCGTTCCCCGGAAAGAAGGTCGTGGTCCGTGTGCTCGACGCCGGGGCGGACAAGCCCCTGCCGTTCCTCACCAACGATGAGGAGGAGAACCCTGCCCTCGGTCTGCGCGGCATCCGCGCCCTGCTTGCCAAGCAGGAGGTCCTCGAGGACCAGCTGACCGCGCTCGCCCAGGCTGAGGCGGCGACCGAAGCCGACGTGTGGGTCATGGCCCCCATGGTCTCCACGGTTGAGGAGGCCGAGCAGTTCACGGAGCTCGCCCTCGCGCACGGGCTGAAGACCGCAGGTGTGATGGTGGAGGTCCCATCCTCCGCTCTGCTGGCCGAGCCGATCCTGCAGCGCACCGGCTTCGCCTCCATCGGCACCAACGACCTCACTCAGTACGCCATGGCCGCAGACCGCCTCCTCGGGTCCGTGGCCAGCCTCCAGGACCCGTGGCACCCCGCCGTGCTGCGGCTCATCCGTGAGGTCGGAGCCGCAGGCCGGTCCGCCTCCAAGCCGGTGGGCGTCTGCGGCGAGGCGGCAGCGGACCCGCTGCTGGCCGTCGTGCTGGTGGGCCTGGGCGTGAACACCCTGTCCATGGCGCCTGCCGCTCTGGCCGAGGTCCGCTACGAGCTCTCCCAGCACACCGCAGACTCCGCCCGTGCGGCCGCTGAGGCCGCACTGGGCACCACCAGCGCCGCCGCCGCCCGTGCGGCCGTGCGCGAGGCGCTCACCCAGTAGCACCTTCTACAACGACAACCGCAGAACAACGAGAGGGGCACGCGATGACGACGACGTCACCTGCCGCAGAAGCAGAGTCCGGCGCGCCGGACCAGAAGCAGCCCGGGGCGCTCCGGGTCGGGATCCAGAAGGTCGGGTCCTTCATGTCCGGCATGGTGATGCCGAACATTCCCGCGCTGATCGCATGGGGCATCGCCACCGCGATCATCGTCAACGTCAGTGAGTTCACCGAGGACGGATGGGCTCCCACCAACGCGCTCGACGGCGTGATCTACCCGATCATCCACTACCTGCTGCCGATCCTCATCGCCATGCAGGGCGGCCGGATGGTCTATGACACTCGCGGCGCTGTCGTCGGTGCGGTGGCTGCCGTCGGCACGATCGCCGGCTCCGACTTCTTCATCGACCAGCTCAACGAGACGCTCCCCGAAGCGGAGGAGCTTGAGTACGTCCACATGTTCATCGGCGCGATGATCATGGGTCCGCTGGCCGCCTGGCTGATGAAGAAGATCGACGCCATCTGGGACGGGAAGATCAGACCCGGCTTCGAGATGCTCGTCAACATGTTCTCCGCCGGAATCCTCGGCTTCATCATGCTGGTGGTCGGGTTCTTCCTGCTGGCCCCGCCGATCAACTGGCTCATGGAGACGCTCGGCTCAGCCGTTGAGTGGCTGGTGGACAACAATCTCCTGCCACTGACCTCCCTGCTCATCGAGCCCGCTAAGGTCTTCTTCCTGAACAACGCCATCAACCACGGCGTGCTCACCCCGCTGGGCACCCAGCAGGCGGACGCTGAGGGCAGCTCCATCCTCTTCCTGCTCGAGGCCAACCCCGGCCCGGGTCTCGGTCTGCTGCTCGCTTTCACCGTCTTCGGCGTCGGCGCTGCTCGTGCCACCGCCCCGGGCGCTGCGCTGATCCACTTTGTGGGCGGCATCCACGAGGTCTACTTCCCCTACGTGCTGATGAAGCCGGCCCTGCTGGTCGCTGTGATCGCCGGCGGTGCGACCGGTGTGACCACCAACATGCTGCTCGAGGTCGGCCTGCAGGCGCCTGCCGCCCCCGGTTCAATCATCGCCATCTACCTGCAGTCCGCAGGCGGTGGGGTCGGCAACGTGGTGGGAGTCACCCTCTCCTGGGTCCTCTCCGCAGCGGTGACCTTCGCCGTGGCCGCCCTGATCCTCATCAAGGACCGGAAGAAAGACCTGGCCAGCGAGGATAAGTTCACCTCCGCCGTCGCCAAGACTGAGGCAGCCAAGGGCAAGAAGTCCGAACACCTGGCCAACCTGGCCGCCGGTGCGGGCGCTGTGCCGGCCGCCGCCTCCGCGAAGATCCAGACGATCTACTTCGCCTGCGACGCCGGCATGGGCTCCTCCGCCATGGGCGCCTCAGTGCTCCGCAAGAAGATGAAGGAAGCCGGCATCACCGACATCGACATCACCAACAAGGCGATCCCGAACCTGCCGGGCGACGCGGACCTCGTCATCACCCAGCAGCAGCTCACCGACCGTGCCCGTGGCCAGGAGCCCGACGCCGTCCACGTCTCCGTGGACAGCTTCATGAACGCCCCCGAGTACGACGAGGTCGTGGAGCTGGTCAGGAGCAGCCGCGAGGAGAGCCCTGCCGCTGAGGAGTCATCAGCTCCGGCCGCTCATGCTGAGGCGGAGGGCGGCGTCGCCACAGAGACCGCGGTACTGACCCCGGCGCGGGTGACCATCGTCTCCGGCACCGCCACCAAGGATCAGGCGCTGCAGCAGGCCAACGAGATCCTCGTCTCCGCCGGAGCGGTCACCGAGGACTACCTGCAGGCCATGCGGGACCGTGAGGCGACCGTCTCCACCTTCATGGGCAACGAGCTGGCCATTCCGCACGGCACCAACGAGGCCAAAGACGCGGTCAAGGCCTCCGCGCTGTCCGTCACCCGGTACGACGGCGGGGTGGACTGGTCCGGCGACCAGGTCAGCTTCGTCATCGGCATCGCCGGTGTGGGCGACGAGCACCTGCAGATCCTCTCCCGGATCGCCGAGCTCTTCGCCGAGGAGTCCCAGGTCCAGAAGCTGAAGGAAGCCTCCACCGAGGAGGAGATCTTCCAGATGCTTCAGGCCGTCAACCAGTAGAACCAGCAGCGAACAGACGAGGAGACCGCCTCATGAAGGCAGTGCATTTCGGCGCAGGCAACATCGGCCGCGGATTCGTGGGGCTTCTGCTCCATGAGGGCGGCTATGAGGTGGTCTTCTCCGACGTCGCCGCCCCCCTGGTGGACGCTCTCGCCGCCGCCGAATCGTACACCGTGCACGAGGTCGGCGCCGGCGGGCAGGACAGGACAGTCACCGGCTTCAGGGCGCTCAACTCCGCAGAGAGCCCGGAAGCGGTGGCCGCCGAGGTCGCCGACGCCGACGTCGTGACCACGGCGGTGGGGCCCACCATCCTGAAGCTCATCGCGCCTCACATCCTTGCCGGACTGCGCGAGCGGGCCGAGGATGCGGCTCCGCTGCAGGTCATGGCCTGTGAGAACGCGATCGGCGCCACCGACACCCTTCGCGAGCACATCGCTGAGCTCGCCGGTGAGGAGTGGGGCGCTCTGTCCTCCAATGCAGTCTTCGCCAACACTGCGGTGGACCGCATCGTGCCCGGCCAGCCGTCCGAGGGCGGCATCGACGTCACCGTGGAGCCCTTCTACGAGTGGGCGATCGAGCAGGGCGCCTTCGGCGGCCGGCTCCCCAGCATTCCCGGTGCGCACTTCGTGGACGAGCTCGGCCCGTACATCGAGCGCAAGCTCTTCACCGTCAACACCGGCCACGCCACCGCCGCCTACTTGGGCCAGCGGGCCGGACTGGACGCCATCGCCGAGGCGCTCGCCGACGAGAAGGTCGGAGCAGGCGTCGCCGCCGCCCTCGAGGAGACCTCCGCACTGCTGCGCGCCAAGCACGGCTTCACTGATGAGGAGATGACCGAGTACCGGACCACCATCCTCGATCGCTTCCGCAACCCTGCCCTGCCGGACACCGTGGACCGTGTGGGACGTCAGCCGCTGCGCAAGCTCTCCCGCAGCGAGCGGCTCATCGGCCCCGCAGCCGAGGCCGCTGAGCAGGGCCTGGCGGTGGACGGCCTGCTGAGTGCCGTCGACGCGGCCCTGGAGTTCACCGGAGACGAGCAGGCCCAGCAGCTGCACCAGCTGCTGGACCGAATGCGCGCGGCAGAGGTCTCCCCGGAGGCTGTCACGGCGGAGGTCACTGGGCTGGATCCTGTCCACCCCCTCTTCGACCGCGTCCGCGACATCGTCGCATCCCGTCTCTGAGCTCTCTCCCCGAACGCTGACGGCGGTCAGGCTGAGGCAGCCTGAGGCTCCGCCTTCTGCGCGGGGGCGCGTCGGACCCAGCGCTTCAGCGCGATCACGCTGAGCGCCGTGACGGCAGCGCCGCAGAGGACCGAGGCCAGGAACAGCGGGAAGCTCTCCACCGCGAACGGCACGAACACGCCGCCGTGGGGAGCGAAGGAGGTGACCCCGAAGGCCATGGTCAGCGCGCCGGTGGTCGCTCCGCCCAGCATCGAGGCGGGGAGCACGCGCAGCGGATCTGCCGCGGCGAAGGGGATCGCCCCCTCGGAGATGAAGGCGGCGCCCAGCAGCACGGCCGTCTTTCCGTTCTCCTGCTCCGCGGAGGTGAAGAGCCTCCGGTCCACGAAGGTCGCCAGGGCCATGCCCAGCGGCGGCACCATGCCCGCTGCCATCACCGTGGCCATGATCATCAGCGGGGCATCGGCTCCCGCCGCGACAGCCCCCGAGACGCCTGCGACGGCGAAGGAGTAGGCCACCTTGTTGACCGGGCCGCCGAGGTCCACGCACATCATCAGGCCGAGGATCAGCCCCAGCACGACGGCGGCGGAGCCCGTCATGCCCTCGAGCCACCCCTCCAGGGCGGCGGTCAGCTGTGCGATGGGGCCGCCGAGGAAGAGGACCATGGACCCGGCGGCCACGATGGTGGCCAGCAGCGGGATGATCACTACGGGCATGAGCCCCGCCAGCCAGCGGGGAACGTCCAGCCGGCGGAAACCGGCTGCCACAGCGCCGGCGAGCACACCGCCGACGATGCCGCCGATGAAGCCGGCGTCCATGCTGAGTGCCACCGCGCCGGCCGTGAATCCGGGCGCGATGCCGGGCCGGTCCGCCATGCCGTATGCGATGTATCCGGCCAGTGCGGGAACCAGGAAGTTCATGGCCGCCCCGCCGATGACGAAGAACACCGCGCCGAGGTACCCGCCGAGGGCGCCGAATCCGTGGAACGGGTCAGGCAGCTCAGCCTCGGAGGGCAGGCTCCACAGGGTGCTGCCGAAGGCGATGTCCTCCGCGGCGTCGGTGATGTTGTACCCGCCCAGCAGGAAGCCCAGTGCGATGAGCAGGCCGCCGGCGGCCACGAACGGGATCATGTAGCTCACGCCGGTCATCAGGACCCGCTGGGTCTTCCGGCCGAAGCTCTCCGACTCCTCCTCAGCGTTCTCGGAGGAGCCGCTGTCCTCGACGCTGACCGTCTTGGCCTGCGGGTCCTCGGCGGCGGCCAGGGCTTCGCGCAGCAGCGACTCCGGATCATCGATGCCCCGGCGGACGCGGGAGGCGACCACCGGCTTGCCCACGAACCGCTGCTTGTCGCGGACGTCGACGTCGGCGGCGAAGACGACGGCGGAGGCCTCGGCGATGGCGCTGCGCTCCAGGGGAGCGGAGCCGGCGGAGCCCTGGGTCTCCACCTGCAGCGAGATGCCGAGCCGCTCGGCGGCCTGCTTCAGTGCGTCGGCGGCCATATAGGTGTGGGCGATGCCGGTGGGGCAGGCCGTGACGGCCACCAGGCTCGGAGCGCCCTCCGCGGCGGAGGCTGCGGCCGGCTGGTCGACCGGCTCCTGCGCGTGGCCGCCCAGGGCTGACTGGAGCAGCTCCACGGCGTGGTCGGGGCTCTGCGCTGAGCGCAGCGAGGAGACGAACTCCTCGTCCATCAGCGAGGTGGCGATGGTGGAGAGGATCTTCAGATGCTCCTGGTCGGCGCTCTCGGGAACGATGATGAAGAAGACCAGGTCAGAGGGCTCGTCCGGGTCGAAGGGGACGGGCTGGGGCAGCCGGGCGAAGGCGACTGTGGGGCGGCTGACCGCTGCGGTGCGGCAGTGCGGGATCGCGAAGCCGCCGGGCATGCCGGTGGAGGACTGCTCCTCACGGGCCCATGCGGCCTCGAAGACGGGGTCGGCGCTCTCGGCGCGCCCAGCCAGGACGAGCCGCTCGGCCAGGGCACGGATGACCTCCCGGGGGTGCTCCTCGGTGAGCTCATCCAGGCTGACCAGGTCAGTGGTGGTGATGGACATGGCGGTTTCCTTACTTCGTGGGGGGTAGCTCCTCGACGACGATGTCGAGGATCCTGAGGTCTTGGGGGCGAGGCATGGTGGAGCCCGGCAGGGAGGCTGCGGCCCGGCCCTGGGCGGCGGCGCGCCGCAGACGCTCCTCCGCCGCGGCGCCCCGGTGGGCGGCCAGCACGTACCCGGCGAGCGAGGCGTCGCCGGCGCCGACGGTGCTGCGCACCACGAGCGGGGGTCCGGAGGCGGCGAGGACCGGCGCGTCCGAGGAGGGCTCCGGCACGAGGACGGCTCCGTGCGCGCCGAGGGTCACCAGTGCGGCCCGCACGCCGTGCTTCTGCACGCTGCGGACCAGCTCGGCTGCGAGGCCGCGTTCGCCCTCCAGCTCCGCGGGGCTCACGGCGGGGGAGGCTGCGGCGCCGCATAGGGCGGCGTGGAGCTCCAGCAGCTCCTCGGCATTGGGCTTGATGAGGTCGGGCCCGGAGGCGGCGGCGTGGGCCAGGGCCGGTCCTGAGGCGTCGACGGCGATCGGTGGCGGCTGAGGCCCGCCAGCATTGCGCAGCCCGGCTATGACGTCGGCGTAGAAGGTCTCGGGCATGCCGGGCGGCAGTGAGCCGGCCAGTGCGGCCCAAGACGCGGACCCTGCGCGCCGGATCACGGTCTCGAGGAATGCCTCGACCCGCTCCTGGGGCAGAGCGGGCCCGAGCTCGTTGACCTTGGTGGTGGTGCCGGCAGGGTCGGTGATGGTGATGTTGGTGCGCAGGGGGGTGCCGATCGGCAGCGCCTCGTGGCGCACGGCGAGCTCCTCGAGGGCGGTGAGCACGGGGTCGCCGGGGTCGCCGGGGAGCAGGGCGAGGGAGTCCTCACCGGCTGCGGCCAGCGCGCGTGCGATGTTGACGCCCTTGCCGCCCGGCTCGGCGTGCTGGCCGGCGGCGCGCTGCACCTGTCCCACGGCCAGCGGCGCGGACAGCTCCACGGTCTTGTCCAGGCTCGGGTTGGGGGTGACGGTGAGGATCACGGGGCCACCACCACGGACACCTCGGCCTCGGCCAGGGCATCAGCGAGGGAGGCCGGCGGCGCGGCGTCGGTGATCAGCACGTCGATGTCCTCCAGCCTCGCGAACTGCACCAGGGAGCTGCGGCCCAGCTTCGAGGAGTCGGCGAGCACCACGCGCTGGCGCCCGGCCTCGAGCAGCTCGGTCTTCACGGCGGCCTCCTGCGTGTCAGGGGTGCTCAGCCCGAACCCTGCCTCCACCCCGTTGGTGCCGAGGAAGACGACGTCGGCGCGGCGTCGGCGCAGCGCCGCGGTGGTCTGCACGCCGACGGCGGCTCCGGTGATCCCGCGGATGCTGCCGCCGAGAATCTCGACGTCGACAGAGGGGGAGGAGCTGAGCTTCGCCGCGATGGGCACCGCGTTGGTGATCAGGAAGCGGTGCTCCTCGGGGTCTTCGGCGCTCCTTTCCCCGGGGGCGGTGAGGAGCTCGGCGAGGGCCTCCGTGGTGGTGCCGGCGTCGATGATCATGGAGCCTCCTTCGGCAGGAGGCAGGTACGCGAGCGCCGCATGGGCTATGCGGCGCTTCTCCTCGGCCCGACGGCTCTGCCGCTCCTGGAGCGGCGCCTCGGTCCGCGATGCGGAGGCGGCGGGCACTGCGCCCCCATGGATGCGGCGCAGGGCTCCTTCCGCCTCGAGCTGGTCCAAGTCTCGTCGGACGGTCTCCCGCGTGACGGCGAAGGTGTCAGCGAGCTGCTGGACGCTGACGCTGCCGTCCTGTGTCAGCAGAGCACGGACGCGGCCGTGGCGCTCGGCGGCGAGCAGGGGCATGGGGACCTCCCTCAGAGAGACTGAATGTGGTATGTGCCACATTAGTGTGGGATTTCCCACACAATATCTGTGCAAATCTGTGTTTGCAAGAGGCCTTGCCTGTGCGAGAGGAAGTCGGCAGGTCGAGCGGGATGCAGGTCGACCAGCTTTCCGGTAGAGTGACCAGCTGTTGTGCGTGTCCACCCCTGCCTGGATTCGTGTTGAGGCGGCTCAGTTGCATGGCCATCAAGCCTCCATGGGACGGGACGGGGACCTACGGGCCCGGCATCTTTCCAGCCCTCACCTGGAAAGCCGGAACTGCACCGACATATCAGGGGCGCCCCGCGCGTCCCGGACCTGAAGAGTGAACAGGCACCTGCGCCGTCGTGCATCTCACACACGTGCGGAGGCTGGAGCCTGACCGTAGAACAACCGACCGTAAAGGCATGAACACCGTGCGTACGTACACCCCCAAGCAAGGAGACGCCGACGCTCAGTGGCACGTCATCGACGCCACTGACGTCGTCCTGGGCCGGCTGGCCACCCACGCCGCTGACCTGCTGCGCGGCAAGCACAAGCCGACCTTCGCGCCGCACCAGGACATGGGCGACTTCGTCATCATCATCAACGCCGACAAGGTCGCCGTCACCGGCGACAAGGCCTCCAAGAAGCGCTACTGGAGGCACTCCGGCTTCCCCGGCGGCATCAAGTCCCTCTCCTTCCAGGAGATGATTGAGCGCTTCCCGACCCGAGCTGTGGAGGTTGCCGTCAAGGGCATGGTTCCCCACAACAAGCTCGGCAGCGCCCAGCTGAAGAAGCTGCGCGTCTACGCAGGCAGCGAGCACCCGCACGCCGCTCAGCAGCCCAAGCCCTACGAGATCACCCAGGTCGCTCAGTAGGCGCTGGGAAGGAGCAGAACATGACTCAGACCACTGAAGACACCACCGTGCAGGCATCCGAGACTGAGGAAGTGACCAGCTACACCTCCGAGTCGCAGGCCGCGCCTGAGGCAGCCGAGCAGGCATCGGCTGACCGCAACCTCTCCGTCCCCGGCGCCGCCATCGGCCGCCGCAAGCAGGCCCGTGCCCGCGTCCGGATCGTCCCCGGCTCCGGCAAGTGGACCCTCAACGGCCGCAGCCTGGAGGACTACTTCCCCAACAAGCTGCACCAGCAGGAGGTCAACGACCCCTTCACCCTGCTGGGCCTCAGCGGAGCCTACGACGTCGTCGCGCTGATCGACGGCGGCGGCCCCTCCGGCCAGGCCGGCGCACTGCGCCTGGGCATCTCCCGCGCCCTGAACGGTGTGGACCGTGACCACAACCGCGCGGCCCTGAAGAAGGCCGGCTTCCTGACCCGCGACGCACGCGCCGTGGAGCGGAAGAAGGCTGGGCTGAAGAAGGCCCGCAAGGCCCCGCAGTACTCGAAGCGCTAATCACAGCTTCACTACGAAAACCCCCGCCGGCTCATCCGGCGGGGGTTTTCTCATGGTTGGGCTATTACACTCACCATCAATATGACCAGACTCTTTGGAACTGATGGGGTCCGTGGTGTGGCCAATGGGCTGCTGACCGCGGATCTTGCTCTTCGTCTTTCTCAGTCGGCTGCGGTGGTGCTGGGGGGTGATCAGATCAGTCGTGGGCCTCGGCCGGTGGCTGTGGTGGCTAGGGATCCGCGGGTTTCGGGGGAGTTTCTCTCGGCGGCGGTGCAGGCTGGGATCGCCTCGGTGGGTGTGGATGTCTATGACGCCGGTGTGCTGCCGACCCCGGCGGCGGCGTTCTTGGTGGCTGATATTGATGCTGACTTCGGGGTGATGATCTCGGCGTCGCATAATCCGGCGGCGGATAATGGGATCAAGTTCTTGGCTGCGGGGGGTCATAAGCTTGATGATCGGGCCGAGGACGCGATCGAAGCGCAGATGGCTCAGCAGCCTCCGACCCCGACGGGGGCTGATGTGGGGCGGGTGCAGCGTTTCGCTGATGCGGAGGACCGGTATGTGGTCCATCTGCTGGCCAGTCTGGGCGGGGTCTCGCTGCAGGGGCTGAAGGTCGTCATCGATTGTGCTCATGGGGCCGCCAGCGGGTGTTCGCCGGAGGCGTTCGCTGCTGCTGGTGCCCAGGTGGTGGTCATTGGTGCTGACCCGGATGGTGTCAATATCAATGAGGGGTACGGTTCGACGCATCTGGAGAATCTGCAGCAGGCGGTGGTCTCCCATGGGGCTGATATGGGGGTGGCCCATGATGGGGATGCTGACCGGTGTCTGGCGGTTGATCACACCGGTGCTGTCATCGATGGGGATCAGATCATGGGTGTCCTTGCCCGGGGGCTGAAGGAGGCCGGGGGGCTGGTCGATGACACCCTGGTGGTCACGGTGATGAGCAATCTGGGGCTGAAGCTGGGGATGGCTTCTGCTGGCATCGGGCTGGTGGAGACTGCGGTGGGGGACCGGTATGTGCTCGAGGGCATGCGTGCTGGGGGCTATTCGCTCGGCGGTGAGCAGTCGGGTCATCTGATCTTCTCCGACTATGCCACTACTGGTGATGGGGTGCTGACCGGGCTGCAGCTGGCTGCTCGGGTCGCTAAGACCGGCAAGAGCCTGAAGGAGCTGGCTGATGAGGCGATGACTCGTTTGCCGCAGGTGCTGGTCAATGTCAAAGGGGTCGATAAGGCCAGGGTGAAGACTCATCAGCCGGTGCAGGAGGCGGTGGCGGCCCTGGAGGACCGGCTGGGGGCTGAGGGCAGGGTGCTGCTGCGTCCTTCGGGTACGGAGCCGGTGGTGCGGGTGATGGTCGAGGCCACCCATGCCGAGATCGCCCACGCCGAGTCCCAGGCCCTGGCAGACATCGTCAAAGCAGAACTCACCCTCTAGAGCGCGACGAGCTGCTCAGGCCCTGCCCCAGACGACGTTCTTGGCCCTCCCGAAGAGGCCGGTCTTGGCTTCGGCATCCTCCTTGGCCTTCTCCTCCTCCTCGGCCCTGCGCTCAGCTTCGACGAGCTGCTGGATGAACGCGGGGTTTGTGACCTCGGTCTGGGCCTTGAGTTGGTCGCGGATCTCCTTCAGGAGGGTGATGCTCTCCTCCTCCTCTTCCTCCTCCGGCTCGCCGAGGGCCCTGTTGCGAGCCTCGATGATCCTGCTCATGGGAAGCACCACCACAAAGTAGACGGCAGCCGCGATCAGCAGGAAGTTCACCACAGTGGTGGCCAGCACGCCGAACTGCATCTCAGGGCCGTCGAGCCCAGGGACGGTGTAGGTCCAGAGGTCGTCGAACTCAGGCTCGGAACCGCCGATCAGCTGGGCGACCAGCGGCATGAGGACGCTTTCGACAAAGGCATTCACCACGGCGCCGAAGGCAGCGCCCAGTACGACGGCGACCGCAAGGTCAACAACATTTCCCTGTTTGATGAAGGCGAAGAATCCTTTGAGCATCAACCGATCCTATGCGCGGGAGGGTTCCGGGCCCATAGACTCACTGATGATGAGGACACGGACCCGAGGAGCCCTGATGCTCGCCGCTGCGGCCGCCGCCCTTGCCGGCTGCGGCACGGAGGCGCCCGAGGACGCCGGGGAGAGCCCCGGCCCTGCCTCAGCGGAGCCCTCGGAGGCCCACCAGGAGCAGCCCGAGGAGCCGGCGCCAGAGGCTGAGGAGGAGTCCGGCGCGTTCACCATCCTCTCCGCGGGGGACGTGCTCATCCATGACGCGATCATTGCTGCCGCGGAGCAGCAGGACGGCAGCTACGACTTCGCTGAGGGCCTCTCCGGCGTCGAGCACTGGGTGTCCGGCGCGGACCTGGCGCTCTGCGGGATGGAGGTGCCGATCGTCCCGCCCGGCACGGAGCCGGTCGGGTATCCGGTCTTCGGCGCTCCGGACGAGCTCGCCGACTCGCTGGCGCAGACCGGGTTCCACGGCTGCACCACCGCTACCAACCACTCACTCGACATGGGGGTGGACGGTGTGCAGCACACCCTGGACACCTTCGACGCCGCCGGACTGGGGCATGCGGGCACCGCCCGCACTGAGGAGGAGGCCGCCGAGCCTCAGCTCTACACCCTGGAGCGCGGGGACCGGGAGATCGTCGTCGCGCATGTGGCGAACACTCAGATCCACAACGACCCCTTCTACCCGCCCCAGGAGACCCCCTGGGTGGTCGCCGACGGGGACGCCGAGGAGATGAGCGCGCAGGCGGAGCAGGCCCGAGCCGACGGCGCGGACCTGGTGATCGCCTCAGTGCACTGGGGCGAGGAGTACGCCCACGCCCCCAACGAGGAGCAGAACGAGTACGCGTCGGAGCTGGCGGAGGCCGGGCAGATCGACCTCGTGTTCGGCAACCACAGCCACACGCCGCAGCCGCTGGAGCAGCTCGACGGCGGCCCGGACGGCGAGGGTATGTGGGTGACCTGGTCGCTGGGCAACTTCTTCACCAACCAGGACGAGGAGTGCTGCGTCCCCGAGACAGCGACCGGCATCATGGCGCTGGCTCAGGCGGAGGTCGACGACGACGGAGCCCGCATCACGGGGCTGGAATGGTCCCCGGTCACTGTGGACCGGGAGGGGGCCAGCCGCGGGGAGGAGACCTTCCGCGGCATCTACCCGTTGGCCGAGCTGCTGGACGGCGAGCATGAGCACGAGATTCCCGACGAGGTCCTCGAGGACCGCTGGGAGCGCGTCGTCGACGTCATGGGGGAGGACGCCCTGGCCGCCGAGCCGCCGGAGCCCACGGGTGAGGCCCCCGACGTCGTGCCCCGCTCAGGCTAACGGTCGACGGCCGGATCCTCCAGGTAGTCGTACTCGTAGTCAGGGGCTGGAGGCTGGTCCCAGTGCTCCTCGAGGGTGACGCCCTCCTCGAAGACCTCCGCGGCGGCTTCGACGCCGAGGTAGCGCAGGTGCCAGGGCTCGTACTGGTAGCCGGTGATGTCTTCGGCGCCCTCGGGGTAGCGGATGATGAACCCGAACTCATGGGCGTGCTCGGCCACCCATTCCCCCTCCGGCATGCCGCCGAAGGATTCGAGCAGCTCGTCAGGGTGGGAGTCCTCGGTGAGGATGTCCACGGCGAGCCCGGTCTGGTGCTCGGAGTAGCCCGGCCGGGCGGAGCGGGCGTCGGTCCATTCCTGACCGTGCTCCCAGTACCAGCTGTCGTAGAGGGCGAACTGGTGCTCGTAGTCCCGATAGGCGGTGGTGACGGCCAGGGCATGGCCTTCCTCCGCGGCGGCGGCGAACAGCTCCTCAAGGGCCCCGGCAGCCTCCTCGCGGAGCTGCTGGCCCTCATAGTGCTGGAAGATATCGAGTTCGCGCAGGTCCGAGGGCACATGGTCGGCCGGCTCCAGCGGGTTTCGCTTGTTCACCAGCACATAGGTGGAGTCGGGGTCCCAGCTCGCCTCTGAGGCGGGAGCGTCGTCGTCCGCCTCTTCGGCCTGCTCCGTCTCAGGCTCCTCCGCCGTCGGCGGTGCGCCCTCACCTTCAGGGGTGGGCGCTGGGATGCTCTGCTGAGCGGGCGTCTGCTCCGGGCTCTCCCCGTTGTCGGGTGTGCAGGCGGCCAGCCCGGCCGCGCCGCCGATGGCCAGCAGCGTCCGGCGGGACAGGTAGGGAGCGGGACGGTCAGAGCGCATAGGATTCAGATCTTTCGGAGCAGCACCCGGTTGGTGGTGTGGTCCTCGCCCTTGACCATCACCAGTTTTGCTCGGGAACGGGTGGGAGCGATGTTCTCGCGAAGGTTGGGGCCGTTGATGCGGTTCCAGATGTCGGTGGCCCAGTTGGTGGCGGCCTCGTCGCTCAGGGAGGCGTAGCGGTGGAAGTAGCTGCCGGGCTTGGCGAAGGCAGAGTCCCGCCACCGCATGAACCGTTCCACATACCACTTCTTGATGTATTCGGGACGGGCGTCCACGTAGATGCTGAAGTCGAAGAAGTCGCTCAGCGCCAGCCCGGTGGTCCCGTCGAACCGTGGGCGGGCCGGCTGCAGCACGTTGAGCCCCTCCACGATCAGCACGTCCGGGCGACGCACGACGACGCGCTCCTCGGGGACGATGTCGTACTTCAGGTGGGAGTACTTGGGGGCGGTCACCTCAGGGCGGCCGGACTTCACCTCGGAGACGAACCGCAGCAGCGCTCGCCGGTCGTAGGCCTCCGGGAAGCCCTTGCGGTCCATGATGCCGCGACGCTCCAGCTCCGCGTTGGGGTACAGGAACCCGTCAGTGGTGACCAGCTCCACCCGGGGTGTGGAGGACCAGCGCGAGAGCATCTCCTGCAGCACGCGCGCCGTCGTCGACTTCCCCACCGCCACCGAGCCGGCGACGCCGATCACGAACGGGGTGCGCCGGGTGTCGCCGCCGAGGAACTCATTGGTGCGGTGCCGCAGGTCCGCGTTGGCCTCCACATAGATGGACAGCAGCCGGCTCAGCGGCAGGTAGATCTGCTCCACCTCGTTGAGGCTCAGGTGCTCGCCGATGCCGCGGAGACGATCGACATCGTCCTGGTTGAGCGGCTGCTCGATGGTGTCGGCCAAATGCGCCCACGTGTCACGGTCCAACCCCACGAACGGGGAGCTGGTGCGGACCTCCTCCGCCGGGGGTGAGTCGGCCCAGGCGGCGGCGCTGCCCATCCGTGGGACGGGTGCGGTGTGCAGGGCAGGCTTCTGCGGCGGGAGCCGGTGGTCAGGCCGGGCCTCGGCGCGCTCGTGGGCAGAGTGGTCAGGTGCGGACACCCTGACACGATAGCGGCTCGGCGTCCTGCAGGTGGCAGCGGTACTCTTGCGTGCATGTGTGGAATTGTGGGTTATGTGGCCTCGTCGCAGAGGGCTGGTCAGCATCAGGCGATGGATGTGCTTTTGGAGGGGCTGCGCCGTTTGGAGTATCGCGGCTATGACTCGGCGGGGGTGGCCACGATTGCTGATGGTCGGGTGGCTGCCAGGAAGAAGGCGGGAAAGCTGGCGAATCTGGTGGCTGAGATTGAGGCTGCTCCGGTGGTTCCGGCGCTGGTGGGCATTGGTCATACCCGGTGGGCCACTCATGGGGGCCCTACGGATGTCAATGCGCATCCGCATCTGGGTGATGGTGGGGATCTGGCGGTGATCCATAACGGGATCATTGAGAATTTCAGTGCGTTGAAGGCTGGGCTGGTTCGGGCTGGTGAGTCTTTTGACTCTGAGACCGATACTGAGGCGGCGGCGAAGCTGATCGGGCAGTTCTACCGGGGTGAGGCTGCTGGGGATCTGACTGAGGCGATGCGGTTGGCGGTCAATGAGCTTCAGGGGGCGTTCACGCTGCTGGCGGTGCACGCGGATCAGCCTGACCGGGTGGTCGCTGCCCGGCGGAACTCGCCGTTGGTGGTCGGCCTGGGTGAGGGGGAGAACTTCCTGGGCTCGGATGTCTCGGGGTTCATTGATTTCACCCGTGAGGCGGTGGAGCTGGAGCAGGATCAGATTGTGACGATCACTGCTGATGAGGTCTCGATCATGGGCTTTGATGGTGTCGCGGCCACCGGTAAGCGGTTCCATGTGGACTGGGATGCTGCTGCCGCGGAGAAGGGCGGCTATGAGACCTTCATGGAGAAGGAGATCCATGAGCAGCCCAAGGCGGTCGAGGACACCCTTTTGGGCCGCACGGATGCTGCGGGGCGGCTGAGCCTGGATGAGCTGCGGATCGATCCTGCTCAGCTGAAGGGGGTTTCCAAGATCATGGTGGTCGCCTGCGGTACGGCTGCCTATGCCGGGCATGTGGCCAAGTATGCGATCGAGCATTGGTGCCGGATCCCGGTGGAGGTGGAGCTGGCCCATGAGTTCCGGTACCGGGATCCGATCATTGATTCCTCGACCCTGGTGGTCTCGATCAGCCAGTCCGGGGAGACCATGGACACGCTGATGGCGGTCCGCTATGCCAAGGAGCAGGGCGCGAAGACCCTGGCGATCTGCAACACCAACGGGTCCACGATTCCGCGGGAGTCGGATGCGGTGCTGTATCTGCATGCCGGCCCGGAGATCGCAGTGGCCTCGACCAAGGCGTTCTTGGCGATGATCACTGCCTCCTATGTGCTGGGTCTGTATCTGGCGCAGCTGCGCGGGCAGATGTTCTCCGAGCAGATCGCTGATGTGCTGGCGGATCTGCATCAGATCCCGCAGAAGGTCCAGCACATCCTGGATCATGCTGATGCCATCAAGGACCTCGCCCGTGAGATGGCTCAGAGCCCCTCGGTGCTGTTTTTGGGTCGGCATGTGGGCTACCCGGTGGCGCTGGAGGGGGCTCTGAAGCTTAAGGAGCTGGCCTATATCCACGCGGAGGGCTTCGCCGCCGGTGAGCTCAAGCATGGGCCCATCGCGCTGATCGAGCAGGGCCAGCCGGTCTTTGTGGTGGTGCCCTCCCCGCATGGGCGGCACAGTCTGCACGCGAAGGTCGTCTCCAATATTCAGGAGGTCAGGGCCCGGGGCGCGAAGACCATCACTGTGGCCGAGGCCGGTGATGATGCGGTCAGCGAGTTCTCCGAGCAGGTCTTCTTCGTCCCGGAGACCCAGCCGCTGCTGATGCCGCTGCTGACCACCGTGCCTCTGCAGATCTTCGCCTGCGCACTGGCCAGTGAGAAGGGCTACGACGTCGACCAGCCCCGCAACCTCGCCAAATCCGTCACCGTGGAATGAGCCCCGTGAGGAATCCCAGCCTTGTTGATGCATCTGGTCTCTATAGGGGGCAGATACATCAACAGCGAAGGGATAGAGCGTCATGATCGTCGGGATCGGGGTTGACGTCGTACAGGTCTCCCGCTTCGAGGAGCAGCTGCGACGGACTCCTGCCCTGCGGGAACGTCTGTTCACCCCCGCCGAGCGGGAGCTGAGCATCCGGTCCCTCGCGGCGCGCTTCGCCGCTAAGGAGGCTGTGGCCAAGGCCCTCGGCGCCCCGGCGGGGATGAACTGGCAGCACTGCCAGGTGATTCCCGACGCCGCGGGCGCCCCCCACATCCACGTCACCGACAGTGTGGCCGCGGCCGCCGGGAGCAGAGGGATCGCCCGCTGGCACCTGAGCCTCTCCCACGACGGGGACATCGCCACCGCCATGGTCGTGGCCGAAGGAAGCTCCTGATGCCCCGCGTTCATGGACCCCGCGCGGAGGATCATAAGTACAGCCGCGGCACCCTCCACGTGGTGGCCGGCTCCGATCAGTACCCCGGCGCCGCGATGCTCTGCGCCGGGGCGGCAGTCAGCACGGGCGTCGGCATGGTCACGCTGCAGACGCCCCGCCGGGCCGCTGACCTCGTGCTGGCCCGGCATCCCGAGGTGGTGGCCGTCGAGGCGGACGCCGCGCGGTCCCGGCTCGAGTCGGCGAGCGCCGTCCTGATCGGACCTGGTTCGGGTGAGGATCAGGACCGGGCCGCTGAGGCACGGGACGCTCTGCTGAGCGCCTCCCGCTCCGGCACCTCGTGCCTGGTGGACGCGTCGGCGCTCGACCTGATCCCTGAGCAAGTGCCGACGGATGAGCTCGGCGAGCATGTGGTGCTGACCCCGCACGCCGGCGAGGCCCTGCGCCTGGCCCAGCGTCTCGGCGACGCCGCTGCGGAGGCGGCGCTCAAAGACAAGGACCCGGCGGCCGGCGCAGCGGCCCTGGCGAACGTGACCGGCTGCGTCGTCGTGCTCAAGGGCCCCAAGACAGCCGTGGCCCACCCCAGCGGGACCACCACGACGCACCGGCCCAATACTCCCGGGCTCGCCACGGCCGGCACCGGGGACGTGCTGGCCGGGATCGTCGGCGCCCTGCTGGCCACCCAGGCCGAGCCGCCGGCCGTCGTCGCGATGCTCGGAGTGAAGCTGCACGGTGCCGCAGCCCAGGCCATCGACCCCCGGGCAAGGGGCCGGTTCGGGGCCTCCCACCTGGTGGAAGCGATCCGGCGGGCGGACTGACGCCCGATAGGGTTGTACGCATGAATTTTTCCGGCAGCGCGGGGGCCGAACGGGCCGCCCGCATCGACGTTGCCGCCCTGAGGCACAACGTCCGCACCATCGCAGACTACGTCCGCCCCGCCAAAGTGATGGTGGCCGTCAAAGCGGACGGCTACGGCCACGGCGCCCTCACCGCAGCCCGGGCGGCCATCGACGCCGGGGCGGACTGGCTCGGCACCGCCCACGTCGCCGAGGCCAAAGCGCTGCGCGACGCCGGAGTGGAGGCCCCCATCCTGGCCTGGCTGCACACCCGCGGCACCGACTTCGCCGAAGGCATCCGGCACCATATCGACCTCGGCGTCTCCGGGTGGGAGCTGGAGCTGATCGCTGAGGCTGCCGAGCAGCTGCACATCCCCGCCCGCGTGCACCTGAAGATCGACACCGGCCTGGGCCGCAACGGGTGCACCGCCGAGGAATGGCCGGCGCTGGCTGCGAAGGCCGCCGAGTACTCTGAGCGCGGACTGATCAGTGTGGAGGGAATCTTCACCCACCTTGCGGTCGCGGACGAGCCTGACCGCAGGGAGACCGACGAGCAGCTCGCCGCCTACCGGGAAGCCGTGGAGGTCGCCGAGGCCCACGGCGTGGTTCCGGACCTTCGGCACGTGGCGAACACCCCAGCCGCCCTCTCCCGCCCGGACGCGCACTTCGACATGGTGCGCGTCGGCGTCGGCGTCTACGGGCAGAGCCCCTTCGCGGACCGCACCCCGGAGGACCTGGGGCTGCGTCCGGCGATGGAGCTGCGCACCACGGTGGCGAATGTGAAGCGGGTTCCCGCCGGGCAGGGCATCAGCTACGGGCTCACCCACCGCACCGACCAGCCGACCTCCCTGGCGCTGATCCCGCTGGGCTACGCCGACGGGATCCCGCGCATCGCCGTGGACGCGCCGGTCTGGATCAACGGCCGGATCTGCCGTTCGGCGGGCCGGGTGGCGATGGACCAGTTCGTCGTGGACCTCGGCAGCGAGGAGACCGACGTGCGGGTGGGCGATGATGCCGTCGTCTTCGGCGGGGGCTCCGGCATCGCTGCCGCGGACTGGGGCACCGCCGCCCAGACCATCAACTACGAGATCATCACCCGCATCGGTGAGCGGGTCCCCCGTGAGGTCGTGGACACCGGCGATGACGCCGAGGCGCCGGGGCAGGACGCATGAGCCAGGACGCCGCACCTGCCGCGGCGCTGCCGGGGGAGCAGTGGACGCTGAGGACGCTCCTGGAGGACTTGGAGGCTACGGAGTCGTTCGCGAGGGCGCTGGCCGCGCAGCTGGCGCCGGGCGACCTGCTGGTGCTCACCGGCGGGCTGGGCGCGGGCAAGACCACCTTCACCCAATCGTTGGGGGAGTCCTTGGGGGTGGAGGGGCCGGTGACTTCGCCGACCTTCGTCCTCGCCCGCGTCCACACCAGCCTCGGCGAGGGCCCGGACCTGGTGCATGTGGACGCCTACCGCACCGACGCCGAAGGCCTGGAGTCCCTGGACCTGCCGGCCGCCCTGCCGCATTCGATCACTGTGGTGGAGTGGGGCCGCAGCCGGGTGGAGGGGCCCGTCGCCGGACCCGAAGGGTCCTGGCTCGATATCGAGCTGCTCCGTGCCGAGCAGGAGCCGGCCTACGACGCCGCGCTCTCCTCGGAGTGCACTGTTCAGACGGACTTCACCGAGTCTGAGGAGGAGCTCCTCGGAGCCCCGCGCACTGCGGTGCTGCGCGGCTACGGCCCCCGCTGGGCCGAGCCGGTCCTGCTCTGACCCGGACCGATGCTGGGCAGTCCTTCCTGACGAAGGTTTCCTCTCCGTTCATCAGGCGTTCACTGTGATCGTTACCAGCGGTTCATCTTGCCTAGGGACTGTGTCCTTCGTGCCCGGACCGGATGGGTCCGCGGACTCGCATATGAATCGCTTCACAGAGGAGGGCCCGCACGATGATTGAGACCCTGTACCGCAGCCCGCTGGCCAGGCTGGCAGCTCTGGGCTTCGCCGGCATCCTGGCCCTGTCCGCCTGCGGTGAGGCCGCGGACGAGGACAACGGCGCGGAGAACGGCACCGCTGAGGACAGCGGCGAGGAGCTCGAGGACCCAGAGGGTGAGGTCGGGGGCGAGGGCGATCCGATCCGCATCGTCGGGGTCCCCGCGGAGGAGGCTGCTCAGCTGGAGGCTGGCTTCGAGCTTCTGATGGAGGTCATTGCTGGTGAGACCGGACGGCCCGTGGAGTTCAACCACTCTACGGACTACAACGCCGTGATTGAGGCGATGGTCGCCGGCCAGGCTGATATGGGGATCGGCTCCCCCTTCACCTATGTGCGGGCTGGCGACGCCGGCGCCGGCGTGGACGTGCTGGGCGGCCGCATCGAGGAGGAGGGCGAGGAAGCCGGCTACGTCTCCTATGCGCTGGTGCGTTCCGACTCCGACATCGATAGCCTCGAGGAGGTGGAGGGTGAGAGCGTCTGCTACGTGGAGCAGGGCTCCACCTCGGGCTTCCTCTACCCCTCGGCCGGCATGCTTGAGGCCGGCCTGGACCCTGAAGACGATGTCGATCCGGTCTTCCCCGGCTCCCACGACGGGGCGATCCTGGCCCTGCTGGACGGTCAGTGCGATCTGGCCTTCGCCTACGACTCCATGGTCGAGGTGCTGATGCCTAACCGTGGTGAGCTCAGCGAGGACGACTACGAGATCGTCTGGGAGTCCCCGGTCATCCCGGCATCCCCCATCTTCATGAATACCGACACCCTCGATGACGAGGCGCAGGAGCAGCTGCGCGGCATGTTCGACGACGGTCTGATCAACGTGGATGCTCTGGTCGAGGAGGGCTACTGCGGCTCTGCTGATGACTGCTCCCTGCCCGAGGAGTCCTACGAGTACGCTCCCGTCGACGACGGGATCTACGACGGCATCCGCGAGGTCTGCGAGATCACCGAGGCGGAAGCCTGCGACTGATGTCTGCCATCGTCCTGAAGAATGTCACCAAGAAGTTCCCGCCGTCGACCACCGCCGCTGATGACATCAGCCTGAGCATCGACCCGGGCACGTTCACCGTGCTGCTGGGGCTCTCCGGGTCGGGAAAGTCGACCATGCTCCGACTGATCAACGGCCTGCATACGCCCACCTCCGGATCAGTCACCGTGCTGGGCACGGAGGTGGGCGCTGCCCGCCGGGCCGAGCTGAGGGCGCTGCGCCGCGACATCGGCATGGTCTTCCAGCAGTTCCACTTGGTGGGTTCCATGTCCACCCTGGAGAACGTGTGCACCGGCGCGCTGGGCTCTCTGTGGGGCCCGCGGGTGGGACTGTTCAGCTACCCGAAGGCGGTGCGGCAGCGCGCCCTGGATCAGCTGGAGAGGGTCGGCCTGGCTGATCAGCGGTTCCAGCGGGCGGACACTCTCTCCGGCGGCCAGCAGCAGCGGGCTGCAGTGGCTCGTGCCCTCGTTCAGCAGCCCAAGGTGCTCTTGGCGGACGAGCCGGTAGCATCCCTGGATCCTGAATCCTCCAGCCAGGTGATGAGCCTCATCGCCCAGATTGCTGAGGAGGACCAGCTGACGGTGGTGTGCAGCCTGCACCAGGTGGAGCTGGCCCGCGAGTGGGGCGACCGAATCATCGGCCTGCGCAGTGGGGTGAAGGTGATGGACGAAGCCGCCGCTGATGTCACCTCGCAGGACGCTCGGAGCATCTACGTGCCGCGAGCCGCTGCGGGGCCCCAGCCGGCAACTGAGCCTTATCGGGAGGCCGTGGCGGTATGACTGCCGGCGTTCGGGAGACGGCTGCCGGTCCGGCCCCTGAGCTCCCGCCGCATGACCGTGCGCCCGCTGCTCCATCTGGCGCCCGCACCCTGCACGGTCCCTCGGCGCGGGGCATGCTGGGCTTCGCCATCATGGTGGCGTTCGCGGCAGGCGGCATCTGGTCGATGATCGAGCTGCGAGTGAACGTCGCGTCGTTCATCGCCGGCTATGAGAACGCCGTCGTCTTCTTCCGGGAGCGTGTGGGAGGGCTGCAGCTCCCTGAGGTTCCGGCCCTGCTCGAGTCCACGGCGATGACTCTGGCGATTGTCACCCTGGCCACACTGCTGGGCATGGTGATCTCGGTGTTCATGGGACTTTCCGCAGCGTTCAACACCTCTCCGTCCAAGACGGTTCGGGCTGTGGCCCGCACGGCGGTTGTGGTCATGCGTGCGATCCCCGAGCTGGTGATGGCGGTGATCTTCATCCGGATCTTCGGAATGGGGACCGCCGCCGGGATCCTCGCGCTGGGGCTGAACTCGATCGGCATGCTCGGCAAGTTCTACGCGGACGCGATCGAGGATCACGACGACGGTCCTCGCCGGGCCCTCGAGGCGGCCGGCGCTTCGCGGAGCAGACAGGTCTTCGGGGCCACTCTGCCTGGAATCATGCCGGCGATCGTCGCCCACGGCCTGCACCGCTTCGACATCAATCTGCGCGCCTCGGTGATCCTCGGCTGGATCGGTCTGCCGGGCCTGGGCGCTGATCTGAGTCAGGCGCTGGGCGTGGGCAGCTACGACCGCGGCATTGCCCTGGCACTTGTGATCCTGGGGATCTGCATCGGTGCGGAGCTGCTTTCGGGATTCCTGCGGATGAAGCTGATGGGCCGTTCGAACCCGAGCCGATTCGGCTTTGTCTGGCTGTTCGGCAAGGCCCGTGACCGCTGGAGCGCCTCCCGTCCGGACGAGACTGCGGCCCGTCCCGGCCTGGGTGAGCGGACCACCCCGCCGTGGAACGGTGAGCGGATCTCCCGGTTCACCTATATCGGCCTGTTCATCGCGCTGGTCCTGGTCTCGGCCTGGTATGCGGAGATCAACTGGTCCCGGTTCTTCGAGGGGTTCGCCTCGATCCCGTCAGTGTCCGCACAGTTCTGGCCGCCCGACGATGGCGGGCTGGGCGGCACGCTGTGGGCCGCACTGCTGGAGACCATCCAGATGGGGCTGGCGGCAACATTTCTCGGGGCGGCGATCGCTCTGCCGGTGGGCGCGCTGGCGGCCCGAAACGTGGCGCCGAGCATGTGGGTCGTTCAGGTCTTCCGCACGCTGATCGTGGTGACTCGCGGGATCCCTGAGCTGATTCTGGCCATCATCCTCATCGTGATCATGGGGATGGGTCAGGTGGCCGGGGTGCTGGCCCTGGCGCTGGGCGCGATGGGCCTGCTCTCCAAACTGGTGGCGGACTCCCTCGAGGAGACGGACGTGAGAGTCCAGCAGGCGGTCTCCGCCGGGGGCGCGAACCGGTGGCAGGTCTTCTTCGCCGCGACTGCTCGCCAGGCAGCGCCAGCCTCGGTGGCTCACCTGCTCTACCAGCTGGACGTCAACATTCGTGCTGCCACCCTGCTGGGCATCGTCGGCGCGGGGGGTGTGGGCTACTACGTGCTCAACGCCAACCGGGTGCTGCAGTTCGAGGTGGTCACCTGGATCCTGCTGATGATCTTCGCTGCGGTGCTAGTCCTGGAGTTCCTGTCGATGCTGATGCGCCGCCTGCTGCGCTGAGCCCGTCTGGCGGACCAGAGAGCCGCGCTGCCCAGGTGCGGGGCCTCCGCTCTCGCCGGTCGGACTTAGACTGGTGGGGTGCTTCTGCTCGCTCTGGATACCTCCGCCGGCGCCTCGGCGGCCCTGACCCGTGACGGGGAGGTCATGGCCCAGTGGAGCACTGAGGCGACCAACACCCACACGGAGGTCCTCGCTCCCGCGGTGCAGGGGCTTCTGCGGCAGGCAGACGTCGCGGGGGCTGACCTGGACGGCGTCGTCGTCGGCGTGGGGCCCGGACCGTTCACCGGGCTGCGCGTGGGCATTGCGCTCGCCCAGTCGCTCGCCGCCGGATGGGGCGCACCGCTGCACGGGGTCTGCAGCCTCGACTCCCTCGCCCTGCGTGCGGCCGAGGGGGAGGTCGTCACCGGTGAGTTCCTCGCCGTGACGGATGCGCGGCGCCGTGAGGTCTACTGGGCCAGCTACGAGAACGACGACGACGGGTCCCGCCTGGTGGAGGGGCCCTTCGTGAGCCCCGCCGCTGACCTGCCGGACCTGCCCGCTGTCGGCGCCGGCGTCAGCCTCTTCCCGGAGGCGCTGACCGCCCCCTCTGAGGCTGCGGCCTCGTGGGTTCCGCACGCTGCTGAGCTGGCGGCCCTGGCCGAGGGTGCGCTCGCCGGTGAGCTGATGGGTGTGCTGTGCCAGCCGCGGCCGCTCTACCTCCGGGAGTCCGACGCGAAGGTCCCCGCCCAGGTCCGGCGGAGGTCCGGATGAGTGCGGCGCCTCAGCAGACCGCCGGCGCTGACGAGCGGCCCGTGGCCCTGCGCCGGATGACCGCGGCGGACGTGCCCGCGGTCCTCGCCCTGGAGCGGGAGCTGTTCCCCGCCGACCCGTGGCCGGAGGCCTTCTTCTACGACGAGCTCGCCCAGGCTGAGCCGACCCTGCCCGCCCACCGGGCCACCCGCAAGTACTGGGCGGCCGAGGACGAGGGACAGATCATCGCCTACGCGGGCATGATGTGTGTGCTGCCCCTGGCCGATGTGCAGACCCTCGCCGTCGCGCCTCAGGCCCAGGGCCAGGGGCTGGCCCGTCAGCTGCTCGGCCTGATCGAGGCTGAGTCCCGGAGCCGCGGGGCTGAGGACCTGCTCCTGGAGGTCCGGGCGGACAACCCCGGCGCTCAGCGGCTCTACCTGCGCAGCGGGTTCGAGCAGATCCATCTGCGCCGCGCCTACTACCCCGACGGCGGCGACGCCCTGATCATGCGCAAGCGGCTTGCGGAGCCGAAACCCTCTGTGGGACCCGTGGGAGGCAGATCATGACTGAGCCGCTGGTGCTGGGAATCGAGACCTCCTGCGACGAGACCGGGGTCGGGATCGTTCGCGGTCGGCAGCTGCTGGCTCATGAGGTCGCCTCCTCGATGGAGGAGCACGTTCGGTTCGGCGGGGTCATCCCGGAGATCGCCGCCCGTGCGCATGTGGAGGCATTCGGGCCCACTCTGCGCAGGGCCCTGGACGCCGCGCAGATCGAGCTGGAGGACATCGACGCCGTCGCGGTGACGGCCGGGCCCGGCCTGGCCGGGGCCCTGATGGTGGGGGTCTCCGCGGCCAAGGGTCTGGCGATGGCGCTGGACAAGCCGCTCTACGGGGTGAATCACCTGGTCTCCCACGTCGCGGTCGGCCTGCTGCGGGGGGAGGGCGACGACGCTGGTGCGGAGCTGCCGCCGAGAACGGGGGCGCTGCTGGTCTCGGGCGGGCACACCGAGCTGCTGCGGGTGGGCTCGCTGAGCGACGACGTCGAGCTGCTGGGCTCCACCATCGATGATGCGGCCGGCGAGGCCTATGACAAGACCGCGCGCCTGCTGGGGCTGGGCTATCCGGGCGGGCCCAAGATCGACGCCGCCGCGGCCGAGGGCAGTCCGGAGGCGTTCACCTTCCCGCGCGGGCTGACCGCCCCGAAGTTCGTCGGTTCGGCGGAGAGCCCGGGCAAGCACCGGCACAACTGGTCGTTCTCCGGGCTGAAGACGGCTGTCGCCCGGTCCGTGGAGCAGTTCGAGCGGGCGGGCCGTCCGGTCCCTGTCGCAGACATCGCGGCGAGCTTCCAGGAGGCGGTGGTGGACGTCATCACCGCGAAGGGGGTGCGCGCCTGCGGTGAGCACGGCATCGAGCACCTGCTGCTGGGCGGGGGTGTGGCGGCCAACCGCCGCCTGCGCGAGCTGCTGGCCGAGCGCTGCGAGGCCGCAGGGGTCAGCCTGACCGTACCGCCGGTGAGCCTCTGCACCGACAACGGGGCGATGGTGGCCGCGCTGGGAGCCGAGCTCGTCGCAGCCGGCGTCGCCCCCTCACGCCTGGACCTCCCCGCCGCCTCAAGCCTCCCTGCCGGCCGCATCACTGTCTGAGCCGGGGCCGGAGCGCCTACAGAGGGGCTAGGCCGTTGATGCTGGTGCGGGTGCGTGCCGCGGAGTCCAGCACCACCTGGCGGAGGTCGCCGTCGTGCATCTCCGCGACCTTCTTCTGCCGCTGGTAGCCGGCCTGCTGGGCCATCCTCTCCACGTACCGCAGCTCGTCGGCGCAGCCCAGCGCCTCGGCGATCGGCTCGAGGCGGTCCAGCTCCTTGGCGAGGTGGTCGCCCACCAGCTCCTCGTCGCCGTCCTCGTTGAGGATGATGATCGCATCCATTCCGTACCGGGCGGCCCGCCACTTGTTCTCCTTGATGTACCAGGCCGGCATCGGGGTGACCGAGCCGCCGGCCTCCAGGGTCCGGAGAGTCTCCTCCACCAGGCACTGGGTGAGCGCAGCCAGTCCGGCGATCTCCTCCAGGGTCGCGACGCCGTCGCAGATCCGCAGCTCCACGGTGCCCAGGCGCGGCACGGCCCGCACGTCCCAGCGCACCTCGGTGACATCCTCGACCACTCCGGTGTGCATCAGGTCGCTGACGGCCCGCTCGTACCCGGACCACTCGTCGAACATGTACGACTGCCCAGCCGTGGGAAGCTGCTGGAACATCAGCGACCGGTTCGACGCGTACCCGGTGTCCTCGCCCGACCAGTACGGCGACGACGCTGAGAGCGCCTGGAAGTGCGCGTTGTAGTTGCACAGGGCGTTCACCGCCGGCATCGCGAACTTCACATCCGGCAGGCCCACGTGCACGTGCACCCCGTAGATCACCATCTGGCGGCCCCACCACTGGGTCCGCTCGATCAGTTCGTTGTACCGCTCCTTGTCCGTCACCGGCTGCTTGGTCGGCGGAGCAAAGGGGTGCGATCCCTGGCAGTACAGGTCCACGTCCAACGGCTCGCAGTGCCGCATCACGCTGCGGGCGGTCTGCCGCAGCTGCCCCACGCCCTCGTCCACGGTGGTGCACACATCGGTGACCAGCTCCACCGTGTTCAGCAGCAGCTCCTGCTTCACATACGGGTGCTCGTCATCCCCCGAGAGCTCCGGCATCTCCGCGCGGGCGGCCTCCAGGATCCGTTGGGCCACGCTGCGCAGGTCACCGGTCTGCCGGTCCACCAGCGCCAGCTCCCACTCGATCCCAAGCGTGCCGCGCTCAGACTGAGCAAAAGGCAGTTCCACAGGCTCTCCTCACCGTCGGGCAACAGCCTCCCAGCCTATTCGCCCAGCTGGAAACCCCCTGACAGCCCTCTTGACGCCGCTGCAGGGGGTGAAGAGGCTGGAGGAATGGAGGACGAGAAGAGACTGACCAAGACGCGGCTGTGGACGCTTCGGATCGTCGTCATGATGCTCGCGGTCTATGTGGGGATCAGCTCTGTGATGCAGCTGCTGGGACATTGGGAGCAGCCGACCGGTGCGCGGAGCTTCGTCGATCTGCTGCCGCTGTGGGCGATGGTCATCGCTCTGCTGGGCATGGTGCTCGTCGAACGGGACCACAGGCGTGCCGCCCGGGGCTGATCACTTTCGCAGCCCTCCCAGCGTTCGGTGCTGGAGTTTCGCGGCAGTTGGGGCCGTATTGGGCCAAAGCGCGGCCAGAATCCAGCACCGAATGGCGGCTGCGGCCGTATCCTGGCCCGGATGATTTTACGACGCCGCCTCCTTGGGACTGCGCTGCTGGGCGCCCTGCTGCTTTCCGCCTGCGGGGACGGAGAGCCCGACGACGCCGGCGCGGACGGCGCCGCGGGCGAGGAGGGCCCGACCGAGGATGAGCTCGCCCAGCAGCAGGAGGCGGAGGAGCGCGCAGCCGCGGAGGAGGCCCTCGAGGCCCGGAGCGCGGCGCTTGCCGGCCCGTCCGAGGACCACCGCGACCAGGCGTCCGGGATCGTCGCGGAGATGAGCCTGGAGGAGCGGGCCGGGCAGGTGCTCATGGGCGAGTACTCCGATGCGGACGGCTCTGAGGCGGCCGAGCTGATCGAGGAGCACCACCTGGCCGGTGTGATCGTGATGGGCCACAACGTGCCGCGCGGGGAGGGCGGGGTCGACGTCGACCGCCTTGCCGCGGAGCTGGAGACGATCCGCTCCGCCGGCGGTGAGGACCGAGCCGCCGCCCCGATGGTCTCGATCGACCAGGAGGGCGGGCTGGTGACCCGGGCCGGCGCCCCGCTGACCGAGTGGCCCGCCCCGATGGCCTACGGGGCAGGGTCCGCTGAGGAGGAAGAGCCGTCCGAGGACGAATCGGCCCCTGAGGCTGACACCAGCACCGTGCACCACGGGCACCGGCAGATGGCCGCGGAGCTGGCCGAGACGGGCTTCCAGATCAGCTTCGCCCCGAACGCGGATGTCACGGTGGGCGCGTCCGACCCGACCATCGGCTCCCGCTCCTTCAGCAGCGATCCGGGGACAGCGGCGGACCTGGCGCTCAGCGGGATCCGGGGTCTTGCCGAGGGTGGGCTGGCCGGATCGGTGAAGCACTTCCCCGGGCACGGCTCCGTCTCGGAGGACTCCCACTACACCCTGCCGGTGCAGGATCAGACCGTGGAGGAGCTGCGCGGCCGCGACTGGGTCCCCTTCGCCGAGGCCGCCGACGCGGGGGTGCCGATGGTGATGATGGGACACATCGAGGTCCCTGACCTGGACCCGGGGGTGCCGTCCTCGCTGTCGGAGGCCGCCTACGAGGAGGTCCGGCAGATGGGGCACGAGGGTGTGATCGTCACCGACGCGATGAACATGGGGGCGATCGCTCAGAGCTACGGGGGCGACCAGGCGGTGGTGGATGCGCTCGCCGCCGGGGCCGACCTGCTGCTGATGCCCGCCAGCGCACCCGGGGCTCATGCGGCGATCATCGACGCTGTCGAATCCGGCGAGGTCGAGGAGGAGCGCCTCGGTGAGGCTGCCGAGCGGGTGGTCGCGCTGTCCCTCTGGCAGGAGGACCTGGCCGCCGGTGAGCTGGATGCAGGCCCCGACGTCGAGCTGCCGGAGGAGATCGCCCCGGAGGGTGGGACGCTCTGGGATCAGGGGCCGTCATCGACCGCTGAGCAGGTGGCCGCGGAGGCGGTCACCCTCGTGGAGGGCGAGTGCGAGGCTCCGCTGGCGGATGATGCGGTGCAGGTCGCCGGGGGCACCGAGCAGGACCGGGCCCGCTTCACCGCGGCCGCAGAGGCCGCCGGCCTGCAGGTGGGCTGGGGCCCGCTGGTGACCCTGCTGGGCGGGAGCACCCCCTCCAGCGGCGACATCGTGGTGGCCGTGGACCGCCCGGAGGCGCTCGCCGATTCCCAGGCAGAGACCAAGCTGGGCCTCTACGGGCGCAGCCCGGAGAGCTTCGCGGCCCTGGTTGAGGTGATCCAGGGCGCTGCGGCGCCGGGCCGGCTGCCGGTCAGTGTCGGGGAGCACGACGCCGGCAGCTCCGCCTGTTAGAGCATGTTTGTTTGAGAACGCATCTGACTAGCGGTCCCGTCATGGCGCGGAGGCGCCCCTGGGGGTGACGATGGTGCCATGGGGCATGCTCATTCTCACCACGCGCCGGCTGACCAGAGGGGCCGGCTGGCGCTGGCCTGCGCGATCACGGTCGGGATCGTCATCGCACAGCTGCTGGGCGCTTGGCTGACGGGATCGTTGGCGCTGCTGACGGATGCGGTGCATTCGGCTTCGGACAGCCTCGGCCTGCTGGTAGCGCTGTGCGCGGCGCTGCTGGTTCAGCGGGCGGCGAGCCCGCAGCGGACGTGGGGGTGGCGCCGGCTCGAGGTGCTGGCGGGGTTCGTGCAGGCGGCGCTGCTGCTGGGCATCGGCGGCTACGCCCTTGTGGAGGGCATCGGACGGCTGTCCTCGCCCGCGGAGGTGACGCATGGGCTGCTGCTGGTGTTCGGCCTCATCGGCCTGGCGGGGAACCTGATCTCTCTGGCGGTGCTGTCCAGCGGGCGGAAGGACAGCTTCAATATGCGGGCGGCCTTTCTGGAGGTGCTCGCCGACGCGCTCGGCTCGGTGGCGGTGATCGCAGCCGCGGTGGTCATCTGGCTGACGGGCTGGCAGCAGGCTGATGCGGTGGCGGCTCTGGCGATCGCCGCGCTCATCATTCCGCGGGCGGTGAAGCTGCTGATCGAGACGGCCCGGGTGCTGCTGGACTTCGCCCCCCACGGCCTGGATCTGGATGCGGTGCGTGAGCACATGCTGGCGCTGGACCACGTGCGGGAGGTCCACGACCTGCACGCCTCCACCGTGGCCACGGGCCTGCCGGTGCTCTCCGCGCATGTGGTGGTGGACGACGCCTGCTTCCGTGACGGCTGCGCTCCGGCCAAGCTGGCGGAGCTGCAGGCCTGCGTGGCTGAGCACTTCGACGTCGCGGTGGAGCACGCCACCTTTCAGCTGGAGACCCGCGACGTCGCCGCCGAAGAGACCCACATCCATGCCTAGAAGCCAAACATTACGAACGTACGGTTTCTCTGCTACGCTGATCTCCGGCGAGGGGAGACCCCTCTCGCAAGGACGGTGAGCCCGCCGGCGATCTGACCCAGCCGGCCCACTGCCTCACACCGTGTGACTGCATCCCGCCGTCCCATGCAGCACGCGAACGGTAGCCATGACTGCGCAGACCCCTGCCAATCCCCAACCTGTCCTGCCCGCTGAGCGGGCAGGCCTCCGTGCCTGGCTCGGCCTGGCCACGCTCGTGCTCCCCGTCATCCTCATCTCAGTGGACATGACGGTGCTGAGCTTCGCCGTGCCGCACCTGTCCGCGGATCTCGCGCCCACCGGCGAGCAGCTGCTGTGGATCGTGGACATCTATGGGTTCCTCATCGCCGGCTTCCTCATCACCATGGGATCCATCGGTGACCGGATCGGACGACGCCGGCTGCTGCTCGTCGGCGCTGCTGCCTTCGGTGCGGCCTCCGTGCTGGCGGCGTTCAGCACCAGCCCCGAGATGCTCATCGCAGCCCGGGCGCTGCTCGGCGTCGCCGGAGCCACGCTGATGCCCTCCACGCTGTCGCTGATCCGCAGCCTCTTCCCCGACGATCGCCAGCGCATGGTCGCCGTTGCCGTGTGGGCCTCCGCGTTCTCCGCCGGGGCGGCCTTCGGGCCGATCCTCGGAGGACTTCTGCTTGCGCACTTCTTCTGGGGCTCGGTCTTCCTGATCAATCTCCCCGTGGTGGCCCTGATCCTCGTCGCGGTGCCGCTGCTGGTCGCGGAGTCCAAGGATCGCAGCCCTGGGCGCATCGACCCGCTCTCGGTGCTGCTCTCCCTCTCCGCGATGCTCGCCTCCGTCTATGGGGCCAAGCGCCTCGTCTCCGGGGAGGTGAGCGGGCTCGCAGTCGCCGCACTGGTCATGGGGCTGGCCGGTGTGGTCCTGTTCATCCGGCGGCAGCGGAGACTGCCCCACCCGCTGCTGGATCTCTCCCTCTTCTCCCTGCCGAGGTTCCGGGCAGGGATCGTCACCAATTTCATGCTGATCTTCTCGTTGGTGGGGACCCTGTTCTTCCTCACCCAGCTGCTCCAGTCGGGGTACGAGCTGTCCCCGCTGAGGGCAAGCCTGGTGCTGGTGCCGGGCCTGGCGGTCTCGGTGCTGGCGAGCTTCATCGTCATCCCGATCGCCCGGCGGTTCGCTCTGCGGACGGTGATCAGCGGCGGCCTGCTGGTCTCGGCCGCTGGCCTGGCACTGGTGACCCAGCTTCCCGCCCAGGAGGGTGTGGTGCTGGCGCTGGTCGCCTTTGCGGTGCTGGGCCTGGGCAGCGGGCTCACCGAGACGCTGACCAACGACGCCGTGCTCACTGCCGCCCCGCCGGCCCGTGCAGGTGCGGCCTCCGCGATCTCCGAGACCGCCTATGAGCTCGGCGGCGCACTGGGTGTGGCGGTGCTGGGCAGTGTGCTGACCGCCGGCTATCGGATGAGCCTTGAGGGCGCGGAGCCGGAGGATCTGCCCGACGGCGCTGTGAGCCGGGCCGCCGAGACGATCAGCTCCGCCTCGGTGGTCGCCGATGAGGTCGGCGGCGGAGCAGGCGCTGAGCTGTGGGCGGCCGCCCAGGAGGCCTTCGCCTCCGCGGTGAACCTCGCCGGCGGTCTGGCCGCGGTGCTGGTGCTCGCCACAGCCGCCCTCGCCTTCTTCCTGCTCCGCCGTGACCGGACCTGAGAGGCCTGGGCTCCTGTGGTGCTGGTCAGCATATGAGGCTGAACCCATACGCAGTAGAATCCGAGGCGTGTCCGCTGAGATGAGCATCGCCTCGAGCATGCTGCGCGGCGTGCTCATTGCGGCCAGCGCCGTGGGTGCCGGTGTGCTGGCGCACGCCGCGGCCGGGCAGCACAGCCCGCACGCCGTCGTCGTGCTCCTGGCGATGACGGTGGCCGTGCCGGTCAGCACCGCGCTCGCCTCCGTGCGGCTGAGCCGTCTCCGCCTGGCCGCTGCAGTGCTTCTCAGCCAGGCGGTGCTGCACGGTCTCTTCGCGCTCTTCCCCGCAGCCCAGTCCTCCCGCCTGCAGGCCGCCGGAGGAGAGGCGGGGCACGCTCATCACCCGCACGTCGCGGTGATGTCCGGCGCTGCCGATCATGCCGCGCACCAGACTGACGCGACCATGGTGGCTGCGCACCTGATCGCAGCTGCGGGCACCTACGCCGTGCTGCGCCGCGGGGAGCTCATCCTCGCCGCACTCAGCCGGCTGCTCGGCGTGGAGCCGGCTGCGCTCGGGCTTGACCAGGCCGTCTCGTCCGCGCCCGCCCCACGTCTGCCGCAGGCGCCCGAGGCCCCGCAGCTGCGCGCTGACCTGTGGTGCGGGGAGGGGCCCTGTACCGTGCGGGGCCCGCCCGCTCCCGTGAAGTAGCAAGCACCACTGCCGCTGCCTCGCGCGCCCTCGTGCGGCGCGCTGGGGCACCACTTCACGAGACTAAGGATTCTTCATATGAGCACCGCTGCACACACCCCTGCCCGCCTGCCCGCTCTCATTGCGCTCTCCGGCGCGGCAGCGCTGACCCTCGGCGGGCTGACCGCAGTCCCCGCATACGCGCATGACAGCCTCATCGGCTCCACCCCGGAAGAGGGTGAGGTGCTGGAGGAGCCGCCCGGGGAGATCATCCTGGAATTCTCCGGGGCCGGGCTGACCGTCGGCGACACCGTCACCAACGACATCTGGGTCCTGGACGAGGACGATGAGAACTGGGCATCCGAGGAGCCCGCTGAGGTCGACGGCTCCACGATGAGCACTGAGCTCCCTGAGGGACTGCCCGACGGGGACTACGAGGTCGTCTACCGGGTCGTCTACTCCGACGGCCATGACGAGGAGGCCGGCTTCACCTTCGAGGTCGACGCCGAGGAGGACGCGGCTGGGGAGGATGAGCCTGCGGCCGACGACGAGGCGGAAGAGCCCGGGGCCGGGGGCGCGGCTGAGGAGGCCGATCCCGCCCTGGAGGATGAGACCGATGGCGCCGAGCAGACCGGTGACGAGGACGGGCTCGCCGCATCGGTCGTGCTGATCATCGGAGCGGTCGTCCTCATCGTGCTCGTGGGTGCTGGACTGGTGATCCGGCAGAAGCTAAAGGCCGGCGACCGGACGTCCACGAAGTAGCCCCCTGACCCGGGGCCGGGCGGCGAGTTCTCTGCCGAACTCGCCGCCTGTGCACCCGGTCGAGGCTCAGAGGGGCTCGACGACGGCGACCAGCCGCTCCTCGCCGATCCGAGTGATGACCAGGTCTCGGTGCACCGGGGCCTTGGTCCTCCTCCTTCCGGTGAGCAGCTGGCGGCGGAGCTGCTCGGGCACGACGTCGACGCCTCGCTTCCTGATCTCCAGGGAGGTCACGCCCTCCTGGCTCGCCCAGCGCTTCAGCGCCTTCGGCTTGAACTCCTGCACATCAAGTATCCGGTGCCCGCGGGCCAGCTGCTGCGCGCCGTCGTTGTGCGCCCCGCTGCCACAGAGGTAGGCGATGTGCTCATCCAGCAGATGGGCGCCCAGCTTCTCGGCGAGCTCGGCCACCAGTCCTGCCCGGATCACCGCCGGGTCCGGTTCCCAGAGGATCCCGCTGAAGCCCTCCCGTCCAGCAGGTTCAGGGTCAATGCCCTTCCCGAAGCTGCTCGACGCCGTCAGCTCTGCCGTCCGCACGGCTCCATTCCCGGTGCTGAGGGCTGTCGCGGCCCGGCGGACGCCGGGGCGGGCGAGGTCGTTGAACCAGAGCACCACTTCGACCAGCTCCCCGTCGATGCTCACCCATTCGGCCTCACAGCCGTCAGGGATCAGCTCGTGGGGGATGCCTGGGCCCAGCTTCACCCCCAGGGGCACACCGGTGGCGGCCAGGTCCGTGACGAAGCTCAGCGGGGGCGAGAATTCCTCCGGGTCCCAGAGGCGCGCAGCGGAACCGCCTGAGCGGCCGCGCCTCTCATCCCGCCGGGCAGGGTCCAGCCAGACGCCACGGACCCGGGAGGCGGTCTCGAGAAACGCCTCAGCGGTCGCCTGGACCACCTGGGCCTCCGGGAAGGGGCGCAGGTTGATGGTGGCGGCTGCGGCGGTGGTCTCATCGGCCTCCACCGCGGTAACGGCCAGTTCGGCGGCTGCGAACGCCATGGAGTCCCCGCCGAGGCCGCAGCCCAGGTCCGCCACGTGCTTGGCCCCGGCGTCGCGGAAGCGGCTGGCGTGCCGCGCGGCCGCCGGCAGCCGGGTGGACTGCTGCAGGCCTTCGCGGGTCAGCAGCATTCGGTCCGCAAACTCCCCGAATTTTCCTCGGGCCTCGGCGCGCAGCTGGGACTGGGTGAGTGCCGCCGCCGTGGTCTCCGGGTCCCAGCCCTCCTTGCGCAGGCGCTTGTTCAGCTCGGCCGAAGCGGAGGCGTCGTAGGGAGGAAGTGAGTTCAGCAGCTCCCACCCTTCGGGTGTGAGGACGGGCTTGAGCGCGGTGAAGGACACTGCTCCACGTTATCGGGCGTGGCTGGAGCCCCTCGTCGGACATTCCGCAACATTCGTGTAACGAAATGTGAGGTGTGTTGCTCACCGTCTGCGGGCACCTTAAGCTACTCAAAGCTTAGGATAGGCTAAGTCGAATAACGATAAGGAAGGTAGTCATTCCATGACTCTCTCACTCACAGCACCCGAGGGCGAGAAGAACCCGCTGGCCAAGCTGCTCTCCGTGGGGGCCGTCGCAGCGCTGGCACTGACCGCCTGCGGCGACAGCGGCGATGACAGCGCGGCCGACGACGACGTCGACAGCGGCGCTGAGGAGAACGGCGAGGCCGGCGGCACCGTGGAGATCGAGGATGATCACGGCACCCACGAGATCAACCTCGACGAGGTGGACTCCATCGGAGCATTCGACAACCGCACCTTCCGTCTCCTGGAGGACCTCGGTGTGGAGCTGGACGTCGCCGCCCGCGGCCTGATGCAGCCCCACGTGCACGAGATCTACGCCGAGGACGAGGACATCCTTGACACCGGCAACCACCAGGAGCCCGACTTCGAGGTCTTCGCCGCAGCAGAGCCTGATCTGGTCATCACCGGCCAGCGCTACTCCCAGTACTACGATGAGATGGCTGACCTGATGCCTGAGGGCGGCACCATCCTCGAGTGGAACGAGTCCGTCTCCGACCCTGAGACCTTCTTCGACGGGCTGCGGGAGCAGGCCGAGAACGTCGGCCTCATCTTCGGCGCCGAGGAGGAGGCCGATGACCTCATCGCTGACCTCGACGAGGCCATCGAGCGGGTCGAGGCCGCGTACAACGGCGAGGACACCGTGATGGGACTGCTGACCTCCGGCGGTGACATCAACTACGCCGGCCCCAACGAAGGCCGTGCCGTGGCCGAGATCTTCCAGGAGTTCGATCTGGAGCCGGCCCTGGAGGTCGATGACGAGTCCAGCGACCACGAGGGCGACGACATCTCTGTGGAGGCCATCGCCGACGCCGACCCCGAGTGGATCATTGTTCTGGACCGCGACGGCATGAACCCCAATGACCCTGAGTACACCGCGGCCGAGGAGCTCATCGCTGACTCCCCGGCCCTGCAGGAGACCGCCGCGATCGAGCAGGATCAGATCATCTACATGCCGCAGAGCATGTACATCACCGAGGACATCCAGGCCTACACCGAGTTCCTCAACGACTTCGCCGACGCCCTGGAGGCTGCCGAGTGATGAGCCTTCAGGGCACCTAGCGGTGGCCTGATCACGGCGCCCCGCTCCGGCTCAGGGGCGGGGCGCCGGCATGAGGGCATCACCGGTGCATTCGACCTGCGTTCCCTAACGCGTTTAGCATTGCCTCACTGACTTTCGAGCACTCGCACGTTGTCCATCGAATCCGGAAGCCCCTATGACCACCACCCTGCGGCAGGACGTCTCGCAGACCAGCCGAGACATCCTCGTGGAGGACCCCCGCACCCGCCGTCACCGGCGCCTGTGGACCCCTGCCTTCCTCGTCGCGATCCTGGTGACCCTCGGGCTCCTCGTGGTCTCCCTGCTGACCGGCCAGTTCGACGTCTTCGGGGGCGAGGACTGGGAGAACTTCTGGATGTTCAGCATCACCCGGGTGCCGCGCACCGTCGCGCTGGTCCTCGCCGGCGCGGCCATGGCCATGTGCGGGGTGATCATGCAGCTGCTCACCCAGAACCGTTTCGTGGAGCCCTCCACCATGGGCACCACCGAATGGGCAGGCCTGGGCCTGATCCTGGTGATGTGGCTGGTGCCCAGCGCCACCCTCTTCGAGCGGATGGTCGGCGCGGTCATCATGTCCTTCGTGGGCACCATGGTGTTCTTCGCGTTCCTGCGCCGGGTCTCCCTGAAGTCCAGCCTGATCGTCCCGATCATCGGCATCATGCTGGGCGCGGTCGTCTCCTCCGCCACCACCTACCTGGCGCTGATGACCGACCGGCTGCAGACCCTCGGCATCTGGTTCCAGGGCTCCTTCACCGGGGTGATCCAGGGCCGGTACGAGCTGCTGTGGATCGTGCTGGGCGTGACCGTGCTGGTCTTCATCGTCGCCGACCAGTTCACCGTGGCCGGGCTCGGCCGGGACATGGCCACCAACGTCGGGCTGAACTACGCGTTCGTCCTCTTCATGGGAACCGCGATGGTCGCCGTCGCCACCGGTGTGACCGCGACCGTAGTCGGCGCGCTGCCCTTCCTCGGGCTGGTGGTGCCCAACATTGTGGCGCTCTTCCGCGGCGACGATCTGCGCACCAACCTGCCCTGGGTGGTGCTGGTGGGCATCTGCACGGTCACCATCTGCGATCTGATCGGCCGGCTGATCATCGCACCCTTCGAGATTCCGGTCGGCATGGTCCTCGGCCTGGTCGGCGGCGTGGTCTTCCTCGGCCTGCTGCTGCGCCAGCGGAGGAAGGGCGGCCTGGTCTCATGATGCTCAAGACCGCGGAGAGCAGACGGCGCACCGAGCAGCACGACGCGGGCGGCAGGACCCCGGATGAGGCCGCCCGCCGCTCCGGGCCGATCACCGAGCCCAAGCACATGCGCCGCTACATCCTGGTGGTGGGGGTGCTGATCGCCCTGGCCGTGGGAGTCACCTTCGGCATCATGACCTGGAACAACCCTGCCGATACCGGATCGAGGCCCTGGTGGCTGATCGTGGAGATGCGGCGGGACTCGCTGATCACCATCGCGGTGGTCGCGGTCTGCCACGCAGTCTCCACGGTGGCGTTCCAGACCGCTGTGAACAACCGGATCCTCACGCCCGGAATCATGGGCTTCGGCTCCCTCTACACAGTCATCCAGACGTCCGCGGTGTTCCTCCTGGGCGTGGGCGGGGCGAGCGCGCTGGTCGGCGTCGGCCCCTTCCTGCTGCAGATGGCGGCGATGGTGGTGTTCGCCACCGTCCTCTACACGTGGCTGCTCGGCGGGAAGTTCTCCAACATCCACATCATGCTGCTGGTGGGCGTGGTCATCGGCGGGGTGCTGGGCTCCCTGTCGAACTTCATGCAGCGGATGCTGACCCCCAGCGAGTTCGACGTGCTGCAGGCCCGGCTCTTCGGCAACATCTCCAACGCCCGGGTCGACTATCTGCCCTACGCGATCCCGATCGTGGTCGCCGTCGTCGCGCTGCTGTGGGTCCGTTCCAATACGCTCAACGTGATCGCTCTGGGCAAGACGAATGCCCTGAACCTCGGCATCAGCTACAAGCGGGAGCTGATCATCATCATGGCGCTGGTGTCTCTGCTCGTCGCAACCGCCACCGCGCTGACGGGCCCGATGATGTTCCTCGGATTCCTCGCCGCGACCCTCGCCTACCAGTTCGGAGACACCTACTCGCACCGGATGCTGTTCCCGCTGGCGGTGCTGTTCGCCTACACCATCCTGGCCGGCAGCTACTTCGTCCTCCGTCACATCTGGGACGCCGGGGGAGCCGTGACCATCATTGTCGAGCTGATCGGCGGACTGGTCTTCCTGATCGTTCTGATGAGAAAGGGGCGCCTGTGAGCATCACGCTGACCGACGTCGTCAAGGACTACTCCGAGAAGGTCAGGATCGGGCCGGTCACCACGGAGATTCAGCCCGGGGGCGTGACTGCCTTGGTGGGACCCAACGGTGCGGGCAAGTCCACCATCCTCACCATGATCGGGCGCCTGCTGGACGTGGACCAGGGGGAGATCACCGTGGCGGGGCACGACGTCGTCAACACCCCCTCCAAGACCATCGCCAAGATACTCTCGGTGCTGCGGCAGGAGAACCACTTCGTCACCCGGCTGACCGTTCGGCAGCTCGTGGGCTTCGGCCGGTTCCCCCACTCCCGAGGCCGGCTGACCATCGGGGACGAGAAGTACATCTCCGAGGCCATCGATTTCCTCGACCTCACCGACCTGGAGAACCGTTACCTCGACCAGCTCTCAGGCGGGCAGCGTCAGCGCGCCTACGTGGCGATGGTGCTCGCGCAGAACACCGACTATGTGCTGCTGGACGAGCCGCTGAACAATCTGGACATGCAGCACGCCGTGGCGATGATGAAGCAGCTGCGCCGGGCCGCAGACGAACTCGGCCGCACTATTGTGATCGTCCTGCACGACATCAACTTCGCCGGCCACTACTCGGACAAGATCCTCGCGATGAAGAACGGCCAGGTGGTCAAGCACGGCACCCCGGCCGAGATCATGCAGAACGACGTCCTCTCCGAAATCTTCAACACCGAGGTCAACGTCATCGATGGCCCCAACGGCCCCCTCGCCGTCTACTACTGAGCAGTTTTCGTCCCAGCGCGGAGCGAGTCCGCGGCTCTCGGCTGGCTGCGGAGGCGCCAGCCTTCACGCTTGGAGCCTCTGTTCGCCTCCGCGTCATAAGAGCGGTTCACCCGCAAACGTGTCCGACGTGGTGTCTAGGGGCGACCTATGGACCGCATCAGAGGATGCCGCGCAGTGGGATGAGGGCGGTCTCCACGGCGCGCACTGAATGGGGGCGGCGGTGCCAGTCGGAGGCGGTGAGCAGCTCGCAGTGCTCGGCGTCGGCCTCAAAGACCTTCTCCATCTCAGCGGCGAAGCCGGCGTCGATGATTTCCAAATTGGTCTCGTAGTTCAGGCCCAGGGAGAGCCGGTCGATGTTGGCGGTGCCGACCGTGGACCAGATGCCGTCGATGGTCGCGGTCTTGGAGTGGATCATCGCCGGGGTGTAGAGCAGGACCTTCACGCCCGCCTCAAGCATGTCCCGGTAGAAGCCCCGGGTGACCCAGTCTGCGACGACGTGGTTGGACTCTTTGGGCAGCATGATCCGCACGTCCACGCCGCGCTCGGCTGCGTGGATGAGCGGCTTGAGCACCTGCTGGTCCGGCACAAAATAAGGGGTGGTGAGCCAGATCATGTCCTGCGCCCGTTCGATCGCAGTCAGGTACATGTGCCGGATGGGGTAGACCAGCTGCACGGGCAGGTTGGAGGCCACGGCCACCTTCGGGTTCCAGGACTGCGGCGGTATCCAGTCAATGCGGGCCTCGAGGGCGTGCCCCTCGTTCCACGCGTTCGCGAAGGCCTGCCGGAGACCCCACACGGCAGGGCCGACTTCGCGGACGTGGGTGTCACGCCATTCGCGGGCGAACTCATCACCGATGTTGAAGCCGCCGACGAAGCCCGTGTCGTCATCCACTACCAAGATCTTCGAGTGGCTGAGCCCGGTGTAGCGGACCGGGCCCCGCCAGAACCTGGCGCCGATGGGGAACATCCGGTGGACCAGTATCCGCGGATCCAGCTGCTTGAAGAAGGACCGGGGCACGTTGTGGTTCGCGTAGACGTCGTAGATGACGTAGACCCGCACCCCACGGGCTGCCGCCGCGTTCAGCGCGTCCACGACCCGCTGGCCGGTCCCGTCGCTCTGCCAGATGTAGGCCTGCAGCATCACCGACCGTTCAGCGCCGTCGATCGCGGCGATCATGTCCTCGAAGAGGACGTCTCCCGCCGTGTATATGGTCATCTGGGAATCCTCGACCTCGGCGCCGAAGATTCCCGGATTGGGAGGCTGCCGCCTCCCCCGCTCCTTCTGACGGACCTTGTCCCACACCATCACTCCGCCCACAATGGCGGCCTGGGCGCCCGCGAGGGCACCAGCCCCGACTGCGGCTGCCTTCAGCACCTTTACTGCCATGTCCGACAGCCTATCGAGCGCTTCATCGCGGCAGAGTCCAGCAGGCGGACTTCTTGGGGGAACCGTGTGATCTTCGCGTAACAGGCGTTACGATCTATCAGTTTTCCATTGTCCCTAATGAACGAGTCATCGCCGCTATGCCCAACACTGCCGAGACGGCCCCCAGCGCACAGGCTGAGGCCAATCCCAACCAGCACGATCAGATCGCTGATGAGAACCTGAAGACCCCGCGGCACCGCATCATCGCGGCCTCGCTCATCGGCACCACGATCGAGTTCTACGACTTCTACATCTTCGCCACCGCGGCAGCATCCATCTTCCCGCTGCTGTTCTTCTACGGCGACGACGAGGGCACCGCAGTGCTCCTGTCACTGACCACCTTCGGCGTCGCGTTCCTCGCCCGCCCCCTGGGCGCGGTGATCTTCGGCCACTACGGCGACAAGGTCGGCCGCAAAGCGACCCTGGTCGGCGCACTGCTCGTGATGGGCATCGCTACGTTCCTGATCGGCCTGCTGCCAACCGTCCATCAGGTGGGTCTCTGGGCCCCGGCGATGCTGACGGTCCTGCGCTTCTGCCAGGGCCTGGGCCTGGGCGGCGAATGGTCCGGCGCAGCGCTGCTGGCGTCCGAGACGGCCCGCCCCGGCAAGCGTGCGCAGGCGGCCATGTGGCCCCAGCTGGGCGCTCCCTTCGGCTTCATTCTGGCCAACGGCCTGTTCCTGGCCCTCGCGGTCGGCTTCAACTTCAACCTGGCCGACGCCGCCGCGGCCGGCACCGGCGCCCTGGATGACCCGTTCCTGGTATGGGGCTGGCGCGTGCCGTTCATCCTCTCCCTGATCATGGTCGCCGTCGGGCTCTACATCCGGCTGCGCATCGAGGAGACGCCCGTCTTCGCCAAAGCGCTGAAGAACAATGAGAAGGTCAAGGCGCCCATCGGTGAGGTGTTCAGGAAGAACTGGTGGGAGATCATTCTCGGCACCTTCATCATGCTGGCCACCTACGGGCTCTTCTACATCATGACCACCTGGATCGTGACCTACGCGGTGCAGCCCGAGACCGTCGGCTCCCTCGGCTACGACTACCAGTCCTTCCTGGCGCTGCAGGTGGTCTCCATCATCCTGTTCGCCGTGTTCATTCCGATCGCCGGCCGGCTCGCCGACGCCTTCGGCCGCAAGAAGATGCTCCTGACCACTACCGCAGGGATCATCGTCTTCGGCCTCAGCTTCGGCATGTTCATCGGCCCGGACGTGCTGGGCACCGGTGCCGACATGAACGTCTGGCAGATGTTCGCCTTCCTCTGCGTGGGCATGGCGCTGATGGGCCTGACCTTCGGGCCGATGTCGGCCTACCTGCCGGAGCTCTTCCCCACCAACACCCGGTACACCGGCTCAGGCGTGGCCTACAACATGTCCTCCATCCTGGGCGCGGCTGCGACCCCTCCGGTGGCCAGCTACCTGGTGCAGAACCACGGCGTGCACGCCGTCGGCTTCTACCTGGTCTTCCTGGCCAGCCTGACCCTGATCAGCTTGGTCCTGAGCCCGGAGACCAACCACAAGTCGCTCTACACGGCGGAGAAGGCATCCGTCTGACCCCGCCCGCACGGTGAACGCCGGCGGCGGAAGGCCTCCTGTCTGCGGACGGGGGCCTTCCGCCGTCCGGGGGCGCGGGAGTAGCCTGAGGCCATGCTGACTGCATTCTCTGTTGCACCCGATTCCGCCTCCGCTGCTGAGGACGGCTCCGTGAGCGAAGCCGTCACCGCTGCCGTGCGAGCGGTGAAGGACTCCGGCCTGCCCTACGAGCTGACCTCGATGTTCACCACCGTCGAGGGTGAATGGGACGAGGTCTTCGCGGTGATCAAGCAGGCGACCGACGCCGTCGTGGCCGTCTCCCCGCGCGTCAGCCTGGTGATCAAGGCAGACATCCGGCCCGGATACACCGGCCAGCTCAGCGGAAAGGTCCAGCGGGTCGAGGAGAAGCTGAACGGGTAGCGTCGGCCCGACAACCTCTCCGGACCAGAATGTGTCTTTGAAAGGTCGGCGCAGTCACTAAGGGGAGAGCTGCCCGGAGGGATCCGGGTTAACAGCATCGGAGACCTGCGGTGCCCCGCTCAGCTCCCCGACCGCAAGATCGATGAGCGCCCTGGCCGCAGGTCGCGGCTTCACGTCCGAGGGCCAGGCGATGTGAAGCCGCACCGGCGGCGTCGGCGGATGGATATCGAGGGTCTCGACCCGCAGTCCCTCGTTGGTCAGTCCGTGCTGGAACCGCTGGGCGAGCACCCCGTAGCCCATCCCGCGGCCTACTAGCGACCGGGTCAGCTCTACGTCCCGGGTGCGGAACCGCACCTGAGGCCGCAGTCCCCGGGAGGCGAAAACCTGCAGAATATGCTCCCGGCTCGGCGGCAGGTCCAGCAACACCAGCGGCCTGTCCACCAGATCCTCGAGTCGGACGGTCCCCGGCGGGTCCTCCTCCCTCGTATCCGGAGCCTGGCCTTCGGGGACGATGATATAGGCATAGCGAGTCACCACCGGAATGGACTCCATCCTCTCGTGCAGGGTGGTGTCGTAGAGCAGCGCGACGTCGATCTCCCCGTTCCACGCCGCGGTGTGCAATTCGTTCTGGTCCCCGGTGACAAAGCGCGGCTGGATATTCGGGTAGCGCCGCTCGAGTCCCTGAAGCAGAGCCGGCAGCACACCGGCGGCCAGCGGGATGTAGCAGCCGATCGTCACCTCCCCGGAGATGTCGTCGTCGGCCTGGGCCTCGGCGGCCAGTTGCAAACCCCGGGCCTCGTGCAGCAGTGCCGTGGCTCCCCGGGCGAATCGGCGGCCCGCCGCGGTGAGCCGTACCCCGTGCGCCCGGCGCCGCACCGTCAGCTGCACTCCCACTGAGCGCTCCAGCTCGGTGAGCGCTCCGGCCACCGCCGAGGGGCTGGCCATCAGTGCCTTCGCCGCCGCGTTGATCGTTCCCTCCCGGGCGACGGCGTCGAACACCTCGAGCTGGCGCAAGGTGAACTGCGGCATCACTCACGGCTCCTCATTGCCCACGGCTCGTGGGACTGTCCTGCTGGGTTCATCGTTGGCTCCTGTCTGGCCGGAGTGCGGACGGGGATGCACGACCTCGTCTCCTTCAGCTTTCCGTGCTGTGCGCTGTCGATTCTGTGCACCAGGTGTACGGAAACGTGCAGAACACGCATAAATGTGGCGTGAATCACACTACAGTGTGAGAATGATCAGCGGGGGGAGCAACAGAAAGACGTGAGCACTATGACCGCTGAGGCACATCACACGTTCAACCCCGAGGCGTTCGCTCCCGGGGAGCGTTTCGACGCGTGGCGGTATACCGTCAACAGTGCCTTCGTCCCCCTCGAGGCCGCCGCCCGGCATCCTGAGGCCTACAGCGCCCACCTGGTGGGCCAGCACATTGGCTCTGTGGAGGCGACGGAAGTCGGCGGGGACCCGGTGCGGATCCGCCGGACTCGGCGGACCATCATGGCCTCCGACCCGGGGATCTACAAATTCGCCCTCCAGATCACCGGCCGCTGTCTGGTGCGCCAGGAGGGCCGGGAGGCTGCGCTGCAGCCCGGGGATCTCGCCGTCTATGACACCGCGCGGCCCTATGACCTGGACTGTGAGGTTCCCTACCGGATGTTCGTCATGCAGATTCCGCGCCACGAGCTCGGTCTGCATGAGGACCAGACGCGTCAGCTCACCGCCGAGCGGATCCCGGGCGGTTCGGGGCTGGCTGCTCTGACCTCCTCGCTGCTGGCGGGGATGGACCAGCAGCTGCGCGACGGCGAACTGACTGCAGAGCCGCGGGCCGCCGCCGGAGCGGTCCAGCTCATCCAGGCGACGCTGCGCCAGCAGATGCGGCCCGAGTCCGCCGAGACGCCCGCGGCGGAGGTCCTGCATCTGCAGGCGCTGCGGTTCATCGGCGAGCGGATCTCGGACCCGGGACTGTCGGTGAGCACGATCGCCCCGGCGCTGCACGTCTCAGTGCGATATCTGCAGAAGCTCTTCGCCGCCAGCGGCACCACGGTCAGCGACCTCATACGGGAGCGACGGCTCGAAGGCTGCCGGGTGGAGCTCATCGACCCGGCGTCGGCGACCCGCCCGGTGGCCGCTGTCGCTGCTTCCTGGGGATTCATCGACGCCTCGAGCTTCTCCCGGGCCTTCCGCCAGCAGTACGGCATGACCCCCTCCCAGTACCGAAGCAGTGCTGGTCCCGGTGGCCGCGAACATGTCGTGGCCACTACACAGCCGCGTGTGGTGGCCAGGGCCTTTAGACCATGAAGTCGGCGTCCTCGCCGCGCTCCGCCTCAGAAGCAGGTTGCACGCCGAGCAATCCGCTCAGCGGGTGATGACGTGGGGTTGGCTGACTTCCTTCAGTCCGTGGATGCCGAACTCGACGCCGAAGCCCGACTCTTTCGCCCCGCCGAAGGGGACTCGCGGGTCGATGGCGCCGTGCTTGTTGATCCATGTGCTGCCGGCCACCAGCCGGGCAGCGACGTCCTCGGTCCGGTCCGGGTCGGTGCCCCAGACGGAGGAGCCGAGGGCAACGTCGAGCTCGTTGGCCCACTCGATGGCTTGGTCCAGGTCGGTGTACTTCACAATCGGCAGCGCAGGGCCGAACTGCTCCTCGGTGACCAGCCGCTGATGGGGGTCGATGTCGGCGACCAGCGTGGTGGGGTAGAAGTAGCCGGTGGCGTTCTCGTCCGGGTCTCCGCCGATGAGGATGCGGGCCCCGGATTCCTTCGCCGAGGCGACCAGGTCGGCCACGATCTGCCACTGCGGCTTGTTCTGCACCGGCCCGAGCACGTTCTGCTCCTCGAGTCCCACGCCCATGGGGGACTGCTGGGCGACCTCGACGAGCGCCTCGCAGACCTGATCGTAGAGCGACTCAGGCACGTAGAGGCGTTTCAGGGCCGCGCAGGTCTGCCCGGTGTTGATAAAGGCTCCCCAGAAGATGTCGTCGGCCAGCGCCTTCGGGTCGGCGTCGTCGAGGACGATGCCGGCGTCGTTGCCGCCAAGCTCCATGGTCATGCGCTTCACGGTGTCCGCGGCGGTCTTGATGATGCTCTTGCCGGTCTCGGTGGAGCCAGTGAACATGATCTTCGCGACATCGGGGTGGGCAGAGAGGCGCTCGCCGACATCGCCGCGGCCGGGCACGGCGATGAGGACGTCGGCGGGCAGGGCGGTGTTGAGCACCTCGATGAGCGCCAGCACGCTCAGCGGCGTGTAGCCGGAGGGCTTGACGACCACGGTGTTGCCTTGGCGCAGGGAGGGGGCGATCTGCCAGATGGATATCATCATCGGCCAGTTCCACGGTCCGATGGCGCCGACGACGCCGAGGGGCCGCCAGTGCAGCACGGAGCGGCCGGATTCCTCGTCGACGATGACTTCAGGCTCGAGGGTGAAGCTGGCGGTGGCCCGCAGCCATGAGACGCAGGCGCTGACTTCGAAGCGGGCGTTCGGGCCGTTGAGCGGCTTGCCTTGTTCCCGGGAGAGCAGGATGGCCAGCTCTTCGGCGTGGGCTTCGAGGGCTTCAGCCGCAGCGTTGAGCGCCTCAGCGCGCTCCTGGCTGCTGACGGCTGCCCACTGCGGCTGGGTTGCCTTGGCGCGGGCGACGGCGGCGTCGAGGTCGGCGACCGTGGTTTGCCGGGTCCGGCCGACGAGCTCTCCGGTGGCAGGGTCGTGGATCTCCCGGCCGCCTTCGGCGGGCTGGATGCGCTCCAGCAGGGAGGAGGTGGGAGCGTCGGTGACGGTCATGAGTTTCTCCTTCAGGTGATTATCAGTGATCTAGGTCACTTCCGGACCCGGTCATGACAAGACTCCGTCATTGCGCCGCTGGTGTCGTTGACTGCTGGCGCACTCCGCTGTGCCTGAGGCGAACTGAATGTGTTCTAGGTCACAAATCTGGAGGGCTCCGTGGTGCACTGAGATGCAAACGCTTCACTGTGATGCAAAACACGCAGGCGTTGCGCAGATCCCGACACCCCGCGACGGGGCGTCCCGCGCCCGGGAAAGGAGTACCACCATGGTCACCAAAGACGAGCTCTATGAGGTCGGCATCGCCCAGCGCCGCCACATGTTCGGCCACGAGGGAGCCGAAGACCAGACTGAGCACACCACCGGCCTCAACGACAAGATCCAGGACTTTGTCACCCGCTACTGCTTCGGCGACATCTGGCAGCGCCCCGGTCTGGAGACCCTCGACCGCAGCAAGATCACCTTCGCCATGATGGTCGCCACCGGCAAAGCCCACGAGACCCGCATCCACGCTCGCGGCGCCCTCGCCAACGGGGTCACCCCTGTCCAGCTGCGCGAGATCGCTGTGCACGCCACGCTCTATGCCGGCATCCCCGCTGCCGTCGAGGGCCTGCGCGCCCTCGAGGAGGTCTTCGCCGAGAAGGGCATCGACCTGCATCTCGACGGGGAAGGGCAGCAGAAATGAGCGCCGCCGAGCAGGAAGCCGCCCGCCAGGACGGCACGGATCAGCAGAAGACCCTGGCTGTCGGTTTCATCGGCCTGGGCACCATGGGTGAGCCGATGGCGGCAAATATCGTTGCCGCCGGGTACGACCTGCGGGTCCACGACGTCGACCCCGACCGCACCCGCGAAGTCGCTGAGAGGCTCAGCAGCCGTCCAGAGGAAACCCCCGCCCGCGTCCACCCCGCTTCAGATGCCGACGATCTCGCCGACCGCGACGTCATCGTGCTCATGCTGCCCACCAGTGCCATCGTCCGCGCCGCGCTGCTCGACGAGGACGGCCAGCTGAAGATTCCCTTGCGCTCCGGCGCCGTGGTGGTCGATATGAGTTCCTCCGACCCCACCGAGACCGTTGCCACCGGCAAGCAGCTGGCCGCCCACGGCATCCCGATGGTCGACGCACCGGTCTCCGGCGCCCGGGAACGGGCCATCGCCGGAACCCTGGCCATCATGATGGGCGCCGACGAGGAGGCAGCCGCCGAACGGTCCGCCCCTGTTATCGAAGCGATGAGCCGGGCCATCTACCGCACCGGCCGGCTCGGCACCGGGCACGCGATGAAAGCATTGAACAACTTTGTCGCCGCCTCCTCCGTCGCTGCGACCTCCGAGGCCCTCACTGCCGGCGGTCGCTTCGGCCTCGATCCCGCCGTGATGGTCGATGTCCTCAACGACTCCACCGGACAGAGCTTCATCACCACCCACGTGCTGGGTCCCCACGTGGTCGAAGGACGCTACGCCAGTGGATTCGCCCTGCCGCTGATAGCCAAGGACGTGCGGATCGCCGAGAATCTGCAGCGCACCGTCGGCCACCACGCCCCGGTCTGCCAGGCCGTCTCCGCCCAGTTCGGCGCCGCTGAAGCCGCACTGGGAAACACCGACCACACCGAGGTCTACCGCTTCTGGGGAGAGGGCTGACCGCCTAGCCCCGAGGCGCCCACGCCCGGCATGCCGTGCCGGGCTCCACGAAAGGAACAACGACATGGTCACACGCACATCGCACCGCCGGTCCCTGACCGCCGTGGCCGCCCTCGGGCTGCTGGCCGCCTGCGGCGGGGAGGTTGAAGGCAACGACAGTGGGGAGGGCAACGGAGGTGACGCTGCCCCCGAGGTCACTCTCACCCTGGTCACCTCCGCCGCCGAAGGCACCCCGAGTGCCGAGGTCCAGGAGTGGTACGCCGATGAGCTCGAATCCCGCAGCGAGGGACGCATCGAGATTGAGCGCACCGAGGCTTATTCACTCTGCGACGCCGTCGAAGTCATTGACTGCGTCCGCGACGGCCGCGCCCAGCTCGGGGTGAGCATCCCCGACTACACCCCGGCCTACTTCCCCTCGACGTCGATGGTCTCAATCCCCTTCATCGGCCAGGACTGGCAGGCCATCACCCAGGCCCTGCACGAGCTGCACGTCACCAACGAGGACGCCCAGGCAGTGATGACCGGCAACAATATCCACCACCTGGCCACCTGGCCGGTCGGACGGATGCTCATCGGTACCCACGAACCTGTGGAAACGCCCGAAGACCTGGCGGGACTCTCCCTGCGCGCCTCCGGGCCCCTGGCCATCTCCCTCTACGAGAACCAGGGGGTCAACGTCATCTCCCTGGCCGCCAACGAAGTCTTCGAAGGCATCGAGCGCGGCGTCATCGACTCTGTGGCCGCCAGCATCGACTTCCCTGTCAACTACCAGCTCAATGAGCTGCTGCCCCACTGGACCGACCCGGGTGTCGGCGAGTACTCAGCCTTCGGCATGTGGATGAACCTCGACGCCTACGAGGAGCTCGACGACGAGCTCAAGCAGGTGGTCGACGACGTCGCCGCCGACCTCTCCAGCGGCGCCGGAGCTGGGATCTTCTACGAGCAGGCCATCGAACAGTGCCCCCAGATGCTCGAGGCTGAGAACCTCGAGAGCTTTACCCGCTGGGACGAGGATGCTTCCAACGCCTGGGCCGAGGGGACCGGCGACAGTCTCCAGGAGGAGTGGGTCGCGCTGGCCGCCGACCAGGGGCTGGAGAACGCCGACCAGGTCCTCGAGGACTACCTGGCTAGCCTCGAGGAGCACACCGACCCCGACGCCGAAGACGCCACGAGCAGCTGCATTGACCAGGCCGCCCAGTGATCGGCTGCAGCTGCTGAGACCGTCTGCCCGGGACCGCGCCAGCGGCCCGGGCAGGCGCATCTGCGGACCTTGCTGACAATCACGGTTCTACCGCGGATATACCCCGAATCAAACCGTTTTACCCGGTTATGTGATCCACGCCATACTGATGTGAGCGCACGAATGTGCTGTGAATCACATTTTAGAGCGAGGAGGCTCACGATGACGATCACACCCACCCCCGAGACCTGGGCCGCGAACACCGCCCCCATCGAGGCGCCGGTGGCCGACGGCGTCGCCATCGACCAGCTCTACGCCGACCCGTATCCCATCTACCGCCGGCTGCGCGAGATCGCGCCGGTCCACTGGGTGCCCGCCATCGACCGCTACCTCGTCGTGGGTTTCAGCGCCATTCACACCATCGACCACGACCCCGAGACTTACACCGCCGACGAAGAGGGCTCGCTGATGAAGCGGGCCATGGGACATTCGATGCTCCGCAAAGACGACCCCGAGCACGCCGTCGAGCGCGCCGCCCTGGGCGGAGTGCTCAAGCCCAAAGCCATCAAGACCGTGTGGAACGAGGTGTTCCAGCGCAACTACGAGCACTACCTCGCCGAGTTCATCGCCTCCGCCGAGGAGGACACCATCGATGGCCGCCCGGTGAGGCGCGCCGACTTCCACACCGGATTCGCCGAGCCTTACACCGCCGAGAACCTCCGCGAGATCCTTGGGCTCCGCAACGCCACCTGGCAGGACATCCGCCGATGGAGCCAGGATATGATCAACGCCACCGGAAACTACGCCGACGACCCTGAGATTTGGCGGCTTGGCGAGAAAGCCTTCGACGAAGTCGACGACGCCATCGACGAGGTTCTCCCCACCGGCGAAGGCCACACCCTGCTGGCCCAACTCGCCGAGTCCGGCATGCCGCTGCAATCCATCCGGGCTAACGTGAAAATGACCATCGGTGGCGGATTCAATGAGCCCCGCGACGCGATGGGGACGCTGCTCTGGGCCCTGCTCGAACGTCCCGGCCAGCTCGTCCAGGTCCGCGAGGCCGGCCCGTCCGGCTGGGAACGGGCCTTCGACGAAGCTGTTCGCTGGGTCGCGCCCATCGGCATGTACTCCCGCCAGACCACCCGCGAGACCGTCCTGGAGGACGTGCGGCTTCCTGCCGGAGCCAAACTCGGCGTCAACGTCGGCGCCGCCAACCGCGACCCTGCCCAGTTCGAGGACCCCGAAGCCTTCGACACCAACCGCGAGCAGAAGCCCCACCTGGCCTTCGGCGCCGGCACCCACTACTGCGCCGGAGCCTGGGCGGCCCGCGCCCAGGTGTCCCGCGTAGCCCTGCCCCAGATCGACCAGCGCCTGCCCGGCCTGCGCCGCGACCCTGAACGCCCCGGCGTCGCTGGCGGATGGGTCTTCCGCGGCATGCTCTCGCTGCCGGTGGTCTGGGACACGGACTGACCGCCAGACGGCCCCGGCAAGCACCCACCACCACCAGGAGACCCCGTGCCCCGCATCACCTACCACCAGCCCGGTGGCAGCAGCCAGACCGTTGAGCTCGAGACACCTGCCCCCATCATGCAGACCGCGCTGCGCAACGGCGTACCCGGCATCGTCGGCGAATGCGGCGGCCAGGCGATGTGCGCCACCTGCCACGTCTACGTCCGCAACGAGTACCTCGACCAGCTGCCGGAGAAGTCTGAGGAGGAGGAAGAGATGCTGGAAGAGGCAGCCGCCGAGCTCGACGAAGAACGCTCCCGGCTGGGCTGCCAGATCACCATCGGCGAAAACCTCGACGAGATCGCCGTCGATATCCCCGAAAGACAGGTCTGAGATGGACACCACGACACCGCTGACCGGCGAGGACCACGTCGTCATCATTGGCGGAGGCCTGGCCAGCGTCGAACTGGCCGACGCACTGCGCCAGCAGGGCTATCCCGGCCGCCTCACCCTGGTCTGCGCCGAGACCCACGCGCCCTACCAGCGGCCCCCGCTGTCGAAGGACCTGAAGCTCACCGACGCCGTCCTCGAAGTCCTGCCCCTGCGCGGGCCCGGCTTCTTCGAGGCCAACGACGTCGATGCCCGCTTCGGGGTCACCGCCGAGCACATCGATCGGGCCGCTCGTCGGGTGCGGCTCTCCGACGGCAGCGACCTCGACTACACCCACATGGTGCTGGCCACCGGGGCCCGCAACCGCAGCCTGCCCGTCGTTGGTGCCGAGCTCATCGGAGTGCAGGCCCTGCGAACCTTCGACGACGCCGCAGTCCTGCAGACCGCACTGAGCCACGCGGAGAACGTCGTCATCGTCGGCGCCGGATTCATCGGGCTGGAAGTCGCCGCCTGCGCTAACGGACTGGGGAAGAACGTCACCGTCCTCGAGTTCGCCGAACGCCCCATGGGCCGGGCGCTGTCACCGCTGAGCAGCGGGCACATAGCCGAGACTCACCGGACCGCCGGCATCGACCTGCGGCTCGGCGAAGGGATCGAGCGTATCGAGGGCGAAGCCGGCTCGGTCGCCGTCGCCCTCGGCAGCTCCGGGACCCGGTACCCGGCCGACACAGTGCTCATCGGCGTGGGCGTGGCCCCTAACACCGAGCTCGCCGAGGCGGCAGGACTGGCCGTGGACAACGGCATCCTCGTCGACGCCCGGCTGCGTACCGAGGACCCGCGCATCTGGGCCATCGGCGACTGCGCGAACTATCCCAACGCCCACAGTCGCTCGATGACTCGCCTGGAATCGGTGCAGAACGCCACCGACCAGGCCCGATACCTGGCGACGGCGCTCACCGCCGCAAGCGCCGAAGACCCCGGCGACTACTGCAGCCTGCCGTGGTTCTGGTCCAACCAGGGTCCCGTCCGCATTCAGATCGCCGGCCTCATCATCCCCGGGGACGAGACCGTCCTCCACGGTGACCCCGCCAGCGGGAAGTTCTCCGTGCTGGCCTTCCGCGACGGCGTGCTCGCCGCCGTCGAATCCATCAACTCCCCTCGTGACCACCGGGCCGCCCGGGCCCTTCTCTCGGCCCCCGTCCCACCCACCCGCGAGCAGCTGGCCGACCCAGAGTTGGATCTGCGCGCGTTCGCCGCCGTGAAATGAGGAACTGACGATGACGATCCTTGAGACCGCAGTCCGCCAGATAGCCCGCGTGCTCGCCGTGCTCTCCGCCGGCGCCATCGTGGTGATGGTCGTCGCCATCGCCTGCGATGTCATCGTGCGCAACACCACCGGAGCCAGCGTGCGCGGCATGCTCGAACTTGCGGAGACCAGCCTGGTCATCAGTGTGTTCTTCGGCCTCGCCTGGGCCGGGGTCAAAGGCGAGCACGTCTGCGTGACTCTGCTCGTCGACCGCTTCCACGAGGCCGCCACCCGTTTGGTGCAGATCGTGGTCTGGGCGCTCTCGACGGTGTTCATCAGCTGGCTGCTCTACGCCACTGTGCTGCGCGCCATCGATTCGACCACGATGCGCGAGGAGCGGTTCGGCCTGGTGCGCTGGCCCATCTATCCGATGCGCTGGGTCATCGTCGCCGGGCTCGTCGCCCTGCTGCTGGTGGCGCTGCTCAATCTGGCGCGTTCGGTGGCCGGACGCCTCCCCATGGGGCCGGAGAGCGAGCTTCAGGCCGTGCTGGTCCAGCAGGAGAGGGTCGCGGCCCAGACTGAGGAGAGCCTCGAGGCCCTCGACAAGCAGGTCCCCGGCGCCTCGGCGGCCGAGACGATCCCCGCGGGAGGCACCCGATGACCACCGGAATGATTATCACCGCCGTGCTCGTGCTGCTGGTGGCCCTGCTGCTGTTCCGGGTCCCGGTGGCCATCGCCCTGGGCGGCTCCGGCGCGGTCGGGCTCCTGCTGCTGCACAGCTTCGACTACACCACCAACCTGCTGGGCTCCGAACCTTTCGGTCAGACCGCCAGCTTCGGGCTGACGATCATCCCGATGTTCATCCTCATGGGCATGTTCGCGGTGCGCGCCCACGTCGCCGAGTACGTCTTCCGGATCGCCGACAGCGTCCTCGGCCGCTTCCCCGGCGGCCTCGGCGTGGCCACCGTCGCCGCCAGCGCCGGGTTCTCCGCTGTCTCGGGCTCGAGCATCGGCACCGCGGCGACGATGGCCCGGCTGTCGGTGGCAGAGATGCGCGCCGCCGGGTACCCAGCCTCCCTGGCGACCGCACTGGTGGCCGTGGCCGGGACGCTGGGCTCAATGATCCCGCCGAGCACCTTCCTGGTTCTCTACGCGATCCTCGCCCAGCAGTCGGTGGGCCAGATGCTCGCCGCGGGCATCGTGCCCGGCGTGCTGACCGCCATCGCCTACTCTGCCTACCTTGTCATCGCCGGGCAGCGACTTAAGCGCAAAGGCGTCATCCGCCCCCCGCATCTGCGTCACGCCGTCAGCGAGCACGTCGCGGCCGCCAAGACCGCCAAGACGACGACGGCGGGCAGTGCGGAAGAGCCGGCGACGGTGGCCGCGGCCGCCATCGCCACTGAGGAGCCGCCCGCCGGGCCGGAGTCTGTCGAGGCAGTACCGCCGCAGGGTGCCGCCTCGCGCAAGCCGACCCCGCTGAAAGAGCTGCCCTGGCGCGGCCTCTTCTACATCGCCGCGCTGTTCTGCATCGTGCTCGGCGGCATGTACTCCGGCTACTTCACCGCCACCGAGTCGGCAGCCTTCGGTGCCATCGCCGCGGTGCTCATCCTGCTCTTCGAGCTGCGCAAGACCGGGCTGCGCGGCATTTCCGCCGGCATTGCCGGAGCGCTGCGGGACACCGCCTCGACCACGGCGATGGTTTTCTTCATCGTCATCGGTTCAGGCATCCTCACCGCCTTCTTCGTCGCCGCCCGGGTGCCGCAGATGATCACCGACGCGGTGATGAGCGTGAATCTGCCGCCCATGGTGGTCATGGCTCTGCTGCTGCTGGCGCTCATCCCGCTGGGCATGATGCTGGAGTCCCTCTCGATCCTCGTCATCTCCGTGCCGCTGCTGCTGCCCATCGCCACCGAATTCGGCTTCGACGCCATCTGGCTGGGCATCCTCATCGTCAAGCTCATCGAAATCGGCATGGTCACCCCGCCGGTGGGGATCAACGCCTTCGTCGTCGCCGGAACCACCGGGCTGCCGAGCGAGACCGTCTTCCGCGGCATCGTGCCGTTCTTCGTGGTCGACCTGGCGCTGATCGCTCTGTTCTTCTTCTGGCCCGACCTGGTGCTGCTGCTGCCCAGCTACGTCGCCGAAGGCGCCGGCTAGCCCGGAACCCGTCACCTGCCTGGTCCATTGCACCCGCATCCACACCATCGAGGGAGAAACACTATGACACTGCACCCCCGCACCTCTGCCCCCCGCCGCCTGGCCCAGGTCACTGGCCTGATCGCCGTCGCCGCCTTGGGGCTGACCGCCTGCGGCAACGGTGAGGGCGAGCCCACCGGAGGCGACGGCGCTGACGATGGTGAGACCTACACCTTCACTCTGGCCGCCGGTGCCCTGGAAGGCACCCCGCACTCTGCCATCGAGCAGCACTACCTCGACCTCGTCGAGGAGCGCACCGACGGGCGCATCGAGTTCGAGCGCACCTCCTTCGAGGCCCTCTGCGCCGTCGACGAGGTCATCAACTGCCTGCGCGACGGGCGCGCCGACATCGGCACCACCGTCACCGACTACACCCCGCATATGCTGCCGACCCTCTCAGTAGTCAGCATCTCCTTCCTCAACACCGACATCCAGGCCACAGCTGCCGCACTCTACGACATGCACACCGACTACGAGCCGGCCCGCGAGCAGCTCGAGCAGAACAACCTGCAGTACGTGGCCACCTGGCCGGTGGGCACCATGTTCCTCGGCTCGGCCGGCCCGGTTGAGAAAATCGACGACCTCAACGGGCTGCGGGCCCGCGCCGCCGGCCCGGTCACCCAGCTGACCCTGGAGTCGGCCGACATCAATGTCAACGCGATCACCGCGCCTGAGACTTACGAGTCCGTCCAGCGCGGGGTCATCGACTCCGTCGCCGCGGCATTGGACTTCGGTGTGAACTACCAGATCATCGAGCAGCTGCCCTACTGGACCGACCCCGGGTTGGGCCAGTACACCGCCTACGGCATGTGGTGGTCCAAGGAGGCTTACGAGTCGCTCCCTGAGGATCTGCGCGAGATCGTCGGCGAGGTTACCGAGGAAATGAACTACGGCGAGGCCATCGAGACCTACAACGAGGCGATGCGCGACGTCTGCGACGGGATGCTCGAATCCCCCGACGTCGAGTCCTTCACCCGCTGGGACGAGGACGCCACCGCCGAATGGCACGACCTGGTCGGCGACGAGGCTGAGGACCTGTGGCTGGAGATCATGGACGACTACGGCTACGAGGACGCCGAGGCCTACCTCGAGGAGTACAAGTCCGCCTACGCCGCTCACGAAAGCGACGACAACCCCGTCGACGCCGGGATCTCCTGCGTGGACGAATGGCAAGCAGCGAATTGAAAGGCCAGACCATGAGGCAATCTATCCAGACCGCAGATTTTGATGTGCTCATCATCGGCGCGGGCTCGGCCGGGAACGTCATCGCCCGCCGTCTGCTGGACCACGGCTTAACTGTGGGTCTGCTGGAAGCGGGCGGCCCCGACAGCAATCCCACCATCCAAGACGTCTCCTCCGCCGGGGCGCTGTGGTTCGGCCCAGAAGACTGGCAGCACTGGACCACGGAGCAGCCCGGCTGCCAGGGGCGTCGGCTGCATCTGCCCCGCGGCAAGGTGATGGGCGGTTCCCACGCCCTCAACGCCGCTATCTGGATGCGCGGAGCCAAACAGGACTTCGACACCTGGAACTACCTCGGATGCCCCGGCTGGGGCTGGGAGGAGGTGCTCCCGGTCTACATGGCCATCGAGAAGTACGACGGCGGGGCCTCCTCCACACGAGGAGGATCGGGTCTGCTCGACGTCGTGAAGGACTACCCGATGAATCCCATCCAGGACTCCATCCTCACCGGTGCCGAGGAGATGGGCATCCCGCGCAACGAGGACTACAACTCCGGCGATGTCGAAGGCGTCTCTAAGATGCAGCTGACCATCCGCGACGGCAAACGCTTCAATACCTGGAGCGCCTACCTGAAGCCTGTGGCCCAGCACCCCAACCTCACCATCCTCACCGAAGCCCATGTGCGGCGCCTGATGGTTGAGGAGGGTCAGGTGACCGGCGTCGTCTTCACTCATGAAGGAGAGGAGAAGACCTTCCGCGCCGGGGAGACCATGCTCACCGCCGGTGTCATTGGATCAGCCGAGATCCTGCTGCGCTCCGGCATCGGGCCGGCCGAGGAGCTGCGCGAAGCGGGCGTCGCCCCAGTTCACGACCTCCCGGGGGTCGGCAAGAATCTCCATGACCACCTGCTCGCTCCCGTCATCTACACCACTACTGCCCGCGAGGTTCCCGCCCCGCAGACCGGGGCGGCCGAGACGCACTTGTTCTGGAAGAGCCGCCCCGATCTGGCCGTGCCGGATACCCAGCCCATCCACTTCGCGCTGCCGATGTACTCTGTGGACTCCATGTCTGGGCCAGAAAACGGATTCTCCCTTATGGGAGGCCTGGTCCGGCCGCTCAGCCGCGGCGAACTGACCCTGACCGGACCCGATCCTGAGGATCAAGTTCGGATCGATCTGGGCGCCCTGACCGAACAGGCCGACGTCGACTCCCTGGTCGCATCCGTCCGGCAATGTCGGGAGCTGGGGTGCACCCAGGCGCTGGCCAGCTGGGGTCCAGAGGAGCTTTACCCCGGGCAGGATGTCTCCGACTCCGAGGAGGACCTCGAAGAGTACGTCCGCAGCACCGCAGTGACCTACCACCACCAGGTCGGCACCTGCCGGATGGGACTCGACGTGCTCGCCGTCGTCGACCCCCGCACTTTTGCGGTGCGTGGACTGAAAGACCTACGCGTGGCTGACGCTTCCATCATGCCGCTGGTCCCCACCGGCAACACCAACGCCCCCACCATCATGATCGCCGAGCGCGCCGCCGCCTTCCTGACCGGCAAGGACATCATCGGCGCGGAGAAAGAAGCTGTCCATGCCCAACCCTGAGCAAACCATCCCCCGACCCTCGAAGATCATCGCCGTTCATCTCAGCTATGCCTCCAGGGCCGCCCAGCGCGGCCGTGAGCCGGACGCTCCCTCCTATTTCCTCAAGCCCACCAGCTCTATCTCCCCATCCGGCGCAGCAGTCCACCGTCCGGCAGGCACGGAGCTGCTGGCCTTCGAGGGGGAGGTCGCCCTGGTGGTCGGAACTCCCGCGCGACAGGTCTCGGTCGAACGGGCCTGGGATCACGTGCAGTGGGTCACCGCCGCGAACGACTGGGGCCTCTATGACCTGCGCGGCGCCGACAAAGGCTCCAACGTCAGGAACAAGGGGCGTGACGGCTACACCCCTCTGGGGCCGGAGCTGATAGACGCCCGCAAGGTCAGGCCGGAGGACCTGCGGCTGCGCACCTGGGTCAACGGTCAGATCGTCCAGGAGGACATCACTGCCGGGATGATCTTCCCGCTGGCGCAGTTCGTCGCGGATCTATCCCAGCACCTCACCCTGGAGGAAGGGGATGTCATCCTCACCGGAACCCCGGCGGGAGCCTCCGTCGCCCAGCCCGAAGACGTGGTCGAGGTGGAGGTCGACGTCCCCCAAGCGGGGTTAAGCAGCGGTCGCCTGGTCTCCCGCGTCGAGGAAGGGCCCGACACCTTCGACCCTGCATTGGGCTTCACCCCAGCAGTGGACGACAAGCAGCGTGAAGAGGCTTGGGGAAGCCGCGAGGCGGCCGGACTGCCGCAGCCGCGCACAGGGCTCAGCCCTGAGCTGAAGGCCAAGTTGCAAGAGGTGCCGGTTGCAGGACTCTCTCAGGAGCTGCGCAAGCGTGGGTTCAACAGCGTCTCCATCGACGGAGTGCGGCCCACCCGTCCCGGCACCAAGCTGGTCGGAACCGCGAAGACTCTGCGCTTCATCCCCAACCGCGAGGACCTCTTCAAGTCCCACGGCGGTGGAGGCAACGCCCAGAAGCGTGCCTTCGACGCGGTCGGCGAGGGTGAGGTCATCGTGATAGAGGCGCGCGGGGAGCGCGGCTCCGGCACTCTGGGAGACATCCTCGCCCTGCGCGCAGTCGCCCGCGCGGCCGCCGGGGTGGTGACCGACGGCGGAGTCCGCGACTACAGCACCGTTGCAGAGATCGACCTGCCCGTCTTCAGTCAGGGGCCCCACCCCGCGGTGCTGGGCCGCAAGCACGTTCCCTGGGACACCGACATCACCATTGGTTGCGGAGGCGCAGCCGTGCAGCCCGGTGACGTGATCGTCGGGGACAACGACGGCGTTGTCGTCATCCCTCCGGAGATCGCCGAGGACGTGGCTGATGCCGCACTGGCCAAGGAGGCCGAAGACGCGTGGGTGGCCGAGCAGATCAAGGCCGGCCACCCTGTCGACCAGCTTTTCCCCATGAACGCCGAATGGCGTGCACGCTACGCAGAGGAGACCAACCGATGAGCTCGTTCAACTCCCCCGTCCCCGCTGAGCTGCCCGAGCGGATCCAGCACTACATTGGCGGCGAGTATGTCGACTCCGCCGGCGGCGCCACCTTCGATGTCCTCAACCCCGTTACCAACGAGGTCTACATCCAGGGGGCTGCCGGCCAGAAAGAAGACATCGACCGGGCCGTGGTCGCCGCCCAGCGAGCCTTCGACGAGGGCGCCTGGGCCAACGCCCTGCCCAGGGAGCGCTCCCGGGTCCTGCACCGCATTGCCGACATCGTCGAGGAGCGCGGCGCCCGGCTGGCTGAGCTGGAGACCTTCGACACCGGTCTGCCCATTACTCAGGCCCGCAGCCAGGGCAAGCGCGCGGCCGAGAACTTCCGCTTCTTCGCCGATCTCATCGTCGCCCAGCACGACGACGCCTTCAAAGTCCCCGGGCGCCAGGCCAACTACGTCAACCGCAAGCCGATCGGCGTGGCCGGGCTCATCACTCCCTGGAACACCCCGTTCATGCTTTCGAGCTGGAAACTGGCACCCGCTCTGGCCACCGGTAACTCCGTGGTGCTCAAGCCGGCGGAGTTCACCCCGCTCTCAGCAGGCCTGTGGGCCGGGATCTTCGAGGAGGCCGGACTGCCCAAGGGTGTGTTCAACCTGGTCAACGGCATCGGCGAGGAGGCCGGCGACGCGCTGGTCAAGCACCTTGACGTGCCGCTGATCTCCTTCACCGGTGAGTCCCGGACCGGCCAGATCATCTTCGGCAACGCTGCCCCGCACCTGAAGGGTCTCTCCATGGAGCTGGGCGGGAAGTCGCCGGCCGTGGTGTTCGAGGACGCGGACCTGGAAGCCGCCATCAACGCCACCATTTTCGGCGTCTTCTCGCTCAACGGCGAGCGCTGCACCGCGGGCTCGCGCATCCTGGTCCAGCGCAGCATCTACGACGAGTTCGTGGAGCGCTACGCCGCCCAGGCCAAGAGGGTCAAGGTTGGACTGCCTCACGAGCCCGCCACCGAGGTCGGCGCGCTGGTCCACCCCGAGCACTTCGAGAAGGTGATGAGCTACGTCGAGCTGGGCAAGACCGAGGGCCGGCTCGTCGCAGGTGGCGACCGTCCCGAGGGCCTGGAGTCCGGAAACTTCGTCAACCCCACCGTATTCGCCGACGTGCCCCGTGACGCCCGGATCTTCCAGGAGGAGATCTTCGGGCCCGTGGTCGCCATCACCCCCTTCGACACCGACGAAGAAGCGCTAGAGCTGGCCAACGACACCAAGTACGGGCTGGCTGCCTACATCTGGACCAACGACCTGAAGCGCTCCCACAACTTCGCCCAGAACGTCGAGGCCGGAATGGTGTGGCTGAACTCCAACAACGTGCGTGACCTGCGCACTCCCTTCGGCGGAGTCAAAGCTTCCGGCCTCGGGCACGAGGGCGGCTACCGCTCGATCGACTTCTACACCGATCAGCAGGCCGTACACATCAACCTCGGCGAAGTTCACAACCCCGTGTTCGGCAAAGCCGACTGACCCCTGCACGCACCAGAGCAAGGACGCCCTGACATGACCCAGAACCCCACCGCATCCGACGACGTCGTCCCCACCCCCTCTTCGCCTGCACCTGACGTGGTGCGCTGCGCGTACATGGAGTTGGTGGTCACCGACCTGAAGCGCTCCCGGGACTTCTACGTGGATGTGCTGAACCTGGTGGTCACCCACGAGGACGACACCACCATCTACCTGCGCTCCATGGAGGAGTTCATCCACCACAACCTGGTGCTGCGCCAGGGCGAGCAGCCCGCTGTCGCCGTGTTCTCCTACCGGGTCCGCAGTCCCGAGGAGCTGGACAAGGCCGTGGCCTTCTACGAGGAGCTCGGCTGCCCGGTGAAGCGCAGCAAGGATGGGTTCCTCAAGGGCATCGGTGAGGCCGTCAGGGTCCAGGACCCGCTGGGCTTCCCGCTGGAGTTCTTCTATGAAGTTGACCACGTGGAGCGGCTGGCCTGGCGCTACGACCTCTACACCCCCGGGGCGCTGGTTCGCCTGGACCACTTCAACCAGGTCTACCCGGACGTTCCCAAGGCCGTGCGGCACATGGAGGACCTCGGGTTCCGGGTCACCGAGGACATCCAGGACGATGAAGGCACCACCTACGCCGCCTGGATGCGGCGCAAGCCGACCGTCCACGACACCGCCATGACCGGCGGGGCCGGCCCGCGGATGCACCACGTCGCCTTCGCCACCCACGAGAAGCACAACATCCTGGCGATCTGCGACAAGCTCGGCGCCCTGCGGCTGTCCGACCACATTGAGCGCGGCCCCGGCCGGCACGGGGTCTCCAACGCTTTCTATCTCTACCTGCGCGACCCTGACGGCCATCGGGTGGAGATCTACACCCAGGACTACTACACCGGGGATCCGGACAACCCGGTGGTGACCTGGGACGTTCACGACAACCAGCGCCGCGATTGGTGGGGGACCCCGGTGGTCCCCTCCTGGTACACCGAGGCATCCACCGTGCTGGACCTCGAGGGGAACCCCGTGCCGGCCCAGGTGCGGACTGATGACTCTGAGATGGAGGTCACCATCGGCGCCGACGGGTTCTCCTACACCCGTAAAGGCGATGAAGACTCCATGCCTCATTGGAAACTCGGCGAGTACAAGCTGGGACACCAGCTGTAGAGGAAGGACGGACCCATGCTGACATCTGAGAAGATCACCGCCATCGCCGACGAACTCGCTGAGGCCGAGCAGAGTCGCAGCACCATCAAGCTCCTCACCGCACGCTACCCGGAGATGACGGTCGAGGATTCCTATGCCGTGCAGAACGAATGGCGCAGGCGACGCATCGAGGCCGGTCGTCGTCCGGTCGGGCGCAAGATCGGGTTGACCTCCAAAGTGATGCAGGCGGCCACGGGCATCACTGAGCCGGACTACGGGGCGGTCTTCGCCGACATGGTCTATGAGAATGGCGCAGTGATCGAGCACAGCCGGTTCTCCAACGTCCGGATCGAAGTGGAGCTGGCCTTCGTGCTCAGTGAGGGCCTCGCCGGTCCCGAGGTCACGGTCTTCGACGTGATGCGCGCCACCGAATACGTCATCCCGGCGCTGGAGATCCTCTCCAGCCGCATCGAGATGCAGGGCCGCACCATCGTCGACACCGTCAGTGACAATGCCGCCATGGGTGCGATGGTCTACGGAGGTAACCCGACCAAGCCCCACGACGTCGACCTCCGGTGGGTCTCGGCGCTGCTGTACCGCAACGAGACCATCGAGGAGTCCGGAGTCGCTGCGGCCGTGCTGAACCACCCCGCGAACGGGGTGGCGTGGCTGGCCAATAAGCTTGCCCAGCACGGAGACTCCCTCTCCGCCGGGGAGATCGTCCTTGCCGGGTCCTTCACCCGTCCGATGTGGGTCCAGCCCGGCGACACGGTGCTGTGCGACTACGGGCAGATGGGAACCGTGACGTGCCGATTCGACTGACGCCGACACTTGGGGAGCAGATCTCCCAGTCCCCACGGACCCTCTTCGGCGGATGGATCTGCTCCGGCTCACCGGTGGTCGCCGAGATCATGGCAGGCTCGGGCCTGGACTGGCTGCTCATCGACATGGAGCACGCCCCCAACGGGCTGGATTCGGTGCTCGCCCAGCTGCATGCCGTCTCCGGATACGCGTCCACCCCGGTGGTCCGGGTGCCCTGGGGGGACCCGGTCACCATCAAGCAGGTGCTGGACCTCGGCCCCCAGAACATCCTGGTGCCGATGGTCTCCACCGCAGAGCAGGCACGGGAAGTCGCCTCCGCGGCGCACTACCCGCCGGCGGGCATCCGAGGCGTGGGCAGCGCCCTGGCCCGCTCCGCACGCTGGAACCGGGTGGAGAACTACCTGCAGAACGCAGCCGAACACGTCTCGGTCTTCGTGCAGGTCGAAACCCTCGAGGGCATCCGCAACGCCCGGACGATCGCAGAGGTCGAAGGCATTGCCGGGATCTTCCTCGGCCCTAGCGACCTGGCCGCCTCCATGGGACTCATCGGGCAGCAGGCCCACCCCGACGTCGTCAGCGCCGTGAAGGGAGCCTTTGAGGAGATCGCCGCGGCAGGCAAGCCCGTCGGCGTCAACGCCTTCGACCCCGCCGTGGCGCGCGAATACGCCGAGGCAGGAGCCTCCTGGATGTTGGTCGGCGCCGACGTGGCCCTGCTCGCCCGCGGCTCCGAGAAGCTCGCCGCCGACTTCATCCCGCCCCGCGCATCCGGCGACTGAGCCGGCCTGCGCCAGACGAAAGGTTCAGCTTCCGTGCACTTCCACCACCACGGCTACGTCTCAGCAGACCCCCGCGTCCAGGCACCTGCCGGGATCGGACTCGACCGGCCCCAGGAGCTCCCCGACGAGATGGACGTCCTGATCGTCGGCAGCGGTCCGGCCGGGATGATCGCCGCAGCACAGCTGGCGCAGTTCCCCGAGATCCACACCCGAATCATCGAACGCCGCCCCGGTCGGCTCGAGGTCGGGCAGGCCGACGGGATCCAGGCCCGCAGCGTCGAGACGTTCCAGGCGTTCGGGTTCGCCGACGAGATCATCAACGAGGCCTACCGGATCTCCGAGATGACGTTCTGGAAGCCGGACCCTGAGAACCCGGACCACATCGTCCGCACAGCCCGGCCCCTCGACGACGAGCACGGCATCAGCGAGTTCCCGCACCTGATCGTCAACCAGGCGAGGGTGCTGGACTACTTCGCCGAGCACATGCAGCGCTCGCCGTCCCGGATGAGCCCTGACTACGGCGTCGAATTCCTCGGTCTGGCGCTCGAGGCTGACCACGAGCATCCCGTCAGCGTGCGGGTCAGGCATCTCACCGGAACACATGAAGGCCAGGAGCGCACCGTCCGGGCCAAGTACGTGCTGGGCGCCGACGGGGCCCGCAGCGGGGTTCGCGCAGCCATCGGGCGCAAGCTCAAAGGCGACCAGGCCAACCACGCCTGGGGTGTGATGGACGTGCTGGCCACCACCGACTTCCCCGACATCCGCCTCAAATGCGCCATCCAGTCCCGTTCCGGCGGCAACATCCTCCACATCCCCCGGGAGGGCGGGCACCTCTTTCGCATGTACGTGGACCTGGGCGAGGTCGCCCCCAACGACGGTGGTAAGGTCCGCGAGACCAGCTTGGACGAGGTCATCGCCAAGGCAAACTCGATCCTGCACCCCTACACCCTGGACGTGAAGCACGTCGCCTGGCACAGCGTCTACGAGGTGGGGCATCGGATGACCGACAAGTTCGACGACGTGCCAGAGGAGGCCGCCGGAACCCGGGCCCCGCGGGTATTCATCGCCGGGGACGCCTGCCATACCCACAGCGCCAAGGCCGGGCAGGGGATGAACGTCTCCATGCAGGACGGGTTCAACCTGGCCTGGAAGCTCGGCCAGGTGCTCACCGGCCGCAGCCCGGAGTCCCTGCTGAGCACCTACTCCGCAGAGCGGCAGACCATCGCTCAGAACCTCATCGAGTTCGACAAGGAGTGGTCCGCTCTCATGGCGAAGAAGCCGGAGGAGCTGGACGACCCCGCCGCCGTCGAAGAGTTCTACGTCAAGACCATCGAATTCCCCGCGGGGTTCATGACTCAGTACGAGCCGTCGATGATCACCTCAACATCCGAGCACCAGGCGCTGGCCGAGGGTTTCATGGTGGGCAAACGGTTCAAATCGGCGATTGTCTCCCGCGTATGCGACAGCAACCCAATGCACTTGGGGCACCACGCCACCGCCGATGGCCGCTGGCGGATCTACGTATTCGCCGACTCCCCGGCAGCCGGACAGGATTCCGCGCTCAACGGCTGGGCGGAGTGGGCAAGCACATCCCCGGATTCCCCGGTGATCCGCTATACCCCCGAGGAGAGCGACGGCGACGTCATCTTTGATGTCAAAGTCATCTATCAGCAGAACTACCGAGAGATCGAGATCCCCCAGGTCCCTGAGGCCTTCCTGCCGCAGGTGGGGCCCTTCGAGCTGAACTATCGAGAGAAGGTCTTCGCCACAGGACACGGCGAAGACATTTTCTCCGAACGCAGCGTCAGCCGTGACGGAGCCGTCGTCATCGTCCGCCCTGACCAGTACGTGGCGCATGTGCTTCCGCTTGAGGACACTGCTGCGCTGGCCGACTTCTTCTCCGCGATCTTCTCGGAGCCCTCCGCATGAGCACGCTGACAGTTTTCAACCCAGCCACCGGGGAGCCCATCGATGAAGTCCACGACTTCACAGGTGAAGAGGCCGCCGCTCTGGTGAACACCGCCCAAGCTGCCTTCGAGCAGTGGTGGAGGACCTCCCCGCGGCACCGGTCCGAAGTGCTCATTGATGCTTATCAGAGGATGAATGACGATGCGGAGCGGCTGCGCGATCTCATTGTCGCCGAGAACGGCAAATCACGGTCCGACGCTGCAGCGGAGGTCGCTTACGCCTCCGAGTTCTTCCGCTGGTACGCCGAGGAAGCAGTGCGCGCCCCCGGATACTACGGGGAAGCTCCTGCCGGGGGAGTGCGCAACGTCGTCACCCGCCACCCGGTGGGCGTGGCCGTGCTCATTACTCCCTGGAATTTCCCCGCGGCCATGGCCACCCGCAAGATCGGCCCGGCGCTGGCCGCCGGATGCTCGGTGCTGCTGAAGCCGGCGAGTGAAACCCCGCTGACAGCCTTCGCCATCGCCGAGATCCTCGCCAAGGCGGGAGTGCCTGACGGGGTGGTCCAGGTCGCGGCCACATCCAAGGCTAGTCGAGTGGTCACTGCGTGGTTGCAGGATGAACGGGTGCGCAAACTCTCCTTCACCGGGTCCACCGGAGTGGGCCGGCGGCTGCTTGCGCAGTGCTCGGAGAGAGTGGTCAACACATCCATGGAGCTGGGCGGTAACGCGCCCTTCATCATCACCGCTGACGCCGACATTGACGCGGCCGTGCAAGGGGCGATGCTCGCCAAGTTCCGCAACGGTGGTCAGGCCTGCACTGCCGCTAACCGGTTCTATGTCCACGATGCCGTTGCCGAAGAGTTCGCCGACAAATTCGGCCAGCGGATCAGCGCTCTCACAGTGGGCAACCCCGTCGAGGGATACCAGATCGGCCCCGTCATTCACGCTGAGGCAGCACAGGAGATACAGGCGCTGATAGACAAGGCGCTGGAGCAGGGCGGCAGCATTGCGGCTCGGGCCCAGCTGCCGCAGGGGGCGGGGAAAGCTTTCCTCGCGCCTACCCTGCTGACCGGAGTCCCTTCGCGCGCGGAGATCCTCTCCGAGGAGATCTTCGGGCCGGTGGCACCAGTGGCCACCTGGAGCGAGGAGGATGAGGTCATCGCTGAGGCCAACGCAGCTGAGGTAGGGCTGGCCTCCTACGTCTATGCAGGCAGCCTCCGCCGGGCGATGCACATCGGTGAACGTCTGGAGGCGGGAATGGTAGGCGTCAACCGAGGGATCGTCTCGGACCCCTCCGCACCCTTCGGTGGAGTCAAGCAGGCCGGAATTGGCCGTGAGGGCGGTTCCTTCGGCATCGAGGAGTTCACCGAAATCCAGTACCTCAGCGTCGACTGGTCCTGAGGGGCCTCGGCCAGGCCGGCCTCGACGCTCAGTCTTGGGTTCCTCTCGGTCCACGTTTTCGGCGTGCGGCCCATTGTCCCTTACTGAGGACGGCCCCATCTTGGAGTGAAGAGCGACTCAGCCTTCGATGCCGGCGATGGTGTCGCCGCCCTTGACGCCGGTGCCGGGCTTGACCTTCAGGCCCTTGATCTTGCCGGACTTGTGGGCGGTGATGGGCTGCTCCATCTTCATGGCCTCCAGCACCACGACAAGGTCGCCCTCGGCCACCTTGTCGCCGTCCTTCGCGGCGACCTTCACCACTGTCCCCTGCATGGGGGACGTGAGTGCCTCACCGCTGGCTGCCGCGACCGTCGTCGTGCGCTTGCGGCGGGCCTTCTTGGGCGCGGCGGCCTTGCCGGCGCCCAGCTTGCCGTTGGCGAGGCCGCCGGGCACTGAGACGGTGACCCGCTTTCCGTTGACCTCCACCACCACGTCTTCACGGGGCTCGGCCTCAGCCCCCCCGGTGTGAGCGGTCAGGGCGTTGTAGGGGGTGATCTTCCCTTCGAACTCAGTCTCGATCCAGCGGGTGTGAACCGTGAAGGATGACGGCGACTTCTGGGTCAGCTCGGGAGCGAACGCCTCGTCGGCGACCACGATCCGGTGGAAGGGCAGGACGGTCGGCATGCCGTCGACCTGCATCTCATCCAAGGCCCGGGAGGCTCGCTGCAGAGCCTGCCTGCGGTCTGCGCCGGTGACGATCAGCTTCGCCACCATGGAGTCGAAGGCCCCGGAGATGCTCTCCCCGGCCCTCACCCCGGAGTCCACGCGCACGCCGGGCCCGGCTGGGGTCTCGAAGCGCTCCAGGGTGCCGGGGGCCGGCATGAAGCTGCGGCCGGCGTCCTCCCCGTTGATGCGGAACTCGAAGCTGTGCCCTCGGACCTCCGGGTCCTCGTAGCCGAGCTTCTCCCCCCGGGCGATCCGGAACTGCTCGCGGACCAGGTCGATGCCGGTGACCTCCTCGGTGACCGGGTGCTCCACCTGCAGACGGGTGTTGACCTCGAGGAAGCTGATGGTGCCGTCCTGCCCGATCAGAAACTCGCAGGTGCCGGCCCCGGTGTAGCCGGCCTCCTTCAGGATCGCCTTGGAGGACCGGTACAGCTGCCGGGTCTGCTGCCGGGAGAGGTAGGGGGCGGGGGCCTCTTCGACCAGCTTCTGGTTGCGGCGCTGCAGGGAGCAGTCGCGGGTGGAGACCACGACGATGTCGCCGTGGGCGTCCGCCAGGCACTGGGTCTCCACGTGGCGGGGCCTGTCCAGGAACTTCTCGATGAAGCACTCCCCGCGGCCGAAGGCGGCGGTGGCCTCACGCACCGCGGACTCGTAGAGCTCCACGATCTCGTCACGCTCGCGGACCACTTTGATGCCGCGTCCGCCGCCGCCGTGGGCTGCCTTGATGGCGATCGGCAGGCCCTGCTTGTCGGCGAACTTCAGGACCTCCTGGACGTCTTTGACCGGCTGCTTGGTGCCCGGTGCCAGGGGGGCGCCGACCTTCTCGGCGATCTGCCGGGCGATGACCTTGTCGCCCAGCGTGCGGATCGCCGCGGGGGAGGGGCCGATCCACACCAGCCCTGCATCGAGCACCGCCTGGGCGAAGTCGGCGTTCTCGGAGAGGAACCCGTAGCCGGGGTGCACGGCGTCGGCGCCGGTGGTCTTCGCGGCGTCGACGAGCTTCTCGATCACCAGGTAGGAGTCGGCGGCGGACTCGCCGCCGAGGGCATATGCCTCGTCGGCCAGGCGGACGTGCACGGCGTCGCGGTCCGGCTCCGCGTAGACGGCTACCGCGGAAAGGCCCTCGTCGTGGGCGGCGCGGATGATGCGGACCGCGATCTCCCCGCGGTTGGCGATCAGTACTTTGGAGAACTCGGTCATCTCAGGCGTCCTTCGTGGTGTTGGTGCGGAAGTCTTTGATGGTGCTGCCCAGGCGCTCCAGGAGCCGGCCCAGGGCGGCGGGCGAGACCCCGATGACGGCATCACGGTCGCCGTCCACGCGGTCGATGAACTCGGCGGCCCCGCCCTCCAGGGTGAACGCGCCGGCGCAGTGCAGCGGCTCCCCGGAGGCGCAGTAGGCCCGGATCTGCTCGTCAGAGGGCTGACCGAAGGTGATGTCGGAGGAGACGGTCTCCTCCGCGGAGGCCAGAGAGCCCTCGGGCACGCCCAAGGGTCCGGAGGTCAGGGCGGCGGAGCCCAGCCAGGAATGCTGCGCGGTGGACGTCGCCGACCCGGCCGCCACCAGGAAGTGGCCCGTGTGCAGGGCTCCGGTGCGGCCGCGCATCTGCTGCCAGCGGGCCACGGCGACGTCGACCTCGTAGGGCTTGCCGTAGGCGGTGCCGTCCAGCTCGAAGACGGAGTCGCAGCCCAGCACGAACGCGCCGCGGGCCTCCGGGCGGGAAGCCACATTCTCTGCCTTGGTCTGGGCGAGCAGCAGCGCCTCCTCGGCGGGGCCGACCTGCTGACCGGCCTCACGGGCGGCCTCGACGGCGGCGCGCTCGTCCACCTCGGAGACGACGATGTCGAACTCGATCCCGGCGTCGAGGAGGATCTGGCGCCTGCTGGGCGAGGCTGAGGCGAGGATCAGGCGGGGCTGGGCGCTCATCGCAGACCTCCTGCGTTCTTCCAGGAGTCGGTTCCGGGGCGGCCCCAGAGGCCTATCCGGCTGAAGGTCAGGCTGCGGCGGCGCTGCAGGCGACGGTCCCGTGGCCCGGTCTGCCCGGCGTCGTCGTGCTCCCCGCTCTTGGCGCCGGCCAGCGCGGAGATCACGGTGACGACGGCGGCGGTCTCCTCAGCGGAGAGCTCCGCTCCACGCATGCTCAGCTCGGGGCCGTCAGCGGTGCGGTTCGCGTCGCCCGGCGGCGCCTCATCGGCTTCGGGGCGACGCAGCGTGCCCGCCTGAGCTTCGGTTCCTGGGTCGAGGGCGCTCACAGCGGGATGTTCCCGTGCTTCTTGGCGGGCAGGGACTCACGCTTGTGGAACGTGGCGCGCAGGGCCTTGGCGATCTGCCAGCGGGTCTCGGCGGGCTCGATGACGACGTCGATGTAGCCCAGCTCGGCGGCCTGGTAGGGGTTGAGCAGCTGGGCCTCGTAGTCGTCGATGAGCTCGGTGCGCCTGGCCTCGACGTCGCCTCCGTCCTTCTCGGTCTCGGCGAGGTCCCGGCGGTAGAGAATGTTGACCGCACCCTGGGCGCCCATCACGCCGATCTGGGCGGTGGGCCAGGCGAGGTTCACGTCAGCGCCGAGCTTCTTGGAGCCCATCACGATGTAGGCGCCGCCGAAGGCCTTCCGGGTGATCACGGTGATCTTGGGGACGGTGGCCTCCGCGTAGGCGTAGAGCAGCTTCGCGCCGCGGCGGATGATGCCGTTCCACTCCTGGTCGGTGCCGGGCAGGAACCCGGGCACGTCCACCAGGGTGAGCACGGGGATGTTGAACGCGTCGCAGAAGCGGACGAACCGGGCGGCCTTCTCGGAGGCGGAGATGTCCAGGGTGCCGGCGAACTGGGAGGGCTGGTTGGCGACGACTCCGACGCTGCGGCCCTCCACCCGGCCGAAGCCGATGATGATGTTGGGCGCGTACATCGCCTGCAGCTGCAGGAAGTGCCCGTCGTCGAGGATCTGCTCGATCAGAGCCGTCATGTCGTAGGGGGTGGAGGCCGAGTCGGGGATGAGCTCGTTGAGCGCCTCGTCCTCCGGCTCCACCTTGGGGCGTGCCTCTGCGGCGTCTGCGGTGTCCTCCTCCACGGGGGCCTCGGCGAGGTTGTTCAGCGGCAGGAACTCGAGGAGCTCCTTGGCGAACTCGATCGCGTCCTCCTCGTCCTGGGCCATGTAGGCGGCTGTGCCGGTGGTGGTGGAGTGGGACCGGGCCCCGCCGAGGCTCTCCATGTCCACGTCCTCGCCGGTGACGGATTTGATGACGTCGGGGCCGGTGATGAACATGTGGCTGGTCTTGTCGACCATGATGATGAAGTCGTTCAGCGCCGGGGAGTAGGCAGCCCCGCCGGCGGAGGGCCCCATGATGAGGGTGATCTGGGGGACGACGCCGGAGGAGCGCACGTTGTTCCGGAAGATGTCGGCGAACATCGCCAGGGAGGCGACGCCCTCCTGGATGCGGGCCCCGCCGCCGTCGTTGATCCCGATCACCGGGCAGCCGTTGCGGGCGGCGAACTCCTGAACCTTGACGATCTTCTCGCCGTTGACCTTGGAGAGGGAGCCGCCGAAGACGGTGAAGTCCTGGGCGTAGACGGCCACCAGCCGGTCGTCGACGGTGCCGTACCCGGAGACCAGCCCGTCGCCGATGGGGTGCTTGCTGTCCATCCCGAAGGCGGTGGAGCGGTGGACGGCCAGCGCGTCGAGCTCTACGAAGCTGCCTTCGTCCAGCAGCATCTCCACGCGTTCCCGGGCGGTGTGCTTGCCGCGGTTGTGCTGCTTCTCCACGGCGGCCTGACCGGCCGGGGCCAGGGACTCATCACGACGACGCCGGAACTCGGCCAGCTTCCCAGCAGTCGTCTTCAAGTCGGGCTCAGAGGTCATATTCGGCACGCACTTTCGTCGGAAATCCACAAAACTGAGGCCAGTCTATGCACCGGGTCACAGTGCACCTTTGTGGAGCCCCTACAAATCCTGGGGCTCGTCTAATGTGGCCGCCATGGAGACTCAAGCGCGCACCCTGGATGAGGCCCGGCTGAGGCGAGAGCTGGTGGACGCCGGGGTGTGCGGCCGCCTGGTGCGCACGGAGTCCACGGCCTCGACCACCGCGGACCTCGCGAAGGCCGCCCAGCAGTCCGGCTTCGCTGAGGTGTGGCCGGACTTCTCGGCGCTGACCGCGGAGAAGCAGACCGCGGGCACGGGCCGCACGGGACGGTCATGGTCCTCGCCGCGGTGCACGAGCCTCTCCACCTCGTTGGTGCTCCGCCCGGCCCTGCCCCCGGAGCAGCGGCATTGGCTGAGCCTGGTCTCAGGGCTGGCCCTGGTGCAGGCTCTCCGGGAGGAGCACGATGTCGACGCCTCGCTGAAGTGGCCGAATGACGTGCTGATAGGTGTCGGCGAGGACGCCTCGGGCCGCAAGATCGCAGGCAGCGCGGCGATGATCCCGCCCGGCGACCCGCAGGCGGTCATCCTCGGCTGCGGCATCAACGTGCTGCAGACCGCCGAGGAGCTGCCCACCCCGACCTCGACCTCCCTGCTCCTGGAGACGAGTGAGCCCCTGGGGGAGGACCCGCGCACCGACCTGCTCATCAGCTGGCTGCGCCGGTTCCGCGCCCTGTACCTGATGGCGCACGGCGAGGGGGACATCGCCCCCGTCCGGCCGCTGGTGGTGGAGCAGGTCAGCACCATCGGCCAGCAGGTCCGGGTGCACCTCCCCGGCGAGGAGCAGGTCACCGGATCTGCCGTCGCCGTCGAGGAGGACGGCGGCCTCACGGTCGAGACCCCCCACGGCTCCCGGACCTTCCGCGCAGGCGACGTCGTCCACCTCAGACGCGACCCGTAGACTGATCTCAGAGCTGAAACTCGTGAAGGAGGTGCGCTGTGCTGCTGAAGCTTGTGGATGAGGAGCAGGTGATCGTGCGCACCCGCGCGCACTTCCGCGCACTGATCCCGCCGGTGATCAATCTGCTCGTCACCATCGCGATCATGATGTTCCTCATCGGATACCTGGGCCGGCCCTCCCAGCCGGCGTTCATCCAGCACTACAGCCACATCGGGATCTTCATCGTGTGGGCCGTCGGCGGCCTCGTGCTGCTCTTCGGCACGGCGAAGCCGATGCTGGGCTGGCTGAACCGGTACACGTATCTGACCACCCACCGGGTGGTGCAGAAGAACGTGGTCGGCGCCGCGAACGCGGTCGTCGTGCCCCTGGGGCTGGTGACCGGCGCGGACTGGCGGCAGTCCAAGGCTCAGGAGATGTTCGACGCCGGTGACATCGTCCTCGCACACGGCGCCTACGACCAGTACCAGCGCACCCGGCTGAAGGACATGCCCGACGCCGGACAGATGCACAGCCTGCTCAGCCGGCAGCTGCAGGAGTACCGCCGGCAGGCCGCCCAGCAGCACCTGGCCGCCCAGCAGCAGTTCGGCGGGTACGGGGGGCCGCCGCCCGGACGTCCCCATCCTGGGCAGATGTCTCCGGCCCAGGTGAACGCCCACCCCTACGCGGCGGGCCATGGCTACTGAGCAGCCGGACCGCACCGCACGGCCCGACTACATGGCCGGGGAGACCGGGGCCATAGAGGCGGCAACCCCGGGATCCTTCACGGATGAGGAGCTGGAGGCCGCCCGCGCGGACTGGTCAGACTTCCCCGCCCCCAAGCAGAAGGGGGCTGCTGAGATCGCAGCCCAGGCGGCATCGTCGAATCCCACCGTCTCCCAGACTGAGGACGCCGCAGCCTTCCGCGGAGACGCCCTCGACGACGAGGATGAGGACGACGATTACTCCCGCCACCCGGAGACCGCCGCGATCCCCGTCCCCACGCCCCTGCAGGTGGAGGCCGACACCGTCCAGCGGGCCTGGCACCGGCGCATCAAAGACCTGGAGACCCGGCTCCTGGGAGCTGAACGCACCTTGACCTACCGGGAGATGGCCCAGCACATGGGGGTCTCCACCCGCTCGGCCCGCAAGCTCTGGCGGGCCCTGGGCTTTCCCAACCTGGAGGAGGATGCCCGCGCCTTCACCGCCGCGGACGCTGAGGCGCTCGCCACCATGGTTGATCTCGTCCGGCAGGGACTGCTGAACGAGGAGACCGCCATCAGCCTCACCCGGTCGGTGGGGCAGATGACTGATCGGATGGTCGTCTGGCAGATCGAAGCGCTGGTGGAGGACAAGATCACCAACGAGGGGTACGACGACGCCGAGGCCCGCACCCACGTGGTCGAGAGCCTCCCGGAGCTCATCGAGCCGCTGCAGCGGCTCATGGCCTACGCCTGGCGCCGGCAGCTCTCCGCCGGGCTGCAGCGGCTCACCGTGCGGGTGGAGTCAGGGCTCGCGGCCGTGAAGCGCGGGCGGGGCACCCAGCAGGCGCCCGATGCGCCGCTGCCGCTGGCCCGCGCCGTCGGATTCGCCGACCTGGTCTCCTACACCTCCCTGTCCCGCCAGATGAGCGAGCGCACCCTGGCCCAGATGGTCCAGCGGTTCGAGTCCAAATGCGCGGAGATCATCAGCATCGGCGGCGGCCGGCTGGTCAAGACCGTCGGGGACGAGGTCTTCTACAACGCAGAGACCCCGGAGGCCGGCGCGGAGATCGCCCTCGCCCTGGCGGAGACCATCGCCGCCGATGACGTTCTGCCCCAGGCTCGGGTCTCCGTGGTGTGGGGCAGGGTGCTCTCCCGCATGGGCGACATCTACGGGCCCTCTGTGAACCTCGCCGCCCGGCTCACTGCGCTCGCCGATCCCGGCACGGTGCTGGTGGACACCGCCACCGCCGAGGCCCTGGAGGACAACGAGTCCTATCTGATGGTGCCGCAGCACCCCCGGGTGGTGCGCGGGTTCGGGGAGGTGGCGCCGTCGATGCTGCTTCGCTCCGGGGGCGGCGGAATCATGCTTGATGAGGCGGAGATCACAGCCGGGTAACACTGGGGACGCGAGCATCACGGCCCAGCAACGATCCGTGACAAGATGGGAGAGTGACTCTGAGCGACGACAGCACCGACGCCCTGCAGGGGCCTTACGTCGACTACGGCTACGGCTCTCATGTGGGGCTGCGCCGCGAGCTCAACGAGGACTCCTACGTGGTGACCGACGGGCTCTTCGCGGTCGCCGACGGCATGGGCGGCCACGAGGCCGGCGAGGTCGCCTCGTCCCTGGCGGTCCAGGCGCTGGCTGAGGGATGGGAGCGCACCGGGGGCGACGTCGGCGAGGCCGAGATCCAGGAGTTCCTCGACGACGCCGATCGCCGCATCCGTGAGGCCACCGACTCCAAAGCCGGGACCACTCTCTCCGGCGCCGTCGTGGTGGAGACCCCCACCGAGGACAGCTCGTCCCAGTGGCAGTGGCTGGTGTTCAACATCGGCGACTCCCGCACCTACCTGCTCAATGACGGCGCGTTCATCCGGCTCACCCGCGACCACTCCCAGGTCCAGGACCTGGTGGACTCCGGAATGATCACTGCCGAAGAGATGCACACCCACCCGCAGCGCAACGTCATCACCCGAGCCCTGGGCGCCGGGGACGTATGGGGCGCGGACTTCTCCACTGCCACCGTCACCACCGGGCAGCGGCTGCTGATCTGCTCCGACGGGCTCACCGGTGAGCTCACGGACCAGCAGATCGCCACTATTCTCAACGCCGGCCACAGCGCCCAGGAGACCGTGGACTGGCTGATCCACCAGTCCCTGCGCTTCGGCGGCCGGGATAATGTCACGGTCGTACTCGTGGACGTCAAAGAAGGGAACTGAATGTCTGAGGAGATCTCGCGCGCCGACGTCGAGCATCTTGCCAAGCTGGCACATATCGCCATGACCGAGGAGGAGATCGACCGCACTGTCGGGGAGCTCGCCGAGATCGTGGACGCGGTGAAGACCGTCCAGGAGGCGGCCGGGGAGGACGTGCAGGCGACCAGCCACCCGCTGCCGCTGACCAACGTGTTCCGCGAGGACCTCATCGGGCACACCTTCACGCCCGAGCAGTCCCTGGCCAACGCCCCCGACGCCGAGGACGGCCGCTTCAAGGTCCCGGCCATCCTGGACGAGGAGTGATCTTCTACCCATGACCGTTGACAGCAACCCGATCATCCGGCTGACCGCGGCCGAGATGGCATCCAAGCTCCAGTCCGGCGAGATCACGTCGGTGGAGCTCACCCGAGCGCATCTGGACCGCATCGCTGAGGTGGAGCCCACCCTCCACGCGTTCCTGCACGTGAACGCCGATGAGGCCCTTGAGGTCGCCGCCGAGGTGGACAGGGCTCGTGCCGCCGGCGGCCAGGAGGCAGAGAAGCTTCACCTGCTGGCCGGCGTGCCGATCGCCGTGAAGGACCTCATCGTCACCAAGGGGCAGCCCACCACCGCGGCATCAAAGATGCTCGAGGGCTGGATGAGCCCCTATGACGCCACTGTGATCGAGAAGATCCGTGAGGCGAAGCTGCCGATTCTCGGCAAGACCAACCTGGACGAGTTCGCGATGGGCTCATCCACTGAGCACTCCGCCTACGGGATCACCCGCAACCCGTGGGACACCAGCCGCATCCCCGGCGGCTCCGGCGGAGGCTCCGCGGCCGCCGTCGCCGCCTTCGAGGCCCCGCTGGCGCTGGGCACCGACACCGGCGGCTCCATCCGTGAGCCCGCCGCGTTCACCGGCACCGTGGGCACCAAGCCCACCTACGGCGGGGTCTCCCGCTACGGGGCGATCGCGATGGCCTCCTCACTGGACCAGATCGGCCCCTGCGCCCGGACGGTGCAGGACGCGGCCCTGCTGCATGAGCTGATCGGCGGCCACGACCCCAAGGACTCCACCTCCCTGCCCGATGAGGTGGGCGAGTTTGCGAAGGCCGCCAGCACCCACGATGTCGCCGGCAAGAGGATCGGCGTCATCAGGCAGCTCTCCCACGGGGAGGGCTACGAGCAGGGCGTGCTGGACGCGTTCAGCTCCTCCCTGGGCTCCCTGCGTGAGGCCGGAGCGGAGATCGTGGAGGTGGACTGCCCCAGCTTCGACTACGCCCTGGGCGCCTACTACCTGATCATGCCCTCGGAGGCATCCTCCAACCTCGCGCGGTACGACGGTGTGCGCTACGGCACCCGCGTGCTGCCGGAGGAGGGTCCGCTCACCATCGAGCGCGTCATGGCCGCCACCCGTGCTGCCGGTTTCGGCGAGGAGGTCAAGCGCCGCATCGTGCTGGGAACCTACGCGCTCTCGGCCGGCTACTACGACGCCTACTACGGCTCAGCGCAGAAGATCCGCACGCTCATCCAGCGGGACTTCGACCGCGCCTTCGAGCAGGCCGATGTGCTGATCTGCCCCACCGCGCCCACCGTGCCGTTCAAGCTCGGCGAGAAGATGGACGACCCGCTGTCCATGTACCTCAACGACATCGCCACCATCCCCGCCAATCTCGCCGGAATCCCCGGGATCTCGGTCCCCGCGGGCCTCTCCGGGGGCCTGCCGGTGGGCATCCAGTTCCTCGCCCCGGCACGTGAGGACATACGGGCCTACCACGCAGCCGGTGCCCTCGAGCACCTGCTGGGCGAAAAGGGTGAGGCCATCTGGCAGCAGATCCCCGAGCTCGAGGAGGTCAAGTGATGACGGAGCCTATGAACGACGTCGCGCCCCTCGGCTTCGACGAGGCCCTGGAGAAGTACGAGCCGGTGCTGGGCTTCGAGGTGCACGTGGAGCTCAATACCAAGTCCAAGATGTTCTCCTCCGCCCCCAACGCGTTCGGCGATGAGGCGAACACCAACGTCAACGAGGTGGACCTCGGGCTTCCCGGCACGCTGCCGGTGGTCAACGGCAAAGCCGTGGAGTCCGCCATCCGCCTGGGTCTGGCGCTGAACTGCTCGATCGCCGAATACTGCCGGTTCGCCCGCAAGCAGTACTTCTACCCGGACCTGCCGAAGAACTGGCAGACCTCCCAGTATGACGAGCCCATCGCCTTCGACGGCTGGCTGGACGTGGAGCTGGACGACGGGGAGATCTTCCGGGTGGAGATCGAGCGCGCCCACATGGAGGAGGACGCCGGCAAGCTCACCCACGCCGGCGCCTCGGGCCGCATCCAGGGGGCGGACTACTCCCTGGTGGACTACAACCGCACCGGTGTGCCGCTGATCGAGATCGTCACCAAGCCGATCACCGGCGCCGCCGGACGTGCCCCGGAGATTGCCCGGGCCTACGTGGCGGCCGTCCGGGATCTCGTGAAGGCCCTGGACATCTCGGACGCGAAGATGGAGCACGGCAACGTCCGCTGCGATGCCAACGTCTCCCTGATGCCTCGGGGCGCAGAGACGTTCGGCACCCGTTCCGAGACCAAGAACGTCAACTCGATGCGCGCCGTCGAGCACGCCGTGAACTATGAGATCCGCCGCCACGCGGCGGTGCTCGAGGCCGGCGGCAGCATCGTCCAGGAGACCCGCCACTGGCAGGAGACCTCCCGGACCACCTCTTCGGGGCGTCCGAAGTCGGATGCTGACGACTACCGGTACTTCCCGGAGCCGGATCTGGTTCCCATGGTCACCACCCCGGAGTGGATCGACCAGCTCAAGGGCACACTGCCGGAGCCCCCGGCGGAGCGCCGCCGCCGCCTGCGTACCGCCTGGGACTATGCGGACAAGGAGTTCCGTGACGTCGTCGCCGCGGACCTGCTCGATGAGATCGAGGAGACCGTCGCACAGGGCGCCAGCCCCGCCGTCGCCCGCAAGTGGTGGATGGGCGAGATCTCTCGCCTCGCCAACGCCCGTGGCGCCGAGCCCGTGGAGCTCGGCGTGCAGCCTGCCACCATCGTGGAGCTCAACCAGCTGATCGAGGACGGCAGGATCAATGACAAGATCGCCCGCCAGGTGCTCGAGCACCATCTCGACGGTCAGGGCTCCCCGGCCGAGATCGTCTCCGACCGCGGGCTGGAGGTCGTCTCCGACGACGGCGCCCTGACCGCCGCGGTGGAGAAGGCCATGGAGGAGAACCCGGACGTGGTGGAGAAGGTCCAAGGCGGCAAGCTCAAGGCGATCGGCGCGCTCATCGGTCCGGTGATGAAGGAGACCAAGGGTCAGGCCGACGCCGGCAGGGTCCGCGAGATCGTGCTGGAGAAGCTCGGCATCGAGGACTGACCCGCCGGTGCCGCCGCTGAGAGAGGCTCCAGGGCCGCCCATGAGGGTGACCTGGAGTTTGTCTTTTTCTTAACGCGGTCGAAACAGCTGTTTGGGTAGCGTTTGGCGCAACGCTGGGGGGAACCCCCTCCAGCTGCACCTCGCCCACCAACATCCGAGGGGATGAGAACACTATGAGCGCAGGAGTACTCCTTGCGGAAGAGGCTGAAGCGGCCAACGGAGCCGGCTTCGACCCTGAGACTGACCCGGAATCGTGTGACCCGGCAGTGCGGGAGACGTTCCTCGACGACGTCGCCTGCCAGATTGACAGCAACTTCGGCGTGGTCGCCGACTGGTTCGGAAGCATCATTTTCTGGGGCCCCGAGTATGACGGCCAGAGCATCCTGCTGGTCGTCCTGTGGTCCGTGATCGCCGCGATCGGCTTCACCATCTATTTCAAGGGTGTGCAGTTCACCGGCTTCAAGACCGCCCTCGAGGTGGTCCGCGGCAAGTACTCCCGGGCTGATGACCCCGGTGAGGTCAGCCACTTCCAGGCACTGACCTCTGCACTGTCCGCCACCGTCGGACTCGGAAACATCGCCGGTGTCGCCGCGGCGATCTCCATGGGCGGACCTGGTGCCACCTTCTGGATGATCCTGATCGGTCTGTGCGGCATGGCCACCAAATTCGTGGAGGCCACCCTCGGTGTGAAGTACCGCTACATCGACGAGGACGGTGTGGTCCACGGCGGACCCTTCCAGTACCTGAAGATCGCCTTCGGCAGGCTGCCGCAGCCCCTGGTCGCTGTCATCACCGGTGTCTTCGCCTTCGCGATCATCGCCTTCGGCGTCGGCGGCGGCGGCATGTACCAGACCAACCAGACGATGTCTCAGGCCCAGGCGGTCTCCACCCAGTACTTCAGCGGCACCGCTCTTGAGGACTTCTTCAACTCCACCGCAGGCGCGTTCATCTTCGGCATCATCTTCGCGTTCCTGGTGGGCCTGGTGATCATCGGCGGCATCAAGTCCATCGGCAGCGTGACCTCCAAGCTCGTGCCTGCCATGGCCATCATCTACGTGGTCGGCGCTCTGATCGTCATCCTGGTGAACATCACTGAGGTGCCTGACGCATTCGGCATCATCATCTCCGGTGCGTTCAACCCTGAGGGCATCGCAGGCGGCATCCTTGGTGTGATCATCATGGGTGCTCAGCGTGCGGCGTTCTCCAACGAGGCCGGCATCGGCTCCGCTCCGATCGCCCACTCTGCGGCGAAGACTCGCCGCCCTGCCTCTGAGGGCTTTGTGGCTTCGCTGGAGCCGTTCATCGACACCGTGGTGGTCTGCACCATGACCGCCCTGGTGATCATCATCGGTATGCAGAACCCGGCCTTCGCCGACCTGCACGCTGACGGTGAGCAGGTCGGCACTGTGGCTGACACGTCGGCCGCCTTCGCCACCGTGATGGGCTGGTTCCCGATCGTGCTGCTGCTCTGCGTGGCGCTGTTCGCGTTCTCCTCCATCGTCACCTGGGCCTACTACGGCACTCAGGCATGGCGCCATGTCTTCGGCAAGTCGCCGGTGAAGGACAACATCTTCCGCGCGATCGTGCTGGTCTTCGTGGTGCTGGGCTGCCTGACCAGCTTCGGCTCCATCCTTGAGTTCGCCGACGCGGCACTGTTCCTCTGCATCTTCATCAACGTGATCGGCCTGGTCATCCTGGCTCCGAGGGTGAAGGCCGAGGTGCAGCAGTACGTTGCTGACCGCAAGGCCGGCCGTCTCATGGAGGACCCGGCCCCGCTGGACGACGACGCCCGCGTCTGACCCCAGCCTCCACCGCAATGGGCGGTGAGCTCTGACCGGAACCCCCTGGCCGACCAGGGGAGAAGAGTCAGGAGCTCACCGCCCATTGGCGTGTCTGGGGGAAGCGGTCATCGCATGCGTTCATCTGACTTCTCCATTCGTCGTGAGGATGCAGAACCGGCCTGAGCCTGAGGTGTGATCTGGCTCTCTTCATCCCCGGGGTGCAGGCTGACAGAATCAGCCCATGGTTGCCATCGAGAACTCCAAGCTGGGAATCGTCGGCGCTGGGAGCGTGGGCACCAGCACCGCCTACGCCGCCATGATCCGCGGGTCTGCCCGCCACGTCCGCCTCTACGACATCGACGCGGCCCGCGCGGAGGCCGAAGTGCTGGACCTCGCCCACGGCAGTCAGTTCACCGGCGCCAGCGACATCGACGGCGGAGCTGACATCAAGCATCTGACCGGCTGCGACGTGGTCGTCATCACTGCTGGGGCTAAGCAGACCCCCGGTCAGTCGCGGCTGGATCTGGCTGCTACCAATGTGGAGATTCTGCGCAGCCTGGTGCCCAAGATCCTCGAGGCGGCGCCCCATGCGATCCTCATCCTGGTCACCAATCCCTGCGATGTGCTCACCGTGGCCGCCCGGCAGATCTCCGGGCTTCCGGGCCATCGGGTGTTCTCCTCCGGCACGGTGCTCGACACCGCCCGGCTGCGCTGGCTGTTGGCTGAGCGTGCCGGGGTCGCGCAGCAGAGCGTGCACGCCCACATCGTCGGTGAGCACGGCGATACCGAGTTCCCGCTCTGGTCCACCGCCACCATCGGCGCCACCCCGCTGCTGGACTGGCAGCGTGACGGCGCCTCGGCCTTCACCCAGCAGGAGCTGGAGAGTGTGGCGGAGGATGTGCGCACTGCCGCGTACCGCGTGATTGAGGGCAAGGGGGCCACCAACTATGCCATCGGCCTCAGCGCCGCCCGGATCGTGGAGGCGGTGCTGAATGACCAGCATGCGGTGCTTCCGGTGAGCACGGTTCTGGACGGAGCCTTCGGGGTGGAGGGCGTGGCGCTCTCGGTGCCGAGCATCGTGTCTGCCGGCGGAGCCCGGCCGGTCACGTCCACCCCGTTCGACGGCGTCGAGTATGCCAGGCTTCACGCCTCGGCGGAGGCGCTGCAGAAGGCACAAGCTTCCTTGGGGCTCTGAAGACGCGTTGCCTACTGCTCCGAGCGGACGGCAGCCTCAGCCTTCTGCAGGGTGTCGAAGCGGCCAGGGAGCACGCTGCTCCAGGCCTCTTTCAGCTCGTCCAGGGCGATCCCGAAGCTGCCGCCCGCGAAGGGGCCGGACACCTCCAGGCCGCCGGACTCCGCGTCGACCACACCCAGGCGGATTGCGGGGAAGCCGCGAGCGCTGGTCATATCGGTGAAGCGCAGCTCCTCCGAACGGGGGAGTGCGACGACCGCCCGCGCCTGAGACTCGCTGAACAGGGCGGTGAACGCGTCCACGCCGTCGCGCTCGCACACGCCGTCGAGCGCCGCCCGGGCGCCGACGCCGAAGCGCAGGCTCATCTCCGCCAGGCCGGCCGCCAAGCCGCCCTCAGAGAGGTCATGGGCGGCGTCGATCATCCCGTCCCGGGACGCGTTGATCAGCAGCTCGCCCAGAGTCTTCTCGGCGGCGAGGTCCGCCTGCGGAGGGGTGCCCCCCAGGTGGCCGCGCATGCGGGCGAACTCCGAGCCGTCCAGCTCGTCCCGGGTGGTGCCCAGCAGATAGATCGCCTGCCCGTCCGCCCAGCGCTGATGGCCGGAGGGGGTGCGTCGTCCGACGTCGTCGAATTTACCCATCACTCCCACCACAGGGGTCGGGTGGATGGCCCGGCCGGCGGTCTGGTTGTAGAGGCTGACGTTGCCGCCGGTCACCGGGATGCCCAGCTCCATGCAGCCGTCCGCGAGGCCGCGGACGGCCTCGGCGAACTGCCACATGACCTCCGGGTCCTCCGGGGAGCCGAAGTTCAGGCAGTCTGAGACGGCCATCGGGATCGCGCCCGAGGTGGCCACGTTGCGGTAGGCCTCAGCCAGGGCCAGCTGGGCACCCGTATAGGGGTCCAGGTAGGCGTAGCGGCCGTTGCAGTCAGTGGCCAGGGCCACGCCCAGGCCGGTCTCCTCGTCCACGCGGATCACACCGGCGTCGTCGGGCTGGGACAGCGCGGTGCTGCCGCGGACGAACCGGTCGTACTGGTCAGTGATCCAGGAGGCGTCAGCCATGTTCGGCTGGCACATCAGCTCCATCAGGGCCTCACCGAGCTGCTCAGCCGATGCCGGCAGGCCAGCGGAGGCCTCGGAGGAGCGGAAAGTGTCGGCCTGCAGATCGTCCTGCCAGGCGGGACGATGGTATGGCCGCTCATAGACGGGGCCGTCGTGGGCCACAGTGCGGGGGTCGACGTCGACGATCGTCTCGCCGTCCCACTCAATGACCAGCCGGCCGGTGTCGGTGACCTCGCCCAGCCAGGAGTGCTCCACGCCCCATTTGCCCAGCACTGCCTCGAACCTGTCCGCATTCTCCGGGGTGACCACGGCCATCATCCGTTCCTGGGACTCAGACATCAGGATCTCGCCGGGGGTCAGGGTGGGGTCGCGCAGCAGCACGTCGGTCAGCTCCACGTGCATGCCGCCGTCGCCGTTGGAGGCCAGCTCGCTGGTGGCGCAGCTGATCCCGGCCGCGCCCAGGTCCTGGATGCCCTCCACCAGCTCGCCCTTGAACAGCTCCAGGCAGCACTCGATGAGGACCTTCTCCGCGAAAGGGTCGCCCACCTGCACGGCCGGACGCTTGGAGGGCTTGGTGTCGTCGAAGGATTCGGAGGCCAGCACGGAGGCGCCGCCGATGCCGTCGCCGCCGGTGCGGGCACCGAAGAGCACCACCTTGTTGCCCACGCCTGAGGCGTTGGCCAGGCGCAGGTCCTCGTGCCGCATCACGCCCACTGCCAGGGCGTTGACCAGCGGATTCTGCTGGTAGACCTCATCGAAGACGACCTCGCCGCCCACATTGGGCAGGCCGAGGGAGTTGCCGTAGCCGCCGATGCCGGAGACCACCCCGGGCAGCACCCGCTGGGTGTCTGGGTGGTCAATGGCGCCGAAGCGCAGCGGGTCCATCACGCCGATGGGCCGGGCGCCCATGGAGATGATGTCCCGGACGATGCCGCCGATGCCGGTGGCCGCGCCCTGGTAGGGCTCCACGTAGGAGGGGTGGTTGTGGGACTCGATCTTGAAGGTCACGGCCCAGCCGTCGCCCAGGTCGGTCACGCCGGCGTTCTCGCCGATGCCGACCATCAGGTCCTTCCTCATCTCCTTGGTGACCTTCTCGCCGAACTGGCGCAGGTGCACCTTGGAGGACTTGTAGCTGCAGTGCTCAGACCACATGACGGAGTACATGGCCAGCTCGGCGGCCGTCGGGCGTCGACCGAGGATCTCTGTGATCCGCCGGTACTCGTTCTCCTTCAGGCCCAGCTCGGCCCAGGGAAGCTCGGTGTCCGGGCTTGAGGCGGCGTCCTCGACGGTGTCGATGTTGAAGGTCTGCTCGCTCACGCTCTGGTCAGTCACTGGGATCCTCCTGCCAGGGATGAGATGACGGAGGTGAACAGGGTCAGCCCGTCGGTGCCGCTGCGCATCCCGGTTGCGTCGTCGGGGCCGTAGCCGGCCTCAATGGCGTGCTCAGGGTGAGGCATCAGCCCCACCACGTTGCCGGCCTCGTTGCTGATGCCGGCGATGTTGTTGCGGGAGCCGTTGGGGTTGGCGCCCATGTAGCGGAACACCACCCGGCCCTCGCCCTCGAGGCGCTCGAGCTCCTCGGCGGAGGCCACGTACTGCCCGTCCTGGTTCTTGAGCGGGATCGCGATGATCTCGTCCTGGGTGAACTGGGAGGTCCACGCGGTCTGGGTGTTCTCCACGCGCAGGGCCTGCTCGGCGCAGATGAACTTGAGGTGGTCGTTCTTGATCATCGAGCCGGGCAGCAGGTGCGCCTCGGTGAGGATCTGAAAGCCGTTGCAGATGCCCAGCACCGGCAGAGGGGCCGACGATGTCGCGGCTGCGCCGGCCTCCTTGATGAGGGTCTCCATCACGGGAGCGAAGCGGGCGATGGCCCCGGCGCGCAGGTAGTCGCCGTAGGAGAAGCCGCCGGGCAGCACCACGGCGTCGACCCCGTGCAGGGACTGGTCGGCGTGCCACAGGGAGACAGGGGTGCCGCCGCCGAGACGGACTGCGCGGGCGGCGTCGCCGTCGTCGAGGGTGCCGGGAAAGGTGACCACGCCGATGCGCGCACCGTCCAGGGACTCGGCGGGCTGGGCGCTGAAGTCGCCGATCAGCGGAACCGCTGAGCTCAAGAGGGATCCTCCTCCACGCGGACGGAGACCACGTCCTCGATGACCGGGTTGGAGAGCATCTCCGCGGCGGCGCTGCGGGCGGACTCGAGGGTCTCCTCGGTCACCTCGCCGTCCACGGCCAGCTCGAACCGCTTGCCCTGCCGCACCGTGCTGAAGCTGGTGAAGCCCAGGTGGGGCATAGCGCTGACGATCGCTTTGCCCTGCGGGTCGAGGATCTCGGGTTTGGGCATGACCTCGACGATAATGCGCGGCATGGAATCTCCTGCGTGAGAAGGATACGGGTGAGCGCCCGCGAAAGTGCCGTCTCACGCTCGAGACCGAACGCTCCGCGAGCTTGCCCGTCAATCCTACCCGCCGCTCAGGGTTCCCGGAGGCGATGAATGGTGCGAGACTCGTCAGATGGAATGGGGTCTCTATATGAGCTTCTTGGCGGTGGTGCTCGTCATCGCCATCACGCCTGGTGCAGACACCGCGGTGGTGCTGAAGAATGTGGTGACTGGCGGTCGGCGGGGTGGAGTCGCCGCGGCGGGCGGGGTTTTTGCGGCCTCTGCAATGCAGGCGGTGCTGGTCGCCATCGGGTTAGGCATTCTCATTGCCCAGTCCCAGACCCTGCTGCAGGTTATCCGGTGGGTCGGTGCGGCCTACCTGCTGTGGCTGGCCTTCCAATCGGTGCGCTCGGCAGTTGGAGGCGAGTATGGACGAGTCGCTCAAGATGCTGGAGCCGCGGCCCGTCGGGGCTTCCTCCAGGGCTTTCTCGCCAATGCCACCAACCCGCAGGTTCTTCTCTTCTATCTGGCGCTGCTGCCGCAGTTCATCTCCCCCGACACCGGAATCGGAATGCTCCTGCTGTGGGCGATGACCCTGCCCGTCATCGGCACCGCCCTGCTGCTGGCAGCGGTGCTGCTGATGCGCAAAGCCACGGGCTGGCTGGAACGCCGGGCTGTGCGCCGCAGCCTCGATGCGATCACCGGCGTGATTCTCGGGGGACTGGGCGTACGGGTAGCGGCCGACGCCGTCCGCGAAGCCGCGTGATGCTCCTTCAGGCTCTATGAGTTGAGCCTGTGGGGCAGAGCGCTGGTCACACCCGGCGCGCAGCCTATTCCCCACGGGGGCAGGGCAGGTCTGCCACTGATTGCTGAGCGGAGCTGTTCGACACTTCGCAGCAGAGCATCAGTTTGCACATTCGCCATCTGTTGGAGAGCGGTGCCGAGGTTGGGGCGGGAACAGTCAGCGGCCGTAGGGTGTTGGTAAGCCCTGAGACAGTTCAAATTTTGAAGAGCTACCCGTGGAGGGGATCCCCAATGGCAGAAGCACTGAGCATCGGCATCCTCGGCGCCGGCCGTGTCGGAACCGCCGTGGCCCGGCAGGCGATCCGCGGCGGCCACAGCGTGAAGATCGCGACCTCCAAGCCAGCCGAGGAGATCAGGCTGCTCACCGAGGTGATCGTCCCGGGCGCCACGGCCGTGGACAAGGAGGAGCTGCGCGGCTCCGACATCATCATTACCGCCGTGCCGCTGCACAAGTACAAGGACGTCGACACCTCTGTGCTCCAGGGCCACGTGGTCATCGACACCATGAACTACTGGGCCCCGGTGGACGGGCTCATGGACGAGTTCGAGGGCGAAGCCTCCACCTCCGAGGTGATCGGCGACTTCTTCGGCGATGTGCGTCTGGTCAAGACTCTCAACCACATCGGATACGGAGACCTGGAGGTCGACTCCCACCCAGCCGGTGACCCCAACCGTCGTGCCCTGGCCCTCGCCGGTGACGACCCGGAGGCGAAGGAGCTGGTCTCAGGACTGATCGAGACCCTGGGCTATGACCCGGTGGACGCGGGCCCCCTCAGCGCCGGCAAGGCCTTTGAGAACGGCACCGACATCTTCAACGGCCGCCACAGCCGGGATCAGATGGAGGCGCTGCTCGACCAGTGCCAGAAAGTCCTGACCAACGCCTAAGCTGAGGCTCAGTCCTCACTCTCGTGCTCAGCCATCAGGCTGCTGGGCTGAGTGTCGAAGAGCCCGATCCGGATCTCCAGCTGCTGCTCCGTGGCGCTCTGGGCCAATTCTGCGTAGTCCTCTGCCGCCTCGATCATCTCCTGCGTGGGCTCCACCTCACTGCTGGGGACGCCGCTGCGCTGGTCTTCGTCATTCGCGGCAACGTTCAGCTTCCCGTAGTCGCTGCCCAGAGACAGTTCGAACTCCTGCACACCATCCCAGCGATCCTCCTCCTGCGCGGCCTCAAGAAGGGAGACGGCGAGCTCGGCATATTCGACCTCCACGGAGAAGTCCAGCACGAAGATGCCATAGTCCGGGTGCAGGCTGCTCTCTCCGAAATTCATCGTCCCATCATCCTCATGAACGGTTCGCTGCCGCAGATAGCCTCCCTCCACGCCGAAGCTGAAGCGGTCCGCGCCCGCAGGCGCGGTCAGCTCGGCCCAGGACAGGAGCGTGTCCGCAGAGCTGGGGGCGGACTCATCCTCCTCATCGGTGAGCCTGCGCAGTGTGACACCGGTGCTGCCGTCGTCGCTGCCGAAGATGAAGATCTCATCCACGTGGTCCTGGTGAGCGTGGGACAGAACGTCGGTCCAGCCTTCAGCCGGGAGCTCACCAGCAGTGCCCCGCCTTTCGAGGTCTCGGATCTCTGTGCCGTTCTCCAGTTCAAGATCAGGGGTGCGGCCATAACGCTCCTGCAGCTCCTCCATATGCGCTCCCACCTCATGGAGGTCAGCATCCGAATGTACGGTCGCTTCGAAGGCAGTGATCGTCCGGGGAGGGAAGGGGCCGTCCCCGCGGCGCTCCACGGTGACCTCGACATCCGCGAGGAGGTCATCATCTGAGGCACGCTCCAACTGCCAGGCCTGCCAGCGCACGCCGTCGCCGAACATGAACCACAGCCATCCCAGCAGCAGGGCGAGGAGCGGTCCGAGAACCAGCAGCCCCGCGCAGGAAATGCCCCACAGCACCGGTCGGCGACTTGCGTCCCCCACCTTGCTCATGATCCTCCCTCGTGCCCGGTGTTCGTCCAGAAAAGGCCCAGTTGCTGACAGCGGGCTGGTTGCTCGCTATGCTGGGGCTCAATCACATCGCGCCCGAAACGAAGGGCCGGGAGGACAACCTCCCGGCCCTTCGTCGTGCTCACGGTTCTCTCCGACTCAGCGCCCGGTCCCTGCGTAGACCTTGGCCTCCTCGTCCGAGTCCAGGCCGAAGGCGGTGTGGATGGCGGCCACAGCCTTGTCGAGCAGCTCGATGTCAGTGATGACCGAGACGCGGATCTCGGAGGTGGAGATCAGGCCGATGTTGATGCCGGCGTCGCGCAGCGCGGTGAAGAACTTCGCGGAGACGCCGGGGTGGTTGCGCATACCGCCGCCCACCAGAGAGACCTTGCCGACCTGCGGGACGAAGCTCAGCTCCTGGAAGCCGATGGCCTCTTTGTTCTCCAAGAGGATCCGCTGAGCCTTGTCGCCGTCGGAGCCGGGCAGAGTGAAGGAGATGTTGGTGGTCTGATGCTCCACCGAGACGTCCTGGACGATCATGTCGATGTTGATGCCCGCCCCGGCGATGTGGTTGAAGATCTCCGCGGCCTTGCCCGGCACGTCCGGAACGCCGGTGATGGTCAGCTTGCCTTCGGACGCGTCATGGGAGACGCCGGTGATGATGGGCTGTTCCAAGGGATCGCCTTCCTTGAGGGTGACTTTGTCTTTCTCATCCGGGATGACCCAGGTGCCCTCCGTGTCGGAGAAGGAGGAGCGCACGTGCAGCTTCACGCCGAAGCGGCGGGCATACTCCACGCTGCGCAGGTGCAGCACCTTGGTCCCGGCGGCCGCCATCTCCAGCATGTCCTCGCTGGAGACGACGTCGAGCTTGCGGGCGGACTTCACCACGCGCGGGTCGGCGGTGAAGACGCCGTCAACGTCGGAGTAGATCTCGCATACGGCTGCGTCCAGGGCGGCGGCCAGCGCCACCGCAGTGGTGTCGGAGCCGCCGCGACCCATGGTGGTGATGTCCTTGGACTCCCTGGACATGCCCTGGAACCCGGCCACGATGCTGATGTGCCCGGCGTCCACCGACTCCTTGATGCGAGTGGGGGAGACCTCGATGATGCGGGCCCTGCCGTGGTGCGGCTCGGTGATCATGCCGGCCTGGGATCCGGTGAAGGACTGGGCCGGTTCGCCGAGCTCATGGATCGCCATCGCCAGCAGCGCCATGGACATGCGCTCGCCTGAGGAGAGCAGGATGTCCATCTCGCGCAGCGGGGGCTGCTCGGAGATGTCCGCGGCAAGGTCCAGCAGGTCATCGGTGGTGTCGCCCATGGCGGAGACCACGACGACGACCTGGTGGCCGGCGTTCTTGGTGTCCACGATCCGTCGGGCCACCCGTTTGATGGACTCCGCGTCCTGGACGGAGGAGCCGCCGTATTTCTGAACGATAAGACTCATAGCACTGCAGTCTAGCGATTCCGCACGGATGCCCACGGGGTGCTGTGCGCGGCGGTCCGGAACATGTTATTGGCCGCTCAGTTGTCGCCGAGGACTGCGGAGAGGAACCGCTGGGTGCGCTCGTGCTCCGGATTCGTGAAGATCTTCTCCGGGTGCCCCTCCTCCACCACATGCCCGCCGTCGAACATCATCACCTTGTGGGAGACGTCCCGGGCGAAGCCCATCTCGTGGGTGACGATCAGCATGGTCACGTCGGTGGCGTCGGCGACATCGCGCAGGATGTTCAGCACATCAGAGACCACCTCGGGGTCCAGGGCGGAGGTGACCTCATCCAGCAGCAGGATCTCCGGGTCCATGGCCAGCGCGCGGGCGATCGCCACACGCTGCTGCTGGCCGCCGGAGAGCGAGGTGGGGTGGGCGTCGGCCTTGTCCGGCAGGCCGACCTGCTCCAGCAGCCGGTGCGCCTTCTCAGTGGCCTCCTTCTTGGAGCGGCCCAGCACGTGCACCGGGGCCTCGATGATGTTCTCCATCACCGTCATGTTCGGGAAGAGGTTGAACTGCTGGAACACCATCCCGATGCGGGTGCGCAGCTTCTTCTGCTGCTTCTTGGAGACCGGAGTCCGTTTGCCGTCGCGGTTCTCGTGGGTGAGCGGCTCGCCGTCCACGTAGATGTACCCGCCGGTGAGCTCCTCCAGGGTCATCACCAGCCGCAGGATGGTGGTCTTCCCCGAGCCGGAGGGGCCGATCAGGGTGACGCGTTCGCCGCGGGCCACCGAGAAGTTGAGGTCCTTGAGGACCACATTGTCGCCGAAGCGCTTCTCGACGTCGACGAATTCGATGACCGGGGACGCTCCGGCGCTTCCCGAAGCGGGGGCGGGGGTCTCAGTGGGCGTAGGCAAGACGCTTCTCCAATCGGTTGACCAGAACGGCGGTGGGGTAGCTGGCGGCCAGGAACAGCAGCCCGGCAATGGTGTACACCTCGGTGTAGCGGAAGGTCGGGGCGCCGATCTCGCCGGCCACGGTGACCATCTCGGCCACGCCGATGACCAGCAGGAACGGGGTGTCCTTGAACATTGAGATCGCGTAGTTGCCCAAGGACGGGACGGTGGAGCGCAGCGCCTGCGGGATGACCACCTTGCGCCAGGTGCGGACTGCGGACATCGACAGTGCCGTCGTCGCCTCCCACTGCCCCTTCGGCACCGACTCGATTCCGGCCCGGTACACCTCCGACATATAGGTCGCGTAGTGCACGCCGAAGACAATGATGCCGATAGTCAGGGGCTCCATCCACAGGAAGGCCCAGAACACGAAGATCAGCTGGACCACAATCGGCGTCATCCGGATGAAGTTCGCCGCCCACCGGACGACCCACGCCAATGGTCTCGGGAGCACCATGATGAGGATCGCGATGACCAGGCCGAGCACCGCTGCGATCAGAGTGCCCACCACCGTCACCAGGACAGTGACCTCCAGGAACGCCATGAACATCTCAGGGAAGGCCTCGAAGGCGAACTCCCAGTCCCAGAACGGGCTGCCCTCGACCTCCTCCTCATCCACCATGGTGGGGTCATCGACTTCGACGGCACGAATGCTGCTGAGAATCATCGGTAGCCTCCTCCTGTGCCCATAAAGCCGCCGGATCCGGGGTTCGAGGGGTGGGCGCCGGCCCCCGACGCCGGCTGCTTGGGCCCTCCGCCCGGTCCGGTCATGTCCTTCGGATCAGGGGCTGCGGCATCCGGGGGTGCGGTTTTCGGATCGGGGGAGAGGATCTCTCGAAGAGAGGGTCCGCGGCCCAGCCTGTGCTTGGCTCGCGCCTCGAGCACCTGCATGAACAGGGTGATGATCAGTGCGAGGAAGAAGTAGACCACCAGGCCGATGAACGCGTGGGAGAACCAGATGTCGGTGGGCCGACGGAGCTGGTTCAGCTCGGCGGTGAAGTCGCTGACGAACGGCATGATGTAGGCGATCGCGCTGCCCTTGAGCAGGTGCACCCACAAGTTGGTCAGAGACGGGAGCATCAGCGCCCAGGCCTGGGGGAAGATGACCCGGCGCATCTTGTGCGGCCAGGACATCGAGAGCGCCGTCGTTGCCTCCCACTGGCCCTTGGCCACTGTGGTCAAGGACGCTCGGACCGCCTCGGCGCCGTAGGCGCCATAGTTGACGCCCAAGGCGATCACGCCGAGCAGGAACGTGTTGTAGACCAGGTCCTCGAAGGGCAGACCGTCGGCGCGCATCCAGATCTGCGGCAGCACGAACATCAGCCAGAACAGCAGCACCACCAGGGAGACGCCGCGGAACAGCTCGATGACAATGCGCGCCGGAACGCGCAGCCAGGCGTTCGGGCTGCCTGCGATCAGACCCAGCACGACGGCGACGACGAAGGCCAGCAGCCCGCCGTAGATGGTCAGCTGGACGGTGGTCCACAGCCCCTCGAGCAGGCGGTCCGACCAGTTGCCTACGACTTCGAAGTACTCGGGCCAGTCTTCGAAGAATTCCATGGACACCCCTCAGAAGTTCAGGTTCGGTGAGACGATCTGCGGCCGGCCCCTGTATGAGGCCGGCCGCAGGGATCGTTCAGCGGGCGAGGATCAGTCCTCGATGTACTCCTCGGTCAGCTCAGCGGGGTCCTCCTCGCAGAGCTCCTGGGCAGTCAGGCCGCTCGGGGGCATCTCGTCCTCGGTGAAGCCGAACTCCTCGACCAGCTCGAGGTACTCGCCGGACTCCATGAGGTCCTCCAGCTCGGCGTTGAACTCCTCAAGGAGCTCGTCGTCCTCCGGGTGGAAGGCGTGGGCGCCCACGGAGAGCTCGTGCGCGAAGGAGTCGGTGACCTCCAGGCCGTCCATGTCGCCGGCCATGGCCTCCAGGGAGATGGCGGTCAGGGCGAACACGTCAGCGCGGCCGCCGTCGACGAAGTCGATGCCGTCATCGGCGCTGTCCACGGTGTCGTGGTCGATGCCTTCGTCCTCCATCCAGCCGGATTCGACAGCACCGGACAGGGCCACGACGTCAAGGTCAGCGTCCTGCAGGTCCTCGAACGTCTCCAGGCCCTCAGGGTTGCCCTCCTCCACGAGGAAGGCGGTGGTGTAGACCAGCTCCGGCTCGCCGAAGGCGGCCTCAGCGCAGCGGTCCTCCGTGATGGACATGCCCGCAGAGACGACGTCCCAGTGTCCGGCGCTCATGCCGGGGATGAGGTTGTCCCAGTTGGGCTCCTCCTCAATGGTGACCTCGTAGCCGAGGCGGTTCTCGAAGATCTCCTCAGCCACGGCGATGGTCGCACCGGTGGGCTCGCCGTCATCTCCGATCCAGGAGTAGGGCTCTTCGCCGAAGAGCGCGATGGTCAGCTCGTCGTCGTCGGCACCGGCCTCAGCGTCGTCATCACCGTCGGCGTCCTCATCATCGGTGTCGACGTCGTCGCCGTTGTCCTCGGTCTCGACGTCGGCGCCATTGTCCTCGTCGACGTCAGCGTCGTCATCGCCGTTGTCGCCGCAGGCGGTCAGAACCAGCAGGGCGGCTGCGGAGAGTGCGACGCCGCGCATCAGGGGAGTCTTGGAGTCCATCGACTTGTAACCTCAGTTCTCTTTGGTTGTGCGTACGTGCGAGGTGCCTCTCCTTCAAGCAGGTGAAGCGTTCTTCACCGTACGCAGGACTCATTACGCCAGAATGAGGTGGTGTTACAGGGATGTGAACAAGTTCTTGGAGAACAGTCCTTCAGGGGTGAGCTTTTTGGGAAAAGGGGAGGGATCAGCTCACGCTGCGGCGGCCTTCGAAGGCGCGGCCGAGGGTGACGTCGTCGGCGTACTCGAGGTCCCCGCCCACCGGGAGGCCGGAGGCGAGCCGGGTGATCCTGATTCCGACGGCGCCGAGCATCCGCACCAGGTAGGTGGCGGTCGCCTCACCCTCGAGGTTGGGGTCGGTGGCGATGATGACTTCCTGCACCTCGTCGTCGGAGAGGCGGGTGAGCAGCTCGCGGATATGCAGCTGGTCGGGGCCGACACCCGCGATCGGGTTGATGGACCCGCCGAGCACGTGATAGAGGCCGCGGAAGCTGCGGGTCCGCTCGATCGCCATGACGTCCTTGGACTCCTCGACCACGCAGATCACCGAACCGTCGCGCCGCTCGTCCCGGCAGATTCGGCACTTCGACTCTTCGGAGACGTTGAAGCAGATCTCGCAGAACTGGACCTTGTCCTTGACCGTGCTGATCGCCGCGGCCAGACGCTTCATGTCCTCCGCGTCAGCCTCGAGGATGTGGAACGCCACCCGCTGGGCGGATTTGGGCCCGATGCCGGGCAGCCGGCCGAGCTCGTCGATCAGGTCCTGGACCGCGCCTTCATACACAGCAGATCACCTTAGTGCGCCTGCTCGTCCAGACGCCGCTCCTCGATGAGCGCGCCGCCGAGGATCCGCTCAATGGCACGCCGTCCGAACACCCCGGAGTGGGTGATCTCGACGTCGTCCTCGCTCGGGACGTCCTCAGAATCTCCGGGGCCCTGTTGGTGCTGGGCAGGCGGGGAGGAGTGCGACCGGGCGGGTGCGGCTGGCGGGGACGGGGGTGCAGTCTCCGCCCAGTCCGGCGGGGGAGCGCTCGGGTCCTCCGGCTCCTCAGGGTGAGGGGCCGGCGCGGGCGGCTCCGGGGGCGGCGTCTCGTCCACGTCATCCAGGCCGTCCGAGGAGGGGGCGGGCACAGCCACCGGAGCATTCTTGGACTTACGGGCGAAGATCGGAACCACCGGCTTCTCCGGCACCTGCGAGCGCTGAGGCGCCGGCTGGTCCGGCGCAGTGCCGACAGCGGGCTCAGCCGCGGCTGAGCGGTTGTTGACTGCGGCCCGCTGGAGGGCCTGAGCCTCTTCAGGGCCCGGCTGCCAGGTGTCCGGGCCTGCCCAGTCCTCCGGGTCGGACAGCCAGTTCTCCTCACCCTCAGGGGGCGCGCCGGGCGAACGGGGCGCGTCCCCGCCCGGGGAGGGGCGTGCCGGCTCGACGTCGGCCGGGGGCGCGGAGTCAGTCGGCTGCTGCGGGTCGGCCGGCTGCTGAGGGCGCCGGCCCTCAGCTTTTGGGGGCGCTCCACCGCCTATGGCCAGGTCCAAGGACACCTGCATGCCGAGCACCTGGTGGATCGCCTCAGCCAGGGCATCCTTGCCGCCCCGGTTGGTGAACGTGCTTCGGGCGCCGTCGTTGGCGAAGTTCAGGGTCAGAGTCTGACCGTCGAACCCGCCGACGGTCACGTTGCCCTTCACCAGCATCCACAGCATTCGGGACCGGGACTTCATCGCCTCCACGATGTCCGGCCAGGCCCGCTGCATCATCTGATGAGAGCTCGACCCGCCGTCGCTGGGTGCGGGCGGGGCCTGCTCAGGGGCCGAGGCCGGGGTGGGTGCGGCAGCAGGAGGCTCACTCGGCTGCTCCGAGTGCTGGGGCCGCTGCTGCTGAGGAGCAGAAGGCGAAGTCGGCGCCTCCTGCTGCGGCTGATGAGGTGCCTCGGGCTGCGCAGAAGGAGAGGGCTCTGGGTCGGGCGGAGGGCCCCAGCTGACCCCTGGAGCGGCCCAGCCGTCGTCGTGCTGCTGCGTCGGCTCCTGGGGAGCCCGATCACCGGAGCTGCTTGGGGGGTCTTCACCACTCTGGGCGGAGGATTCGGCCTCCGGATCGGGGAGATCTGCTCCAGCAGGTGATGCCTGGGGCTGGGACTCTGGGGCAGGCACGGTCTCAGGCGGCGTGGGGGCAGCCGGCTGCGGGGCAGGCTCCGACTCCGGCTGCGCTGCCGGGGCGGGGGCCTCGGCCGGGGGTGTGGAGCCGGCGCCGGAGGTGAAGTCCATGCGGCGCTCGAGACGCTCTAGCCGAGCCGCCAGGGAGGAGTGCCCGGACTCGGCGTGGGGGAGCAGCAGGCGGGCCATCAGCAGCTCCAGGTGCAGGCGCGGTGAGGTTGCCCCCACCATCTCGGTCAGTGCGGCAGCGGTGGTGTCCGCTGCCCGGGAGAGCTCAGCGGGGCCGACTCTGCCCGCCTGGGCGACCATCACGCGGATCTGGTCCTCCGGGACTCCGCGCAGGATGGCGCCGGGATTCTCCGGCACGGACTTGACCACGATCAGGTCCCGCAGCCGCTCCAGGAGGTCTTCGACGAATCGGCGAGGGTCCTGGCCGGATTGGACCACCTGGTCCACCACCTCGAAGGCTTTGGCCCCGTCAAGATCTGCCGCGGCGTCGATCACCTGGTCCAGCAGGGCGGCGTGGGTGAAGCCCAGCAGCGCCACTGCCCGGTCGTAGGCGATCCCGTCGGCGTCTGACCCTGCGATCAGCTGGTCCAGCACGGAGAGCGTGTCGCGCACCGAGCCGCCGCCGGCCCGCAGCACCAGCTGCAGCACCCCGGGTGCCGCAGCCACGCTCTCGGAGGCGCAGAGCCGCTCCAGGTAGTCCAGCAGGGGCTCCGGCGGCACCAGGCGGAACGGGTAGTGGTGGGTGCGGGAGCGGATGGTTCCGATGACCTTGTCCGGCTCGGTCGTCGCGAAGATGAACTTGATGTGCTCGGGCGGCTCTTCGACGATCTTCAGCAGCGCATTGAAGCCGGCCGCGGTGACCATATGGGCCTCATCGATGATGAAGATCTTGTACCGGTCCCGCACCGGCGCGAAGGTGGCCCGCTCGCGGAGGTCGCGGGCGTCGTCGACACCGCCGTGGGAGGCGGCGTCGATCTCGATGACGTCCAGGGAGCCGGAGCCTCCGGTGGCGAGCTCCCGGCAGGAATCGCACTGTCCGCAGGGGTTCCCGGTGGGGCCCTGCGCACAGTTCAGGCATCGGGCGAGGATGCGGGCTGAGGTGGTCTTGCCGCAGCCGCGCGGCCCCGAGAACAGGTACGCGTGGGAGACCGCGTCCTTGCCGAGGGCGGTGACCAGCGGGGCAGTGACGTGCTCCTGCCCGATGACGTCGGCGAAGGTGTCGGGCCGGTAGCGGCGGTACAGGGCAGTGGTCACGACGAAGACCTTACCTGCGCGGGAACACGTAGAGCCATCCCGTCCACGGGCGCAGACGGGCTGCCAGCAGGGAGATTCCCAGCGCCGCGGCGGTCACCAGGGAGACGTGCGCGAAAGCTCCCAGGTCAAGGCCGCTGAGCTGCCGGTGAACCAGGACGACGGCGGGCATGTGCACCACGTAGATCACGATTGAGTTCCGTCCGGCCCACTCCAGCAGGCGCAGCAGCGGCCTGGGGGCCAGCCGCAGCTCATAGATCCGGGGTGCGGCCCACAGCAGCACCGCCAGGCCCAGCACCGCGGTGCCGGCCGAGCAGAGGGTGCCGAAGCGCAGCTCCACATTGGACACCCCATAGTGGGACAGCACGGCGGCCGGCGCTGCCAGCAGCAGGATCAGCGGCCAGGGGGCGCGCACCCAGCGGCCCGCGAAGTGCACCACGGCCGCGCCGAGGAAGAAGAAGGCCCCGTAGTAGAGGAACCGGTTGATCAGCGTGAGGTCCCAGTCGGTGAAGTGCCGGGTCGCCAGCATCGCCGCCGCCAGTGCCGGACAGCCGACCAGCAGCACCAGCGGCCGGGAGGCTCCGGGGCGGAAGGCAAGACCGACGGCGTAGCACATGGTGAGCACGCCCAGGAACCACAGGTAGCTGCCGCCGGTCAGCCAGTAGTTGAGGTTCCCGGGGCCGGCGTGGTGGACCAGGAACCCGTAGCCGACCATCCACAGCAGCCATGGCCACACCACGGCGGCCAGCTTGCCGCGGATGTAGTAGGCCGCCGGCTTGGAGAGCGCCCGCGGAAGCAGCATCCCGGAGAGGAGCATCAGCAGCGGCATCCGGAACGGTTCGAAGTACCGGTTGAAATGGGACCACTCCTGGCTTCCGCTGCCGTTGGACATGGGGATGTCCGCGGCGTGCAGCACTACCACCAGCAGCACGGCCAGTCCGCGCAGCATATCCATCCACCGCATGCGGGCGTCGGTGCCGCGGGCGGACTGGGGAGGGGCCGACGTCGTGCTCATCAGACGCGCCGGGCAGGTTCGGGCAGGTGGGCCTCAGCGGCCTTCCCGGCGGCGCGCTGGGACAGCCGGGCCTGGACCCTGCCGGCCCGCGGCGCCACATACAGCCAGGGGGTCCACGGGCGGGCGGCGGCGATCAGCAGGGTGATGGCCATGCCTGCCAGGGTGCAGACGGTCACGTAGACCAGCGGCTCCGCGTCCAGCTCACGCATCAGTCGGTGGACAAGGATGATCACCGGGAAGTGCGCCGCATAGATGACGATCGAGTTCCGGCCGCACCACTGCAGGAACCGCAGCATCTGTGCCGGCAGGAGCCGGCGCCGGCAGATGCGGGGCGCAGCCCAGAGGGCGACGGCGATCCCGGCCAGTGCGGTGGGGGCCGCGTAGAGCGAGCCCAGCCGCAGTGCCGGGTCATCCACCGCCAGATGGGACATGTAGCCGGCGTAGATGCCCAGCAGCAGCACCAGGGCGGCAGGCGCCTTCACCCAGCGGTCCACCAGCCGGACAGCGGCCGCGCCGAGGAAGAAGAACGCCCCGTAGTAGAGGGTGCGGCTGATCAGCAGCAGGTCGGTGACCTCAGCGTGCCGGGCCAACAGCATCAGCGACCCGATGAGGAGGGACGCGGCGGGCAGCGCCCACGTGTACGACGTCGTCGTGGCAGGGCGCAGCGCCAGGGCTGCGGCGTAGCAGAGCACCAGGGCCATGAGGAACCACAGATAGTCGCCGTTGAGCCAGTAGCCGAGGTCGCCTGGGCCGCCGTGGTAGATCAGGAAGCCGAAGCCGACCATCCAGATCGCCAGCGGCCACACGATCGCCGCGAACTTCCCCCATAGGTACTGGGCTATAGGTTTGGAGAGGGAGCGGGGCAGCAGCATTCCCGACAGGAACATGAGCAGCGGCATCCGGAACGGCTCCAGATACATGTTGATCTCGGTCCAGGCTTCGATGCCGGCGCCGTTGGCCCGGGGGATCCCGGCGGCGTGGAGCACCACCACCAGCAGCACGGCCACACCGCGCAGCATGTCCATCCAGTCCATCCGCGGCCCGGCGGGCGCATCCGTTCCTGCGCTCGCGGCGGCGGTTGAAGGTCCCTCTCGCATCAGATCAAGCTTAGCGTGACCTGAAAAACCGGGGCCAAGAGGCCTGATCAGATGCAGAGGGGGCCCGGAACCGTGGTGGTTCCGGGCCCCACTTATTTTATTGCGGGCAAATATGGTCAGCCTCGTTGTCTACGCTTATTGAGGAAGTAGAGCGATATGCCCACTGTGAGAGCAACGACCACGAGCGCTGCCAAAATGAGGAAAATCCAGGAGGATAGTGCGGCGGCTTCCATTTTGAACCTTTCGGGAAAAGGACTAGTTGTTGCTGGTGGTGATTTGTGTGCCAGTTCCTTGGTTGACCTGCATCCATGCTGTCCAGCCAACAGGGAATCCTTGGAACGCGACACTTTTATGCCAATCCTAAAGTAAATGTTTTTATAAGTTTTGTATGGTGATATGCATTTTGGTGCAGTGAAGCTATAAAGTGTCCCCCTCCCGTTCCTTCACCAGCATTCCATGCGCCGGTCCCACCTGGGAGCCCCCTATAAGCAACCGTTACGTGGGCTTAACATCTTGGGGGCTGAGGGGGTGTCAGGCTGGATTGTGAAGACTGGTCAGGGCCCGGCTCAAAAGGTTTGGGGGTCAGCGGATACAGATGGGGCCCGGAACCGCTGAGTGGTTCCGGGCCCCATGGCTGCGGAGGCGGGGGGATTTGAACCCCCGATCCCCGGTTTATCTGCGATTATGTTTCGGGGTCTCATGTCAGAGCACTGTTTGCCCTGATCAGAGCGGGATTCTGGCGTGTGACTCCATCGCCACAGATGGATACAGATAGCCAAGAATGACTCTTTACCGCGTAGTTTTCCGCGTAGGTGTGATCAGTTGGGAAGTGGGACAAAAGAAACCGCCCCGCAGCCGTCAGGCCACGAGGCGGTTCGGATGAATATGGCTGTTCAGTTCAGGGGTCGTCGCTATTCAGTTGCGGGTCAGTCGTGCCAGTGGTCTGAGTCGCAGGCGTCGGTCTCGGTGTAGACGGTCCACTGGTTACTGGAGGGGAATGGGTAGTCGAGCTCGGAGTTGTCGGGCAGATCATCCCAATCGAACTCGTCCTCCTCGGCTCTAGTAGTAGGCAGCTGGATGCCATTGAGGTCATCGACGATGCGCTTGAGCTGGCTGCTCACAGCGGCGAGGTGGTCCTCTTCCTCGTAGTCACAGGTGAAGGCGTAGATCTGGTATAGATCGGGATCGAGGTGCTCGAAGGCACCGTCAACGAAGGTCACGTGAGTGTGAGCGGTGATGTAGTGCGGGTCAAAATCCAGGTCCGGCTGCTCGACCTCAGTGGTGACATCAGCGATCATGTCCGCCGTAATTTCGAAAGGCTCGACGCGACCCTCCTCAACCATGAAGCCATCGAGGAAGTCGGCGGCTTCCACGTCGATCACTTCGGCTGTTTTTTCATACTCAGCGATACGGTCCTCAACGCTAGGTGACTCTTCGGGGGCTTCGTCGTCTTCGTCAGTCTCGTCGTCGAAAAAGCCGGCCTCGGCGGCCTCCTCGTCGGTGGCCTCGGTTTCAGTGGCGGTGTCCTCGTCGGTGCTGGTGTCGGCGTCGTCGCCGTTGTCACCGCAGGCGGTAAGGGCCAACAACAGGGCAGCGGAGACGGCAGTGCCCTTGCGTGTGAATTTGTGCATGATTCTGCTTTCGAGATTCGTTGGAGCGGGAATGGTGCGAGAAAAGCATCACTTCACCGAAGCCTATCCAAATAGGACTGGATCCAGTGCTGTGTTAACTGCCTGACCTGGGATGAGCAGAAAACTATGCCGCTTCAGTCTGATCCCGACCTCGATCAGTTGAAGCACATCCTTGGCAAGGCGCGAGTGGACGCGGGCATGACCCTGGAGCAGCTTGCGGAGGCTTCTGGCGTCGGCAGGCAGACCATCGTGCAGCTGTCTAACGGCAAGTACTACGGCGATCTGAAGACTTGGCTGAAGCTGTCCCGCGCGCTCGGGGTGAGCCTGGACGAGCTGACTGCGCCGGTGTGGCACCGCGATTAGAAGTAGAAGTCGCCTCATCCGGTCAGGGCAAGGGTGGTCAGCTGAGGGCATCTGTGTCATACTGCTGCCAACCGAATATCTGGCAGAGCACGCACCGCTTCAGCGGAAGGCCCTGATGCCAGTGCCGGGAGGGCATTAACGCCAAGGGTCGGTTGATACCTGGGGACTGAAGATGGTCCCAGCTCCCCTCAGAGCCAGGGAGTCATCGCTTCTGAAAAGAAGGATGACTCTGTCATGCCCGCAATCAAGTCTGTTACTGCTGGCCTCCCAGCGAATTCCCGACCAATCTCGGTCAACACCATTGATGCTGCGCGTTACTTAGGCGTGGAGTCTGCGACGCTGGCGAAATGGCGCTCCCAGGGTGACGGTCCACCGTTCGTCAAGATCAACTCCAAGGTCTTGTATCGGTTGGACTCACTCGACGAGTATCTGCGCACCCAGGAGGTGCGTCGATGATGCGCGATTCCGCAACCACCGCAGCAGTCTCCCCGCTACCTTCTGCATGTCCGTTCCTGGTGTCCAAACAGGGGTCTCTGGGGGTCTCCAAGAGTTTTCTGGCAAAAACCCCTCTAAATGACTCCACACTGTCTCTACGCGCGGGCGGGATGGGCTTGTCGAATCCCGCCCGCGCGGTGGTGGCAGGGCGTCGCTTTGCCTGGTTTACCAGGGCAAAGCGTAAGCTTCGCCACCACTTCCGAGCACTAGATTCCCAGAGCCGCAGGCCCGCAATCTCGCGGGAACATTTGCAGGGACTTTTGCGGGACCTTTGCGGGACATTTGATGCCGCCTTGGGCAAAGGTGCCCGTCTCGGGGGTGATCTCGGTGCCTAAGCAGCAGAATCCAACGATCATCGGCGTGACGCAGTACCTCGACCCCAAGTACTGGGACTGGGCCGACGCGAACACTGCAGAGCGCAAGGCCAAAGACGGCACCATTGTCAGCAACCGGCTCGGCCTGAGTCGGCAGGCTGCGATCGATCTGGTCGAGTACGGCACCGCCGAGCAGCTCACCGATTACGTCGTGCAGCGGCTGGAGCATAAAGGCGATTTCTTCGCTTCCGGCGGCGAGGACAAGCATCCGGGCACGGTCGTAGGCGAGGCCTACGGCATCATCCACGATCGTGATGAGCGCGAAGTCTGGGACGAGGCGCGCGGCGAATCTGTCACTGAGCTGAAGCCCCGCCACATCCATATGGTGATCAAGTTCAAGGATCGGAAGGCTTCGGCTCCGCTGGGCTACCTGGCGAAGCGGATCGGTGTTGCGGCTCAGTATGTCGAGAAGCCTGGTCGCGGCGCTCATGCCTACGACAACATGCTCGCCTACCTGATCCACATCAAGTACGACGACAAGTTCCAGTACGAGCCTGCCGATGTCGCCACTGTTCGTGGCCGGGACTACACGGCGGTCTATCAGGAGCGCCGGGCAGATTGGCTGAAGGGCCGCGCTCAGGTCAAGAAGAAGAAGGCCGCCGAGGACATTGAGGACCTCCGCGAGAAGATCCTCAACGGCGAGCTCACAGAATCGCAGATTGTTCTCACCGATGAGCTCTACGAGACCTACAAACGGCACCCCGAAGTCTGCGACAAGGCTTTCGAGGTTTACGCCAAGCGCCGGGCCTACCGAGCTGCTGCGAAGCTCCGCAACGGTGACTACAAGATCATGGCCGCGTACATCCACGGTGACGCTGGCGCCGGTAAGACGCGCTTCGCCAACGGCATGATCAGCGAGGCGATCCGCCGGGCCTCTGAACGTGGGGAGCTGTGGCAGGTCTACCGCGTCGCCACAGGTAACCCGATGGACGATTGGAAGGGTGAGGAGATTGTTCTGCTGGACGATCTGCGCGCCTCCGCGATGGATGCCAATGACTGGCTTCTGCTGCTCGATCCGTACAACGCCAGCCCGGCCAAGGCCCGCTACAAGAACAAGGCCGAGGTGGCCCCGCGCATGATCGTCATCACCGCCACTATCGAGCCGGTGGAGTTCTTCTTCTACGCCCGGCAGAAGGGGCAGGTGGACGAAGCTCTGGACCAGTTCATCAGGCGGCTGCAGTCCATCGTTCAGGTCTATCGCGAGGACGACATTCAGCGTTATCTGGTCAGTCAGGTTGGGAAGGTCCAGTCATATCAACGACGGCTGGTGACATCCGGTCCCGGTGGCGTCGCCCAGCACAACACGTTGTCGCTGACCTACGGCTCATCGGAGGTGATCGAATGCACCGCCGAAGGTGCCACTGCTGCGCTGCTCCATGGCCTGGCTGGCGCCAGCCCCGATGTGGGTTTCGCTGAGGCCGCTGACTGGTCGCAGCTGCCTGCTCCTGGTCGAGACTTGGACCTCGCGGTTGAGCGCGCCATGCGTCGCCAGGAGGCCGAAGACCTCGCCTATGCGGACGAGCTGGCGAAGGCTGCTGGCCGGTCGCGAAATGTGTTCGACAACATCCCCTCGCCGTGGGACCAGCAGTCCGGGCATTAATTCATCAGACAGGAAAAAGCAGCGACACAGAAGGAGCAGGATCATGGCAAAGACAGCAGCAGAGTTGAAGGCAGCGCGCAACGAGCTGAATCGCAAGATCAAGGCCGCCGAGCGTGCCGAAAAGTGCAAGCAGGAGGAGGCGTTCGATAAGGCATATCTCGCCCTCGGCAAGGCCGTTGCCGAGCAGCAGGAGGCGACCACGCCTGAGGCAGTGACTCGGCTTGCGACACAGCTGGCTAAGCGGTCGCAGCCGACGCAGCAGTCGCCGCAGCCGAAGGTCGAGGCTCAGCGCGAGACAGGAGCGCGGCATGAGCAGCGTTGAGGCCCCCGCCGGACCGCAGGATCCTGAGGATCCTCGGACCGCCGGGCCAGCGCGATCTTCCGACTTGTCGGACAGTCTGCATGCTGGCCTGTCAGGATACTCAGACACCTCGCGCCCCAGGATCCTCAGTACTTCTGCCCCAAAAAGCGACGCCTCCGACCACAACCATGATCGCCGCGATGAGTCTCTGGATGTACGCCTCACCCGCGCTGAGAAGACCGCTGTTCGGGGTCGTGCATCAGCTCTGCGGGTCAAACCCTCAGCATGGGCACGGGAGACTCTCCTGGATGCTCTGGATGCCCGTCGTGATGGTGTCGCTGCGTTGGAAGTCGCCGCCTCAGTTCCGGCACCCGATCCGCAGATCGGCGAATGCGTCGAAGAGCTTCGGCGGATCGGCCAGAATCTCAATCAGGAGGTGAGGCGCGGCCATAAGCGGGGAGGCGATGCAGAGAGTCTCGCCCGGCTGTTGGGGGAGACCATCAAAAAGGTGGACGATCTGCGCGCCGCCCTCGGAGACAGGACCGCGGTATGAGCACCATCAAGACGATGGGCAGCGCGTCTATCGATGACTCGCTCGGCTACGGCATCCACGGTCCCGGCGAGAGTGTGAAAGCACCCTCTGCCGAGGCCGTGGAGCGCGCCGGAGATCACGGAATCCTCATCCGCATGGCAGGTGCGGAGAATCCCACTGTGCAGCAGTTCGTGGAACGCGGCGAAGCTCTCGCCAGGGCCAACGGGCGGACCAAGGAAGCACAGCTCTACATCCAGGCATTCCGCCCAGAAGAGTTCGATCCAAAGAACACCGCCGATGTCGCCAGAGGCGCGCAGGTCGCCCAGCGGACGATGGAGGCGATGCAGTCTGCCGATCACGTCATCGTGCCGCATACCGATCGCGGACATCTTCACTTCCACTGCTACGTCCTCAACCATGACAATCTCACTGGCAAGGCGCTGAGCCAGAACACGCGATGGGATCGCGGTGTGCAGCGCGTCAACGACATGGTGATGGAGCGTGAGGGTCTGCTGGTGGAGAAGGACCCTCACCGCGAGCACCCCGGCTGGGCGCTGCGCCGTGAGGAGTTCGCCGTCGGTGGGTTCGAACGTACCCTCGGTGACAAGATCGCCGCCGCGCAGAGGGACACCCGATCAGTCGACTTCGCCAGCTACCGCCAGACGCTGTCAGAGCAGAGTGTGAAGCTGCGGCAGACCAAGCGCACCGCCAAGGATGGAACAGAGCGCATTGGGTGGCACTACGCGATGAGATACGAAGGCCGGGAGATTCGAAAAGCGGCCACGAAGTTGACCCCGGAGTTCGCCGAAGCGCAGACCCGGGAGAGGTTCGTGCTCAACGCCCGGCAACAGATCTTGGATGACCAGCTTCCCGGCTACGAGGCGCAGCAGGTCGCCGCCGCCGAGAGTCGCCTCGACAGGAACGAGGTGAACGCCTCCGTGGTGGCTGAAGAGCATCTCCGAGAGCGTGAGCGGCGTCGTCAGCAGCAGGTCCCCCAGCGCCCCGCAGCGGAGTGGCCGACATTCCGCAGCAGGCCGCAGCCGAAGCAGGACGCCGAGCCGGAGCACGTCACTGAGCCAGCGCAGCTGTCGGCATATCAGCAGGCACTCAAGACCCACCGCATAGACCCACAGCCGAAGCCGCAGAACGCCCGTCAGAAGGCGATGCAGGCGCTTGCGGGTAAGGTCCCGCAGACCGAGGATGAGCGCCGCCAGGCTGCACGAGACGAGTTTCGCGCCGCGACCCGGAAATCCAGAGAAAAGACCCAAGACCGAGGAATGAGCTTGTGACCGGCCCGGCACCCGCTGTAGTCCGCTCCGCCAGGGCAAGCGCCGCCCCCGGCGGCGTGCGGCAGCACCAACAGCCAGCCGGAGCATCACCGGCAGATCACGCCCGAAAAAGAAGGAGCAGCCCGGACCCTACGGCGCACCCAGCCTGCGCCGCAGAGCCTATCCAAGCTTTCGCCCTCTTCGGACACACAGACCGCGTGATCTGATCGGAGCGCTGAATAGCGCGCCGGTGCCCTCCGCACCTTCTCCCGGCTCCGGGTGGGTTTGGCAGTGGACTATTGAACCCCGTTGAAAAACTACGCATAATGAGAGCTATGCCTAAGAAATCTGCGTTGGCCCCTGGTCAGCATTCCATTGATAAGTCGACTCCGTACCGCGATGACAAGACCGGCCCGTGGAAGCTTGACTGATACGTCCGCCTGCTTGACGGCCAGGTCAAGAGGTCACGCACGCAGGCGGCGACCAAAGGTGAAGTACGAGCGAAGGCCAAGCGTATCGCCGAGGACTTGCTCAGCAGCACGGGCGATTGGCGAAGAACGGACAATCTAGGCGGCTACGCCGACCAGGTGAGCCGCGAAGCCATCGCCAAGACCGATCTGAAGGAGAGCACCCGGACCCGTTACACAGAGCTTCTGGGCCTGCTGCTGGGGGACTGCAAAGGGCATACACACCAGCACAGCCTGCGGCAGCACACCATCGAGCGAGGGGCCAAGGCGCGACCCTATGAGCGCTGTCTGCGGGAGATCGCCGAGCTACACGGCTACGCCTCTGCGAAGCAGGCCAGGACGGTACTGGGCAAGTACGTGTCCGGTCAGCTCCGGCGCGATGACCTGCTGGCCGGGGACCCGCTGGCAGGCATCGCCGACAAGGACCTCATAGGCCCGAAGCCTGATCAGATTCGCGGCGGCAAGTCGTTGGCCCAGGCTGACTATGACCGGGTGATCGAGCATCTGCTGAGCCTGAATCCGGCGGATTATCTGGAACCGCCGAAGCGCGGCAGATGGAGCCAGGCCGACCGCATCGCCAAGGCTCAGAACGCCATCGACTTGACCCTGTTGCAGGCAGCTACTGGTCTACGGATCAGCGAGGGCACGCAGGTCACCTGGACTGATCACATCGAAGTGACCGACGACGGCAAAATCTTCGTCGAGGTCACGCCGGACATCTCCAAGACGGGCAGGGGTCGCCGGGTGCCTGTTCTCAATGCGGACGTGGCCGGGCGGCTGTTGAAGCGCCGCAACGAGGCTGGTGGGGCTGGCTACGTCATCGGTTCCCCCAGCAACGCAGAGAAGCGCTGGGAGCCCCGCAACTGCCGTCAGGCTGTTGCCGACCTCTACTCCGAGTTGGCCGACGAGCTGGGGATCGAGCTGCTGAGGACAGAGCGATCGCACGTCTGGAGGGCGACGTTGAACACGATGTTCCTGGACAAGGTGCCGGAGGCTGTCCGAGCGGCATTCTTCGGTCATGATGCTGAAATGAACCGCAAGTCCTACACGGACTTGGCTGATGTGTCGGGGATGTTCGAGGCCGCCTCAGCCCGCAAGCTCAAGGCAGTTTGAAGCAGTTACCGCGTAGTTTTCCGCGTAGGTCGGAGGCTGTGGAGACGCAAAACCCCCGCCTGATCTAGGAAAACTCCTAGTCAGACGGGGGTAGCTGCGGAGGCGGGGGGATTTGAACCCCCGATCCCCGATTAAGAGGATCCTTCATTAGCAGTGAAGTCCGTTCGGCCGCTCCGGCACGCCTCCTTCACAGCGGACACCGGTCGCCCGGAATCCGTGCCTATCCAGGGTAGCGGCCACCGCGCCGCTGAGCAAAGCACGCCCCGCCGCGGAGTCCTCGAGCGCAACAGTAGGCTTGTGGGCCGTGACTGAGTACGTGATCGCCGTCGTCGGCGCAGGCCCCCGCGGAATATCCTTCCTCGAGCGGCTGCTGGCCCGTGTCGAACGCGACGGGGTCCCGGCCCGCGGGCTGCGAGTGCTCATCGCGGACCCCGCCCCGCACGGGCCCGGGAAGGTCTGGGAGCCGAGCCAGTCGTCGCTCTATCTGATGAACACCCCGGCAGCGTTCCCCACCGCGTCGCCCGTCGGCGCCACCCAGGAGGAGCTCCCGGCGTCCTCCTGCTCCGCCAGCTTCCTCGACTGGTGGCGGGAGCATGGAGACCACGACGACGCCCGCGACCAAGAGGGCACATGGTTCCCCTCCCGCGCCGAGTACGGGCAGTACCTCACCCGGCTGCACCAGCGCGTGGCTGAGGCCCTCGACCAAGCCGGCGTCGTCGTCGAGCAGAGGCAGGACCCAGTCCTGAGCCTCAGCGGCCGCGACTCCTGCGGGCCCGGACTCGCCCTCGGACTCCCCGGGAAGGTCGAGCGGGCTGACGCCGCTGTGCTCAGCCTCGGCCACGTGGAGGCGGACCTCAGCACCGACCCCGCCCGTGCGGCGCTCGCTGAGCAGGCCGCCCAGCACGGTCTCCACTACCAGCCGCCGGCTGTCCCCACTGATGTGGACCTCGTCGCCCTGCCCGCCGGGGAGAACGTGCTGGTCCGAGGCATGGGACTGAACTTCTTCGACCTGATGATCGCCGTCACCGTGGGCCGCGGCGGGAGCTTCCAGGAGGTTCGCGGCGCCGCCCCGGGCCAGCGGCTGCGCTACGTCCCCTCCGGGCAGGAGCCTCGGCTGGTGGCCGGCGCCCGCCGCGGCACCCCTTACCGTGCCAAGACAGACGCCCCAGGCTTCGTGCCGCAGGGCGCGGAGCTCACCCGCTTCACCCCCGAGGCCGCGGAGAAGCTCGCTCAGCAGCACGGGCAGCTGGACTTCGAGCAGCAGCTCTGGCCCCTCATCCTCGCCGACGTGCAGGCCACCCATCGGTCATTCGGCGGTGACGGCAGCTTCGACCCCCGTTCCTACGCCGCGCCCTTCGCCGGCACAGGCTTCGGCAGCGCGCAGGAGCACCGGGCCGCCGTGCTCAGCTGGTTGGAGGAGGATGCCGCCTCCTCTGCGGCGGCCAGCGGCTCGCCGGAGAAGATGGCGGTCAAGACCCTCCATGCCGCCCGGTTCGTCCTCAAGGCCCTGCTGATGGAAGGGCGCATCAGCGCGACCAGCCGTGCTGCTCAGGTGGAAGCCTGGTTCGAGCCGCTGGTGGAGGGACTCGCCTCCGGCGCGCCGGTCCAGCGGACCGAGGAGCTGGCGGCGCTGGTGCGTGCCGGCGTCGTCGAGATCCTCGGGCCCAGCCCCGTCTACACCATCGACGCCGCACAGGACGTGTTCACGGCAGTCTCCCCGCAGGTGGCCGGCGCCCAGCACGCCGCACAGCACCTGGTGGAGGCGATGATGCCGCCCAACAGGGTCGGCCAGTCCGGCTCCCCGCTGATTCAGGGGCTGCTGCGCAGCGGGCTCGCCCGCCCGGCGAGCCTCGCCGGCGCCGAGCACAAGGGCTTCGACGTCACACCACGTCCGCACCGGCTGATCAGCCGCAGCGGCGAGGCGCAGCCCGTCCATGTGCTGGGCCTGCAGCTCTCCTCCGCCCAGTGGGGCACCGCCATCGCCGCGGAGGCCGGGGGAGGCCCGCGCACCACCGCCAGCACCCTGGCCGACGCTGACGCCGCGGCCTCCCACATCCTGGACGCCGCACGTCGCACTTGAATGTGAGCGCTGACTTCCGGCAGACTTGTCCCAAGGTCAAGAGTGCCAGTGCCAAACCCCGGTTTGCTGGCCGGCAACCCTCCAGTTCGCGGTGGGGTGCCCCGGGTGATGACCTGGCCGACTCCAGACCGGGGCCGGCAAGCGCGGACCTTCCCAGCGCAGCTCAGGCCCACCGGCCGAGCTGTTCGCAGGTGCGGGTCTTGAGAACATACGAGGAACCTGCATGACCGAGTTTGAGACCCGGCTGCTCCAGGCAGCCGACCACGCCGACACCCCCACCGCCGCTCTTGAGCAGGCGCTCGCCGCCCTGGAGTCCGGGCAGCAGGCACGCGCCGTCGCCGACGGCCCCGACGCCCTCGCCCTCGCGGTGCTGCACGTGGCAGAGCCGGGGGCGAGCATCGTCGTCACCCCATCCCTGTACGCCCGTCACCGTGCGGTGTTCGCCGAGGCCCTGCCCCAGTACGGGGTCCAGGCCGAGGTGGTCCAGGACCCCGACGACGCTGCCTCCTGGGCCGCGCACCTCGGCCCTGACACCGCCGCCCTGCTCGCCGAGACCATCGCAGACCCGCGCGGCGACGTGCTCGCCTTCAACGAGGTCGCCGAGCTCGCCCGGCAGGCCGACGCCGCACTGATCATCGACAACACCCTGGCCTCCCCCTACCTCGCCCGGCCGGTCGAGCAGGGCGCTGACCTGGTCGTCCACACCAGCCTCGACCTGCTCGCAGGCCGCGGCGGCCAGGCCGGAGGCGTCATCGTCGACGCCGGCACCGTGGAGCCCGCGCCCCGGGAGCAGCTCACCCGGGCACCCCACGGCTACCCGCAGCAGATCCGGCTGCCCGACGTCGTCGCCGCGGAGGTCACCCGAGGGCTGGAATCCCTGGCCGCCCGGATCCGCCAGCAGACCAGCACCGCGCAGCGGGTCGCGGAGCACCTGCAGGCCCACCCCGGCGTGCACCGGACCTATTATTCCGGACTGGAGGCCAGCCCCTGCGCCGAACGGGCCCGGGACTACCTGCCCGCCGGGGCCGGTGCGGTGGTGTCCTTCGAGGTCAGCGCCGGACGCCGCGTCGAGGAGCAGCTGGCCGCCGCGAACGGGCTGACGCGTGCGCTGCGGGTCTTCGCCCGGCGCAGCAGCACCGGCGGCATCCGGGCGCTCGCCGGCCGGCCCGCGGTCACCACGCATTCCCGGCTCAGCGAAGAGCAGCGGCAGGCCGCGGGCATCCGCCCGGGCATGGTGCGGCTGTTCATCGGCCTGGAGCACGCCGATGACCTGATTGCGGACCTCGACGCCGCCCTGGAGGCCCACGCAGGTCTTTCTGCGACGCCCGCCGGGGCCCTGGCTTAGGGTATAGCCGTGCTGACCCAGACCCCTGCCGCCGGCGCGCCCCACCAGGGCTCCGCCAGGCCCGCCGCCCCGCTGCCGAACGACTACGGCCACCGTCCCGGCGGGGCCCTGCGCACCGCCGAGCTGGGAGCCTTCGAGTTCGAGACCGGCGGACAGCTGCCGCAGGTGACGCTGGCCTACGAGACCTGGGGGCAGCTCAACGAGGCCGGGGACAACGCGATCCTCGTCGCCCACGCCCTCACCGGTGACACCCACGTGGCGTCCACCGGCGCGGACCCGGAGACCGGCTGGTGGGAGGGCCTGCTCGGGCCTGGCCGCCCCATCGACACCGGCAGGTGGTTCGTGATCGCCCCGGCGATGGCGGGCGGCTGCTATGGCTCCACCGGCCCCGGATCGCCTGACCGCGCCGGCGTTCCCTGGGGCTCACGGTTCCCGTTCGTCACCATCCGGGACTCGGTCCGCCTGGAGCGTCGGCTGCTCGAGCAGCTCGGGGTGCCCCGGCTGCACGCCGTAGTCGGCGGCTCCATGGGCGGTGCCCGGGCGCTGGAGTGGGCGGCGACCTTCCCTGAGCTGGTGGGCGGCGTCGGGGTGTTCGCCTGCGGAGCTGCGTCGACGGCTGAGCAGATCTCCTTCGGCCAGGCCCAGGTGCTGGCCATCCGCAACGACCCGAACTTCCGCGGCGGCGACTACTACGCCGGCCCCCGGCCCGAGGCCGGCCTGCGGCTGGCTCGCCGGATCGCCCACATCACCTACCGGACCGGCTCCGAGCTGCAGGAGCGCTTCGGCCGGGCCCGGCAGGGTGCCGAGGACCCCTTCGGCTCCGCCCGGAGCCTGGCCCGCACCGGCCGTTACCAGGTGGAGTCCTACATGGACCACCACGGGCAGAAGCTCGCGGCCCGGTTCGATCCCAATGCGTACCTGACCCTGGCTGAGGCGCTGATGAGCCACGACGTCGGCCGCGGCCGCGGGGGGCCGCAGAAGGCGCTGGCTGAGGTGCAGGCGCGGGCGTTCGTCGTCGCAGTGGACTCCGACCGCCTCTACTACCCGCATGAGTCCCACGAGCTCGCCGAGCTGCTCCCGGGCGCGGAGAAGGCGCATGTGATCTCCTCGCCGATCGGCCACGATGGGTTCCTCACCAGTGCTGATCAGCTGGGGGACGAGATGCGTGAGGCACTGGCCCTCTGAGTCATTTCGTCCTGCGGAAGCCGGGGTGTGACCCGCGCCGCAGTGGAGTAAAGTGTGTCGCATGACTGAGAAGAGCTCCAAGTCCAACGGCAGCACGGCCTCCGCCCCTGTTGCTATGGGCGGCATGGCCACCGGGGCAGTCCCGGTGGTTCCAAGGAAGAAGACCACCCCCGAGACCGCAGACTCCGCTGAGGACAAGCAGGGCTGAGCGCAGTCCTCTGCGGCAGCGGCGAAGGCCGCTGACGAAAGGTGGAGCCCGGGGCTGTCCCCCGGCGGGATTCGACAGAAAAGGGGGAGCAGTGAGACTCGGGGCATTCAATGATGAGCCGGTCGAGCAGGCCGGGGAGCTGCTGAGCACCTGCGCGCCCATCCCTTCCTGGCGGGCTGGAATCCTCGCCCGCCGCCCCTACGCCTCCGTCGCCGATCTGCGGGAAACCGCCGCCGAGCTCGCCGAGGGCTGGACCGACCAGGAGGTCGACGCCGCCCTGGCCCATCATCCCCGCATCGGCGAGAAGGTCTCCGGCGACGACGCTGAGGCCGCCGCCTCCCGCCGCGAGCAGGGCGGCCTCAGCGAGGATGAGGAGGCCAGGCTCGCCTGGATCGAGGCCAACCAGGAGTATGAGCAGCGTTTCGACAGAATCTTCCTCATCCGCGCCAAAGGGCGCACCCCTGAGGAGATGATGGACCAGCTGCGCGAGCGCCTGGCCAGCAGCCCCGAGGCAGAGAACCGCGTCCGCCGCGAGCAGCTGGCCGAGATCGCGCTGCTGCGCCTCGACGAGGCCATCACCGACTGACTCCGGCAGCATCGTCGACGACGTTGCATTGCTGAAACACACGTTTCATACAGTGGGGCCATGAGCCTCATCACTACTCACGTACTGGACAACTCCACGGGCCTGCCCGCTGCAGGGATCGCCGTCGTCCTTGCCGCTCCGAACGGGGACCAGATCGCCGTGGGCACCACCGATGAGGACGGGCGCATCGGAGAGCTCGGCCCGGAAGCGCTCGATCCCGGGGCCTACCAGCTGAGGTTCGCCACCGGGGAGCACTTCGCCGCCCGCGGGCAGCAGACCTTCTTCCCCGAGGTCGTCATCACCTTCGACGTCGGCGACGCCGCGCACTACCACGTGCCCCTTCTGCTGAGCCCCTTCGCCTACTCCACCTACCGCGGCAGCTGAGCCGCGCCCGCCTTTTCGCACCCGAGTCCCTCAAGGAGCCGCAATGTCCGACGTCGTCCGCAGCAGTGAGATCGTCCTGGGGCCCAACCAGTACGGCAAGGCCCAGGTGCGGGTGGTCCGGGTGAACCGGGACACCGAAGTGCACACCCTCCAGGATCTTAACGTCACCAGCTTCCTGCGCGGCGACTACCGAGACTGCTATGTCCACGGCGGCAACGCTGAGGTGATCGCCACCGATACCCAGAAGAACACCGTCTACGCCTTCGCGAAGAAGTACGGCATCACCACACCGGAGGAGTTCCTGCTCACCCTGGGGGAGCATTTCACCGAATACCCGCAGGTCGATGGCGGCCGCTGGCTGGCCGACTCCTACCCCTGGGAGCGGATCAGCGTGGACGGCAGCCCGCACGACCACAGCTTTGTGCGCTCCAAGCAGGAGGTCCGCACCGCTGCGGTCACCATAGAGGACGGCCAGAGCCACATCCTCGCGGGGTTCAAGGACCTCACCGTGCTGAAGTCGACGGGCAGTGAGTTCCACGGCTTCCCCCGCGATGAGTTCACCACCCTGCCGGAGGTCACCGATCGGATCATGGCCACCGACATCACCTCCCGGTGGCTCTACTCCGCCGATCTCGACGTGAAGAGCTGCGACTTCGACGCCGTCTACGCCGCAGTGAAGCAGCAGGTGCTGGAGCAGTTCGCCCAGGTGCACTCCCTCTCTCTGCAGCAGACCCTCTATGCCGCCGGGGAGGCCGTGCTGAAGGCGGTTCCCGAGATTGAGGACATCCGCTTCGAGATGCCGAACAACCACCACTACGTGGTGAACCTGGAGCCGTTCGGCCTGGAGAACCCCAACGAGGTGTTCGAGGCCGGGGTGCTTCCCTACGGGCTGATGAACGCCTCGGTCACCCGTGCCTCAGCACCAGCCCGGCCCGCCGCCTGGGAGTGGATCGGGGGGTTCTGCTGATACCGGACGTGAACACACAGTCAACATCGCCGAAACCTGCTCTCACTAGGGTCGAAGCCATGACAGTACGCCATCTGATCGCCGAGCAGGTCCTCCTCGACGGAGAGCTGGTGCCTGCCCATGTGGAGATCGGAGCCGATGGCACGATACGCCGCATCACCCGCCTGAAGGCCGGGGAGACCGCCAAGCGGGCAAAGGTGGTGCGCGCCTCGGACGTGTCCGCCGGCGAGGGCATGGTCACGCTGAAGCCTCGCGAGCAGGTGCTGCCCGGCAACGTGGACACCCATGTCCACATCAACGAGCCCGGCCGCACGGACTGGGAAGGGTTCGCCACCGGAACGATGGCCGCCGCCCTGGGCGGAGTCACCTCCTTGGTGGACATGCCGCTGAACGCGATCCCGCCCACCGTGGACGTGGAGTCGCTGCGGATCAAGCAGCAGGCTGCCGCTTCGCAGATCTATGTGGACACCGGGTTCTGGGGCGGGATCGTCCCCGGCAACACTGACCAGCTGAGGCCGCTGCACGATGCAGGGGTGTTCGGGTTCAAATGCTTTCTGCTGGACTCCGGGGTGGAGGAGTTCCCTCCGGTGTCTCCCTCCCAGCTGCGGGAGGCGATGGTGACGGTGAAGAGCTTCGACGGACTGGTCATCGTCCACGCAGAGGACGCCAAGACCATCGACACCGCCACCGAGGCCACCATTCGGCGTCGTCCTGCCCTGGCCCGCCGGATGACCAGCTACGCGGACTGGGCGGCCACCCGCCCCCAGGAGGCGGAGGCCACCGCGATCGAAGGGCTGATCGACGCCGTCCGGGAGACCGGCTGCCGCACCCACATCCTGCACCTGGCATCGGCGGCCGCCCTGGACCCGATCAAGGAGGCCCGGGACGAGGGGCTTCCGCTGACCGTGGAGACCTGCCCGCACTACCTGTGCTTCGAGGCCGAGCAGATTCCCGACGGCGCGGCCGAGTTCAAATGCTGCCCGCCGATCCGGGACGCCGGCAATAGGGATGCGCTCTGGCAGGGGCTGCAGGAGGGCCTGATCGACATGATCGTCTCCGACCACTCCCCGGCGACCCGGGAGGAGAAGTACCGGGGCGCTCCGGACCTGACCCATGCCTGGGGCGGGGTCTCCGGGCTGCAGGTCGGCTTCGCCGCCGTGGCGGATGAGGCTCGACGCCGGGGGATCGGCATCGAGCAGGTCAGCCGATGGATGGCCACGAACACCGCGGAGCTGGTGGGACTGGACCGCAAGGGCAGCATCAGTGTCGGCAGTGACGCGGACTTCCTGATCTACGACCCCGCCCAGGCTCACGTGGTGGTGGCCTCCGGGCTGGCGCACAAGAACCCGATCACCGCCTACGCGGGCCGGGAGCTGCGCGGCACCGTGGTGGGCACGATCCTGCGCGGCACGGAGATCTTCAGCCCCCAGGACACCTCCACCGCCCTGGCCCAGACCGGGCGGTTCCTGGCCAGCGGCACGGCGGGCGGCGGGCCCGTGCCCGGCGGGGCAGAGACGGCAGCGGTGGGGGTGCTGTGAGCGCTGAGCCTGCGCAGCCCCCATCGGGCAATGGGCGCAGATCCTCGGTGCAGTCAGTCGACCGTGCCCTGGAGATCCTCGAGGTGATCGCCGGCCATGGGGGCGCGGCGACCCTCTCCGAGCTGGCCGGGGAGACCGGTCTGCCCGCGGCGACCGCTCACCGTCTGCTGAAGACCATGACGGCGAAGGGGTTCGTCACCCAGCTGCAGAACCGCAGCTACGGGCTTGGGGAGAAGCTCGTTCCCCTCGGCGAGACGGCCGCTCAGCGACGCCGCCGCTGAGCGGCTTCAGCCTGCCAGGGCCTCCGCGATCCGGTCCTTGGAGAACGGGGTATGGGTCAGCCGAATGCCGACGGCGTCGCGAATCGCGTTGCACAGTGCCGGTGCCACCGGGTTGAACGGGGACTCCGACATTGATTTCGCTCCCATGGGCCCGACAGTGTCCTCCGTTCTCGCGAAGTGAACCTCTGTGGCGGGCAGGTCCGCCATCTGAGGGATGTGGTAATTCCGCAGAATATCGGTGCGCACTCGTCCGGCGTCGTCCACGCGGGTCTCCTCGAACAGGGCGGCACCGATCGCCTGGGCCGCACCGCCCTCCACCTGGCCCCGGGCCTGCGCCTCGTTGAGCACCACCCCGGCGTCGGCGGCCTGCACCGACTGCAGGATCACCAGAGTGCCGGTGCGCCGGTCCACGGCGATCCGGAACCCATGCACGTTGAACGCCGCGGTCCGCGGAGTTCCGCCCCACGAGCCGGTTCCCGCAGCGGCGGTCCTGTCCTCCCCGGCGGCGAGCTTCGTCCTGAGGTCCTGGGCGGCGGCATAGGCGGCCTTGACCCCTACGGTGATCCCGGTCGAGGCGAACGCCCCGGTGTCATGGCTGACCAGGTCCGTGTCCGACTGCCGCAGCCGCACCCGGTCCGCGGTGGTGCCCAGCGCTTCGGCCACCACCTGGCGGTGCACTGTGGAGGTGCCGTTGCCGAACTCGGCGGTCCCCACCAGCAGCTCGTAGCCGCCGTCGTCCAGCGCGCGGACCTGGGCGTGGGAGTGGTGGCCGTTGGGAGGGGCCGTGTCGATCATGGAGACGGCGGCGCCGGTCCCCAGAGCCCAGTCGCCCAGGGCAGTCTCCGCGGGAAGGCCGTGCCGCTCCTCAGCCAGCCGCCGCTCGCACTGGGCGAGCTCCTCAGGCGTCAGCTGCCCGGTGCGCAGCTCGGCGGACATGATCTCCAGGCACTGGTGAAGCCCCCGGGCGTCCACCTCCACGTCCTCCTCCAGCTCGCCCCCGCCGGAGCCGAAGAGCTGCTCGCCGTGGCGGATGATGTTCTTCGCCTTGAACTCCAGGGGGTCGAGGCCGGCCCGGCGGGCCAGCTCGTCCATGGTGCAGTCCACCGCGAAGAGGGTCTGGCTCAGCCCGTACCCGCGGAACGCCCCCGAGGGAGGGTTGTTCGTGTAGACGACCTGGGCGCTGACCTGCTTATGCGGTGCCGAATAGATCTGCATCGACTCATGCACCGAATGGAACATGACCCCGGGGCCGTGGTTGCCGTACGCGCCGGTGTCGGAGAGCACGCTGAGGGTTTGGGCGGTCAGCCGGCCTTCGCCGTCGGCCGCCGCCGCAGAGGTCATCCGGTAGGGGTGGCGGGTGGTGGTCGCGCTCAGCGCCTCGCTGCGGGTCAGCTCCAGGGAGACGGGCCGGCGAATGCCTCGTTCGGCGAGCTTCTGCAGCGCCAGCAGCACGATGTCCTCAGTGAGGACCTCCTGCTTGGAGCCGAAGCCGCCGCCCACCCGGGGCGCGAGCACCCGCAGCTGCTCGGGCTGAAGGCCGAAGACCCGGCAGAGGGTGCGTTTGGCCAGGAACGGCACCTGGGTGGAGGAGCGGAGGGCGAACCGGCCCTCCTTGTCGACCCATCCGAGCGTGCCGTGAGTCTCCAGGGCGACGTGGCTGGTCCGGTGGGTCTGGAACTCCAGGCTCACCGTGTGGGCGGATGAGGCGAACGCCCCCTCCGCGTTGCCCTCAGCGGCCATCACCTCGGCGACGAGGTTCCGCTCCGGATCGGTGATGGGGAAGTAGCGGCTGCCGACGGCGTCGGTTCGCTCGGTGCCCGGGTCCGCGTGGAGCGCGGGGGCCTCTTGGGTGAGCGCCTCGGCCGGGTCGAAGACCGCGGGCAGCAGCTCGTACTCCACCTCGACCAGGCGCGCGGCACGTTCGGCCTGACGGCGGGATTCGGCGACGACCACGGCGACACGCTGCCCGACATGCCGCACCGTGCTGTCCAGCAGCCGGGTGTCCGCCGGGTCGTCGGAGACGAGCTCGTGCTGGGCGGAGGAGTAGAGGGAGGCGGGGGCGTCCTCATGGGTGAGGACGGCGACGACGCCTGGCTGGGCCATCGCCTCCTCGGCGTCGATCCCGCAGATCCGGGCATGGGCGTGCGGGGACCGGACCAGCACTGCGTGCAGCGGCGCCTCCCCGGGGAAGCTCTCGCTCCCACCGGTGGGACGGTCGAACGCATAGTCTTGGGTGCCCGTGACCACCTGGGGCCCTGCCGGGGGCATGGGGCTCTTGCCGGGGCCCTGCTCGGAAGTGACCCGGGGGGCTCCCCGGAGCGCATCCCTGATGGAGCAGTAGCCGGTGCATCGGCAGAGGTTTCCCTTGAACCGGCGGCCCTGCTCCTCCTTGTCCTCGGAGCTGTACGGCCCGTCCCCGGCCGCGGCGGTCATGACGAACCCTGCGGTGCAGTACCCGCATTGGAACCCGTGCGATTCGAGGAAGCTCCGCTGGGTGGGGTGCAGCTTCTCCTGCAGCGCCGGGTACTCAGCTGTGCCGGGGTGCTCACCGGCGTGCTGGGCGGCCTCGGGGGAGAGCCCCCGCAAGGTGGTGACCTCCTGGTCAGCGGCGCGCTGGGCGGGGGTGATGCAGGAGTGCACGGCTTTGCCGCCCAGGTGGACGGTGCAGGCCCCGCAGTCCCCGGCGTCGCAGCCGCGCTTGACCGCATGCGCTCCGGTGTCCCGCAGCCAGGTGCGCAGGCACTGGCCCGGAGCAGCATCGAGGGGCAGCGAGGCGCCGTCCACCGTCACACTCGCCGCGCCGGCGTCTGCCGCGGGCTCGCCGGCCGAGGGCGCCGGCAGGTGCCGGCCATCCGGCGGGCTCTCGGGTGCGGGCCGGCCACGCATCTCCGAGACCAGCTCCGCGGCCAGGCGGCGGGTGGTCCGTCGTCGCCACCGGGGGTCGCCGTGCACGTCGTCGAGCCACATCTCCTCGGCGACGGCGGACTGGAGGAGCTCGCCGACATCGTCGTGCTCCTTGAGGTCCAGGACGGCCGGGCGGATCGTGGAGGCGGTCACCGCCAGGCGGACGCCCTGCGCCGTGCGGGAGGCGACCAGCAGGGCCGCTGAGCGGCCGTACCGGGTCAGCGACTCCCGTGCCATCGTGCTGGGCCGGGACAGGGCGGGCTCGTGGATGAAGAACGCCCGGATCAGCTCACCGTTGGCCAGGGCGGTCTGCCCGACGCCGGTCACCAGATCCGACACCGGCAGGCTCCGCTGCTCGCCGCCGGGGGAGAGGATCAGCGCGTCGGCGTCCATGCCCACCAGCCAGGAGGTCATCGGACCGGCCGGCAGAGCGGTCGCCACATTGCCGCCCACTGTGGAGAGGCTCCACACCTTCCAGGAGGCCACAAAGGCCTCCGCGGCTGGGCGCATCAGGTCCAGGCCGGGGAGTGAGGCGACGTCGGCCCCCTGGTCGGCGAGGGCCTGCCGGCCGGCGAAGAACTCGGCGACGGTGCAGGTCGCCCCGATCTCCAGCCCTCGGAACCCCCCGTCGGCGCTCTCATCGCCGTCATGCCATCGCAGGGCGGTCCATCCGGCGCCGTCGAGGTCCAGCAGCCGCCGGGGCCCGTGGACGTATTGGGGGCCGGTGCGGAAGTCGTGCCCGTAGGAGTAGAGGACGGTGCCGCCGGCGAGCCAGGCGTCCCCGGGAATGAAATCGTCCGGGTCCGCGGTGCGGAGGATCTCCTCCACGCTGGTCATGTCCACAGCGACGCCCTCCTGAAGCCCACATGGTGAAACGTTCGTATCGGTGAGGGTTCAGAATACGAGGCCGCCGTTACGGTTCGGTTACGCGCTCCGATGCTCGATCCGACATCCACAAGGGTTAACGCGGATGTAACAGGGAGGTGAGTGGGACGAAACAAGCGTTTCATAGACTGAGTCGCATGTCCGCCGTTGAGACGCTGATCACAAACGCCTACCTGGTGCTGGAAGCTTCCAGCGAACTCCCCGCCGATGCGGCTGAGCCTCAGGCCGGCGGCCCCACCCAGGTGGAGGCGGCTCAGGCAGCCGGCCGAGAGATCGACGGCGGCTGGATCGCGCTGGCCGGGGGCCGGGTGCACAGCGCGGGCACCGCCGCGGACCCGCAGCCGCAGGCGCAGCGCACTCTCGACGCCGGAGGTCGGCTGGTCACCCCGGGCCTGGTCAACAGCCACCACCACATGTACCAGAATCTCACCCGAGCCTACGCGCCCGCGGTCAACGGCAGCCTGTTCCAATGGCTGACCACCCTGTACCCCAAGTGGGCGGCCCTGGATGAGGAGTCCGTATACCTCTCCACCTATATCGCGGCCGCCGAGCTGATCCAGGGGGGCTGCACCACCAGCTCCGACCACATGTACGTCCACCCGAAGCCCCGCCTCATCGACGCCCAGATCCGCGCGGTGCGGGAGGTCGGCTTCCGGTTCATGGCCAACCGCGGCTCGATGACCCGCTCGGTGGAGGACGGCGGGCTGCCGCCGAAGTCGGTGGTCCAGGATGAGCAGGCCATCCTGGAGGACTCCGAGCGCCTCATCGGCAGCTATCACGATGCCGGCCCCGGGGCGATGACGCGGGTTGCCCTGGCTCCCTGCTCGATGTTCTCGGTGACCGAGGAGATCATGCGAGCAACAGCGCAGCTGGCGGAGAAGCACAGTGTCCGCCTGCACACCCACCTGGCGGAGGACAAGGATGAGGACACCTACGCCCTGGAGGTCTACGGCCGCCGCCCGGTCGAGTACCTGGAGGATGTCGGATGGGCCACTGACCGGACCTGGGTGGCCCACTACGTCTACGGCTCCGATGATGAGTCCCGCCGTCTGGCCGCCGCGGGCGTGAGCGCGACCCAGTGCCCGAGCTCGAACATGATCCTCTGCGGCGACGCGGCCGACGCCAAGACCCTGCGCGGCATGGGGATGAGCATCGGCGTCGGCTGCGACGGCTCCGCCTCCGCCGACTCAGCCGACCTGTGGCAGGAGACCCGCGGCGCCATGCTGCTCGGCAGGCTCAAGCACGGCCCCGCAGAATTCTCCGCCCGCGATGCGCTGAACATGGCCACCCGCGGCAGCGCCGCGAACCTCGGATGGGATGACGAGCTCGGCCGGATCCGCCCGGGCGACTGCGCCGACCTCGTCGTCTGGCAGTCCGCTCCGCTGACCCAGCTCGGATCCTTCACCGACCCGGTGGAGGGGTGGCTGCGCTCCGGTCCCGCCAAGGCTTGGCACACCTTCATCAACGGCCAGCAGGTCCTCGAGTCCGGACAGCTGCAGCTGCCCGCCCTGGAGGACACCATCAGCGGCCACACCAAGGCGGCCCGGGCCATGCAGGGCCTCGCCTGAGAAGACTTCCCCCACTCCCTTACCCGCACCCAAGGAGCACATGATGAGCACCATTGAATTTCCTCTGAAGGCAAAGCTGAGCGCGGCCGCGCTCGTCGGCATGCTGGCCCTCTCCGCCTGCGGCGACGGCGAAGGCGACGGCGGTGAGAACGGCGACGCCGCGGACCAGGACTTCGGCTCGGCGGACGTGCCGCTGTCCTGGATCATGACTGCTGAGTTCGCCGGCATGTACTTCGCCGTGGACGAGGGGTACTACGAGGAGGAGGGCTTCGACGAGGTCACCCTCGTCACAGGCGGCCCCTCCGCCACCCCCTCGGCCACCCAGATCGCCACCGGGACCGGCCTGGCCGGGCTGTCCAACCCGATCGACACCGGCAGCTTCATCGACCAGGAGGGCGAGGACGCGCCCCTGAAGATCATCGGCAGCGTCTTCCAGCAGAACGCCTTCGCGATCTTCAGCCTCGCCGATGAGAACCCTCTGGAGGACCCTGAGGACCTCACTGAGATGAGCGTCGGCGTCGCCCCCAACAATGAGGGCGTCTTCTACGCGTTCCTCGACGCCAACGACATCGATCACGACGACGTCGACGTCGTCTCCACCGGCGGCGACGCCCAGCCGCTCATCAACGGCGAGGTGGACGCCTACATCGGCTACGCCACCAACCAGGCCCTGTCGGTGGAGCTGGAGGACTATGAGGTGGACTACCTCTGGTTCCACGAGAACAACCTGCCCTTCGCCGCCGGCTCGATCATCGCCACCGAGGAGATGATCGAGGAGGAGCCCGAGGCGCTCAAGGCCCTGCTGGCCGGCACCATCCGCGGCTGGCAGGATGCGCTCGACGATGATGAGGCTGCCGCCGATACCACCGTGGATGAGTGGGGCGCAGATCAGGGCCTCGACCACGAGCACCAGCTGCTCACCGCGGAGCGGCAGGCTCCGCTGATCGCTGACGAGTGGACCGAGGAGAACGGCCTTCTCACCATGAGCGACGAGCTGATCGAGGACACCCACACCGCTATCGAGATGGTGGGCTATGAGGTTCCGGACGATCTCTTCGACCTCTCCCTGCTGGAGGAGGTCTACGAGGAGAACCCCGACCTGGGGGAGTGATCGTCGTCGTAGCATCCGCGTAACGCGTCCTGTGCGAGATTCTAAGTCACCCGCACCCCCTTGGAGGAGAATCCCATGAGCTTCATCACCCGCAAGACCCAGCCGGTCACCGCCCTGGCTGCCATCAGCCTGCTGGCCCTGTCCGCCTGCGGCAACGGTGACGACGAGGCCGCCGCGTCCGAGGACGAGGAGGTCACCCAGTCCGGCGACTTCGGCGAGCTGACCATCCCGCTGTCCTGGCTGCACACCGCCGAGTTCGCCGGACTCTACATGGCCGGCGACAACGGCTACTACGAGGACGCCGGCTTCGACTCGGTCAACCTGGTGCCCGGCGGCCCCACCGCCACCCCGTCCCCGGTGCAGGTGGCCACCGGCCAGGGCACTGTGGGCATGTCCAACCCGCTGGTGGTGGGCTCCACCATCGACGAGGAGGGCGACGACGCCCCGCTGAAGATCATCGGCAGCGTCTTCCAGGACGTTCCTTACACCATCATCAGCCATGGGGATGACCCGGTGGAGGAGCCTGAGGACCTCGTCGGCAAGAGCGTGGGCGTGGCCCCGGCCAACGAGCCGGTGTTCTACGCGATGCTCGAGGCCAACGGGATCGACGAGGACGATGTCGACGTCGTCTCCATCCAGGGTGACGCCCAGGACTTCCTCGCCGGGGAGTACGACGCCTACCACGGCTTCGCGACCAATGAGCTGATCAGCATGGAGCTCGACGGAGAGGACGTGGCCTCGATGATGTTCGTCGACGCTGGGCTGCCGTTCGCGGGCGGTTCGATCGTCGCCACCGAGGACGCCATCGAGAACGATCGCGAGGAGCTCAAGGCGTTCCTGGAGGCATCGATTCGGGGCTGGCATGACGCCTTGGCCGATCATGAGGCGGTCGCCGAGACCACGGTGGAGAATCACGCCGCCGATCAGAACCTGGACTTCGAGCACCAGCAGGTCACCTCCGAACGGCAGGCCGAGCTGATCGACGACGAGTGGACGGCCGAGAACGGCCTGTTCACGATGTCTGACGAGCTGATCGACGACACCCTCACCGCCATCGAGGCGGTGGGCTACGAGGTCCCGGACGACCTCTTCGACCTCTCCCTGCTGGAGGAGATCTATGAGGAGAACCCCGACCTGGTGGAGCACCCGTGACCGCAGCACCCACTGAGACCAGCCCGCACCTGACCGGGGACGGTGTCAGCCTCAAGGGGCTGAACAAGATCTTCGGCTCCGGAAAGAAGCAGGTCCAGGCCCTCAAGGACGTGGACCTCGCCACCGGGCGCGGCACGTTCCTCTCCCTGCTGGGTCCCTCCGGCTGCGGCAAGTCGACCATCCTGCGGATGCTCGCAGGCCTGGAGGAGCCCACCAGCGGGGAGCTGCTGGTGGACGGCCACACCCCTGAGGAGCTTCGGTCCTCCAACCACCTGGGGATCGCCTTCCAGGACTCAGCGCTGCTGCCCTGGCGGTCCGTGCACTCCAACATCCGGCTGCCTCTGGAGGTCGCCGGAATCAGGCCGGAGCCGGGGCTGATCGAGGACCTTATCGACCTGGTGGGGCTCAAAGGGTTTGAGAAGTCCCGGCCCGCGGAGCTCTCCGGCGGCATGCGCCAGCGCGTCTCGATCGCCCGGGCTCTGGTGGTCAAGCCTTCGGTGCTGCTGCTGGACGAGCCCTTCGGCGCCTTGGACGACATGACGCGTCAGCGCCTGAACCTGGAGCTGCTGCGCATCTGGACGGAGAAGCCGGCCACCACCCTGATGGTCACCCACGGGATCTCTGAGGCGATCTTCCTCTCGGACGTCGTCGCTGTCATGAGCGCCCGTCCGGGCGAGATCAAGGAGGTCTTCGAGGTGAACCTGCCGCGGCCCCGCACCCCGGAGATGCAGCGCACCCCGGAATTCCACGCACTGGTCGACCATGCCTCGGATCTGCTCTTCGGCGACTCCGCGGACAGCGAGCACTGAGGTCAGACGATGAGCACTCTGGTCTCCGCAGAAGAGAAGACGCCCGGCGGCGAGGCCCCGGTGCGACGCCGCTCCCTCTCCCTGCCGCGCTGGGCCCCCGGTCTGATGGGGCTCGGCGTGGTCCTGGTGGTGTGGTGGATCCTCGGCGCCAGCGGCCTCGTCGGCGCCGGCCGGGACCGCTCAGCGATCCCTACCCCGCCGGATGTGATCGGGCAGCTGGTTGAGGACGGGTTCGCCTTCTACTGGAGGAACGCCTCTGTGACCCTGACCGAGGCGGCGATCGGCTTCGGCATCGGGAACCTGCTGGCCGTGCTGACCGCGGCGCTGGTGCTGATCGCCCCCTGGATGGAGCGGATCGCCACCCAGCTGGCAGTGATCACGTACTGCTTGCCGCTGGTGGCGATCGGCCCGGTGGTCTTTGCGGTGGCGGGCCCGCCGTCGCCCGGAGATCCGTCGATGACGGCGAACGTGCTGGCCGGCCTTTCGGTCTATTTCGTGACGGTGGTGACCACCATCCAGGGACTGAAGGCCGCGGACAAGGCGGGCCTGGACGTGATCCGGGTGGCGGGCGGCAACCGGGTGCATCAGCTGCTGAAGGTGCAGCTGATCACTGCGATCCCGTACATCTTCACCGCCCTGAAGATCGCTGCGCCGGCGGCGGTTCTGGGCGCTATCCTCGGCGAGTATGTCGGCGGGGTCACCACCGGCCTCGGTCCTGCGATGGTTTCGGCTCAGGAGACGCTGAACGTGGAGCGGCTGTGGGCCCTTGCCCTGGTCGGTGTGCTGGTGGCGGGCGCCGCGTATGCGGTGATTGCGCTTGTTTCACGTTTCGCCGCCCCCTGGGCGAGGAAGGCTTGAGTCTATGAGCAGTGTGCTGCGCGCGGTGCTGCGCCCGATCGCGAACCTTGTTCTCTCCCTGACGGTGATCACCGTGGTGTGGGTGGCCCTGCTGGAGATCTTTGATGTCTCGGGGATCATCGGCAAGGGTCCCTTGGACGTCTACGAGTACCTGTTCACCCATGAGGATGCGGCCGCGCATCGGGATGTGGTGTTCGGGGACTTCTGGGTGACGATGGCGGACACCTTCATCGGCTTCACCGCCGGGCTGGTGGTGGCCGCGGCCACAGCGATGGCGTTCCAGCTGTTCAAGGGCTTCGAGGCGGCGGTGATGCCCCTGGCGATGATCTGCCGCTCGGTGCCGCTGGTGGCGATGGCTCCGATCATCGTGCTGATCTTCGGCCGCGACTGGGTATCGGTGGCGGCGATGGGCACGATTGTGGTGATCTTCCCGGCCCTGGTGACGATCGTGGAGGGCCTGCGCTCCTCCTCCGGAGCGATGACTGAGGTGGTGCAGGTCTACGGCGGCTCGAACGGGACGGTCCTGCGCAAGGTCGCTATCCCGGCCTCGCTGCCGAGCTTCTTCACCGCTACCCGTGTCTCCATCCCCGGCGCACTGACCGGCGCCCTGCTGGCTGAATGGCTGGCCACCGGCGACGGCGTCGGATACGGGGTGTTCCAGGCGATCGCAAACACCAACTACGACCGCCTCTGGGCCTCCGTGGTGGTGGTGACCCTGGCGAGTCTGCTGATCTACTCGCTGGTCGGCGTCGTCGAGCGCCTCGTGGCCCGACAGACAGGCATCGGCCTCAACGCCGCCTGAGCCACGCTGCCTGAAAGGGCGCTGCCTCAGACTTGCTGGGCCTTGGGCGCCCCCTCGGTGAAGGAGCCGCTCAGCCCGCGATGTCGATGAGGCTCTTCAGCACATCGAAGGACGGCGCCCTCCCAACCTCGATATGCGAATAGGCGAGCGTCTCAGCCAGCCTGGGGTTGCCGCTGAGCACCGCTTCCACGATGGAACGGTGTTCCTTGCACGCAACTTGGTGATCGCGCTGCGAGGTCAGATGGAAGAGCCAAACCATCCGGCCGGCGATGCTGCCCATCAGTCGGTCCATCATGGGATTGCCCGCAGCTCTGAGCAGCTCTTGGTGGAATCGCACGTTGGCCTCGGCGAAGGTCAGATCGTCTCCGGCGCGCATCTCCTGCTCGGAGCTGCTGAGCGCCTCCTTGAGTCCTGCGAGCTCAGCACCTGCCGCGGCGCGTTCCGCCGCCCGGGCCGCGGCAGGAGGCTCCAGAGCGAGCCGGCAGTCGAACAGGTGATGCACCTCTTCCGCGGTCCAAACCGCGACGAGCGCACCGCGGCGGGGGCGAAGCTCGATGAAGCCGTCGGCGGCCAGCCGGTTCAGCGCCTCTCGGAGCGGGATGCGTGAGGTGCTGAGCTCGTCCGCAAGCCGCTGCTCCGGCAGGCGGGCGCCCTGGGCGAGTTCGCCGAGCAGGATTCGATGACGGATCTGCTGGTAAAGGCGCTCCGCCGAGGAACTCGGCGTCTGAGCAGGCTTGGTCAATGCGATCGTCACCGGCAAACTCCTCCTCTTTGGTATACAACACTCTAACCGCAGTCCTCCTGTATACAGATACATTCAACTTTGGAGGCGCGTCCGATGGAAAGTCGGTGAAGCAATCAGGCGCATAGTGTGCAGAGGCCAGTATTGGCCTGCCTCCAAGGGATAGAACCTTTTACGCGACGTTTACGTAGTGCAACATAAACGAAACACTTAGAAGTCAAACTGTATACCGTTCGGACGTTCGGTGGTGAGCTCGGATCTGTTTCAGGACTCGCTGGCGGGCCTACGGCAACTTCGTATACCGACACTCGCGACGAAAGGCGAAACCATGGCAAGGAAGATTCCGAGCCGACTCCAGGCTGGCAGTGCTCTGCTGACGACAGGAGCTCTCGCGCTTCTGACTGCTTGCGGGGGCGATGACGGTGGAGCAGAAGGGGACGGTGCCACTGTCACCCTCGGCAACTCGCAATGGTTGGACGCTAACCGGGGTGAGGGGCTCTGGGAAGCAGTCGCCGGATATGAGGACGTCAGCGACAACCAGGTGGAGAGGGTTGAGTATCCCAGCGGCGAGATCGCAACCACCCTGACCACCGAGCTTGGCGCCGGCCAAGGCCCGGACGTCATGTTTGTTCAGGACAACGTGTTTGAGAGCTTCCTGGACGCAGATTTCCTGGAGCCTCTTGACGATGCTGTGGAGGACGCCGAGCTGAACGAGACCAATGAAGGCGCCATCAGGGACGGGACCCAGTACGGAGTGGCCTGGCAGCGGGCACCCTTTGGCCTGCTCTATAACGACGCACATTTCCAAGAGGCAGGGATTGAAGTCCCGACGGATGTGGATGAGCTCATCGAGAGCGCCGACCTTCTGAGTGAAGAGCTCGGAATTCAGGGATTCGGGGACCCGTCGCCCTTGGTTGATGACAGTCGATGGCTGCAGCACATCAATATCTGGACCTTCGGCTCTGGCGGATCTTGGGCTGAAGAGGACGGGACGATCACCGTTGATACTCCGGAGAACATCGAAGGGGTCGAGGTCGCCAAGGAACTGTTCGACGCCGGGATCTTTGCTGATGACGACTTCCACGCCAGCAGGGCTGCTTTTGCTCAGGGGCAAGTCGGCATGGCTTCTGAAATTGGCGGCGGGGCCCTGGTGGCGTCGCTTGAGGGAGGCATGGACCCGCAGGACATCTACGTTGCTGAACATCCGATGCCAGAACCTGCCTACCACCAGCAGCTCTATGTCGTCGTGAACGCAAATAGTCCCAATGTCGAAGAGGCAAAAGACTTCGTCAGCTGGTTGGTGTCCGAAGAGGGTCAGGAGAGGGTGCGCGAAGCGTCGGGCGCGGACCCACTGGCTACGGATGTTCCGGTGACTGAGGAGTTCGCCGCGGAGAACCCCTGGGCAGAGGACTTCCTGGAGATCGGATCACACACTCAGGGAACACTGATCCCAGGCCACGAACTTCAGACCAGCGAGATCATGACGATTGTGATGGACCATGTTCAGGAAGTTCTGGTGAACGACGTTCCCGCGGATGAAGCGATGGCCGCTGCGCAGGAGGACGTTGAAGCTCTGGTCGGGAGCGGCGACGACGAGTCATGAGTATGACAACGATGCCTGCGCGAGCTGGTGCCCGGGTGCCCTACCGACGCCGACTGGCGCGATCGGCTAGGAAAAGCGTCACCCCAGCTCTGCTCTTGGCCGGACCGTTCATCTTCCTCGGAGTGATGATTATCTGGCCTCTGTTTGAGCAGATCTGGATAAGCATGACTGATGCTCGGCTCACCAATCCTTCCGCGGGCGAATTTGTCGGACTGGACAATTACACGACGGCGCTTGCAGGTGACAATCTTCCGCGAGTTCTCGTGAACACCCTCGTGTACACACTTGGCACAACCTTGATTGCTCTGGTGCTCGGAGTTCTAGCAGCTGTGGTGGTGAACCAAAAGTTTGCAGGAAACACAGTGGTGAAGGGAATTCTTGCTACGCCGTGGGCAATTCCGAGCGTGGCAGCCGCCCTGATCTGGCTTTGGATGTTCAGCCAATCCCGAGGCATCATCAACAGAGGGTTGGAATCGCTCGGACAAGAAGGCATTGCTTGGCTGACCACTGAACCTTGGGCCATGGTCGCAGTTATTGCGGTGACAGCGTGGCAGGCAGTTCCGTTCGTCATGCTGGTCACCTTGGCGGCGCTGAAGTCCGTGCCTCAGGAGACCGCAGAAGCCTCCCGCATCGACGGTGCTTCGCGCCTTGGAACGTTCCAATGGGTGATCTGGCCACACATCCTCCCGACGGTGCGCCTGCTGGCCATTCTTCAGATCATCGAGGCGCTCCGGAAATGGGACATTATCGCGGTCCTCACAGAGGGAGGCCCTGTGAACTCCACAAGCACGCTGGTCATCGCCATTCAGCGCCAGGCCTTTGAGTATCAGCAACTAGGAATGGGTGCCGCGTACGCCATCATCGGGATCACCATCGCCATTCTGTTCACGCTGGTCTACCTACTACTTGAGCGTCGTGAAGAAAGAAGGAACACGCGATGAGCAGCACTGAACTGAAAAGGGGTCGTCCCCGAATCGTCCACCTGGCGGCAGCATTCCTCGTTCTGCTTCTCGGGTTCCCCATCTACTGGATGATCAACACTGCTCTCAGCAGCCGACAGCAGCTCTTCACCGAGCCGCAGAGCCTTCTTCCCCAGTTCACCAATTGGGCAGAACTGAGCAGTGACCTCGAAGGCGTACCCGTGGCATCGATGCTCACGAACTCCGCCTTCATCGCTATCGGCACAACACTGCTTACCATCCTGCTCAGTGTGCTGTGCGCCTACGCCCTCAGCAGGTATAAGTTTCACGGCCGGGGGGCCGCAGCATTTCTCCTCTTCAGCACGCAGATGGTGCCTCAGGGAGTCTTCCTGATTCCAATCTATACGCTGTTCCTCGGACTGGGCCTCGTGAACAACCTCTGGGGTCTGGTGCTGGTCAATGCAGCCTTCTCCCTGCCCATCTCGACGTTCATCATTAAGGCAGCGATTGACGGCATTCCCTACGAGCTGGAGGAGTCGGCGCGTGTGGACAACAGCCCGCCGCTGTCCACGCTGACTGTAGTCATCCTTCCTCTTATTCTGCCCAGCATCGCAGCCGCTGCTGTGCTGGCCTTCTTCGCAGGGTGGGGAGAGCTGATGTACGCCACAACATTCATCACCGACCAAAGTGAATGGCCGGCCTCAGTTGGGCTTTCCGTCCTAGTCTCTCAGCCTGGTGTATCCATGCCGGCGGTGATGGCTGTCTCCGTGATGTTCGCGATTCCGGCCGTTGCATTCTTCCTCTTTGTACAGCGCCACATAGTTTCCGGCCTCACAGCCGGAGCGGTGAAAGGATAGTCCTGTGTCTCGACTCACTTTTGAAGGTGTCTCCAAATCATTCGGTGGTACCCAGGTTCTGGAACCGTTCGATGCAGAGATCAGTGATGGTGAATTCCTTGTTCTTCTGGGTCCATCCGGGTGTGGAAAATCAACCCTGCTGCGCATGGTTGCAGGTTTGACAGACATCACCTCCGGTTCTCTTCTCTTTAACGATGTTCCTGTGAATGAAATGGACGTAAGGAAGCGTGACATTGCTTTCGTATTTCAGTCCTATGCGCTTTACCCACAGATGACGGTTCGGCAGAATATTGCTTTCCCTCTGCTGATGGATCGTATGAGCGGATGGCAGCATCTTCCGGTACTGAGCACATTGATCCGTTCCCGTCTCATGAAAGAGCCTCAAGTGCGCGATCAGGTTCAGGGGTTGGCGGAGCAGCTCGGCCTCACTGACTACTTGGACCGCCGCCCCGGGGCCCTTTCGGGCGGACAGCGCCAGCGCGTGGCTCTCGCCCGTTCACTGGTGCGCCAGCCCTCTCTCTACCTTTTGGATGAGCCGCTTTCCAACCTGGACGCGAAGCTGCGCACGCAGATGCGAACAGATATTGCCGCGCTGCACCGAAGCGTCGGCAAAACGTTTATCTACGTCACGCATGATCAGATCGAAGCCATGACGATGGCGACCCGAATCATTGTGCTGGATGGCGGCCGCATCCAGCAGATCGGGACGCCGGATGAGATCTACGACCGTCCGGCGAATATGACTGTCGCTAAGTTCGTGGGCTCACCTCCGATGAACCTCATTGCCTCCAGTGCAGCGGGAGGCCATTGGTGGGAGCGTGTCCGAACGCCTCACACCGGGGAGGTGGTTCTCGGCATTCGCCCGGAGAACCTGGACATCACAGCTTCGGACCGCGGGATCGTGCCTGCCACTGTCGAGACTGTTGAAAGGACCGGCCCTGAGTCGATCGTGGCGCTGAACATCGAAGGCAACTCCGAAGCTCGTACGTACGCGCGTGTATCGAACTCCGCCACACCGGCCCCGGGCTCATCCGTCGGGCTGAGCTTCGACGTTGCGGACTGCTCCTTCTTCGACCTGAGCACAGGTGAACGCGCTGCGACGCCTCTGCACGCCTAGGCCGCACGGCCTCATTGCGGTGCATCGAAACTTTTGAAAGGAATCTGAATGACCGACACCATCCGCGTGACGGCTACGGGCAGAGCGCCTGGCTATATGCCTGAATTCGTTGCTCGCGAGCTCGGGTTCTTCGCTGACGCTGATTTAGAAGTTGAAACGATCGTTCCCCATGACTGGGAAGAGGTGCTTCCTGACATCGAGAGCGGCGAATGTGACCTTGCCCTCGGCGGAATTTGGGTTCCTGCCATGTTTCGCGGCCGCGGGAAGGAATTCGTCGTTGCCGGACAGCTGTGCCACCGTGCCAGCTTCTCTGTGGTCGCACGTCAGCCGCTTGGTGAGGATTGGGCGCACAGCCTTGCCGACAGAAGTGTGCTCGTTCCTGGCAGGGGCGGCGCCAGTCTGAACATGTTCCTCGAGATGTATTTGAAGGAACAGGGAGCTGAGCTGGGGCAGTCCCGCGTTGCTCACGATCTGACCAGCGCCATGATGAACGAGCTGTATGCGGGGGGAGGGGGTGAGATCCTTATGGTCGAGGCTGTTCAGGCTCGGCGTCTGGAAGCGCTGGGAAACCATATAGTGGGTGACTTTCTGAATGACGGCGGCGATATTCCGTGGAGCGTCTACTACACGACTCCCGAGACGCTGCGTGCGAAAGAGTCCACGCTGAAAAGGTTCAATCAGGCGCTCGAGCGAGCAATGGGCTTTATGAACGGGCATCCGGCTGAGGAGTACGTTCCGCAGGTTGCTCGGTGGTACCCCGCCTTTTCGGAGCAGGAGCTCCTCCACCAGGCCGAAGCGATGCAGAAAGCTGGCATGTGGACATCGACGAGGTTTCAAGAATCCTCATATCAGAGGTGGCAGAGGGGCATCGTGCTGGGCGGACTGTTGGAAGAGCCGATGCCCAGCGGAGACCTCATCGCTGACTTTGCGCTAGAAGGCTGACGCGGTGCGCATAGCCGTCGTCAACTGCAACGTCAACGCTGCCATTACCACCAACCTGGAGAGCATAGCCGCCGCGGCTGTCTCCCCCGGTGTGGAGATCCTCGCGCTGACGCCGCCCTTCGGCCCGGAGTCGGCCGAGGGGTACTACGAGAGCTTCATATCCGCTGCGGGGATGCTCGCTGCACTGGAGCAGGCCCAGGAGGAGTTCGACGCCGTGGTGCTCGCTGGTTTCGGGGAGCATGGCCGGGAGGGTGCCCGCCAGCGCTGGGAGGTCCCTGTGGTGGACATTACCGAGGCCGGCCCGATCCTGGCCAAGCTCGTCTCGCACCGGTACGGAATCGTCACGACTTTGGACACCACCGTGCCCGCGATCTGGGAGAGTCTGCGCAACGCTGGTCTCGCCGAACACTGCGTCGGGGTGGCTGCGAGCGGAATCGAGGTCTCGGCCATTCACGACGATGCCGCGCAGGTTGCCTCCACTTTGGAGCGTGAGGCAAGGGGGCTGCAATCATCCGGGGCTGAAGCCATCGTGCTCGGCTGCGCCGGCTTCACCGGCCTGGATGATGCCTTGGAGGAGCGGCTGGGCATTCCGGTGATCGACGGTGTGGAGGCGGCCTGCCGGGTCGCTGAGCTGCTGGTGCGTTCAGGACTGCGCACCTCGGCCGCGGGAGCGTTCCGCCCGCCCCGCCTGGAGAAGCAGTGGGTCGGCTGGCAGATGGGTTCCCGATAGCCTGGGCTATGAGTGAGATCACGGCCCCCCTTCCAAAGGGTGTGAATCGAGGTGCGCACCGGCGGCGGTCGACTCCTATTCCGCTGCGAGGAGTCTGGAGACTGGCTCGTTGCGGGAATGGCGGCTTTCTGTCTTCAGAACGTTTCTCCGACGCAATCAGGACGTAACAATCGTTTCGTCTACTGGATGTATATGGAAACGTAAATTTCAGCCCCGGCAGGCCTGATCGTCTGGAACCACAAGCAGGATCTGAGAGGAGCCCTTTGGAGGAGCAGCATTTCGTACTGGGGGAGGAGGTCCTCGGCAAAGCTGACCGACGGCTGGGCCTCACCGATGCCCTGCTGGCTGGCAGCTACCCGGGCGAGACCGGGGAGCGCCAGCCGGTGCACACCGTCTACATCCCCGCTGATCGCTGGGCCCCCGGGCTCACAGCCCAGTGGGGGCGGCAGGCCGTGCGGGCCGCCGAGGAGCAGGGCGGCCTCCAAACCCTCCTGAAGGAGACCCTCCCCGGGCTCGAAGAGGACAGGTCCGACGTCGCCGCTCTCGCCTCATCCGTGCGAGACAAGCTCACGGGGGAGCCGGTGGAGGATCTCCGGATCGACTTCGAGGACGGCTTCGGCATACGCGATGACGCAGACGAGGACCACTGGGCCGTCTCAGCCGCCCAGGGCCTGAGCCAGGAGCTCGCCGACGGCACAGGCCCGCCCTTCGTCGGCATCCGCTTCAAAAGCATGGAAGCTCCTGTCCGCCGACGTGGGCTGCGCACCCTCGACCTCTTCCTCGCCGCCCTCCTCGACACGGCCGGCCAACTCCCCGAAGGACTCCGCCTCACCCTGCCCAAAGTCACCACCGTGGACCAGGTGAAGGTGATGGTCGACGTCCTCCGCTCCCTCGAGGAGGCCCACAGCCTCCCCGAAGGCCGTCTGCGCTTCGAAGTGCAGGTGGAGACCCCGCAGATCATCCTCGGCCCCGACGGCCGCAGCGCAGTCGCCGAAGCCATCCACGCCGCCGAAGGCCGGATGAGCGCACTTCACTACGGCACCTACGACTACTCCGCCTCCCTAGGAGTCGCCGCCGGCTTCCAATCCATGGACCACCCCGTCGCCGACTTCGCCAAAGCCCACATGCAGGCCGCCGCCGCCCAGACCGGCGTGCAGGTCTCCGAAGGCTCCACCAACATCCTCCCTCTCGGAAGCGCCCCTGAGATGCTCCAGGCCTGGCGGCTCCACGCCCGGCTCGTCACCCGTCACCTGGAAGGCGGCATCTACCAAGGCTGGGATCTCCACGCCCACCAGCTGCTCACCCGCTACGCCGCCACCTTCCACTTCTACCAGCGAGGCCTCAGCGCCTCCGCCGACCGCCTCCGCACCTACGCCCAAGGGGCGGAAGGAGCGGTCTTGGATGAGCCAGCCACAGCCAAGGCGCTCGCGGGCTACCTGCAGCGCGGCCTGACCTGCGGCGCGCTCACCCACCAAGATGTCACTGAGGCCACCGGGCTGAGCGCCGCAGCGCTCGCCGCCCTGGCCCGCACCGGGCTGCTTCAGGACGCCGCCGAGCAGCCCGCCGATGAGGAAGGAACCCGATGACCCGCACGCCCTCCACCTATTACGCTCCGCACGGCGGCCTGCCCGGCCAGGAGGAGCTGATGACCAGCCGTGCCGTAGTCACCGAGGCCTACACGGTGATCCCCAAGGGCGTGCTGCGGGACATCGTCACCACGCTGCTCCCCGAATGGGAAGGGACCCGCAGCTGGGTGCTCAGCCGTCCCGTCGCCGGGGGAGCAGTCACCTTCTCCCAGACCATCCTCGAAGTCTCATCCGGAGGAGGCTCCGACGCTCCCGAGCCGCAGCCCGAGGTGGAGGGGTTCCTCTTCCTCATGGAGGGCGAGGCCGCACTCACCATCGCCGGCGAGAGGCACCTGCTCACCCCCGGCGGCTACGCGTTCATCCCGCCCGGCACCAGCTGGTCGCTGCGGAACGAGGGCGTCGAGCCGGCCCGGCTCCACTGGTTCCGCAAGCGCTACCAGCCCGCGCCGGGACTGACGCCGCGCGTCGTCGTCGGCAATGAGCAGGACGTGGAGCCGAGCCCGATGCCCGCCACGGATGGCCGCTGGGCCACCAGCCGTCTCCTCGACCCGGCGGATATGGCCTTCGACATGCACGTCAACGTGGTGACCTTCCAGCCCGGGGCGTGCATCCCCTTCATGGAGACCCACGAGATGGAGCATGGTCTCTACGTTCTTCAGGGCAAGGGCGTGTACCGGCTCAACCAAGACTGGGTGGAGGTGGAGGCCGGGGACTACATGTCCCTGCGCGCCTTCTGCCCCCAGGCCTGCTACGCCGGCGGCGATGAGCCCTTCCGCTACCTCCTCTACAAGGACGTGAACCGCCAGGTGATGCTCTGACCCGCTGAGCGCCCGGCTCGTCTTAGGGTAGTGAGCATGCAGAACTACGAGGTCATCTGGTCCCGGGACGAGTCCGCGCGAGAAGGCACCCCGCTGGTGGTGCTGCTGCACGGGTACGGTGCCAACGGGCAGGACCTCGCAGGCCTCATCCCGCACCTGCCGCAGGAGTTCACCTACGCCGCCGTGCAGGCGCCTGTGCACATGGGCGGCGGCGCCTACACCTGGTTCGACCTGGACGTTCAGCGCCTCGCCTACTCGTCCATGGCCGCCCACGACGCCGTCGAGGACCTCTGGCAGTGGGTCGACGCCGTGAAGGGGCAGCACTCCTCGGTGACCCTGCTCGGATTCTCCATGGGGATGGCGATGGCGACGTCGCTGCTGCGCACCCGCCCGGAGGAGTTCGCCGCCGTCGTCGGACTCTCAGGGTTCGCTGTGGACCCGGAGCGCGGCGAGGGGCTGCCCGAGGGGTACTTCAAGGATGAGGAGCTCAAGGCGAAGGAGGTCCCGTTCTTCTGGGGCCGGGACCAGGAGGACCCCATCATCCACTCCGACCACATCGACTACACCCACCGGTGGGCCACCAGTACTGTGAAGCTCACCAAGGTCCTCTACGCGGGCGCCGGCCACGGCATCGTGCCTCAGGAGATCGGGCACGTGGGCGAGTTCCTCACCCACACGGTGCTGGAAGCCCGCTGAGCTCTCGGCCCCCTGCCCCTTGGCAGCGAAAACTCAGCCCATGGGCGTATAGACGTTACTGAGCAGTCGGGATAGAAAAGAAGAGTGAGCGCATCAGAAGCAGACCGGAAAGGCCAGAACGAGAGCATCACCGAAGCCAACCCCGCCCCGGCGGACCAGCAGGGACGCTCCGAGCCGCCGCAGAGCCAGGCGGCGGTGGGCGCTGAGCTGCTGGTCTCGGAGGACGGTCCCTCAGGCGAGCACGCCAAGCACCCGTGGCAGCGCTTCGTCGCGCTGGGGGACTCCTTCACCGAGGGGATCGGGGACCCGGACGAGTCCCGACCCGGCTACCACCGCGGCTGGGCCGACCGGGTGGCAGAGGAGCTCGCCCACGGCACCCGGCACTTCTCCTACGCGAACCTGGCGGTGCGCGGAAAGCTCATCGAGCAGATCCGCGACGAACAGATCGCCCCTGCCCTGGAGCTCAAGCCCGACTTCATCACACTGTGCGCCGGCGGCAACGACGTCATCCGTCCCGGATCCGACCCGGACGAGACCGCGCGGATCCTCGACACGATGGTCCAGATCCTCGCGACCACCGGTGCGACCATGGTCCTCTTCACCGGCCCGGACGTCCGTGAGACCCCTGTGGTCGGCTCCATCCGGGGCAGGGTTGCGATCTACAACGAGAACATCCGCACTGTGGCGGCTCGGCATAATGCCGTCGTCGCCGATATGTGGAGCCTGCGGGAGCTGACCGCCAAGGAGATGTGGGATGAGGACCGGCTGCACTTCTCAGCGCTGGGGCATCACATCATCGCCCGAATGGTCCTGAACACGCTCAGCGTCCCGCATGACCTCAGTCCGGTGGAGGCCCGCCCGGTGGTGGAGCGCACATGGCGGGAGGCAAGGGTCGACGACGCCGTGTGGGCGCGCCAGCACCTGTTCCCGTGGGTGGTCCGCCGGCTGCGCGGCCAGTCCTCCGGTGACAACATCACCGCCAAGCGCCCCAACATTGAGCCGCTGTTCGGCGGGTCCATGCCCCCGGGCTCCGGTGCCGCGTAGGGCAGGGTTCCTAGATCACCAGCTGGTCTGCCAGCTGTCGTACCGCGCGGACATAAGTCTCCAGGTCGCGTGCAGGATCATTGGGCTGCATCTCGGCGATCATCATGACTCCGCTGCGCAGTGCGACTCCGCCCTCGAGCATGAGGTTGTCGCTCATTCCATGGTCTTCCACCATCACACCGTCTGACCCCCAGAGTTTTCCCTCCCGGAATGACAGATCCTCCTGATCCGGAAGTTGGTCAGCTACGCGGGCGCGATATTCCCTGGGGTCGTTGCTATAGGCAGCCACGTGCTTGTTCAGCCCAGCGGCATACCCGAGTTCATAGACCGTGCCCGCATCGGCACTGGCACCGCGGAACGGCGTCAGATTTGCCAAGCAGATGTCTGCGGCCGCAACGAGCTCCTCGTTGCGCCGGCTGATCTCCATCCCGCGAGATCTGGGCGAACCCTCCAGCAGCGGGTCCAGATCAGCAGGCGGAGATACCGGGGCCAAGCCGTGGTCGCGCAGGACCTGTCGCTTGGCCTCGAGTACGAAGGCGCCGTCGGGAAGGAACACTTCGGGTCCTGCTAAGTACACGCTGAGAGTCATGAGGTCACCACCAGAGAATCAGGGGCGGGCATGGGGTCAGGGAAGGCATGTGAGGGCCTCCACGAGGCGCCGGCTGAAGCCTGCCTCGGTCTCCAGCACTACGGAGGTGGTATGCCCCTCGCGGTGGACGGGCCCCTTGTAGAGCCCCCGGAGGTCGGCCACGGTCTGCCCGCGCGCCGGTCCCGGAGCCAGCTGCACTTCGATGCTGGTCGTCACCTCGCTGGTCACCAATGCCGAATCCAGGGCGAGCGCAGCCACCAGTGGGTCGTGCAGGGCGCACTGGCGGCCAGGGAACACATTCGTGTAGAAGTCCAGGTAGTGCTCTGAGGCCTGTGCCACAGCCTGCGCGAACCGGCTGCTCGATCCGGCCAGTTCAGTCTGCTCATCTCCGGTCATCCGCTGCTGCATGGTGGCGTCCATGGGCACCAATCGCACGCGGGCCCCGGACCGCAGCACCCGATCGGCGGCCTCTGGGTCGTGCCAGACATTCGCCTCAGCTGCAGGGGTGGCGTTTCCGGGGTGGCGTACGGCGCCTCCCATGATGACGATCTCAGCCACCAGTTCGGCGATCCCCGGGTCCATGCTCAGCGCGATGGCAAGGTTTGTCAGGGGGCCCACCGCGATGATGACGACTCTGCCGGGGTTCTCCCGGACCGTGCGCACCAGGTACGACGGCGCCGGCTCACCGTCTCCCGCGGTGCCTGTGGGGTTGGGCAGCTGCACTCCGCCGACCCCGTTCTCGCCGTGGACCCTGTGGCCCGATCCCCAGAAGGCGCCGTCGAGGGAGGATGCCGCACCCAGGTGGACGGGAATGTCAGCACGGCCGGCCAGCTCGAGGAGACTCCGGGTGTTCAGGGCGGCCCGCCGGACGTCGACGTTGCCGAAGACGGCAGTCGCACCGACGAAGGTCTGAGGCGCTTCGGCGAGCAGGAGGCCGATGGCCATGGCGTCGTCGACGCCTGTGTCGCAGTCGAGGATGTGGAGCCGATCGTCGCTCATGGAAATCTCCTTCAGGGGGTTTGGTGCCTGAGCAGTCTTTGCTGCTCAGGCAATGGCGGCGACAAGTTCCCGCTGCCGCACCGCCGCCTCGGCACGGATCGCTTCGGTGTCCACGGTGGTGACCTCACCGTCGTCGACGACGATCTGCCCGTCGACCAGAACTGTCTTCACGTCACGGCCGGAGGCGCATTCGAAGAGGAATGCTTCAGGAGAGGAGTAGCCGGCGGCGTCCGGGCCGTCGGTGCCGATCAGGACGATGTCAGCACGTTTTCCCGTCTCCAGCGCGCCGGTGTATCCGTCGGTCGCCATAGCCCTGGCTCCACCGGTCACCGCCATCTGAAGAGGCTCCTCCAGCCCCACGATGTTGCGGTTATGCACGGGCGTTCCCTCAATGTACTGCTGGCCCACACGGGTGAGCATCGCGATGCGGAACATGTCGAGGGTCCCGGCATTGGCCACGCCATCAGTTCCCAGACCGATGGCGACCCCCTTGCGCCACATCTTCAAGGCAGGGGCTGCGCCGATGGCGTAGTTGCCCTTGGAGCAGTGTGCTGCGGAGACTCCATGGGCGGCGTAGTGCTCCACGTCCTCGATGCTGGCCAGAACTGAGTGAGCTCCGTGGAGGGTGTGGTCAAAGACCCCGAGATCCAGCAGGTACTCCACGGGACGTTGTCCGAAGTTCTCCAACGCGTAGTCGATCTCGTAGGTGCCCTCCACCAGGTGGGTGTGGACTTTGACCCCCCGCTCCTGGGCGGCCTGGTGGATGCCGGTGACCAGGTCGGGGGTGCAGGTGATGATCTGCCGCAGAGACATGCAGGCGCTGACGCGATTCTCCCCGGCAGGGTCGTGAGGCCAGGCGTCGACCAGATCGATGTTGCGCTGGAGGGCCTCCTCGGTGCTCATCCGCATGGACGCGGGGATGCGGGATCCGCCGTCCATGGTGCTGAGGGAGACGGCACCACGGATGCCGGTCTCCGTTGCGGCTCTGGCCATGGACTCGGGGTGGGGTCCGCCGGCTTCGAAGAACGAGGTGGTGCCGGTGGCGAGCATGGAGCTGTAGGCCAACTGTCCGGAGAGCTCGATGTCCTCCGGGGTCAGGGAGGCTTCGAAGGGCACCAAGTACTCGCGCCAGGTCGGCACCCGCAGGGCCTTGGCGCGACCAAGGGTGGACAGCAGCCCGCGCATGAGGGTCTGTGCGGTGTGGATATGTGCGTCGGTCAGGCCGGGGAGTGCAATCTGCCCGGCGGCGAAGATGCGACGGGCAGGGGCGTAGGACATCGTCAGCTCGCTGCTGGGCCCCACCTCGAGGATGCGGCCCTGGTGGATGGCGATGGCGCCGTCAGCGACGATGCTTGCCTGGTCGTCCAAGGTCACCACATGGGCGTTCTGGATGAGGGTGTCGATGCTGCGCGGGGTCTTGCTCCCCGGTGCTTCAGCGGTCATTGGGGGTGATCTCTCCTTGGAGGTCGTATTAGGCGGAGGCGCCCAGGCGGCGGGTGATCGCGCGATCGGTGATGCTCAGCAGTCCATGGACCATGAGCGCGAAGACAGCGAGCAGCACTCCGCCGGTCCAGAGCAGGTAGTAGTCGGCCTGGGTCGAGGCCAGGGTGAGCATGTAGCCGAGACCCTGGCCGGTGGCCAGCCATTCGGCCAGGGTAGCGCCGGCGATGGCGCCCGGAATCGCCACGCGGGCGGCGGCCAGCATGGAGGGCACTGCATACATCAGCCGCACGTAGCGGACGGATTGTCCCATGGTGCCGCCCGAGGCGCGGACTACGTCGGTGGCGCCTTCCGGCGTGGACCGCAGCCCCTGCATGACGGTGACCAGCGTCGGGAAGAATGTCACCAGGGTCACCACAATAGTGACTCCGAGCATGCCTCGCCCGAAGAGCAGCACGATCAGAGGGGTCAGCGCGGCCAGCGGCACGGAACGCAGCACCACGGCCATAGGCATCAGCACGCGGGCCAGCGTGGGGAACGCGTCGAGAAGGACCGCGGAGGCCACGGCGACCACGGACCCGACGACGAAGCCGACGCCGGCGTCGAGCGCGGTCTGCCCCAGAGCCTCGCCGAAGTCTTCCCAGAACGCTCCAGCACTGGTTCCTTGGATGGGGTGCCCCAGGGTGATGTAGGTGAAGACGTCCACCGGCCCCTTGGTGAAGAACGGGTCAAAGTTGAACACGGTGCGCAGCGACTGCCAGCCTCCGAGAAGGAGGCCGATTGTCACCGCTGAGGCCGTGGCGGAGGACAGTCTGGACTGCTTCTTGGCATCTGCGCCTGCCACAGAGACGCCCACGGAGGCTTCGCTGGCGGCCCAAGGGACCAGCAGCTTCGCCCCGACTGACACCAGGCCGTAGCCCGCAGCGGCAATGAGCCCGACGACCAGGGCGATCGCCCAGGTACGGTCGATGAGCAGGCTCTGCTGGGCGTTGACGAGGAGTGAGCCGAGGCCTTCATGGGCACCGAAGAACTCTGAGATGAGGGCACCGAGGATCGCCGCGGGCACAGCGATCTGCAGGGCGGAGACGAAGCTGGGCACAGCGGCGGCGAATCGCGCGTAGCGCAGGGTGGCCCAGCTGCCTCCGCCGGAGGCTCTGATGAGGTCCAACGCCCGATCATCGGCCTGACGCAGGCCGAAGAGAATGCCGACCAGAGCCGGGAAGTAGACCTGCAGAGCGGTGATCACAATGCGTCCGGTCTCGTTGTCCAGCGCCACCACCAGGATGGGGGCGATGGCGACTGTAGGCACCACGTTGACGAAGACTCCGATGCGCAGGACCACGGCTTCGGCCGGTCGGACCAGCAGGCCCAGTGCCGCCAAGGGGATGACCACGCCGACGCCCACAATGAGTCCCCACAGCGCGGTCGTCAGCGTCGGCACGGAGTGCCGCCAGAGGAGCTGAGCGTCGCTGATGATCTGCTCAGCCAGCTGCCAGGGGTACGGGACCAGTCCGGTGTGCTGCAGCGCTGCGGCCGCGATGAGCCAGGCGATGATCACGCTGATTGTCGCCGCTGTCCACGGTGCTCTCATGGATTCGTGCTCGCTTTCCTGCTCGCGAAGAGTTCCCGGGACAGTTCCGTCTGGTGTCGGTGGAACTCTTCGCTGTGCTGGATCTCGGGCTCGCGAGGACGCTCCAGCTCCACAGTGATCTCCCGGGTGATCCGTCCGGGGCGAGCAGCCATGACGATGACCTGATCGCTGAGGAAGACGGCCTCCTCCAAGTTGTGGGTGACCAGCAGCGTGGTGGTGGGGCGCTCGGTCCAGATTCGCTGCAGCTCGATGTTCATGTGCTGGCGGGTCATATCGTCCAAGGCTCCGAAGGGCTCATCCAGGAGCAGCACATCGGGTTCCAGCACCAGGGATCGGGCGATGGCGACTCGCTGGCGCATGCCGCCCGAGAGTTGGGAGGGCCGCGCCTTCTCGAAGCCTGTGAGCCCGGTCAGCGCGATCAGCTCGTTGATCGCCTTCTTATCGATCTTCTGTCCGGCAACCTGCAGCGGCAGGGCGATGTTGGTCTCCACCGTACGCCAGGGCAGCAGTGCCGCGTCCTGGAACGCGACGCCGATCTGGTGGTTCTGCTGGACCCGGTGAGGATCCTGTCCGAGCACGGAGATTCGGCCGGAGGTGGGGTCGTCGAGCCCTGCGAACATCCGCAGCAGAGTCGACTTCCCGCACCCCGAGGGTCCGATCAGCGCAGTGAAGGATCCGGGATCCGCCGCAAAGCTGACGTTCTCCAACGCCTGCACGGAGCCGCCCCGCGATTCGAAGGTCCGCTCCACGTTCTCTGCCGTGAGACCGGTGGTGGCTGAATCAGTCACCGAAGGCCTCCTGGCTGGCTTCAAGATCGAAGATCGCGCTGGCGTCGACGTTCACGTCGGTGTTGTCGAAGAAGTCCTGCTGGGACTGCACGCCGTCCTCGTCGATGAGCAGAAGTCCACCGTCCCGTTCCTCCGCGGTAGTCAGGCTGGCCCATGCCTCGGCGCCTTCCAGCTGGGTCTCCTCTTCGAGACCGAGGTCTGAGGCGTAGGCCTCAAAGACGATCTCCCCGGCTGCCTGCGGGTCCTCGACTGCGGTCTCCAGTCCGCGTTCAACAGCGCGGGCCATGCCCATGATCGTTTCGCGGCGCTCGGGGTCTTCCAGCGAGTCCTCACGAACTACCAACCCGCCCGACCACCGGTTGTAGTCGTAATCGGCCAGGGAGATTTCGTCCACGTCGTGCCCCTGATTGCGGAGCACGACGGGCTGGTTGGCGCTGACAGCGCTCATGGCGTCGACTTCGCCGGAGACCAGGGCGGCCGGGTCAGCACCGATATCCACCCTGTCGATGGCGTCCCAGTCGACTCCGACGGAGGCGAAGAAGGGCTCGTAGACGCGCATATCAAGCTGGGAGACGCCGAAGGTCAGTCCCTCCAGATCGGAAGGCTCTTCGATGCCCGCTTCGGCCAGTGAGACGATGACAGAGGGCGAATTCTGGTAAGTCATGCCGATACCCACGAGCGGGGCCTCGTTGATGACGGCGTTGGCCAGGGCCTCGGAGGAGAGGATGCCCATATCCGCGTTGCCGGAGACGATCTGGGCATCGGCGGTGACTTCCGGGCCGCCCGGAAGAATCTCCACGCTGAGGCACTCATCCTCGAAGTAGCCGTTCTGCTCGGCGACGATCGTGGCCATGTTCTCAACATTGGGGTGCCAGCCGAACTGCACGGCTACGTCAGTCAGCTCGTCACAGCCCTCGTCCGCGCCTGAGGCCTCCCCGCCTGCTGCCGAGTCCCCGCTGCCGCAGGCGGCGAGGAGCGCAAGAGAAGCGACGGAGACGGCGCCGGCGACTGTGCGACGCAGGGCCTGACCGGCGGCAGGCGTCAAAAGGGCTGTCTGCACAGCGGCCTTCTGTGCTCGGTGGGGGGCGGAGGTGGTGTTCATGGTGCTCCTTCAAGGGTGAGCGACGTCTTCTTCACGGTGGAGGACAGCGAGTGATTAATCGATTTTTCATTTCCTGCACCTCAAGATCGCGCAGGATTGTGCATGATGGATTGGTAAATCGATTGCTCACTTGCGCTTCGCCTAAGGTATGGAACAGATGTTTCATCGCCGCCACCCCGGTGTTACATCAGCGTAAAGCCGGCGGCGAGGATTACCGTAGCCATGTTCGTGCGCACCGAAGAGAGGGGACCGGGGACCGTGTCAGCCACACGAAAGCGGGCCACCATCGCTGATGTCGCTGCGGCCGCCGGGGTCTCTCGCGGCACCGTCTCTCTTGCCCTCAACGGCAAAGGCCGTATGGCCAGTGCCACCCGGGAGAAGATTCAGCACGTTGCCGCCGAGCTGAAGTACCGGCCGAGTCTGCGCGGTCGGCGTCTGCGGGGAGGAGCCTCCGAGTCGGTGGCGCTGATGACTGCCCTGCCGGACGCGGTGGTGGGGCGGGAGTCCCATCTGAACTTTCTGCTGGCGATCGCGCTTCCGCTCTCGAAGGTGCTGCTCGAGCGCGGGTACTCCACGCTGCTGCTGCCGCCGGTGACAGACCCCTCGGAGGATCTGGCGAACCTCGACGTCGATGGGGCGATCGTCATCGATCCCATGAACGACGATCAGCTCTGCCGAGAATTGGAGGACCACGGGGCCCAGCTGGTCACCATTGGTCGCGCGGACGGAGTCGCGGCCCATGGAGTGGTGGACCGTGGCTATGGCGGCGCAGACCTCTCCCTGAGACATCTTCTGGAGCAGGGGGCGCGCCGCATCCTCATTCTGCAGACCGCGGAGCGCTATAGCGTGGCGCGTGCCACGGAGCGCTTCCTCCAGGAGCAGCTGCAGGCGGAGAACATCGGCGGGCAGGTCGTGCATATCCCCGTGGCAGAAGGGGCCTCTGGAGGATACGCGGCCACGTACCAGGCGCTCCGGTCGGATTCGCCGCCGGATGCGGTCTACGCCCCCATCGATGCTTTTGCGATGGGAGCCGCGCAAGCCGTGCGAGAGGCGGGTCTCCGCATTCCCCTGGACGTCATGGTCTGCACCAACTTCGACGGCCCGCGTGCGGTGACGTCCCAGCCGCCCTTGACTGCTCTCGATCTGCAGCTTCCTCAGCTGGCTGAGATTGCCGGGGAGCTTCTGCTGGGGTGCCTCGACAGCCCTGGAGGGCCGCCGCGAGTGGTGCAGGCGCCCACGGCCGCCCTGCGCCGCCGTGAATCCACTGCTCGTCACACCGGAGAGGCATCCCCATGACTTTCACCCGCTCTGCACTGGCCGTCGTCGGATCGATCAATCAGGACGTGGTCCTCTCCGTCGCCGATTTCCCGCTTCCCGGCCAGACGCTGTTGGCGGGCGGGGCCGTTCGGGCCACCGGCGGCAAGGGCGCTAACCAGGCGCTCGCCGCGTCCATGGCCGGAGCGCGGGTGGGGATGTTCGGCTGTGTCGGCGAGGATTCCGGCGGTGAGGACGCGCTGGCTCTTCTGACCTCCTATGGGGTGAACGCCGAGGGGATTGTTCGTACCCCGCAGGCGTCCACCGGGTCGGCCTATGTCTGCGTGCGAGGTGACGGGGAGAACTTCATCGTCGTGGAGGCCGGCGCCAATGCGCTGATCAGACCTGATCGCTTCTCCGCTGAGGACTTCGCGCCCTATGGCTGGGTGCTGATGAACCTGGAGATCCCGCTTGAGACAGTCGGCCGAGTCGCCGAGCTGGCGCAGCAGGCCGGGTGCCGGGTCGCGCTGAACGCCTCGCCGCTCGGCGGGGCGGTGCCGCCGCTCGAGCATGTGGATCTAATCCTCGCCAACGAGGGCGAGGCCGCGCAGCTGGCGAGATCTGAGTGGGGCGAGGACGCTGGCCTCGCCGAGACCTTGGGAGTGCCGACCGCGGTGATCACCCGTGGTGCCCGTGGGGCCACGCTGGACGCCGCAGGGACACCTCAGCTTCACGCCTCCGCTGAAGCAGTCGCGGTGCGCGACACCACCGGCTGCGGCGACGCCTTCGCCGGCGTCCTGCTAAGCAGGCTGTGCGCGGGGCACTCTGCTCAGCAGAGCGTGCAGGAAGCCGCTCGCTGGGCAGCCTATGTCGCCGAGCACGAGGGTGCGGCGGCCAGCTACCCTCTGGCTTTTCAGCTGGCCCGTAAGGCGTAGCCCTCCTCAGGCTTCATGCCGCACCGATCCCTGTGCTCGTGGATGATCAGTCGGCCGCACGGCTATCCTTCCCGGACAGGGGTGAGGGTCGCGGTCGGCAGGCCGAACTCCTCACCCTCGAAGCGCACTTTCTGGCCCAGGCTGATCTGGGCGCCCCGCCGATTCTCCGGCTCGCCGTCCACGGTGACCGCGCCTTCGGCGATGATCTCCCGGGCGATCACGCCGTTCTCCACGACCCCCGCCAGCTTCAGCAGCTGCCCCAGCCGGATCGACTCGTCACGGATCGGAATCTCTTCGACGTCGCTCATGCCTACAAGTATGTCAGCGAGCCTGGGCTGTGACGCATCTCTCGGACCGGTGGTTAGAGTGTGTGCATGAGTGAGCAGCCCCCAGGAGATCGGCCGGTGATCAAATGGCTGTGGCTCCTGGTGGTGATGCTCATCGCTGGGGCTGCCATCCCTGCCCAGGGGCGCGTCAACGCGGAGCTGGCCGCCGCAGCGGACGACCCCCTGATCTCCACCCTCTTCACCTACTTGGTGGGCATGGTCATCATCGCGCCCGTGGTGTTCCTCACCCGGCGCGGTCGGCGTGGGCTCGCCAACGTCCGCCCCGCGATTCGGGAGGGGAGCGTCTCCTGGTGGCACCTGTTCGCGGGCTGCTTGGGCACCTATTTCATCTTCACACAGGGTGTCGCGATGGCCGCCGTCGGCGTCGCGGTGTTCTCTGTGGCTGTGGTGACCGGCCAGACCGTCGGCGGTCTGCTGTGGGACAAGATCGGGTTGGGCTCGGGCGGTCCCAAGCACCTCAACGGATTCCGGCTGCTGGGGGCGGGCCTGACCATCCTGTCGGTGCTGTGGGCGGTCTCCCCGCAGCTGAGCGCCAACGGCAGTCTGGCCTGGGCGCTGATGGTGGTGCTGCCGTTCACCGGCGGATTCGTGCAGTCGGCCCAGCAGGCCATCAACGGTCGTCAGACTGCTGCCTACGGCACTCTGCTGCCTGCCACGCTGTTCAACTTTGTGACCGGGGCGGTGCTGATGGCGCTGATCTACGGCGGCAAGGTGCTGATCGCCGGCACGGGGGATGCTCTGCCCGCTGTGTGGTGGAACTATTTGGGCGGAGCCCTCGGACTGGTGTTCGTGGGCCTGGGCGCCTACCTGATCACCCAGGTGGGGGTTCTGGTCACCGCCATGGGGATGATCGCGGGGCAGCTGGTGGGGTCCCTGGTGCTGGACATCGTCTTCCCTGCCCCGGGCTCGGTGATCGCCTTCGCGACTGTCTCCGGCACCTTCCTGACCCTGGTTGCCGTCATCGTCGCCTCCCTGCCGGACATCCGCCGCTCCCGTCCCAGCTGATCAGCTGAAACACGGGTCTGGGTATGCTCTGTGTCCATGGAGGCCAGCTTTCCCGTCAGCAGGCGGATCGACGCGCGCATCGATGCGGTCTATGGGGAGCTGCCTCCCCAGGAGCGCCGGGTTGCGGACTTCCTGCTGGAGCATCTGGGGGACCTGGCGATCTTCTCCGCGGCGGACATCAGCCGTGAGACCGGGGTGTCCAAAGCGACAGTGTCCCGCATCTTCCGGAAGCTGGGGTTCGGGTCCTTCGGCGAAGTCCGTGAGCACGTCCGTGAGCTCAGGCACCGAGGGATTCCGACCGTGGCCCCGGTCAGCTCCGGTGATAACGCGGGTGCCACCGCGCTGCAGCGGCACGAGGCGCAGGAGCGGGAGAACCTCAGCAAAATGGTCCAGGCTCTGGAGGGCGGTCGCCTGCAGCAGGCGGTGCAGCTGATCTCCTCGGCCAACCGGGTCACCATCGTGGGGCTGCGGAACGGGTTTCCGCTGGCGCTGCACCTGCGCCAGCAGCTCACCCAGATCCGGGGCGATGTCGGCCTGGTCCCTTTCCCCGGGCAGTCGATGGGCGAGGAGCTCGCTGGCCTGCAGAAAGGGGACCTGGTGATCGCTTTGGGCTTCCGGCGGCGTCCGGCCCTGTTCGGCAAGGTGGTCGAGAGGACCGCGGCGATCGATGCCGGACTGCTGCTCATCGGCGACTCCACCGCCCGGCACTATGCGGGCAAGGCGGACGCCTGGATCGAGTGTCCCCAGGAGGCCGACGGCGCCTTCGACTCCTACGCGGCGGCGATGTCGCTGATCAGCATCCTCGCCAACGGGGTGCTCAACGTGCGGCACACCAAAGGGCACCGCCGGATCTCCCGGATCTCCGCCGCCTACGAGGAGATGGGCGAGCTCGAGGAGCTCTGACCGGCTGCCGGTTCGGAGGAGCGTGGGCGTCTTGCTCAGGACCAGCCGGTGACCTGAGCGAAGACCAGGAAGCCCACGGCGAAGGCTGTCCAGATGCCGAAGAGGGGAAGGTAGAACTTCACCCACTTCTCCCACCGGACGCCGCCGATGGCGAGCGCCGCCATGAAGTATCCGGAAGTGGGGTAGATGATGTTGGTCAGACCGTCGCCCAGCTGAAAGGCGAGCACTGCGGTCTGACGGGAGACCTCGAGGAGGTCCGCCAGCGGCGCCATAATGGGCATGGTGACCACTGCCTGGCCCGAGCCGGAGGGCACCACAAAGTTGAAGCCGGTCTGGGCCAGGAACATGCCGACGGCGGACAGCTCGGCGGGCATGCCTCCCACGGCCTGTCCCAGGGAGTAGACGATGGTGTCGAGGATCTGGCCATCCTCCATCACCACAGCCACTGCGCGGGCCACGCCGACGATGATGGCGGCTTCGAGGACACTGCGGAGCCCTTCGGAGAAGGACGAGGAGATAGTGGAGGGGCCGAGTCCGCTGATCAGCCCAATGATGAGCATCAGCAGCATAAACATGCCGGCCATCTCGATCATGAACCATCCTTGGGTGGAGACGCCCCAGATCGTCACCGCGAGGACCGGCACGGCCAGCAGCAGGGAGATCCGCTGCCGCCCCGTCATTCGCTTGGGCTCGCCCTCGGCGCCGGCGCTGTAGAGGCGCTGCTTCTCCAGCTCTTCCTCCTCGCCGTAGACCAGCGACTTGGCGGGGTCTTTGTCGATTCTGCGGGCGTAGCGGATGATCCAGTAGGAGCCGGCGGCGACCATCAGCACCAGCAGCACACTCCGCAGCCCGGCCCCGGAGAAGGTCTCGATGCCTGCGATCTGCTGCGCCAATCCTGTATTGATCGGGTTCAGGACGCCGGCGGTGAAGCCCGCCGTGGTGCCGATCAATGCGATCGCCACCGCCGTGATGGAGTCATAGCCCAGGGCGATGACCACGGGGATGAGGACGGGGATGTAGACGAGTGCGAGCTCCTGGGTGCCGATCAGGGAGGCCAGGGCGGCGAAGATGGTGATGAGCACGGGGATCAGCAGCAGGCGGCGGTGGGCGAAGACCCGCAGGAGTCGGTCCAGTGCGTTCTCGATGATGCCGGTGCGTCGGATCACCATGAAGACGCCGCCGATGATGAAGGTGAAGAAGACCACCTCGCCGGCGTCGACCAGCCCGCGGGGGACCGCCGTGATGAACTCCATGAACGAGGTTGGTGAGGCATCCACGGGCGCGTAGCTGTCCGGGTCAATGACCTCCCGGCCGTCGGGTCCCTCCACGCGGTCGAACTGATGTGCCGGCACCAGGTAGGTGGCCGCCGCCGCGATCGCCGAGAGCGCGAAGAGAATGACGTAGATGTGCGGAAGCTGAAAGGTTCGGCGCTGCTTGGGCTCGGTGCTCTGGTCGGTGGCCTCACTCATACCAGCACGCTAATGAAACGCTGTTACGCAGATGTCACAGCAATAAGAAACAAGTGTTTCATTATGGGTTGCTCTCTTCAGCTCCAGAAAGTCTGCCTCGTGGTAGGAATCAGGGGTGGCGGATGATCTGGAAGGGGCAGCTTCACAGGCGGAAGAGCGTGTGAAGAAGCCGATCTTTGCGCTGCTGGCGTTTGTCTCGGGTGCTGTGCTGCCGCTTCAGGGGTGGATCAACTCGGCGTTGCCGTCTTCACCGTGGTTGTAGTCAGCGGCCAACTGCTCGGCAACATTTTGCTCGACTCAGCCGGCATGAGCCCCGCGTGCCGCAAGCCGCTCACTTAAGTGCCGCCCTGACGAACGCCTGCCAGCTCGTGGTACTACCTGTGCGGCCCGCTCGGATGCATCTTCATCGGAGTACGGGCCTGCATATCAGCAGTACCGACGTGCTCGTGGCCGGCATCGGCATCACCACGGGCAACCTCCTGGGCTCACTGGTCCTCGAGGTCGTCGGCCCGACGGCCGGGGTTCAGGTGACCGTGTGGACTGGGGTGGTCTTCTGCTGGCACTTTCGCCGGAGGGGTGGTGCCTCCTTCGGGCGGCTTGCGTGAGTCGGCCTGAACTTACCTTCGCCAGCCGCCGACGCTCGTGATCCTCACTTAAGAAAGTGTGAGATAAGCGAAACATTCCAGATTCTTGGGCGTAACAGATTAGAAACACCTCAAAAATTCGCCTGAAATCCAGTCTCTCTAATGTTGTGGACTATGGATTCACTATTGGATACAGAGCAGGACTCATCGGGGGATCCCCCAGGCGGGGGTGTGGGCCTTCGACGGAAGAAGCAGTCCGCCCGCGAGCGGGTCTACGAGATTCTGCGGGACGAACTGATGGGCACCTCCTTCTCCCCCTACAAGCGCCTTACCGAGGAGAGCGTCGCCGCCCGCTTTGGAGTCTCCCGCACCCCGGTCCGCGACGCGTTGGCGCGGCTGCAGACCGACGGGTTGCTGATCAAGCGCGACGGCGCGCTCTTCCGCTACATCCCGACTCTTCCCGAGTTCACCGAGCTCTATGAGCTCCGGCTGGCTCTGGAGCGCCGCGGTATCGAACGGGCCATCGAAGACCCGACTATCACCCACAACCGTGCTGCCCTCGAACAGGAGCTGGCCATCTGGCACGCACGCCGGGACGCCGGAGTCGAGCCCAGCGCCGGGTTCGTCACCGCGGATGAGCAGTTCCACGTCGCTCTCCTGGGCTCGGCCGGCAACAGGGAGATCACCAAGACCCTGCTGACAGTGAACCAGCGGATCCGTCCTGTGCGCATGCATGACTACCTCACCGAGGATCGTGTGGCCGCCACTATTAGCGAGCACATCGAAATTGCCGAGCTCGTGCTCCGGAACAAGCTCATCGAGGCTCGCGACAGTCTGCGCTTCCACGTCGGAGAGTCCCAGGCCGTGGTCGAGGCGCGTGCGTTGCGCGCCATGCATATGACCCAGATCGCACACGAAGCAGAGGACGGGACTGGATGAAAGACCCAGCATCCGCAGTGCGGTACGCGCTGGCACGCCTGGACGAGGTCCAGCGACCTGACGTTTGGATCACTTTGCGACGCTCCGAGGACCTCATCGCCGAGGCTGAGGAAGTGACTCGTCGTGCAGAGGCCGGCGAGGACCTCCCCCTGGCCGGATTGACCTTCGCGGTTAAGGACAACATCGACGTCGCAGACCTCCCCACCACCGCCGGCCACCCGGAGTTCTCCCGTACCCCGGAGCGGCACGCACCAGTGGTGGAGCGTCTCCTCGGCGCCGGGGCTGTACTACTCGGTAAGACGAACTTGGACCAATTCGCCACCGGACTGGTCGGCACCCGGAGCCCATACGGAGAGGTCGCCAGCGCAGTGGACAGCACCCGCGTGGGCGGTGGCTCCAGTTCCGGTTCTGCCCTGGCGGTCGCTCTGGGCATCGTGGACTTCAGCCTCGGCACGGACACCGCCGGCTCCGGTCGGGTCCCGGCTGCCTTCAACGGCATCGTGGGGTTGAAGCCGACCCTGGGGGCGCTGCCGCTGACAGGCGTCGTTCCGGCGTGCCCCTCCTATGACACGGTTTCGATCTTCGCTCCTGATGTCGCGCTGGCTGCTTCGGTGATGAACATCGTCGCAGTCCGTTGCCCGGAGGATGCTCATGGCCGGGACTGGCCCGAGACGGTGCCGCTTTCGGCTCCTGCGGCACCCGTCATTGGCGTACCTCGCGACGAGGATTTGCGTGCGCTCTCTGAGGGCGCCCGGGAGGTCTTCGCGCAGACTGCGGACCGGGTGAGGAAGCTCGGTATGGGAACGCGAGAGGTTGATCTGAGGCCCGCCCTGGAGGCCGCTCAGCTGCTCTATCACGGGGGACTGGTGGCTGAACGGGCCTATGCCTTCGGCGACTTCATCGCCGCTCATCCCGAGCAAGCGGACCCCTCGGTGCGCAGCATCGTCGAACAGGCCGCCCAGGTCTCAGGGCCCCAGGTGATCCGCGATCAGCAGCGGCTGCTGGAACTCAAGCGGGAGCTCCGGGAGAGCTTCCAGGAGGTGGACGCACTGATCATGCCTACGGCGCCGAACCATCCCACCCTGGAGGCCGTTCGACAGGACCCCCTGACCACCAATTCGTTCCTGGGAATCTATACCAATTTCGTCAATCTCTTCGATCTCTCCGCATTGGCCGTCCCGGTCGGTGAGGTACCCGGAGAGGGCCTCTTCGGAGTCAGCTTCCTCGGCCAGGCCTTCCACGATCAGGTGCTCCTAGACCTCTCGGCCCGCTTCCTGGGTATGCCGCAGCCTCCGCAGGCCGTGGAGGCAGGCATCGATCTGGCAGTCTTCGGAGCCCATATGCGAGACGAACCGCTGAACTCGCAGTTGCTCGGGTTCGGGGCCCGCTATGTACGCGACATCGAGACCACGCCGCGCTACCGCATGCACCTCATCGAAGGGGCGACGCCGCGGCCCGGAGTGGTCCAGGGGGACGGCGGCGTGGCAATGCCGGGAGAGCTCTGGCGCATTCCCGCTACCGGGCTCACCTCTCTGCTGACCGCCCTTCCCGCTCCTATGGCGCTGGGCCCGGTCGAACTCTCCGGCGGGAAGACCGTCACCGGTTTCACTGCAGGCCTCTCCGGGGAGGAGCCCGATATCACCGGAAGCTGCGGATGGCGCGGCTATCTCCGAGAGACGGCAGCAGGTTCGCGATGACGAACCTGCTGCGCGTCGAAGACATCAGCAAGTCCTTCGGGCCGGTTCAGGCCAACGCCGAGGTCTCTTTCACCGTCGCTGCGGGGGAGGTCCACGCCCTGTTGGGGGAGAACGGCGCCGGAAAATCGACCCTGGTGAAGTCCCTGTATGGGGTCCATCAGCCGGACACCGGCCGGGTCCTGCTCCGGGAGGAGGAGATTACCATCGATTCACCCTCTCGCGCCCGGCAGATCGGCATCGGGTTGGTCTTCCAGGACATGCGTCTTATCCCGGCACTGACCGTCTGGGAGAACATCGCGTTGTACCTGGACGAGGCGGATCTGGTCCTCAAGACGGCCGAGATTATGCGCCGGATCTCCGACGCCAGCGACCGCTGGGGCCTCAGTGTGGACCCCAAGGCCAAGATTTCTGAGCTCTCGATCGGCGAGTGGCAGCGCGTTGAGTTGCTGAAGGTGCTGATGGGCGGTGCCAAGCTGCTCATCCTGGATGAGCCTACCTCCGTGTTGACTCCCACTGAGGTCAATGCCCTCTTCGGGGTGGTCGACCATCTGAAGAGCACCGGCGTTGGAGTCATCATCATCACCCACAAACTGCGCGAAGTGCGCCAGATTGCCGATCGTGTGACTGTGCTCCGCGGCGGCCGGGCCGTTCTCTCTGACATCCCGGCTCAAGAACTCGACGACGACGCGCTCGTCACCGCGATGGTCGGGCGCACCGTGGACCCGCTGATGGATGAGCGGCCCCCCGTCGCTGAGGCTGTCCCCGCAATCACTCTGGACGGGGCCGAGGTCCGCCGCAAAGACGGCACCACCGCCTTGGACCGCGTGGACCTCAACGTCCTCCCCGGGGAGATCCTGGGAGTGGCCGGCGTCGCCGGCAACGGGCAGGACGAGCTCGTGGATGTGTTGGCCGGAGCGCGGACGCTGGATGCCGGGCGGTTACAGATCGTCGGCGGCACTCAGGCCTCCGGGCGGCCGGGACAGTTCCGGGGCCGCGGAGTGGTCGCCGTGGTGCCCAATCCGGTCCATCAATTTGTGGTGCCGGGTCTGAGCATCGCCGAGCACAACGCGCTCTGGGAGCAGGCCGCTGGCGAACCCGGCTCCCTTTCGAAGGCCGCGGGCCGGTTCAAAGAACGGGCCGGCCGGGTCGGTCTGCCGGTCGCCGAGCCGCACAGGACGTTGGCCGACCTGTCCGGCGGCAATATCCAACGGGTGCTGCTCACTCTGGCCTTCTCCAGCGACCCCGTCGTGCTCATTCTCGCCTACCCCACCCGCGGGCTGGATGTCGCCACGGCCCAGCAGACTCGCGAGGCCATTCTGGAGGCCCGCCGCGCCGGAGCCGCCGTTGTGGTGGTCTCCGAAGATCTCGACGAACTTACCGCGCTCTCCGACCGAGTCGTGGTCCTGTCCGAAGGTCGCGTTTCCGGTGAGCTTAGCCGCGGGGAGATCGACCGCTCCGCCATCGGAGCATTTATGACCAGTACGGAGGTCCGATGACAACCACAACGACCACCGGCAGCGACCTTGCCGCTCCGCCGGGTGCTAGCCGTGGGATCCGGCGCCCAGCACTCTTCGCCGTGCCTGCCGCGCTCGCCGCCTTCATCCTCTTCGCCTGGACTCAGGAGGCCACGCCTTTGGACCTCTGGGACGCTCTGAACCAGGGGGTGCTCCAGAATGCGACGTTCATTCAGCAGACACTGGTGCGGGCCGTGCCGCTGGTGCTCGCCGCGCTTGCCGTGGTGATCCCGGCCCGCGCCGGTCTGGTGAATGTCGGCGGTGAGGGTCAGCTGATCCTGGGCGCCGTCGCGGCCACCGGCCTTGGCGTCGCCGTGGGGTCCTCCCTCCCCGGTCCCTTCTCATGGCTCCTCTGCATCCTCATCGGAGCAATGGCCGGAGGATTGTGGGGAGGCCTCTGCGGCGCGCTGAAGGTCTGGTTCCGCGCGCCGGAGCCAGTCACCACGGTGCTGGCGAACTTTATCGCCATCTCCATCATGCTCTATCTGCTTTACCAGCCTTGGCGGGACCCGGAAGGCACGGGCCAGCCCCAGAGCCGCCCTCTCGACACGGCGGCCATGCTCCCGATGATCCCCGGCAGCCGGGTGAGCATTGCCATCCTGGTGGTGGTCGGTTTCGCCGTCCTGGTCTGGTGGTTGCTGGCCCGGACAAACTGGGGTTTCCGCATCCGGGTCACAGGTGGCAACCCTGAGGCTGCCCGCCGTTCCGGCCTGCCTACCGCCCGGCTATCCATCGCCTCGATCGGTTTAGGCGGGGCGATGGCTGGGATCGGTGGCGCGCTCAACCTGATCGGCTTGGAAGGGCAGCTGCGCCCTGACATCACGATCGGGTTCGGCTTTGTGGCCTTCCTTGCGGCCTTCCTGGCCAGGGGAAGCGTTGTCAAGGCCGCTCTCCTGGCCTTGCTGTTCTCGGCCATCGTGGTGGCCAGCAACCCGCTCCAGCTGCGCGCCGGACTCGACGGCAGCGCCGTGTATGTACTTCTGGGCTGTCTTTGCCTCGGCATGGCGGCGCTCTCCCGCAGGAGGACCGTATGATCGAGATCATCTTCGCCAGCGGAATCGCTGTCGGCACCGCTTTGCTTTTCCCCTCCCTCGGGGAGCTCATCAACCAGCGAGCCGGGGTGACCAACCTCGGCACTGAGGGTGGCATGCTCGGCGGTGCGCTCGCCGGAGTCATCGCGGGCCTAGCCACCGGTTCCGCTTGGTGGGGGCTGGCCGCAGGGGCACTGGCAGGCGTAGCTGTGGCAGCGATCTTCGCCTGGGCCGTGGTGTTGCGCGGCGGTAACCAGCTGGCCTCCGGCCTCATCGTCTGGTTCCTAATGCTCGGTCTCACCTCCGTGATCGGCCGCGACTACGTCGGCCAGGGCGTGACCTCACTGTCCACCATGCCGATCCCGGTCCTCGCCGAGATCCCCTTCCTGGGCCGGGTGCTGTTCACCCACGACCCGCTGGTCTACGGCGGCTTCCTCGCCATCCCGTTGCTCTGGTGGTTCCTCACCCGCACCCGGGCGGGGCTGAAGGTCCGGGCCACCGGGGAGCGCCCGCTGGTGGTCGACGCCGCCGGGCACTCGGCCGTCCGAACCCAGTTCACTGCGCTATTAGCGGGTGGAGCCCTCACGGGACTCGGCGGGGCGTATCTCTCCGTCGGGCAGGTCGGCAACTGGAGTACGGACATGACCAACGGGTACGGATTCGTGGCGGTCGCTGTCGTCATCTTCTCTGCTTGGCGGGTGGGCTGGACGGCCGGAGGCGCTTATCTTTTCGGCGCCATGATCGCGACCGCCTCGGTCCTGCAGGCTCGGGGGTTCGCGGTGAATCAGCATCTCCTCGATGCCCTGCCCTACCTCGTCACGCTGGTCGTGCTGGTGATCATCTCCGCCCGGCGCGTCCAACAGCCCGAGGCGCTCTCGGCGGCCCTCTCCACCCGATAGCTGGCCATAGGCGCTCAATCAGACCACCGACCGCATCTCGCACCCACAACACAAAGGATGGATAGTAAACATGATTCCCAACCCTCAGAGGAAGACCACCGCGGCAGTCGGCGCTGCCCTGACGGCGATGTTCGTGCTCAGCGCCTGCGGCGGGGACGACGGCGATGGCGGAGATCTTGACGCCGATATCGAGAACCCCCTGAGCGTCGGCCTAGTCATGGTCGGTTCCGAGCAGGACGCCGGCTATAACCAGGCCGTGGCCGACGCCGCTGCGGAACTCGATGAGATCGAAGGCGTCGACGTGGTAACCGCTGACCAGATTCCTGAGAATAACTCGGTCACCGACACCATGCAGTCCATGGCAGACCAGGGGGTCGAGGTCATCTTCGCGACCTCCTACGGCTACTTCGACTATGCCCTGGATTTCGCCGAAGAAAACCCCGAGGTGACTGTACTTCACCAGGGTGGATTCCATAGCGGAGACTTCCCGGAGAACTTCGGTACCTACTGGGGCGCGGCCTACGAGCCGGTCAGCCTCGGCGGGATGGCGGCCGGCGGCGTCACTGAGAGCGACCGCATCGGCTTCGTCTATGCCTTCCCCGTTGCGCAGTCGATCGCCAACATCAACGGCTTCCATCTGGGAGCCCAGCAGGTCAATCCTGATGTCTCCACCCACGTCATCAATACCTCCGACTGGTGCGACCCCGTCCGCCAGCAGGACGCCGTGCGATCCCTGCTGAACGAGGACGTGGACGTCTTCAGCCAGCACCAGGACTGCCAGTCCACCGTGATCCAAGCGGTGGAGGAGGCCGGCGAACACATCGTGGGCTACCACTACGATGCCGTGGATCTCGCTGGTGAGGCCTGGCTGACCGGCTCCACCTGGAACTGGGCCCCGCTGATGTCCGAGATCGTGGAGACGGTCAGCGTGGACGAGTTCACCGGCTCCGAGTTCAACGACAACTGGCTGGGCACCTTCGCCGAGGGAAACAACCCGCTGGAGTTAGGCACGTTCGGCGATGCCGTGGATGAGGACCTGCAGAACCAGATCCTCGAAGAGGAGGAGCGTCTCTCCCAGGAGGGCGAGAGCGTCTTCTCCGGTCCGATCCTCTGCCAGGACGGCAGCGAACTGGTTGCTGAGGGCGAGGTTGCGACCTACGAAGAGGTTAACGAGTTCGACTGCCTCATTGAAGGCGTCGTCGGAAACCTCGCTCAGGACTGAGCCGTATGGCCGACCGACGGATCGCCGCCTCCATCCCCTATGCATGGCCGTGGGACGGCGGACTCTCCCCGGGGCGTACCGCGCTGCTCGTACTGAGCGCCCCGGGGGGCCCAGTCCTGGAGGCTCTGCCCGGTGAGCTGGAGAGCTTCGCCCGAGAGCTGGAGCACGAGGGTGGCCTGGCCCTGCAGATCCTCACTCAGGATCCCCGTTACCGGCGCGCCCCGGATGTGCCTCTCCTGCCCGCTGACCGCCTCTTAGGGGACCGGGTGCTCACGGCTGCCGGACTGGACGGATTCTTCGGCAGCCCCCTAGACACGGTGTTGCGCAGACAAGGCCGGGACCAGCTGCTCCTGGCCGGGACCTGGTTGGAGACGAGTGTGCACTCCACGATGCGCACCGCCAATGATCGCGGCTACGAGTGCCTGCTGCTCACCGACCTGAGCCCGGCGCTCGAGACGGATCTGGCCACCGGAGCCGTGAGCTGCATCGAGATGTCCGGCGGAATCTTCGGCGCGGTCTCCACCGCAGCCGAGTACCTTCGTCAGCTCCGGAGACCGGCGGCGGACCCCACAGACGACGATTGCTCCTGATCACACGGAAGGAACCTCCATGACTGCTTCGCCTGAGACGGCCGCCCGCCCTGCGGTGGCGGCCCAGCCCTACGCCTGGCCCTATGACGGCAGGATTGAAATCAGCAGGACCGCTCTGGTCCTCATCGACTGGCAGGCCGACTTCTGCGGGCCCGGCGGATACGTTGACTCGATGGGCTATGACCTCTCGCTGACCCGGAACGGGCTGGAACCCACGTCCCGGGTCCTGGCTGCCGCCCGTGAGGCCGGAATAATGGTCATCCACACCCGGGAGGGACACCGCCCTGACCTCTCTGACTGCCCGCCCAACAAGCTGTGGCGCTCCGAGCAGATCGGGGCCGGCATCGGCACCACCGGTCCCTGTGGTCGGATTCTGGTGCGCGGGGAGCCCGGATGGGAGATCGTGCCGGAGGTCGCCCCTGCAGACGGCGAGCTGGTCATCGACAAGCCGGGCAAGGGGGCCTTCTATGCGACTGACCTCGATCTTCTGCTGCGCTCGCGGGGTATTACACATCTGATCCTCACCGGCATCACCACCGACGTCTGCGTGCATACGACAATGCGCGAGGCCAATGACCGAGGGTATGAGTGCCTCATCCTCAGCGACTGCACCGGTGCCACTGATCCGGGAAACCACGAGGCGGCGTTGAAGATGGTGACCATGCAGGGCGGCGTTTTCGGAGCCGTCTCCGACTCGGAGGCGGTGCTGAGGAGTCTGAGTCCCTCCTTCTGAACAGCTGCGGCGTTTGCCAGCCCGAGTCTCCCGCTCCCCGGCGATTCGGAACCCAGCCTCCTAGCAGAAAGAAGCTCACCTATGGACATCCATAGCGTCAATGAAGTTGTCATGACCACGGACCCCGATGACTATGCCGAAGGAGATGCATGGCTCGCCGGTGGAACAGTCCTCCACTCCTACGGCAAGGACCTGGCCAGAGGACGGCCCAGGCGCCTGCTGGACCTGAGCCGTGCAGGATGGAAGAGCCTGCGCTGGCACCACGGGGAGGGCGGCTCCTGGGAGGGACTCGAGATCGCCGCGACGTGCACCATCGCAGAATTCCACGACGCCGCGGAGACTCTGCGTCTCGGAGGCCTGGAGACGGACCGTTATCCGGGGCTGGGGCTGATCATCCCGGCGGTGCGGGCATTCGTGGCCTCCTACAAGGTGTGGAACCGCTCCACGGTGGGTGGCAATGTCGCGACCGCCCTTCCAGCCGGACCCATGACCTCTTGGCTCTCCGGAATGGAGGCCACGGCGCTGGTCATCGGCCCGGGAGGAAGTCGCCGTGAAGTCCCTGTGGCCGAGCTCGTGGTGGGTCCCGCGCGGACCGCTCTGGATACGGGGGAGCTGATCAGGGCGTTCTATGTTTCTGCCGCACATCTGGCCCGGCCTTCGGTCATGTTCCGAGATTCCCTGACCCGTTATGGACGTTCGGCCGTGTTCCTCATCGGCTCGATGCTCAGGGGTGCTGAGCAGCCGAAGGTCCGTCTCACCATCACCGCCTCAACGCCTCGTCCGGTGGTGATCGACCTCCCCCTGCCGTCCCGCACCGCAGGCGGCGGTGCGGCGGAGGAGCTGCGCCGCACCGCCGCCGAAGCCATCGGGCGCCGCATCTCGCAGGATGAATGGTATGACGACGTCCATGGTGACCCCCAGTGGCGCGAGAGTCGAACGAAAAGTCTGGCGGGCGATGTGCTCGTGGGGCTGTGCATGCGCGCAGAGCAGCTCGGTGGAGAGTCCGCCGTTTGTGCATCCGCACGGGACGTCTCTGCCGGCTTGCCGGATCCCACCGCGGCGGAGAACCCGGACGGGGCGGAAGGCCTGACGGTGGACGTGGACGGAGAGGCCCTTGCCCTTGACCATGCTCCCGGCCAGTGCCTCCGCACCTGGCTGCGGGATCGTGGCGCACACGCGGTGAAGCGCGGCTGCGATGCCGGAGATTGCGGGGCATGCACGGTCCATCTCGACGGGAAGGCCATCCACAGCTGCATCCTTCCCGCTCAGCACGCTGAGGGCAGGAGGGTTACCACTCTGCGCGGCCTCTCGCCCCAGGCGACCGATTATGTGCGCACCGTACAGGCCGACGACGAAACCATAGACATCGAGAAACTCCGGACGGACCTGCACCCTGTGCAGAAGAACTTCCTCGACGCGCACGGTTTCCAGTGCGGCTACTGCACCCCCGGGTTCATCATGACTGCCGCTGATGGGGACGACAGTCGCGGTGGAGAGCGTGAGCGCAGGTTCAAAGGCAATATCTGCCGCTGCACTGGTTACTGCTCAATCCGTGATGCGCTAGATGGAAAGACCCGCATCACCGACAGCGGGGCTCCCGGCCAGAGCCCGGCCCCTCCGGGCGGTCCCGGTGTGGTCACGGGCACAGCTGACTTCACCTTCGACAGGACCGAGGGATATCGCGAGGGCGACTATCCGCCGAAGGAAGCGCTGCATATGGTTCTGGTTCGTTCTCCTCATGCGCATGCAATGATCCGCAGCATAGACGCGACTGAAGCTCTTGCTCAGTCGGGGGTTGTCACCGTGCTGACCCACGAGGACGCCCCTGATGTCCTCTATTCCTCCGGCGCACAGGAGGTTCCTGAGGTGCAGCCTGCTGATACCCGAGTTCTGGACAACGTGGTCCGCCATGCCGGTCAGCGGGTTGCGGCCGTCATAGCCGAGAGCCGCAGAGCGGCTGAGCGGGCGGCGCTGCTGGTTGATATCGATTATGAGGTACTGCCCGTGGTCCTGGGTCCAGAAGAGGCGCTAGAGGAAGGCGCTCCGGCAGTCCATGGGGACAAGGACCCTGAGCGGTCGCGGATCAAGGACCCTGCTCGCAATCTGATCGCTCAGGGTGACGTGGAGATCGGGGATTTCCAGGTGGCGTTCGAAAAGTCGGCCTACACCTACCGGGGACAGTTCCGCACCCAGCGGATATCCCACAGCTCCCTTGAGACCCACGGCACCATCGGATGGCTCGATGACGAGGGCCGGGCAGTGTTGCGAAGCTCCACCCAGGTGCCTTTCATCAACCGGAGGAACCTCTGTGAGATCTTCGGCATCGCCCCTGAGGAGCTGCGGGTGCTGGCTCCCCGCGTCGGCGGAGGGTTCGGCTCGAAGCAGGAGATGCTGACCGAGGACATCGTCCTGCTAGCCGTTCGAAAGGTGGGCCGCCCGGTGCAGCTGGAGTTCACCAGGACAGAAGCGTTGACCGCGAGCACGACCAGGCACCCGTATATCCTCGACGTAGAAGTCGGGGCCGACGATCGGGGCCGTCTCACCGCTCTTTCCATGAAAGCTCTCTCCGATACTGGTGCGTACGGCAACCACGGCCCCCCGGTGCTCTTCCAGAGCGTCCGAGAACCGATGCAGTTGTATTCCGTTCCCTCCAAGAAGCTGCAGGCCCAGGTCGCATACACTAACAACCCCCCTTCTGGTGCCTACCGCAGCTTCGGGATTAGTCAGACATTCTTCGCCCTTGAGTCTGCCCTGGATGAGCTGGCGCGTTCCATGGGACGGGATCCCTTGCAGTTCAAAGCCGATAATCTCCCAGGGATGGGAGAGGAGCTCTTCCAGCATGAGGAGGATCTGCATCATGACTTCGGTGGGATGCGCGAGGCAGTGAAGCTTGTGCAGAAGCACTTGCGGACAGGGCCTCTCACCGAGCGTGAACGGGCCGAATGCGAGCAGCTCCTGGCGGAGGAGCGGCACGGGGGCGATATCCTCAAGGACGAATTTTCTTGCGAGTCGGAGTGGCAGGTCGGGACCGGGACTGCCCTGGGCCTTCTTGCCACGGCTCCGAGCATCGGCCACCATTCCCATGCGAAAGCCGCGCTTAGACCCGACGGTTGCTACGAGCTCCACGTCGGGACCGCCGAATTCGGAAACGGCACGTCCACTGCCCACCGGCAGCTGGCTGCCGCCGCTCTGGGCACCAGCACCGAGCGCGTGCATCTGGCTCAGTCTGATACGGATCTGGTCCGCTACGACACGGGAGCCTTCGGGTCCACTGGTGTCAGCGTGGCGGGCAAGGCTTCCTATGCGGCTGCCGAAGATCTTTGCAAGAACCTTCGAAAGTTGGCGGCAGACTTCTTCTCTGAACAGGCCGGGGCTTCTATCGGGGCCGGTGAAGTGAAGCTGACTGACCAGTCCGTCCATTGTGGAGGGACGGGGATATCGCTGCGGCGCCTGCACTCCTGGGCTGAACAGCAGAACCGCGGGGAGGAATGCCGCGGGGAAGGTGTGTGGGCGGGAACGCCGCGCTCGTTGGCCTTCAATGTGCAGGGGTTCCGCATTGCCGTAGAACGGTCAACTGGTGTGATGCGTATCCTCCAGTCAGTGCATGCCGCGGATGCGGGGACTGTGCTGAATGAAGCGCAGTGTCGCGGACAAGTTGAAGGGGGCATAGGCCAAGCCATCGGCGGGCATCTCTTCGAGGAGCTACGTCTCGACGAGGAAGGAAGGATGGTCACTGACATCCTCCGGCAGTACCACTTGCCAAAGATGGCGGACCTTCCTCTCACCGAGGTGCACTTCGTCGAAGCGACTGATCCGATCGGCCCGCTTGGCGCCAAGTCCATGTCCGAGTCCCCCTGCATCCCTGTTCCGGCGGCGTTGGCGAACGCGGTGAGGGACGCGACCGGTATGCGGGTCAGCCATGCCCCGCTGCGCCGGGACCGTCTTGCGCAGGCTCTGGAAGAGACTATGGCCGAAAGGGTGTGAGCGCGCCCTGAAATACCTACAGGGCCTCGGTGACCTCGGCGATCAGTTCCGAGAAGGTTCCGGGACTCTGCAGATGCGCGGCATGGCCTGTCTGCGGCAGCACGGCTGTGGGCAGGCCGAACCGCTGCTCAAACGCCTCGGCTGCCTCATGGCGCACCGGCGGGGACTCGCCGCCAACTGTGAGCCGCACCGGGCCGGCCTCCGGGTGCGACGGACGTGGTTCGAAGCGGGCGAACATCGCCACATCCCGCGGCACTGTGGAGGCATCGCTCATCTCATTCTCGTTCCAAGATGAGCCGTAGAGCGCCCGGGCGAAGGAGGAGGGGCCTCCCTCCTCGAGCGCCTGTAGCGGGCCCGCCAGGAGACCGGGATGGAGACTCCCGGCGGCCGGTTCATGCAGTACAGCGGCGGCGGGGGAGGGGGTCCGTGAGATCAGCTCCCAGCCTAGGGTGGCCCCACCGCTGACGCCGACCAGAACGGCCCCATGCGCCAACGGCTCCAAGAAGTCGATCTCTTCATCCATATCTCCGCTGCAGGGCCGATCGGGTGCCCGTACGGGGAGACCTCGAGCTTCCAGGAGCGGAATCAGCCGGCGCCAAACACGGCTTGAGGTCGCTGCACCATGGATCAACAAGATTGGTGGCGGAGTCATGCTCCCACCTTCTCACTTACTCGACCGGGGTTGACGAGAATGATGTCACCGCACCCCTGACCGCCCACGAACAGGCCCTTCGCATACCTCGTCTTTACCAAAGGGACGGTGCGTACGGGCCAACGCTTGTGCCAGCAGTCGATGTTTCGTTGCGGAGGCTTGACCGTTGCGGGCGGTAGGCTGGCCTGCGACCTACGGGACCCCGCACCTAGCCTTTCAGGAGAGTTCACGCCTCATGGCCACCGAAACCACGCTGGACAAAGTCATCAACCTGGCCAAGCGCCGCGGCTTCGTCTACCAGGCCGGTGAGATCTACGGCGGGTCCCGCTCGGCCTGGGACTACGGGCCGCTGGGCACTGAGCTCAAGGAGAACATCAAAGCCGAGTGGTGGCAGACCTTCGTCCGCGGCCGCGGCGACATGGTCGGCCTGGACTCCAGCATCATCCTGCCCTCCGCGGTCTGGAAAGCGTCCGGGCACGTGGACACCTTCACCGACCCGCTGGTCGAGTGCCTGCAGTGCCACAAGCGGCATCGTGAGGACCAGCTCATCGAGGCCTTCCAGGAGAAGAAGGGCCGCGACCCGCGGGACGGCCTGTCCGAGATCGCCTGCCCCGACTGCGGCACCAAGGGGAAGTTCACCGAGCCGCGCGCCTTCTCCGGGCTGGTGAAGTCCTACCTCGGCGTCGTCGACGACGAATCCGGTCTCCACTACCTGCGCCCCGAGACGGCTCAGGGCATCTTCGTGAACTTCGCCAATGTGGTGACCACCGCCCGGAAGAAGCCGCCCTTCGGCATCGGCCAGATCGGCAAGGCTTTCCGCAACGAGATCACCCCCGGCAACTTCATCTTCCGCACCCGCGAGTTCGAGCAGATGGAGATCGAGTACTTCATCCACCCGGAGCAGGCCTCATCCTCCTTCGACCGGTGGGTGGAGGACTGCGTGAACTGGTTCACCGGCCTGGGGCTGAACCCGGAGAACCTGCGGGAGTTCGACGTGCCTGACGGCGAGCGCGCCCACTACTCCGACCGCACCATCGACCTGGAGTACAAGTTCGGCTTCCCCGGCTCCGAATGGGGCGAGCTGATGGGCATCGCCAACCGGACCGACTATGACCTCTCCCAGCACATCGAGCACTCCGGCAAGGAGCTCTCCTACTACGACCAGGGCACCGAGGAGCGCTACGTGCCCTACGTCATCGAGCCCAGCTTCGGCCTGACCCGCTCGATGATGGCGTTCCTCGTGGACTCCTACGCGGAGGACGAGGCACCCAACACCAAGGGCGGGGTGGACGTGCGCACCGTGCTGAAGCTGCACCCCAAGCTCGCCCCCGTGAAGGCCGCGGTCCTGCCCCTGTCCAAGAAGCCCGAGCTCGCCGAGCCATCCTCCAAGCTGGCTGACCAGCTGCGCAGGCACTGGAACATCGACTACGACGACGCCGGCGCCATCGGCCGCCGCTACCGGCGTCAGGACGAGATCGGCACCCCCTTCTGCATCACCGTGGACTTCGACACCCTTGAGGACCAGGCCGTCACCGTCCGCGACCGTGACGAGATGACGCAGGAGCGCGTGGCGCTGGATCAGGTCGAGAGCTACCTGGCCGCACGCCTTCTGGGCGCCTGACCCTTGGGTTCAATGGGGCCTGGCAACTGCATTTCCAGAGGAGTACACTCCTGCGAGTGTCTGCAATCCCTGTGGAACCTCGCCTGACCCTCGAAAACGGCTTCACCGTCCGCCCATGGCGCGACGGCGATGACCTCGCACTCCTGGAGATCTGGGGCGACCCCGAGAACCCCATGCACCACGCCGATCGTGCGCTGCTGCGGCCCAGCTCCAACGAGCCCTGGGCCCGGTGCGTGGTGGCTGAGTACGAGGATGTGCCCGTCGCCGCGGCCACGCTCTTTCGGTCAACCCTTCACCCGGACCGGCTCTCCTTCTACGCGGAGGTCGCCCCTGAGCATCGCCGCTCCGGGGCGGCCGTGCAGCTGCTGGAGCTGCTGCAGGCAGAGGCGCCCTCCTGCGGGGTGCAGTCCCTGAAGGCCCGCTGCGCGAAGGGCTCTGCGGCCCAGTGCTTCCTGAAGGACAACGGGTTCAGCAAGATCCAATGCTCCCGCAGCGTCATCGTCAGCCCCGGCTCCCTGCCTCTTCCTGATCTGGAGGGCTCCTCCCTGGAGCTGGAGGACCTGGCCACCGGGTCAGTCGAGCTCACCGAGCTGGTCGCCGACTTCTACAACGCGGTGCATGACTGGGACCGCTCCGAGATGACGATCGGCAAGGCCCAGCACATGCTGCTCTCGCCGGAGACGGGAGCCTCCGGCGCCGTCGTCCTGCGCGACTCTGCCCAGGACGACCGGATCCTCGCCTTCGCGGTCAGCTACACCGCCGAGCAGACCGACGATCCCGCTGACGTGCTCCTCGGCTGGGACCCGAAGCTGACCGAGGATGAGGCTGAGGCTGCCGCCGGGGACCTGCTCGCCATGGCCGCCGCCCGCTTCCCCGTCCGCCTCGAGGTCGACAACTCGATGGGGCCGCTGAAGCGGATCACCGATGCGCTCGTGGAGAAGGGCGATGCCGAGGCCGACTTCGAAGCCCTCATCTACGCCCGCGATGCAGACGCTGAATAAGCTCCTCCCGCCCCTGCAGCTGGGCCCCATCGTGGTCGACACCCCGGTGGTGCTGGCTCCCATGGCCGGAATCACCAACACCGCGTTCCGGCGCCTCTGCCGCGAGCACGGCGGCGGCCTCTACGTGAACGAGATGGTCACAGCCCGCGCCCTGGTGGAGCGGCGTCCGGAGTCCCTGAGGATCATCAAGCATGAGCCCGACGAGGTGCCACGCTCCGTGCAGCTCTACTCCGTGGACCCGGTCACCACCGGCCACGCGGTGAGGATGCTGGTCGAGGAGGACCATGCCGACCACATCGACCTGAATTTCGGCTGCCCCGTCCCCAAAGTCACCCGCAAAGGAGGCGGCTCCGCCCTCCCGTGGAAGATCCGCCTCTTCGAATCCATCGTCTCCACCGCGGTCCGGGAGGCGTCCCGGGCGAACATTCCGGTGACGGTGAAGATGCGCAAGGGCATCGACGAGGACCACCTCACCTTCATCGAGGCGGGCAGGGCGGCCCGTGACGCGGGGGCGGCGGCTGTCGCCCTGCACGGCCGCACCGCGCGCCAGCACTACTCCGGCACAGCCGACTGGGAGGCGATCGCACGCCTCCGGGACTCCCTGACTGACATCCCCGTGCTCGGCAACGGCGACATCTGGTCCGCGGAGGACGCTGTGAGGATGGTGGAGCAGACCGGGGTCGACGGCGTCGTGGTCGGCCGGGGCTGCCAGGGCCGCCCGTGGCTCTTCGGGGACCTGCAGGCGGCGTTCGAGGGCCGTGACGACCGCCACCGTCCTGACCTGCCGATGGTCATCGAGACCCTGCTGAAGCACGCCCAGATGCTCATCCCGTACTTCGACGGGGATGAGCGCAAAGCCATGCAGGACATCCGCAAGCACGTCGCCTGGTACTTCAAGGGCTACCCGATCGGCGGCGAGCTGCGCTCTCAGCTGGTCACCGTAGAGACCCTCGCTCAGCTGGAGGATCTGCTGGGGCGGCTCGACCAGTCCATCGGCTACCCCGGCGAGCCCGCCGAAGGCCCCCGCGGCCGCGCCGGCTCTGCCAAGAGGGTCCACCTCCCGGAGGACTGGCTGGCCTCCCAGGAGCTCAACGAGGACCAGCGTCAGATGATCAGAGCAGCAGAAGTGGACATCTCCGGCGGCTGACGCCGAAGCGGCTGGGGTGCCGGCATCGTGCGCCCGGTAGGCTGATCCTTGTGAGTGCGAGGAATGTGGAGCGGATCGAGGGGGACTACTCCGCCCTGCCGCCTGGCTATGCGGAGGCGGATGAGGACCGGTGGGTCCCTGAGCACGGCAAGTCGGTGTACCGCTCAAGCTTTGAGCGGGACCGGGCCCGGCTGCTGCACTCCTCGAGCCTGCGTCGCCTGGGCGCGAAGACCCAGGTGGTCTCCCCGGATATCGATGACTTCTCCCGGACCCGGCTGACGCACACGCTGGAGGTCGCCCAGGTGGGCCGGGAGCTGGGCCGGCAGCTGGGGTGCGACCCGGACGTCGTCGACGGCGCATGCCTCTCCCACGACTTGGGCCACCCGCCGTTCGGGCACAACGGGGAGAAGGTCCTCAACGAGCTTGCCGCAGGCATCGGCGGGTTCGAGGGCAATGCGCAGACGCTGCGGATCCTGACTCGTCTGGAGACCAAGCGGTTCCACCCGGACGGGCGCTCGGCGGGGCTGAACCTGACCCGGGCCTCGATCGATGCGGCGGTGAAGTACCCGTGGCAGGCGCATGAGGCCCCGCTGAACGCGAACGGCGCCCGCAGCCCGAAGTTCGGCGCGTATGAGGGTGACCTGGAGGTCTTCCGGTGGATGCGCGGCACCGTCGGCGGGATGCGCACTCCGATGGAGGGCCAGGTGATGGACGCCGCGGATGACATCGCCTACTCGGTCCACGACGTCGAGGACGGGATCGTCTCCGGCCGCTTCCAGCTGGGGTTCCTCGACAATGATCTGCAGCGGGCCCGGGTCATCCAGACCACTCAGGAGTGGTATCTGCCGGACACCCCGGAAGACAGGCTGGACGCTGCGATCGCTCGGCTCTCCGCCACGGATTTCTGGGTGCGTGAGTCTGACGGCTCCCGTCGCGCCCTGGCGGGGCTGAAGAACATGACCTCGGAGCTCATCGGCCGGTTCTGCCGTGCGATCTACGCGGCGACCCGGCAGGCGCACGGCAGTCAGCCGCTGGTCCGGCACGAGGCGGACCTGGTGGTGCCCGCGGAGACGCTGGAGGAGATCCAGCTGATGAAGGGCATCGCGGCGAACTACATCATGGCCTCCCGCGAGCAGATGCCGGTCTACACCCGCCAGAAGGACGTCCTGACTGACCTGCACAGCCTGCTGATGGACACCGGGGACCGGTTCCTGGATCCGCAGTTCCAGGCGGACTATCGGGCAGCCGACGACGACGCGGCCCGCCACCGTGCCATCATCGATCAGGTCGCCTCCCTCACAGACGGCGCCGCCCTGGAATGGTACGCCACCCTGGTCCATGGAAAACCCGTGGTCAACCGTCTTTTCGCCTGAACTATGGTGCTCACGCGGGACCGAATAGTGGAAGCGGCCTATGGGCTGCTCCGGGAGTATGGGCTGCAGGACATCTCCATGCGAAGAATCTCATCCTCGCTCGACGTCCGGCCCGGGGCTCTCTACTACCACGTGCCGAACAAGCAGGATCTGCTGCGGCTGGTCGCCCGGCGGGCGCTCGCCCCGCTTCAGGATGCTCCGGAGCCTCCCTTCGAGCTGATGCTCAGGCTGCGGAGCACCCTGCTGTCACTGCGTGACGGTGCTGATCTGGTGCTGATCGCCTACGCTCTCGATCCGGAGCTTCCGCCCGTGCCGGCGCTCGTCGAAGGTCTGCGGGCTGATGGTGCCGGAGCCGTTCAGGCCGGGGAGCGGGCGGCGGTGCTGATGCGGTGTGCTCTCGGCCTGGCAGCGGTGGAGCAGAACGCCCGCCTGTTCAGCAGCTCCGCCGCGGATCAGGGGGAGACCCTGTACGCACAGGCTGTCCGAGCGGTGCTGGAGCACGACCCAGAGCCCCAGTGTTTTGAACACCGTTCAACGGCGGTATAGGCTCCTGTGCATGCCCGATGAACACCGTTCAAATATCGCTGCCCCTCCCCGCGACGGCGAGGCTGCACCGGTTCGCCGAGCCCGCGCAGCCAACCCGGCGACGGATGCCGCACTGGTCGGAGTCTTTGCCGCGCTGATCGCCGTGCTGACCTTCGCTCCGCCGATTCCGGTCGGCAACGCCGGGGTGCCGATCACCCTGCAGACCCTCGGCGTCGCCCTGGCCGGGCTCACCCTGGGACCATGGCGGGGTGCGGCCGCCGCGGGCCTCTACGCTGCGCTGGGCCTGCTCGGGCTTCCGATCCTCGCCGGCTTCACCGGGGGCCTCGGCGCGCTGGCCGGCCCGTCCGCCGGCTACCTGCTCTCCTTCCCCGTGACGGCCCTGGTCACCGGCCTCATCGCCCGCGGTGTCCTGCGTCGCACGTCGGCCGGCTGGTGGGTGCCGCTGCTGTTCGTTGCCGCGGCGGCCGGCAGTGTCCTCGTCAATCACCCGATGGGGATCGTCGGCATGATGATCAACATGGAGCTCTCCTTCGGCGAAGCGTTCCTGGCCGACATCGTCTTCTGGCCCGGCGACCTCGCCAAGTCGCTGGTCGGCGCGGCGGCAGCCGCCCTGATCCACCGGGCGTTCCCGGACCTGCTGGTCCGCCGCCGGTGATGCCCGCATGACCGATGCCGTCGCCTTCGACCGGGTCCGGGTTCTTGCCGGGCACCGTGAGCTTCTGCGCGTGCCCCATCTGGAGCTGACCGAGCAGCGAGTCAGCGTGATCGGCCCGAACGGCGGAGGGAAGTCCACACTGCTGCAGCTGGTCAACGGCCTGGTCGACCCCTCAGAGGGCTACGTCACCGTGGAGGGGAAGGACACGGTCGACGACGGCGCACTGGTTCGCCGGCGGGCGGGCTTCGTCTTCGCGAACCCTCCCGCTCAGCTGGTGATGCCCACCCCGCTGGAGGATGTGGAGCTGTCCCTCCGGCGCAGCGTGAAGGGCCGGAGGGACCGGCGGGAGCAGGCTCTGCGGTGCCTGGATGAGCTGGGGATCACCGAGCTTGCCGAGCGCAGCTCCCACGAGATCTCCGCGGGGCAGCAGCAGCTGGTCGCCCTCGCCACGGTGCTGGTGCTGCGCCCCCGGATCCTGCTGCTGGATGAGCCGACCACCCTGCTGGACCGGGTCAACGCCCGCCGCTTCACCGCCATGGTGGATCGCATGCGTGCCGCCCACGGCATCCGGGTCATCACCGCCACCCATGACCTGGATCTTGCCGCACAGGCTGAGCGGTGCCTGCTCGTCCAGGACGGTGAGATCACCGCCGACGGTGAGCCCGCAGAGATCGTCGCCGAGTACATCAGGCGCACCGAGGAATGAGCGCCCCGGCCCCCGGAGCCCCGGAGGAAGGGCCGAGGCGCCGGTCCCGGCCGATCCGTCCGCGGGATCAGGTCTTCGGGCAGAGGGCGCCCGGGCACGGCTTCCTGCACCGCACCCCGGCAGGGACGAAGGTCGCAGCATTGGCGGGGATCGCCGTCGTCGTCATGGTGGTCCGCAGTCCGGCGGTGAGCGCGGGCGTGATGGCGGCCGTCATCCTGCTGGCTGCGACGGCCCGGGTGCCGCTGGGGATGCTGCTCGTGCTGCTGCGCCGGGTCTGGCTGCTGGTGGCCGCTGTGCTCGTCGCGCAGCTGATCTTCAACGACGCGGCCACCGCGGTCGAAGTGATCACCCGGGTCCTGGCGGGTGTACTGGCCGCCCAGCTGATGATCCTGACCACCACTGTCCCCGAGCTGCTGCGGGTGTTCTCCGCGCTGCTTCGCCCCCTGCGCCTGGTCGGGATCGGGCCGGGCCGGATTGTGCTGGCGGCGATGATCATGCTGCGAGCGATCCCGTACCTGGCCGACCAGTTCCGTGCCGCGGAGCAGCAGGCCCGTGCCCGTGGCCTGGAACGGGATCTGCGCGCCCGCACCGTCCCGGTGCTGCTGGCCGCGGTCGCCTACGCTCGGGACACCGGGCGGGCACTCTCAGCCCGCGGAATCGATGAGGTCAGCTGAGGGACTGCCTGGTGATGTCTCCGGTGGTGACGCCGAAGCTCTCGAAGAGCTCCGCGGACTCCACGCAGAGGTTGAGGTCCGGCTCCCCCGCACCCATGGCGATCCGGCCGCTGATGCTCTCATCCGCATAGACGGGCAGGGTCGACGTCGTTCCGAAGGGGTTGATGGAGCCGGGGCGGTAGCCGGTGGCCTCCAGGCCCTCCTCAGGGGCGGCCATCGACATCTTCTTGAACCCGGCGGCCCTGCGCAGCTTGGCCCAGTCCACCGCCCTGTCCCCGGGGATGAGAACCAGCACAAGCTCAGCCTCCGAGGCGGACTGGGTGCGTTTGGCCCGGGCCACCAGGGTCTTGACGATGTCGCCCGGCTCCACGCCGAGAGCGGCCGCCGCCTCCTCGACGGAGCGGGCGGGGCCCCGCCCGGCGAACTCGATGCTCACCCCCCGCTGGTCGGCGTCCTGCTGCACACGCTCGCGTCCGGAAAGCTCAGTCATGCGGTTCAGCTTTTCACAGTCGGGACGATGATGCCGGGGTCGTGGGAGCATGTATCCCGTGGCAGGGCTGATCAGACGCGAGGACATCGACGCCGTGCGCGAGCGTGCCGATCTGCGGGAGATCGTCGAGCAGTACGTCACCCTGAAGAAGGCCGGTGTGGACTCCTACAAGGGACTCTGCCCGTTCCATGATGAGCGCACGCCGTCGTTCCACATCCGTCCTCAGATGGGCACCTACCACTGCTTCGGCTGCGAGGAGTCCGGGGACGTGTTCGCGTTCATCCAGGGGACGGAGCACACCAGCTTCGCTGAGACGGTGGAGCGGCTGGCGAACAGGTACGGGGTGGAGCTGCGGTACGAGGACGGCGGCTCCGGGCCGGACAAGCAGGAGGCGGGCCGCAGGCAGCGGCTCCTCGACGCCCATAAGATCGCCGCAGAATTCTTCGCCCAGCATCTGAACTCGCCCGAGGCGCAGATCGCCCGTCGGGAGCTGACCTCCCGAGGCTTCACCCGCGAGCACGCGGTCCAGTTCGGCGTGGGCTACGCCCCCAAAGGGTGGGACAACCTGCTGGGGCACCTGCGCACCAAAGGCTTCAAGGACGAGGAGCTCAGGCACACCGGCCTGTTCTCCGAGGGGGGGCGGGGCTTCTACGACCGGTTCAGGGGCCGGCTGATGTGGCCGATCAAGGACATGGCCACCAACACGGTCGGCTTCGGCGGCCGCCGCCTCTACGACGACGATCAGGGCCCCAAGTATCTGAACTCCCCCGAGACGCCGGTCTACAAGAAGTCCCAGGTCCTCTACGGGATGGAGCACGCCAAGCGGAACATCGCGAAGAAGCGGCAGCTCGTCGTCGTGGAGGGGTACACCGACGTGATGGCCTGCCACATCGCCGGGGTGGACACCGCGGTGGCCACCTGCGGCACCGCCTTCGGCGAGGGCCACATCAAGATTGCCCGCAGGCTGCTCTCCGACGACGGCTCCCCCGCTGAGGTGATCTTCACCTTCGACGGCGACGAGGCCGGTCAGCAGGCGGCGATCCGCGCCTTCAACGAGGCCAGCCAGTTCAACGCCCAGACCTACATCGCCGTCGGGCCGGAGGGCATGGACCCCTGCGACGTCCGCCAGCACCGCGGCGATGATGCCGTGGCCCATGTGATCGAGTCCAAGACGCCGCTGGTGGAGTTCGTGCTGCGCCGTCGGCTGCGGGACTGGGACCTGGCTGCCGTGGAGGGGCGGATAGGCGCCCTGCGCGCAGCGGGCCCGGTGGTCGCCGGGATACGCGACGCCGCGCTGCGCTCGGCCTACACCCGTGAGCTGGCAGGCTGGCTCGGCACGGACGTATCCGAGGTGGACGCCGCGGTCCGGGCTGCGGCCAAGGGCGGTTCGCCCCGCGCCAGGCAGAGCGGGCAGCCCGGCCAGGAGGCCCCCTCCCGCGGGCAGCGCAGCGGCGTCCCCGAGGCCGCCGGGCCTGCGGAGCTCACTGAGCCGCGGTTCCAGCGCCCGGACACCCGTGATCCCGCCGTGCTGATGGAGCGGCAGGCCTTGGAGGTGATCCTCCAGCACCCGGCCCGGCTCACCGCAGAGCAGTGGGAGGAGGTCTTCAGCGTCCGGTTCACCGCCGCCGCGCACCAGGCGCTGCATGACGGCATCCGGATCGCCGCCGCGAAGGCGACAGATCCGCGCTCCTGGGTGGAGACCGTTCGGCAGGAGGTCCCCGAGCCTCTGCGTCGCCTGGTGGGGGAGCTGGCGGTGACCTCCCTTCCGGCGACCACTGAGGACAGCTTGGACCGGTACTGCCGGGAGATCCTCAATCGGCTCGTCGAGCTGAAGATCCAGCATGAGAAGGCCAACCTGCTCGGCCAGCTGCAGCGGATGGCCCCCACCGAGCAGCCGGAGGAGCATCGCCGTCTCAACGAGGAGCTCATGGTGCTGGAGCGGCGCCGTCGTGCCCTGCGGGCCGTGGACTGAGCTTCGCGCGTCCACCCGCTGAGACCGCATTCACATGTGACCTGCACCACTGTTCACCGCTGTTAGTGTGTGATCTATGACTCAGGATTCTTCCCGTACCGCCGCCAGCCATGAGGTCCCGGAGGATATGCGTCGCGACGTCGGTCTCCTCGGCGGGCTGCTCGGCCAGGTGCTGCAGGAGTACGGCACGGAGAGCTCCAGCCCGGCCAGCCTCTATGACGACGTCGAGAAGCTCCGCGGGCTGTGCATCGCCGCCGTCCAGGATGAGACCGACGAGACCCTCGCCGAGGCGGAGGCGTTCGTGGAGTCCCTGGACCCTGAGCGGGCCAAGGAGGTTGCCCGCGCCTTCACCTGCTACTTCCTGCTGGCAAACCTTGCCGAGGAGCAGCAGCGCATCCGTGCGCTGCGGGCCCGTGATGGGGAGATCCCCCTGGAGGAGCAGTCCGCTGCTGACTCCGTGGCCGCGGCCTTCACCCACCTGGCCGAAGAGGTCGGCCAGCGGGAGGCTGAGCGCCGCCTGAAGGAGCTGCGCTTCCAGCCCGTCCTGACCGCTCACCCCACGGAGGCCCGCCGCAACGCGGTCACCGCCTCCATCCGCCGCATCGGCCACCTGCTGGACGTCCGGGATGATCCGCGCACCGGGCCCGCCGCGGAGGCCCGCAGCACCCGCGAGCTCTTCGAGGAGGTGGACAACCTGTGGCGCACCGCCCAGCTGCGGGTCTCCAACCCCTCGCCGCTGGACGAGGTCCGCACTGCCCTCGGCGTCTTCGACAACTCGTTCTCCACGGTCTTCGCCGAGGCCTACCGACGCATGGACGACTGGCTGCAGGCTGACCGGGCGGGATCTGCTGCCCCCAAGGCCCCCGCATTCATCCGGCTGGGCTCCTGGATCGCCGGCGACCGGGACGGCAACCCCAATGTCACCGCCACCATCACCCGCAGGGCCGTCTCCCAGATGGCTGACCGGGTCCTCACCGACCTGGAGGAGCGGGCCCACCGGCTCGCCCTTTCGATGACCCTCGACGAGCGGTACACCCCGCCGAGCGAGAAGCTCACCGGCCTGTGGAATCGGCTCAAGCAGCTCTCGGAGGAGCTGACGACCACCGCCGCAGAGCACTCTCCGCGTGAGCCGCACCGGCAGGTGCTGCTGGCGGTCTCCGGGCGGATCGAAGCCACCCGGCTGCGCAACGCCGACCTCGCCTATGACGTTCCCGAGCAGCTGATCGAGGACCTCAGATGCGTGCAGGCTTCACTGGCTGAGGCGGGTGCCGGGCGCGCTGCCTACGGAGACCTGCAGGAGCTGATCTGGCAGGTCGAGACCTTCGGGTTCCACCTCGCCGAGCTGGAGGTCCGCCAGCACTCGGCCGTGCACAGCCAGACTCTGCAGTGGATCCAGGACCCGGAGTCCGTGGAGAAGATGGCGGTGCCGGGGGAGGAGGTTCTGGAGACCTTTCGCGCGGTCGCCTCGGTGCAGAACCGGTACGGCTCTGACGCCGCACGCCGCTACATCGTCTCCTTCACCCAGTCGGCCCAGAACCTCGCGGACGTCTACGAGCTGGCCGCCCACGCCCTCGGCGGGGAGGAGAGCGCCCCGGCGATCGACGTCATCCCGCTCTTTGAAACCTACGATGACCTGCAGAACGCCCCTCGCATCCTGGAGGAGGCGCTGACCCATCCCAAGCTGCAGGAGCGGCTGGAGCAGACGGGGCGCCGCATGGAGGTGATGCTGGGGTACTCGGACTCGTCCAAGGACGTCGGACCGGTGGCCGCGACCCTCGCCCTCTACGAGGCGCAGGAGAAGATCGCCGCCTGGGCGATCGACAACGACATCACCCTCACCCAGTTCCACGGCCGCGGCGGCGCGCTCGGCCGCGGCGGCGGGCCCGCCAACCGGGCGATCCTGGCCCAGCCGCCGCATTCTGTGGACCTGCGGTTCAAGGTCACAGAGCAGGGTGAGGTGATCTCGGCCCGGTACGGCAACCCGGAGATCGCCCTGCGGCACATCGAGCAGGTCGCCGCCGCCACCCTGATGGCCTCGGCTCCCTCCACGGAGAAGCGCAACGCGGAGGCCGCTGAGCAGTTCGCCCCGCTGGCCAAGGAGCTCGACGACGCCTCCCGCGCCCGCTTCCACTCGCTGATCAGGGCGGACGGGTTCGCGCCCTGGTTCGCCCAGGTGACTCCGCAGGACGAGATCGGCCTGCTGGCGATCGGCTCCCGCCCGGCCAAGCGCGGCCTGTCCGTGGAGTCTCTGGAGGATCTGCGGGCGATCCCGTGGAACTTCGCGTGGTCCCAGGCCCGCATCAACCTCACCGGCTGGTACGGCCTCGGCACCGCCCTGGAGGCGGTGGGAGACGTCGAGCAGCTGCGCCGGGCGTACGCGGACTGGCCGCTGTTCCGCGCGATGATCGACAACGTCGAGATGTCCCTCGCCAAGACGGATGAGCGGATCGCCAAGCGCTACCTGGCGCTCGGAGACCGGCCGGAGCTTTCCGAGGCGGTGCTGGAGGAGCTGCACCTGACGGTGAAGTGGGTGCTGGCCATCACCGAGCAGGAGCGGCTGCTGGAGAAGCACCAGGTGCTGGGCCGCGCCGTCCAGCTGCGCAACCCCTATGTGGATGCGCTGAGCCTCATCCAGCTGCGTGCCCTGAAGAAGCTCCGCTCCAAGGACCTGCAGGAGGATGAGATCGAAGATCCCCGCAATCTCCTGCTCCTCAGCCTCAAGGGAGTCGCAGCCGGTCTGCAGAACACCGGGTGAGGGATCTCGGGCCTGGCACGCGCTGACCAGGTGTGACACCACGGCGCCGAGGGAGTGCCGTTCTCAGCAGCCCTCGCCCGTCAGCATGCTCTAGGCTTGGGGGTATGACTTCTCTTTCCCCTGACCTTGCGGTGCGTACGCACGGTCTGGTCAAGCGCTTCGGCAAGAAGGCTGCGGTCGACGGCGTGGACCTATCCATTCCTCGCGGGGGCATCTACGGTGTGCTCGGCCCCAACGGCGCCGGCAAGACCACCGCCATCCGAATGCTGGCCACGCTGCTGCGCCCTGACGAGGGAGAGGCCCACGTATTGGGCCACGATGTGTTCGCCGAACCGCGCGCCATCCGGGAGAAGATCGCTCTGACGGGGCAGTTCGCCTCCCTGGATGAGGATCTCACCGGGCTGGAGAACCTTATCCTGCTGGGCCGGCTGCTCGGGTTCTCCAAGCCCGCCGCCCGCTCCCGAGGCCTGAACCTGCTGGAGGCCTTCGGGCTCTCCGACGCCTCCGGGCGCCAGGTGAAGAACTACTCCGGGGGCATGCGGCGCCGCCTGGACATCGCCGGCTCGCTGATCGTCACCCCGGAGCTGATCTTCCTCGACGAGCCGACCACCGGCATCGATCCGCGCTCCCGCAACCAGGTGTGGGACATCATCCGCACCTTGGTCGACGGCGGGGCGACCATCCTGCTGACCACTCAGTACCTCGAGGAGGCCGATCAGCTGGCTGACCGGCTCGCTGTCATCGACCATGGGAAGGTCATCGCGGAGGGCACCCCGGGTCAGCTGAAGGCCCAGGTCGGCGCCGGCGCGCTCAAGGTCCGGGTGGCCGACCCGGCAGACCGTGAGCAGGCGGCTTCGGTGCTGGCCCAGTCCCTCGGCGTCGAGGTGGTCCGTGAGGCCGACACTTCCGCGCTGAGCGCCAGTCTCGTCGAGGGGCAGTCGGCCGCGCCGGGCCTGAGCGCCCTGGACGCCGAGCAGATCAGCCTTGAGACCTTCGCCCTGGGCCAGCCCAGCCTGGATGAGGTCTTCCTGGCGCTGACCGGCCAGCCCACCGAGGACTCCGCAGACGTGAAGCCCAGTGCCGGAACCAGCTCTGAGGAGGTCACCGCATGAGCACCGAGACCCCTGCCCGCAGCGAGTCCCAGGCCATCCACTCCGTCCTGCTTCCGCGGGACCAGCGTCCGGCGCCGGCCAATCCGGTCAGCTCTTCGCTGGCCTTCGGCTGGCGGGCGATGCTGAAGATCAAGCACATCCCCATGCAGCTCTTCGACGTCACCGTCTTCCCGCTGATGATGACGGTGATGTTCACGTTCATCTTCGGCGGCGCGATGGGAGCGGTGGTCTCCGGGACTGGGGAGACCGGCGGTGCGGCGATCAGCGAGTATGTCCAGTTCTTCATCCCGGGGATCTTTGTGCAGACCCTGATCATGGTGACCATGTACACGGGGATAACCCTGAACAAGGATGTCTCCAAGGGCATCTTTGACCGGTTCCGGTCTCTGCCGATCTGGCGGCCGTCCCAGCTGGTCGGTGCGCTGCTGGGCGACCAGGTTCGCTACATGCTGGCCGGGATCATCATCCTGGGGGTCGGGTTCGCCGTCGGGTTCCGTCCGGAGAACGGAATCACCGGGGTGATCGGTGCCTTCGCCCTGCTGCTGGTGTTCTGCTTCTGCCTGTCGTGGGTGTGGACCACAGTCGCTCTCCTGCTGCCGAACGAGGAGGCGGTGATGGGGGTGTCGATGACCATCATGATGCCGCTGACCTTCGCCTCGAACATCTTTGTGCCCACGGAGACCATGCCCGACTGGCTGCAGCCGGTGGTGGATGCCAACCCGGTCTCGATCGTGGTGGCCAGCATCCGTGACCTGATGCTCGGCACCGACCAGGGAAGCCTGGGCCTGGTGGCGCTGTGCTGCGTGGTGCTGGTGGCTGTCTTCTCCCCGCTGTGCATGGTGCTCTACAACCGCAAGAGCTGAGGCTCGACGACGTCGCTAGGCTGGTGAGTATGCCTGCTGTTCATGCTGCTGGTCAGATTCCCGACGACGTTGTGCGCCTGGTCGCTGAGTCCCGCCGCCCGGTGGTGCTGACCGGTGCGGGGATAAGCGCCGAGTCAGGAGTTCCTACGTTCCGCGAGGTGCAGACGGGGCTGTGGGAGCGGTTCTCCGCCCAGGACCTCGCCACGCCGGAGGCGTTCGAGGCTGACCCTGCCCTGGTATGGACGTGGTACCGCTGGCGGCAGTCGCTGATCCGTGCCGTGGAGCCCAACCCCGGGCATCATGCAATCGCCCAGTGGCAGCAGCGGGACGGAGTCGAGCTGACGGTCTCCACCCAGAACGTCGACGACCTGCATGAGCGGGCTGGCGCGGCGGTGCTCGCGCACCTGCACGGCAGCATCTTCGCTCACCGCTGCTATGAGTGCGGCATTCCGGCGCAGCTGCCGGATGCTGAGTATGACGGCTTCGAGTCCCCGCCCGAGGCGGAGGGGCCCCCTCAGTGTGAGCACTGCGGAGGATGGATCCGCCCCGGGGTCGTCTGGTTCGGAGAGATGCTCCCGGCCGACGCTTTCGAGCAGACCGCGGCGGCCGTGCGGGCCGCAGACCTGGTCCTGGTGGCCGGCACGTCCGGGATTGTGCAGCCGGCGGCGTCGCTTCCGCTGCTGGCCCTGGAGCGCGGCACCCCGCTGATCGAGGTGAATCCGGAGGAGACGGAGCTCTCCGAGGTGATGGACCACTGCGTGCGCGGCCTGAGCGGCGATGCTCTCCCCACGCTGGTGCGCAGCCGCTAAGGTGTTGAGGAGCAAGGCACACGATCATATGGAGGGAAGGCCATGACTGAATACCCGCCGCAGAGCTCCGCCCCCGGCCCGCAGCCGGTGAGCCCCGAGGACGAGAAGACCATGGGCATCCTGATGCACGTGCTGGCGATCTTCTTCGGGTTCCTCTCGCCCCTGATCTTCTGGCTGATCTTCAAGGACCGCAGCTACGTCCTGGACCAGCAGGGCCGCACCGCGCTGAACTGGAACATCAGCGTCATCATCTACTACGTCGTCTCACTCATCCTGGCGTTCATCCTCGTCGGGTTCCTCCTGATGCTTGCCCTGGTCATATGCCATCTGGTCTTCTCCATCATGGCCGCAGTGAAGGCCAGCGAGCGGACCATCTGGAAGTACCCCCTCTCCATCCCGTTCCTGAAGCTGGCCTGAGCATCATGGCTGCAGTGTTCGCCCGCATCACCGGCAAGGTCCAGGGCGTCTCCTACCGGGCCTCCGCCCAGGAACAGGCGCAGAGCCTGGGCCTGGCCGGATGGGTCCGCAACACCTCTGAGGGCGCCGTGGAGCTGCTGGCCTCCGGCCCCGACGACGCGGTGGCAGCCCTGCTGGACTGGTGTCGGCAGGGACCCGGCGGGGCACGTGTGGAGAGCGTGGAGACCCGCGCCCCGGAGGAGCCGGAGCTCAAGGACCTGCCGGAAAGCTTCGACGTCCGACGGTAGAGTGGTTCGCTATGAACGCTCGGAACACACGAGGCGGCACGCTCGCGGCCGCGGCTGCGCTTGCCGCGCTGATGGTCACCTCCTGCGACCTCATCCCCGGCGGGGACGATGAGCCCGCGCAGGAGGAGCAGAACGGCACGGGGAACGGCGCAGCGGACAACGGCGAGGACCCCGGCCAGGACGGCGCGGCCGGGCCGGAGGAGGACGGCGCGACGCCGGGCGAGCCGGATGAGGAGGCCTTCGCCTCCGCCGAGATCAGCGACGTCGTCGGCAACAGTGTGGGCGAGGCCCGCTTCAGCGAGGCCGGCGAGGACGGTGTGCTCGTTGACGTGGAGCTCTGGGACGTCACTCCGGGCTTCCGCGCCCTGACCATCCATGAGGCCGGCGTCTGCGAGCCCCAGTCCCACAACGAGGCCGGCGAGCTCGGGGACTACTACTCCTCCGGTGACGTGCTGGCAGGGGCCGGGTCGGGGGAGACCGGCGTGGTCGAGGGCGAGGACGAGCTGGAGACCGAAGACCCCGACGAGGGCGACGAGGATCCGGACGACGCCGGGCCGGACGGTCTCGACAACGGTGAGGGGACCGACGCCGACGGCACGGGCACCGGGGACGACGACGCCGGGACCAGCCTCGATGACTACCCCGAGGGCACGGTCGAGGGACAGGCCGTCGGGCAGATCACCGGCACCGAGCAGGCCGAGGAGGAGGATGAGATCCTCCACCCGGAGCGCGCCGGCGACCTCCCCAATGTCTTCATCATGGAGAGCGGGGACGCACAGATGAGCTTCGTCACAGACCGCCTCAGCGAGGGCCTGATCACCGGTGATGAGGGCACCTCCATCATTCTGCGCGGAGAGCCCACCCACCACGGCTCCCTGCCGGAGCGGTACGCTCCCTACGGTCCGGACCAGATGTCTCAGGCCACCGGTGACCTTGGCGCTCGCACTGCCTGCGGCGTGATCGAGTGAGGATTTTGCGCACACAGGTCCGTCGCACATACGATCTCTTCTTGGTGCGCCGGGAAGACGGGTCGGCAGATGTAGGATGCTTCTACCTCCTGTAGAAGTCTTCCTCCATCGTTGTTGAGAGTCGTCTGCCCAAGTTCGCGCCACTGAAGAGGAGGACCACCGATGAGCCTGATGGTCCTGGTCCTTCTCACCCTTCTTCTGGTGCCCGCCGCTTCGGCCGTGCACACGGTGCTGGGACGGAACACCGGCTGGTTCGCTGCGGCAGGCCTCGCGGTCCTGGGCACGGCTGCAGTGACCTGGATTCCCGGGGTGCTGGACGGCGAGACTCCCTCCGAGCACCTTCCCTGGATCCCCACTGCGGTCGACGTCGGCATCTCGCTGCGGCTCGACGGCCTGGGCCTGGTGTTCCTGCTGCTGGTGCTCTTCATCGGCGCCCTGGTGATGGCCTACTCGGCCCGCTACTTCAGTCCCAAGAAGAAGACCAGCGACTTCTACCTGTGGATGCTGCTGTTCGTCTTCGCCATGTCCGGCATGGTCCTGGCGGACGACATGATCCTGCTGTTCGTCTTCTGGGAGTTCACCACTCTCTGCTCCTTCTTTCTGATCAACCGCAGCGGCGACAAGGCGCCGGCCCCTGCCCAGCGGACCCTGCTGATCACGATGGCCGGCGGCCTGGGCCTGCTGACCGCGGTGCTGTGGACGATCGTGGAGACCGGTACGACCAGCCTGTCGGAGGCGCTGGAATCTGACGTCTGGGCGGAGAACACCACCTTCACCTCGGTGGTGGCGGTGCTGATCGCCTTCGCCGCGTTCACCAAGTCGGCGCAGTTCCCGTTCCACCTATGGTTGCCGGACGCGATGGTCGCCCCCGCACCGGTCTCGGCCTACCTGCACGCCGCGGCGATGGTGAAGGCCGGCATCTACCTGCTGCTGCGCTTCTCCCCGGTCTTCGAAGGGGTCGTCATCTGGCAGACCCTGCTGATCGTCTGCGGCCTGCTCACCGCGCTGATCGGTGCCCTGTTCGCGCTGCAGCGCCATGACATCAAAGAGATCATGGCCTACTCCACGGTTTCCCAGCTCGGCTTCCTGGTTGCGGTCATCGGAGTGGGCACTCCCACGGCGATCGCCGCGGCGATCATCCACGTGGTGGCCCACGCCCTGTTCAAATCGGCGCTGTTCATGATGGTCGGCATCATCGAGCACGAGTCCCACACCAGAGACATCCGGGTGCTGAACGGGCTGCGGAAGACCATGCCGGTCAGCTTCGCCATCACCCTGGTGGGCTGCCTGTCCATGGCGGGGATCCCGCCGCTGTTCGGCTTCGTGTCCAAGGAGAACCTGCTCAAGGGCTTCCTCTCTGCGGGGGAGGACCCGGCAGGCTTCGGAGCAGGCCTGACCTGGACTGTCACGATCCTCGGCGTGCTCGCGGCGGTCGGCACCTTCGCCTACTGCGGCCGGATCGTGCTGGGCGCGTTCACCAGCTACCGCGGGGTCGGCAGGAAGGACGCCGGCTACGACGACGGCGAGCACCCGCTCATGGATGAGCACGGTGCTCATGAGGCCCCCGCCTCCTTCTACCTGCCGGCGCTGATCCCTGCGTTCGCGGGCGCGGTGCTGGGCTTCATCCCGTTCGTCTTCGACGACCTGATCACCCAGGCGACCCAGGCGGCCAGCACCTCAGACTACGAGCCGTACTTCTACCTCTGGGGCGGCATCAGCACCGACCTGATGCTCTCGGTGGCCATCATGGGCATCGGTGCCGTGGTGGTGCTGGGCCGCACTCGGGTGGACAGCCTGGTCCCGCGCACCATCCTGCCCTGGACGGGTGTGGCCGTCGCGGAGAAGATGCGCACCGGATCCATCGCCATGGGCCGGAAGGTCGGCGACCTCACCCGCACTGATGTGCACGGCGTGCACCTGACCGTGCCGGGCATCTTCCTCTTCGCGATCTTCGTGGCGGGCCTGGTCCATGTCGGCGACGTCGGCAGCTTCGACCCGGGCCACACCGTCATGGCTGACTGGGTGCTGCTGGGCCTGCTGGCCATCTTCCTGCTGGGAACCGTGCTGACCTCCTCCCGCACTGCCGCTGCGGTGCTGGCCGGCGGCGCCGGCTTCGTAGTGGGCGCCTGGTACTTCTCACTGGGCGCGGTCGATGTGGGCATGACCCAGCTGCTGGTGGAGATCCTCACCGTGGTGGTCCTGGTCCTGGTGCTGCGCAAGCTTCCGCGAAAGTTCCACAGGGTCTCCCGCACCCGCACCGCGATCTCCGCGGCGGTCGCCCTGGCCTTCGGCCTCATGGCGTTCATCGCCGCGTTCGCCCTGACGGGCCGCAGCGGTCAGTCGGATGCGGGCGAGTGGTACCTGACGGAGACCTACGAGGCAGTCGGCGCCCTGAACACGGTCAACTCGATCCTGGTGGACTTCCGGGCTCTGGACACCTTCGGGGAGCTGGTGGTCCTCGGCGTGGCCGGCTTCGCGATCCTGGCGGTGCTGAACTCCGCCTTCTCCACCACCGACAGCGAGCCGACCGAGGCGAAGCGCTGGGAGGGCACAGCCCTGGGCGACTCGGAGAACAACACGGTGGCGATGCGCACCGTCTTCAAGTGGATGACGCCCTTCATCGTGCTGCTGTCGCTGATCCTGCTGCTGCGCGGCCACTACGAGTCCGGCGGAGGGTTCATCTCGGCGCTGGTGCTGGGCGGCTTCTTCGCTCTGCGCTATCTGGTGGCTCCCTCCGACTCCTCGGTGAAGCTGCGCTTCGACTACGCGATGATCATCGTCGGCGGTATCCTCGTCGGTGCGGCCACCGGCTTCTTCGGGTTCATCGAGGGCTCCTACCTGCGGCCGATCGTCATCGCTGAGGGCCTGACCTGGATGCCGTGGGGCACGGACGCGGGCTTCGCCCTGACCACGGCGCTGGTGTTCGACGTCGGCATCTACCTGGCCGTGGTCGGCACCGTGCTCGTGGCCCTGGACCGGCTGGGCCAGGCGCAGCGCTACCCCGCGGACCTGCTGCGCAAGCACATGCGGGCCCAGGGGCAGCGCGACGAGATCGCAATGCATGCGGGTGCTGACCCAGGCGACCCGCCTCTCGAGGCCCAGGCGGAGCACGCACATAAGGCACCGTCCCCGAAGGCGGGTGATCAGGCATGAGCGTCGCCATCGCTATCGGGCTGCTCACCACCGCTGCGGTCTACATGGTCATGCAGCGCGGCATGGTGCGGATCATCCTCGGGTTCATCCTCGCCTCCCACGCGGCGAACCTGATGTTCTTCGCAGCCGGCAACACCGCCTTCCGCGGCGTCCCGTACATCGGAACCTCCGAGTACGGAGAGGGCGCTGACCCGCTGCCGCAGGCTTTCGTGCTGACCGCGATCGTCATCGCCTTCGCCATCACCATGTACATGCTGTCGCTGGCGATCACCACCATTCGCGACGACGACACCGAGGACGACGAGCAGTCGGCCGTGAAGATCCTCGGCCCTGCCGGGGCCGCTCCCTCGGCAGCCGCTGAGCGCAACATCGACTACCGGGACGATGACTTCCCCGACCGCGGTGACGAGTCCGACGTCGCGGGATCCAAGCTGGACATCACAACCACCGGCGCGGCCGGCGCCGGAACCGGGGGAGCAGACGCATCCCCAGCCAGCCCCGTCCACGACTTTGAGGGCGACATCGACGCTGACCCGAACGCAACCACCACCCAGAGGGAGGAGAACCGGTGACCGCTGAGCTCGCTGAGATCCTCCCGCCGCTGCTGCCGGCGCTCGTCGCCGGCCCGCTGATGCTCGGCGGCATCGGCGCCGTCCTGCGCAAGCATGTCGGCATCCGGCACGCCATCAGCCTGGTCACGCTGTCCCTCATGCTGGCGGCGTCCATCCTGCTGCTGATCGCCACCCATGACGGCACAGTGCTGGCCCACCAGGTCGGCGGCTGGGACTACGGGATCTCCATCCCGTTCGTGGTGGATCAGCTGTCCGCGGCGGTGCTGATGATCATCAGCATCCTCGGCATTGCTTCGTCGCTGTTCGCCATGGCCACCCATGAGGCGCGAGCCCGGTTCTTCCACCCGTTCGTGCTGATTCTCATGGCGGGTGTGGCCGGTGCGCTGATGACCGGCGACATCTTCAACTTCTTCGTGTTCATCGAGGTCATGCTGCTGCCCAGCTACGGGCTGCTGGCGATGATGGGTGCCAAGCTCGGCGCCCACGGGGCCCGGGTCTACGTCTCGGTGAACCTGATGGCGTCCACCCTGCTGCTGGCCGGCATCGCCCTGATCTACGCCACAGCCGGCACTGTGAATCTGGCGGAGCTGCACGGCGCCGCTGCGGAGGACCCGGCAGTGGCTGTGGCCGGCGGCGTGGTGCTGACCGCGATCAGCATCAAGGCTGCCGTGGTCCCGGTGCACGGCTGGCTGACCCGCACCTACCCGATGACATCCCCGGCGGTCACCGCCCTCTTCAGCGGCATCCACACCAAGGTCGCGATCTATGCGCTGTACCGGTTCTACTCGGTGATCTACGACGGCGATGACCGCTTCCTCTGGGTAGCGCTCCTGGTCACGTCGATGACGATGCTCGTCGGTGTGCTGGGCGCGATCGGTGAGAAGTCCACCCGGTCCATCCTCGTCTTCCACATGATCAGCCAGATCGGCTACATCCTCATCGGCATCGGTCTGTTCACCGGGCTGGGCCTGACCGCCGGCATCTTCTACCTGCTGCACCACATGATCGTGAAGGCCAGCCTGTTCCTCTCCACCGGCGCGATCGAAGAGACCTACGGCTCGTCCCAGATCGAACGTCTCGGCGGGATGCTCAAGCGGGAGCCGCTGATCGCGGTCACCTTCATGATCGCCGCGCTCTCCCTGGCGGGCCTGCCTCCGTTCTCCGGGTTCGTGGCGAAGTTCGCGATCATCCAGGCCACCCTGGAGCAGGCCCATTACTGGGTGGCCGCCGTCGCGGTGCTGGTCTCTGTGTTCACCCTGCTGTCCATGCTGAAGATCTGGACCGGGGTGTTCATGGGCAAGGCTCCGGATGATCTGGAGGACCGCGCCATGGCGTACCAGGAGCGGATGCACGGCAAGCGGTACCTGCGCAGCGAGGCTCAGGCGGAGACCCCGACGCTGACCATCATTCCGCCGGAGGACCCCACCACCCAGCACGGCCGGGTGAAGGTCCCGATGAAGCTGATCGTCCCGGGCATGCTGCTTGCAGCTGTGACGGTCTTCTTCGGCATCGGCGCGGAGCTGCTGATGAGCATCTCTGAAGTCGCCGCGGAGAACCTGCTGAACCCTGAGAGCTATGTGGATGCGGTGAGCGGAGCCTGATGAGCGCTAAGAATCCTTCCTCAGCCAGCTGGCCGCTGCGGTTCCTCTCCTTCGCCCTCTGGTACGTCAAGGAGTTCTTCCTGGCGAACCTGCAGGTCACCATGGACGTGCTGCGGCCCAAGCAGCGTATGAGCCCTGCGATCGTGGCCGTGCCTGCGGCGTCCAAGACTGATGCGGAGTGGGCGATGATCAGTATCCTGGTCACCCTGACCCCGGGCACCATGACGATCGCCATCTCCAAGGAGGAGAGCGTGCTGTACGTGCACAGCATGTTCGCTGAGACCCGGGATGCGGCCGCGGAGGAGATCCAGGAGATGGAGAACCGGATGGTGCGCGCGATGCGCCGCACCCCGGGGGATCTGACCCGTCCGCTGGCCCCCGCGGCGGCACCTGAGGGAGGCGGGGACCAATGATCACGGAGTTCGCTCTCGAGATTCTGCTGATCCTGCTGGGCGTGGGGATGCTGCTCGCCGCCATCCGTGCCTACCTGGGGCCGCGCATCACTGACCGCGCGGTCGCCGCAGACCTCATCTTCTTCGCGTTCATCGGCTTCATCGCGCTGATCGGCCTGCGCATCGAGATTGAGGCGCTCTTCGACATCATCCTGATCGCCACGCTGCTGGGCTTCATGTCGGCGATCTCCATGGCCCGCCTCGGACTGGGAGGGAAGCGCTGATGGACCAGATCTTCACCGATACCAGCACCAGCGGGCTCATCATGAGCAGCGTCGGGGTGTTCTTCATCCTGCTGGGCATCGGAACCATCATCGTGGCCGGCATCGGCCTGTTCCGTCTGCCGGACCTGTATCTGCGCGCCTCCGCCGTGGGCACCTCCGCTGGCTTGGGCGTGGCCAGCATTGTGGTGGGTGTGCTGCTGATCGACTTCAGCACCGCCAACCTGATCAAGGCGGTGCTGGCGATCGTCGCTCAGCTGCTGACCTCCGCGGTGGGCTCGATGGCGATCGCCCGCTCCGGCTATCTCAATGGCTCCCGGCCGGCGTCAGTGACTCACACGGACGAGCTGTACCTGACGAAGCGCGACGACGCCGCATAATCCGCCGCGCTCGACATCCACGTTTCGCCCAGGACGCGCCCAGGCTTCCCGCCGATAGTGTGGACATATGAGCGATGAGAGCCTCGAGCCGCACCAGGCCGCGGAGCATGACGCGGGAACGCACGATGTCTTCGACGAGACGGCCACCTATGACGACGCCTCCCGTCCTGGCACTGTCGCCGCCGCCGCCGACCAGCCCTACCTGGTCAAGGCCCGCCAGCGGGAGGAGGTGTCGGACCGCAGCCGGCCCGAGGCTCAGGACCCCAAGGCCAGCTCCCCGCTGAAGCTGACCGGGGGGACCTGGAAGTACAGCCTCAAGCGTACGCTCGCCGAGTTCGGGCGCGACCAGTGCACCACTCTGGCCGCCGCGCTCACCTACTACACGGTGCTGTCGATCTTCCCCGCGCTCATCGCGCTGGTGTCCATCCTCGGCCTGATCGGCGAGGGGGAGCGGGTGGTCGACTTCTTCGTGGACACGGTCGATGATCTCACCGGGGGCGACGAGGACATCATGGCCACTGTCGACACGATCGTCGGCAACATCACCACCGCGGAGGGCGCCGGCTTCGGTCTGCTCATCGGTATTGCGGTGGCCCTGTGGACGGCGTCGAACTATGTGACCCAGTTCTCCCGGGCGATGAACCGGATCTGGGAGGTGGAGGAGGGTCGCTCCTTCCTCCAGCTGCGCCCGATGCTCTACCTGGTCACGGTCCTGATGATCCTGCTGGTGGCCGCCGCCGGTCTGATGCTGGTGATCTCCGGACCCATCGCTGAATCGATCGGCAGCACGATCGGCATGGGGGAGACCGCGGTGTCCCTGTGGAACTGGGCCACCCCGGTGGTTCTGATCCTCGTCGCCGCCGCGGCGGTGGGGCTCCTGTACTTCGCGACGCCCAACATCCGTCAGCCGGGATGGAAGTGGACCTCGGCGGGCGCACTGGTCACGATCGTCGTGGCTCTGCTGACCACGGGCGGCGTGGCGATCTATGTGATGAACTTCGCCAACTTTGACGCTACCTATGGCTCCCTGGCGAGCGTGATCATCTTCCTCTTCTGGGTGAACATCATGAACACTGTGCTGCTCTTCGGCGCGGAGCTCGATGCGGAGCTGGAGCGCGGCCGTCAGCTGCAGGCAGGCATCGAAGCGGAGCGGACCATCATGCTGCCCCCGCGGGAGACCAAGGCCGCGGATAGGAAGCAGCAGAAGTATGAGGGCATGGTCGCTGCCGGCTACGCCCTGCGCATGTCCAAGGGCGAGACGTCCGACCCCGATCAGCTTTGGCGTCGCTAGGGACGGTCTTCGACCGACGTTTCCGTCACACTTCGTCATATTTCAAATAATGAGAAATGTTGGAGCGGACTTGGAATCTGGCGAAAGTGTTGCGGCTATGTTTCGAGCGCGGACTGGATAGTGGCGCCCTGCAGGACCCTGAAGTTTACCTGGAGTAAACCTGGGTGCCGAACTCCCGCGAATTCGTGCGGGACGCTTCGTCCAAAGGTGCCGGACAGTGTGTCCAGGGCATGTTTCGGCCATGTTGTCCGCTCCGACTTGACGTGCACATCAGAACATCTTCCCCAGGTCAGTCCGGCCTGACGGGTGCGATAACGATCTGGTGACGGCCCACAAAAGCTTGCCCCTTCGGCGAAATTTCCTCGTACTGTAGTGGTCACCATCACGCCGGAGATGTGTTCTGCATCACCGGTTTACTCGCATCTACTCTGACGAGGAGCACACGTGAAACAGCAGCGTCTGTCTGCAGCTGTGGCCGTTCTGGCCGGCAGCGCATTCATCCTGTCCGCATGCACGCCTGGTGACGACGGCGACAATGGTGACGCCGAAGGAACCGAGGAGAACGGGGCCGCCGAGAACGGAGAGGCCGGCGATGTCGACCCCGGCGATGCGGAGGGCCAGGAGCTCACCGAAGAGCCTGAGGACGGCGGCAAGGCCGACCTGGGCGAGGACTTCGAGACGGACGAGGACGAGGTCCGCGTCTCACTCGGGCCTCAGCCGTTCACCAGCTACAACAACGACAAGCCCGAGCACTACAACGTCTACAACTCCACCATCGTGGACCGGGTGCTCGACAGCTTCTACTACGTCGGCACTGATCTTGAGGTCTACCAGAACGATGACTTCGGCTCGTACGAGGTCATCGAGGAGGAGGACCCCTTCACCGTCGAGTACACCATCAACGAGGAGTCGGTGTGGTCTGACGGCACCCCCGTCACCGCGGCCGACTATGTCCTGGACTGGGGAGCTTCCGCCTACCTGGGCGAGGGCCAGTTCGACGGCCTCTCTCCCAACTTCGGCACCTATGTCCCCGAGGGGCCCCAGTTCGAGAACTACGACGACCAGTCCTTCACCGTCGAGTTCCCCGACGGGGCCTACGCCGACTGGGAGATGCTGATCGGCTCCGCTCTCCCCGCCCATGTGGTGGCTGAGGAGACCGGCATGGAGCTCGAGGAACTCGTCACCGCCATCATCGACGGCGACGAGGACGCCATCGAGGACATCGCCGAGACGTGGAACACCATCTGGGAGACCGATCCGGGCACCCTTCCTGACGAGGAGCTCATCCCCGCCAACGGGCCCTACATCCTGGACGAGTGGGCCGACGGCGAGTATGTGAGCCTGCGGGCCAATGACGAGTACGGCGGCACTCCTGCCGGCGTCTCCACCCTGGTCTTCCAGTTCGTGGACAACGCCCAGCACATCCAGGCCCTGGAGAACGGCGACCTCCACGCGGTGGTCCCCACTGAGACCGTGGATACCCGCCAGGAGCTGGAGTCCCTGGTCGAGGCCGGCCAGCACGCATCCCACATCGGTGACAAGGCCACTTGGGAGCACCTTGACATCCAGTACGGCGAAGGCAGCCCCTTCGCCGAGACGCCCGAGCTCGCCGAGGCCTTCGCCCTCTGCGTGCCCCGCCAGCAGATCCTCGAGAACCTGATCCACCCGATCAACGAAGACGCCGAGCTGCTCAACGCCCGTGAGGTGCTGAACTTCGAGCCCGCCTACGAGGACATCGTCGCCGAGAGCTACGACGGACGCTACGACGAGGTCGATGTCGAGGCCGCCACTGAGATCGTTGAGGAGCACGATGCAGAGGGCACTGAGATCCGCATCGGGCACAACGGCCAGGAGCGCCGCCACGACACCGTCGAGCTGATCCAGGCTTCCTGCGCCGACGCGGGCTTTGAGATCGTCGACGAGGGTGACACTGAGATCGACATCGCCGCCGGCGAGTGGGATGTTGCCCTCTTCGGCTGGTCCGGCTCCGGACAGGTCGCATCCGGTCTGAACATCTACGGCTGGGACCGTGACGCTGACGAGCCTCGTCCGCAGAACTGGAACAACTACAACAACGATGTCGTCTCCGACGCCTTCGAGACCATCGCCACCAGTGTGGACGAGGACGAGGTGCAGGAGGAGATCATCACCCTCGAGCAGGAGATGTGGGATGACCTGCACGGCCTGCCGCTCTACGTCCACCCGGGCATGACCGGTTGGGACTCTTCCATCGCCAACATCCGTCCGACCCCCGCTCAGACCCAGCTCGTCTGGAACGCTGAGCAGTGGCAGCGGGCGGAGTAACCCCCGGAGACGTCTCCGACGCATGAGATGACGGGACACCATCCCACACACGGTGGGGTCTGAGCTGGTGACCTTCCAGCTCGGGCCCCACCGATGCGTCCGGCGTCGTGGAACGGAAGGCGAACCCTTAGAACCGTGCTGAAATACATTCTCAAGCGCCTGGGCAGCACTGTGCTGGTCCTCTTCGGCGCGACCATCCTTGTCTTCGCGATCCTCGTCAACACCGGCGACCCGTTGGCGGACCTGCGCGAGATGCAGGGCGACAACGTCGAATACCTGATGCAGGAGCGGATCGACCGCATGGGGCTGGACCAGCCCTGGTACGTCCGCTACTGGGACTGGCTCTCCGGGATCCTGGGCTGTTTCGTCGGAAGCTGCGACTTCGGCGTCACCATGAGCGGCCAGCCCGTCACCCCGCTGATCGCCGCGGCCGCCGAGCAGTCCCTGCGGCTGATCTTTGTGGCCACCGTGGTCGCCATCGTCGTCGGCGTGCTCACCGGAATCGTCACCGCGATGCGCCAGTACTCCCTGCTGGACTACACGATGACCTTCTTCGTGTTCCTCTTCTTCTCGCTGCCGGTCTTCTGGGCCGCAGTCCTGGCGAAGGAGTGGCTGGCCATCGAGTTCAACAACTGGATGCTCGAGCCGCACTTCACCTGGGCCAACATCCTGGTGATCGCGCTGCTGCTCGCATTTGTCGTCCCCTTGGTCCTAGGCGGTGACGTCAAGCGCCGCCTCATCACCGGCGGCATCATGTTCGCGTTCGTCTGTGCGGTCCTGCCCTGGATGAACGCGGTGAACTTCATGACCCACCCGCGGCTGGGCGCGCCCATCATCCTGATCGGCTCCCTGATGCTGGCCCTTGGCCTGACGGCGCTGATCGCCGGGGTGCGGAACCGTCGGGTGCTCATCGCCGCGCTGACCGTGGTGGCGCTCGGCATGGCCGCCTACTACGGCACCTGGGGGATCCTCCAGGATCCGCCCGGCGGCTGGTTCTTCCTCGGAGCGCTCTTCGTCCTGACCATTGCGATCTGTGTGGTGGTGGGCCGCAGCATCGGCGGCTACGCGCGGGGACAGGCCACCGCGGCCGCAGTCCTGACCGGCGTGCTGATGTCGGGGATGATCCTGCTGGACCACTTCATGCACCACTGGCCGCAGCTGCTCTCCCTGAAGCCCCGGCCGGTGCGCACCATCGGCTCACACACCCCCAACCTGGAGGGCGACTTCTGGGTGACTGCCCTGGACCAGATGACTCAGCTCTGGCTGCCGTCGCTGCTGATGGCGCTGCTGTCCCTGGCCACCTACACGCGGTACACCCGCTCCTCGATGCTGGAGGTTCAGAAGCAGGACTACGTGCGCACCGCCCGAGCCAAGGGCGTGCCTGAGCGCACCGTCATCCTGAAGCATGCCTTCCGCAACGCCATGATCCCGCTGGTCACCATTGTGGCCTTCGACTTCGCGGCGCTGATCAGCGGTTCGGTGGTGGTGGAGAACGTCTTCGGCTGGAACGCCATGGGCAACCTCTTCATCACTGGCATCCAGCTGTCCGACCCTGCGCCGGTCATGGCCTTCATCATCGTCACAGGAGCAGTGGCCGTACTGTTCAACCTGATGGCCGATATCCTCTACGCCGTCCTCGACCCAAGGATCCGAGTATGAGCAGCGAACAGACCCCAGACCCCAACGAGCAGCAGATGGTGGAACTCGCTGAGGTCGAGGACGCCAAGCTGGAACGTGACACCCGCTCCTATTCGCAGGGGCAGCTGATCCGACGCCGGTTCTTCAGCCACCGTCCCGCACTCATCTCGCTGATGATCCTGGGAGCGACTGCCCTGCTGGCCTTCTCCTCCATCGGGTTCGGCCCCGTGCCCGGCTGGTGGGACAAGCACTTCCAAGCCACGGGCTCCATCATCGACGGCGGTCGACCCACGATGCTCCAGGACGGGAACATCCTGGGTGAGCATCCCTTCGGGCAGGAGAACGTGGGCCGTGACTACTTCGCCATGGTGATGCGGGGGACCCAACAGTCCCTGATCGTCGCCTTTGTGGCCACCTTCGTCTCCAGCGTGCTGGGCATCGTGCTGGGCGCCGTTGCCGGGTACTTCCGGGGGTGGGTCGAGTCGGTCATCATGCGTATGACGGATCTCGTCATTGTCATTCCCACCCTGGTCTTCGCAGCTCTGGTGGGGCCTCTGGCCGGTGGCAGCGTCTTTATGCTGGGCGTGCTGCTGGGTTTGGCGACGTGGACAGGTATGTGCCGTCTGGTGCGGGCTGAGGTTCTGAGCATCCGTGAGAAGGAGTACGTCTCTGCGGCGGTGGCCATGGGTGCCTCACCTGCGCGGATCATCGGCAGACACATGATTCCGAACAGCATCGGCGTGATCATCGTCAATGCGACCTTCTCTCTGGCCGTCGCGCTCCTGCTGGAGACCACGCTCTCCTTCCTGGGGCTCGGCGTCTCCCGGCCGGAAGTCTCCCTGGGCCTGCTGGTGGACCAGTACCAGAACGCGCTGGGCACTCGTCCGTGGCTGTTCTGGTTCCCCGGCCTGTTCATCATCGTGATCGCCCTGACCGCCAACTTCATCGGTGACGGGCTCCGTGACGCCTTTGACCCGCGGCAGAAGCGCAGCGGTGATTCCCGGCCTTCGCTCGCAGGAGTGCTGGGCCTGCGCGGGGTGCAGAAGGTGTTCTCCCCCAAGCAGCAGGAGATCGGGCAGTCTGCCGCCGGCGGCCCCGGCGGGGCTCAGATGCCCGCTGGGCAGAACGATCCCCATGGCAACACTATGCGGTTCAGGAGGAAGAAATGATGCTGGCACAGCTCCTGCAGAGGACAGCCGGGCTCGTCGGGGCCGCGGATCCCAACTATGACGACCTGCTCGATGAGGCCGACCAGACGGGCGAGGGGCTGTCCGCCGCTCCCCTGTTCGTCCTCGGCTTCGCCGTGCTGGTGATTCTCGGGTACGTGCTGGCTGCGTACCTGATCCGGCGAACCCGAGGAGGGGTGACTGCTGCGGATGCGCCGGAGATTCAGCGCGCTGAGTTCGAGACGGACACCGCCCTGCGCTTCGAGGACGTCAAGGTCAGCTTCTCCACCGAGTTCGGCACCGTGGAGGCCGTCAAAGGTGTCAGCTTCGAGGTCAAGCCCGGTGAGGTCGTCGCCGTGGTCGGCGAATCCGGCTCCGGCAAGTCCGTCACCAGTTCGACCGCTATGGGGCTCATGGCGGAGAACGCCGCGCTCTCGGGGAAAGTCTTCCTCGACGGCAAGGAAGTCACCGACTTGTCCCCGGCCAAGCTGCGCGCCCTGCGCGGCGACGAGGTCTCCATGGTCTTCCAGGAGCCGATGACCTCGCTGAATCCGGTGCTGAAGATCTCCGACCAGTTGGTCGAGGCCCTGCAGGTGCATGACCAGGCCTTAGGCGAGGAGGCGCTCGCCCGCGCGATCCAGCTGCTGCACCAGGTCGGCATTCCGGAGCCTGAGAAACGTATCCACGAGTACCCGCACCAGTTCTCCGGCGGTCAGCGGCAGCGCATCGTCATCGCCATGGCGATCGCCTGCAACCCCAAGATGATCATTGCGGATGAGCCGACGACTGCCTTGGATGTCACCGTCCAGGCGGAGATCCTCGACCTGCTGCGCGGGCTGAAGGAGAAGCTCAACACCGGCATTATGCTCATCACCCACAACATGGGGGTGGTCGCGGATATGGCGGATCGTGTGGTCGTCATGTTCCAGGGCGAAGTGGTGGAGACCGGCACCGCGGAGGAGATCCTGCTCCACCCCCAGCACGCATACACCCGCCGTCTGCTGGAGGCCATGCCCAAGCTGCGCGATGCTGATGCCTCCGCGCTTGAGGAGGCGCCAGCATCTTCCGCGCAGGGAGCCGCCGGGATTGCTGGGGCCGGCGAGGCGAAGGGGGCCAGCGGCCCCACCGAGGAGTTCGCCCTTCAGGCCCGGAACCTGGCCCTGGCCTATAGGGTGCGGGGGAAGAACAAGCGAGTGGTCGAGGGCGTGAACTTCGGGGTCCGCCCCGGGGAGATTCTCGGCCTGGTGGGGGAGTCCGGCTCCGGAAAGTCCACCGTCGCCAAAGCGGTCCTCGGGCTGCTAGAGGTCGATGCCGGCGAACTGTACATCCGCGGCAAGAATCTCCCAGCTCTTTCCGGCGCGGAGCGCAAAGCCCTGCGGAAGGACATCGGGGTTGTCTTCCAGGACCCCGCCGCTTCGCTCGACCCCCGGTTCCCCATCGGTGATGTGATCGCCGAGCCGATGGTCGTCCACGGGGTGGGGGACAGCGCCAGCCGCACCGCCCGGGCCGAGGAGCTGCTGGATGCGGTGAAGCTGCCGCGCTCGGTGATCAACCGGTACCCGCATGAGCTCTCTGGCGGGCAGCGGCAGCGCATCTCCATCGCCCGGGCGCTCAGCCTGGAGCCCTCCATCCTCATCGCCGACGAGCCCACCTCCGCCCTGGACGTCTCCGTGCAGGCCAGGGTCCTGGACATGTTCGCCGAGCTGCAGCAGCAGTACGACTTCGCCTGCCTGTTCGTCACTCACGACCTGGCCGTCGTCGACCAGCTCGCCGACCAGATCATGGTCATGGAGAAAGGCGCCGTGGTGGAGCAGGGCTCCAAGGAGCAGATCCTCAGGCACCCTCGCGAGGACTACACCAAGCGGCTCCTTTCCGCCGCCCCGGTGCCGCACCCGCAGCAGCAGCGCCAGCGCCGCGAAGCCCGCCGTGAGCTGCTCGCCTCCCACGGCCTCCGCCTCGACTGAGAAGGACATTCAACAGTGACTGAGAACGAGTCTGCCCAGAACCTCGTCATCGAGAACGCGTGGATCGTCCCCATCGCAGGGGAGCCTTTCCACGGGAGCCTGCTCGTGACCGACGGGAAGATCGCCGACCTCGGCAAGAAGGTGAAGAGCCCGCGCGGCTATGAGACGGTCGACGCCGACGGCGGCTGGGTCACCCCCGGCCTCGTCGACGCCCACGTCCATCTCGGCACGCACGAGGAGGGCGAGGGGTGGGCCGGCGATGACACCAACGAGAAGACCGACCCGGTCACCGCCGCCGTCCGCGCCCTCGACGCCATCAACCCCGCCGACGTCGGCTTCGACGATGCCCTGACCGGCGGCGTGACCACCGTGAACGTGAACCCCGGCTCCGCCAACCCCATCGGCGGGCTCGCCGTCGCGATCAAAGTCCACGGACGCATCGTGGACGAGATGGTGCTGCGCTCACCCTCCGGGCTCAAAGCAGCCCTCGGCGAGAACCCCAAACGTGTCTACGGGGAGCAGAAGAAGACCCCCGCCACCCGGCTCGGCACCGCCTACACCATCCGGAAGGCCTTCGCCGAGGCGCAGGCATGGGCGGAAAGGGACGAGAAGGAGCGCGGCTCCCACCTCGTCAACGAGGCACTCGGCATGGTGCTCCGCCGCGAGATCCCTTGGCGGCAGCATTCCCACCGGGCCGACGACATCGCCACAGCTCTGCGCATGGCAGACGAGTTCGGCTACGAGCTCGTCCTCGACCACGGCACCGAGGCATACAAGATCGCCGACGTCATCGCGGAGAGGAACGTGCCCGTCCTCTGCGGGCCGATGATCGTCTCCCGCTCCAAGGCGGAGGTCCGGGGCCGGTCATCCAAGGGCCCTGGGATCCTCGCAGAGGCGGGAGTGAAGGTTTCCATCATCACTGACCACCCCGTGGTGCCCATCGACTTCCTCATCCATCAGGCTGCCCTCGCTGTGAAGGAGGGCATGGACCCGGTGGAGGCGCTGAAGGCCGTCACCCTCAACCCTGCCGAGGTGCTCGGCGTGGCCGACCGGGTCGGTTCCTTGGAGAAGGGCAAGGACGCCGACCTGGTTCTGTGGGACGGAGACCCCCTGGACACCCGCAGCCGCGCCCTGAGCACATGGATCGAAGGCCGCGAGGTCTACACCTACAACCAGGACACGCGCGAGGGCACGGTCGTCCCGCGCTGAAGGCTAGGCGTCCTCGGCGGGAGCGGTGAGGCCGAGCTCTGCCGGGAGCAGCTCGGAGCCCGCCTCGCCGAGGACGTGCTCAGCGAGGAACGCGAAGATCGCCTGGTACCAGACCTTCGCGTGCTGCGGCTTGAGAATCCAGTGGTTCTCGTCCGGGAAGTACAGGAAGCGGTGAACGGTGCTCCCGTCGGCCTCCATGGGCAGCCCTGACTTCTCCAGCAGCTCGTACCAGAGCCGCAGTCCCTCTCCGATCGGCACCCGATAGTCTTTGTCCCCGTGGATGACGAACATGGGGGTGCGGATGCTCTCCACAAAGCTGTGCGGTGAGTGCTTCGCCTCCATCTCCGCGTTGATCTGACGACGCCAGGAGCTCGACATGTCCGTGGTCGGGCCGAACTGGTCCAGCGCCCACAGGCTCGCATGCGTGACGATTGCCCGGAACCGGTCTGTGTGCCCGGCCACCCAGTTCGCCATGTACCCGCCGAAGGAGCCGCCCATCGCCGCCGTCCGGGCCCCATCGACGTCTTCACGGGCGACGACGGCGTCGGTGATGTCCATCAGGTCGGTGTAGGGCTTGTCGCCCCAGGAGTTCCAGCCGCGCTGGACGAACTCCTGCCCGTAGCCGGTGGACAGCGCCGGATCAGGAAGCAGCACCGCGTACCCGCGGGCGGCAGCGGCCCACGGGGTCCACCGCCATGACCAGGCGTTCCACGAGTTGAGGGGACCGCCGTGGATCCACAGCAGCAGCGGCGCAGGCTTCTCAGCGGAGGCGCCCTCGGGCAGCGCGAGCCATCCGCGCACCCGCACGCCGTCGCCGGCCCGAGTCTCCACCTCGGTGAGAGTTCCGGGGATCTCGGGGCGGTCCACCGGGTTCTGCAGCCGCTGCGCCTCACCCGTGGACAGATCCACGCGGACCGTCTCAGCGGGGAACAGGTAGCTGGAGCGCAGCCCGTAGGCGGTCTTACCGTCGGGGGAGACCCTCACGTCGGTGTAGGTCGCATCGTCGTGGGTGACCTGCACAGCATCACCGGTGGAGAGGCTCACCCGGAAGATCGGGCCGCGGCCGTCCGTGTCCCCGGTGGCCAGGAATTCCGAGCCCTCCGGGAGCCAGGCAGCCGGGCTCAGCCACAGGTCCACGTTGGTGCCCACCTGGGTCAGCTCACCGGTCTTCAGGTCGATGACGTGCATCTGCGGGATCATCGCCGCCTGAGGGGTGGGGCGGGTGGAGACGACGATCGCCGCACGGGTGCTGTCCGGGCTGACAGGTCCTGCCGAGAAGTTCCGCTCCGGGTCGTCCGCGAGAACGCGGCTCTCACCGGTGGCGAGGTTCACCACTGCGAGGCAGGAGCGCATGTCAGCCTTCGCCTCCGGGATGCGCAGGCCCACCAGCGCCCGGCTTCCGTCGGGAGTGAGGACGGCGTCGCTGAAACGGGCGCCCAGGTCCTTGGTGACTGCGCGAAGAGCCCGCCGTGCCGGCTCAGGCGAGTTCGCGCCGTCGTGCTCCTCCTCAGCCCCGAGGACGAAGAGCGTGGGCTCGGCAGGGCCCAGGTCGTGGTCCCAGAACCGCACCGGGTAGGAGCTGTGCAGGATCGCCTGCACGCTCGCCTCCTTCCGGCCCTTCTGCAGGGCGGCGTGGGCCTCCTCATCCTCAGCGCCGGGCAGCATCGGGCCGGTGGCAGCCACGGTGTCCGCCTGCTCAGCGGCGAGCACCCCGGTGACCCCGCCGGGACGCCGGTTCACCACATGCGCTTCGCCGCCGGCTGCGGGAAGGCACCAGAGCGCGGCGTCGTCCTTGCCGTCGGCCTCGTCGGGGCGGGCGGAGGTGAAGTACAGGTCCCCGTTCGCCGCGAACACCGGGCCGGACTCACCGTGGGCGCTGCGGGTGATCCGCCGGGCGGGGCGCTCGCCGGCGGGGTCGATCTCCCAGAGCGCGGTGACGTACTTGTCCCTCTTAGCGCTGAGGGTTTGGACGCCGGTCACCAGCCGGGCGCCGTCGGGGCTGAGCGCCAGCCCGCCGATCCGGGGGTATGAGGTGAACAGGTCCAGGTCCGCAAACGTGCCATGGCTCATACCCGCGATCCTTCCACAGCCGTATGACGCCGATTTTGCGGAGTCAGCTGCCTGAGGCCAGCACCACGGGCTGCCAGAGGAGCACGAACACACTGATCATGATGATTGCGGCGATGTTCATCCAGAACCCTGCCTTGACCATGTCATCCATGGAGAGATGATCGGAGCTGAAGACTGCCGCGTTCGGGGGAGTGGATATCGGCAGCATGAACGCGCAGGTGGAGGTCAGCGCGACGATCGCCATAATCGCGAACGGATCCACGCCCATCCCAAGCCCCAAGCCGACCGAGACGGGGATGAGCATGTTGGAGACCGCCGTGTTGGACATGATCTCCGTCATGAACAGCACGATGGCGGCAAGGGCGATGACGATCGCCACGTAGGGGAGCACGTCCAGGCCGCCCAGCAGCTCGCCGAACCAGGGGGTGAGCTCCGAGTCGTCGAAGGCCGCGGCCAGAGACAGGCCGCCGCCGAAGAGCAGCAGAATGCCCCAGGGGAGCTCCGTCATGTCATTCCAGACCAGGAGCCCCCCGCGCTCCTGACGGGCGGGGATCAGGAACATCAGCACCGCCCCGGTCATGGAGATGGTCGCATCGGAGAGAGGGAAGACCTCGAGCACGGCCTCGGGGATGAAGCCGACCACCATCCACATGGTGCCGACGGCGGCGAAGATCGCCAGCACGGCCTTCTCCTCATAGGACATCGGCCCCAGCTTCCGCAGCTGCTCCTTGGCGAACTCGGAGCCGATGTCAGGGCTGCCCTTCACCCGGAACGCCACGCGCGACATGTACAGGTAGAGGATTCCCAGCATCAGCACGGTCAGCGGGAAGGCGAAGGCGAACCACTGGGCGAAGGTGACGTTCTCATCCAGCAGCACATCCGCCTGGGCCACGAAGACCGCATTGGGCACCGAGCCGATGATGGTCGCCAGACCACCGATGGAGGCCGCATAGGCGATGGACAGCAGCAGCCCCTTGGCGAACTTGGAGAAGTCGGAGTCGTCGTAGAACCTCTTCTCCCGCACCTCCTCGATGAGCGCCAGGCCGATGGGCAGCATCATCAGGGCGGTGGCCGCGTTCGAGATCCACATGGACAGTGCGGCAGTGGCGATGATGATGCCCAGGGTCAGCCGCTGCCCCTTGGTGCCGACCATGCGGATGATGCTCATCGCGATCCGGCGGTGCAGGTCCCACTTCTGGATGGCCAGGGCGATGGTGAAGCCGCCCATGTACATGAAGACGATCGGGTTGGCGTAGGCGGTGGCCGCAGTGGATTCATCCGTGGCCCCGGCCAGAGGCAGCAGCACCAGCGGGATCAGGGAGGTCGCCGGGATCGGGAGCGCCTGGGTGATCCACCAGGAGGACACCCACAGGGTCACCGCCAGGGTGGCCCGCGGCGCGTCATCAAGCCCAGTCAGCGCGGGAACAAAGAAGATCAGGGCGAACAGCGCCGGACCGAGCACGAGCCCGATCCGGGCGCGCAGCTTGTTCTCCGAGCGGTGCTCACCCTTGGTCTGGACGTCGTTGCCGTGGACTTCGCGGGGGCTCATGGCGCCCAAGTGTCCCACGTCACGTGTGAGAGGAGCCACTTCGACGGGGGTGCGGAGGGCGCTGTCCGGTTTGGCGCCCACCCGTACACTGGTGAGGTTGGACCCGCATCTCTTCTGGAAGGCACCACCCGAGTGACTATCACTACCCGCAATGATCTGCGCAATGTCGCGATCGTCGCCCACGTCGACCACGGCAAGACCACCCTGGTGGACGCCATGCTCACTCAGACCAAGGCCTACGGCGGCCACGGCGAGAACGAGGAGCGGGTGATGGACTCCGGTGAGCTCGAGAAGGAGAAGGGAATCACCATCCTGGCCAAGAACACCACGGTGTTCTACTCCGGCCCCGCCGCACAGGAGAAGGCCGACGCCGAGCAGGTCACCATCAACGTCATCGACACCCCCGGCCACGCCGACTTCGGCGGCGAGGTGGAGCGGGGCCTGTCCATGGTCGACGGCGTCGTGCTGCTCGTGGACGCCTCTGAGGGCCCGCTGCCGCAGACCCGCTTTGTGCTGCGCAAGGCGCTCAACGCCTCCCTGCCGGTCATCCTGGTGGTCAACAAGACCGACCGTCCCGACGCCCGTATCGACGGCGTCGTCTCCGACACCATGGACCTGCTGCTCGGCCTTGCCTCCGACGTCGCCGAGGAGAACCCCGACCTGGACCTCGACTCCGTGCTCGACGTTCCCGTCGTCTACGCCTCCGGCAAGGCCGGCCGGGCCTCCACCGACCAGCCCGCTGACGGCGGCCTCCCCGAGAACGAGGATCTCGAGCCCCTGTTCTCCACCATCCTGGAGCACGTCCCGGCCCCCACCTACGATGACGAAGAGGTCCTCCAGGCTCACGTCACCAACCTGGACGCCAGCCCCTTCCTGGGTCGCCTGGCGCTGCTGCGCGTGCGCAACGGCACGCTGAAGAAGAACCAGCAGGTCGCATGGGCCCGCAAGGACGGCACCCACAAGACCGTGAAGATCACCGAGCTGCTGGCCACCAAGGGCCTGGAGCGCGTCCCGGCCGAGTCCGCGGGCCCCGGTGAGATCGTCGCCGTCGCCGGCATCGCCGACATCATGATCGGTGAGAGCCTCACCGACCTCGAGAGCCCCAAACCGCTGCCGAACATCGTGGTCGACGACCCCGCCATCAGCATGACCATCGGCATCAACACCGCCCCCACTGCTGGGCGGGTCAAGGGCGCCAAAGTCACCGCGCGCCAGGTCAGGGACCGTCTCGACCAGGAGCTCATCGGCAACGTCTCCATCAAGGTGCTTCCCACCGACCGCCCGGACATGTGGGAGGTCCAGGGCCGCGGCGAGCTCGCCCTGGCCATCCTGGTCGAGCAGATGCGCCGCGAAGGCTTCGAGCTGACCGTCGGCAAGCCGCAGGTCGTCACCAGGGAGGTCGACGGCAAGCTGCATGAGCCGATGGAGAATCTCACCATCGACGCCCCCGAGGAGTTCATGGGCGCCATCACCCAGCTGCTGGCTGCCCGCAAGGGGACCATGAACGTGATGACCAACAACGGCACCGGCTGGATCCGGATGGAGTTCATGGTGCCCGCCCGCGGCCTCATCGGCTTCCGCACCAAGTTCCTCACCGAGACCCGCGGCGCCGGCATCGCCTCCTCCTACGCGGCCGGCTACGAGCCCTGGAAGGGCGCCATCGAGTACCGGATCTCCGGCTCCCTGATCTCCGACCGGGCCGGCACCGCCACCCCGTTCGCAATGATCAACCTGCAGGAGCGCGGCACCTTCTTCGTCGACCCGCAGAACGAGGTGTACGAGGGCCAGGTGGTCGGCGAGAACTCCCGTGCCGACGACATGGAGGTCAACATCACCAAGGAGAAGAAGCTCACCAATATGCGTGCGGCCTCCGCAGACTCCTTCGAAGGCCTCACCCCGCCCACCAGGCTCACCCTTGAGGAGTCCCTCGAGTTCGCCAACGAGGACGAGTGCGTGGAGGTGACCCCGGAGGCCATCCGCATCCGAAAGGTCCTCCTCGACTCCTCCGAGCGGATGAAGGCGTCCCGCAGGAAGAAGCAGGCCGACGCGGCCTCCTGATCCGCTATGCCCAGAGCCGGACTGCTCGGCGCCTGCGCAGCCATCGGCGTCATCCTCGGAATCATCGGCACCGCCCTGCACGGCAACATCTGGATGCTGGGCGAGGTCGGCACCCTCGCCGTCGTGCCCTGGGGCGCGGCGCTGGGGCTGGCGCTGCTGCTGGCTGCCCAGCTGTGGGCCGGAACCACTGCTCGGGCCATGCTCGAGCCCATGGTCATGGGGATCGCGGCGTTCACGGTGGCGACGGCCGCCTACATCTGGCCCGGCCCGGACCAGCTGATGGTCCCCTACAACGAGCTGACCTGGGAGTCGCTGCCCGGGCCGGTGCTGGCCTCACTGATCTGGTGGGGCGGCACGGCGGTGATCACCTTCGCGGCGATGCTGCTGACCCAGGGGATCCTCGCGAAAGATGACCTCGCGCGTCGTCGTGCTGAGGCCTCACTTGATCACCACCCGTAGAATGTTCAACAGACGCACCTGCACTCTGCGAAACCGTGAGGACCCATGACTTACATCATTGCGCTTCCCTGTGTGGACCTGAAGGACAAGGCCTGCATTGACGAGTGCCCCGTCGACTGCATCTACGAGGGCGAACGGTCCCTGTACATCCACCCGGACGAATGTGTGGACTGCGGCGCCTGCGAGCCCGTCTGCCCTGTGGAGGCCATCTACTACGAGGATGACCTCCCCGAGGAATGGGACGAGTACTACCGTGCCAACGTGGAGTTCTTCGACGACATCGGTTCCCCCGGCGGCGCCGCCAAGATGGGCAAGATCGACAAGGACCACGACGTCATCTCCGCCCTGCCCCCGCAGGCCGAAGAGGAATAGACAAGGAGCGGCCCTGCCGGAGCGAAGCCCCAGAGGATTCCTTGCAGCGCCGCAGGCGCTGAGCGGAGAAGGGGCTTCACCCCGGCAGGCCGCGTTCATTCATGCTCAGCCTTCCTCAGTATCCGTGGGATGCGATGGCGCCCTACCGGGCTCAGGCCGCCGAGCACCCCGGCGGGGTCATCGACCTCTCCATCGGAACGCCCGCTGACCCCACACCCGCTGCGATTCGTGAGGCCCTGGCCTCTGCCGCGGATGCTCCCGGCTATCCGTCCACCCATGGCACGCCTGCGCTGCGTGAGACGGTGGCTGCCTGGTTCCGCCGGGTTCGTGGAGTGCCCGACGTCGATCCTGACACGGTCCTGCCGACTGTCGGGTCCAAGGAATTCGTCGCCTGGCTGCCCGCCCTGCTCGGGCTGGGCGCGGGCGATATCGTGCTGCGCCCCAGGATCGCCTACCCCACCTATGAGATGGGCGCTCAGATCGTCGGCGCGGAGCCGCTCGCCGTCGACGATCCGGCCGAGCTGGATGAGCAGACGCTGACCCGGGTGAAGCTGATCTGGCTGAACTCCCCGGCCAACCCCACCGGCCGGGTCGACGACGTCGCCCGGCTGCGCGAGTGGGTGCGCCTGGCTCGCAGGATCGGCGCAGCGGTGGCCTCCGACGAATGCTATGCGATGCTGCCGTGGGAGGCCGAGGAGGTCCCCTCGATCTTGGACCCACGAGTGGCTGAGGGCAGCCACGAGGGGCTGCTGGCGGTGTACTCGGCATCCAAGCAGTCCAATCTGGCCGGCTACCGGGCCGCCTTCGTCGCAGGCTGTCCCAAGCTGACCACGGGGCTGCTCAATGCTCGCAAGCACGCGGGAATGATCATGCCCGCACCCGTGCAGGAAGCCCTGACCGCTGCCATGTCGGATGACGAGCACGTCGCCGCTCAGCGCAGAATCTACGCCGCTCGCCGATTCCGGGCGAAGTCTGCGCTGGAGGCCGCAGGCTTCACCGTGGAGCACTCGGAGGCGGGCCTCTACCTCTGGTGCACGGACGGCTCCGGCGACACCTGGTCCCAGGTGGCACGAATGGCCGAGCGAGGCATCGTCGTCGGTCCCGGGACCTTCTACGGCGACGCCGGACAGGGCCGCATCCGTGTGGCCCTCACTGCATCAGATTCGGAGATTGCTGACGCCGCTGAGCGTCTCCGGTCACCATTGGCGCGTGTGGCTTGGAACACGGTAGGTTAGGGACGTCTTGCCCTAGCTTGAAGGAGAACCCTATGACTGAGCAGGCTGCCGCGAACCTGACGTATCAGGACCATGAGCTTGAACTCCCTGTGGAGAGCGCCGTTGAGGGCAATGATGGCCTCAACATCGGTCCGCTGCTGAAGACCACCGGTGCGGTCACCTATGACCCCGGCTTCATGAACACAGCCAACACCAAGTCGGCCATCACCTACATCGACGGTAACGAGGGCATCCTCCGCTACCGCGGATACCCGATCGAGCAGCTGGCGGAGAACTCCAACTTCCTGGAGGTCTCCTACCTGCTGATCTACGGCGAGCTGCCCACCCAGCAGCAGCTGGCCGACTTCGACCATGTGACCCGCCGTCACACCCTGCTGCACGAGGACCTGAAGGACTTCTTCTCCGGCTTCCCGCGCGATGCCCACCCCATGCCGGTGCTGTCCTCCGCAGTGTCCGCCCTCTCGACCTTCTACCAGGACTCCCTGGACCCGTTCGACGACGAGCAGGTGGAGCGCTCCACCTACCGCCTGCTGGCCAAGCTGCCGACCATCGCCTCCTACGCGTACAAGAAGTCCGTGGGCCAGGCGATGCTCTACCCGGACAACAACCTGGACCTGGTGGAGAACTTCATCCGAGGCTGCTTCGGCGTTCCTGCCGAGGGCTACGAGGTGGACCCGGACATGGCGAAAGCTCTGGATACCCTGCTGATTCTGCACGCGGACCATGAGCAGAACTGCTCCACCTCCACTGTGCGCCTGGTCGGCTCCGCTCAGGCGAACCTGTTCGCCTCCGTCTCCGCGGGCATCAACGCCCTGTTCGGCCCCGCCCACGGCGGCGCGAACGAGGCAGTCCTGCACATGCTCAAGGAGCTGCAGGCCTCGGACATGAGCCCGGAGGAGTTCATGACCAAGGTCAAGAACAAGGAAGCCGGCATCCGCCTGATGGGCTTCGGCCACCGCGTGTACAAGAACTATGACCCGCGCGCCCGCATCGTGAAGGGCCTGGCCGACGACATCCTGGGCAAGCTGGGCGGCGACAATGAGCTCTTCGAGATCGCTCAGCGGCTCGAGGCCGTCGCCCTGGAGGACGACTACTTCGTGGAGCGCAAGCTGTACCCGAACGTCGACTTCTACACCGGCCTGATCTACAAGGCGATGGGCTTCCCCGAGAAGATGTTCACACCCCTCTTCGCTCTGGGCCGCCTGCCCGGATGGATCGCCCAGTGGCGCGAGATGATGAGCGACCGCGGCACCAAGATCGGCCGCCCGCGTCAGATCTACACCGGCTACCAGGAGAGGCACTACCCTGCGTGAGCAGGGGGAGTTCCTCTGGGCGGGCGGTGAACGCCGCCCCGCCTGGTAGCTGAAGCATAGGAGTGCCCCGGCCGGAAAGGCCGGGGCACTCCTATGTCCGGCTGGTCAGTCCTCGTCCCAGTCCCGGTCGAAGCCGATGCGGACGGTGCCCTCTTCTGCGCTGCCGTGCTCGGGCTGGGTCCAGCGGGCATCGTCGCGGTCCCAAAGGTGTGAGCCGGTCTCGACGGTCTGAATGCCGTAGTCGTAGGCGGATGCCACGCCCCACTGGGCGATCATCCATCGAAGGTCGTACTCGGAGTCCAGGTGCTCAGGATCCGAGGGGTAGGTGATGGTCAGGACAGCGTCCTCGCCGGTGCCTTCGAGATCGACGAGGCCGTCAGGGATCGGCTCCGGCTCGAACTCGTCGGCCTCCTCGTCGTCCTCATCACCATCATATTCGGTGCTGGGGATTCCGAGGGCTGCGGGGAGGGTGCTGATGAGCTCGTCGGCGGCCGCCTCAGCGTCGGGGGAGGGGGTCTCGTCCTCGAGCTGGGAGAGGGTGCAGGAGAGATCTCGTTGGGACTGGCCGGTCAGCGGTGATACGAAGGCGCGGGCTCTGTCCTCGTGCTGCGGGTAGAACTGGGGGTTGTGGGGCCTGTTGAGGACCTCGGCAGCTTCGTCGAGGGGCATCTCCGGCTCCCAGCCTGAGGCATCATGCTCCTCGTCCTCTCCCTCTCCGTCCCCCTCGTCAGCTTCTTCTGCGGCTTCGAGCTGCTCGTCGAGGAGGTCGAAGAAGCCGTCGACGCTGATGGGGGTGTCTTCAGCGGGGCCGTCGTCAGCCCAGCTCCCGACGCCGCGGGCGAAGAGGACGCGGTCGCCGGCGTCGCCGTCGTCCTCGCGCAGCTCAAGGTCTGCCTCCTGCAGGGAGATCGCCGCTGCGTGGACCGCGGCCTCGACGGGGAGGCCGCGGTCGGCGGCGGCTGCGCTCAGCAGGGCTGCGTTGTGAGCCTGTTCCGGGCTGAGGCGCTGGGTCTCTCCTGCGACGATGACTTCGCACCGTTGGTCGAGCAGGTATTCATTCTCGTCGATGTACCGCCAGGCGCCGTAGGCGGTTCCGGCGATCAGCGCGCCTGTCAGCGCGAGGGCGGCCAGCGCCCGGCGGCGCCGCTTCCGGCGGGCCATCGGGCGGGTGGCGGCCTCAGGACGAGGCTGACGAGAGAACACAGAACGGCTCAGTTCTTGTGCAGTGCCGCGTTGAGCTCGACCTTCTGGCCCTTGCGCGGCTTTGCCTCCACCACGCCCGTGGTGGAGTTCCGCACGAACAGCAGGCCGGGCACGCCGGAGAGCTGGGAAGCCTTCACGACGTCGGTCACGCTGCGGTCGTCGTCGAGCACGGAGACCTTGGTGCCGGCAGTGATGTAGAGGCCCGCCTCGACCACGCAGTCGTCTCCGAGGCTGATGCCCACCCCGGAGTTCGCGCCGAGGAGGACACGCTCACCGAGGGCGATCTTCTCCTTGCCGCCGCCGGAGAGCGTGCCCATGATGCTGGCGCCGCCGCCGACGTCGGTGCCGTCTCCGATGACGACCCCGGCGCTGATGCGGCCCTCGACCATGGAGGTGCCCAGGGTGCCGGCGTTGAAGTTCACGAAGCCCTCGTGCATCACGGTGGTGCCCTCGGCCAGATGGGCGCCCAGGCGGACGCGGGAAGCGTCGCCGATGCGCACCCCCTTGGGGGTCACATAGTCGACGAGGCGGGGGAACTTGTCGATGGAGTGGACGGTGACGTGGCCGCGGGAATGGAGCTTCAGACGCGTGGTCTCGAAGCCGTCGACGGCGCAGGGGCCGAAGTTGGTCCACACCACGTTGGTCAGGTGTCCGAAGATGCCGTCGAGGTTGATGGTGTTGGGCTTGGCCAGGCGTGCGGAGAGCAGGTGCAGGCGCAGCCACACATCCTCGGTGGAGGAGGCCTCGGCGTCCAGGTCGGCCTCGGCGGAGACGGCCTTGGTCCGCACCCCGCGGGCGGCGTCAGCGGCCTCGGCCTGGCGCAGGGAGGCGAGCAGGTCGTCGTCGTGGTTCTCGGCCAGGGGCGACAGCACCGGGCGGGGGAACCAGGTGTCGAGGACGGTTCCCTCGTCGGTGACGGTGGCCAGGCCGTGTCCGGAAGCAGTGCGTGAAGTCATGCCGCCCATCCTATCCAGGAGGGCGTGCGCTCTCGCGCAGCAGTCAGGCGACGGGTGCTTCTTCGGCCTGCGCCGGAGCCCTGCGACGGCGAGCCAGCTGCATGATGACAGCCACACCCATGGCGACAATCCCGACCATGGAGACGAACATGTCCGGGTAGACGAGCAGCGCCCCGCCGACCATGAGCAGCACGCGTTCGATCACGATCGCCCGGGTGAGCAGATAGCCGCCCAGCCCGGAGGCCAGGCCCACCAGCCCCACGATTGTCATCGCCACGTAGCGGAGCGTCTCGTCCCAGGTGCCCTGCAGCAGTATTGCAGGCTGCAGGATGAAGGCGTACGGGATGATGAAGCCGGCGAAGGCAATCTTCAGCGCCGTCACACCGGCCGCCATCGGGTTGGCGTTCGCGATCCCGGCGCCCGCGTAGGCGGCCAGACAGACCGGAGGAGTGATGTCGGCGAGGATGCCGAAGAAGAAGACGAACATGTGGGCGGCGATCATCGGAACGTCGAAGTTCGTGTAGAGGATCGGCGCCGCGACAGTCGCTGTGACCACGTAGTTCGCAGTGGTGGGCAGGCCCATGCCGAGGACGATGCAGGCGATCATGACGAAGAAGAGGACGAGCAGGAAGTTTCCGCCCGCCAGCTGGATCAGCCCGGAGCCGAGCTGGCTGCCCAGGCCGGTAGAGGTCACGGTGCCCGCGACGATGCCTGCCGTCGCGCAGGCGGCGATCACCGGCAGTGCGGTGCGAGCACCGGCGATGAACATCTCAACCACTGCGTGGAGCAGTGCCAGCAGCAGCTTGGCGCTCTCAGCCAGAGGGCTGCGACCCTGCTTGGACGCCTGCGCGATCAGGGGGACGAAGTTCTCGAAGGTGGCGCGGAGCAGGCCGATCGCCAGAGCGGTGCCGATGCCGAAGAGGGCCGCACGCATCGCGCTCATTCCGGAGAGCAGCGTGGCGATGATGATCACCAAGGGCAGCAGCATGTCCATGCGCAGCAGCAGCGACCGCCAGCTCGGCAGCTCGGCAGGGTCCATGCCCTTGAGGCCGTTGCGCTTGGCTTCGAAGTGGATGGAGAGGAGCGCGCCGAGGAAGTAGAGGCCCGCCGGGATGATCGCGATGACGATCAGCTCGTTGTACTCCACCTCCGCCACGTTCTGGGCCATGATGAACGCGGCCGCACCCATGATCGGAGGCATCAGCTGACCGCCCGTTGAAGCGGTGGCCTCGGTGGCGGCGGCCACGTGCGGCTTGAAGCCGGCCTTCTTCATGATGGGGATGGTGAAGGACCCGGAGGCCACAGTGTTCGCCACCGAGGACCCGGAGATCATCCCCTGCAGGCCTGATGCTCCCACCGCTGCCTTCGCGGGGCCGCCGGAGTACTTGCCCGCGGCGCGGAAGGCGAGGTCGTTGAAGAACTGGCCGATGTTGGTGCGCATCAGCACCACGGCGAAGAACAGGAAGAGGAAGATGAAGTTCGCCGAGACCTGGATCGGCGTGCCGAAGATCCCCTGCCCGGAGCTGAGGAAAAGGTTGGTGGCGACTTCGTCCCAGTCCTGCCCCCGGTGGGAGAACATCGGCATGTTGTCGCCGTAGACGGCGTAGACGATTGCCAGTCCAGCGATGATCACGATCGGCAGGCCCACGCAGCGGCGAGTGGCCTCAAGCACCAGGGCCACGCCGACCAGCGCGACGAGGATGTCCTGATCCTCGAAGCCGACCAGCTGGACTCGATTGGAGACCAGGTGATCGTAGTTGAAGAAGATATAGGTGCTGCAGTAGACAGCCGCGCCGGCCAGCAGCACGTCATACCAGGGCACGCCGCGATGGCGCCCCACCAGCAGGCTGAGCGCCCTGCTGGTGCTCGTCGGCGTGCGCAGGAGCTTCTTGGAGGCCGGGTAGAGCAGGAAGATCAGGGCCAGGGCGCCTGCCACGTGCAGGGAGCCGTGCATCCAGGTGTTGTACGGCCGATAGAACGCGGAGTAGAGGTGGTAGGCGGTGAAGGCGACCGCGAGGCCCCCCACGAGCCATCCCCACCAGCCCAGCTCCGTGCGGAACCTGCTGGAGATGTCATGCTCGCGGAGGACCTCTTCGGCGCTCTCCTCAGCCGCGGCCCCGGGCTTCACGTCCTCTGGGAACGCTCCGGCCCGGGGCTGCTCTGCTGCTGTCCTGTTCACGGGTATGAGTATGCCCTAGGAGGGGGAGAGGCGGAGCTCACTCCTCCTCGTCGGTGTCCTCGTCCTCAGCGTCCTCGTCGGTCTCGCCGTCGATGTCGATGCCCTGCTCCTCGAAGTAGCGCTCAGCGCCGGGGTGCAGCGGGATGTCGCCGATCCCGTAGAGGGCCTCGTCGATGTCGATGCTCTCACCCTGGGCCACGGTGACGTCGTCGATGTTTTCGAACAGCGCAGCGGTGATGTCGTAGGCGAGATCCTCGCTGACCTGGGTCGTGGAGGCCACCAGGGCGGCGAACACCGACAGGGTGGTGACGTCCTCCTCGAGGAAGTCGTAGGCCTCGGCATCGATGGTGTACGCCTCGAACAGGCCGTCCTCGGCGATCTCCTCGGCATCCTCCTCGGGAAGGGAGATCAGCTCAGTGTCGGTGGACTGAGCGAGCTCAGTCAGGGACCCCACCGGCACGCCGACCACGAACATGGAGGCGTCGATCTGGCCGTCGGCCAGCATCTCGGTGGAGTCGCCGAACTCGGTCTCCTCGGTGGTGTAGTCGATCTCGTAGTGGTCAAGGATCGCGTCCGAGATGGCGCGGGTGCCGGATCCGACGTCGCCGACGGCGATGGTGGCCCCCTCGAGGTCCTCGATGGACTCGAAGCCGGAGTCCTCACGGACCACGATGTGCATGGCTTCGGGGTAGAGGTTGGCGATCCAGCCGAAGTTGTCGACCGTGATCAGCTCCTCATCCTCGTCGTCGTCGCTGATGTCGAGCTGACCGTTGACAGCATTCATGGCGGTGTCATTCTGGGACAGGGCCAGCTGGGCGGTCTCCTGCAGAATGCGGCCCAGGTTGTCCACGGAGCCGCCGGACTCGACATAGTTCACGGTGGCATCGGTCTCAGCCTCGAAGATGGACTGCAGGTCACCGCCCAGCGGGTAGTAGGCGCCGCTGGTGCTGCCGGTGGCGAACTCGAGGTCCTCGATGAAGTCCTCCTCATCGCCGACCTCAGCCTCGGCATCGCCCTCGCCGTTGTCTGCGGCGTCATCGCCGTTGCCGCAGGCTGCCAAAGCAGTCATCGCGGCGATAGCGGTCATTCCGGCGGTCAGCCGGGTCATTCGACGAACGCTCATAAGGTTCCTCCTGCAAGTGGTGGCGCGAGCTCGGCTGAACGCCAGCCGAGGCTTGGGTGCACACAGGCTATGCGACCCGCCCCGCCCACGACCAGCTCAAGAGTGACCCGAAACACAACCGTTACATGGCAGGGGGTGTGAGCCGCGCTGCCGGGACACGGCTCGGAGTGAGGAGACTCTCAGGGCTTGCGTGTTCACGTCCTCTCCGAGCCCACGGCCGCCTCGTCCCAAAGCCGGCTCCATTAGGGTGGACTCCATGGCTGAGAAGGTTGCACTCATCACCGGCGGAACCCGCGGCATCGGACGTGCGATCGCACGGGGCTTGGGCCGTGATCACCACCTGATCATCGGCGGCTCGAACCCCGATCGAGTCCAGGAAGCTGTGGAGACGCTCACTCAGGCGGGCGCCAGCGCCTCCGGGTGGACCGCGGACCTGCGGAAGGTGGAAAGCATCGAATCCGATGTCGCTGATCTGGGTCTGAAAAGGCTGGATGTGCTGGTGCACAGTGCTGGTGCGGCCTGGCTGCAGCCGGCTGCGGAAGCCACCCCGGACCAGTGGCAGGAGATGTTCAGCGTGAACCTCTTCGCCGTCGCGGAGCTGACCCGGGTCACTCTGCCCCTGCTGCGCGAGTCCGCGGGGCAGGTCATCTCCATCAATTCCGGGTCTGGATTCGTAGCCCGGGTGAACAGCGCCATGTACTCGGGCAGCAAGTTCGCCCTGCGCGCGTTCACCGACTCCCTCCGGGAGGAGGAGCGCGGGAAGGTTCGTGTCACCTCCATCCACCCCGGCCGGGTGGACACGGATATGCAGGTGGATCTGCAGAAGCAGTCCGGCAGCACCGACTACGACGGCAGCATCTACGTCTCCCCTCAGTCGATCGCGGAGACGGTCCGGACCGCCGTCGACCTCGACCCGGCCTCCACGGTGGAGGAGCTGGTCATCCGTCCCGTCGCCCAGAAGCGCTGACCTGATGGCACGGACCTGATCGTTACGCACCTCACTGAGGACGTCGGCCGATCAGTCGAAGCGGACGAAGCTGCGCAGGCTCGCGGTCTCCACATCGCGAAGCAGCCTGTTGGGGTCCTCCGTATAGATGGACCACCCGACGGCGTCGTACAGCTCCACCAGCTGATCAGTCGTGGGGACGACGTCGTCGCGGAGCTGCATCAGAAGACGATGGTGGTGCTGCCGTGGCGCAGAACCCGATCCTCGCAGTGCCACTTCACCGCGCGGGAGAGCACCGCCCGCTCGACGTCGGCGCCGTAGCGGGTCAGCTGTGCGACATCGTCCGCATGGGAGACGCGGATGACGTCCTGCTCGATGATAGGTCCCTCATCAAGGTCCTCAGTGACGTAGTGGGCGGTGGCGCCGATGAGCTTCACGCCGCGGTCCTTGGCCTTCTGGTAGGGGCCCGCGCCGATGAAGGCCGGCAGAAAGCTGTGGTGGATGTTGATCACCGGAGCGCCGACCTTCTCCAGGAACCTGGGGGAGAGGATCTGCATGTAGCGGGCCAGCACCACGAGATCAACGTTTCCCTCCAGCAGCTCAAGGTGCTTTGCCTCAGCCTCCTCCTTGGTGCCGGGCGTAGCAGGCACGTGGAAGAACGGGATGCCGAAGGTGCGCACGTCCTCTGCGAGGTCCGGGTGGTTGGAGACCACCATGGCGATGTCCATGGGCAGCTCGCCGCGGCGGTGGCGCCAGAGCAGGTCCAGCAGGCAGTGGTCGGTCTTGGACGCGAAGATCGCCACCCGTTTGGGCCTGGAGGTGTCGTGCAGGGACCACTCCATCCGGAACCGGTCCGCCAGCTGCTCCTGAATCGCTCTCTCCACCTGGGGGCGGGCGGCAGCCAGGCCGGGGAGGTGGAATACTGTGCGCTGAAAGAACTGCCCGCCCTCAGGGTCCGTGGAGTACTGGTCGAGGGTGATGATGTTGCCGCCCAGGTCCGCGATGGTCTGGGAGACTGCGGCCACGATGCCGGGCTGGTCCGGGCAGGAGATGATCAGGCGTGCGATATCGGCAGAGTCAGTCACAGCGGACCATCCTACGGTTTTTGCCTCCACGAGTTCCCTGCTAGACTCTTTGAGTCCTAATCCTCCATAGCTCAACGGCAGAGCACTCGACTGTTAATCGAGCGGTTGCTGGTTCGAATCCAGCTGGGGGAGCAGAAAAAGTGGAGGGCCCCAGTCACACACTGGGGCCCTCCACTTTTTTGCGCGCTTATGGCAGCTGCGGCCTTCCGTCCTGAGGAGAGCCTACGATTGAACGCGTGACCGACCTTCAGAAGCTCACTGTGTTCACCGGCAGCGCCTCTGGGGCTGACCTTGCCTATCAGCGGGAGACCCGCCGGCTCGGCGCCGCACTGGCCCAGTCCGGTGTCGAAGTCGTCTACGGCGGCGGCAAAGTCGGACTGATGGGGCAGATGGCCGACTCCGTGATAGAAGCAGGCGGTCGTGTGACCGGGGTGATCCCTGAAGTGCTCGTGGAGCGTGAGATCGCCCATCAGCGGCTCACGCAGCTCGAAGTCGTCGAGGACATGCATGCCCGCAAAGCCCGGATGGGGCAGCTGGGCGACGCGTTCCTCTCGCTCCCAGGCGGCATGGGAACCCTCGAGGAGCTCTTCGAGGTGTGGACGTGGCAGTACCTCGGCATCCACGCCAAGCCTGTGGCTCTCTACAACACCGCGGGGTTCTGGGACCCTCTGCTGAGCATGATCGACCACCAGGTCGCTGAAGGGTTCATCGCCGAATGGCGGCGCGATGCTCTTGTCATCGCAGACACCCCGGAGGGCCTGATCTCTCAGCTGCGAGCATGGAAGCCTCCGCGCGAAGACCTCACCTGATCGCGCCAGAAGCAGAGCCGGCTTTCCGGGCACGCTGGGATGCTCAATCTCAGTTAGGGTGGCCTTATGTCGGATAAGCCGCGCAAGCCCCGCCGCCAGACTCTGCTCTACGTGGTCCGCCGCGAGCAGCTCACGCCCCATATGGTGCGTCTGGTGCTCGGAGGCGAGGGCTTCCGGGACATCGAATTCAAGGAAGACACCGACCAGTACATCAAGGTGCTCTTCACGGACCCGTCACTGGGGCTTGAGCCCCCATACGACATGGACGCCCTGCGTGAGCAGCTGCCTCCTGAGCAGATGCCTGCCACCCGGACCTACACCATCCGGCACATCGACCGTGAGGCGGAGCAGATCTGGGTCGACTTCGTCGTCCACGGCGACGACGGCCTCGCCGGGCCCTGGGCTGCGCATGCTGAGCCGGGGGAGAAGGTGTGCTTCTTCGGGCCCGGCTCCGGCTATTCACCTCGTCCGGAGGCTGACTGGCATCTGCTGGCCGGTGACGCGGCAGCCCTGCCTGCCATTGCCTCCTCATTGGAGGCCATGGGTCCCGACTCCGAGGGGCTGGCCCTGATCGAGGTGCACGGCGAGGCCGAGCAGCAGCCGATCGCCGCGCCCGCCGGAGTGGAGGTCCGCTGGCTGCACCGCGGCGGCGACTTCGCCCCTGAGACAACCCTGCTCGCCGCAGCCATTGAGGAGGTTGAGCTGCCGCAGGGTGACGTGCAGGTGTTCGTGCACGGAGAGCGCGCACAGATGAAGACGATCCGGCGTCACCTCGTCAAGGAGCGGGGCCTGAGCCGCAGAGGCCTCTCAATATCCGCCTACTGGGCCCATGGCCGCAAGGAGCAGGAGTTCCAAGCCGAGAAGAGGACGCCCGCCGGTCAGATCGAGGAGGACTGAGCCGGTTCCGCGGGCGCGCACCTGCCTTCGCGCCCGGAGCTCTATCCGGCAACTCCTGAGCTGGTTCCCATCACCAGGGCCACCACCAGCATCCCGGCGAACAGCAGCACTGTGGCTGCCGCGCAGGGCCCGGCCCACTGGCTGTAGCCCTTGAGCTCGTGATCCTTCCTATCGCGCATCGTGCCGGAGAGCAGCAGGAACAGGTCGATGATCGTCCAGGCACCGGTGACCGACATGGTTCCGAGCGCCAGGCCCAGCTCGTCAATGGCGAAGAGCACCAGGGCGGCGCAGAACAGAAGGGTCTTCACCGCGGCGGTGGCAATGAGGCCCAGATACCAGCGCTGGGCACCGATGAGACCGCCGACGACGGCGGCAGCCCATGCGATCAGGAACTTCTTCTCGCTGATGGGCCGGTTCTCGTGGGCGCGCCGATCGTCCTCCGTATAGGTGTTGGCATACATCTCATCGAGGTCGTAGTCGCGCACGGCCCCAATGCTACGCCCGGGCCAGGCGGTGTCAGCCAGCGCACGTCTGTGAATGCGTGTGACATCATCCGGCGGCGGGTTCACTTCGGTCCCCTATTCTTTCTGGGCCGAAGAACCGTCCGCGGCGCACATCCGCAGCCCGGAGGGCCCGTCCCCACAAGGAGCTTCTCCTCAGCTATGGCGACCAGTCTCACCAAGATCGACAGCTCGGTCTTCAAACCCGCCCCAACCTGCGCGGCACCCCCGACGCCGGACCCGGCGAAGCCGCCGCAGCCCCGGAAGATCAGCATCTTCCTTCTGCTGGCGGCGGGCCTGCTGGCCTGGGTGTTCTTCTCGAACACGATGCGCGACGGCGTCGAGCAGGGCGTCTACTTCGGGGTTCTGCTGATCCTCGGCCTGGGGCTGGGCATCGCACTGTTCCACTCGAGATTCGGCTTCACCTCCGCGTGGCGGCAGCTGGTGGCGGTCGGCAACGGTCAGGGGCTGCGCAATCACGCGCTGCTGCTGGGCACCACGGCGACGATCTTCATGCTGCTCTTCGTCACCGGCTGGTCGGCATTCGGCAACGAGCCGACCCCGTACAGCGGAACGATCGGCGTGGGGCTGTTCCTGGGCGCGTTCATCTTCGGGATCGGCATGCAGCTGGGCGGCGGCTGCGCCTCCGGCACCCTCTTCGCCGTGGGCTCCGGGCAGTCAACGGTGGTGCCTACCCTGATCGGCTTCATCGCCGGCTCGGTCATCTTCACCACCCCGTGGTTCTTCGCACTGGTCCGGGACCTGCCGGGCATGGAGCCTGTGCTGCTCTCGGACCACGTCGGCTATGTCGGCGGCTGGGGCATCACGATCCTCGCCCTGCTGGCCCTGATCGGCATTTCGAAGGTGATCCAGGCCCGCCGCACCCCTCCGCCGGCAGGCACCCCGCCGACGGCGCGCGGCTGGGCCCGTGCGGTCCGGGGCTCCTGGCCCATGTGGGTCGGCGCCCTGGTGCTGGCCGGTCTCGGCGGCGCGGTGATGTGGGTCTCCGGCGGCATCTGGGGCGTGACCAACGCTCTGGCGCTGTGGGGCGCGAGGTTCCTGCAGCTGCTGGGCCTGCAGCCCGAGACCTGGGAGTTCTGGCAGCAGGACGGCTGGGCTGAGATGATCGCCGATCCGGTCCTGTCCCACCAGAACTCGCTGACCAACTTCGGCATCATGATCGGTGCCGCGATCGCCGCCGCCGCCGGCGGCTCCTGGGTGCTCAACCGGGACATCAGATGGAAGCACGTGGGCGTCGCGCTCTTGGGCGGGATCCTGATGGGAATCGGCGCCCGCCTGGCCGAAGGGTGCAACATCGGAGCCTACCTGGGCGGCATCGCTTCCGGCTCGGTCTCCGGCTGGCTGTGGGCGCTGGCGGCGCTCGCAGGCACCTGGGCGGGGCTGAAGTGCCGCTCCTTGGCGGGACTGGCCAACCCGCGGCCCACCGACTCGGTCTGCTGACCGACAGCGGCTGACCAGGGGCGTCGACCCTGCCGCCCCGGTGCAAGGGAGACGGTGGTGATAGTTTGGAGCAGACTGACCAGCACGTTCCTCACCGGATGGAGGCACCCACCGTGGCAGAGCACGCTGCGCCGAAGAGCAAGCCCAAGACCTCGATGGTCGATGTCGTGAAGCTCCTGCTGCGCCTGGGGCCCAAGCAGATCAACGACGAGATCGGCGTCGCCGTCGCCCAGATGAAGGCCAAGGGCGTGGCAGCCGGGATCGCCGCGGCCCTGATGGTGATCGGACTCGTGTTCGTCATCTTCCTGGCGGTGGCGCTGATCGTGGCCGCCATTGCCGGCCTCTCCCTGATCTTCGAGCTGTGGGCCGCCGCCCTGATCGTCGGCGCCGCCTTCCTGCTCATTGCGCTGATCTTTGTGCTGGTGGGCCTGTTCAAGCTCAAGTCCGCCATGCCCCTGAAGCCTGAGGACGCCATTCGAGGGTTCCGCCTGGATCTGGGAACGGTGCGCGAGGGCAGCAGCTTCGACCCGGCCCGCTTGGACCGGGCCGATGAGCGGAAGCGTCAGGCCAAGGCGGAGGCCAAGCGACAGGCCGCTGAGCAGCGGAAGAAGCCGGGCACGGGCGAGCCGGAGAAGCCGAACTACACCGAGCTGCTGCGGCGCACGGCTCTGCGCCGTGAGCACATCGCCGGGCTGCAGGACCAGATTGCGGCCCGCCTGCCCAAGGGCAGGGCAGCCGAGGACGAGCTGGCCTCCAGCCCCGTGGAGCCGAATCCTGCCGCCCAGCAGGAGAGCCGCAGGGCGGACCAGGCCCGTGAGTTCGTCTCTGAGCGCTGGAAGCCGCTCTCGGTGGCTGCCGGCGCCACCGCGGCAGGCGCGGTGTTCCTGCGCGAGCTGGTCAGGCGCTGACCGCTCACCGGCGCGCAGTAGACTTTCCTCCGTGAGACTCATCGGTGCCGGGACCAGGGACGGTTTCGAGTACACCGTGCGCGAGACCTTCTGGACAGCGCCCAACATCGTCACCGTCCTGCGGTTCCTGCTGGTGCCGCTGTTCGTCTGGTTCGTGCACGACGGTGCCTACATGGCCGCATTCTGGACTCTGGTGGTCCTCGGCGTCACCGACTGGGTCGACGGGTTCGTCGCCCGTGCCTTCGACCAGATCAGCACCGTGGGCCTGTGGCTTGACCCGCTGGCAGACCGGGTGGCGATGATCATCATTGCCCTGACCCTGGTGGGCTACGGGGTGGTCCCCGTCTGGGTGCTGTGGACCATCCTGATCGCAGACGCCCTGCTGCTGGTCACGGGGCTGTCCCTCTTCCGCGGGTCTCCCCAGCTGAAGGTCTCCCCGGTGGGCAAGGTCCGCACCGCGCTCGTGATGCTCGCCTTCCCTCTGAGCCTGCTGGTCCCCGCGGAGCGCTTCGACACTGACGTGCTGCCCTTCATCGTCGAGTCCGCGCTGCTCGCCGCCTGCGTGCTGCACGCTGTTGCCTGCCTGGACTACATATGGCAGCTGTGGGCCAAGTTCCTCCGGCTGCGCCGCCAAGGCATCAGCAGCTGGGACCGCAGCGCCTGGGTGGTCCCAGCCACCGCTCCCATCCAGATCGTGGACCCGGAAGACCTCATCGACCCTGAGGATCTGGAGCCTGTAGACCCGGCCGTCCTGTACCCGGGGGCTGTGCCTGAGGCCCAGGCCGGCGAGACAGCGCCCCGGAGGGCCAGCACCCCGTGAACGACCCTGCGCCTGAGCCTGACCGTGCCCCGCTGCGGGTGCTGATCGTCGCCGACACCTACCCGCCGGACGTCAACGGCGCCGCCGTCTTCGGCCACCGGCTGGCCAAGCACATGGCATCGCGGGGCCACGAGGTGCACATCGCCGCTGCCCGGCCCGGGCCGGGCCGGGACACTGTGGAGGAGAGCCCCGAGGCCACCATCCACCGGTTCCGCTCCTTCAAAGCTCCCACCCATGAGTACTTCCGACTCTGCCTGCCATGGACCGTGGAGCCTGCCATGCGGCGGCTGGTCGACGAGATCCGGCCTGACGTCATCCACGTCCAGTGCCACTACATGATCGGCAAGGCGGGGATCCTGGCCGCCCAGCGCCGCCGGATCCGCCTGATCGCCACCAACCATTTCATGCCGGAGAACCTGGACCCGTTCCTGCCGTTCCCCCAGTGGTTCAAGAACGTTGTCTCCCGGAACTCGTGGAGGGACATGAGCAGGCTGATGGGCCGAGCCAACGTGGTCACCACCCCAACCCCTCTGGCCGCGGAGACGATGAGGGAGAAGGCGGGGTTCGAACGGGTTCTGCCGCTGTCCAACGGCATCGATGTCGACTACTACGCCCTGCGCCCCGGTGAGCAGAAGCCGGTGAGGGAGCACCCGACAGTGCTTTTTGTGGGCCGTCTCGCGGTGGAGAAGAACGTGGACGTGCTGATCGACGCGATCGCCAGAACTGACCCTGCCCTGAACATCAGGCTTGAGGTCGTCGGAGATGGGGAGCAGCGCGATGTGCTCCGCGAGCAGGTCGATGAGCTGGGGCTCGCCGGCAGGGTGGATTTGCGTGGGCACCTCGAGGAGGACGAGCTGCGGCGGGCCTACCTGGCCGCGGATGTGTTCTGCCAGCCGGGAACAGCAGAGCTGCAGTCGCTGGTGTCCTTGGAAGCGATGAGCGCGGCCAAACCGGTGGTGCTGGCCGACGCCCTGGCTCTGCCTCACCTCGTCTCAGAGGGGCAGAACGGGCATCTGTTCACCCCCAACGACTCCGAGGACCTCGCTGAGCAGCTGGAGAAGGTGCTCCGGCGCCCCGCCGCTGATCGGGAAGCGATGGGACAGGCCAGCCGGGAGAGGGCCGGTCAGCACGACATCGGAAAGATCATGGCCGCCTATGAGGGGCTTTACTGCGGGGCTGACTGGTGGGACACCGGTCAGTTCTTCGACGACTGAGCTGATGCCGCCGCGGCCAGCAGACGCTCCGCCGAATCCTCCCAGGAGTAGGCCGCAGAGCGTCTCCGGGCAGTCTGGCTGGCCTCGGAGAAGATGTCCGGGGCCTCCAGCCTGCGCACCGCGGAAGCCAGCTCCTCCGTATTGGTGACGACCTGAGCGGCGGGGGTGCCGGCGGCGTCGCCGGCGATCTCCCGGAAGATCGGCAGCTCGGAGACGATCACGGGGGTGCCGTGGCTCATCGCCTCGATCACCGGCAGCCCGTACCCCTCTGCCTGGGACAGTGTCACCAGGGCGGCTGCCCTGTGCAGCAGCGCTCGGTACTCCTCCTCGGAGATCCCGTCGTGGAAGACCAGCTGATCAGGGTCTGCCGCCGATGCGATGAGCTCGCGCCGTCGCGCCCCGGTGAGCGGGGAGCACAGGTGAAGCCGGTATTCCGGCAGGCGGTTCAGCCCCTCAATGATGCCTTCCACGTTCTTGTACCCCATGAATGACCCCATGTAGAGAAGCTCCCGGGCTGGCAGGCACCCAGGGTCCCTGGGCCGGCTCACCGGCTGCGGGGCGTTGGGGATCAGGTGGATAGGCCGCTTGGTGAGCCGGTGCTGCGTGATCAGCCCGGCGGTGGTTTCGGACACGGTGGCGACGGCGTCGGCCCGGTTCAGCGTCCACCGCTGCGGGGCGTAGCTGAGGTGGTAGAGCCTCCACCCGGCCCGCACCGGGGCGGCCAGGTCCCGCGGGGGAGTGCGGTGCTGGTAGTAGATCAGGTCGTGCAGCGTGAGGATCAGCCGGTAGCGGCGTCCGGCGCTGCCCATGGTCTGCATGGGGGAGAAGACGACGTCGGGGGAGTGCGGGTTGATCTGCCGGGGCACCAGCGGCTCCCGGGGGGAGGTCGGGGAGCTGATTCGCAGGTGCGGCAGATCGGGCAGCATCGTCAGCTGTGCAGGATCACTGATCAGCATGGTCACCTGTGCCCGGGAGGCGAACGTGGGGGACCCAAGCGTCTCCACCAGGGAGGCGGTGTAGCGGGAGATCCCGTCGTGGACGCGGGTGCGCACGTACCGGCAGTCCACGAACAGTCGCATGCACGACATCATGCCGCATTCAGGCTGCGTCCGGTCTGACCTGGAACGATTCTGCCCGATGCGTACGCTCCAGTACTGGACCACCGGCCCCAGCACCTCCGAGATCCGTGAGACGGACGTGCCTGTGCCCGATGACGGTGAGGCGCTGATCGAGACGCTGGTGTCCGGGGTATCCCGCGGCACTGAGGGGCTGGTGCACCGCGGGGAGGTGCCCGACGCCGTCGCGCACCTGATGCGTGCCCCGAACCAGCTGGGAAACCTGCCGCACCCGGTGTCCCACGGGTACCTCAACGTCGGCGTCGTCCGTGAGGGGGCTGAGCATCTGGTGGGACAGCGGGTCTTCACCCTCTCCGGGCACCGGCAGCACGTGGTGATGAGCACGGAGGACTGCCACGTGCTTCCCGCCGGGATGTCGGCGGAGCGGGCCCTGCTGGCAGGGATCGCGGAGGTGGCGCTCAACGGAGTCTGGGAGGCGCAGCTCACCCTGGCCGACCGTGTCGCAGTGGTGGGGGCCGGGTTGGTGGGCCTCTGCGCGGGACTGCTGGCCGAGCGGGCGGGGGCCCATGTGCTGATGGTGGATCAGAACGAGCGCCGTCGCGCCCTGTGCGAGCGGCTGGGACTGGCTGCCGCGGCACCGGAGGAGGCCGGCGGGGATCAGGATGTCGTTCTCCATACCTCCGCGTCCGCAGCCGGACTGGAGACCGCGCTGCGGATCATCGGCGACGACGGCGCCGTCGTCGAGCTCTCCTGGTACGGGACAAGCGCCCCGCAGATTCCCCTGGGCTCCGACTTCCACGCCCGGCGACTCCGGATCCTGGGGGTGCAGGTGGGGGAGGTCGCCTCCCCCAAACGGCTTCGCCGCACCCGCACCGAACGTCTCGCCACCGCACTGGGCCTGCTGGCTGACGAACGCTTCGACGCGCTGATCACCGGGCGCTCGCCGCTCACACAGCTTCCGGCGGAGATGAACCGCCTTCTCGCCGACCCTGAGACGATCCTTCACGTGATTGACTATCCCGCACACCAGCATCCCATCGACCCAGGAGAGCATCTGTGACTGATTCCAGCACCGTCGCCCCCACCTTCCGGCTGACAGTCGATGATCATCTGATGATCGCCCATTCGCTGCAGCACGAGTTCTTCGGCCCCGCCCAGCAGCTGCACGGGGCGACCCTGAGGATCCGCGCCAGCTTTCAGAGGCAGGGTCTGGACGAGCACGGGGTCGTCATCGACATCGGCCAGGCCTCCGGGCTGCTCGCCCAGGTGCTGGAGCCGCTGCGGTACAAGAACCTGGACGAGCACCCTGACTTCGCGGAGAAGTTCTCCACCACCGAGGTGATCGTCCAGTACATCGCGCTGCAGCTCGCCGAGGCGCTGCCTGCCGGCCACGGGCTCAAAGCCTTGGAGGTGGAGGCTGAGGAGAACCCCGCGGCCCGGGCAGGCGTACGCATTCAGCTCGCTGAGTGA